>CAWFYR010000006.1:0-355473 GCA_963819995.1 uncultured Alphaproteobacteria bacterium | reverse complement strand
GTTGCCGCCGCCTCCGCCCGGGCCGGCCGGACCGGGGCCGCGGTTGCCGCCGCCGCGGCCACCCATCAGGATCTTGAGCTGTTCCTGCCCCTTGCGGACGATCTCGTCGATGTCCGGAACCTGCGGGGAGTTGCCCGGGTTGTTACGGCCACCCTTGTCGCCGCCCCAGGGACCCTTGCCGGCGCCGTTCTTGTCCTTGCCGCCGCCTCCCCAGGGTCCGCCGTTGTTGCTGTAGGGCATCCGTGCTCCTTGGTTCGTGAATTTTGTGGGCTCGTGCGGATGTGAACCCCGCACCCCCCGATTTCAAGACGCGCGGGATCACGACACCACGCGGATGGGCGTGCGCATGGTGACGAGTTCCTCCGCGGCGGTCGGGTGCACCGAAAGCGTGCGGTCGAAGTCTTCCTTGGTCGCCCCCATGCCGAGCGCGACCGCGGCGAGCTGAATCATCTCCGCTGCGCCGTGCCCGAGAATGTGGACGCCGAGCACTCGCCGGCTCTCGACGGAGACGATGAGCTTCATCAGCATGCGTTCGGCCCGGCCCGCCAGGGTGTTGAGCAGCGGGCGGAACCGCGCGGCATAGATCTCGGCGGGGCCGAGCGCCACGGCTTCGGCCTCGGTCACGCCGAGAGTGGCGAGCTCCGGCTGGGTGAAGACTGCCGTCGGAATGAGGCCGTAGTCCGGCCGGACCGGGCGCGCGCCGAAGACCGTCTCGGCGAAGGCCTGCCCCTCGCGGATCGCGACGGGCGTCAGCGCGGCGCGGTCGGTCACGTCACCCACCGCGTAGATCGAGGGCACCGCGGTCTGCGACCACGCGTCGACCTTGATCGCGCCGTTGGCGGCGATCCCGACCCCGAGCGCCTCGAGACCGAGCCCGGCGGAATTCGGATCGCGCCCCGTGGCGAAGAGCACCTGGTCGACAAGGTGTGTCTGGCCGTTGTCGGCGGTGACCTTGAAGCGGGCGCCGGACCGCTCGATCTGGCGCACCTCGCGCTCGATCTCGAGCACGACGCCGCGCGCCCGCATCGCCTCGGCCAGGTGAGTGCGCAGGTCGTCGTCGAAGCCGCGCAGAATCTGGTCGGCCCGGCAGAGCTGGGTCACGTGGGTGCCAAGGCCGTTCATGATTCCGGCAAACTCGCAGGCGATGTAGCCGCCGCCGAGGATCAGGATGCGGTCGGGCCGGGTCTCGAGCTCGAACATCTCGTTCGACGAGATGGCGAGCTCGGCACCGGGAATGTCGGGCATGACGGGGCTGGCGCCGGTGGCGATCAGGATGTGCCTGGCGCGGTATTCCGCGTCGTTGGCGAGGCGCACCCGATGGGGGTCGGCCACCGTGGCGCGCACGCTGAAGAGCTGAACGCCCGCCCGCCGCAGGAGGTCGTGGTAGGCGGCTTCCAGTCGCGCGATCTCGGCGTTCTTGGCGGCGATGAACGCCTTCCAGCTGAAGCTCGGCTCACCGACCGTCCAGCCGTAGCCGGCCGCGTCCTCGAACGCGTCGGAAAATCCCGAGGCGTAGACCATGAGCTTCTTGGGCACGCAGCCGCGGATCACGCAGGTGCCGCCGTAACGATACTCCTCGGCCAGCGCGACCTTTGCGCCGGCCTCGGCCGCGACGCGCGCCGCGCGCACCCCGCCGGACCCGCCACCGATGACGAAGAGGTCGAAGTCGAACTCCGCCATCACGCGTCCTGGTTGCGCATCAGCTCGGCGATTTCGAGAGGATCGGGATGGCGTGACCCGGGGCGGATCAGCACCTCGGTCCCGCCGTCGCTATGGCCGACCACGACGGCGCTGGCCATGCCGATGAAGAGACCGTGCTCGACGACCCCCGGGATCGCGTTCAGCGCCGCCGCGAGCCGCGGCGGGTCGCCGATCCGTCCGAGATGCAGGTCGATGATGAAGTTCCCCTCGTCGGTCACGAGCGGACCGTCCTTGCCCATCCGCACGTCCACCTGGTGGCCGTCGACGTCCATCGCGGCGATGAGCTCCGCCACCGCCTGCCGGGTGACCGTCCAGCCGAACCGCACGATCTCGACCGGCAGGGGAAACGCCCCGAGGTGGCCGACGCGCTTCCTGTCGTCGGCGATCACCACCATGCGGTGGCTGGCGGCCGCGACGATCTTTTCCTGCAGCAGCGCCGCGCCGCCGCCCTTGATCAGGTCGAGCTTGCCGTCGATCTCGTCGGCGCCGTCGACGGTCAGGTCGATGTGCGCCACGTCTTCGAGCTTGCGCAGCGGCACGCCGAGTTCCTCCGCCAGCCAGACGGTGGCGCTCGAGGTGGCGACGCCGGTGACGCCGATGCCTTCGGCGCGCATCCGTTCGGAGAGCAGGCGCACGAACCAGCCGGCGGTCGATCCGGTCCCGAGGCCGAGCGTCATGCCGTCCTCGACCATCTCGAGCGCCCGCGCGGCGGCTGCGCGCTTGGCAGTGTCGGCGGGAGCAAGCGGCATCGGTCGAGACCTCCGGACCTTTCGCGTGGGGCAGGTTATAGGCGCGTTGCCCGGCCGCCGAAAGGCGAATTGCCGCGGGCCGGACAACCGGGGTCGCATTTCGAGTGACAGGGCCGGGGCGGCTGCTTTCTAATGCGGCGATGTTTCTCAGCGCATTCGACATCTTCAAGGTCGGCGTCGGGCCGTCTTCTTCGCACACCATGGGCCCGATGGTGGCGGCGGGGCGGTTTCTGGCGGCGCTGCGCTCCGGCGCGGACCGGGTGCCGGGTGCGGGCGAGCCGGCGCGGCTCGGCTGCCGGCTGCACGGCAGCCTCGCGTTCACCGGCAAGGGGCACGCCACCGACCGGGCGGTGATCCTGGGGCTGGCCGGCTTCGATCCCGGCGATTTCGACGCCGCGGCTGCGGCGAGCGCGCTGGCCGCAATCGCGGAGACCGGGCGGATCGTGGCGCCGGGCCTGCCGGGTCTCGCCTTCGACGCGGCCCACGACCTCGTCTTCGACTACGGGCCGCCGCTGCCGGGTCATGCCAACGGGCTGGTGCTGTCGGCCTGGGACGCGAGCGGCAACCTGCACCTGCAGGAGACCTACTATTCGGTCGGTGGCGGGTTCGTGCTGACGGCGCGGGAGCTGGAGCGGCCGTCACGGGATGCCGGCGGTCTGCCGGTGCCGCATCCGTTCCGCAGCGCCGCCGAGCTGGTGGCGCGGGCGGAAGCGACGGGGCTGAGCATCGCCGAGCTGCAGCGCGCCAACGAGCTGACGCGGCGCAGCGCGGCCGAGGTCGATGCCGGCCTGGCGCGGCTCTGGGCGGTGATGACCGACGCGATCGACCGCGGGCTCGCCGGCGAGGGCATCCTTCCTGGCGGGCTGAAGGTGCGGCGGCGCGCCGGCGCGATCCACGCGCGTCTCTTGGCGGAGCGGGGGCAGAACCTGACGGCGCCGCACACGATCAACGACTGGATCGCGGTCAACGCCATCGCCGTCAACGAGGAGAACGCCGCCGGGGCGCAGGTGGTCACCGCGCCGACCAACGGTGCCGCGGGCGTGGTTCCCGCCACGCTGCGCTACTTTCTCGACCACGTCCCCGGCGCGTCGCCGGCGAAGGTGCCGGAGTTCCTGCTGACTGCGGCGGCGATCGGCGCGCTGATCAAGAGCAACGCCTCGATCTCCGGCGCCGAGGTCGGCTGCCAGGGCGAGGTGGGCTCCGCGGCGGCGATGGCGGCTGCGGGGCTCGCAGCCGTCCTGGGCGGAACGCCGGCGCAGATCGAGAATGCCGCGGAGATCGCGCTGGAGCACCACCTCGGCATGACCTGCGACCCGATCGCGGGCCTGGTGCAGGCGCCCTGCATAGAGCGCAACGGGCTCGGCGCGATCAAGGCGGTCTCGGCCGCGTCGCTGGCGCTGCGCGGCGACGGACAGCACATCGTCAGCCTCGATGCGTGCATCGAGACCATGCGCCAGACCGGCCGAGACATGGATGCGAAATACAAGGAGACCTCGCTCGGCGGGCTGGCCGTCAACGTGCCCGCCTGCTGAGGAATCCGGCATCCGCGGCTCGACAAGCGACCCGCAAGCTCGCTAACTGACGCCCCGCCGGACAATCGTGGCCCGGCGCTCAGAACCGGGGGAACCAAGATGAGAACCACACATGCGATCGGGCTACTGGCCGGATTGCTGCTGATGGGCTGCAGCGAAATGAGCTCGCAGAGCCAAGCATCGCAGGAGACGCTGACGACAGCAACGGCCACCGTCGAGGCGGTCGACCAGAGCACACGCGACGTCACCCTGCGCGACGACGCCGACGGCAGCACCTTCACGGTCAATGCCGGGCCGGAGGTCCGAAACCTGGCGCAGGTCAACAAGGGCGATCACGTCCAAGTCGACTTCTATCAGTCTGTCACCGCCAGCATGGCTGACCCGTCCGACACCGGCGAGGCGCAACAGGCGGTCGTCGCCGGCCGGGCGCCCGAAGGTGCGCGTCCGGGGGCGCTGGCGGCCTCGAGCCAGAGCATGGTGGTGACGCTCATCAACTACGATGCCGCTACCGGACTGGCGAGCTTCCGCACGCCCGACGGACTGACCCGCCGCGCCATCGTTCCGCCGGAGCTTCGCAACTTCGCCGCCGCCAGGGGCAACGGGTCGCGGGTGCTGGTGACGATGACCCGCGCCGTCGCCGTCTCGGTCACCGAAGCGCCGGCGACCTGATTCTTGCGCGCCCCGGAACGGCACTGGAGCTTCCGGGGCGCGTAGCATCGCGGGACGCGATCAATGCCGCGTCGCGACAGAGAGCTTAATTGTTGGTCCAACGCATCCCGGTAACCTCGGGGATGGTGTAGTCCTTGGCTTCGTCAGCCGAGAGGCCGGTGAACTGGATCAGCTGTTCGACCTGCGGTTCGGTCAGGCTGCCGTTGGCGAGCTTCTGACCGATGGTCTGGCTGTCGAGCTGCTCGGCCTGCTGGCGAGTTTCGACGTAGCCCGAGGACATGCCCGCCATTGCGGTGCTCGCGCCGGCTGCAACCAGAGAACCAACGAGTGCAAGGGTGTAAGTGAGTTTCATAGCGTGGTCTCCTGAGTTCGGCGACCCAAGGGGTGGGAGCCGTTGCTGAACGAAACTGTTTCGTTCAGTAGCCAACCTAGCCCACAGCCGGGCGGGGTCAACACCTGACCATACCGTTCAGTTCATTTTTTTTGATGAAGTAAGTGGACGACCTCGGCGAGCAGTCCGACGGGCAGGATCACCAGCATGTTCGGTGCGTTGAAGGCCAGACGCAGGCGCTCGCCGGTGGCCTGGTTCGAGGTGCCGATGCGGCCACCGGGGCTGAAGTCCAGTTCGGCTACGGTCCAGCGCAGCCCCTCGGAGCGGAGGCCGCGCACGGGGCCCATCGGGAACAACGACACGCGGGTTCCGCGCGCGAGGTCGAGCTCCAGCTCGGGCGGGCAGACAAAGCAGAGATCGCTGCCGCCGATCAGCACGACCGGCTGGCGGTGGAACTTGACGAGCGCGTTCATCGCCGCGAGGTGGTGGTCGATCCGGCCGCCGAGAAACCCCAGGCCGATGAAGAGCGGCGCCTCGACCGAATAGAGGCATTTCTCGAGGTCGGTGGTGTCCTGCTCGGCGAGGGTGTGCAGCGGCACGCCGGCGTCGCGCAGCGCCGCGGGACCGCTGAGCGAGTCCATGTCGCCGATCACCGCGCGGAACCTCGCCCCTCCGGGCAGCGGCACATCGCCGCCGCCGTCGGCCGCGACCGCTTCGGGGGCGAGCGCCAGCGCCTCGGCGAGCTGGCGGACGTCGACCGGGCCGCCGCCGACCAGGGTTACTGGACGGGCTGATCTGTGGAGGATGCTGGTGCGGACCACTGCCAGTCCCGGATCACCACCGCCGAGACGCTGTTCTTGGGCGAACCGTCGATCAGCTTGTCGGAGTAGGTGAGATAGATGAGGGCATTCCTTGGCTTGTCGAAGAAGCGCACGACCTGGATGTGCTTGAAGAGGATGCTGGCGCGGCGGGAGAAGACCTCCTCGCCGTCCTTGAGATCGGCGCGGAACTTGACCTGGCCGGTCTGCTCGCAGTCGATCGAGGCGTCGGAGGTGTCCTCGGCGAGGCCGAGGCTGCCCGAGATGCCGCCGGTGCGCGCCCGGCTGATGAAGCAGGCGACGCCCTCGACCTTGGGATCGTCGAACGCCTCGATGGTGATGCGATGGTTGGCACCGAGAAGCTTGAACGCCGTCGTCACCGAGCCCACCTCCTCGGCCCGAGCCGCGGGCGCCACCGTCAGCGCCACGGCGAGGAGGCCGCCGATCAGCGCGCAGCCCGCCATGAAGCGGGGATGTTTTCGGATCACAGGACGGCCTCCTTCAGCGTGTCGCTCCGGTCGGGGTAGTCGAAGGCCTCGATCTCCTTGGCGCAGAGCCGCCGGATGATTTCGGCCTGCGCCGGGCCGAGTGTGTTCTCCGGCTTTTGCCTGACGCTGGTGTCGGGCCGGAAATCCGACTTGGCGCGGATCGATTTCATGTCGTCGAAGATATTGTGGTCGAGCCCGATCCGCTGGCTAATCCGGGCCAGGTCGGTTTCGAAGTGCTCGAAGCGCACGGCATCGTCCACGACCAGCTTGTCGCCTTGGGTGTAGATCAGCCAGTTCTCGTTCACGTATTCGGCGCGGTAGCGCATGAACTGGTCGAGCGACTCGATGCCCCATTCCTGGCGGTGCCGCGGCCGCGCCTTCATCGACCAGAAGTACCGGCTCAGCATGCGGTCGAACGGGTCGCGGACGATGGTGAACTTGAAGTAGCCGTTCCAGACCTGCTCGCCGAGCCGCTTGCGGGCGTCGACCGCCGTCATGTGCTCGGTGTAGATTGGCGCGCGCTCTCGGCTGCGGAGGTAGCGGTAGAGCTGGCCCGCCGTGTGCTTGGCAAGGGGCTTGGCGTAGTTCTGCGGCCGCTTGCCGGTCAGCTCCAGCCGCATGTCCTCGTCGAAGTCGATGGGGGTGAGGATGTCGTCCGGGCCGCAGACCTTCGAGAGCGCGATCTCGAGCGAGGTGCCGGCGGTCTTGCGGGTCTTGAGGAAAATGAACTTGTGCGCGTGGGAAACGATCATCAGTCACTCTCCATCCGATCGGACCTGCTCGCTGGATCGGTCGCGTCCGCGCCTGCCGGATCGGGGCGGGCCACACTGAGGAAGATTGATCGCAGCGGCACGGCCCAGGCAATGCCCAGAACGACATAAACCGCCAGTTCGAGCAGCACAGGCGGCCGGTCGAACAGGCTGACCACCGAGACCGCGACCGCGATGTAGAGCGGCAGCCCGACCAGCAGGGCCACCAGCGACCAGCGCCGCCGTGCGCGCCAGCTCAGGCTCATGCGGCGAAGGGGTCCGTCACCAGGATGGTGTCGTCGCGCTCGGGGCTGGTGGAGAGCAGCGCCACCGGGCAGCCGATCAGCTCCTCGATGCGGCGGACGTACTTGACCGCCTGGGCCGGGAGGTCCGCCCAGGACCGTGCGCCGGCGGTGGTCTCGGACCAGCCGGGATGGGTCTCGTAGACCGGGGTGACGCGGGCCTGCAGGGCTGCGGCGGTGGGCAGGTGGTCGAGGCGGGTGCCGTCGAGGTCGTAGCCGGTGCAGATCTTGAGCTCGTCGAAGCCGTCGAGGACGTCGAGCTTGGTCAGCGCGATGCCGGTGACGCCGGAGGTGGTGCAGGTCTGGCGCACCAGCACCGCGTCGAACCAGCCGCAGCGGCGCTTGCGGCCGGTCACGGTGCCGAACTCGCGACCGCGCTCGCCGAGCTTTTGGCCAATGGCGTCGGTCAGCTCTGCGGGGAACGGGCCTTCGCCGACGCGGGTGGTGTAGGCCTTGACGATGCCGAGGACGAAGCCGACCGCGCCGGGTCCCATGCCGGTGCCGGTCGCGGCCATGCCGGCGAGGGTGTTCGACGAGGTGACATAGGGGTAGGTGCCGAAGTCGATGTCGAGGAGCGCGCCCTGGGCGCCCTCGAAGAGGATGCGGCGGCCTTCGCGGCGCTTCTCGGCCAGCACCTTCCAGACCGGCGCGGCGTAGGGCAGCACCTTGGGCGCCACCTCGATCAGCTGCGCCTGAAGCGCGTCGCGGTCGATCGGTTCGGCGTTGAGGCCGCGGCGCAGGGCGTCGTGGTGGGCGAGGAGCCGGTCGAGGCGGGTCGTGAGCGTCGCGGCGTCGCCGAGATCGGCGACGCGGATGCTGCGGCGGCCGACCTTGTCCTCGTAGGCCGGACCGATGCCGCGCCCGGTGGTGCCGATCCGCGCGGTTCCCGCCGCCTCCTCGCGCATGCGGTCGAGGTCCTGGTGCAGCGGCAGGATCAAGGGCGTGTTCTCGGCGATCATCAGGTTCTCGGGGCCGATCGCCACCCCCTGGCCTTGCAGCTTCTCGATCTCGGCGAGGAGCGCCCAAGGGTCGAGGACCACGCCGTTACCGATGACGCTGAGCTTGCCGGGCCGCACGATCCCCGACGGCAGCAGCGACAGCTTGTAGACGGTGCCGTCGATCACCAGCGTGTGGCCGGCGTTGTGGCCGCCCTGGAAACGGGCGATCACGTCGGCGCGCTCGCTCAGCCAGTCGACGATCTTGCCTTTGCCCTCGTCGCCCCACTGGGCGCCGACGACCACTACGTTGCCCATGCGCGCTGACCCCTGTCTCGTCCGACGGGGTTATAGCCTCCCGCCCCCGGGCCCGAAACCTTCTTTTCGCTGGGCCGTTGGCTGGGCGAGCCAGGCGCAAGCGCGGGCGGACGGGGGAAGAGATGCAGGCGCTGACCGACTGGTTTCCATCGCTGGAAGGGCCGCTGGCCGCGGCGGTCGAGATCTACCAGCGGATTTCCTCGACGTGGATCCTCGTGCAGCTCGTCGCGATCGCGGTGACGCTGGCGCTGGCGTTCCTCGCGACGCGGCACGTCTCGCGAGCGATCAAGCAGATGGCCAACGATGCGCCGAGCGGCAGCCTGCTGCGGCGCTGGCGGCCGGTGCTGGTCGAGCGGGTGACGCCGATCCTGTTCCTGCTCGCGACTTGGCTCGAGCTGGTGATCTTCCGCCAGTTCACCTGGTCGGGCAACACGGTCATCCTGCGGCTGGTGGCGAGCCTCACCACTGCCTGGATCGTGATCAACGTCCTGGCACTGATCATCCGCAACCGCTTTCTCTACCGGGTGGTCTCGGTCGGCCTGTGGCTGCTGGCGGCGGCGTCGATCCTGGGGGTGCTGCCCGAGATCACCGCGTTTCTCGACGGCATGGCCTTCACGCTGGGCGCCACCCGGGTCTCGGCGCTGCGCATCATCGAGGCGCTGCTGCTCCTCGGTATCCTGCTCTGGATCGCCCGCCTGCTCAGCCGGGCGATCGACGCGGGCCTCGGCCGGTCGCGCGACCTGTCGCCGTCGCTGCGGGTGCTGATCGCCAAGCTCTCGAGCGTCCTGCTCACCGTGGCGGCGGTGCTGATCGCGGTCAGCGCGGTCGGGATCGACCTCACGGCGCTCGCGGTCTTCTCCGGGGCGGTCGGGGTCGGCGTCGGGTTCGGGCTGCAGACCTCGGTGTCGAACTTCGTGTCGGGGATCACCGTGCTCCTCGACAAGTCGATCAAGCCCGGCGACGTGATCTCGCTCGGCGACACCTTCGGCTGGATCACCGCGCTCAATGCCCGCTACGTCTCGGTGGTGACCCGGGACGGGCGCGAGCACCTGATCCCGAACGAGCAGTTCGTCACCGAGACAGTGATCAACTGGAGCTACTCCGACGCCAAGGTCCGCATCGAGGTGCCGTTCGGCGTCAGCTACGCCGCCGATCCGCACGAGGTGAAGCGGCTGGTGGAGGTCGCCTGCGCCAGGGTGCCGCGCGTGCTGCCGAACCCCAAGCCGGTGGTGCATTTCTCCAGCATGGGCGAGAGCTCGCTCGACTTCGTCGCGCGGGTCTGGATCGTCGACCCGGTCGAGGGGCTGGTCAACGTCCGCTCGGCGCTGCTGCTCGCGGTCTGGGACGTGCTGAAGGCGAACGACATCGAGATCCCGTTCCCGCAGCGCGACCTGCACGTCCGCGGCCCGGTCGCCGTCCATCTCGACGGGGCCGGGCGCAACGATCTCGACACCTGAGCGCTAGCGCCGCCCCGGCCGGTCGGGCGGCAGGGTCGACGCGCCGACATGGGCGTCGAGCCAGCCCATGACGGCGCGCGAGCGATCCCAGACCGAGCGGGCGAACGCCTTGGGGCGCCGGCCGTCGAGCGTTTCGGCCGGGCCGAGCTCGTCGCTGGCGAGGAGTTCCTTCAGCCGCAGCAGGGGCAGGAGCGGGTGGTCCCGGGGAACCCCGCGCGGCGCGGCCTTGAGCGCATCGCCCCAGAGCCGCAGCCCCGCCGCCTGCATCGCCTGGAGGGCACCGTCGAGCGCCGGGCCGTCCGGCCCTGCCACGGCCGTGCGGAAGCGGGCGAGCTGGTCGGGCGCCATCCGCCAGTAGCCGCTGCCGGCGTGCAGGCCCGAGGCCTGGATCGAGACGTAGAGACCGGACGCACTGCCGGGGACGCGCACGAAGCCGAAGGTGTGGGTCTTGTAGGGCGCCTTGTTCGCCGAGAAGCGGACGTCGCGGTTCGGCCGGAAGAGCTTGACGCTGCCGCCGAGGTCCTCGCCGAGCTCTTCGAGGAGGCGCTCGAGCGGGTCGCGGACCTGGGTCTCCCAGAGGGCGCGGCTCGCCTCGAAATAGGCCTTGGAATTGTCCGCCTCGAGGCCGCGGAACCAGTCGAGCGCTTGCGGGCCGAAGCCGAGGAAGGGTGCGGGAATCATCGGCTCAACGGGTGCGAAATCGGCATTTCGCACGCGAAATGGTGGGTATGTCCTTGAAACAAAAGGCGTTCATAATCATTAAAATCTGCCCTTGCCCGAAAGGCCCTCCGGACCGCTGCTTGCGACCGGAGGATCGGGTCCGCTTGTCGGCGGATCAAGGGGGAAGCGGGGCTCTAGCCGATCTGCACCCAGGTGCGATAGGCGGTGCGCCGATCCGAGCCGGTGTGGACGATGCAGTCCGGCAGGACCTCGCATGCGGCGGCCGGGACATGCCAGCGTTCCGCGGCCACACGCGCGAGGAGCGCCCGCGTCTGCGACAGGGCCTCTGTGCGCGTGGTCCAGTTCTGCAGCGACGGCCGGCCGGCGGCAGGCGTCGTCTCGAGAGCGATGCCGCCCACCGGACCGATCTCGTGCCACGCCGGCCCGGCTGCGCCTCTCTTCGCGAACGTGGCTACCGAGGCCCGGATCGATCCGTCCGGGGCCTCGCGCAGCCACGCCAGAAGGCTGCCGTTCCGCTCTTCGGTCGCAAGCGCCTCCGCGGCCGCTGCCAGCCCGACCGGCAGGGAGGCCGCGAGCCCCGCGGCGCCTGCCGTGGCGAGGAGCGAGCGGCGGTTCAGGTTCAATTGCATTGCACTTTTGTCTCCGATGACGAGGAGACGCGCCCGCCGTTCGGACGCGCCGCTGCCAGAAGCCATTCAGCCCTTGCTGATCCTTTCGAGCGGGTCGGCAACGAACTTCAGCGAGGAATCGGCCTCGATCCACGGAGCGGGCTTGTCGTCGCTGGGGTTCGCACTTTGCGAGAGGTTGAAGTAGAGATTGACCGTATCGTCGGGCTCGAGGTCGCCGAACAGCGGCTGGTCGAGCTTGTCCATCGACTTCAGCGCGTCCATGAACATCTGGGCATGGGTGACCTCGCGCGTCGCCAGATGGTTCAAGGCCTGGCGGGACCCGTCGTCGGTCGTCTTTGCCAGAAGCGCCTCGTAGGTCGCGAGCGCGCCCGCCTCGGCCGCGATGTCGGCGCGCAGGTCGCGGACGGGGCTGGCGCCCTCGCTGACGTAGGCCGCCTGCCAGGCCGCGCCCTGGCTGTCGAGCAGGTGCGGCCCCTTGCCGCGGATCGAGAACAGCGTGCTCTCGTAAGCCGCTTCCTGCACGCTGCCGCTGGAATGCGCCTCGATGAGATGCGCCACCATCTCGAGGTGGCCGAATTCCTCGGTGGCGATGTCCATCAGCATGTCGCGCAGTGCCGGGTCATCGGTGTGCTGGGCCTGGGTGAAGTACTGAAGCGCGGCGGTCAGCTCGCCGGTGGCCCCGCCGAACTGCTCGAGGAGGAACTCGGCGAACTTGGGATCGGGGTTGGTGACGTTCACGGGGTGGAGAAGCTCTTTCTTGTGGATGAACACGTGCCATGACTCCTGTGTTTGGCATCGCATCCCGGCTCCCCCGCCGTCGGGCTGCACTCGGCAAACGGAAGGCCCCGCACAGCCGTTCCGTCCGCCGAGCTCAAAAACTCATGTTTTCACGGTTCAGAACCGCAGCGCCTTGGCCTGGCGGATCTGCGGGAGGGCGGCGAGCTGGTCGAGCGTCTCGGGTGCGACCGGCTCGTCGACGCCGAGGAGTGCTATCGCCTCGCCGCTCTTGGTCTCGCGGCCGAGAGCGAAGGTCGCGATGTTGACGCCGAGAGTGCCGAGCTTGGTGCCGAGCGCGCCGATGTAGCCCGGCGTGTCGGTGTTGGTGGTGTAGAGCATGAACTTCATCGGCTCGGCCTCGAGGTTGATCCCCTTGATCTGGATGAAGCGCGGCTTGCCGTCGGAGTAGATCGTGCCCGCGACCGAGCGGGTCTGCTGCTCGGTGATGACGATGAGCCGCATGTAGGAGCCGAAGGCGCCCTGGGCGTCCTTGCGCGATTCGGTGATCAGGATGCCACGCTCGCGGGCCACCACCGGGGCGGAGACCATGTTGACGCCGCCCTGGCCGACGAGCGGCGCGAGAAGGCCCGCGGTCAGCGCGGCGGTCAGCGGCTTGAGGTTGAGCTGGCCGACCTCGCCGACGTACTCGATCTCGATCTCCTTGATCGGGCTGTCGGTCACCTGGCCGGCGAAGCTGCCGAGCATCTCGGCGAGCGAGATCCAGGGCTTGAGGATCGGCGCCTCCTCGGCGGTGACCGACGGCGCGTTGAGAGCGTTGGAGATGGCACCCTGCATCAGGTAGTCCGACATCTGCTCGGCGACCTGCAGCGCGACGTTCTCCTGCGCCTCGCTGGTCGCGGCGCCGAGGTGCGGGGTGCAGACCACGTTCGGCGCCCCGAAGAGCACGTTGGTCTTGGCGGGCTCCTCGGTGAAGACGTCGAAGGCGGCGCCGGCGAGGTGGCCCGAGCGCAGCGCCTCGGCGGCCGCGGCCTCGTCGACCAGCCCGCCGCGGGCGCAGTTGATCAGGCGCGCGCCGGGCTTCATCCGGGCGATGCGCTCGGCGGAGATGATGTTCTCGGTCTTGTCGGTCTTGGGCAGGTGCAGGGTGACGAAGTCGGCGCGGGCGAGGACCTCGTCGAGATCCTCGACGCGCTCGACGCCGAGGGCCTGCGCGCGGTCGGCGGAGAGGAAGGGGTCGTAGGCGATCACCTTCATCTTGAGCCCGACGGCGCGCGCGGCGACCACCGAGCCGATGTTGCCGCAGCCGACGAGGCCGAGGGTCTTGCCGGTGATCTCGGTGCCCATGAAGCGCGATTTCTCCCACTTGCCGGCCTGGGTCGAGGCGTCGGCGGCGGGGATCTGCCGGGCGCAGGCGAACATCATCGCGATGGCGTGCTCGGCGGTGGTGATCGAGTTGCCGAAGGGCGTGTTCATCACCACGATGCCCTTGGCCGAAGCCGCGGGGATGTCGACGTTGTCGACGCCGATGCCGGCGCGGCCGATCACGCGCAGGTTAGTCGCCTTGTCGATCAGGTCGGCGGTCACCTTGGTGGCGGAGCGGATGGCGAGGCCGTCGTAGTTGCCGATGATCTCGGCGAGCTTCGCCTTGTCCTTGCCGAGCTGCGGCTGGAAGTCGACCTCGACCCCGCGGTCGCGGAAGATCTGGACGGCGGCGTCGGAAAGTTCGTCGGAAATGAGAACCTTGGGCATGGGAATGGTCTCCGGGGGCGGGCACTGGGGCCCGCCGGATGTCGGGAAAAGCGGAAGGATCAGGCCGCGCGGGTGGCGGCGAACGCCCAGTCGAGCCACGGGGCCAGCGCCTCGACGTCGGCGGTGTCGACCGTGGTGCCGCACCAGATGCGCAGGCCCGGAGGCGCGTCGCGGTAGCCGGCGATGTCGTAGGCGACGCCTTCGGTCTCGAGGAGCTTGGTCATCCGCTTGACGAAGTCGCGCTGCGCCGCCTCGTCCTGCGAGGCGATCCCGGGATCGACGATCCTGAGGCACACGGATGTGTTCGAGCGCGCCGCGGGGTCGGCGACGAGGTTCTCGATCCAGGGGGTGCGGTCGACCCAGGCCTGCAGCGCGGCGAAGTTGGCGTCGGCGCGGGCGCGGGTGGCGGAAAGGCCGCCGATCGTCTCCATCCAGTCGAGCGCGTCGATGCAGTCGGCGACGCAGAGCATCGAGGGGGTGTTGATGGTCTCGCCCTGGAAGATGCCCTCGATCAGCTTGCCGCCCTTGGTCATGCGGAAGATCTTCGGCAGCGGCCGGTCGGGGGTGTAGCTCTCGAGCCGGGCGACGGCGCGGGGGGAGAGGATGAGGATGCCGTGGGCGCCTTCGCCGCCCATCGCCTTCTGCCAGGAGAAGGTGGTGACGTCGAGCTTGGGCCAGTCGAGCCCCTGGGCGAAGGCGGCCGAGGTGGCGTCGCAGAAGGTCAGGCCGGTCCGGTCGGCGGCGATCCAGTCGGCGTTGGGGACGCGGGCGCCGGAGGTGGTGCCGTTCCAGGTGAAGCAGACGTCGGCGTCCGGGCGGACCGCGGCGAGGTCCGGGAGCGCGCCGTAGGGCGCGGTGAGGACGCGGGCGTCGGCGAGCTTGAGCTGCTTGGTGGCATCGGTGGCCCAGCCCTGGCCGAAGCTCTCCCACGCGAGAAGGTCGACCGGGCGTGCGCCGAGCATCGACCACATCGCCATCTCGAAGGCGCCGGTGTCCGACGCCGGGACGATGCCGACGCGGTAGTCCGCGGGCACGCCGAGGAGCCGCGCGGTGCGGTCGATCGCTTCCTTGAGCTGCGCCTTGGGCTTGGCCGCCCGGTGCGAGCGGCCGAGGAAGGCGCGTGCCACGACGGCCTCGGCGTTCCAGCCGGGGCGCTTCGGGCAGGGGCCCGAGGAGAACTCCGGACGTTCGGGTCTGGATTGCGGTTTGGTCGGAGCCGCGGCAACCGCGGTATCCTGGTGATGGCTCATCGGCCAACTCCATGTCAGGGCGAGGTCACTGAGCCCGCCCCGCTCGCCCTCATCGGGGACCGGCCCGCAGCCCGGATATGCCAACCGGCGCGATCTGCCAAGAGGGAACCGCCACACCGTCTGTCGATTGATCCGGCCCGGGTCTCCCCGGGCCATCGTTGCTGCGGGCCGAGGGGCAGGGCTCAGGAAACCCGCTCGATCACCTGCATGATCTGCTTGTGCGTCTCGGAGGTGCTGCAGTCGGTCGAGCCGGTGATGGCCTGATCCCGGCGAGCTGGCCGAGGGTCAGGTTCTCCATCTTGTATTCGGTGAGACCGAGCTGGTTCTGGACGGATTGCTCGAGCATCGACAGGTTGTGGTCCATGGAGTCCTGGGCGAGGGCGTCGAACGGTACGGCGGAAACCATTGAAGCGGCAAGGAACGCTACAAGTGTCTTCTTCATGTGAAGCTGTCGGAACTGCGTAGTGGCTCCCCCATCAACGCTGCCGGACTTCAGTCGCAATGATCGCTATGAGCGTATCAAGCGCGTAGAGTTCACAAGGTTGCATAGTCTGTTCTTGAGCTGTCACCAAAAAAATCTATTTGCAAGCGATCCGCGCGCGATTAACCTTGATCGTCTCGGCCGCAGTTTGTGGTCAGAGTGCGGAGGATGCGACGTGGGACTATCGCTTCAGGTGTTTTTCCCCACCGAGAACGGATCTACATTCGACCATGACTACTTCATGGCCAGACACCTTGACGTCATCGCGGAGAGCTTTGGCCCGCATATCGAGAAAACCGTGCTGACCAGAGGGCTGGTGACGGGGCCGGATGCCCCGGCGACCTATCACGCCGTCGCCACCTTCACCTTCGCCGACAAGACGTCGATGGACGCGGCGATGGAAAAGGTCGGGCCGGCGGTCGAGGACATCCCCAACTTCTACGAGGGCACGCCGCAGCTCTATTTCGGCGAAGTGATCGGCTGAGCCCGGTCAGGCGAAGCGCGCGACCTCGGCTTCGATGTCGCCGACGATCGTGCGCAGAAGGTCGGGGTCGTCGCATTCGCCCATGATCCGCACCAGCGGCTCGGTGCCGGACTTGCGGATCACCAGGCGGCCGTGGCCGCCCATGCGCGCCTCGCCGGCGGTGATGGCGGCGCGCACGCTGGTCTCGTCGAGCGGTGTTGCGCCCTTGCGGTAGCGCACGTTGGTCAGGACCTGCGGGAACGCCGGGAAGACCTGCGCCAGTTCGCTGGCCTTGCGGCCGGTTTCGACCATGGCGCTCAGGAACTGCAGCGCCGCGATCAGCCCGTCGCCGGTGGTGACGTGGTCGGTCATCACGATGTGGCCCGATTGCTCGCCGCCGAGGTTGTAGCCGCCTTCGCGCATCGCTTCGACCACGTAGCGATCGCCCACCGCGGTGCGCAGCAGCCTCAGGCCTTGCGCCTGCAGGTGGCGCTCCAGGCCGAGGTTCGACATCACGGTGGCGACCAGCGTGCCCTTGGCGAGCCGGCCTTCGGCAGCCCAGCGGTCGGCGATCAGAGCCATGACCTGGTCGCCGTCCGCCACGGCTCCGGTCTCGTCGACGATCATCATGCGGTCGGCGTCGCCGTCGAGGCTGATGCCGAGATCGGCGCCGTGCTCGATCACCGCGGCGACGGCGGTCGCGGTGTGGGTCGAGCCGCAGTCGCGGTTGATGTTGAAGCCGTCGGGGCTGACGGCGACCGGGATGACCTCGGCGCCGAGTTCCCAGAGCACCTCGGGCGCGGTGCGGTAGGCCGCGCCGTTGGCGCAGTCCACCACGACCTTGAGGCCGTCCAGCCGCTGGCCGCGCGGGAAGGTGGTCTTGGCGAACTCCATGTAGCGCCCGCGCCCGTCGTCGATCCGCGTCGCCCGGCCGATGTGCCGCGGCTCGGCCAGCGCCGGCTCGGCCTCGAGCAGCGCCTCGATCTCCTCCTCGGCGGCGTCGGAGAGCTTGAAGCCGTCGGGGCCGAAGAACTTGATGCCGTTGTCCTCGAAGGGGTTGTGCGAGGCCGAGATCATCACCCCGAGATCGGCGCGCATCGACCGCGCCAGCATCCCCACGGCGGGGGTCGGCACCGGTCCGACCAGAAAGACGTCCATGCCGACCGAGGTGAAGCCCGCGGTCAGCGCGTTCTCCAGCATGTAGCCGGAGCGGCGAGTGTCCTTGCCGATCAGCACGCGGTGCGCGTGGTCGCCGTTGGTGAAATAGCGTCCGGCCGCCTGTCCCAGCCGCAGCGCGGCCTCGGCGGTCATCGGGGCGTCGTTGGCCCGGCCGCGCACGCCGTCGGTGCCGAAAAGCTTTCTTGCCATGCCTCTACTCCTCGTCCCCGTTCAGTGATGCCCAGAGGGCCACCGCCTGTCGGGTCTCTTTTAGGTCATGCACCCGTATCACTTGTGCGCCCTGGCGCAAAGCCTCGAGCGCGACGGCGATCGAGCCCGGTGCCCGGTCGGCCGGGTCGGGTGCGCCGCCGATGGTGCCGATGAACCGTTTGCGCGACGCGCCGAAGAGGACGGCGCAGCCGAGGTCGTGCATGAGGGCGAGCCCGCGGATCAGCGCGAGGTTGTGCGCCAGGGTCTTGCCGAAGCCGATGCCGGGATCGACGAGGATGCGCCCGCGTTCGATCCCGGCGGCCTCGGCGGCCGCGATCCGGGCCTCGAGGAAGCCCGCGACGTCGAGCAGGACGTCGTCGTAGTGCGGTGCGTCCTGCATCGTCTTGGGATCGCCCTGGGCGTGCATCAGGCAGACCGGGCAGCCGGCCTCCGCCGCGAGAGCAAGGCTCGCGGGGTCGTGGGTCAGTGCCGACACGTCGTTGAAGAGGTCGGCGCCGGCGTCGAGCGCGGCCTGGGCCACCGCGGCGTTGCGGGTGTCGACGGAGATGGGGAGCGCGAGGCCTTCGGTCCGCAGGGCGGCGATGACCGGCACGACGCGGGCGATCTCCTCGGGCTCGGGCACCGGGTCGGCGCCCGGCCGGGTCGACTCGCCGCCGATGTCGATGATGTCCGCGCCGGCGTCGGCCAGGGCGAAGGCGCGCGCCACCGCGTCCGCGCGCCGGAGGTGCAGGCCGCCGTCGGAGAAGCTGTCGGGCGTGACGTTCAGCACGCCCATCAGCCGCGGCCGGTCGAGCGAGAGGCCGCAGACCGGCGGCGGCAGCGTGGCGAGCCGCGCCGCGGCGTCCGCCGGCAAGGCCGAGACGGGCAGGAGGCGGGGGGGTGCGCCACGCCGGTGCTCGGCGACCTCGCTGAACCAGAGGGGACCGCCGGCGAGGCGGAGCGCGCCTCCGGGCCGCGGGCCGCCGCTCCGCGGCAGCGGCCGGTAGCGCACCTCGCTCATGCCGGGGCGGCGGCCTCGAGGAGCCCCGCGACCAGGGAAGGCAGCTCGGAGAAGTCCGAGAAGGCCGCGGCGTGCGGCAGTTCGCTGATCGCGGCCTGCCGGTAGCCTTCGGTGTGGAGCAGGAAGGGCACGCCGGCCTGCCGTGCCGTCTCGGCATCGACCTCGCTGTCGCCGACGAAGATCACCGGGCCGGGCGCCAGCTGGTCGGTGGTGTGGCGCAGCATGCGCGGGTCGGGCTTCAGCACGTCGAGGCTGTCGCCGCCGGTGAAGGCGGTGACCGGCGGCATCAGCCCGAGCGCCTCCAGGATGACGAGCGCCGGAGCGTCCGGCTTCTGGGTGCAGACGCCGAGGCCGTGGCCTGAGGCCGCGAGTGCCGCCAGCGCGGCGCGCCACGCCGGAATAGACCAGCGTCCCGGTGACCGGATCGAGCGCGTAGAGCGCCCGGAAGCGCCGGACGTGCGGCGCCGCCTCGCCGCCCGGCACGCCGCCGGTGTGGAGCAGCAGCCGCTCGACGAGGGCGTCGACGCCCTTGCCGACGAAGCGCGCGCTGGTCTCGGGGCCGACGGCGGCGCGGCCGAGTTCGGCCAGGAGCGCATTGGCCGCGATCAGGAGCGTCGGATTGGAATCGACCAGCGTCCCGTCGAGATCGAAGATCACCCGCGCCATCGGGGGCCCCGTGCCTGGACGCGGGCCGTCACGCCGCCTTCCACTTGATCGAGCAGCCGATCGCCTGGACGGGCTCGCGGGGGCCTTGGCCGGTATCGGCGATCTCTCGCATCGCCTCGTAGAGCTCGCGCCGCGCGCCCGGATGCGGGCTGCGGCCGCTGTCGTCGAGCCGGCCGCGGTACTGGAGCTTCAGCTCGGAATTGAAGCCGAAGATGTCCGGGGTGCAGGCGGCGCCGTAGTCGCGCGCGACGGTCTGGTTGACGTCGTGCAGGTACGGGAACGGCAGGTGATGCCGGCGCGCGAAGGCGCCCATCTGCTCGTAGCCGTCGTCGGGCGAGAGGACCGCGTCGTTCGAGCAGACCGCCGCCACCCCGAAGCCCATGTCGTGCAGCGCCTTGCCTTCGCGCACGAGCTTGTCGACGACGGCGATGACGTAGGGGCAGTGGTTGCAGATGAACATGATGACGAGGCCCTTCGGGCCGCGCAGCGTATCCAGCGTCCAGACGTGGCCTTTGGTGTCGGCCAGCCGGAAGTCCGCGGCGCGCCAGCCGAAGTTCACGAGAGGGGGCGAAGCGGCGGACATGGGAACCCTCCTACTGCAGTGAGACGATATCCTGCGGCCGTTCGGCGAAGCGCAGGGGCACGCCGGTGGCGACGCTGGCGGACGAGGCGCCGAGGACGACCAGCATCTCCGCGCCGAGTTCCGCGGCGAGCCAGGCCGCGAGCGCCGGCGGATCGCCGGCGTCCGGGGTGCGGCCCAGCGCGGCCGCGATCATGTGCGAGGGCGCCCAGACCGACAGGCGGCCGTTCTTCAGCGCCCAGTCGAGTTCGGTGCGGGTCGCCGCCACGCCGAAGCGGGGGTCGGCGTCGCAGAACGCCCACGCGGCCTGTTCGATCGCAAGGAGGCCAATCCGGCGCTGCGCTTCGCTGGTCGCCGCCGGAACCGGCGCGGCCGGCCCGAGGCAGAGCACCAGCGGGCAGCCCCAGGCGGCGATCGCATCGGCCCAGCGCGGCGCTCCCGGGCCGGCGGCTTGTTCGGGTGGCAGCCACAGGACACGAGGCCTCAGGCCGGCCTGCGGCGCTGGCGCGTCCACCCGCCGGAGCCGCGGCGCTTCATCGGGCAGACGGGTGCGGACGATCTCGACGCCGAGCGCGCCGGGGATGCGGTCGAGCTTCTCGATGCGGACGAAGACGCGCACGGCGCGGGCATCGGCGAGGCAGCGCGCGGCGACGCGTTCGGCAAGCGTCTCCAGGAGGTTGATGCGCTCGGCGGCGAGCTCGGTCTCGATCGCCTCGGTGATCGTGTCGTAGGAGATCACCTTGTCGACGTCGTCGTCCTGGGCCGCGGTGTGGTGCGACACCTCGAGGACCACGTTGAAGCGGATGCGCTGGGTGACGCCGCGCTCGGACCGGAAGGCGCCGATCTCGACCAGCCGGGTGTAGTCGCGAACCGAGATGCGATCGAGCGGCGGGCCGACATGGGTCGCGCTCGCGCGTGCGTGCGGCAGTTCGAAGGCGATCGAAGTCTCGTCCATGGCACCCCCGCCTCGCTGATTTTGATAGCGCCCCGGGCCGCGGTCTTCAAGAGTGGCACGGTTTGTTAACCGATCGCCAATTCCGTTCCGGTTCTGGACTGCCGCTTAACCCCCCGGAAAAGCCCGGCGGCGGAGACTTCCCCGGCAACACGGCCCGACGGCCGTCGACGGAGGGGACGAGATGGATAGGAGCCTGCTGCGCTGGCTGGTGGCGATCGTGGTCCTGCTCGCGGCCGGGAACGCGCACGGAATGGACGCGGGCAGCACGGTGCCCAAGGCGCTCGACAAGCCGATCTCGCTCGACCGGCCGGACCAGAGCCTGTTCAACCAGGCGGTGCTGATCTTCTCCAACGAGGTGCGGCGCAAGAACGGCCGTAACCCGCTGCGGGCCGATCCGGCCTTGTCGCGAGCGGCGGCGGATCATGCGCGCAACATGGCGCGGCTCCGGACCCACAGTCACGTTCTGCCGGTCAGGGGCCAGCAGAACCTCGCCGACCGCATGCACCGCCAGTCGCTCGACTTCCGGCTGGCCGCGGAGAACATCGCGATGGACAAGATCTATCGCCTGCTCGGCCGGCCGATCTCGATCAAGCACCAGGGCTGCCGGTTCACCTACGACGATACCAAGGAGCCGGTTCCCGCCCATACCTACGCGAGCCTGGCGCGCGAGGTCGTCTCCCGCTGGCTTGCGTCGCCGAAGCACCGCGCCTCGCTCCTCAACAAGAGCTACAGCCGGCTCGGCGCGGGCATGGGGGTGGATGTTGCGGGGGCGGCCTGCGGCGACTTCTACCTGGTGCAGGACTTCGCCGACTAGATCAGCCGCCGGCGACCTGGTAGCTGCCGTTGCGATAGAACAGGTGATGGCCGATCGTGGCCGTCCGGGTAAACCGGCGCGCCCAGTCGGGACGGATCGAGCGCGTGTGGAAGTAGGTCGCGCCGCCGGTGACGGTGCGGGCGCGGCCGGCCAGCATCAGCGCGGCGAGCTTCTCGCTGCGCTGGCGCGCGTCTGCGCTCTTCATCACATCGGAGTTGCGGTCGCAGGCATAGGAGAACTGGCATCCGCCGCCGCTGCCGACGCCCTGGCGCGTGACGCCGCAGACCGAACTCGGGAACCTGGAGTTGTCGACGCGGTTCAGCACCACTTCCGCGACGGCGATCTGGCCTTCCAGCGGTTCGCCGCGCGCCTCGAAGTAGATCGCCTGGGCAAGGCACTTCCACTGGGCGTCGCCGGTGGCCTGGGGCATTGCGTCGAGGCTGCCGAAATCGAGGCGTACGGCCGCGGTGGCCTTGGCAGGGCTCGCCGGCAGGTCGGCGGTGGAGACCGGATCGGTGCCGCGGCTCGCGACGACCAGGGCTGCTTCCTGCCGCGCCGGGGGCCTCAAGGCTTCCGACAGGGCGGTGATCCTGGCGCCGGCACCGAGCTCGGAGCCCTCGCGGCTGATCGCGCGGGCGGCTTCGTCGCCGAGGCTGCCGGCGAAGGCGGTTCCGGCAAAGACGAGCACCCCGAAGAGCGCAGAGACCAGTATCGCCGACGAAATCGTCGGACGGCGGCGCGTCACATTCATCCACATGTCCATCGTTGAGCCGGCGATTGGCCTCGCCGTGCGCGTCGTTCGTTGTTCTCAAAACAATCAAGGACCAAGGACGATGTGCCAGCGCGGCGGACTAAAGGTCCAGCCGATTCAAAGGGTAAGCGGATTGTCGCCAATCGGCATGGCAAGTCGCAGTTCGCGCCAAAGGTGAAAAGGGCAACGATTCAGGGATTTTTAAGACATTGGTAAACCGTACCATGAACCCGCCGGCGCTGTCGGTTTTGAGTGTCGCCCGCTGTTGGGACGCACAGCCGGGCGGCACAAGCCACAGTACAAGAAGCGAATTGGGCGCCGCGGCTCAGGCGCTGCTGTCGTCGCGGGCGAGGAGCGTCGCTTGCGCGGCCGCGAGCCGCGCGATCGGCACGCGATAGGGCGAGCAGGACACGTAGTCGAAGCCCGCGACCTTGCAGAAGCGGACCGAGGACGGATCGCCGCCGTGCTCGCCGCAGAGGCCGAGCGTCACGTCGGGGTTGCTGGCGCGGCCGCGGCGGGCGGCGATCAGCATCAGCTCGCCCACGCCTTCGAGGTCGAGCGAGTGGAACGGATCCTCGTGGAAGACGCCGCGGTTCACGTAGTCGCGCATGAAGCGGCCGGCGTCGTCGCGGCTGAGGCCGTAGGTCATCTGCGTCAGGTCGTTGGTGCCGAAGGAGAGGAAGGCCGAGGAGGAGGCGAGATCGCCGGCGCGAAGCGCCGCGCGCGGGGTCTCGACCATGACCCCGAGCCGGTAGTCGAGCGTCGCCCTCTGTTCGCGCTGAACCGCGGCGGCGATGGCGTCGACCCGGGCCTTGACGATCTCCACCTCGCGGAACGCCGAGACGAGCGGGATCATCACCTCGGGGACCACCGGGGCGCGGGCGTCGCGGTTGACGGCGATCGCGGCCTCGAAGATCGCGCGGGCCTGCATGTCGTAGATCGCCGGCATGGTGATGCCGAGGCGCACGCCGCGCATGCCGAGCATCGGGTTCACCTCGGCCAGGTCGTGGGCGCGGGCGGTGACCTGCTCGGCGGGCAGGCCCATGGCCGCGGCGAGGGCGCGGATCTCGCGCGGGTCCTGCGGCAGGAACTCGTGCAGCGGCGGATCGAGCAGCCGGATCGTCACCGGCAGGCCGCGCATGATCTCGAAGAGTTCGACGAAGTCGGCGCGCTGCATCGGCAGCAGCCGGTCGAGCGCCTCCTGGCGGTCGGCGTCGGTGTCGGCGAGGATCATCTCACGCATCACCGTGATGCGGGCGGCGTCGAAGAACATGTGCTCGGTGCGGCAGAGGCCGAGGCCGTCGACCTTGAAGTCGCGCGCCATCCGGGCCTCGGCCGGGGTGTCGGCGTTGGCCCGGACCCCGAGGTCGCGGACGGCGTCGGCCCAGTCGAGGAGCTCGGAGAAGGCGCCGCCGAGTTCGGGCGCGATCATCGCGGGGGCGCCGGCGATCACCTCGCCGCGGGTGCCGTCGAGCGTGATGCGCGCACCTTCGCGGAAGACGCGGCCGTCGGGGCTCGTCAGCGTGCGGGCGGCCGGGTCGAGGCGCAGCTCGCCGGCGCCGACGACGCAGGGCAGGCCGAGGCCGCGGGCGATCACCGCGGCGTGGCTCGACATGCCGCCGCGCAGCGTCAGCGCGCCGCGGGCGGCGTGCATGCCGCGGATGTCCTCGGGGCTGGTTTCGACGCGCACGAGGATCGTCGGCTCGTCCTGCGCCGCGGCGGCCTGGGCGGCCTCGGCGGTGAAGACGATGCGGCCGGTGGCGGCCCCGGGGCTCGCGGCGAGGCCGGTGCCGAAGACGTCGCGGGGTGCGGCCGGGTCGATCTGCGGGTGCAGGTGCTCGATCAGGCTGCGCGGCTCGATGCGCAGCAGCGCCTCGGAGCGGGTGATGGCACCGGCGTTGGCGAGATCGACGGCGATGCGCACCGCGGCGCGGGCCGTGCGGCGCGCGGGGACGGCGTCGAGGATGGCGACGGTGCCGTTCTCGAGCACGAACTCGAGCTGGAAGGCGTCGCCGAGGCCGGTGGCGGCGGTCTTTGCCGCGGCTTCGAGTTCGTCCAGGGCTGCCGGCTGGAGCTCTTCGAGGGAAGGTGCCGCCGCTTCGGGCTGGCTGGCGCGGGTGAGCGCGCGGGCGCCGCCGGCGGTGCGCTGGGCCTGCGGCGCGAAGGCGCCGATGCGGGCGGGCGAGCCGGTGCGGCTGGACACCATCTGCAGGTTGCCCGTGCCGCTGGTGCCGGGCCCGAGCGCCAGCGCGAGGCGCTGGACGACGAGGCCGAGGCCGGCGTCCTCGGGCGCGCCCTTGGCCTGGCGCAGCATCCGGGCGGACGGGGCATTCCAGGCGCGGGCCATGGCGCGCGCCGCGGCCTCGAGCTGCTCGGCCGGATCGTCTGGCCAGGGCTGGCCGGTCTCGGCCTCGAAGAGCTCGAGCATCTCGGCAAGGAGCGGGCGCAGCGCCGCGGCGTCGGGATCGGTCGAGCCGCGTAAGTGCCGGCGGGCAAGTCCTTCGAATTCCTCGGGATCGAGGCCGTGGACCGCCGGGCCGAAGCCGGCGATGCAGCGGATGTGCAGGCGCAGGGCGGGTGCGGCGCCGATGCGGGCGGCGAGAAGATCGAGGGTGCTGCCACACGCGCCGAGGTTCAGCATCGCGCTGGCGCCGCCCCAGCTGCGCTCCTGCGGGCTGCAGCGCAGCGCCAGGAGCTGGCCCGGCGCGAGCGCCAGCGGCAGGTCGGGCATCGGGCCGCCGGCGGCCAGCGCGCCGACGCAGTCGAAGGAGAGCGCCACGCCGGGCGGAACGGGCAGGCCGAGCGCGGTCAGGCGGGCGAGATCGGCGGCGCGGCGGCCGAACGTCTCGACGCCGACGAGGTCGCCCGCATCGAGGCCGACGACGGCGTCAAGCGGGGCGCGAAGGATCTCCTGCGGTTTCATTGCAGTGCAGCATAGCGCGGAAAGCCGCAGGGGGAAACCGAAACGTCATCGATGTGTCGCCAAGGGGCAATTCAGGGCGTAAGCCCCGGAAATCCGGCGGTTTGGGGCGTATGGCGTGCGTCTGGATTCCGTATGGAAAGCGTATGGCTGTTTTTGCGGTCAGCCGCCTTCGACGGCGGAGAAGACCGCGACGCGGTTCATCACCGCGCGGATGCGGTTCAGGAGGCACAGGCGGTTGCGGCGGACGGCCGGGCTGTCGGCGTTGACGGTGGTCGTCTCGAAGAAAGCGTCGATCGGGGCGCGGAGCCGCGCGAGCGCGGTCATCGCGGCGGCGAAGTCCTCGGCCTCCAGAGCCGGCTCGAGCCCGGCTTCCGCCTCGTCGAGGGCTGCGAAGAGCCCGCGCTCGGCGTCGGTCTCGGCGAAGCGGATCAGCGGGTCGAGCGAGTACTCGACGCCGTCCTTCTTCTCCTCCTGGGTCAGGATGTTCACGGCGCGCTTGTAGCCGGCGAGGAGGTTCGCCCCGTCGTCGGTGGCGAGGAAGTCCTGCAGCGCGCGGACGCGGGCGACCAGCAGCACCAGGTCGTCCTGGCCGCCGAGCTCGAAGCAGGCGTCGATCACGTCGTGGCGGATGCCTTCGGAGCGCAGGTGGACCTTGAGGCGGTCGGCGAGGAAGCCGAGGAGGTCGGCGCGGGTGCTGTGGGCCGTCGAGAAGCCGTAGGCGCGGGCCTCGATGTGGTCGCGGCCGACCTGCTGGCCCGACGTCGCTACGTAGTCGAGGCCGCCGGGCACCGGGTCGTCGAGCGTCGCACCGGGGTCGATCCAGGTGTCGCGCTCCCAGTCGATGCCCCAGTTGTTGTCCTCGGGGTCGGCTGGGGCGCCGAGCTTTTCGGACCAGTATGCCGGAAAGCTGAAGGTGCTATCGGCCTCGCGGTAGACGACACGGGCGTGGAAGCGCTCGTTAGCGCGGTGGCCGGTGAAGGCCATCTCCAGGACGGGCGAGAGGGGCATGCGGATGCCACCTTCCAGCACGATACGGATGACGCCGAGCGCGGCGCGGCGGAGCGCGAAGGGATCGCGCGAGCCGGTCGGCTTTTCGTCGATCGCCCAGAAGCCGGTGAGCATGTCGATCTTGTCGGCGAGGGCCACGGCGACCGAGACCGGCGCGGTGGGGACGGCGTCCGAGGGCCCGAGCGGGGCGTAGTGCTCGGGCGCGGCGGCGGCGACGGCGGGGTCCTCGCCGGCGCGTTCGGCGTAGTAGCGGCCCATGGTGCCCTGGAGCTCGGGGAACTCGTAGACCATCTGGCTGGCGAGATCGGCCTTGGCGAGCTCGGCCGCGCGCTCGGTGAGGAGCGGGTCGGCGCCGACGGCGGGCGCGATCTCGCGGGCGAGGGCGGCGATGCGCGCGATGCGGTCGGCCTGGGTGCCGAGCTTGTTGTGGAAGGTGACGGCGGCGAGTTTCGCCGTCATGTCGGCGAGCGGGGTGCGCAGGTCGTTCTGCCAGAAGAACTCGGCGTCGGCGAGCCGCGCGGTCAGCACGCGGGCGTTGCCGGCGAGCACCGTGGCGCCGTCGTCCACCGTGTCGCGGTTGGCCACGACGACATAGCCGGTGATGCGCGCCGAGGCGGGGTCGCGCAGCGAGAAGAACTTCTGGTTGGTGCGCATGGTGGTCTGCAGCACCTCGGGCGGCAGGTCGAGAAAGCGCGCCTCGATGCGGCCGATCAGCGTCACCGGCCATTCGGTGAGGCCGGCGTTCTCGGCGAGAAGCCCGGGGTCGTCCACCAGTTCGAGGCCAGAGGCGAAGGCGAGCTGGGCGGCGTCGTGGGCGATGCGGTCGGCGCGGGCGGCCGGGTCGAGGATGACGTGGGCGCGTTCGAGCCTGGCGGCGTAGTCCTCGAAGGAGGAGACGGCGAAAGGCTCCGGCGCGTGGAAGCGGTGCCCGCGCGTGGTGTTGGAGGCGGTGATGCCGTCGATGACGAGCGGGGACGGTCTCGGTGCCGGTCTCGCGGGTCAGGATGCAGAGGATGGCGTGGAGCGGGCGCACCCAGCGCAGCGCGCCGTCGCCCCAGCGCATCGACTTCGGCCACGGGAAGCCGCGGACCACGGCCTCGACGGTCTCGGCGACCACCGTGGCGGCGGGGCGGCCCGGCTGTTCGATCACGGCGACGAGGATGTTGCCCTTCTTGTCGGCGCGGGTCTGCAACTGGTCCCGGGTCAGGCCGGTCGAGCGCAGGAAGCCCTCGATCGCCTTCTCGGGCGCGTCCGCGCGCGGGCCTTTGCGCTCCTCGCGGAGCCGCGGCGAGTTCTCGGCGAGATCGGTCAGCGCCAACGTCAGCCGGCGCGGGGTGGCGAAGGCCGCGGCGTGGCCGTAGGTCAGGCCGCGCTCGACGAGGCCGTCGGTGACGAGGCGGCGCAGGTCCTCGGCCGCCTTCGGCTGCATCCGGGCGGGGATTTCCTCGGAGAAGAGTTCGAGCAGCAGGTCGGGCATTGCACGCTTCGGGCTGTCAGGTGGGCGGTCGAGGGCAAACCGGATGCGGCGGAGGAGGTCAAGGGGGAATGCGCCTGGCGCGGAGCCGGGTGACGCGCGCCGGCCGCGGTGATCACTTCATGATTCTGACCGTCGGCAAAATCGTGACGCGCGTCGATCCGGCTGCGCCCCCCTCGCCCTCCGCGCTCTTGCGCTCCAGGCGACCGAACCGGGCAACGCATGCGTTGCCTTTCCGGTTCGGGGGCCTCACTCGGCGTAGCGGGCGTTGAGCTGGCGCCAGAGGTAGCCGCGGCCGTCGGGATAGACCGCGAGCATCAGGTCGAAGCCTTCCGGCGTGTCGGGGGAGATGTCGTAGGCCTTGGCGGCGCCCGAGGCGAGGTCCTCGCTCAGGGTGCGCGCGTCGTAGCAGCGGAACCAGAACGGCGCGACGAGCGGCGTCGCGTCGGGATCGGCGGCGAGACCCTCGACGGCCGCGGGGTCGATGGTGAAGCAGCCGCGCCGCTTCAGCGGCGAGGAGGTGCCCTCGATGCCGGCGTAGCCGGTCACCGGCACCTCGGCGCCGGCGATGGTGATCGCGTCCAGGCCGTCGTCGCTGCGGTAGTAGGCGAAGAACTGGAACCAGATCAGCGCCGCCACGAAAATCCCGAGGAAGACGAGAAAGCCCGTGACGAGCTTGCGGCCGTTCATGCCGGCTCGGAGGTCCTGACGAAGGCGTCGGCGCAGGCCTTGGCCAGCGCCCGCACGCGGCCGATGTAGGCCTGGCGCTCGGTGACCGAGATGACGCCGCGGGCGTCGAGGAGGTTGAAGAGGTGCGACGCCTTGATGCACTGGTCGTAGGCGGGCAGCGCCATGACGATGCGGCGGCCGGTCCTGGGGTCCTCGTCGGGCTGGGCGAGGATGCGGGCGCATTCCGCCTCGGCGTCGTCGAAGTGGCGGAAGAGCATGTCGGTGTCGGCGACGTCGAAGTTCCAGCGGGCGTATTCCGCCTCGGCCTCGCGGAAGATGTCGCCGTAGGTGAGCGGGATCGGCGCCGAGGGGTCGTTGAACGGCATCAGGTTGCCGTCGTCGAAGCCGAGGACGTACATCGCAAGGCGCTCAAGGCCGTAGGTGAGCTCGCCCGAGACCGGGCGGCAGTCGTGGCCGCCGACCTGCTGGAAGTAGGTGAACTGCGAGACTTCCATGCCGTCGCACCAGACCTCCCAGCCGAGGCCCCAGGCGCCGAGGGTCGGGCTTTCCCAGTCGTCCTCGACGAAGCGGATGTCGTGGAGATCCATGTCGATGCCGATGGCGCGGAGCGAGCCGAGGTAGACGTCCTGGAAGTCGGGCGGCGAGGGTTTGATGATCACCTGGTACTGGTAGTAGTGCTGCCAGCGGTTCGGGCTGTCGCCGTAGCGGCCGTCGGTCGGGCGGCGCGACGGCTGGACGTAGGCCGCGGCCCACGGCTGCGGGCCGAGCGAGCGCAGCGTGGTCGCGGGGTGGAAAGTGCCCGCGCCCACCTCCATGTCGTAGGGCTGCAGGACGGCGCAGCCCTGCGCGGCCCAGTAGGCCTGCAGGCGGAGGATGATCTCCTGAAAGCTTCGCGGGGCTGGCATCAAACGCATCCGATCGGGGCCGGGCGCTTTTACGCAGCGGCACCGGCGGGGTCAATCGGGCCTCACGCCCGCCAGAACGAGGCCGTGAAGAGGACGTAGACGGTCAGAAGCTCCAGCCGGCCGACGAGCATCAGGAAGGCGAGCACCCACTTGGCGGCGTCGGGCAGGCTCGAGTAGTTGCCGACCGGGCCGATGATCGGGCCGAGCGCCGGGCCGACGTTCGAGAGGCACGCGATCGATCCCGAGATGGCGCTGACCGGGTCGAGGCCGAGCAGGACGAGCAGCACCGCGCCGACGCCGAAGGTGAGAAAGAACAGCATGAAGAACGCGATCACCGAATCGAGCACGTCGTCGGAGACCGCGACGCCCTGGAAGCGCGGCGTGAAGACGACGTTGGGGCTGTGCAGCCGGCGCACCTCGCCCGAGATCGCGCCCATCAGCAGCTGGTAGCGGAAGACCTTGGGGCCGCCGCAGGTCGAGCCGGAGCACCCGCAGATCATCATCGAGCAGAAGAACAGCACCTCGGCGAGCGGGCCCCACGCGGAATAGTC
The DNA here is from genome assembly GCA_963819995.1 of uncultured Alphaproteobacteria bacterium. Classification (GTDB taxonomy): domain Bacteria; phylum Pseudomonadota; class Alphaproteobacteria; order Rhodobacterales; family Rhodobacteraceae; genus Amaricoccus. The sequence goes on along the minus strand of CAWFYR010000006.1, from coordinate 325,727 downwards.
CGTGCTGGTGAAGCCGGTGGTGCTGATGACCGACGCGAGGTTGAAGAGCACCTCGCGCACCGACGTCTCGTCGATCGTCTCGGCGTTGATCACCCGCGCGGCGAGCAGCGCCACGACGAAGCCGGCGTAGATCAGCAGGAACGCCTGGATCTGGCTGTCGCCGAAGAGCGCGCGGGGCTCGCCGCGGGCGAACTGCACGAAGCGGCTGAACGACATCGCCCCGAGCAACATGAAGACGGTGCTGATGTACTGGGCGGCGGGGGAGAACCGCGCGAACGAGGAATCGTAGTTGCCCATGCCGCCGGTCGCGAGCGTCGAGAACGAGTGGATCAGCGCGTCGAAGCCGGACATGCCGGCCCAGGCGTAGCCGACGGCGCAGGCGATCGTCAGCACCGCGTAGACCGAGCCGATCGAGAACGCGATCCCCTTGGTGCGCGGCATGATCTTGCCCAGGGTGTTGAAGTCGGCGTTCCTGAGGAGCTGCATGCCGCCGATGTTGAGGATGGGCAGAAGGATCATCGCCAGGAGGATCACCCCGATGCCACCGAGCCAGCTCACGATGCCGCGCCAGAGCAGCACGCCGCGGGGCAGGTATTCGAGGCCGGTCAGCACGGTGGCGCCGGTCGTCGTCATCGCGGAGGTGAACTCGAAATAGCTGTCGGTGAAGCTCAGCCCGGGGGTGCCCAGCATCAGCGGCAGCCCGGCAACCGCAGGGTAGATCGCCCACGACCCGGCGGTGAGCACGAAGCCCTGCCGCAGCGACAAGTTGGCCTTGCGCTCGTCGGCGCAGGCCACCGATATCGCGGCGCCCGCCACGATGACGAGCACCGCGGAGAGCGCGAACCCCTCGGCATTCGGATCGCGGTCGTAGAGATCGACCGCCAGCGGCAGCAGCATCAGTGCGCCGAGGACGAGGACGAGCCAGCCCAGGATGTAGCCGACGGGGCGGACGTCGATCACGGCAGGGCACCTGCGCCGTGGCAGATCGGGCAGTCGGGGCGCGGCGGGGTGCGGAAGCGGCGCATGTCGGCGTTCAGTGCGTCGTAGATGAGCAGGGCGCCGCGGAGCGGGGTGCCGGCGCGCACGATCAGCTTGATCGCCTCGAGCGCCATCATCGATCCCATCACGCCGGGGAGCGCGCCGACGATGCCCGCCTGGGCGCAGGTCGGGGTCAGCTCGGCCGCGGGAGGTTCGGGGAAGACGCACTGGTAGCACGGGCCGCCGCGCGCCGGATCGAAGAGGCCGATCTGGCCTTCCCACTGGCTCATCGCCGCGGAGATCAGCGGCCGGCCTGCGGCGACGCAGGCGGCGTTGACGAGGTAGCGGGTGGCGAAGCTGTCGCTGCCGTCGAGAACGAGGTCGTGCGACGGGACGAGGCCGGCGGCGGCGGCGGCGTCGAGGCGGAGGTTGTGCGGCTCGACCGAGACGTGGGGGTTGAGCCGGGCGATGGCGCGGGCGGCGCTCTCGACCTTGGGCAGGCCGATCTCGCCCGTGGCGTGCAGCACCTGGCGCTGCAGGTTCGAGAGGCTGACCGTGTCGTCGTCGACGATGGTCAGGGTGCCGACGCCGGCTGCGGCCAGATAGAGCAGCGCCGGGCTGCCGAGGCCGCCGGCGCCGATCACCAGCACGCGCGCGGCGCGCAGGCGCTGCTGGCCGGCGCCGCCGACCTCGTGCAGCACGATGTGGCGGGCATAGCGCTCGATCTCGTCGGGGGCGAGGGTCACGGGAGCTCGCGCTCCATGCGGAAGCGGCGGGCGCCGCGGCCGAGGTCGTGTTCCGCGGTGGTGGCGTACCCCATTCGGGCGAAAAACGCGGGCGCCTGCCAGCTGCCCGGCGCAACGGCGAGCCGTGCGAGGCCGCGGGCGCGGGCCTCGGTCTCGGCGGCGGCGAGCAGGCGGCGGCCGATGCCCTGGCCGCGATGTTCCGGGGCGACGAGGAGCGCCTCGATCTCGGCGGTGGCGCCGGACTCGCGCAGGCGCAGGTGGCCGGTGAGTGCGCCGTCCTCGCTGCGCCAGGCGAGCGACAGCGGGCGGGCGGGGCCGAGTGCGGCCGCCGTCTCGGCATCGAGCGCTGCGGCGGTGTCGGCGAGAAGCGCCACGTCGTCGGCGATCTGGACGAGGCCCGCCGGGTGGCGTCGCGCCGGGCGGTCGGCGCCGGCGCGGCGGCGGAGGCTCCGCACCCAGAGCGCGTAAGCGGTGATCGGGACGGCCGCGGCGACCAGCCAGCCGAGCGCGGCCGCTGACCCGCCGAGGTCGGCCCGCAACCGGTGCCCCGCCGGCAGCACTTGCGAGGCGACCACCGCGAGCCCGGCCGCGGCCAGGATGAAGCGCCAGGCGCCCCGGGCGCTGGACAAGCCGCGCCACGACAAGGGCAATTCCGGTCAGAAAGAGGATGAGGACCATCGGCCTGCTCAGCCGTCCCCGCCCGCGGTCGTGCCGGTGGAGCCGAAGCCGCCGGCGCCACGGGCGCTGTCGGCGAGCGCCTCGGTCTCGACCCAGGCGATGCGGGCGACCGGGGCGAGCACCATCTGGGCGATGCGCATGCCGTGGGTGACGAGGACCGGATCGGCGCCGTGGTTGATCACGATGGCGCCGATCTCGCCGCGGTAGTCGCTGTCGATGGTGCCGGGGCTGTTCAGCAGCGTCAGGCCGTGCCGCAGCGCGAGTCCCGAGCGCGGGCGAAGCTGAACCTCGTGGCCGGGCGGGATTTCGAGCGCCAGCCCGGAGGGCACCAGCGCGCGCTCGCCGGGGGCGAGGCTGAGGCCGGAGGCGCGGTGCTCGGGCGCGAGGTTGGCGCAGAGGTCGAGGCCGGCGGCGCCGGCGGTGGCGTAGCCGGGCAGCGGCAGCGCCGGGTCGCGGTGCGGCAGCCGCAGGATGCCGACCGTCACCGTCACGCGAGCGCCTCGGCGATGCGGTCGGCCAGCGCCTCGGCGGTCGCTTCCTTGGACATGCGCGGCCAGGCCTCGGCGCCGTCGGCGGTGATCAGCGTCACGGCGTTCTCGGCGCCGCCCATGATGCCGGTCGCCGGGCTGACGTCGTTGGCCACCAGCCAGTCGGCGCCCTTGCGCAGCCGTTTGGCGGTGGCGTTGGCGAGAAGGTCGTCGGTCTCGGCGGCGAAGCCCACGACGAGCCGGGGCCGGCTGGTCTCCGACCGCGCCACTTTGCGCAGGATGTCGGGGTTCTCGCGGAGCTCGAGCGCGGGCGGACGGCCCGCGGGGTCCTTCTTGACCTTGGAGCCGCTGGCGCCGGTCACCCGCCAGTCGGCGACCGCCGCCGCGAAGACGGCGACGTCGGCGGGCAGCGCCGCCTCGACCGCGGCGAGCATCTCGGCCGCGGTCTCGACCTCGACCACGACGGCGCCGGCGGGCCGGGGCGCCGCGGCGGGGCCGGTGACGAACGTCACCCGCGCGCCGCGGCGGACGAGCGCCTCGGCGATGGCCGAGCCCTGCCGGCCGGACGAGCGGTTGGCGATGTAGCGGACCGGGTCGATCGGCTCGTGGGTCGGGCCGGAGGTGACGAGCGCGTGCCGGCCGGCGAGCGTGCCACTTCGGGCGGTGCCGGAGAGCGCGGCGTCGATGGCCGCGACGATCGCCGGCGGCTCGGCGAGGCGGCCGGGGCCGAACTCGCCGCAGGCCATGGCGCCGTCGTCGGGGCCGACGACGAGCGCGCCGTCGGCGAGCACCGTGGCGAGGTTGCGCCGGGTCGCCGGGTGCTGCCACATCCGCACGTTCATCGCCGGGGCGAGGAGCACACGCTTGTCGGTGGCGATCAGGAGCGTGCTGGCGAGATCGTTGGCGATGCCGGCGGCGAGCCGCGCGATGAGGTCCGCGGTCGCGGGCGCGACGACGACGAGATCCGCGCTGCGCGAGAGCTCGATGTGGCCCATCTCGGCCTCGGCGGTCAGATCGAAGAGGGCGGTGTGGACGGGCGCGCCGGCCAGCGCCGACACCGTCAGCGGCGTCACGAACTCGGCCCCGGCCGCGGTCAGCACCGGCACCACCGAGGCGCCGGCCTTCTGCAGCAGGCGGATCAGTTCGAGGCTCTTGTAGGCGGCTATGCCGCCGCCGATGATCAGGAGTATCCTGCGGCCGGCCAGCATGGTTTTCAGATTCCCGATCGTGGCGCAGGCGATCGCCCGCGGGGGACTGTATTTGTGGCTGGACCCGGGTGCAAGGCAACCGCCCTTTGGAGCGGGAGGAGGACACGATGACTGTCGAGACCGACGTAGCGCGGCACTACACGAGGCCGGACCTCGCAAGCTCGATCATGGCGGCGCTGCGTCAGGCGGGTCTCGACCCCGACCGGCTGGCGGCCGAGGATCTCGCGCCGGTCGACGAGTTTCATTCCGGGTGGCGGCCGCAGACGGTGGCCTTCGCCGAGGTGCTCGGCCTCTCCCCCGGCATGGCGGTGCTCGACATCGGCTCCGGGCTCGGCGGGCCGGCACGGTATTTCGCCGAGGCCTGCGGCTGCGACGTGACCGGTCTCGACCTGACGCCCGATTTCGTCGCGCTGGCGGGCGAGCTGACCCGGCGCACCGGCCTCGACGCCGGGGTCCGCTTCGTCGTCGGCAGCGGGCTCGACATGCCGTTCGAGGCGCAGAGCTTCGACGCCGCCACCCTGATCCACGTCGGGATGAACATCGCCGACAAGGCCGCGCTCTTCGCGGAGGTGCGCCGGGTGCTGCGGCCGGGCGGGCGGTTCGGCGTGTTCGACCCGATGCGGACCGGGGACGGCCCGCTCTCGTTCCCGCTGCCCTGGGCCGACGACGCGGCGACGAGCTTCGTCGAGACCCCCGCGACGTATCGCAGCCTGCTCGAAGCGGCGGGGTTCGCGGTGACCCACGAGCGCGACCGCACCGGGTTCGTGCTCGATCTCGCGCAGAAGATGCAGGCGCGCGCCGTGGAGAAGACGCCGGTCCTCGCCTTGCATCTCGTCATCGGCCCGACCGCCGGCGAGCGCGTCGGCCGGCTGATGGGCGCCATGCGCGACGGCCTTCTCGCGCCGGTGGAGATGGTGGCAACCGTCGACCCGTAGATCGCCCGCGGCCCGTCGCGCTTGCCGCCCCGGCACTTCGCCGTTGCGAGACCCCGGGGCCGTCGCTTACGAGAGGCGCGACGCCGTCCCGCCCTGGAGACAACCATGCCCGACCCGCTGCGCATCGGCCTCGCCGGCCTCGGCACCGTCGGCGCGGGCGTGGTGAAGATGCTGCAGGCGCACGGGCAGGACATCGCCGCCCGCGCCGGGCGACCGGTGGAGATCGCCGCGATCTCGGCGCGGTCGCGGCACCGCGACCGCGGGGTCGATCTCACCGCCTACGCCTGGGAGGACGACCCGGTGGCGCTGGCCCGGCGCGGCGACGTCGATCTCGTGGTCGAGGTGATGGGTGGCGAGGACGGCCCGGCCAAGGCGACCGCGCTGGCGGCGCTCGGCGGCGGCAAGCACGTCGTCACCGCCAACAAGGCGCTCCTCGCGCGGCACGGGCAGGCGCTCGCCGAGGCCGCGGAGGCCGCGGGTGTCGCGCTGCGGTTCGAGGCGGCGGTGGCGGGCGGCATCCCGGTGGTGAAGGCGCTGACCGAGGGGCTCGCCGGCAACGCGATCACCCGGCTGATGGGGGTGCTGAACGGCACCTGCAACTACATCCTGACCCGGATGGAGGCCGAGGACGCGCCCTACCGCCAGGTCCTCGAAGCGGCGCAGCGGCTCGGCTATGCCGAGGCCGATCCCGCGTTCGACGTCGGCGGCATCGACGCGGCGCAGAAGCTGGCGCTGCTGGTCGCGACCGCCTTCGGCACCCGCGTCGACATGGGCGGCATCACCGTGGAAGGCATCGAGCGGGTGAGCCTCGCCGACATCGAGCACGCGGCGGAGCTCGGTTACCGCATCAAGCTGCTCGGGGTGGCGCAGCGGGCCGCGGCGGGGATCGAGGCGCGGATGCAGCCGTGCCTGGTGCCGGCCGCTTCGCCGCTCGGGCAGCTCGACGGTGTCACCAACATGGTGGTGATCGAGGGCGACTTCGTCGGCCGCATCGTGCTGAGCGGCCCGGGCGCGGGCGAGGGACCGACCGCCTCGGCGATCGTGGCCGACGTCATCGACATCGCCCGCGGGCTGGTGATCCCGGCCTTCGGGCGGCCGGCGGCCGGGCTCGCGACCGCGACGATCGCCGGCGACGGCGCGGCGGCGGCCTACTACCTGCGGTTTCTCGTCGACGACGCGCCGGGCGTGCTCGCCAAGGTCGCCGCGGCGCTCGGCGCGGCGGGCATCTCGATCAACCGGATGCGCCAGGTCGAGCACGCCACCGAGGAGGCGCCGATCCTGATCGTGACCCACCGGACCGCGCGCGGCCCGCTCGACGCGGCCCTCGCCGAGATCGCCCGGCTCGACGTCTGCCGCGCCGCGCCGGTGGCCCTGCGCATCGAGGAGGTCTGACGCGGTGGCCGGGGCACCGCTGATCCGCGCCTCGCGCGAGGAGGACGTGCCGGCGGTCCACGCGATCTACGCCCATCACGTGCTGACCGGGCTCGCCTCGTTCGAGGAGGTGCCGCCCGATGCCGGCGAGATGCTCCGCCGCCGCGCCGAGGTCGTGGCGCGCGGCCTGCCGCATCTCGTCGCCGAGGCGCAGGGGGAGGTGCTGGGCTTTGCCTATGCCGGGCTCTACCGCCCGCGCAGCGCCTATCGCTTCTCGGTCGAGGATTCGATCTACGTCGATGCCGGGGCGACCGGGCGCGGCGTCGGGCGCGCGCTCCTCGCCGCGCTGATCGAGGACTGCACCGCCCAGGGCTACCGGCAGATGCTGGCGATCATCGGCGACAGCGGCAATGCCGCCTCGATCGCGGTGCACCGGCGGGCCGGCTTCTACCACGTCGGGGTCTTCCCGGCCTCGGGCTTCAAGTTCGGCCGCTGGGTCGATACCGTGATGATGCAGCGCGCGCTGGGTCCGGGCGGCACGACGCAGCCGGTGGAGCGCAGCTGAGGGGGTTCCGCCTTGCCCCTGTCGGCCCCAATCGCCTAGAAGCGACCAGCCGCATACCGGAGAGGCCGCCCCATGTCCGAGCATCCCATCTTCGCCGACCGCATGCTGTCGCTGGGCCTCGCCCGCGTCTCAGAGGCCGCGGCGATCGCCGCGGCGAAGCTGGTCGGCCAAGGCGACGAGAAGGCGGCGGACCAGGCGGCGGTCGACGCGATGCGCACGCAGCTGAACCTGCTCGACATCCAAGGCGTGGTGGTGATCGGCGAAGGCGAGCGCGACGAGGCGCCGATGCTCTACATCGGCGAGGAGGTCGGCACCGGCAAGGGGCCGGGCGTCGACATCGCGCTGGACCCGCTCGAAGGCACGACGCTGACCGCCAAGGACATGCCGAACGCGCTGGCGGTGATCGCGATGGGACCGCGCGGCTCGATGCTGCACGCGCCCGACGTCTACATGGACAAGCTCGCGATCGGTCCGGGCTACCAGACCGACCTGCTGAACCTCGACATGACGCCGACCGAGCGGGTCCGCCGGCTCGCGCGCGCCAAAGGCACCTCGACCAGCGGCATCATGGTCTGCGTGCTGGAGCGGCCGCGGCACGAGGCGCTGATCGAGGAGATTCGCTCGGCCGGGGCGCGCATCCGGCTGATCACCGACGGCGACGTCGCGGGCGTGATCCACGTCGCCGATGCCGCCAAGACCGGGATCGACATGTACATGGGCTCGGGCGGCGCGCCGGAAGGCGTGCTCGCCGCGGCGGCGCTGAAGTGCATGGGCGGGCAGATGCTCGGGCGGCTGCTCTTCCGCAACGACGACGAGCGCGGCCGCGCCAGGAAGGCCGGGATCACCGACTTCGACAAGGTCTATACCCGGGACGAGATGGTGACCGAGGACGTGATCTTCGCCGCGACCGGCGTCACCGACGGCTCGATCGTCGGCGGCGCCAAGCGCGACGGCGAGTGGATGGAGACCGAGACCATCCTGATGCGCTCCAAGACCGGCTCGGTGCGGCGACTGCTCTACCGGCAGCGCAACATCTGACGGCCCAAGCTTCGCAGCTGCGGCGGCACCGCCGGGCGGATCGTCGCGGAAGCCGCTCCGACGCTTCGCCGCGGCGCTGCGTGCTCCGCTCCCCCAAGGCCCGAGCGCCCGCGAGGAGGTCCGCTCAGTCGAGAGCGACGGCCCGATCAATTGGCGCGGCACCCTCTTCGCCGTCCGCGAGGCACCCGGCGGCGAGCCCGTCGCCTCGCAGAGATCGCGGGACGGAGGCCGGACCGTGCGCTACGGGCCGACCCTGCTCGGCTGCTCAGGCACCGCAGCACCGAACTCGAGGCGGCCGCGCAGGCGGGCTGAACGAGTTGTGGACACGCAGCGCGTTGCCCAAAGGGTCCACAGCCCCGACAACCGCAGCCGCCCGAAACCTGACCGAAACTGCGTCGCCAATTTCCCCCGGCAGAAGTGTAACCGAGGCAGCGCCGCACCGGGCGTTCGTGGCCGAGGCTTCAGGCTACTTTCGGTCGAGCGCGCGCCAGCCGATGTCGGTGCGGTAGAACCCGCCGGGCCAGTCGACGGACTGCAGCGCGGCGTAGGCGAGGGTGCGGGCCTCGGCGAGGCTCGGGGCGCGGGCGGTGGCGTTGAGGACGCGGCCGCCGTTCGAGACGAGCAGCGCCGTCCTCGCGCCGGGTGCCGGCGTGGAAGACCTTGACGCGCGGGTCCGGGCTTTCGGTCAGCGCGATCGGCTCGCCGCGGGGGTAGTCGCCGGGATAGCCGCGCGCCGCCATCACCACGGTCAGGGCGTGGTCGTCGGCGAAGGCCACGCGCGCGCCGGCAAGCGCGCCCGTCGCCGCGGCGAAGCAGACGTCGAGGAGCTGCGCGCCGAGGCGCATCGCCAGCACCTGCGCCTCGGGGTCGCCGAAGCGGACGTTGTATTCGACGAGCCGCGGCGCTGCCGTCCGCGATCATCAGGCCGGCGTAGAGCACGCCCTGAAACGGCGTGCCGCGCCGCGCCATCTCGGCGAGCGTCGGGCGGACGATCTGCTCGATCGCGGTGGCGGTGATCTCGGGCGTCAGCACGGGAGCGGGGGAACAGGCGCCCATGCCGCCGGTGTTGGGGCCCAGGTCGCCGTCGAAGGCGCGCTTGTGGTCCTGCGCGGTGCCGAGCACGCAGAAGGCCTCGCCGTCGGCGAGGACGAAGAGGCTCGCTTCCTCGCCGGCCATGAAGTCCTCGACGACGGCGCGAGCACCGGCGCCTTCGCGGAAGATCGCCTCGAGCGCGGCCTGCGCTTCGGCGACGGTCTCGGCGACGGTCACGCCCTTGCCGGCGGCGAGGCCGTCGGCCTTGACGACGATCGGCGCGCCGCGGGCGTCGACGTAGGCGCGGGCGGCCTCGGCGTCGGTGAAGGTCTGGCCGGCGGCGGTCGGGGCGCCGCAGGCGGCGCAGATTTCCTTGGTGAAGGCCTTGGAGGCTTCGAGCCGGGCGGCGGCGCGGCTCGGGCCGAAGGTCGGCATGCCGCCCGCCCTGAGCACGTCGGCGACGCCTTCGGCGAGCGGCGCCTCGGGGCCGATCATCACGAAGCCGATGTCGTTCTCGCGGGCGAAGGCCAGCACCTTGTCGCCGTCGAGGATGTCGAGGGCGACGCAGGTCGCCTCCTCGGCGATGCCGGCGTTGCCCGGCGCGCACCAGAGCCGGTCGCACCTGGGGTTCTGCGCGAAGGCCCAGGCCAGCGCGTGCTCGCGGCCGCCGCCGCCGAGGATCAGGATGTTCATGCGCTCCCCGCGCTTGGCCCCGCTGGAGCGGCGTTCTATGGTGCGCGACCGCCGTCCGCAAGCGAGAGGGGCCCAGCGAGAGGGCATGGAGCTTTTCGAGGAGAGCCGACCGGGGCAGAACGCGCCCGAATTCACCGTGTCCGAGATTTCGGGCGCGGTGAAGAAGGTCATCGAGGGCGAGTTCGGCCGGGTCCGGGTGCGCGGCGAGGTCGGCCGGGTGACGCGGCATGCCTCGGGGCACGTCTATTTCGACCTCAAGGACGAGCGCGCCTGCCTCGGCGCCGTGGCGTTCAAGATGTCGGCGCAGCGGCTGCGGGTGCAGCCGCAGGAAGGCATGGAGGTCGTCGCCACCGGACGGATGACGACGTTCCAGCCGGCCTCGAAGTACCAGCTGATCGTCGACGAGGTCGCGCCCGCCGGCGTCGGCGCGCTGATGGCGATGCTGGAGGCCGCAAGAAGGCGCTCGCCGCCGAGGGCCTCTTCGATGCGGACCGCAAGCGGCCGCTGCCGTACCTGCCGGAGGTGATCGGCGTCGTGACCTCGCCTTCGGGCGCGGTGATCCGCGACATCCTGCATCGCCTCCGCGAGCGGTTCCCGCGGCCGGTGCTGATCTGGCCGGTGACCGTGCAGGGCGAGCGCTGCGCGCCCGAGGTCGCGGCGGCGATCCGCGGGTTCAACGCGCTGAAGCCCGGCGGGGCGGTGCCGCGGCCGGACCTCATCATCGTGGCGCGCGGCGGCGGCAGCATCGAGGACCTCTGGGGGTTCAACGAGGAGATCGTGGTGCGGGCGGCGGCGGAGAGCACGATCCCGCTGATCTCGGCGGTGGGCCACGAGACCGACACCACGCTGATCGACTTCGCCTCCGACCGCCGGGCGCCGACGCCGACGGCGGCGGCGGAGATGGCGGTGCCGGTTCGGCTGGAGCTGGTCGCGGCGGTGGCGGGGCTCGAGCACCGGCGGCTGGCGGCGCTGGCACGTGCGATGACCCAGCGCGGCCAGCGACTGCGCGACCTGGGGCGCGGCCTGCCGCGGCCCGAGGCGCTGATCGCCGAGCGGGCGCAGCGGCTCGACGGGCTGGCGGTGCGGCTGCCGCTGGCGCTGATCGGCTTCACCCGGCACCTGCACCTGGCGCTGAACCGCGGTGCCGCGGGCCGGTTCGGGCCGGCGCTGCTGGCGATCGGCATCGAGAAGTGGCGGCAGCGGCTGCTGCGCGCCGAGCTCGGCCTGCGGCCGGAGGGCATGGCGCGGACGATCGCGCGCTGGCGCGAGCGGGTGGAGGAGCGCGGCGGGCGGCTGGCGCGGGTCGGGCCGCGGCGGGCGCAGGAGCTGCGCACCGGGCTCGACGCGCTCGGGCGCACGCTGGCGACGCTCGGGCCGCAGCGGGTGCTGGAACGTGGCTTTGCCATCGTGCGCGACGGATCGGGGGGCGTCGTCACCGAGGCCGCGGTGGCGCGGGGCGCGGCAGTCCTCGAGATCGAGTTCGCCGACGGCCGGCAGCGGGTGCGCCCGGAACGCGCCGCGGGGATCGGGGCGCCGGCGGGAGAGCGAGCCCGAGCAGGGGACGCTGCTCTGAGGGATCAGGTCCCGACCTTGGGGCCGGGGCAGGGCAGGCGCGCGTCGTCGGTCTGGGCGAGCTGGAGCTCGAACCCCGGCCCGTCGCCGCCTTCGACGAGGTCGGCCGCGAGCCCGGAGCCGGCCCGGGTGAAGCGCCAGCACTGGGCGCCCTCGACGTCGTCGTAGGCGAAGCAGACGCTGTCGCCCGAGCCCCACCAGCGGCCTTCGGCGCAGAGCCCGTCGGCGTAGCGCCAGAGCGTGCGGCGGCCGGGGAAGTACTGCTCGGCGCCGAACGGGGCGCCGTCGAGCGTGAAGTGGAGGGTGTGGCCCTCGGCGAGCGCCTCGAACGCTGCGGGCGGCACCACCTGCTGCGCGGCGGCCGGCGCGGCGATCGGAAGCGCGAAGGGCGAGGCAGGCGAGCGAGCGCATGGAGTTGGTCCGGGGCGGCGAAGGCAGGGCAGTCTAGGGGGCGGCGGGGCGGGACGCCAGCGGGCGGTTTGCCGCCCCTTGGAGGACGCCCCGCTCCTGTGCTAACCCCGCGCGGATTGGAAGGAACGACGATGGATCTCTTCGCGGAGGTAAAGGGTCTGGTGCTGGACGCCCTCGGGCGGCTTGCGGCCGAGGGGCGGCTGCCGGGGGGCCTCGATCTCGGGGCGGTGACGGTGGAGCCGCCGCGCGACCCGGCGCACGGCGACATGGCGACGAACGCGGCGATGGTGCTGGCGCGGCCGGCGCGGATGGCGCCGCGCGACATCGCCGAGGCGCTCGCGGGCGCGCTCGACGGCGTGCCGGGGCTGGCGTCTGCCACGGTGGCGGGGCCGGGGTTCCTGAACCTGCGGCTTGCGCCGGGCCGGTGGTTCGAGGTGGTGCCGCAGGCGCTGGCGTCGGGTACGGGCTTCGGGCGCTCGCGCATGGGAGGCGGGCGCACGGTGAACGTCGAGTTCGTCTCGGCGAACCCGACGGGGCCGCTGCACCTGGGGCACGTGCGGGGCACGGTGTTCGGCGATGCGCTGGCGGGGCTGCTCGACTTCGCGGGCTATGCGGTCACGCGCGAGTACTACATCAACGACGGCGGCGCGCAGGTCGACGTGCTGGCGCGGTCGGCCTACGAGCGGTACCGCGAGGCCTGCGGGCTGGAGCCGGCAATCGCCGAGGGGCTCTATCCGGGCGACTATCTCATCCCGGTGGGCGAGGCCTTGAAGGCGAAGTACGGCGAGAGCCTGCTGGAGCGGCCGGAGGCGGAGTGGCTGCCGGAAGTGCGCGCGTTCGCCACCGAGGCGATGATGGCGATGATCCGCGACGACCTCGCGCTCCTGCACGTGACGATGGACACGTTTTTCAGCGAGAAGTCGCTCTACGGCACCGGCAAGATCGAGGCGGCGCTGGCTTCGCTCGAGGCCAAGGGGCTGCTCTACGAAGGCGTACTGGAGCCGCCCAAGGGCAAGCTGCCGGAGGACTGGGAGCCGCGCGAGCAGACGCTCTTCCGCTCGACGGCCTACGGCGACGACACCGACCGGCCGGTGATGAAGTCGGACGGCGGGTGGACCTACTTCGCGCCGGACATCGCCTATCACTTCACCAAGATCGAGCGTGGCTTCGACGAGCTGATCGACGTGCTCGGCGCCGACCACGGCGGCTACGTCAAGCGGATGAAGGCGGCGGTGGCGGCGCTCAGCGACGGGCGGGTGCCGCTCGACGTGAAGCTCTGCCAGCTGGTGCGGCTCTACAAGGGCGGCGAGCCGTTCAAGATGAGCAAGCGCGCGGGGACGTTCGTGACGCTGCGCGACGTGGTCGAGCAGGTTGGCCCGGACGTCACCCGGTTCGTGATGCTGACGCGCAAGAACGACGCGCCGCTCGACTTCGACTTCGACAAGGTGCTGGAGCAGTCCAAGGACAACCCGGTCTTCTACGTGCAGTATGCCCATGCCCGGGCGCAGTCGGTGCTGGCGAGGGCGGGCGAGGCGGGCTTCGGGTTCGACGATGCGACGCTCGCCGCCAGCGACCTCGGCGGCCTTGGGTCGGCGGGGGAGATCGGGCTGGCGCGCAAGCTCGCGGAGTGGCCTCGGCAGGTGGAGACTGCGGCCGCCAACCACGAGCCGCACCGGGTCGCGTTCTATCTCTACGATCTGGCGGCGGAGTTTCACGGGCTGCAGCATCAGGGCAAGCTCGAACCGGCGCTGCGGTTCATCCGCGAGGACGCGCCGGAGGTGACCAGGGCGCGGCTGGCGCTGGTGCGCGCGACCCAGGTCGCGATTGCGGCGGGCCTCGGCATCCTCGGTGTCACGCCGATGAACGAGATGCGGTAGGGTGAGCGATCCGGTGGCGGCTCGAACCGCCGTCAGGGTGACGACCGGCTCAGACGGTCGTGCTGGAGGCGACATTCCCGTCTGAACTGGATGCGGACCACCAGCAGGGTCGCGAGCTTTGCCAGCGATCCGGCGGCGATGCCCAGCACCAGAACGGCGATCACCTGCAGGGTGGTTGCCCATCCGGCTAGCATCGGCGCCTGCCAGTAAATTAGGGCAAGACCCGATGTCACGACGCCGAGCGACGTCAGCCCACCTGCCAGGCAGCCGCAGCGCGACTGGAAGCGGTTCAGCGCACGTTCCGCCCGCAGGCGCTCGGGCGGCGGAACCGCCGCAATAGCGATCCGGACGGGCGAGCGCGGTCCAAAGCCGTTCACGCCCGGATCGAGGGGCAGCAGCAGGAGCTGGTCGAGCGAGCGCACCAGGGTCAAGGCCACGGCTTACACCTCGCTGCGCTCGCTAGAGGATGACCGGAGGCGGTTCGGCGTGACCGGGGGCCAGGCAGCCCGCCGGGAAGTTCGCCAGGATGAAGTCCCACGCGCGCTTGCCTTCGTCGAGGATGAAGCGCGGCCCGCCGTGGACGAAAATGAAGTTCAGCGGCGCGGTCCAGGTCCAGAAGTCACCCTGACCCTCTTCACCCGAAACCATGATCCTGTCGAAGCCGTCGACGTGCGTCAGGCCGAAATAATGCCCGAGTTCGTGGATCAGCACGTACATGCGGCCTTCCTCGGGAATCTGCGCGCGGAAGGACACGCCGCTGGTCGCATCGTCCGTCAGGTCGTGCGCATTGCCCTGGGTCCCGACGAGGTTGGTCGTCCATCCGCTCCACTTGTTGTCGGGGTGAAAGCGGAAGACCCCTACCGCCACCGGCTTGCACAGGTCGTGAAAGGCCTCTTCGGCGGCCGCGCCTACGGCGGTGGCATTGGCCATTTCATCGCAGCAGACGAAATCGACGTCGGGTTTGCGCCCGAGCTCGCAAATCAGATAGTCCTGCTGGTCCTTGAGCTTCGTGGCGCAGTTCACCGGGGTCAGGGTGATTGTCTTGTTTCGGTAGTTGATGAACTGCGGGTCGGTGACTTCCTTGAGCTTGGTATCGAAGCTGAGGATCAGCCCGAGCTGGCGGCCCTTCAGCTCCGCGGTCCGGGTTCGATTGTCCTGCATCCGCGTCGACATGGCGAGGATCAGGAATGGCGGACCGCTGGCGCCTCGCGAACCGATATAGTCGTCGAGGTCGTCACGCGTGATCTCGGGCGGGTCCGAGTCGATCACGCCGCCACCACCACCGGCCCACGTCTTCTTCGCGGTTCTGGGCAGCGATCGCCGCCAGCCGTCCTTGGAGAAGATGGCGCAGGAGCCCTTGGGCGCGAAGCCGGCGAGTTCGTAGAGATCGATCTGGCCGGTTTCGTGCAGGTGGATCAGGTTCGGCACGTCGCCCGATTGCGGCGTCCGGGTCTCGGAATCGACGAACATGCGATGCAGGGTGACCGTCAGCCGGTAGCCGAAGACGCCGGTGTCGACGTTGAGATTTTCGCCGATCGCGTCGATCAGGTCGGGCTGGCCGGCGTACCGCTTGCCGATCGCGTCGCTCACGTACCGGCGCAGACGGTAGGTCTGGATACGGTCGATGATCGGCCGGACCAGGACGTCGCCGATGATTTCGAGCGCGCCGAGGATCGCGTCCGCCAGATTGCCGAGCGCTTCCTGCAGCGCGCACTTGTCCCACGTAACCAGCGCCCTCACGAGGTTGCCCAGGAACTTCAGCAGATCCCAGACGATCGACAGCAGGTCCGCGACGAGGTGGCAGACGATGGTGACGACGGCGGTGACCACCGTCACAACGACCCAGCGGATGACCTTCACCAGGATGGTGACCAGCCAGCAGAACCAGCTGCGAGGATCGTACCAGTGCCTTTTCTTGCACTTCTCCTCGGTACGGTTCTCCCAGTCCTCAATGGGCTTGGAGATTTCCTGTTCGATCCACTCGGTGACCTTCGTGCAAACCAGTGCCATGACCGCCTCCCCGATGTGGCAGAATACCACGCGAAGGGTTCCGCGAGCGTGAGTTGGTTCACATTGGACAACCAGACTGGTCGCGTCGCGCGCGAGGGGCGGAACGATCAGGCGAGCCCAGCGGCTGCCCGGCGCTTCCGACGGGCTGACAGAACGTTCATGACCGCACTTGCCGGGACCGCCGCCAGAATCGCAGCGGCAACAGGTCTTGCCAGGTCCTCGCGGGGGCCGAGCGGGATCGCCGCCGACAGTCCGGTCAGGACGCCCTGCAGGACGAAGAACGCGGCGAACACCGGAGCGACCGGATTGATCCGGGCGAAAAACGCCAGGTGATAGCCGATGACGGTAATCCCCCGGAGGATCGCCAACGCCGCAAAGCCAGCCGCGTCAACCCTCGTCGCGGAACGACAACGGCTGTGAGCGCCACGAGTGCGAGGCCGTAGCGGCGATGTGAAACGGCCAGACCGCTGAATTATTAGGCGGAGAAAACCGCAAGAAACTCGCCGATCGTGAAGGGAAGGTTCATGCCATGACCGCGTTGGTCGGACGTCGGGCCGAAAACGGCATGACTGCCGCTCGACCGAAGCGCATCACGAGGTCGGGCCTGCGACCCGGCATGCCGACCAGTGCGGCGAGTTCCGGGCGCAGGTCGGGCACCTCGACGGGCTGGTTCATGAACGCGTGTTTCAACCCGAGTGCCGTCGCCTGAAGGGCGAACCGCTGGCAGGCGCGGCCCGCCAGAACCCAATGTTCAGGGTCATCCTTCGCCCCCACGAAGACCGCCATCCCGGCCGAGGACGCAATCCTGGCGGAATTCTTCGTGTTCTCGTCTTCCGCAGTATAGGCCCAGTCCAGAACCGTCGGCCCCAGCCAGTCGGGCATCGCAGGATTGCCGGTGGTGGCGCTGAAGAGGCCGTCCCCGGTGGCCATCGCGCGATGCGGGTTGAACCGCAGCCACAGTTTCAGCTCCTGCATGAACGCGGGATCGGCGATCTGTGCGCTGTTGCCGCGCGCCACAAGATCGGCGATCCGGCCCATCTGGCCCGGCTCGGTGATCAGGACGAGATCGACACCCGGGCCGCGCACGGTCCCTGCCAGAACGCCAAGCTCCGCCGCTGTCAGCCTTGACCCGTCGTAGAGTGCGCGTGTCGACTGGCGCTGTGGAATCGCATCGGACAGGGCCGCATCGGAAGCGCCTGCCTTTGCATAGTCAAACCGGACCGAACCCGCGGCCGGGTCGAACAGCGCCTCTCCTTGCAGGCCACGGGACGCCGCAGCAATGACGAGGTTTTCGGCGGCGCACCCAAGGCTGACGAACAAGTGGTGACTGTCCGGATCTACCACCGGGGTCGCCCGGGCGGGGTCGGGCAGAATGTCGATCCGGTCTTGCGCGACGACGAACCGCCAGCCCTGCGTATTGTGGCTGTTCGCGGCGAGCGTGGCGAACCGGATCAGGTCGGACGGCTCGGGATTGTCCGGCAATGGGGCGCGAAGCGTCGCCATGGCTGCGTCGTAGTCCTGCATCGACCCCATCCGCCTGACGCCGGACCACAGAAAGCCCGCCGCGATGGCCAAACCTCCGCCGATGAGGATGAAAGCGTTGCGTCGGTTGACTATCATTCGGGTCCCCGTCGAAGCCGGATGTTCGCGACCATCGGCCATCTGAGCCGCGCGACGCAGCAGGAGGCCGCCGGCCCATCTGCGAGGACGCGGGACAACTGTCCTTAACCTGCGTCAGTCCGATCGACAGCGGTCCGGTGTGTCGCGGTGACGTTCCTCAGGGTCGGCCGGCACGTTTCTCGGGGCCTCGGCAGAAGTGCGAGCTTACGGTGTATAGGACCTGGGCATGGCTTGCAGGACGAAACCTCCAGTTTTCCATGACCTTGGCCCGATTCTCTACGCTTATGACCGCGGTTGTGTTTATTGCAGGTCTTGCTATCCTGTTCGCGGCCCTTGTGCCGAGGTGTGATCAACGCATCCGTAAACATAGGGGTTGGAGCAGCGGCACCCACAGGATATAGTGTGTCAAAACAGGCAAGCACCCCATGCGCGATCTATACAGCGACGACTACGAGTCCGTTGCGGTCGGTGACGCCGATCGTCTGATCCCCGAAGGCGTTCGAAGGCTCGCCGGTGCGGCGGTGTTCCTCGGCCTGATCGCCGTGCTGGGCCTCTGGTCCTACCGCCTCGGCACCCGCGACGCTTCGCAGGTGCCGATCATCAAGGCGATGGACGGGCCGACCCGCATCCAGCCCGAGGACCCTGGCGGGCTGCAGGCGGCGCACCAGGGCCTGGAGGTCAACGAGGTCCTGGGCGGCAGCCCGGCGACGATGCCGAAGGATATTCCTCCCGCGCGGCCCGAGCCGAAAGCGCTGGCGGCCGAAGATGCGCCCCAGGGCGAGCTGGTGGCCTCGGCGCCGGCGGTCCTGGCCCAGCGGGTGCTCGGCGAGAGCGGAGACCTGCCGCCTGTGGACGATACGGCCGCGCCGGTCCCCGGAACGCCCGACGTCGCGCTGCTGCCGGACGCGGCAGGCGAAGTCCTCGGGGCGGTCGAGGCCGAAGCGAAGCCGGACCTCGAAGCCGATCCCGATGCGACCGCCAACGATGACGCCGACACGCTCGCGGATGTGCGGCCCCGCAACCGGCCGGCCGGGCTGGCGATGAGCCACGCGAATGCCAAGACCACACAGGTGGCGTCCCCCGGCCCCGCCGCCGCGGTCAAGGTGGCTGCGGCCGAGCCGGAGCCCACCCCGAAGCCGACGCCAGTGAAGGTTTCGGCCACGGCCACCGTCCCGGCGCCGGCGCCGGCGGTCCGAGAGGTTTCGGGACTGCCGGTCGGGACCAGGCTTGTTCAGCTCGGTGCCTTCGACAGCGAGGCCATCACCCGCAAGGCCTGGGCGCAGCTCGTCGCGCGCAACGGCGACCTGCTCGGCTCCAAGAGCCTCTACGTCGAGCGGACCACGGCCAATGCGCGGGTCTTCTACCGGTTGCGCGTCGCGGGGTTTCAGTCGGCGAACGAGACGCGCCAGCTCTGCGAGGGTCTCAGAAGCCGCGGGGTCGCCTGCATCCCGGTGACGTTGCAGTAATGGCGCCGCGCGCCGTCATCTTCGGGTGCGGCGGGCCGGTGCTGTCGGCCGAGGAGGCGCGGTTCCATGCGGCGAGCCAGCCCTGGGGCTTCATTCTCTTCGCCCGCAACATCGAGGACCCCGACCAGGTGCGCCGGCTCACGGCGGACCTGCGGAAGAGCGTGGGCCGGGACGCGCCGGTCCTGATCGATCAGGAAGGCGGGCGGGTGGCGCGGATGCGCGGACCGGCGTGGCGCGAATGGGCGCCGGCGCTCGAGGAGTGCGAGCGTCTGCCCGGCGAGATCAGGGCGCGGGCGATGCACCTGCGCTACCATCTGATTGCGAGCGAGCTGCGCGCCATAGGCATCGACGTGAACTGCGCCCCGGTCCTCGACCTCGCGCAGCCGGGCACGCACGCGGTGATCCGCAACCGCTGCTACGGCGGCGATCCGGGCGAGGTGGCGCGCATCGGCCGGGCGGTGGCGGACGGGCTGATCGCGGGCGGCGTCCTGCCGGTGATCAAGCATATCCCCGGTCATGGGCGCGCGACGATCGACAGCCATGTCGACCTGCCGCAGGTTCCGGTGGATTTGGCAGCGCTCGAGGCGGACTTCGCGCCGTTCCGGGCGCTTGCCGACCTGCCCATGGCGATGTCGGCGCACGTGATCTACCGCGCGCTCGACCCGGAAGCGCCGGCGACGCAGTCGGCGGCGGTCATCGCGCATATCCGGCAGGATATCGGCTTCGGCGGCCTGCTGATGACCGACGACCTGTCGATGCAGGCGCTCCGGGGCAGCCTCGCGGACCGGGCCGGCCGTGCGATCGCCGCCGGCT
Source organism: uncultured Alphaproteobacteria bacterium (assembly GCA_963819995.1). Taxonomy (GTDB): domain Bacteria; phylum Pseudomonadota; class Alphaproteobacteria; order Rhodobacterales; family Rhodobacteraceae; genus Amaricoccus. Next base: position 306,226 of record CAWFYR010000006.1, on the reverse strand, counting down.
GCGACATGATCCTGCATTGCAGCGGCAAGCAGCATGAGATGGACGAGGTGGCGGAGGTGGCGCCGATGCTCGAGGGCAATGCCGCCGCGCGGGCCGAGGCGGCGCTGGCGCTGCGCCCGGCAGAGGTCGGCGGCGACCCCGGAGCGCTCGACCGGGAACTGGCGGCGCTGAAGGAGCGGGCGCATGCCTGACGACTTCTTCGACCCCGACGGCACCGCCGCACGGCTTGCGGCGGAGGCGCTCGTGGTGGACGTGGACGGCTTCGAAGGACCGCTCGACCTGCTGCTGGCGCTGGCCCGCAGCCAGAAGGTCGACCTGCGCCGCATCTCGATCCTGAAGCTGGCGGTGCAGTACCTGAGCTTCGTCGAGGCGGCGAAGCGGCTCCGGATCGAGCTGGCGGCCGACTATCTGGTGATGGCGGCCTGGCTCGCCTACCTGAAGTCGCGGCTGCTGCTGCCGCCCGATCCGACGGAGGAGGGACCCTCGGGCGATGAGCTGGCGGCACACCTGGCCTTCCAGCTGCAGCGGCTCGAGGCGATGCGCGAGGCCGCCGCTCGGCTGATGGCGGGCGACCAGCTCGGGCGTGACGTCTTCGCGCGCGGCGAGGCGCAGCCGCTGGCGCGAACCCTGCGGGTCGTGCACACCGCCTCGCTGATCGACCTGATGCGCGCCTATGCCCGCATCAAGACCCGGGACGACTTCACGCCGCTGCACCTGGCGCGCGAGCCGATCTACACCATGGAAGAGGCGCTCGAGCGGATGCGCGGCCTGATCGGCACCGCGATCGATTGGGTGCGGCTCGGCGCATGGTTGCCGCAGGAGTGGCGGGAGGCGCCGGAGCGGCGGCGCTCGGCCACGGCCGCCACCTTCGCGGCGGCCTTGGAGCTGGTGAAGGCCGGGCGGCTCCAGGTGCGGCAGGACGCGGCGTTCGCGCCGATCTGGCTCAGGCAGCGTACGGGAGAGGAACCGCGATGAACGACAACGCGACGGGCTTTTTCGCCGACGGCGCCTTCGCCGTGCCGCCGATGCCCGAGCAGGAGCGGATGGTTGAAGCGGTGCTCTTCGCCAGCGCAGCGCCGCTGACGTCGCGCGAGATTGCCGAGCGGCTGCCGCAGGGCTGCGACGCGCCTGAAGCGATCGCGGCGCTGCGGCGGCGCTACGAGGGCAGGGGGGTGGAGCTGCACCGCATCGGCGATGCCTGGGCGTTTCGCACGGCGGCCGATCTGGGCTTCCTGATGAGCCGCGAGGTGGTGGAGACGCGCAAATTGTCGCGGGCCGCCATCGAGACACTGGCGATCGTCGCCTACCATCAGCCTGTCACCCGCGCGGAGATCGAGGAGATCCGCGGCGTGTCGGTGTCGGGGGGAACGCTTGACCTGCTGATCGAGCTCGGTTGGGTTCGGCTCGGCCGGCGCAAGATGGCACCGGGGCGGCCGATGACCTTCGTGGTAACGCAGGGATTCCTTGACCATTTCGGCCTGGAGTCCGACCGGGACCTGCCCGGGCTCGCGGAATTGCGCGCCGCCGGAGTGCTCGACAACCGGCCCGCCCCGGCTCGCCCCGACGATGGGACAGCCGGCGAAGAGGAGGGCGAGACGGAGCTCTTTTGATCAAAAATCGCCCCGTTCACAGAAAATTCCGCATCGAAGATTGAGGATCGGTCGCATTTCTGCTAGGTATGTGCTGGTGGGCACTTTGCCTCGTTGTGGTTTTTGATCGGGGGTTCATTTCATGGTTGGTGTAAGATGGCGGCATCTGCTGATGCTTCTTGCGCTTATGGTCAGCGTATTAGCGACCTTGGCTCAACCGGTTACCGCTCAGACGGTCCGAAAATCCATAACGGCGCTCTCGCCGAGCGAACTGATGTCGCTCCGCCGCGGTGTCGCTGCGATGATGGCGAATGACACTGCAACTCGCAACACCAAGCGATTCCGCACGAGCTGGATCTACTGGGCGAACATGCACGCGCATTTCGGCGACGACTGTGAAGGTCCGATCGCCGGGAACAACATGGACGGCGTTCGTTTGTGGCAAGCAAGATACACCCCAGAACTGCAGACCTGGTGCACGTGCCAGCATCACAACGACCAGTTCCTGACCTGGCACCGTATGTTCATCTACTATTTCGAACAGGTGCTGCGTACGGCGGCGAAGGACCCGAAGCTGACACTGCCTTACTGGGACTGGACGACGGACAGGCAGCTGCCGCTGGCGTTGCGCGCTGCGACCTACGTCAACGAGCAGGGCCGCACGGTTCCCAATCCGCTGCGCGTCGAAGGGCGCAGGGCGAGCCTGAACAGCGGGACGTCCTCGCTGGCGACGTCGGTCGTCTCGACCACAAACGCGATGAGAGCGAACACGTTTCTTCTCTTCGGGTCGCGCATGGAAGCGACGCCGCATGGCACCGTTCACTGTACGCTCTCGGCAGGGGGATGCCCGAACGGCCTCATGGGCTCGGTGGCGACCGCCGGTATGGACCCGGTCTTTTACTTCCATCACGCCAACGTGGACCGGCTCTACCAGTGCTGGCTGAACGTCGCGCAGTCCTCGCGGCTACCGGCGGATCCGGCCATCCTAAACCGGCAGTTCTACTTTCCGGACGGGACCGGCAGAATCGTGAGGCGGCGGGTCAGCGACATGCTGACCATCAGCCAGCTCGGCTATCGCTACACGAGCGGCGGGGGCTGCCCGACGGGGGGTGCGGCAGTGGCGAGCAGCGCGCCATCTGCAGCGCCGGCCGCGGCGCCGATGGCCATGGCGGGGATGGAGGGCATGGATGCGACCGAGGATGCGGCATCGGGCACGACGGCTTCGATCCGGCTGAAGCGCGGCTTGACCGAAGTTCCGATCGCGGTGGAGCGGCCGAACGCTTCGGCGACGAGCCGTGTGGGGAGCCCGTCGGCCGCGCCGGTCGGCACCGTTACCACTGCGACGGTGACGATCGACGGGGTCAAGGTGATCGGGAAGCCGGGCGCGCTCTACAACGTCTATCTCGCCGACAACAAAGGCCGGCGGGCGCAAGTCGGGGTGATGAGCTTCTTCGGCTTCAACAGCCCGCGCCACCACATGAGCCGCGGCCCCGGGGAGCAGTTCCAGTTCGATGCGACGGACGCGGTCAATACACTTGGTCTGGGAGTGACCGCCGCGCCGAAGCTCATCTTCGAGCCGACGACGGGGATGTCGGACTCGACCCCGACCGCGGCCACAGCCGAGATTCCAAAGAATGCCGGCGTGACCTTCCGCCGCGCGAAACTCTCGCTGGGCTAACCGCATAACGCCACAAGGACGGCGCTGCCGGGCGACCCACCCTTCACAAAAGGGTTTTGCCGGGCGCAGGGATTCGTGGTACTGACGGGGCTTTACATGGTTTGGGGATTGCTATGTACACTTTGAAGCTTCGACACGTCATCTTCCTTGTCGCGATTGCAGTGTGCGCCTTTACCTCCGCAACACTGCCGGTTGCCGCCCAGACGGTCCGGAAATCGATCACCGCGCTGTCGCCGAGCGAGCTGATGTCGCTGCGCCGCGGCGTGGCTGTCATGAAGAGCTGGAATACCGCAACGAGGAAGTCCGCCAACTTTCGCCGAAGCTGGATCTTCTGGGCGAACATGCATGGTCATTTCGGCGACGATTGCGACGGTCCGATCACCGGGACGGGAATGACCGGGGTCAAGCTGTGGAAGGCGTCGAACCCTTCGGAAACCTCGACGTGGTGCACGTGTGAGCACCATACCCTGTCGTTCCTGACCTGGCACCGGATGTACCTCTACTATTTCGAGAAGGTGCTGCAGTCCGCGGCCAACGATCCCACGCTGACGCTGCCCTACTGGGACTGGGCGACTGACAACAGGCTGCCTGCCGCCCTGCGCGACAAGACCTATGTCAACGAAGCCGGCAAGACCGTTCCGAACCCGTTGCGGGTCGAGCAGCGCGCGGCGGCGCTGAACAAGGGCACCGCATCGCTTGCGGCTTCGGTGACCTCGGCGGCCAATGCCATGAACGCGACGACCTACAGCGGGTTCAGCTCACGGCTCGAAGCGGCGCCACACGGCTCGGTTCACTGCGCCGTCACCGCCGGCGGCTGCCCGAACGGCTACATGGGATCGGTCGCCAGCGCGGCGCTCGACCCGATCTTCTACTTCCACCATGTCAACATCGACAGGCTCTACGAGTGCTGGCTGCAAGCTGCGCCGGACGGACGGCTTCCGACCGACCCGTCGCTCATAGGCCGGCAGTATACCTTCCCGGATGGCGCGGGCCTGATCGTGACGCGGACCGTGAGCGACATGCTGACAACCTCCCAGCTTGGATATGGCTACACCAGCGGTGCCGGCTGCCCGCCACCGGCCTACCCGGCGGGGCCGGTCGCTGAGGCCGTAACCGCGCCAGCCGCAGCCCCGGCCGCGGCGCCAATGTCTGCAACGATGCAAATGGCAGATGATACTCCGGCTGCGGCGGGTCAGGGCGAGACCGAGCTGAAACGCGGCAACACGGAAGTCCCGATCGGCATCAAGCGGCTCGCCGCACGTGGCGTTGCGCCGGGCCGTGCGACCACGGGCTCCAAGACGGCGCAGGTGTCTTCCGCGACCGTGACCATCGACGGCTTCACCGCCTCTACGGTCCCCGGCGTTCTCTACACCGTCTACCTTGCCGACGACCGGGGCCGTCGCGCCTCGATCGGTGTGATCAGCTTCTTCGGGTTCAACAGCATGCGGCACATGAAAGGCCACGGCGCGCCCGGCCAGCAGTTCCAGTTCGACGCAACCCGCGCCGTGAACACCCTCGGCCTCGCCTCGAGCACGAACCCCAAGGTAATCTTCGAGCCAACGACCGGACTGACCAACTCAACGCCAGTCGAGGCCGTCCAGTCGATCCCGAAGAACGCCAGGGTCGCGTACCGCAGCGCCACGCTGACCGTACAGAACTGAGCGGATGCGAGCCAGCACGACCCCCGGCGCATGAGCGCGCCGGGAAGTTTCCAGACCGCAGTTGGCGCCGGAGAGGCATCGGGCCTTCGCTCGGCCCACGGCTGAAGAGCCGCTGGGGCTGTCGCCTCCGGGGTCAGGCTGCGCGGAAATGCTTCGAGAGCTTGAGGCCCTGGCCCTGGTAGTTCGAGCCGGTGTCGCGGCCGTAGAGGATATCGGGGCGTTCAGCCATGCGCTCGTAGACCAGGCGTCCGACGATCTGGCCATGGTCGAGTGCGAACGGGGCTTCGTGGCAGCGAACCTCGAGGACGCCGCGCGACCCGGTGCCGCCGGCGCCGGCATTGCCGAAGCCGGGATCGAAGAAGCCGGCGTAGTGGACGCGGAACTCGCCGACCATCGCGAGATAGGGCGCCATCTCGGCGGCGTAGTCGGGCGGGACGTGGACCGCCTCGCGGCTGACGAGAATGTAGAAGGCGCCTGGATCGAGGATGATGCGGCCATCCTGCGCCATCACCGGTTCCCAGTATTCTGCCGGGTCGTAGTGGCCGATCAGGTCGAGATCGATCAGCCCGGTGTGCGGTTTGGCGCGGAAGCCGACGCGACCGCCTTCGCGCGGTTCGAGGTCGACCGAAAACGCGAGGCCCCCGGCGATGTGGGCCGTGCCGCCCACCAGCCGGTCGCTCTCGTCGAGGCGGCGCAGCGCCGCGTCGTCGAGAACGGCCGAGCCTTGCCGGAAGCGAATCTGGTTGAGGCGCATGCCGGGACGCACCAGGACTGAAAACGAGCGCGGCGAAATCTCGGCATAGAGCGGGCCGGCGTAGCCGGGGTCGATGCGGTCGAACTCGGCGCCCCGGTCGGTGATCAGCCGGGTGAAGAGGTCGAGCCGCCCGGTGGAGCTCTTGGCGTTGGCCACCGCGGAGACGGTGTCCGGAAGTGCGAGACCCTCGACGAGTGGCACCACGTAGACGCAGCCCTTCTCCAGCACCGCGCCAGGACCGAGGTCGATGCGATGCATCTGGAAGTCGGCGAGGCGGGCCGCGACGGTGGCGTTGCGGCCGGGCAGGAACGAGGCCCGTACCCGGAAGGCCTCGGTGCCGAGCCTCAGATCGAGGCTCGCCGGCTGGATCTGCCCGGGCGCGAAGGGTGCCCTAGCCGTGATCCAGCCGTCCGAGAGCATCCGCGCGATGCCTTGGGACGGCACGACGCCGACTTGGGCAGCGACGGCGTGGAGGGGTTTGGTCGGGCTAGCGAGATTCGAACTCACGACCTTTCGACCCCCAGTCGAACGCGCTACCAGACTGCGCTATAGCCCGACACGAGGGCTTTATAGCCGGGCCGCGCCCGAGGGCAAGGACAAAGGGCGTGGCGCTGCGAGACCGCGCCTCAGCGCCTGGGTCCTTCGATCATGACCGCCCGGAGCGCCTGCAGCTCGGCGAGGAGCTGGCGCAGGCCCGGTTTGTCGAGCGTCTCCGGCGCTCCCTCGGCTGCCGGCTCGGGCGGCTCGACAGGGGCGCTCGCGGGCACGGGGGCGGTGCGGACGGCAGTGTCTCCCGCAGGCTCGAAGAGATCGCCCTGGGGTAGGGTGCCATCGGTGGCTTCGGCATCAGGCCCGGGCGGAGCCGCCTTCGGCACCACTTCAGCGGCAGGTGGTGAGGGCAGGTCGGTTTCGGCGACGCTGCCGAGCCCGATCACGTGGCGGATGCCGCGCTCGCGCAGGATCTTCTGCACGCCCTTGATGGTCATGCCGTCGTCGTAGAGCAGGCCCCGGATGCCGCGAAGCAGCCGCACGTCCTCGGGCCGGTAGTAGCGGCGCCCTCCGCCGCGCTTGACGGGCTTGACCTGGGTGAAGCGGGTCTCCCAGAAGCGCAGGACATGCGGCGGCACGTCGAGCGCGTCTGCCACCTCGCTGATGGTGCGAAAGGCTTCGGGGGACTTGTCCATCAGGCACCGGTCCTCGCGCTCACGGCTTGTTGCCGAGGTCCACGCGCTCTTTCATGATGTGCGACGGCCGAAAGGTCAGGACGCGGCGCGGCTCGATCGGAACTTCCTCGCCGGTCTTGGGGTTCCGGCCTACCCGAGCCGACTTGGAGCGCACGCTGAACGTGCCGAAGGACGAGATCTTGACGGTCTCGCCACGGACCAGAGCGTCGGACATGTGGTTCAGCACCATCTCGACCAGATCGGCCGATTCGTTGCGGGAGAGGCCTACGGTGCGGAAAACGGCCTCGCTGAGCTCCATGCGGGTCAGGGTTTTCTCACTCATCGCCGTTTCCCCCCTGTGGCTCACTCTTTCGTTAACCCTAGGGGCAATTCCGAAAGCGAGTCAATAACAACGGCTTGGGCGTGCCAGCGACTACGCGCTCACCACCGGACGACTGCCGCGCCCCAGGCGAGGCCGCCGCCGATGGCTTCCATGAGCAGAACGTCGCCCGGAAGGATGCGCCCGGAGGCGTGCGCGACCGAGAGCGCGAGGGGGATCGAGGCGGCCGAAGTGTTGCCGTGATCCTGCACAGTCGCCACCACGCGCTCTATCGGAATGCCGAGCTTGTGCGCGGTCATTGTCATGATCCTGAGGTTTGCCTGGTGCGGCACCAGCCAGTCGATGTCGGCGGTGGTGAGGCCCGCGCGGGCAAGCGCGGCCGCGCCGGTCTCCGCCAGCTTGACCACCGCGTGCTTGAAGATTTCCTGGCCTGCCATCCGGACGACGCCGGACGTGCGGGTCGAGGACGGGCCGCCGTCGACGTAGAGCAGGTCGCGGTAGCGGCCATCCGAGTGGAGATCGGTCGCGAGAATGCCGCGTTCGGTCGCGGCGCCGGACGACTCGGCGGCCTCGAGGATCAGCGCGCCGGCGCCGTCGCCGAAGAGGACGCAGGTCGCGCGATCCTCGAAGTCGAGGATGCGCGAAAAGGTCTCGGCGCCGATCACCATGATCCGGCGGGCCATGCCCGACCGGATCAGCGCGTCGGCCTGCGCCAGCGCGAAGACGAAGCCGGCGCAGACCGCCTGGGTGTCGAAGGCGAAGCCGCCGCGCATGCCGATGGCACCCTGCACCGTGACGGCGGTGGCCGGGAAGGTCTGGTCGGGCGTGGCGGTGGCCAGGATCAGCGCATCGATGTCGGCGCCGGTCAGCCCGGTGTCGGTGAGCGCTGCGCGCGCCGCGGCGATCGCGAGATCGGACGTCATCTCGCCGTCAGCGGCGAAATGACGCCGCTCGATCCCCGTCCGGGTGCGGATCCATTCGTCGGAGGTTTCGAGCGTCGCGGCGAATTCGGCGTTCTCTACGACCCGGGACGGCAGGTAGTGCCCGCAGCCGAGCGCCACCGCGCGCAAGCTCATGTCGGTGCGCCTCCGCTGGCCACGTCCCCTGCAGGGTGCTCGGCGGAGCCGACCGCGACCCGCGCGGCGAGTCGTTCGGTGAACCCGTGCTCGGCCAGAGTGAAGGCGAGCTTTATCGCCGCGGAGATGCCGGTGGCATCGGCCGAGCCGTGCGACTTGATCACCGTGCCGTTCAGGCCGAGGAAGACGCCGCCGTTGGCCCGGCGCGGGTCAATGCGCTTCTGCAGGCGGTTGAGCGAGGTCAGCGCGAAGAGCGCGCCGATGCGGCTCAGCGCACTGTAGGAAAACGCTTCCTTGAGCAGGCCGCGGATCATCCGGGCAGTGCCCTCGCCGGTCTTGAGCGCGACGTTGCCGGTGAAGCCGTCGGTGACGATGACGTCGACCCGGCCCGAGGGCATGTCGCTGCCTTCGACAAAGCCGATGTACTCGAAATCGCTCGATGCGGCGATCTCGGCGATGCGCGTGGAGGCCTCGTGCAGCTCGGCCCGGCCCTTGTGCTCCTCGGTGCCGACATTGAGCAGGCCGATCCGCGGCAGTTTCACCGCGAGCGCGTTGCGGGCATAGGAGGCGCCCATCACCGCGTACTTGACCAGATCGCCGGCATCGGCGCGAATGTCGGCGCCGCCGTCGAGCAGCACGTTGTAGCCGGCCGGATTGACCGAAGGCCAGAGCACGGCGATCGCCGGACGGTCGACGCCGGGCGCCTTGCGCAGCGCAAGCATCGAGAGCGCCATCAGCGCCCCGGTGTTGCCGCAGGAGATGACGACCGGCGACTCACCGGCGCGCACCGCCTCGAGGGCGCTCCACATGCTGGTGCCCTGGGCATTGCGAAGCACCTTGGAAGGCTTGTCGTCCATGGCGACGACGCCGGCGGCGTGGCGCACCTCGGCGCGAGCCGCAAGCGCGCTGTCCTTGCCGATGGCGCGGCCGAGCATGTCGCCGTCGCCGTGCACGATATAGCGCAGGCGGGGGTTCTTCTGCAGCGACATCGCCATGCCGGCGACGACGTCGCCGACGCCCCGGTCGCCGCCCATCGCATCGATGGAGACCACGATGTCAGCGGACTTCGGGCCATTCGCTCCAGCGGGATCAGTCCGGGCAGAGTCGCCGGTCATTCCGGACCAACCTCGCGCAGGCAGGGCTCAGGCGGCTTCGTCGTCGAGATCGACTTCTTCGACCTTGGCCACGACTTCGCGGCCGTCGTAGTGGCCGCAGGCGCCGCACACGTGGTGGGGGCGGCGGAGCTCGCCGCAATTCGGGCATTCGTTGGGATTGCCCGCAACCAGTGCATCATGCGACCGGCGCATGCCGCGCTTGGCGCGCGTGACCTTGCTTTTCGGAACAGCCATCTCTCGACCTCGATATCTGCCGGGCCGTGGCCCGTGTCACCCATTCGTCGGCCCGCGGGGTAGCAGATCGGACGGGCGATGTCACGCCCAAGGCCACCAGATCGGACAGGAAAACGAACGGCGGAACATACCGATTGCGCGATGCTCCGCAACCCCCCACGCGCGGAATCTCACGATCCGTTGTCCAGCTTCCCGCGCAGCGCCGCGAGCGCCGCGAACGGCTTGAGCTCGCTTTCGTCGATTGGAGCGACCCCGCCGGCCTCGAGGCCGAGCGCGGCGCCGGGCTTGCGAGGATAGGGCGGCAGCGCCAGCGCCAGCGCCTCGATGGCGACGAGGCCGAGATCGATCCGGTCGCCCAAGGGCTCGATGTCGTCGTCCTCGTCGGGGGTGAGCACGACCTCGGCCTGCGACGCCGCGGTCTCGGGGACGAAGGCCCGCCGCACCGGCTGGTCGATGCGGGTGGTGACCGGGTCCAGGCTGACCACGCAGGTCTGGATCACGGTGGCGGCGAGCTGGCCGTCGAGCTGCCAGCCTTCGCCGAGCGGCGTCAGCTGTCCGGAAAACCGCAGCTTGCGCACCGAGCGAGCGCCGAGCAGACGCGCCAGCGCCGGCGCCTCGGCCTCGGTCGGCGAAATGTCGAAGTCGAACTGATCAAGGCCGCGGATCTGGCGGAGCTGGATCACACGGGCGAATTCGGGATTGTCGGGAGCGTGGGAGATCAACTCGGGCATCGTTCGTCCCTCGAGGCCGGCAGTGCACTGCAAATGGCCCAAGTTCCTTGAATCTAGACCATGCCGGGAGTAGGGGAGCAAGGGAATTCGGTGAGGCCGAGAGGAAGACATGGCGCGAAAATCGCTGCACCGCTCCGGGGTTGCGGCCGTCCTTTGCGGATTTCTCGCCACCGCCTGCGCCCCAACCGTCCAGGTGCACGGCTACGTGCCGTCGCCGACGGACATCGCCCGGATCAAGCCCGGCTTCGACGACACCGGCTCGGTCGAGCAAATCCTCGGCCGGCCCTCATCGAACGGCGTGCTGAGGGATTCGGCCTGGTACTACGTGCAGAGCACCGTGGAGAACTATACCTATCATGCTCCCAGAGTGATCGACCGGACGGTGCTCGCGGTCAACTTCGACCAGCGGGGCGTGGTCCGAGACATCAAGCGCTATGGCCTCCAGGACGGGCGGATCATCAATCTGGAGACCCGCACCACCGCGACCGGCGGCAAGGAGACCGGGGTTCTGGAGCAGCTCTTCGGCAACATCCTGAACGTCGATGCCGAGGCGCTGAACAATCCCGGCGGCGGCTGACGCCCGTCAAGAAGTGGTCACGGGCCTGCGGCATACTGCGCACGAAAACGACCGGAGTGCCGGCGGGTGCCTGAGCTTCGCAGCAGATATCGCGCGCGCCGCGCCGAGACGCCCGGCGATGTGCGCGCAGCGCAGGCGCTGCGCCGGGAGATGTTCCGCGGCTCCGCGGCGGACGACGGGGATGCGTTCGACGCCCGCGCTCTTCACGTCCTGATCGAGGAGACGGCCACCGGGCGGCTGGTCTGCTGCTACCGGCTGCTTCCGGTCGAGGCGGGCGGGATCGCCGCCTGCTACTCGGCGCAGTTCTACGACTTGTCCGCGCTGGCGGTCTTTCCGGGGCCGATGCTGGAGATGGGCCGGTTCTGCATCGCGGCAGGCACGCGGGATGCCGACGTGCTGCGCGTCGCCTGGGGCGCGCTGGCGGCGTATGTCGACGACAACGCCATCGCGCTGATCTTCGGCTGCACGAGCTTTGCGGGCATCGAGACGGCGGCCTACGCCGACGCGTTTGCGCTGCTGAAGGAGCGCCATCTCGGGCCGCGCCGCTGGCTGCCGCGGGTCAAGGCGCCGTCTGTCTTTCGCTTCGCGCGGATGATGAAGCTGCGGCGACCCGATCTCAAGGCGGCGCTGCGGGGGATGCCGCCGTTGCTGCGGAGCTATCTCGCGCTCGGCGGCTGGGTGTCGGACCACGCGGTCGTCGACCGCGACCTCGGCACGCTGCATGTCTTCACCGGCTCGAGGTCGGCGCTATTCCGGCGGCAAGGGCGAGGTTCCTGCGCGTGGCGATCTGACGCCGGCTTGACTTGCGGGGCCGCGGCGCAATGCTGCCCAGAGGCCGCGATCTCCCAGCCAGGCGCTGGTCCCGCGCACGCGCCCCTTCAAGCGAGGTTGCTAAATGGTTCTCCCGTCAGTTTCGCCCAGGGAGGCCGCGTGAGCCGGGGCGCTGCGAACCACGGCATCCCGCTCGCCGACGCCACTTGGGTCTGGGCGCGGGTGGCGGCGCTGAGCTTCGGCGGCCCGGCGGGCCAGATCGCGGTGATGCACCGCATCCTGGTGGAGGAGAAGCGCTGGGTCGGCGACCGGCGCTTCCTGCAGGCGCTGAACTTCTGCATGCTGCTGCCCGGTCCCGAGGCCCACCAGCTCACCATCTATCTCGGCTGGCTCTTGCATGGCGTGCGCGGCGGCTTCATCGCGGGAACGCTGTTCCTGCTGCCGGGGGTCGCCAGCATGCTGGTGCTGAGCGCGATCTATGCTGGCTTCGGGCAGACCGAGATCGTCACCGGGATCTTCTTCGGCCTGAAGGCGGCGGTGCTGGCGATCGTGCTCCAGGCTGTGGTGCGGATCGGGCGGCGGGCGCTCGGCAACACGGCGCTGCGGGTGATCGCCGCCGCGGCCTTCGTGGCGATCTTCGCGTTCCGGGTGCCGTTTCCGCTGATCGTGCTGGCCGCCGGTCTGATCGGCTGGGTGGGCGGACGCAGCGGTTCGCCGGCCTTTCATGCCGGCGGCCACGGCGGCGCCAACACCTTTTCGGACGCCGGCTCGGCGCTGGGCGAGGCAACCCCGGCTCATGCCGAACGACGGTCGTTGTGGGTTCCCGCGATGCTGCTGGCGCTCTGGCTGGCGCCCGTGGCCCTGCTGGTCCTGGCACTGGGGCCGCAGAGCGTTTTCGCGCGGCTCGGGGTGTTCTTCAGCCAGATGGCGGTCGTGACCTTCGGCGGTGCCTACGCGGTCCTGGCCTATGTGGCGCAGGAGGCTGTCCAGACCCAGCACTGGCTGGCGCCGGGCGAGATGCTCGACGGCCTGGGACTGGCCGAGACGACCCCGGGGCCGCTGATCATGGTGGTGCAGTTCGTGGGCTTTCTGGCGGCGTTCCGGGACCCGGGGGTGCTCGACCCGTGGGTCGCAGCGGTCCTCGGAGCGCTGCTGGTGAGCTGGGTGACGTTCGTGCCGTCCTTTCTCTGGGTCTTTCTCGGGGCGCCCTGGATGGAGCGGCTGCGCGGCCATCCGGCGCTGGCGGGAGCGCTGAGCGCAATCACCGCCGCGGTGGTGGGGGTCGTGCTGAACCTCGGCGTCTGGTTCGCCCTGCACACCGTTTTCACCGAGGTGACGCCGTGGCGCGGCTTGGGGATGACGCTCGACCTGCCGGTGCCGGCCTCGCTCGATGCCGCGGCGCTGCTGCTTACCCTCGGCGCCGTGGTCGCGGTTTTTCGCCTCGGCCTCGGCGTCGGGCCGCTCCTGGCGATCTGGGGCTTGCTGGGGCTCGCCAGCCAGGCGCTTGCCGCCGGGTGAGCCCGCTCAGTAATCGCGCTCGAAGAAGAGGCCGATCGTGGTGTTGCCGTCCGATCCCACCGAGCCGCGGGCGGTCAGGCTTTCGGTCACGTCGAGATTGACCTCGGCGCGGCTGACGCCTTCGGTGTCGGTCTGCACGTCAAGATAGATGTTGTCGTCGATGTACTTGCCGGCCCGAACCGCGGTCGAGCCGTCCTCCTGGGTGATGATGTCGAGATCGTCGAGCCCGGTGGCGCCGCGGATCTGGCTGAGAAAGCCCGGGCCGCTGCCGCCGCCCGCGAGCTCGGCCGCGGCAGCGGCGAGCTGGGCCAGCTGGAAGGCCGAGAGGTCCTGGGCGGCGCGGTTGAAGAGCACCCGCGCGAGCACCTCGTCCTGCGGCAGCTGCGGCTCGGACGAGAAGGTGATCTCCGGCGCCGAGACCCGGCCGTCGACGGTGACGATCGCGGTGACGTCGCCGGACTGCGTCTTCGCGACGAAATGGATCAGCGGGTCGAGGTTGCCGACGAGCTGGAGCGAGCCTTCGTCGAATTCGATGCGCTGGCCGAGGACGAGCAGACGGCCACGCCGGAGGTCGAACTGCCCCACCGGCTGAATGTCGTTGGTGGCGCCCTGGAGTTGCAGGCTGCCGCCGAGTTCGACGTCGAGGCCGCGGCCGCGCACGAAGATCTGGCTCGGCGCATTGATCCGCACGTCGAGGCCGATGCCCGGCCGGTTCGAGGGTTCGGACGACCGCGGCTCGCCGACCCGCGCCCGTTCGAGCGTGGCCTTCACCCCGGCGGAGGGATCGACCTGCTGCACGTCCTCGAGCGCCGCCTGAGCGCTGGCGCCCAGACCCTCGGCGATGGAGATCTCGGTCTTGCCGAGGTCGATCCGGCCGGAGAGCAGCCCGCCGCCGCCGACCAGCGGCCCGCTCATCTCGAGATTGCCGTTGAGCTGCGTGGTGACGAAGGCGCCGTCGGTGTAGCGGACGTTGTTCAGGTTGGCCGTGAGGTCCGCGGGGTAGGTCGGGGTCAGGGTGACCCGGCCCTGGGCGGTGATGTTGCCGCCCGTCGCCACTTCGGCGCGAAAGCTGCGCAGCGTGGCGACGTTGCCTTCGAGGCCGGCGTCGAGCGAGATGTTCTGCAGGCGCACGTTGGTGTCGGGATCGACCAGCGTGCCGCCGGCGAGCGACACGGTGCCGGCGAGCTGCGGCTGCGCGAGCGACCCCCGAGCGGAGGCATCGACCCGCAGCACGCCGCTCGCCTGCGCCGAGCGCTGGGCGAGGATGGTGTCGGCGAGCGCCAGCGGCACCGCGCCGGAGACACGCGCATCCAGACCCGCGCCGCGGAACGGGATTCGCCCCGAGCCCTCGAGGTCGAGCCCGCCGGGGCCGCTGATGCGAGCGCGGTCGAGCTGAAGCGCCAGGCCGCGATAGCTGCCGGAGGTGGTGAGGGTGAGCGGCGGAATACCGTTCTCGGCGAGGATTGTCGCGGCGACGCCCTCGCCGCGCAGATCGAACGTGACCGACGGGTCCGAGAGCGGACCGGTGGCATGCCCCGTGCCGCTCACGGTACCGCGAAGGCCGCGGCTGCCGGCGATGCGGTCGACCAGCGCCAGCGGGAAGCTCTGGAGATCGATGTTGACGTCGAGATCGCCCTCGCCGAGCGGCACCGTGCCCTTCGCCTCGGCGGCGAGACCGTTGCCGGTGCCAACCTTGGCGTCGACGGCGAGCTTGCCGTTGTCGGTCGAGCCGGTGGCGCTGAGGGATACCGGGGGAAGGCCGGCGCCGCGGGTCATCCCGGAGGCTATCTCGGTCCCGGTGACGTCGAAGCGCACGTCGGGACTGCTGCGCGGGCCGGTCACTTGCGCGGTGCCGTTGATGGTGCCGGCGAGGCCGAGGTCGGGGCGGATCGTGTTGGCGAGCGCGAGCGGCAGGTCCTTGATTGCGACGGCGAGATCGAAGTTCTCGTCCATCCGGCCTTCAGCCGTAAGGCTGCCGGAGCCGAAGTCGAGCCTGAGCGGCGTCAGATCGACCGCGCCGTCCCGGATGGTGACGGTGGCAGGCGCCGTCAGGGTTGCTGCGACGCCCTCCTGGCGCAGCCGCAGCGAGTCGAGGGTGGCGGCGAAGCCCGCGTCGAGGCGCACGAGCTGGCCCGAGAGGTCGGCAAGCGTTCCGATAGCGAGGCGGGCGTCCGCGGAGAAATCCATCTTGGTCTGGTCGACCTGGTCGGCCTTGGCGTGCAGCGAGGCCACCTCGAAGCCGGCGAGCGCAAGATCGGTGGCGGACAGTTCGCCGTCGATCAGCGGGATGCCCAGCGCGTTGGCAATGTCGGCCGAGGCGTCGAGCGCGCCGATGCGGTTGCCCGCGACGACGAGCTGGCTGGCGTTCATCGACAGCTTGACGCCTTGACCGACGTCGGCCTTGTCGAGCCGGATATCGGCATCGATGGCGCCCGATGCGTCGACCAGTGCCAGCGCCGCCACCGGAGCGATGTCGGGCGCGTGCAGCGTCAGCTGTCCCACGGCGGGCGCTGCCCCGTCCTTGGAAACGCCGCCGCTGAGCCGGTTGGGGCCGACCATGACCTCGAGCCCCGAGATCGAGCGGCTCTCGCCCTTGACGGCGACGTCGCCCGCGAGGCTGAGGACAAGGCCGTTCAGCCCGCCGCTGCCGGTCAGGCTGCCGGTCACGTCGGAACCGTTGACCTGCCCGTCGAACCCGAGGCTCGCATCAGTCAGGCGGCGGCCCATCAGCTCGCCCTGGGGGATCGCCGCGGAGACGGTGACGTCGACCGGCTGACCATTGCCCGCGGCATGGCCGGTAGCCGTGACCGCGCCGCTGACCCGTGGGTCGATCAGCTTCAGGTCGGAAAGCGTGGCGGTGAACCCGATGTCTGTCTTGGTGCTGGCGATCTGGCCGTCGGACGCGAACGTCACCTGCGGGTTCGAAATGCGCAGGTCCTCGGTGCGGATGCCGCCTTCGTCGCGCACCGCCCTGCCGGAGATCGTGGTGGCTCCGGCGAGCAGCGGATCGAGGCGGGGGTCGCCGAGCGCCAGGTCGGTGGCGCCGCCGTCGAGGGTCAGGTCGAAGCCGCCGCTCAGCGGGCTGACGCTGCCGTTGGCGCGGAGATCGACCGAGCCCGAGAGCGGCCGGTTGGCAATTCCCGAGAAGATCGCGAGGTCCGAGACCCGGACGGCGTTGCGGCCGGCGTAGGTGAGGTCCTTGAACTGGCCCGCGCTGAAGATCGACAGGCCGTTGCCGCTTACCTGGAGCTGGTGCACGACGACGGGGCCGCCCGGCGTCAGCGCCGCGTCGGCAAAGAGATCGATGCGGCTGCCGAGCGCCCGGGCGACCTCGGGATCGGTCGACGAAACGCCCGTGGCGAGGCCCTCGACGGTCACGGTGACGGTGCGCTGGGCGGGGTCCTCGAGGTGCTGGGCGAGGCCGCCGAGCCGGAGCGTCACGTCCTCCATCTCGATGTCGCCGGACTGCAGCCGGTCGAGAACCACGAGGCCATCCCAGCGGCTGGCCTCGCCGAAACTGACGTGCAGCTGCGCGGACTGGAGCTTGGTCTGGCCGCCCGGCACCGGCAGGACCACCGGCGGCCCGGCCGGATCGCCGAGCGAGCCGTTCAAGGTGAGATTGCGCAGGAAGTTGTCGGCGCCGGTCTCGAGACCGCCGGTAAGATTGAGCGCGGCGCCTGCGACCTTGAGGGTGTCGATGCGCAGACCGCCCTCGTTCTTCTTCACCCCGGTTACCTTGACCGTGCTCTGTCCCGCGAAGAAGTCGCGGAACTGCTGCGGGATCAGCGGGGACAGGCCACCATTGAAGTTCACGTCGAAGCCGAGACCGGCGTCGGTGGAGCGGAGCGCCACCACGCCCTCGGCAATCCGGTCATTGGCGGCGTCGAGACTGAAGTTCACGTCGACGTTGTCGAGCGGCCCGGAGCCCTGGACCCTGAGATCGATGGCCGGCTTGCCTTCGATGTTCAGGAGCGTGGCCACCACGCCGCCCTGCGGCTCCTGCAGCTCGATGTCGATGCCGAGCTGTCGGGTGTCGTTGGAGAAGCTCGCCTCGAGTTTCAGCTCGCCTCCGGGCTCATCGAGCCGCTTGACCGCCAGGGTGCTGTCGAGCGCGCCTCCGGCGAGGCTCAGGGCTCCGCTGACCTGAAGCGCGGCCTGCTGGCCGAAGACGGCCTCGTCGAACACCACCTGATCGAGGGCAAGTTCGCGAAGGTTGATCGAGACCGGAAGCTCGGGCAGCGAGAACGGCTGGGCCTCGGCCTTGGGCAGGTTGCGCGCCGGCGGCGGCATCACCGGACGGCGCAGCCATGCGATCTTCTCGGCGTGCAGGCGGTTCACGTCCACGCGCCCGCGCAACAGCGCCAGACGGTTCCAGTCGATCTCGGCGTTGTCGATCTCGAACCAGGGGCCTTGCGCGTCGGAGATGGTGATCTTGGCGATCTTGGCCTGCGATGAGAGCGCGCCCGAGACGCCGCTCAGGTTGATCTGCCGCCCCGGCGCGGACAGCTTGTTCTGCAGGAGGTTGAGCAGGAAGCCGTTGTCATCCTGGGGAGCGTTGGCGTCCTGCCCGAACGCGGCCATGCCCACGAGCCCGACGAAGGCCAGCACTGCCAGCAGCCGTTTCAAAATGCCTGTCCGATCCCGATGTAGAGCGCAACCGGCGAATCGCCTTTGTCTGGCTCGAGTGGCGTGGCCAGATCGAAGCGCAGCACCCCGATACCGGTGAAGTAACGCACGCCGAGCCCCACGCCGGTCTTTGTCGTCGACTTGCCGCTGAAGTCCGCGTTCTCCGCAACCAGGCCTGAGTCGACGAAGCCGACCGCGCCGAAGCTCTTGTTGATGCGGTAGCGCAGTTCGGCCGACGCCTCGAAAAGGCCCTTGCCGCCAACGGTGAACGGCTCCTCGCCGTTGCCGGGGTTGTAGAGAACGCCGATCGACCGGTAGGGATAGCCGCGGATCGAGCCCCCGCCGCCGGCGAAGAAAAGCAGGTCGGGCGGGCTTTCCTCGACCGAGGCTCCGCCGTAGCCGCCGATCTTGGCCCGGCCGGCGAGCACGAACTTGTCGTCGGTGCCGAAGCCGCGGTAGGCGCGGCCTTCGAGGGTGCCGCGCGCGGCAAAATTGCCGTACTCCGCCTCGTAGAACGGCTGCGCCTCGACGGCCACGTAGTAGCCGCGGGTCGCATCGAGGGGATCGTCGCGGCTGTCGTATGCGCCGCGGCCGACCACGCCGTAGGTCATGAAGTCGCGGGTGCCGAAGTCGTCCTCGTAGCGGGCCTTGGATATCTGCACGAAGGCCTCGCCGGTCAGCCGGTCGCCAAAGAGCTGAGAAAAGCCAATCGTTCCGGTGATCGATTCCTCGCGGTAGGTGTCGTAGTTCACCTTCTGGGCGACAAGACCGGTGACGAAGCTGGTGTCCGGGGTCCAGACCCCCGGCTTGGTATAGGTGACACCGGCGTTGTAGTCGTAGTCCTCGGGGTTCAGCGAGCCGCCGAGGCCGTTGACGCCGGCATCGAAGCGCAGGCGCTCGCCGTGCCCCATCAGGTTGCGGTGCTGCCAGTAGGCGGTCACGCCGATGCCGTCGATCGTCGAGAGCGTGCCGCCGAAACCGATGGTCCTGGGCTTGCGGTCCTCCACGCGCACGGTGATCGGCAGGCTGCCGTCCGGCGCGATCTCCTCGGCCTCCTCGAAGCGGATCGAGCTGAAGATGCCGAGCCGGTTCAGCCGCTCCTGGCCCGCCTGGATGTCGTCCGGGTCGAAGCTCTTGCCCTCGGGAAGGTCAGCCATGAACGCGATGAACGCCGGATCGGTCCGCCGGCTGCCGGTTACCCGGGTCGGCCCGTAGACGGCCTTTCGGCCCGGGTCGAGCGTCAGGGTGACGTCGAGGTTGCTGGTCCGGTGGTCGGCGATCACCTCGCGGTCGGTCTCCTTGGCCTTGGCCCGGGCAAGTTGTCGCCAGCGCTCGATCGAGACGGCTGACGCCTGGTTGATCACGCCGGAAAGCGCCGGCTTGCCGGTCTGGAAGCCGACGCTCTGGGGTGTGTCGGTCTCGTCGTCAATGCTGACGGCGGCCGGGGGCGCGTTGATGATCTGTGCCACGCCGAACTTGAACCTGGGCCCCACCGCGACGTCGACGACGATCGGCACGTTCTGCGGAAAATCAACGGCGAGCGTGACGTCGGCGACCTCCTGGCCGGCGGCGCGAATGCTGATCGTAGGACCGTAGTAGCCCTCGGTATAGAGCGCGGCGAGAAGCCGGCGGTAGTCGCCCCGCGCCTTGGCGAGGAGCCCCGCGTTGCCGGAGGCCGGCTGCTCGCGATCGGACCAGAGAGAAGAGGCGTTCTGGAGCTTGGTTTTCAGCGCCTTGTCGGCCCCGGCGACGTTCAGCGTGACGGTATAGCGCAGCGGATCGATCACGTCGATCTTGTTGTCTTCCTCACGGCTTCCCCAGAGATGGATTCCGAAGAGATCGAAGGCGAACGCCGGCGCTGCTCCGACCAGAGCGGAGCCAAGCACCAGACCTCCCAGGATGGCGCGTTTCCGCGACCTTGCCATCAATTCATCCTGCCCGTTTGCCTGCTTCGCTTTTGGTTAACCTAAGCTTAACAATTTTGTTCCGGACGACAAGCGATGGGCCCCGCACGCAGGGCATTTCCTCGTGATGCGTGCGCCGAGGACACGCTCTCGCATCCGCGGCGGAAAGGGTATGGACGCAACCGGCGCCGATCGACTAAGCGGAGCGCATGGAAATTCGAGCCACAGCACTGCCCGACGTGAAGGTCCTGAGCCCGCGTCGTTTCGGCGATGCGCGCGGCTATTTCTGCGAGACGTGGAGCTCGGCGCGCATGGCCGCGGCCGGTCTCGAGATCGGCTTCGTTCAGGACAACGAGAGCCTCTCGGCCCGCGCGGGCACGCTGCGCGGCCTGCACTACCAGGCGCCGCCCTTCCCGCAGGCCAAGCTGGTGCGGGTCGCCAAGGGGGCCATCCGCGATGTGGCCGTCGACGCCCGGCGAGGCTCTCCCACCTACGGCAAGTGGATCGCCGAGGAGATTTCGGCCGAGAACGGCGCGCAGATTCTCGTTCCGCACGGCTTCCTGCACGGCTTCGTCACGTTGACGCCCGACACGCTCGTGATCTACAAGGTCGACAACCTCTACGACGCCGCGTGCGATGGCGGCGTGCGCTGGAACGACCCGGATATCGCGGTGGACTGGGGTATTCCGGCCGACGAGCTCACCCTGTCCGACAAGGACAGCAAGGCGCCTGCGTTTCGTGACTGGGTTTCGCCCTTTGAGTACGGAGTGAGTGCATGAGGCTTCTGGTAACGGGCGGCGCGGGGTTCATCGGGTCCGCGGTCGTGCGGCAGGCCATCGCCGACGGGCACGAAGTCATAAACCTCGACTCGCTGACCTACGCGGCCAACCTGCCCAACGTGGCCAGCGTCGCCGGCAGCAATCGCTACACCTTCGAGCGGGCCGACATCCGCGACAGGCCGGCGCTCGACCGGGTCTTCGCCACGCACCAGCCCGACGCCGTCATGCACCTCGCGGCCGAAAGCCACGTCGACCGCTCGATCGACGGGCCGGCGGAGTTCATCGACACCAACATCAACGGCACCTGCACGCTGCTGGAGGCGGCCAGGGCGTACTGGGGCGGCAAGCGCGATTTCCGCTTTCATCACATCTCGACCGACGAGGTGTTCGGGACGCTGGGCGAGACCGGACATTTCACCGAGACGACTGCCTATGCGCCCAATTCGCCGTACTCGGCTTCGAAGGCGGCGAGCGATCATCTGGTGCGCGCCTGGGGCGAGACCTACGGACTGCCGGTGGTGCTGTCGAACTGCTCCAACAACTACGGCCCCTATCACTTCCCCGAGAAGCTGATCCCGGTCGTGATCCTCAATGCTCTGACGGGCCGCGAGATTCCGGTCTACGGCACGGGCGAGAACGTGAGGGACTGGCTCTACGTCGAAGACCACGCCACGGCGCTGCTGGCGGTGGCCGGGCGCGGGCGGACCGGCGAGAGCTACAACATCGGCGGCAACGCCGAGGCGCGAAACATCGACATCGTGCGCTCGATCTGCGCGCTGATGGACGAGCTGGTGCCCGAGGGGGCCCCGCACGAGCGCCTGATCCGCTTCGTCACCGACCGGCCGGGCCACGACTTCCGCTATGCGATCGACGCCAGCAAAATCCGCGACGAACTCGGCTGGTCGCCTTCGGTCACGCTCGACGAGGGACTGCGGCGGACGGTGCGCTGGTATCTCGACAATCGCGAGTGGTGGGAAGCGATCCAGGCGCGCGGCCACAAGCTGGAGCGGATCGGCCTGACGCAGGCCAGCGCCTGATGCGGGCACTGGTCTTCGGCGAGACCGGCCAGGTGGCGCGTGCATTGCGCACGTCGGCGCCGTCGCTCGGCATCGTGGCGATGCTGCTGGACCGCACCAAGGCGGATCTTGCCGATCCGGAGGCGTGCGCCCGCGCGATCCGCGCCGCCGATGCCGACGTGGTGATCAACGCCGCCGCCTACACCGCCGTCGACAAGGCCGAGGACGAGCCGGCGCTCGCCCACGTCGTCAATGCCGCCGCGCCGGGCGCCATGGCCGTGGCGGCGGCAGCGAAAGGCGTGCCGTTCCTGCATATCTCGACCGACTACGTCTTCGACGGCAAACCGGGTCGGCCGTGGCGGGAAGACGACCCGACGGGACCCCTTGGGGTCTACGGCGCCAGCAAGCTGGCCGGCGAGAAGGCCGTCGCCGACGCCGGGCCGGACCATGCGATCCTGCGAACGGCCTGGGTGTTTTCGGCCGAAGGCCGCAACTTCGTGAAAACGATGCTCGCGATCGGGGGCGGCAAGCCGGAACTCCGGGTGGTCGCGGACCAGCGCGGCGGGCCGACTGCGGCGGCCGACATCGCGAGCGTGCTCTGGACCATCGCCGCCGCCTGGGGGGCGGGTCGGGGGCGGCCGGGCATCTTCCACTTCTCCGGCGCGCCGGCGGTGACATGGGCCGAGTTTGCCGACGCGATCTTTGCCCGCTCCGGCTGGGCCGAACGGCCAAAGGTGGTGCCGGTATCGACGAGCGAGTATCCCACCAAGGCCCGGCGGCCGGCCAACTCGGTGCTCGACTGCAGCCGCATCGCCAACGCCTATGGAATCACCCAGCCCGACTGGCGCCCGGCCGTGGCGGACGTCGTCGAATCGCTGGCGGGGACGCAGGCGTGAGCGGGCGCAAAGGCATCGTGCTCGCCGGCGGATCGGGCACCCGGCTCTATCCCATCACGCACTCTCTCTCGAAGCAGCTTCTGCCGCTCTACGACAAGCCGATGATCTACTATCCGCTGTCGGTCCTCATGCTGGCGGGGCTTCGCGAGATCGCGATCATCACCACGCCGGAGGACCAGGACCAGTTCCGCCGTCTGCTGAAGGACGGCAGCCAGTGGGGCATGCGGTTCGAGTACATCGCCCAGCCCAAGCCCGAGGGACTGGCGCAGGCCTATCTGCTAACCGAGCGGTTCCTCGACGGCAGCCCCTCGACGATGGTGCTGGGGGACAACATCTTCTTCGGCCACGACCTGACGATGTTGCTGAAGCGCGCCGGCGAACGAGAGACCGGAGGTACGGTGTTCGGCTACCAGGTGGCCGATCCGGAGCGCTACGGCGTGGTCGCGTTTGACGAGGCCGGCCGGGTGCTCTCGATCGAGGAGAAGCCGGACATGCCGCAGTCGAACTTCGCGGTCACGGGCATCTACGTCCTCGACGGCTCGGCGCCGGAAAGAGCGCACGCGGTCAGGCCGAGCCCGCGCGGCGAACTGGAGATCACCGAGCTCCTCAACGCCTATCTCGCGGATGGGCTGCTGAACGTCGAGCGAATGGGAAGAGGTTTCGCCTGGCTCGATACGGGCACGCACTCGAGCCTCCTCGACGCGGGCAATTTCGTCCGGACGATCGAGGAACGTCAGAACTTCAAGATCGGATGTCCCGAAGAGATCGCCTTCGCCGAAGGCTGGATCGACGGTGAGGCACTTCGGAACCTCGCGTCTCCGTACCTCAAGACCGAGTATGGGCGTTATCTGATCCGAATCGCAGAAGGCGTATAGACCAGCGAGGGGAGCGCCATTTCGGCGCTCCCCCTGTGTCCATCGATTACGCGGCGCGGCTACTTGTTCTTGATTGCATTCTCGACCTTGCCGACGTTCTTCTCGGCCTTTCCGGCCTCCTTTTCGCCCTTGCCCTTGGCCTCCATCTCGTCGTCGCCGAGGACCTTGCCGGCGTTTTCCTTGATGCTGCCCTTGGCCTGGTTCATCGTGCCCTTTGTCTCGTGATCGGCCATTGGAGTTGCTCCTGTTCGAGGTTGTTCCTGATGCTCGACCAGTCTCGGGCATCGGGGCAACAACGCGGCCCTGATCCGGACTGTTCCATCGGGGCTCCGCACGAAATCGGGAGCTCCGGATTTCACCGGAAGCGGTCTGCAAGCCTCTGCAGCGAAGTGCGCGGGTCAGGAGCCTCGGCGGCCGGCTCGCTGGTTTCCGCCCGAGATGGCCGCGACGGCTGCGGTTGCCGTCGAGCCACGGCAGCGAGAAAGCCCTGCGTGTCGCCGATCGCCAAGGCGGGTGCTCCATCGGAGATGCCGCGCAGGAGGTCGTCGAGCCAGGCGGCGTCGGACTTGGCGAAGTCGCCGAGGACGTGGCCGTGGACCAGTCGCTTGTCGCCCGGATGACCGATGCCGATGCGCACGCGGACGAACTCCGGGCCGATATGCGCCGCAATCGAGCGCAATCCGTTGTGGCCGGCGTGGCCACCGCCGGTCTTGACGCGGATGCGGCCTTCCGGGAGGTCGAGCTCGTCGTGAAAGACGACGAGGTCGCCGGGCTCAAGCTTGTGGAACTGGAGGGCGGCCCGGACGGAGTCGCCGGAGAGATTCATGAAGGTGCCGGGCTTGAGCGCCAGGACCTTCTGGTTTGCAAGCCGGCCCTCGGCGACGGAGCCCTGGAACTTGGCTCGCCAAGCCGAGAAGGCGTGTGCCGCCGCGATGGCGTCGGCCGCCATGAAGCCGACGTTGTGCCGGTTGCGGGCGTATTCCTGTCCCGGATTGCCCAGACCAACGAAGAGCTTCATGCCAGTTCCAGCCCGCAAATGAAGACGCGCCGCGGCTGGCCGCGACGCGTCGATGGTCTAACACGAAACCGCGGAGAAATCAGCTCTCGGCGACCTCGTCCTCGGCCTCGTTTTCCTCGGAGCGCAGACCCGACGGCGCCTGGATGTTCGCGATCACAAAGTCACGGTCGGTGATCGTCGGCGACGCGCCGGCGGGAAGTGCTACCTGGGAGATGTGGATGGTGGCGTTGATCTCGGTGCCGGTCAGGTCGACGACGATCTTCTCGGGAATGTCGCCGGCGGTCACCATCAGCTCGACCTCGGGGCGGACCTCGGTGAGGACGCCGCCGCGCTTGAGGCCGGGGGATTTCTCGCGGTTGATGTATTCGACCGGAATGTAGAGCGCGATCCGCGACCGCTCAGACAGGCGCAGGAAGTCGACGTGCACCGGCAGGTCCTTGACCACGTCGCGCTGCACGCTGCGGCAGATGACGTTGTTGTCCTGGCCGTCGACCTTGACGTTGATCAGGGTGGACAGGAACCGACCTGCCTTGAGCTGTTTGAGCAGGGTGTTGAACTTGACGCTGATCGGCTGCGGGTCGGCGCCGCCGCCGTAGATCACGCCCGGTACGAGTCCTTCGCGACGTGCACTGCGGGCGGCCCCCTTGCCGACCCCTGCGCGCGCCACGGCTTCGAGAACTGGTGTCTCAGCCATGTGGCTTCTCCTGAGTTTACCTGCGGCCTTCCTCCAAGGGTGCAAGACCGCGAGGCGCGTCCATAGGGGATTCCGGGCGCGATGGGAAGCGGATTCGGCCGGCCGGACTGCCGCTCAGGCCGCCCCGTAGCACGCAACTTCGACCAGGTTGCCGTCGGGGTCCCGGAAGTAGATCGACGTCATCGGGCCGCGCGCGCCGTTACGCGGAACCGGGCCGAGTTCGATCGCGACGCCTGCGGCGGCGAGCCGCGCGCGGACCGCGTCGAGCGGGGCATCGGTGATCAGGCAGAAGTCGCCGCCGCCCGGGGTCGGCGTCGCAGCCTTTGGCTCGAAGGTGTTGTCGGCTTGGTGCAGGTTGATCTTCTGGTTGCCGAAGGCGAGGGCGGTGGGATTGCGCGGCGTGTCGACACGGCGAAGCCCGAGCGCCGCCTCGTAGAAGGCGCAGCTCGCGTCAAGCGAACGCACCGTCAGGACGAAATGGTCGAGCCCAGTTATCATGCGTCCCCCGCCCCCCCGGCCTCAGCTTGTCAGTCTCCGGCGGTGACGATAACGCTCGCTGAGTGCCGGAGGAAGGCATGGCGGGACCGCGTGTGGCGCTGCACGTATTCCTGGTCGCGGCGGAACCTCAGCCGGCGAAGTAGTCGGCCAGGATGCGGGTGTAGATCGCCTTGAGCTGGTGGATGTGGGCGATCTCGACGTGCTCGTCGGTCTGGTGCAGCGTGGCGCCGACGAGACCGAACTCCACGACCGGGCAGTGGTTCTTGATGTAGCGTGCGTCCGAGGTGCCGCCGGAGGTGGAAAGCTCGGGAGTGACACCGGTCTCGGCGGCGACCGCGCGGGCGACGAGATCGCTGAACGGGCCGGGCTCGGTCAGGAAGCTCTCGCCGGAAACCAGGAATCGCGCGGCGATGCCGACGCCGAATTCCTTCGCCACGCCGTCGGCTTCGGTGTCGATCCAGTCGGACAGCGATTGCGCGGTGTGGGCGTCGTTGAAGCGGATGTTCACCGTGGCCCGGGCCTCGGCGGGGATCACGTTGGCGGCGGGGTTGCCCACGTCGATGGTGGTGATCGCAAGGGTCGACGGGTCGAAATGCCCGGTGCCGGCGTCGAGCGTGCGGCTCGCCAGGCGGTCGAGCAGGCGAACCAGCGCCGGCAGCGGATTCACCGCGCGCTGGGGGTAGGCGGTGTGGCCCTGCCTGCCGGTGGCGGTGAGGCGGGCGGTCATTGCGCCGCGGCGGCCGATCTTGATCATCTCGCCCATGCGGGTCGGACAGGTCGGCTCGCCGCCGAGGCAGTGGTCCATGCGCTCGCCATGGGCAGCCATCCAGTCGAGGATCGCGAGGGTGCCGTCGGTGCTGACGCCCTCCTCGTCGCCGGTGATCGTGAGCACCACGCTGCCCGCGGGCGGGGTGGCGGCGACGAAGTCGATGGCGGCGGCGACGAAAGCAGCGACGGCGGATTTCATGTCGGCCGCACCGCGCCCGTAGAGCGTGCCGTTCTCGATGGTTGCGGCAAACGGGTCGTGCCGCCAGGCCGCGGCGTCGCCCGGCGGAACCACGTCGGTGTGGCCGTTGAAGCCCAGGACGGGGCTTTCGGTTCCCCATCGCGCGAAGAGGTTGGCGACGCCGTTGCGGTCGGTGCGCACGGTGCGGAAGCCCGCGGCCGCGAGCAGCCCCTCCAGAAGGACGATGGCGCCGCCTTCGGCCGGGGTGACCGAGGGGCAGCGGATCAGGGATGCGGTCAGTGCGACGGGATCGGTCATCGGGTCCTCATGCGGGCGGGGTGGCGTGGAACGCATGGGCAAGCGCAAGCTCCGCCGCGTGCCATGCCATCGCCTCGGCGCTCCATGGGTCGCCTTGATAACGGCCGAGCCGGGCGGCGGTCTGAAAGAAGCCCGGCGCCGGCAGCCCGTCGCGCGCACGGCTGACCACCATGGCCGCGATGAAGGGATGACCCTCCGCGGCGTCCTCCTCCATCAGGGTTTCCAGAAGGCCGGTGACGGTATGGATCACGTGCGGCGGGGTCAGATCGATCCCGCGCGCCGCCTCGTGGTAGGTCACCGTCGCCTGCAGAGCCGCGACCATCCGCAGGTTCGCCCGCAGGAGCGCGAGGGGCGGCACGGGTGCGTTGGGGTCATCCATGGCGCGGCCGTTCGGCGCAGAGCACCTTGTAAATGCCGTTTTCGGCCAGTTTCGCCCAGTGGCGGAAGGCGGCGGTCAGCGTGGCTTCGTAGGGGAGCTGGCGGTTCGCTACCATCATGAGCTTGCCGGAAGGCTTCAGGATGCGCGCGGCGGCGACGATGAAGGCAGCGCCGAGGTCGGGCTCCGCGGCGCGGCCCTGATGGAACGGCGGATTGGCGATGACGGCGTCATAAAGCGGGACGCCGGCGCCGAGGCCGGTGGCGTCGGTCCAGTGAAAGCTGGCGCGCGCGGTCCGGAACGTTGGCGCGCGCGGCATCGAGCGCCAGCGCCTCGGCCTCGTAGAGGTCGATCTCGGTGATGCCGGCGGCGCGCTCGAGCGCCGCGGCGGTCAGCCAGCCCCATCCGGCGCCGAGATCGGCGACCCGACCGCTGAGGCGGCCGTCCAGTTCGGCCGCGAGCCGTCGGCTGCCCGGATCGGCGTGATCGGGCGAGAACATCCCCGGACCGGTCAGGAAGCCGTCGGCATTCTCCCTGGGGAGGGCATCGCGCTCCCATTTCTCGACCGCGGACGGCAAGGTTTCGGGGCGCAGCAGCCAGACGACCCGGCCGTGCGCCTTGACGAAGGTTCCTTCGACCGTGAGGTGGCGGGAGACCATCCGCGCGACGCTGTCGACGCCGTCGCTCTTGGCGCCGGCAATCACCAGCGTGCCGCCGGGATCGAGAAGGCCGATGCCCCGGGCGATGTTTCCGAGAGTCTCGGTCCGGCTGCGCGTGAGGTTGACCACGACCATGGCCGCGGGTCCTTCGGCCTTTGCCGACACGGCATGCCCGCGCGCGGCGAGCGCGTCGTGATCCGGCCTGAAGGTCTGCTCGCACCGGAGCTGCTCGGGCGGGACCAGATCGAGGAAGGGCGACGGCGTCGCCCGCAGCACCAGCACCGTTCCCTCGGCCGGGAGCGGGAGCGCACGCGCTTGCACCGCGACCGCCAGACGGTCGATGCCTTGCATGCCGGAGGCCCGTGGCGCGGCGTTATTCCTTTTCCATGGTGCACTGCAGGGGGTGCTGGTTCCGACGGGCGTAGTCCATCACCTGGGTCACCTTCGTCTCGGCGATCTCGAAGGAGAACACGCCGACGACGGCCAGACCCTTGCGATGGACGGTCAGCATGATCGCGATCGCCTGCTGGTGATCGACGCCGAAAAACCGCTCGAGGACGTGCACGACGAATTCCATCGGCGTGTAATCGTCGTTCAGCAGCATGACCTTGTAGAGCGGAGGGCGCTGTGTCCTGGTGCGCGTCTTGGTCAGGACGCCAGCGCTGCCGCCTGGGGATTTCGGGTCCGACGCACTCATCCTGGGGCTCAAAGCAAGAAACCGGAAGGCTCTGTCGCACCAATATATTCCATCGGCCGGATTATGAAAGGGGCCGAGGGCGACTGCCGGCCCTCGCGGCAGGCCGAAAGGGCGATCGCCCGCTTTCGCCACACAACGAAAAGCCCCGGCGACACGAGGTCGCCGGGGAGACAATCGATACTCACACCAGTGCGGACTGCCAGGGAGGAGCAGCGCCCGCGAAGGCGTACCGGCTTAAAGGCTGAAGGACTTCATCTTCTCGGTCGCCGCGGTGACGCGGGCGCCGAGCGGGGCGGTGATGTCCTTGGCGGCGGCCACGTAGATCTCGTTCATCTTGGTGGCCTGGCTGACGAAACCCTCGAGCGCGCTCTGCGCGTAGGAGGTCTGCTTCTCGAAGAGTTCGGTCATCGTCTTGGCGGACGCGAGGTCCTGCGCGGCGGCGACGCCGTCCTCGAAGGCCTTCTTGGAGTAGGCGCTGATCTCGGTGCCGATCCCCTCGGCCGCCTTCGCGGCGATTTCGGACGACTTCACGAACGCGTCGACGTTCTCCTGGCTGAAGGCGGTGAGGCCCTCGAAGCTCTTGGACAGCTTTTCGAACTGCTCGGTCACGGTCTTCTGGGTGTCGGCCACGAAGGTCTCGGCCTTCGAAGCGGCGCCCTGCATCATGTTGCTCGAAACGTCCATTGCCTTGTCAGCGGTTTCGGTGGTCTTGGCGGCGGTGCGCGTGGTCATTGTGGTTCTCCGGTGTCACTGCATTTCGATGCAAGCGATATAGGGTTTATGCTGCGGTGCGTCAATAGTTTTTGCCGCACTGCAACATTGTCAGGAAAGACACACCTGAGCCGCCTCCGGGCACCCCTTGAAACAAAAGTGTTTTCGAGCCCAGACTCTCATGCTAACTTAACGAAAAATAAAGCAATGGGCGGCTAGCCTTTGCGATAAACCCGAGGCAAGGCGCGGCAAGCGCCGGAGGCAGTGATGTACCAGACCGTGTCGCGCGGGGTGATTCTCGCCGTTGGCTTCCTGTTTTTCAGCGCCGCCGCACAGGCGCAGCAACTCGCAACTTTGGTGATGGACGCCCGGACCGGCAAGGTGCTCGAAGCCAGCAATGCCGATACTCGGGTCCATCCGGCGTCACTGACCAAGATGATGACGCTCTACATCGTCTTCGATCAGCTGCAGCGCGGTCGGATGTCGCTCGACCAGAAGATCACGGTCTCCAGGTATGCCGCGAGCGAGCCGCCCTCGCGACTGGGCCTGAAGCCCGGCCAGCAGATTGAGTTGCGCTACCTCATTCGCGCCGCCGCCATCAAGTCGGCCAACGACGCTGCGTCCGCGATGGGCGAGGCGGTGGCCGGGTCGATCCCGGCCTTCGCAACGATGATGAACCAGTACGCCCGCGCGATGGGGATGACGAACACCACCTTCAAGAACGCAAACGGCCTGACCACGCCGGGTCACATGACCACCGCGCGGGACATGGCGACCCTCGGCCGGCGGCTGATCTACGATTTCCCCCAGTATTACAACATCTTCGGCCGCACCTCGACCTCGGCCGGCATCGCGACGGTGCGGAGCACCAACCGGCGGATGCTCGAAGCCTATGATGGCATGGACGGAATCAAGACCGGTTATACCAAGGCCGCCGGGTTTAACCTCGTCGCTTCGGCGCAACGGGGCAACCGGCGGGTGATCGTGGCGCTCCTCGGCGGCAAGTCGACGGCATCGCGCAACGCGCAGGTGGCGCAACTGATGGACCGGGGCTTCGCCGAGATGCCGAGGACGGCAAAGATCGTGCCGCCGGCGCCGCTGCGCCCGGTGATGGTCGCCTCCGCCGTGCCGGCGCGCCAGGTCAAGGTGGCGGATGCCAACACCGCAGTGATCGCGAACAGCGCGAAGGTGCCGGCTCTCGACGCCGGCGTGCTGCCGCTGCCGCGGTCGCTCGACGACGAGGCGATTACCCGCAACAGCGCGAACATCGCGGCGGCGATCGCGGAGGTTAACGCCGAACTCACCGCCGCACAGGCGACCCGCAATGGTCCGGCTCCCCTGGACGGGAGGCCATTGCCCCGGCCGAGCGTACCGACCGAGCAGACGGTCGTGGTGGCCTCGACCGGGTCGGCATCGACCTTTGCCGTTGCCGCCGCTCCGCCGCCCGCGCGGCAAGCGCTGACTGAGCCGATTGCGGTCGCCGGTCCCACCGCCGGGAGCACCGGCGGCCACGACTGGGGCGTGCAGCTCGGAGCTTACCGCGCCAAGGGCGACGCGGAGCGACAGCTCCTGACCACGGCGCTCAAAGACGTGCCCGAGCTCGACGGTGGGCTGCGCCGAGTCGAGGCGGCCCGGATGCAGGGCGTGACGGTCTACCGCGCACAATTCGTCGGGCTGAGCCAGTCCGATGCGCTCGGCGCCTGCTCGACGCTGGCCAAGATGAAAGCGGACTGCCTGCCGCTCGCACCGGGGATCTGAGTTCAAGGAGGCTCGGGCTTCGCGAGGATGCGGGCGGCCGCCGCAACGAGCGCGGCGTTGTTCGCCGCCAGCACGCCGCCCGGCAGATGGGTGCCGTCCTCCAGCCCGGCCCGCGTCGCGAGCCGCCGTTCCGCCGCCATCTCGATCATCGGCCAGACGCTCTGCCCCGCGCCATGCAGGAGCACTGGCAGGGTGACGCCCGCAGCGCCCAGAATGCCGAGGATCGCCGCCGCCTCGGCCGTCGCGGCGGACGCGGTCGCGTCCGGCAGCTCGACCAGCACGCGCAGGCTGTAGCGCGGCAGCCGGGTCGCGACGAACCGGCTGGCCGCCGCGCGGGTCCAGAGGCCGGCCT
Source organism: uncultured Alphaproteobacteria bacterium (assembly GCA_963819995.1). GTDB lineage: Bacteria > Pseudomonadota > Alphaproteobacteria > Rhodobacterales > Rhodobacteraceae > Amaricoccus. Next base: position 274,896 of record CAWFYR010000006.1, on the reverse strand, counting down.
CGATGCCGATGCCGCGCGCCCGCATCAGCGCGACGATTGCGTCGGCGTCCGCCTCGTGCAGGTTGACCGAGACGTAGTCGGGCAGCACCTTCCAGCCACGCATCGGCGCGAGCCGTGCCGGGCCGCCGGGCGCGATCCACGCGCCGGTGCTGATGCCGACCGGAACGGCAGGCACCGCCGCCCGAACCGCCGCCAGCGCCGCGGCAACGTCGGACGCGGCTAGCGATTCGCGGCCTCGGGCGTCGCGGGGATGCAGATGCAGGCACTCGGCTCCGGCCCGCACGGTCGCCGCCGCATCGCGGGCGAGTGCCTGCGGCGTCAGCGGCACCGCCGGGTGTTCGCGTTGGGTCCGGCCGCCGTTGAGGCAGGCTTGCAGGCGCATCAGGCGGCGACGGACGCCGCAGGAAGCTCCAGGGCGCGCACGAGGTCGCGGACCTCCTGGCGGGCGGCGATGTTGGACATGCTCATCGCCTGGGGATCGGTCTCGCGCAGATCGAGCAGCGTCAGGCCGGACAGGAATAGCTCGCGAAAGACCACGCGCTCGGAGAAGCCCGGGATCAGGCGAAAGCCGATGCGGCGCGCGAGTTCGTCCAGCGCCGAGGCGACGCGGCGCTTGTTGCGGGCATCGAGCGTCGCCATGCGGTTGCGCAGGACCACCCAGTCCATCTGCCGGCGTCCGGTGGCGGCGCGCGCCTGCCGCGCCTTCCAGACCATCTCGGAATAGACCGACGGTCCCGTGATGCCGCCGGTGGCAGGATCGAGCCGCGCCAGCATGTCGAAGTCGACCAGGCTGTCGTTCATCGGCGTGATCAGCGTGTCCGCGGCGGCGTGCGCAAGGCGCGAGTACGTGCTGTACGAGCCGGGGCAATCGACCACGATGGTGTCGCAAGGTGCAAGCTCGGCGAGCGCCGCCCGGAAGCGATCCTGCTCTTCGGCCTCGGCCTCGGCGCGGCTGTCACGGGTGCTCGCCTCGAGATCGATCCGCCGGGGCATCGGCAGCACGATGTCGTGGCGGGCCATGTAATCCTGACGGTTGTCGAGGTAGCGAAACAGGCTCTTCTGGCGCAGGTCGAGATCGAGGGCGCCGACGGTATGGCCGGCGCGGGCCAAGGCGGTGATCAGGTGCATCGCGGTGGTCGATTTGCCCGAGCCGCCTTTCTCGTTCCCCATCACGATCAGCCGCGCCATGCCGTGAGCCTTTGCGAGAAACCAAATGGCGCGCCCTTTGCCGGAGCGCGCCACCAGATTTAGACGATCGCGGCGATTCCCGGAAGCGATTTTCCCGCGACGTCACTAGCCTCGAAAGAGCATCAGGTCGGCCTTGATCCAGATCAGGTAGCAGACGAGCAGCAGCGCGGGAGAGGCCACCGCGATCGCCGAGGGTCCGCCGGGCGCCGCAAGCGCGGCGACCAAAGCCATTGTCAGCAGGACGAGCGCGGGGAGCCGGCTTACCAGGACGGTGCTGCGGCAGGGGTCGGGCCAGGAGCCGTGCGGAATGCGGGCCGGGTGCAAGGCGCTGCCGAACTTGCCGAGGGCATGCAGCAGACCCGAGCTTGCAGCCAGCAGCGGCTGGCCCACGAGCAGGAGGCCGAGGCCCAGCAGCAGCGCGCCGAAGCCCGAGAGCAGGTCGCCGCGGGCATTCAGGCGCGCGACCGGCGGGGACCCCTTGGCCCAGGCGCGGCGATAGGCCTCGCCGCTCCAGAAGAAGACCAGCATCGCGAGGCTGACGCAAGCCGCGCTGGCGTTGCCGGCGAGATAGTCGAATGCCGCCCGGGCGCCGACCTGCAGGTCCGCGCCTTCGCCGCCGCTCGCTGCGGCAATCGAGAGGGCGATGCCGCCGAAGAGGCCTAGCGCGTTGCCGATGTTGTAGTAGCCGCCGGGGCCGGAGAGCCGATCGGTCAGTGCCGTCCAGCCGATCGCCGGAACGCCGCTGGAGCCGAGAGCGAAGATGCCGTTTGAACGCCGATAGCCGGCGCCGCGCGACCCCGCGGTTGCCCTTTGCGCACCGATCCCAAGCATGGCGCCGTCTCCTTCCCGCCCGGACCGTTGCTGCGCGGGACGGGAGTGTCCCGGTGCGGCCGGTCTCAGTTGCGGAAGGATATTCGCCCCAACGCGCGAAGGGGGCTGTAACCCAGGTCACAACGCGGGCTGGAAAATCGGCGGGAAGGGTCGCCGGGACGGTGGGGGGAAGCCGCGTGCGCGGCTTCCCGGAAGGCTCAGAAGCCGAGGCCTTCGTACTTCTTCTTGAACTTCGAGACGCGGCCGCCGGTGTCCATCAGCTTGTGCGAGCCGCCGGTCCAGGCGGGGTGCGCCGACGGGTCGATCTCGAGCGACAGCGTGTCGCCTTCCTTGCCGTAGGTCGAGCGGGTGGTGTAGGTCGAGCCGTCGACGAGCTTGACCTCGATGGTGTGGTAGTCCGGGTGGATGCCCTGCTTCATGGCTTTGATCCTCAGCTCTCGGTCTTTTCGCGGTAGTTGGTCTTCTCGCTGATCCGGGCGGATTTGCCGCGACGATCGCGCAGGTAGTAGAGCTTGGCGCGGCGGACCTTGCCGCGGCGGACCACGGTGATCGAATCGATGTTCGGCGAGTGCAGCGGGAAGACGCGCTCGACGCCTTCGCCGAAGCTGATCTTGCGCACGGTGAAGCTGGCGGCGATGCCCGAGCCGTTGTTGCGGGCGATGCAGACGCCTTCGTAGGCCTGCACGCGGCTGCGGGTGCCCTCGGTGACCTTGAAGCCGACGCGCAGCGTGTCGCCGGCGGCGAAGTCGGGGATGTCCTTGCCGAGCGCCTTGATCTGCTCGGCCTCGATCTCAGCGATCAGGTTCATCGCTTTCGTCCTTCTGATGCCCGCCTGTTGCGGCGGTGGTGTGCGCGTCCGAGAGCTCTGCCTCTCCTGTCGGGTCCGGCTGCGCGGTTTTGGCCGCGTAGGCCCGCCAGAGGTCGGGACGACGGTTCCGTGTCAGCCGTTCCGCCTGGGTGCGCCGCCATTCGGCGATGCGTCCGTGATGTCCCGAGAGGAGAACCTCGGGTATCCGCAGACCTTCCCATTCGGTCGGGCGTGTGTAGTGCGGAAACTCCAAAAGGCCGGTGGAGAAACTCTCCTCCACCGTCGAGCTGGAATTGCCGAGGACCCGGGGTATAAGCCGAACGCAGGCGTCGATCAAGGCCTGCGCGGCGATCTCGCCGCCGGTCAGGACGAAGTCGCCGAGGCTGACCTCCTCGACCTCGCGCGCCTCGAGCACCCGCTCGTCGATGCCCTCGAAGCGGCCGCAGAGCAGCGTCACGCCGCGGCCGGCCGCGAGGGCGCGGGCGCGGGCCTGGTCGAAGCGGCCGCCGCGCGGCGAGAGGTAGATGACCGGCCATTCGGTGCGGGGCAGGCCGGCGTCGGCCGCGTCGAGTGCGGCCGCGGCGATGTCGGCGCGCAGCACCATCCCGGCACCGCCGCCCGCCGGCGTGTCGTCGACGCTGCGGTGACGGTCGGTCGCGACGTCGCGGATGTCGCGCGCCTCGAGCCGCCAGAGGCCGTCGGCGAGCGCGCGGCCGGTCAGCGAGTGGCCGAGCGGGCCGGGGAACATCTCGGGGAAAAGCGTAAGGACGCGGGCGGTCCACGGGGTCGTCATGGTGCGAAATGCCGGCATTTCGCACGTGAAACTAGAGGTAAACCATTGTTATAAAAGACGTTCATGATTATTAATTTTGCTCGGCTTTGCTTGGCGCACCATGTGGCGCGGCTGGCGCCGCGGGCGGCCTTTGCCGCCTTCAAGGAGCGCGCGGTGCGCGCATTGTTGCTTTGGTGGAGATGCGCCTGTGGGCGCATCTCGACTGCTCTCCAGGTTAGCAAGCCAGTATGAAACCCGGAAGAGAGGGTGGCGGCGTGGCGCTGTCATCGGTCGGGCGCCGGCTCCGCGAGGCCTTCGGGCGGGTCGGCGACGAGGCGGCCGGCGGCGAGATCGACGGTCGGGACGGCGGCGCGGGTGAAGGGCAGGAGCAGGTCGGGCAGGCCTGGGCGCGCGATCTCGAGGATGGCGCCGGCGCCGTGGTCGAGGACGGCGCGGACCGATCCGAGGGTTGCGCCGCCGGTGTCGACCACCGCGAGACCGATCAGGTCGGTGTGGTAGAACTCGTCCTCGGGCAGCGGCGGCAGCCGGTCGCGCGGGGCGTAGAGCCGGGTGCCCTTCAGCGCCTCGGCCGCTTCGCGCGTGGCGACGCCGGTCAGGCGCGCGGCGAAGGCGCCGGTGATCGGCCGCAGCAGCCTGACGCCGAAGCTGCGGCCGTCCTCGGTGACGAGCGGGGCGTAGCCGGCGATCGCGGCGGGATCGGCGCAGAACGACTTGAGCCGCACCTCGCCCTGCACGCCGAAGCCGCCGGCGATGGCGCCGACGCAGACATGGCCGGCCGGCTCAGCCATCGCGGGCCGCCGTGAGGCCGTCGTGAGCGCCGCCTCGATGACGGCGAAGTCCTCGGGTGCCACGGCGAAGAGGCCGCGGCGGAACGCCATTCCCCAGTGCCGCGGGTCGCGCACGAAGCCGAGCCGGTCGAGGAGCGGGCGCACCGGCGCGGTCGCCACGACGTCGTAGCCGGCGCGGCGGACGCTGGCGCAAAAGCCGCCGAGGTCGTGCGGCGCGGGCGCGTCGTCGAGGATGTGGCCGAGTGCCACGAAGGCCTGGACCGGCGCGCCTTCGCCCATCCGCTCGCGCGGGGCGTAGTAGGCGAAGCGGTCGCCGCGGCGCGGGCGCGCGACGGCCTCGCCGCGGCCGTGCGAGCAGGCGAAGACGCCCGCGCGCACCCCGGCTGCGACGTGATCGGCCGAGGCGACCGCGATCCAGGGGCCGCTCATCGCCAGTGGCAGGCCTTATTCCGCCGGCGCTTCGGCTGCCGCCGCGGCGGCCTTGTCGGAACGCGCCTTGGCGCGCTCCAGCGCAGCCTTGCCGGGCTGGCCGGACTTGAGGTTGGCGCGGGTCTTCTTCTCGGCGACGCCGGCGGCCTCCAGGAAGCGGGCGACGCGATCGGTCGCCTGCGCGCCCTGGCCGAGCCAGTACTGGGTGCGCTCGAGGTCGAGCTTGACGCGGCCTTCGTCGTCCTTGGGGAGTAGCGGGTCGTAGGTGCCGAGCTTCTCGATGAAGCGGCCGTCGCGGGCCGAGCGGCTGTCGGCGGCGACGATCGAGTAGTGCGGGCGCTTCTTGGACCCGCCGCGGGCGAGCCGGATCTTCATGGCCATTGTCAGTCTCCTTGGGTGAGTGCGCCGTTGCCGTGCGGCCCGGGGCGGTTGTCGAGATGGTTCTCGTGGTGCCTGATGACTTCGCTGATGATGAAGTTCAGGAATTTGCGGGTGAAGGCGGGGTCGAGGTCGGCCTCCTGCGACAGGCGCTCCAGCCGGGCGATCTGCTCGCTCTCGCGGACCGGATCGGACGGCGGCAGCCCATGCTCGGCCTTGAGCGCGCCGACCACCTGGGTCTGCTTGAACCGCTCGGCCAGCGTGAAGACGAGGATCGCGTCGAGGCGGTCGATCGAGTCGCGGTGGCTGCGCAGCAGCTCGGCGGCGCGGCGGACGGGGTCGGACAGCGTCATCGCGGCGTCTCCGGGGCGGGATGGCGGAACACGAGATCGCCGGGGTGAAGCGGTTCGGCTTCCGGATCGTCGGTGCAGCCGAGCCGGCGGGCGACTGCGATCGAGCTCACGTTCCCAGGGTCGATATAGCTGACCGCGGTGGTCCAGCCGAGGCTGTCGTAGGCGAAGGCGCGGGCGGCGCGCGCGGCTTCGGTGGCGTAGCCCCGGCCCTCGAAGCCGGGCATGAGAATCCAGCCGACCTCGCGCTCGGGAAAGTGCGGCGGCGCGCTGAGCGCGACCTGGCCGGCCAAGGCGCCGGTCGCGCTTTCCTCGACCGCCCAGCCGCCGAAGCCCATCAGCGCCCAGGAGCCGGTGTCGCTGGCGAAGCCCTGCCAGGCGCGCGCCGGCGACAGCGGACCGCCGACGAAGCGCGACCTCTCGTCGGCGAAGAATGCCGCGAACAGCGGGAAGTCGTCCATCCGCTGCGGGCGGAGGACGAGGCGCTCGGTCTCAAGTCGCGGGGCCACGGTCATGGCAGCGCCTCCGGGCCGGGGTGGCGCCAGACCGTGGCGCCGGGATCGCAGCTCGGCGCGAGCGGGTCGGCGACGGCGCCGAGCCGCTCGGCGAGACGGATCGAGCGGGCGTTGCCGGCGGCGATGTAGCTGACGAGCGTCCTGAGGCCGAGCCGGCGGTAGGCCCAGGCGCGGAGCGCGCGCGCCGCTTCCTGGGCGAGGCCCTTGCCTTCGGCCTCGGCGACGACGATCCAGCCGATCTCGGGCTCGGGGTAGTGCGCCGGCTGGTAGAGGCCGACCTCGCCGAGGTAGCGGCCCGAGGCGCGGTCGGTCATCGAGAGCGGGCCGAAGCCGCGCAGCACCCAGGCGCCGGCGGCGGCCGCGAACTCGGACCAGGCCTGGCTGCGCGGCAGCGGGCCGTCTTCCCAGACCGCGCGCTCGGAGGCGAAGAAGGCGGCATAGCCTTCGAAGTCCTCGACGCGCGGCGCGCGCAGGATCAGCCGCGGCGTGCGCAGGGTGGGAACGGCGGTCATTTCTTGCGGGCGAGGCCGCTGAGGCCCGGGGGCAGCGCCAGGCCGGGCGGGACGGCGCCGCCGGGCATGGCGCCGGGGTTGCCGCCGGGCATCGCCGGCATGCCCGCGCCGCCCTTGCCGAGGAGCGCGCCGAGGCCGCCGCGCAAGAGGCCCTTCTTGCCCATGCCGCTCATCTTCTTCATCGCGTCGGCCATCTGCCGGTGCATCTTGAGGAGCCGGTTGAGCTCCTGCACCTCGAGGCCGGCGCCGGCGGCGATGCGGCGCTTGCGGCTCGCCTGGAGAAGGTCGGGGGCGCGCCGCTCCTTCTTGGTCATCGAATTGATCAGCGCGATCTGGCGGCGGAGCATGCGGTCGTCGATGCCGGCCTCGTCCATCTGCTTCGACATCTTGCCCATGCCGGGCAGCATGCCCATGACGCCGGACATCCCGCCCATCTTCTGCATCTGCTGCAGCTGGCCCTTGAGGTCGTTCATGTTGAACTGGCCTTTCTGGAACCGCTTCATCATCCGCTCGGCGGCTTCGGCCTCGAGGGTCTCCTGCGCCTTCTCGACGAGGGCGACGATGTCGCCCATGCCGAGGATGCGGCCGGCGATGCGGTCGGGGTGGAATTCCTCGAGCGCGTCGAGCTTTTCGCCGAGGCCGACGAACTTGATCGGCTTGCCGGTGACGGCGCGCATCGAGAGCGCGGCGCCGCCGCGGCCGTCGCCGTCCATGCGGGTGAGGATGACGCCGGAGACGCCGACGCGCGCCTCGAACTCGGTGGCGACGTTGACGGCGTCCTGGCCGGTGAGGCCGTCGACGACGAGGAGGGTCTCGTGCGGCTTGGTGGCGTCGCGGACGGCGGCGACCTCGGCCATCAGCTCGTCGTCGACGTGCAGGCGGCCGGCGGTGTCGAGCATGACGACGTCGTAGCCGCCGAGGGTCGCCTGCTGGCGGGCGCGCCTGGCGATCGCGACGGCGTCCTGGCCCGCGACGATCGGCAGGGTGTCGACGCCGATCTGGAGCCCGAGGATGGCGAGCTGCTCCATCGCGGCGGGGCGGCGGGTGTCGAGCGAGGCCATCAGCACCCGCTTGCCTTCGCGCTCCTTGAGGCGGCGGGCGAGCTTCGCCGTGGTGGTGGTCTTGCCCGAGCCCTGCAGGCCGACCATCAGGATCGGCGCGGGCGGGCTGTCGATGCGCAGGTGGCCGGGCTCGCCTTCGCCGCGCAGCATGTCGATCAGCGCGTCGTGGACGATCTTGACGACCTGCTGGCCGGGGGTGACCGACTTGGTGACGGCCTGGCCGCGGGCCTTCTCGGTGACGGTCTTGACGAAGTCGCGCGCGACCGGCAGCGAGACGTCGGCTTCGAGGAGGGCTGTGCGGACCTCGCGCAGCGCGGTCGAGATGTCCTCGTCGGTCAGCGCGCCCTGGCGGGTGAGCGTGCCGAAGACGCCGGAGAGCCGGTCGCTGAGGGTCTCGAACATGCGCGCGCCACCTTCCTCAAACGAGGATCGCGCCGGTGGGCGCAACGCGCTGACCGACGGCGATCCTGGCATTCACAGGACCGGAGGGCAGGGGTACTCTCCGGAGTCGGGGCGGGAAGTAGACCCGGCGCGGGGGCGCGTCAAGGGTTCGCTTCGGGCGAGTCCGAGGGAGGCTTCACCGTCGGCTGGTATTCCGCCCTTGGCTGGACCTGCCGATGCGCGGACTCAGGGGAACTCGCCGCGGGCGATCATCTCTTCGGCAAAGTGGTCGTAGGCGGCGCGCCATGCCTGCTGCAGCCGCACGGTGAAGCCGGGGCCGAGCGTCTCGCCGAGCGTCACCAGCAGCGCGCTGCCCATCGGCGTGAAGTCGGCGGCGCGGATGCCGAGGCTGGCATGCGCCGCGGCGAGGTCATCGAGTTCCTCGGCCAGCGCCTCGGGGTCGGTGAGAAGGTCGGCGATGGTGGTCAGGGTGCTCAAGAAGCGCATGCCCTGGCCGGCGAGGTCGGGCCGGAAGAGCGTGCGCAGCTCCGGGGCGACCGCGAAGAGGTTGTCGTAGAAGAGCATCGACGCCGGCTCGACGTGTTCCCGGATCAGCGGAAGGCTGTCGCGCACCAGCCGGATATCTTCGCTGCTCAGCGCCATGGCCGGTCCCCCGTCGATTCTCCCGGAGCATGGCATGGGTGGCGGCCGGCCGCCTTGATCTGCCGCAAACTGCGGTCCGGATCGGGACGCGGGCGAGCCGGTTCAGAGGCCGCGATAGATCGCCGCGCAGCGGGCCACGGCCGCGTCCAGGCTCATTTCCTCGCTTCCGCCGGTGCGGCGGGAGGTGAGCTCGACGGTGCCGGCGGCGAGGCCGCGCGGGCCGACGGTGATCCGCCACGGCAGGCCGATCAGGTCCATGGTGGCGAACTTGGCGCCGGCGCGTTCGTCGCGGTCGTCGTAGAGCGGGTCGACGCCGGCGGCGGTCAGCGCGGCGTAGAGGGTTTCGCAGGCGGCATCGGCGGCGGCGTCGCCCTGGCGCAGGTTGACGATGCCGACGCCGAACGGGGTGACGCCTTCGGGCCAGATGATGCCCTTGTCGTCGTGGCTGGCCTCGATGATCGCGCCGACGAGGCGCGACACGCCGATGCCGTGCGAGCCCATCTGCACCGGCACGCGCTCGCCGGCCTCGTTGACCACCACGGCCTTCATCGGCTCGGAATACTTGGTGCCGAAGAAGAAGATCTGGCCGACCTCGATGCCGCGGCCCTCGATGCGGCGGTCCGCGGGGACCTCGGCGAAGGCGTCCGGATCGTGGCGCTCGTCGGTGCGGGCGTAGGGCGCGGTCCAGGTCTCGACGATCTCGGCAACCGCGGCCTTGTCGGCGAAGTCGACGGCGCGGTCGCCGAGCGTGAGGTCGGTGACGGCGCGGTCGTAGAAGACCGCGCTTTCGCCGGTGGGGGCGAGGACGAGGAACTCGTGGGAATAGTCGCCGCCGATCGGGCCGGTGTCGGCCTTCATCGGGATCGCCTTCAGCCCCATGCGCTCGTAGGTCCGCAGGTAGCTGACCATGTGGCGGTTGTAGGCGTGGATCGCGTCCTCGACGGTGAGGTCGAAGGTGTAGCCGTCCTTCATCAGGAACTCGCGGCCTCGCATCACGCCGAAGCGGGGGCGGACCTCGTCGCGGAACTTCCACTGGATGTGGTAGAGCGTCAGCGGCAGCTCCTTGTAGGAGGAGACCGCCGAGCGGAAGATGTCGGTGATCAGCTCCTCGTTGGTCGGGCCGTAGAGCATGTCGCGCTGGTGGCGGTCCTTGATGCGCAGCATCTCGGCGCCGTAGTCGTCGTAGCGGCCGCTCTCGCGCCAGAGGTCGGCCGACTGCAGCGTCGGCATGAGGAGCGGGATGTGACCGGCGCGCTGCTGCTCCTGATGCACGATCTCCTCGATGCGGGAGAGCACCTTGAAGCCGAGCGGCAGCCACGAGTAGATCCCGGCCGAGGCTTGGCGGATCATGCCGGCCCGCAGCATCAGCCGGTGGCTGGCGATCTGCGCCTCGGCCGGCGTCTCGCGCAGGATCGGCAGGAAGTAGCGGGTCAAGCGCATCGCGGGAGGCTCCGGGGCAAGGGCCCCGCCGATTTAGGCGAAGCGCCTGACCGGCGCAATCCCGCGCGCGTGGCGCGCCGCCGCCCAGCTAGCCCTGAAGGTCCTGAGCCGCCTGATAATGATCCTTGAGCGTCGGCAAGGTGTTCTGGGCGAAGCTTCCAAGCTCCCCGCCTTTGGTGGCGTAGGTCTGGAAGAGCTGAACGGCCGCCTCGTGGGCCTTGACCTGCATGTCGGCGTAGAGCGTGTCGAAGGTGTTGCCGTCGGCCGCCGAGAGCTTGTCGATCTCGGCCTGCTCCTCGGCGGTGAGGAACGGCTCGGGGACGAGGACGCCCTCGGCCTTGGCTGCGTCGGCCAGTTTCTTGGCCGCGGCGGTGTGATCGTCGATCATCCGCTGCGCGAACGCGCGCACGTCGTCGCTCTGCGCCTTGTCGAGCGCGATCTTGCTGGATTGGATCTCGAACTGCCCCGACGAGGTGGCCTTCTCGACGAAGGTCACGGGCGTGATCAGGGCGGCGTTCTCTGCGGTCGGCTGTTGCGCGGTGAAACTCGGCTGAGCGGCCCAGGCGGGAGCGCCGAGGGACGCGGCGAGCATGACTGCGATGAGGCTTTTCATTGTGAGGCTCCCTTGCAACGGTGTCTGCGGAGTCAACACGACCGCCACCGCCGCGTTCCGAACTCGGCTGGGCGAAGCGCCTCCGCAGGCCTTGCGGAGGAGGTCGCGCATTCCTGTTGCCGGTCGCCGCCAGACGCGAGAGTATTCGCGCGGGCATCATTGGGAGAGAGGCCATGGCCGAGCCGGAACAGGAGCAGAAGTGCCGGATCATCCGTCCGGGCGAGCGCTATGCCGGCAAGCAGGGCTTCACCTACACCGCGGGCATCTCGGCGGAGACGGCGGGGGCGCTTGGCATCTGCATGCACCTCCTGACGCTGCAGCCGGGGGACCGCGCGAAAGCGCACATGCACGAGAGCCACGAGACGGCGATCTATGCGCTGAAGGGCGAATCGGAGATGTGGTACGGCGACCGGCTGCAGCACCATGCAGTGATCCGCGAAGGCGAGATGGTCTACATCCCCGCCGGGGTGCCGCACCTGCCGGCGAACCGCTCGGCCGCGCCCTGCACCGTGGTGATCGCGCGGACCGACCCCAACGAGCAGGAGAGCGTGGTGCTCCTGCCGGAACTCGAGGCGCTGGTGCCGGCCTAGGTCTGCTCGGGGGCGGCGTCGCGGGTGATCAGCCGGGCGCTGCGGCGGCCCGTGACGTAGGTCCAGAGCCAGCTCAGCGCGATGAAGAGCCGGTTCTTGATGCCGATCAGGAAGTAGATGTGGGCGAGGCCCCAGGCCCACCAGCCGATCCAGCCGGTCAGCCGCAGCCAGCCGAAGTCGATCAGCGCCCGGCTGCGGCCGATGGTGGCGATGTCGCCGAGGTGGTGGTAGCGGAACGGCATGGCGCGGGTATCGCCGCCGAGCCGGGCTGCGATCACGCGTGCGGCGTGGCTGCCGCCCTGCTTGGCGGCGTCGCCGATGCCGGGCACCGGCTTGCCGTCGGGCATGGTGATGGCGACGGTGTCGCCGACGGCGAAGATCTCCGGGTGGCCCGGGACGCTGAGGTCGGGGTTGACCTTGATCCGCCCGGCCCGGTCGGCCTCGACGCCGAGCCACTTCGCGGCCGGCGAGGCGAGGACTCCCGCCGCCCAGAGGATCGTGCCGGCCCGGAGCGTCTTGCCGCCGTAGTCGACGCCGTCCGCGTGAACGTTCGTCACCATCTCGCCGAGGACGACCTCGACGCCGAGCTCCTTCAGCGCGCGCTCGGCGTAGGCGGACATCTCCGGCTTGAAGTTGGCGAGCACCCGCTTGCCGCCTTCGATCAGCACGACGCGGGCGTCCTCGGGGTGGATGTGGCGGAAGTCGCCCTTGAGGGTGATGCGCGCCAGCTCGACGATCGCGCCGGCGAGCTCGACCCCGGTCGGCCCGGCACCGATGATGACGAAGGTGAGGAGCGCGCGGCGGGCGTCGGGGTCGGGCTCGATCTCGGCCCGCTCGAAGGCGAGGAGCAGCCGCGCCCGCATCGCCGTGGCGTCCTCGAGCGTCTTGAGGCCCGGCGCGAACGGCTCCCATTCGTCGTGGCCGAAGTAGGCGTGGTGCGCGCCGGTGGCGATGATCAGATAGTCGAACGGCACCCTCATGCCGTCGTCGAGCTGGACGGTCCGCGCGGCGGTGTCGACGCCGGTGACGGTGGCGAGCAGCGTCGTCACGTGCGGCCGGCGGTGGACGAGCTGGCGGATCGGCCAGGCGATCTCGGACGGGCTGAGCGAGGTGGTGGCGACCTGGTAGAGCAGCGGCTGGAAGAGGTGATGGTTGCGCCGGTCGATGAAGGTGATCGCGGCATCGAGCCGCTTCAGCCGGTTGACGGCGGCGAGGCCGCCGAAGCCGCCACCGACAACGACGATTCGAGGTCTTTCCGGGTTGCCCATGCCGCGCATCCTAGCCTGCCGTGCGCCGCAGCGGCGAGACCCCGGTGAAAGTTCGATCCCGGCGCCGCGATCGCGATGGTGGCTGTCGGCCCAAGCGCGGCCGGCGCGTCGCCCTCGCGGAACGGTGCGGCCCTGTCGGATTTGGCCGTCGACAAATCCGACCGCGGCCGCCCCCGCGCGGGCGGCCGCGTTCCGCGTCCGCGGGGCGACCGCGCTCGGATTGCGCCGTTCGGAGCAGGCCGCACCCCTCTTCGCCTCAGCGCTCACGCGCTTCGGCGAACGGCCCGGCCGAAGCAGTGCTTCGGCTCGTCGGGCCGCCGAGACCTGCGTGCGAAAGTCCGCTCCTGGCGCGCAAAGGGGAGCGATCCCGCTGAACGCCTGCGGAGTTCGATGACGTACGCGGCCTAGAGCAGGGTCGCGGCGCCGCGGTCGAGGTAGGTTTCGAGGAACTGGTCGATGCGGGGGTGGCGCGGTTTGCCGAAGACGGTGGCGGGCTCGCCCTCGACGAGCACCTTGCCGTGGTCGAGAAAGACGATGCGCGAGGCGACCGAGGCGGCGAAGCCGATCTCGTGGGTGACGACGAGCATGGTGATGCCGCTGACCGCGAGCTCGCGCATGACGTTGAGGACCTCGCCGGTGAGCTCGGGGTCGAGCGAGGAGGTCGGCTCGTCGAAGAGCAGGATCTGCGGCTCGAGCGCCAGGGCGCGGGCGATGGCCACGCGCTGCTGCTGGCCGCCGGAGAGCTCGCTCGGGTAGTGGCCGGCGCGGTGGCCGAGGCCGACGGCCTCGAGCCGGGTCATGGCGCGGGCCTCGGCGTCGCGGCGGCGGAGGCGGTGGACGCGGATCAGCGCCTCGGCGACGTTGCCGAGGGCAGTCATGTGCGGCCAGAGGTTGAACTGCTGGAACACCATGCCGACGTGGCTGCGCACGCTGCGGATCGCCGAGGCGGGCAGGCGCACCCGGCCGGATGGGCCGGGGGCGAAGCCGAGCGGCTCGCCGTCGATCTCGATGAAGCCGTCGGTCGCCTCTTCCAGGAACGCGACGCAGCGCAGGAGCGTGCTCTTGCCCGAGCCCGAGGGGCCGATGATGCAGGTGGTCTCGCCGCGCGGCACGGCGAGCGAGATGCCGTCGAGGACGCGGGTGGTCCCGAATGCTCTTGACGAGGTCGATGGTGCGGACGGCCGGCGTCATGCGAAGCGGTACTTCGCGAGGCGCGCCTCGGCGTAGCGGCCGGCGGTGCCGCAGAGCTCGACGAGGCCCCAGTAGATGAGCGCCAGCACGGTGAAGCCCTCGACGAAGGCGTAGTACTGGGTGCCGAGCGCGCTGACGGTCAGCGTCAGCTCGGGCACCGAGATGATCGACAGGATCGCGGTCTCCTTCAGCATCAGGATCGTCATGTTCACCATCGCCGGCAGCATCAGCATGGTCATCTCCGGCAGGATGATGCGGGTCATCGTCTGCACCGGCGAGAGGCCGACGCAGTCGGCGGCCTCGATGTGGCCCTTGGGGATGGCGTAGAAGCCGGCGCGCCAGAGCTCGGAGTAGTAGGCCGAGGCGTAGATCGAGAGCGCGAGGATGCCGGCGGGGATGTTGTCGAGCGAGAGGCCGATGAACGGGCCGCCGTAGTAGAGGAGGAACACCTGCACCAGGAACGGCGTGCCGCGGATGATCTCGACCGGCACGAAGAGGACGAGATCGACGATGCGGGGGCCATAGCGGCGGGCGACTGCGATCAGGAAGCCGAGCGCCAGGCCGAGGCCGGCGCAGGCGATCCAGATCATCAGCGTGACGCCGATGCCGCGCAGGATCTGCGGCAGGAAGCCCGCGACGAGGCCGAGATCGAAGCTCACGTGCGGCCCCAGCTCAGCCGGGCCTCGAGGCCGCGGCCGAGAAGCGCCACCACGACGTTGATGCAGAGGTAGATGAAGCCCGCCGCGGCGTAGAGCTCGAGCGGGCGGTAGGTCGAGGCGGCGAGGTCCTGCGCCATGCGGGTCAGCTCGACGACGCCGACGACCGAGACCAGCGAGGAGGATTTCAGCATCATGATCCACTCGTTGATCAGGCCCGGCAGCGTCAGGCGGAAGGCGATGGGCAGCCGGATGCGGCGGAAGGTGTCGAGGCGCGACAGGCCGGTCATGTCGGCGGCGTCGATCAGGCCGGCGGGCACGCCGGCGAAGCCGCCGCGCATGATCTCGGCCTGGTAGGCGGCGGTGCAGAGCGACATGCCGGCGATCGCCGCCACCTCGGACGGCACGTCGAGGCCGATCTGCGGCAGCAGGTAGTAGATCAGCAGGAGCTGCACGAGGAGCGGCGTGCCGCGGAAGAAGCTGACGAAGAGCCGCCCCGCCCGGCGGGCGAAGCGGTTCGGCGAGAGCATGCCGGCGCAGACGAGGATCGCGAGCAGGAAGCCGATGATGCCGATCGAGACGACGCTGAGCAGGACCGTCAGCCGCGCCGCCTCGACGAGAAGCCAGAACAGCTTCCAGGACATGGTCCCGGCGTCAGAACGCCGCTTCGCTCAGCGTGTCGGGGGTGTCGAAGGTGACGCCGAACCACTTCTGCTGCAGCGCGGCGAGTCGGCCGTCCTTCTTCATCGCGAGGATTTCGCCGTCGATCGCGTCCATCAGGCTGGCGTAGTCGGCGTCCTTGCGGCCGGGAAAGCCGAAGTAGGTCTTGACCCCGAACGGCGGCTCGACGACGGCGAATGTGTCGGGGCGCTGCTGCGCGACGTAGGCGATGTTCGGAAACGAGTTCGCCACGGCGACGATGCGGCCGGCGGCGAGGTCGGCGTAGGCCTCGTTGAAGCTGACGTATTCCTTGGCCTCGATCGGCTGGGGCAGGGTCTTGGCGTAGTCCTCGAGCTGGGCGAGCTGCGCCGTCGCCTTGCCGCTGCCGACCGCCTTGCCGGCGATGTCCTCGGGCTTTGCGATGCTGTCGTCGCCGGCCTTCTTGAGGAGCGCGACGGTCGCCTCGGCAATCGGGACCGAGAAGCGGTAGCGCTCCATGCGTTCCTTGGTGATCGTCGCGGGTCCGGCGACCATGTCGAACTTGCCCGATTCGAGGCCCGGCAGCACGCCGTCCCAGGGCAGGGTGATCCACTCGATCTTGAGGCCCATGTCCTTGCCGAGCTCGGCGAAGAAGTCGACGTTCAGCCCGACATGCTCGCCCGCGTCGATGAAGTCGAACGGGGCGAACGCGGTCTCCGTGCCGACCTTCAGCACGCCCGCCGCCTTGACCCGCGCCAGCGCGTCCTCGGCGTGCGCGGCACCTGCGAGCGCCAGGGCCACGGCGGCGCCCATGATCGTCTTGAGGATCATCGTTCGAAATCCCTTCTGTCCCGGCAAGCTCGATCCGGACGGGCCCCATCCCGGCCGGACGACGTGCATCTGCCTGGAAAATGGACGGCGGTTGCGCCGGATTGTCAATGCTTTGCGTCGATGGCCGCCGATGCTCGCTAAACGGGCAGAGTGCCGATGTCGCGGCGGAGATGCTCGGCCAACAGGTCGAAGACGGCCCGGCATCGCGGGACCGCGCGCAGGTCCTCGTGCATGACGATCCAGACGGGCAGGGTCGGGGCGAAGTCGGCGGCGAGCAGGCGGACAAGCGCGGGGTCGCGGGCGGCGAGGCCGGACTGGCAGACGCCGATGCCGAAGCCGGCCCGCAGCGCCGCCAGCTGGGCGAGGTCGCTGCTGGCGCGGAGCGCGAGACCGCCCCGGGTCAGCCAGGGATAGGCGGCGACGAAGGCGCGGAGTGCGGGGGTCTCGCGGTCGAAGCCGATCAGGTCGAAGCCGGCGATCCCGGCGGTATCGCGAGGGGTGCCGCGACGGGCGAGATAGTCGGCATGGGCGAAGAGGCCGAGCTCGACCGCGCCGAGCTTCAGCGCCACCAGCGCGTCCTGGGCCGGGGCCACCATGCGCACGGCGATGTCGGCATCGCGGCGGAGCAGGTCCTCGACCTCGTTCGAGACGACGAGCTCCAGCGCCAGCGCCGGGTGGGCGCGACGGATCGCGGCGAGGATCGGCGGCAGGCGCTCGGTGCCGACCACCTCGCTTGCGGCGATGCGGACGGTGCCGGTGACCGTGTCGCCTGTCGTCGTCGCCACGGCCCGGAGCAGCGCGGCGCTGGTCGCGGCGAGTACCTCGACATAGGGCAGGATCTGCAGCGCCGCCTCGGTCGGCACGAGGCCGCGCTGCGATCGTACGAAGAGGCGCTGTCCCAGATGGGCTTCCAGCGCGTCGAGATGCCGCGCCACGGTCGGCTGGGTCAGGCCGAGCACACGCGCCGCGCCGGAGAGAGAGCCCTCCTTCGCTGCAGCGCCGAAGCTGCGGTAGAGGTCCCAGGGCGGTTCTGGCTGGTTCATGCATTTCCGTATAGCATCGGCACGGATTAAGGCAATTCCGTACCAGCGGCAAGCAGCCTACATCGGAGGCAGCAACCGATGGAGATGGAAATGACGAATGCAAAGACGGCGCTGGTGCTGGGCGCGACCGGGGGGATCGGCGGCGAGGTCGCGCGGACGCTGAAGGCGCGCGGCTGGCAGGTGCGGGCGCTGAACCGCAACCCCGAGGCGATCAGCGGCAAGGACGGCCTCGACTGGGTGCGCGGCGACGCAATGGACGCGGGCTCGGTGACGAGGGCGGCGGCGGGCGCGAGCCTGATCGTGCACGGCGTGAACCCGCCGGGGTATCGCAAGTGGGGCGAGGTGGTGCTGCCGATGCTCGACAACACGATCGCCGCGGCAAAGGCGAACGGCGCCGGCATCCTGCTGCCCGGGACTGTCTACAACTTCGGCCCGGATGCCGGGCTCGCGCCCGACGAGGACGCGCCGCAGCACCCCAAGACGCGCAAGGGGCCGATCCGGGTCGAGATGGAGCGACGCCTCGCCGTGGCGGCCGAGGCCGGGACGCGGGTCCTGATCGTGCGCGCGGGCGATTTCTTCGGGCCGCGGGCGGGCAATACCTGGTGGGCGCAGATGGTGAAGCCGGGCACGCCGGTGACGGCGATCACCTACCCGGGCGCCAAGGGGGTCGGGCACCAGTGGGCGTACCTGCCGGATCTCGCCGAGACGATGGCGCGGCTCTGGGAGGCGGACCTGCCGGAGCGGTTCTCTCGGTTCCATTTCGGCGGGCACTGGGACCCCGACGGCACCGCGATGATCGCGGCGATCCGTCGGGCGGCCGGCAAGCCGGCGCTTCCGGTCAGGCGGTTCCCGTGGCCGCTCGTGCGGCTGGCGGCGCCGGTGGTGCCGCTGTTCCACGAGGTCGTCGAGATGCGGTACCTGTGGCGCGAGCCGCTGCGGATGACCAACCGGCGGCTGCTGGAGACGCTGGGCGAGGAGCCGCATACGCCGCTCGACCGGGCGGTGACCGCGACGCTTGAGGGACTGGGCTGCCTGCCGCAGCCGGGCGTCGCGGCGGCGGCCTAGATGACCGCGAAGTCGTCGTAGGTCAGCGCGAGCTTCGCCGCCGGCACTGCGATGTGGATCGCGCCGCCGGCGGCGCTGCCGTTGCCGACAGAACCGTGTCGATGCCGCCGGAGTCGCGGTTGCCCACGACGCAAATGTCGTTGCCGGCGCCGCCTTGCATACGGTTCGCCCCGTCGCGAAGAGCGTCGCTCTCGCCTCGCGGCCGTCCACCCGGGACAGTCGCGAACCATTCCCTTGCCAGGAACGGTGCCGCGTGGTAATATTTCGCCATTACGACGACGCCTATTCTCTGCCTGATCCAGTCAAACATTTATAGCGGATGTAATATCATGGATACCATTGGTATGCGCGGTTCCGAGAAGCTGATGGCCGCCTGGAAGGCGCGGACGCTCACCGACGAGAGCGTCGGCGAGATCGCCGAGGCGCTGGACAAGTCGCCGGCCCGTCTGGACACCGCGGTCTTCTCCGGCGGCGAGAGCGCCAGCGGACTGCACGTCGGGCTGACCTATACCGGCGACGACATCCCGATCTGCGGCAACGACATCCTGTTCTGGCTGCACTGGCACCGCAAGTTCGGCGGCGAGGTCAAGCCGCCGCGGATCATCATCAACGGCACCCCGTGGCCGGACTACCTGCGGCTCGAGCTCGACTTCGGTCAGGTCACCCAGCCGTCCGTCACCGACGTCGAAGGCTTCGACTTGGGCGGAGTGCGTGGCGGCCTTTAGCCCCACGGGCGTCAGGCCGGTCGTGCAGGTCCACCCTTCGGACTTCTGCAATCTGGCCTGCGCGCACTGCTATTCGTCATCGGGGCCGGACGCCAGCGGCGTGCTGGAGCCGGCGCTCCTGCACCGCTGCCTCGATGACGCCCATGCCCTGGGATACCGCGACCTCGCGGTATCCGGCGGCGAGCCGCTGCTCTACGGCGGGCTCGCCGACCTGCTGACGCACGCGCGTGCCCTCGGCATGCACACGGCGCTCACCACCAATGGCATGCCGCTCACCGACCGCCGGTGGGACGGGCTGGCCGGGCTCGTCGACATCGTGGCCGTGTCGATCGACGGACGCCCCGCCGAGCACGACGCCATCCGCCGCCGGCAGGGCGCCTACCGCCGCACCCTCGCGAACCTCCCCGTGCTGCGAAGGTCCGGGGTTCCCTTCGGCTTCATCTTCACCCTGACGCAGCACAACGTCGACAGCCTCGACCACGTGGTCCGGCTCGCCGCCGAGACCGGCGCGCGCAGCGTCCAGGTCCACCCGCTCACCACGACCGGCCGGGCCGTGACAGACATGGCCGGCGAACGGCCCGACGCGGTGGAGCGGCTGGCCGCGCTGGTCGAGGCCGGCCGCACCGGCGCCGCGCTCGGCGTCAGGGTCCATGTCGACCTGGTCACCGCCGGCCAGCTCGTCGCCTACCGCTCCCGGATGATCCCCGAGCGGCCGGTGCTCCGCCTCGTCGACGCCGCCCCGACGCTCGTGGTGCGCACCGACGGCTCGGTCGTCCCGCTCAGCCACGAGGTCGACCGCGCGCTGCATCTCGGCCGGCTGGCCGACGCGCCGCTGGCGACGCTGGCCGAGGCCTGGCTCGCCGACGGCCGCGCCGACGCGCTGGCCCGCGCCTGCGAAGTGACCTGGGCGGACCTCGCGGACCATCACCCATCCTCCCCGTTCTACTGGTACGACGAGGTCGCCGCGCGCACCTGTCCCGCCCCGCCGCCGATCCACTAGCCGGCGGGACCGGCTTGCACCCCTACCGGCGATACGCCACTCTCCCCTACGAAAAAGAACGAGAACCAATCGGGAGACGTGAGCGTGGTGCTGTTGCTCGTTATCATCTGCGGGGCCTTGTCGATCGTCTACGGCGTCTGGGCCGCGCGGTCGGTCATGGCCGCCGACGCCGGCAATGCCCGGATGCAGGAGATCGCCGCGGCGATCCAGGAAGGCGCCGGGGCCTATCTCCGCCGGCAGTACACCACCATCGCCATTGCCGGCGTCGTCATCTTTATCCTCGTCGCCTGGCTCCTCGGCATCCCGGTCGCCATCGGCTTCCTGGTCGGCGCGGTGCTCTCCGGGTCCGCCGGCTACATCGGCATGCTGGTCTCGGTACGCGCCAACGTCCGCACCGCCCAGGCCGCGAGCAAGGGGCTGGCCGAAGGTTTCGCCCTCGCCTTCCGCGCCGGCGCGGTAACCGGCATGCTGGTGGCGGGCCTCGCCCTCCTCGGCGTCGCGGTCTACTACGGCGTCCTTACCGGCATCCTGGGCTATGCCACCACCGACCGCACGGTGATCGACGCGCTGGTGGCGCTCGGCTTCGGCGGATCGCTGATCTCGATCTTCGCCCGGCTGGGCGGCGGCATCTTCACCAAGGGCGCGGACGTCGGCGGCGACCTCGTCGGCAAGGTCGAGGCCGGCATCCCCGAGGATGACCCGCGCAACCCCGCCACCATCGCCGACAACGTCGGCGACAACGTCGGCGACTGCGCCGGCATGGCCGCCGACCTCTTCGAGACCTACGCGGTGACCGTGGTCGCGACGATGGTGCTCGGCTCGATCTACTTTGCCGGCCAGGACATCGTCTCGACGGTCATGCTCTATCCGCTGGCGATCTGCGGCATGTGCGTGATCACCTCGATCATCGGCACCTTCGCCGTCAAGCTCTCGGCCGGCGGCACGATCATGGGCGCGCTCTACAAGGGCTTCATCGCTACCGGCGTCCTGTCGCTGATCGGGCTCTATCCCCTGACCGCGCTGATCTTCCCCGGCCCGATGTCGGCGCCGATGACCACCTCGACCGGGGCGGTCTTCTCCGCCTGGGATCTTTTTCTCTGCGGCATCGTCGGCCTGATCGTGACGACGCTGATCGTCGTCATCACCGAGTACTACACCGGCACCAACTACCGACCCGTCCGCTCGATCGCCCAGGCCTCGATCACCGGCCACGGCACCAACGTCATCCAGGGCCTCGCGGTATCGCTCGAATTCGACCGCGCTGCCGGCGCTGGTCATCATCGGCGGCATCATCGCCACCTACTCGCTGGCGGGGCTCTTCGGTATCGCCATCGCGGTCACGACGATGCTGGCGCTCGCCGGCGTCGTGGTGGCGCTCGACGCCTTCGGCCCGGTCACCGACAACGCCGGCGGCATCGCCGAGATGGCCGACCTGCCGAAGGAAGTGCGCGCCACCACCGACGCGCTCGACGCCGTCGGCAACACCACCAAGGCGGTGACCAAGGGCTATGCCATCGGCTCCGCCGGCCTCGGCGCGCTGGTGCTCTTCACCGCCTACACCGAGGACCTGAAGTTCTTCGCCAGCACGGCGGCGCCGGGCAGCTTCTTCGACGGGCTGAAGGTCGACTTCTCGCTCTCCAACCCCTACGTCGTGGTCGGCCTCCTCTTCGGCGGCCTGCTGCCCTACCTCTTCGGCGGCATCGCGATGACCGCGGTCGGCCGCGCCGCCGGCTCGATCGTCCAGGAGGTGCGGCGGCAGTTCCGCGAGAACCCCGGCATCATGGAGGGCACCACCAAGCCCGACTACGGCCGCGCCGTCGACATCCTGACCAAGGCCGCGATCCGCGAGATGATCGTGCCGTCGCTCCTGCCGGTGCTCTCGCCCATCGTCGTCTTCATCGTGATCAACTGGATCGCCGGCGCCAGCGAAGCGCTGACGGCGGTCGGCGCGATGCTGCTCGGCGTCATCGTCAACGGCCTCTTCGTCGCGATCTCGATGACCTCCGGCGGCGGCGCCTGGGACAACGCCAAGAAGATCTTCGAGGACGGCTTCACCGACGCCTCCGGCCAGAAGCACTTCAAGGGTTCCGAGGCACACAAGGCGGCGGTGACCGGCGACACCGTCGGTGACCCCTACAAGGACACCGCCGGCCCGGCGGTCAACCCGATGATCAAGATCACCAACATCGTGGCGCTGCTGATGCTGGCCGTCCTGGCGCAGTGAAGGCTCGGCCATCGGTCCGACTGACCCCTCGCCGGCCCTCCGGGGCCGGTGACCTCCGTCGTGGGGAACGGTGCGGCGATCCCTTCTCGATTTTGACCGTCGGCAAAATCGTGACGCGACTGCCCTGCCGGGGCAGGCGCGTTTTCAACGCGCCAGCCGGGCAGCCGCGTCACGATTGCCCGCGTCGGTGCAGACTGCACCCCCCTCGCCCTCCGCGCTCACGCGCTCCGGTCGACCGAACCGGGCAACGCATGCGTTGCCTTCCGGTCCGGGGCGCCTGAACAGATCACGCCAGCGCTGTCTCCAGCGCCCGGATCAGCCGGTCGACCTCGTCCATCGTGTTGTAGTGCACCATCGAGGCGCGGAGCACGCCTTCCGGCGCCCGGCCGAGCGCCTCGACCAGCCGGCGCGAGTGGAAATCGCCGTGGCGGATCGCGACCTTCGCGGTGTCGATCTTCGGCACGATCTCGGCCGGATCGCGCCCCTCGAAGCTGAAGGAGATCGTCGGGACCCGCTCGGCATGCGCCGTCCGCTCGCCGACGATCGTGGCGTCGTTGCGCGACCCGAGCCAGTCGAGCAGCCGGCCCCCGAGCGCGGTCTCCTGCTCGGCGATGCCGGCGAACGCCCGCTCGATGCCCGCGCGGCCGGCGCCGCCGCCCAGCGCCTCGAGATAGTCGACGATCCCCGCCGCCCCCCAGGCGAGCTCGTAGTTCGGGTTCCCCGGCTCGAGCTTGCCCGGCACCTTCTCGCGCCCGTAGAAATAGTGGTAGAGCCCGTCGAGCTCGAGCAGCGCCTCGTAGCGCCCCCAGACCATCGCGAAATGCGGCCCGTAGGTCTTGTAGAACGAGAAGACGTAATAATCGGCGTCGAGCGCCTGCACGTCCACCGCCCGGTGCGGCGCATAGGCGACCCCGTCGACGCAGAGCCGCGCGCCCGCGGCGTGCACCAGATCGGCGATCGCGCGGATCGGCATCACCGAGCCGAGGATGTTCGAGGCGTGGGTGACGCAGACCAGCCGCGTGCGCTCGCCGAGCAGCCGGCCGAGCTCTTCCAGGTCGGGCACCAGCGTCTCGCGGTCGATCCTCCACCAGCGGACGACGACGCCGCGCTCGGCCAGCGCCAGCCACGGACCGATGTTCGATTCGTGGTCGAACTCGGTCAGCACGATCTCGTCGCCGGGCTGGAACTGGCTCGCCATCGCGGCGGAGAGAAAGCGCATGCCGACCGTGGTCGAGGGCACGAAGACCACCTCCTCGGGCCGCCGCGCATTGACCAGCGTCGCCATCCGCCCCCGCGCCTCGGCCAGCCGTGCCGAGGCCGCCCGGCTGGCGTCATAGCTCGCGCCGGTCTGCACCGAGGTCTCCAGCAGGTAGTCCCGCACCCGGTCGGCCACCGCGCCCAGCACCAGCGACCCGCCGGCGTTGTCGAAGAACGCCCAGTCCCCGGCGAGCGCCGGAAAGGCGGCGCGCGCCCGCGCGACATCAAAGCTCATCGGGTGGTTCCCCCTGGTATCGCCGCTTCAGCCGCGGCCCCGGCCCATCCGCCGCTCCAGCAGGCCCACGGCCCGCACCAGCGGCAGAAGGATGATCAGATAGATGCCCGCCGCCGCGATCAAGGGCGTCGGGTTGGCGGCGAGCGCCTGCGCCTGGTTCGCCTGCTTCAAGAGGTCCGGCATCGCCACCACCGAGGCCAGCGCGGTGTCCTTCACCACGTTGATCGAGTTGGAGGTGAGCGGCGGGATGACGATCCGCAGCGCCTGCGGCAGCACCACCTTCGCCATCACGATGCGGAAGTGCAGGCCCAGCGCACGGGCCGCCTCGAACTGCCCGGCTCGGGATCGCCTCGATCCCGGCGCGCACGATCTCCGCGACATAGGCCGCGGAGACCATCGAGATCGCCGCGGTCGCCGACCAGAACGAGCTCAGCCGCACCCCGGTGAACGGCAGCGCATAGTAGACGATGAAAAGCAGCACCAGCACCGGGATCGAGCGGAAGACGTCGATGTAGGCGATCGTCGCCCACCGCACCGCCCGCACCCCGTAGAGCCGCGCGATGGCCAGCGCCACGCCCCCGACCGAGCCGAGCACGATGCACACCACGCCGAGCAGCAGCGTGTTGCTCAGCCCGGTCAGGATCAGCGGCAGCGTCTCGCGCAGCACGCGCAGGTTGAGGAACGTGTCGAAGATCGACACGGCCGTCAGCCCGCCCGGTCCGCTCGCCGCCGGATCACTTCAGCTTCGGCATCTCCATCACCGTGACGGTGGAGAGCCCGGCCTCGGGCGCCACGCCGAACCACTTTTCATAGATCGCGGCCAGCGAGCCGTCCTGCTTCATCGCCGAGATCACGTCGTTGACCTGGCTCGCCAGCGGCGCGTCCTTGGCGAACATCACCGAATACTGCTCGTTGGTCTTGATCCGCTCGATGACGGAGAACTGCGGCTTGTCCTTGACGTAGTAGAGCAGCGCCGGGATGTCGGAGATGTAGCCGTCGATCCGCCCGGCCTGCAGGTCGAGCATCGCCGGCGCCAGCCCCTCGTAGCGGCTGATCGTGGCGATCCCGGTCTCGGCCTGATGCTCGGTGGTCCAGATGTCGCCGGTCGAGCCGGTGTCGACCCCGACGGTCTTGCCCTTCATGCCGGCGAGATCCTTGATCCCGCTGGCGCCGAGCACGGTCAGCGACTGGTCGCTGTCATAGTAGGGCTGCGCGAACGAGACCGATTCCAGCCGCTTCGGCGTGATGGTGATCGACGACACCGCCGCGTCGATCTGCCCCGACTGCACCGCGGCGAAGAGCCCGGCGAACGGGATGTTGACGAAGCTCACGTCGTCGCCGAGCCGCTTGCCGACCTCGGTCATCATGTCGATCTCGAAGCCCACGAGATCGCCGTTGGCCTCCTGGAACTCCCAGGGCACGTTGCCGATGTTGGCGCCCACCTTGATCTCGGCCGCCGCCGCGGCATGGGCCAGCCCGGCCAGCGCAAGCGCCGCGACCGTCGTCAGGGTCTTTCTCAGCATCCATCTCTCCTGTCGCGCCAACGTCCGTTCTGCGGGACCGGCGGGGATGTCCCCGCCTTCCGTTGGTTCCACGATGCTGGCGGCTCGCACCCGGCCGGTCAAGTCCGGGTTCCATCGCGCAGCCCGGCCGCGATGTGTCACATCCGCCACGCCCGAGCCGCGTTTGCCCCACCAGTTGCTGCAGTCGGATGGCCAGCCGCAACCACGAGGTGCATCATGCGTCGCTAACAAGGGAACGGGAGGAAACCGATGCAACCCAGATCAGTCCTCGCCGGCGCCTCGGCGATCGTTCTCGCCGGCGCGGGCCTCGCCCATGCCGCGGCCCTCGAACAGACGGTGCCCTCGACGGTGCGCCTGCTCTACCAGGACGGCATGTACGCCGAGTTCGGCCTCGTCTTCACCGACCCCGACCAGACCGGCCACGGCGCCACCCTGCCGCCGCCGATCGGCGCGCCCACCTTCATCCCCGGCAGCACCGGCGATCTCTTCGGCTCGCACTGGAACGTCAACGCCGCGTTCAAGGGCGAGATCAACGACCGGTTCTCCTACGTCATCGCCTTCGACCAGCCCTACATCGCCGACACCAAGTACGGCCCCGGCACCTTCCCCGCGGCGGTCTTCACCTACCAGGGCAGCCTCGCCGACGTGAAGACCTACCAGATCACCGGCACGCTCGCCTACGACGTCAACGACAGCATCAAGCTTTTCGGCGGCCTGCGCGCTCAGCGCCTCGACGCCAAGGCGGCGATCCCCTTCCTCGCCGGCTACTCGGTCGACGCCGAGAAGAACTGGAGCTACGGCTACCTCGTCGGCGCCGCCTACCAGCGCCCCGACATCGCGCTCCGCATCGCGCTCAGCTACTACTCCAAGATCCACCACGACCTCGACACCCGCGAGACCAGCGCGCTGACCGGCACGCAGGACACCAGCACCGACGTCGACACGCCGCAGTCGGTGCTGCTCGAGGCCCAGACCGGCATCGCGCCCGGAACGCTGGTCTTCGGCTCGGTCCATTGGGTCGACTGGTCGCAGTTCAACATCGAGCCGCCGGTCTACGGCGCGATCACCAGCGCCATCCTCGGCGCGCCACGGCCGCTGGTCGACTACGCCGACGACTGGTGGACCTACAACCTCGGCCTCGCCCACCAGTTCACCGACAGCCTCGCCGCATCGTTCTCGATCACCTACGAGCCCGATGTCGGCGGCGTTCTCACGACGCTCGGGCCCTACGACGGGCGCACCACCGGCACGCTGGCGCTGAGCTACGACGTCGGCAAGGTCAACGTCACCGGCGGGCTCACCTACGGCAAGCTCGGCGACACCACCAACCTGCTCGACACCGACTTCGACGACGGCTCGGTCTGGGGCGCCGGGGTCAGGGTGGGCTACACGTTCTGATGGCGCATCACTGCGTCGGCTGGGTGGCGGTCGTGTTGGGTACTTCCTCGGTGGGCGTGGCATTGGTCTCCGCGGGGCCCTGCGCCGCATAGGCGATCCACCACAGAAAGCCGCCCAGCACGATCAGCAGCAGAACGCCGAGGCCGATCAGCGGCACCGAATGCCGGCGGACTTCCTTGGGGGTATTGGTGTCGTGCGGTGCCATGGGCAGCCTCCGAGAGTTCCTGTCGTGCGATCAACCCGGGCCGCCGGGACCGGTTCCCGTTGCGCCGCAATGCCGCGGCCGGTAGCTAGGGCGCGTCGGCCACGCGCGGAAAGCCCATGCTCTACAATTCGCCAGAAGACTGGTCCCTCACCCGGAACAAGCGCGTGTCGCTGTTCGGCATGTCGGGCCTCGGCAAGACCCGGATCGCGGCGATGCTGCGCGACGAGGCCGACTGGTTCCACTACTCGGTCGATTTCCGCATCGGCACCCGCTACATGGGCGAGCACATCGTCGACAACTTCAAGCGCGAGGCGATGCGCAATCCGTTCCTGCGCCAGCTCCTGCGATCGGATTCGATCTACATCGCCAGCAACATCGCCTTTCACAACCTCGAACCGCTCTCGACCTATCTCGGCAAGCCCGGCGACCCCGCCAGGGGCGGCATCCCGTTCGACGAATACCTGCGCCGCCAGCGCCAGCACCGCGACGCCGAGATCGCCGCGACCCGCGACGCGGTCCTCTTCATCGCCAAGGCCGTGGACCTCTACGGCTACGAGCACTTCGTCTGCGACACCTCGGGCTCGCTCTGCGAGGTGGTCGATCCCGGCGGACCCCGGCGACCCGACGATGACCGACCTCGCGAGCGCCACCCTGCCGGTCTGGTTCCGCGGCACCGACGCCGACCTCGACGCGCTGGCCGGCCGCTTCGACCGGGCGCCGAAGCCGATGTACTATCCCGAGGACTTCCTGACCCGGCTCTGGCGCGACTACTGCCGGACGCACGGCATCGGCCCCGACGAGGTCGACCCCGACGCCTTCATCCGCCACGGCTTCCGCGCGCTGATGGCGCACCGCCTGCCGCGCTACCAGGCGATGGCCGAACGCTGGGGCGTCACCGTCGAGGCCGCCGAGGTCGCGACGGTTCGCGACGCGGCCGATTTCGATGCGCTGATCGTCGCGGCGCTCAACCGCTGCACCGCGAGGAGCCGCCGATGACCCACGACCACGGCGACGGCCACGGTCACGGCCACGATCATGACCACGGCGGCCACGGCCACACCCACGCAGGCGAGATGCCCAAGGACGCGGCGAACGCCCGCGCCGTCGGCATCGCCGCGCTGCTGACCGGCGGCTTCATGATCGCCGAGGTCGCCGGCGGTCTCATCGCCGGCTCGCTGACGCTCCTCGCCGACGCCGGGCACATGCTGACCGACTTTGCGGCCCTCAGCATGTCCTGGCTCGCCTTCCGCATGGCGCAGCGGCCGGCGGACGCCACCCGCACCTACGGCTTCGACCGGCTCTCGGTGCTCGCGGCGTTCGTCAACGGCCTCGCGCTCTTCGTCGTCGCGATCTGGATCGTTATCGAGGCGGTCGGGCGCTTCCGCTCCCCCCAGCCGGTCGAAGGCGGCATCATGCTGGTGGTGGCGAGCCTCGGCCTCCTGGTGAACCTCGGCTCGTTCTGGGTCCTGTCGCGGGGCGATCGCGGCAACCTCAACATGCGCGCCGCCATCCTGCACGTCGCGGGGGACCTGCTCGGCTCGGTCGCGGCGATCGCCGCGGCGCTGGTGATCCTCTGGTCCGGCTGGACGCCGGTCGACCCGATCCTTTCCGTGCTGGTCTCGCTGCTGATCCTGCGCTCGGCCTGGAGGGTGGTGCGCGACAGCGGCCACATTCTGATCGAGGCTACTCCGTCCGAGTTCGACGGCCCGGCGATCGCCGCGAGCCTCCGCGACGCGATCGGGGACGTGCGCGAGGTCCGCCACCTCCACGCCTGGTCGATCACCGAGGCGCGGCCGATGGTGACCCTCGAGGCGGTGATCGACCCCGGCGGCGACCCCGAAGGGGTGCGCCGCCGGATCAAGACCGCGCTCGCCGAGCGCTTCGGCTTCGATCACGCCACGGTCGAGGTCTGCGTCGAGGACGGCCGTGCGGAACCGCGGTTGCCGGCACCGGGCTGCGCGCCTATCTAGGCGGACGTTTGCCGGAGCCGTTTTCCATGCCGATCAAGATCCCCGCGACGCTCCCCGCCCACGACGTGCTGCGTCGCGAAGGCGTGATGGTCATGTCGGAGGAGACGGCGCAGCGCCAGGACATCCGGCCGCTGCAGATCGGCCTTCTGAACCTGATGCCGAAGAAGGTGCAGACCGAGACCCAGTTCGCCCGGGTGATCGGCGCGACGCCGCTGCAGATCGAGCTGACGCTGATCCGCATCTCCGAGCACCAGGCGAAGAACACCTCGACCGCGCACCTGGAGGCGTTCTACCAGACCTTCCGCGAGGCCCGCGACCGCAAGTTCGACGGCCTGATCGTCACCGGCGCGCCGATCGAGCACCTCGACTACGAGACGGTCGGCTACTGGCGCGAGTTGCGCGAGATCTTCGACTGGACCCAGACCAACGTGCACTCGACGATGGGCGTCTGCTGGGGCGGCATGGCGATGCTCTACCATTTCCACGGCGTGCCCAAGCACATGCTGCCGGAGAAGGCCTTCGGCTGTTACCGCCACCTCGCCGTCGAGCCGTCCTCGGCGCTGCTGCAGGGCTTTTCCGACAGCTTCGTCGTGCCGGTCAGCCGCTGGACCGAGATCCGCGGCGAGGACGTGCAGCTCCATCCCGAGCTCCGGGTGCTGATCCATTCCGAGGATGTCGGCCCCTGCCTGATCGAGGACCGGACACACCGCGCCTACTACATGTTCAACCACCTCGAATACGACTCCACCACCCTGAAGGAGGAATACGACCGCGACGTGGCGTCCGGCGGCACCATCGTCGCGCCGGTGGACTACTTCCCCGACGACGACCCGGCGCGCGCCCCGGAGAACCGCTGGCGCAGCCACGGCCAGCTCCTCTACGGCAACTGGATCAACGAGATCTACCAGACAACGAGCTACGAGCTCGAAGCGATCGGCACCTGACCCCGTGCGCGGTCAAACCTGAACATTCCTTGCCCCACCCTGCGTTCGCCGGTATGCGGGAAGGCCTCCGAACCCGGGTAACGCCGATGACCAAGTCCAGCGACATGCAGCATCTGGTCTCCACCGACTGGCTTGCCGAGAACCTGAACGCACCGGATATCCGCGTCCTCGACGCAAGCTGGCACATGCCCGCCTCCGGCCGCGACCCCCGCGCCGAATTCGCGGCCGCGCACATCCCCGGCGCCCGGTTCTTCGACATCGACGCGATCTCCGACGACCAGTCCGACCTGCCGCACATGGCGCCGCCGGTCGAGAAGTTCGTCTCGCGGGTGCGCGCGCTCGGCATCGGCGACGGCCACCGCATCGTCGTCTACGACAGCGTCGGCCTCTTCAGCGCACCGCGCGTCTGGTGGACCTTCCGGCTCTTCGGCAAGTCCGACGTGGCGGTGCTCGACGGCGGCCTGCCGAAATGGCGCGCCGAAGGCCGGCCCGTCGAATCCGGCGCGCCGACGCCGCGCGACCGGCACTTCACCGCCCGCCGCGATCCCGCCCTGGTGCGCGACGTGACGCAGGTCGCCGCCACCGCCAAGCTCGGAGACGCGCAGATCGTCGACGCCCGCGCCGCCGACCGCTTCCGCGGCGAGGCCCCCGAGCCGCGCCCGGGCCTGCGCTCCGGCCACATCCCGGGATCGAAGAACGTGCCCCACGCCGGCCTCGTCAATCCCGACGGCACGATGAAAGGCCCGGCCGAGCTCCGCGCCGCCTTCGAGGCCGCCGGCGTCGACGTCGGCCGGCCGGTGATCACCACCTGCGGCTCGGGCATCTCCGCGGCGATCCTGAGCCTGGCGCTGGAACGCCTCGGCAACCGCGAGCACGCGCTCTACGACGGCTCCTGGGCCGAGTGGGGCGCCTATCCCGACCTCAGGGTCGAGCCATGATCCGCCGCCCGGGACCCGACGCCGAGTGCGTCGTGACCTTCCTCGAGATGGACGCGCGCCCGGGGTTCCCCCGCCCGCACCTGCCCCTTGGCCCGGTCTCGGCGCTGATCGGCGCCGACCGCCCGCCCGCCTGGTACTTCCTCGCGCTCTACGAACGGGTCGGCCGCGACTACCGCTGGACCGAGCAGCGCGACCGGCCGGCCTCAGCCATCGAGGCGTTCCTGCACGATCCTGACGTCACGCTCTACACCTTCATCCGCGACGGCTGGCCGCACGGCTTCTTCGTGCTCGACAGCCGCACCCCCGAGCGGTGCAACCTCGCCTATCTCGGCCTCGTGCCCGAGGCGATCGGCCACGGCCTCGGCACCTTCCTGCTGCAGACCGCGGTCCACATGGCCTGGGACCGCCCCGGCACGACGCTGCTCACGGTCAACACCAACTCCTTCGACCACCCCCGCGCGCTGCCGCTCTACCAGAAGGCCGGCTTCGTCCCGGTCAGGCGGGAAACCATCACGCTCCCCTGACCTTCGATCTCCCTCCACCCCGTCGCCGCGACGTGCTAGTCGGACGCGGATCGCCAGACCCCGGCCCCAGATTCTGGAGCGCACCAGATGTTCGAGACGCTGAAGCCCACGCCCCCGGACAAGATCATCGAGCTCATGGGCCTCTTCAAGGCCGACCCGCGCAGCGACAAGATCGACCTCGGCGTCGGCGTCTACAAGGACGCCTCCGGCAGGACGCCGGTGATGCGCGCCGTCAAGGCCGCCGAGCACCGGCTCGTGAACGAGCAGGACACCAAGGCCTACGTCGGCATGCTCGGCGATCTCGGCTTCGTCGACGCGATGGCCGATCTCGCACTCGGCAACGCCGCACCCGCCGACCGGCTCGCCGGGGCGCAGACGCCGGGCGGCACCGGCGCCATCCACCAGCTCTTCGAGCTGGTCCGGCGCGCCAACCCCGGCGCCACGGTCTGGTATTCCGACCCGACCTGGCCCAACCACCCGGCGATCCTCGCCCACCTCGGGATGCCCGCCCGCACCTACCGCTACTTCGACGCCGCGACCGGCAGCGTCAGCTTCGACGGCATGATGGCCGATCTCGTCGCGCTGAAGGCCGGCGACGTCCTGCTGCTGCACGGCTGCTGCCACAACCCCACCGGCGCCAACCTCGACCTCGAGCAGTGGCGCGAGCTGACCGAGTTCGTGCTGGCGAGCGGCGCGGTCCCGATGATCGACCTCGCCTACCAGGGCTTCGGCGACGGGCTCGAGGCCGACGTGGCCGGGCTGCGCCACATGGCCGCCGCGGTGCCCGAGATGATGCTGGCGGCGAGCTGCTCCAAGAACTTCGGCCTCTACCGCGACCGGGTCGGCGCCGCCTTCGTGCTGGCCTCCACGCCGGCAACGGCCGACATCGCCCGCCTCAACCTCGCCTCGCTCAACCGGCTGAACTACTCCTTCCCGCCCGACCATGGCGCGAAGCTCGTCAGCATGATCCTCGCTGACCCCGAGCTGCGCGCCGACTGGATGGCCGAGCTCGAAGACATGCGGCTCGGCATGCTCGACCTGCGCGAAGCGCTCGCCGCGGCGCTGCGACGCGAGACCAACTCCGACCGGTTCGACTTCGTCGCCCGGCACCGCGGCATGTTCTCGCTGCTCGGCGTCGGCCCCGAGCAGGTCGCCGCCATGCGCAAGGACCACGGCGTCTACATGGTCGGAGACAGCCGCATCAACGTCGCGGGCCTGCCCGCGAAGGGCATCGAGCGGTTCGCCAGGGCGCTGGTCGGCGTCGGAGGCTGATGCCGGCCGTCCCCTGGATCGCCGCCGAGGACGTCGAGGCGCGGCTGGACTGGCTCCGCATGGCCGACGCGCTCGCCGCCGGCCATCGCGGTCCGCCCGCGAAGATCACCGACCAGTTCCTGACGCGCGGACCGGACAGCCTCGTCGCGCGCGCCGCCTGGATCGAAGGCCACGGCGCTGCCGTCAAGGCCTTCACCGTGCTCCCGGGCAACGCCGCGGCGGGCCGGCCCTCCGTTCAGGGCGCGCTCCTCGTCTTCGACGACGCCACCGGCGCCGTCGAGGCGGTGATCGATTCCGCGCTCGTCACCCGCTGGAAGACCGCCGCCGACTCGCTCCTCGGCGCGCGCCTCCTCGCCCGGCCGGACGCCCGGACGCTGCTGATCCTCGGCGCCGGCAGCGTGGCCGCGTCGCTGATCGAGGCCTACCGCGCCGGCTTCCCCGGCATCGCCGTCACCCTCTGGAGCCGCACGCCCGATCCCGCCCGCGCGCTCGCCGAGCGCACCGGCGCCGCGGTCGCGACCGATCTGCCCGCCGCCGTCGCCGCCGCCGACATCGTCGCCACCGCCACGCTCGCCACCGAGCCGATCCTCCACGGCGCCTGGCTCCGGCCCGGCCAGCACCTCGATCTGATCGGCGCCTATCGCGCCGACATGCGCGAGGCCGACGACGCGGCGCTCCTGCGCGCCCGCATCTTCGTCGACAGCCGCGAGACGACGCTCGCCCACATCGGCGAGCTCCGGAATCCGATCGCCCGCGGCGTCATCACCGCCGCCGATGTGCAGGGCGACCTTCGCGACCTCGTCGCCGGCGCCGCAGGCCGCCGCGACGACGCCGAGATCACTCTTTTCAAGAACGGCGGCGGCGCGCATCTTGACCTTCTTGCCGCGCGGGCGATCCTTGCGGCCTGGACCGCGGCAGGAGACCGACCTTGAGCCTCGACACCACCGCGCTGAGCACGCGTTTTCGCGACGTCGTCACCAGCGAAGCCGAAATCCGCGCGGTCTCCGGCGCGGCGCACCAGCGCGCGCTCGACAAGGTCGTCCGTCACATCGACGGCCACAGCCGCCGCTTCATCGCCGCGTCACCCTTCGTCTTCATCGCCTCGGTGGACGAGGACGGCATCCCAGACGTCTCGCCCAAGGGCGACCCGGCGGGGTTCGTGAAGGTGCTCGACGACCGCACCCTCGCCATCCCCGACCGCCTCGGCAACCGGCGCTTCGACACCTTCCGCAACATCCTGCGCAACCCGGCCGTCGGGCTGATCTTCGTGATCCCCGGCATCGCCTACACGCTGCGCATCAGCGGCAGCGCGATCATCGTCCGCGACGACGACCTGCGGGCCGCGCTACAGGTCAACGGCAAGCTGCCGGACCACGTGCTGGTGGTGGACGTGGAACGGGTGCTCGCGCATTGCCCGAAGTGCATGATCCGCTCCGGCCTCTGGACCCCGGAGGCCTGGCCCGACATCGCCGACGTTCCGAGCCTTGCCGAAACGCTGATCGCGCACGCCCGCCTCGCCGAGCCCGTCGAGGCGGTGGAAGAGATGCTCGAAACCGGCAACCGCGAGCACCTCTACTGAGGGCCTTCACGCAAGGACCGTTGCAGGCGGTCGCTTCACGATCTTGACCGTGGGCAAATCGTGACGTGACCGCCCAGTCGGGGCAGCGATCTGGCGGCGGCATCCACACTTACCTAAGCTAAGTCGTCACAGACAATCCTTGAATTTCAAGAGCTTAATACCAATTTCACGCGTGTTACGCCCGCTTATCACACCGACGGGCGCGGCATGATCGCTCCCGGATGCCCGACCACCTCCGACGCCAGCGCGTGCCCGGCGGCGAGGCACGCGGCCTCGGCCTCGCCGCGCATCAGCGCCGCGAGGTAGGCGCCGTTGAAGCTGTCGCCGGCAGCGGTGGTGTCGACCACCAGCCCGGCCGGGGGAAACTCCGGCAGCGCCCCGCTCGCGCCGAGCGGCACCGGCCCGCCCGCGCCGCGTTTCAGCGCGCCGCGACGCACGCCGGCCGCGGCGAGCCGCGCCAGCACCGCCGCCTCGTCGGCATCGCCGAAGAGCGCCATCTCGTCGTCGAGCGACGGCAGCCCGATGTCGGTCACCCCCCAGTAGGCCGCGATCTCCCGCCGCGCCACCGCCAGCTCCGGCCAGAGCCGGGGACGGTAGTTCGAATCGAACGCCACCCGCCCGCCGCGCGTCCGGTATCCTCGCAGGAACGCCAGCAGCGCCGCGCGCGCCTCGGGCGCCAGCACTGCGAGGGTGATCGCCGAAAGATACACGAGATCGAAGCCGGACAGCCGCTCGGGCGTCACCTCGGCCGGCGGCAGGAACAGCGTCCGGGCCGCCGAGCTGTCGCGCCAGTAGGTGAAGCTGCGCTCGCCTTTGGCGTCGAGGCTGATCGCGTAGAGCCCCGGCACCCGGTCCGCCCGGCGCTCGACCAGCCCGGTCTCGAGCCCCTCGGCTTCGAAGAACGCCAGCATGCGCGCCGACAGCGGATCGGTCCCGAGTGCTGTGACATAGGCGACCTCGATCTCGGGCGCCGAGCGCTTGAGATAGACCGCCGCGTTCAGCGTGTCCCCGGCAAACCCCACCCGGCTGCCTTCGCCATCCTCCCGCGGCAAGGTCAGCTCGACCATGCACTCGCCGACGCACGCGACCCGCATCGCTGTCTCCCCAGGTCAGAAGCGGCAGAGGCGCGACTGGTGAACGGAACTGCCCGGCAGCCCGAACGAGGGCAACCGGGCGTGTGTGAGAAGCCGGGCCGCTCAGCGGACCAGCGCGATCGACGCGGCCGAGGTGCGTCCGTCGCGTCCCGATTCGAGCTCGAAGGTAATCTTCTGGCCGTCGGCGATCGAGGTGAGCCCGGCGCGCTCCAGCGCCGAGACGTGCAGGAAAATGTCCTTGCCGCCGCCGTCCGGCTGCACGAAGCCATAGCCCTTGGTGGCGTTGTACCATTTCACGGTTCCGGTCGCCATGTGTCGTCTCCTTGGCAACGCCCGCCCGCAGCATGCGGCGGCTCGGGTAGCGTCAAACCGGCATCGAAGTCTGGCCAGCCAGAAGACGAGCAGCATATCCAGGCAGGTCACTCTACCGTGAGCCGCCTTACGGCGAAACGGCCGCAAAAACAAGCGAATCGGCAAGACGCGAGGGTTCGCACGCCCCGGGCGGCTCAGATGATGAGCGCCGTCAGACCGCCGTCGATGCGGTAGTCGGCGCCGGTGCAGAAGCCGGCGCGGTCGGAAGCGAGGAACGCGACGAGCTCGGCCACCTCCTCGGCGGTGCCGACGCGGCCCACCGGATGCGCGGCGCCGAAATCGGCGATGACCTCCTCGAGCGTCCTGTCCGGCCCGGCCTGCTGGGCGGCGCCGTCTTCGAGCAACGGCGTGCGGATCGAGCCCGGGCTGATCGAGTTCACCCGGACCCCGTCGCGGGCGCAGTCGACGGCCATCGCCCGCGTCAGGGCGTGGAGCGCACCCTTGGTGGTGGCATAGGCGAGAACCGCATGCTGGTTGGCAAAGCCCTGCACGGACGAGAAGTGGATGATTGACCCGCCGCCCCGCGCCTTCATGCCCGGGTAGAGCAAGTGGCTGGTCAGGTAGGCGGCGCGCAGGTTGATCGCCATGACCCGGTCCCAGTGCGCCGGGTCGGTGGTCTCGACGGTGCCGTAGGTCTGGATCGCCGCGGCATTGATCAGGATGTCGAAGCCCGGCGCGCCGATGGCGTCGAAGAGCGCGCGCAGCTCGGTATCGCTCGCCACGTCACAGCGGTGCACGTGGACGGCGAGCCCCGACGCCGCCTCGCGCGCGGCTGCGTTGAGCGCGGGATCGACACCCGCGAGGTGAACCTCGGCGCCGTCCCTGGCCAGCCGCAGGGCGCTCGCGAGGCCCATGCCGCTCGATCCGGTGACAAAGGCGCGCTTGCCGTCGAATTCCATGCCGTCTCCTCCGGCGGTCCGCTGCCAGGCGCGGAGCCGCATCGACCGATGATAGATTGGTTTGAGCGGCGCACGATACCGCTCACGCGCGACATCCGGATCCCTTTGCAATCCGGGTATCACCCGCCGAACCGGCCGGCCGAAAATTGGGACTTTCCGGAACGCGGAACTCGGATAAAGTCGGCTGCCGCCGGTAAGGGCGTGGCGAGAGCATCGACGTGACGCGCAATTCGGATATCCAGACCCGGCTCCGCGACGACATCATTTCCGGACATCTCAACTTCGGCGACCGGCTGCGGATCGACGAGCTCGCCACGCGCTACGGCGTCAGCCACATGCCGGTGCGCGAGGCCCTGCGGGTCCTGCACGGCGAAGGCCTGATCGTCACCGAGCAGAACCGCGGCGCGCGGGTGCGGCTGATGCACCCGGGTTTCGTCGAGGACCTTTTCGACATCCGCGCCGCGATCGAGACGATGCTGGCGCGGCGGGCCGCCGCCCGGCGGACCGAGGCGCACATCGGCGATCTGCGCCGGACGCAGGACCGGCTGGAGAGCCTGATCGAAGCGGGGGCCATCGCGGAAGTGGCGCCGGTCAACCGGGCGTTTCACGTCGTCATCAACGACGCGGCCGGCAATCCCGGCGCGATGTCGCTGGTCGAGGGCCAGTGGCCGCTGGTGGCGGCGCTCTGGCAGAAGTTCGGCAACGGCGAGGGATTGCAAAGCGTCGTCGACGACCACCGCCACTTGATCTTCGCCATCGAACGCCGCGACGCGGACGGCGCCGCGACGCTGATGGGCGCGCACATCGAAAAGGCCAAGCAGAACCTGATGGCGCGAATGGCGGACCATTCGACGATCCCGGAACACGGCGCCGCCGGAGGGGGGTCAGCGGACCTGCGCGCGCTCAGCGGTCCTCGATGATGCGCAGGTAGGCGGCCGTCACCAGAAGGATGATCGCGCCGAAGAGGATGCGCCGCGAGCCTTCGGGCATCTGCAGGAGGGTCAGCAGCGTGGTCAGCACGGTGAGGATCAGCGCGCCGAGGATCGTGCCGGCATAGCCGCCGCGACCGCCGAAGATCGAGGTGCCGCCGATCACCGCGGCGGCGACCGAGGGCAGCACCAGCGGCTCGGCGAGCGACAGCGAAGGCGCCTTGATCAGGCCGACGTAGAGCAGCCCGGTGATCCCGGCGAGCAGCGCCGAGACGACGTAGAGCGCGAGGATCACCTGCCAGTAGAGCACGCCCGAGAGGCGCGCCGCGCGCTCGTTGTCGCCCACGGCATAGAGCAGCCGGCCGAAGCCGGTCCGGTTGAGCGACCAGGATGATCAGGACCGCCACCGGCACGAAGAGCAGCAGCGCGTTGGGGACGCCGTAGCGTCAGCCCGTGCCGAGCCAGGCGAGGACGTCGGGGACCTTGGTGCCGGTGGCGATGACCGTGCGCTGGTAGACCTGCAGGAAGCCGGTGCCGATCAGGCTGGTGCCGAGCGTCATGATCAGGGGATGCACCCGGAAGACGCCGACGCCGATGCCGTTGGCGAGGCCGATCAGCACGGACGGGACCGAGCGACGAGCAGGATCGCGACGGCGGGATCGTGCTGCACGCCCTGCGTCGCCATGACGAAGGCGCACATCGTGGCGACGGTGCCGACCGAAAGGTCGATGCCGCCGGTCAGCATGGTCATGGTCTGGCAGCCGGCGAGCATCGCCAGCGGGATCGCGAACTTGATGGTGTTGGCGATCCAGCGCTCGTTGACGATGCCGGGGCGCAGGATCTGCAGGAGCGCCGACGAGCAGACGAGCAGGACGACGATCAAGCGGCACCAGCGGCCGGTCGCTCATGAAGCGGCGGACGCGGCGGCCCCAGGACGGCGGCGGCTCGAAGCCGGATGTCGCGGTCATCAGGCGCGTCCCCGCATGGCGAGATAGGCGCCGAACATCACGACGACCACCATGATGCGTGCCCTCGATGATGGTGGTGACGTTGGGGTCGACCGACAAGCAGCGTCAGGTCGGTGCGCACCAGGCGCAGCACGAAGACCGCGACGATCGGGCCGACCAGCCCGCCGCGCCCGCCGCCGAGCACCACGCCGCCGAGCACGACCGCGGCGACGCTGGCAAGGAGGTAGGGCCCGGGGATCGGCGCGCCGATGCCGGTGCTCATGGTCAGCGACAGCCCGCCCATCGCGGCGAAGAGCCCGGCGAAGGCGTAGGCGACGATCCGGGTGCGCGCCACCGGGACGCCGCTGCGGAAGGCGGCGAGCTCGCTCGAGCCGATGGCGTAGATCGAGAGCCCGAGCCAGGAGCGGCTGAGCGGCATCCAGACCGCGCCGAGGCAGACGACCAGCAGCACCAGCGCCTTCGGGATCCAGGCGGTGACGGCGTCCGGCACGCCGGGGATCGCGACGGTACCGACGACGAGCGCCTTCAGCCAGTCGGCGGCGGCGCCGCCGGGCGCCTCGAGGACGAGCAGCGCCGCACCCTGCA
The DNA here is from genome assembly GCA_963819995.1 of uncultured Alphaproteobacteria bacterium. Lineage (GTDB taxonomy): Bacteria > Pseudomonadota > Alphaproteobacteria > Rhodobacterales > Rhodobacteraceae > Amaricoccus. The sequence goes on along the minus strand of CAWFYR010000006.1, from coordinate 236,222 downwards.
AGACGAACAGCATCGCCAGCGTCACGACGATGTCGGGCACCCGGGTGACGACGATCAGGACGCCGTTGAGCGCGCCCGAGGGCGAGGCCCAGCAGCAGCACGCAGGCACGACGATCACGGCGGCGGCCTCGTCGGAGGCGCCCTCCATCAGCACGGGCGGCGGTGACGCTGGTCAGCGCCATCATCGAGGCGACCGAGAGGTCGATGCCGCCGGCGATCACCACCACCGTCTGGGCCGCGACGGCGAAGGCGTAGGGCAGCGCGGCGCGGGCCAGCGAGCCGAAGTCGCCGCCGCCGTAGTCGGGCTGGATGAGCCGGGTGACGACCAGCAGGAGCCGCGAAGAGGGCGAAGAGGCCGAGCGACCCAGCCGTCGCGGCCGCAGCCGGCGGATCATGCCGTCTGCCTCGGCGGCGCGCGGCAGGCCGTAGGCGGCGCGCGTCAGCGCGGCCTCGTCGGCAATGTCGGCCGGGAAGCATGTCGACGACGCGGCCGCCGAAGATGACGACGGCGCGGTCGCAGACCAGCTGCACCTCCTCGAGTTCGGAGGTGTAGAAGAGCACCGACGTGCCCTGCGCCGGCGAGTTCGCGCAGCAGGCGGTAGATCTCGCTGCTTGGTGCGGACGTCGATGCCGCGGGTCGGATCGAAGCAGAGCAGGTCCGCGCCTCGGCGGCGATCCAGCGGGCGATCGTCACCTTCTGCTGGTTGCCGCCGGAGAGGCGCTGGACCTCGCCCTGCGCGCGGGTGTCGATCTGCAGCCGCTCGATGGCGCGGCCGACCACGCTGCCGCTCGCGGCCGCATGCGGATCGGCCCCCAGTTGCGCGAGGCGCGCGCTGAACGGCAGGGCGATGTTCTCGCGCACCGAGCGCTGCATGCAGCAGCGCCTCGGCTGCGGTCGCCGGGCACCAGCGCGATGCCCTCGCGCGATGGCGTCGGCGGGGTGGGCGAAGCCGACGGCCCGGCCGTCGACCTCGACGGTGCCGCCGGCGGGGCGGACCGAGCCGGAGAGCGCGGCGAACAGCTCGTCCTGGCCCTGGCCTTCGAGCGCGACGACGCCGACCACCTCGCCGTTGCGGAGGTCGAACGAGACGTCGTGCGAGCTTGGTGCCGACCCGGAGCTCGCGGACGGCAAGCCGCGGCGGGCCGGCCGGAGCGCGCGCCGCCTTGGTCGGCGGCTCGGGTGGCGGCGCCGCGCGCTGCTCGACCCGGGCGCCGAGCATCAGCTCGACGATGCGCTCCTCGACGCCGGGCGCGATGTCGACGACGCCGACGGTCTCGCCGTCGCGCAGCACGGTGGCGCGGTCGCAGAGCGCCGAGATCTCGAGGAAGCGGTGCGAGATGAAGATCACCGAGCGGCCGGCCTCGCCCTGCCGGCGGACGACGTCGAGGACGCGCTCGGCGAGATCGGCGGGCAGCGCCGCGGTCATCTCGTCGAGCAGCAGCACGTCGGGCTCGATCGGCCAGCGCGCGGGCGAGATCGAGCACGCGCAGCACCGCGAGCGGGATGTCGCGGGCGACGTCGCGCAGGTCGAGGTCGGGGACGCCGAGTTCGCGCACCCAGTCGCAGGAACGGGCTCGACCGGCGTGCGCGGTCAGCCGCAGGTTGGCGGCGACGTCGAGGTCGGGGATCAGCGACGGTTCCTGGTAGACCGGGACGAGGCCGGCCGCGGCGGGCGTCGGCCGGCGAGCGGACGTCGCGCGGCTCGCCGCGCACCAGGATGCGCCCGGCGTTCGGGCGGATGGCGCCGGTGAGGATCTTGACCAGCGTCGACTTGCCGGCGCCGTTGGCGCCCATCAGCGCGTGCACCTCGCCGGCCAGGACCGACAGCGAGGCGTTCCGCAGCGCGGCGACGGCGCCGTAGTTCTTGGCGACGCCGGTGGCGTCGAGGACCGGCTGGTCGGTCACCGCTGCGCTCGCAGGCATCGCACGCGTACCGGGTATCGTTGTAACGCTCGGATGACCATTGGATCCGCGGCGACGCGGCGGACCGGCGCGGTCCGCGCGTCACCGTCGCTCGCGGTTACTCGCCGGGGCCCTTGCAGGCGATGATCTGGTCCTTGGTGTAGGTGGTCCAGTCGGGGATCGAGATCGAGACCGGCCATTCGGGGCTGAGCGAGGGATCGGCGGCGGCCTTGAGCTTGGCCTTGCCTTCGTCGGTGACGTTCTCCCAGAGCTCCGGCTCGACCAGCACGGTCTGCTCGTCGGGCTTCTTGCCGTCGAGGATCTGCAGCGCCAGCGTCACGCCGGCGCCGCCGATCGAGCCCGGATTGGTCACCGCGGCGCCCTTGAGGCCCTCGACCGAGTTGAGCTGGCCGACGAAGCCGGCGTTGTCGGCGCCGACCACCGGCACCAGCGTCGCGCCGCATCTCGACCAGCGCGTCGACGATCACGTTGTCGATGCCCGAGGTCCAGATGCCGTCGAACGGCGATGCCGGTGGCGATGTAGTCGAGGATCTGCTGCTTGCCCTGGTCCTGCTGCCAGCCGGTGAAGACCTCCTGCGCGACCTTGACGTCGGGGTATTCGGCGAGCGCCCGCTTGAAGCCCTTGTCGCGGTCGCTGTCGGCCGAGGCGCCGGCGGCGCCGCGCATGTAGACGACGCTGCCCTTGCCGCCGATCTGTCTCGAACAGCCACTTGGCGCCGAGATAGGCGTATTCCTCCTGGTTGTTGGAGATGATGTAGGCGGAGGGCTCGGTGACCGCCTGGTCGACGGCGACGACGACGATGCCCTTGTCGGTCGCCTCCTTGAGCGCGGCGTTGATGCCGGCGGGATCGGCCGGGTTGACGACGATCGCGTCGACGCCGGCGCTGATCAGGTTGCGGATGTCCTCGAGCTGGCCGGCGGCGTCGGTGTTGCGGTGGGCGATGTTGAGCGATGCGACCTCGCCCGAGGCGAGCGCCTGCGCCTTGATCGCGCAGATCATCTCCTCGCGCCAGCCGTTGCCCTGCACGGTGTTGGAGATGCCGATCGTGTAGTCCCCTGCCGCCAGCGACGGCAGCGCCGCGGCGAGCATGGCCGCCGCGGTGAGCGGCAGCACTGCCAGATCCCGTAAGCTTTCGCATGGGAATTCCCTTCCTCCCGTTGACCGGACCTTGCGGTCCTGTTGTGCAGTTACTTCACAAAAGGACGCAACACGTCGCGGGCAAGCAGGAAACCGCGCTTGACCTGCGTCCTCGCTGCCTTCGAACTGGCGGTCCTCGTGCTCGATGATCACCGGCCCGTCGTAGCCGGCCCGGTAGAGGCCGGCGAAGAAGCCGGGCCAGTCGACCTCGCCGAGGCCCGGCATGCGCGGCACCTGCCAGCCGATGCCTGCCGACAGGATGCCGCGCTCGTAGAGGCCGTCGCGGTCGATCATCAGGTCCTTGGCGTGGGCGTGCAGGATGTGCGGCCCGAACTCGCGGATGAAGCGGGCCTGGTCGATCATCTGCCAGACGAGATGCGAGGGATCGAAGTTCATGCCGACGTCGCCGCCCCAGGCCTCGAGGATGCGCCGCCAGACCTGCGGCGAATAGGCGATGTTGTGGCCGCCCGGCCATTCGTCGTAGCTGAAGATCATCGGGCAGTTCTCGAAGGCGAGCCTGACGCCGTGGTCGCGGGCGTGGGCGACGATCTCCGGCCAGACCGCGAGCGCCTCCTGCCAGTTGGCGTCGACGGTTTTGGCGGCGTCGCCGCCGCAGAAGGTGTTGACGACGCCGACGCCCATCTGGCTGGCGGCGACGATCGACCTCCTTCAGATGCGCGATGACCGCGGCGCGGTGGGCGGCGTCGGGATGCAGCGGGTTGGGGTAGTAGGCGAGGGCCGAGATCGGCGATGCCCTGCTCGGCGAGCGCCGCGGCGATCTCGCGGGCCTCTGCCGCCGAGGTGGCGGCGACGTCGATGTGGCTGGTGCCGGCGTAGCGGCGGCTCGGCGCCCGAGGCCTTCGGCCAGCAGGCGATCTCCAGCGTCTCGAAGCCGGCGTCGAGCGCCCATGCCGGCGACCTCGGGCAGCGTCAGGTCCGGAAACGGCGCGGTCAGGATGCCGAGCTTCATGGCTTCCTCCTCTATCTCGGGCAGGTCCGCCGCGCGAAGCGGCGAGCGCGCGGCGAACGACCTCGAGCGGCGCGTCGCGAGAGCAGGCCGTCGAGTGCCGCGGCAATCGCCGTCGCGAACTCCGGGCGGGCGGCGAGGTCGCGGCTCGAAGATGCGTGTCGATGCCGAGGATTTCGGCGGTGAGCGCTGCGGGATCGCGGCCGATCCGGTCGGCGATCGCCGCGATGCGGCCGGCCATCGGGATCCTCCGCGCGTCCAGGCGGCGCCGAAGCGGGCCGAGGCGCGGATCAGATAGGCCATCCACGCGGCGACTGGCGATCGAGAGCAGCGGCGCGGTCTCGCCGCGGCGCGAGCCGCTCGGCGGACGGGGTTCAGCAGGCGCTGGACGATCTTCTGCGAGCCGTCGGTGGCGATCTGGTGGTTGCGGTGGCGGATCGCGGTGTTGTGCAGCCGCGCGAGGCTCTGCGCGACGTAGGCCTCCGGCCCGACGCCGGGAACCGGCGCCAGCGTCGGCAGGCTCTCCTCGGTCGAGCATGCGTTCGCACGAAGCCGGCGAGCAGCGGGTCGGCGATGTCGTCGGAGGTGTGCTCGTAGCCGCCGAGGACGCCGAGATAGGCGAGCGTCGATCTGCGCGGCGTTCAGGACGCGCATCTTGAGGTGCTCGAACGGCGTCACGTCGGCGACGAAGCTGGCGCCGACGCGGTCCCAGGCCGGCACGCGGCCGGCGAAGCGGTCCTCGATGACCCACTGGCGGAACGGCTCGCCGACCACGACCGCCTCGTCGCGATAGCCGAAGCGGCGCTCGACCGTCTCGAGATCGGCGGCGGCTGGTCGCGGGCGCGATGCGGTCGACCATGGTCGAGGGGAAGGCGGCATTGGCCGCGATCCAGCCGGCGAGCGCCGCCGCCGCGCCGCTCGGCGAGCGCACCGACGACGCCCGCGAGGATGGCGCCGTTGCCGGGGATGTTGTCGCAGCTGATCACGGTGACCGGGCGGCCGTGCGTCCGCATGCGCAGCTCGAGCGCCCGCACGATCAGGCCGGGGAGGCTGCGCGGCGCCTCGGGATGCGCGAGGTCGTGGACGATGTCGGGGTGATGGGCGTCGAGCGCGCCGGTCGCCGGGCGGTGGCAATAGCCCTTCTCGGTGACGGTCAGGGTGATGACGTCGATCTCCGGTGCGGCGAGGACGCTCGAGCGCCGGGGCGGGGCCGTCCTGGCTGTCGACCACGCGCAGGATGCTGCCGATGACGCGGGCCTCGACGCGCGTCGCCTCGCGGACAGAGCCGGGTGTAGAGGCCGCCCTGCGCGCCCGAGGCGTGTCGGCGAGCCGCGGCGGGCGGATGTTGATGCCGACGACGCCCCAGCGGTCGAGGCCCTGGCCGAGGAGGTCGTCGGTGTATTCGGCCTGATGGCAGCGGTGGAAGGCGCCGACGCCGATATGCGCCATGCCGGCGGTCAGCGCCGCGCGGTCGTAGCCGGGGCGCTGGACCGGCCGTGTCCAGGCCATCGAGCGCGGCGGGGCCGAGGCGAGCTGCCACCGTTCCTCCCTGGAACGACGTTTCTATTTTCCCGAATCATGGAACGATATGTTCCCGCCAGTCAATCGGCCGCGCTGCCGGCGCGGCGGGCGGCGACGCCCTGGACCAGCGCCATGCCGACCGCGAGCGAGGCGGCGAGCGAACGGAAGCCGGCGAAGTCGCTCTCGACGACCTCGAGCCAGCAGTCCGAGAGCCGGACCAGCGGGCTGAAGGTGCTGTCGGTGATCGCGGCGATCCGTGCGTTGCGGTCGCGCGCCAGCGCCGCGAGGTCGGGCGTGATCGAGTTGTACGGGCTGAAGCTGACCGCGAGCACCGCGTCGCGCTCGCCGATGCAGCCGACCTGGTCGAGTGCTGCCGACCCGACGTTGTCGACCAGCACGTTGCGCACCCCCTGCTGCGACAGCGCCAGCGACACGTAGGCGGTGACCGGAAAGGCCCGCTTGCTGCCGATGACGTAGATCAGGTCCGCCGCGGCGAGGAGTGCCACCATCGCCTCGAACCGCGGCCCGTCGAAGCTGTCGCCGATGCGGCCGAGCGAGGCCTGCGAGGCGGCGACGAGACCGTTCAGGAAATGCAGCGCGCCGCCGGGCTCGGCCGTCGCACGAACGCCGGCCTCCGGCCAGGAGCCCCGGACGTGCTCCTTGAAGAGGCCCTGGAAGTCGGAGAAGCCGGGATAGCCGAAGATCTGCGCGAAGCGCACCAGGGTCGAGGGCTGCACCCCGGCCTGCTCGGCGACCTGGCTGATGGTGCCGACCGCGACGTCGCCGGGGTGCTGCCAGAGAAAGATCGCGACCTGCCGCAGCCGCTTGGGGAAGTGGACGGTGCCCGACGAGAGCACCGCGCGCAGGTCCTCGTAGGTCTGCGGCTTGGCGTAGCCGAGCGCGGCGCGGCTCGCGGGCTTGGCGGTCATGCCGCGCGCGCCTCGGTAAGGCTGCGGACCGAGCCGGGGGCCACCGGGATGCCGCGCCCGGCCGAGGCGATGGCGGCGAAGACCAGCGCCAGCGCCTCGAGGTTGCCGCGGGCGCCGTGCGGCGGCTCGGCGCCGTCCTCGACGGCCTTGAGCAGCGCGCCCATCGTGCCGGCGAAGCCTTCCTCGAACCAGGTGCCGCGAAGCTGCGGGCGGCTGAGCCCCGCCTCGGTGCTCAGGGTGACCGCCTGGGTGCCGAGGTCGGGGCCGCGGCTGGTCAGCGCCCCGGCGCTGCCGCCGAGGAAGGTGCGGTCCTCGGCGCCGAACCGGGTGGCGCCGTCGAAGGCGAGCGTCGCCTGGCCGCCGTCGAAGGCGACGAGCGCCGAGGCGAGGAGCGGCGGGCGCACCGCCTGGCCGGAGGCGCGGGCGCGGGTGGCGAAGACCGAGGTGGCGCGGATGCCAAGGCTCGCGAGAAAGTCGAACCAGTGGATCGCGAAGTCGTAGAGGACGAGGTCGTCGATCGCCTCGAACGGCGGTGCCGGCGATCCAGCCGTGGTCCCAGTGGATGTCGATGCTGCAGGACTGCAGCCGGCCGATCAGCCCCGCGCGCACCGCCTCGCGCATCCAGGCGAGATGCGGCGCCCAGCGGCCGTTCTGGTTGACGGCGAGGCGCACGCCGTTGGCGTCGGCGAGATCGGCGAGGCGGGCGCCGGCGTCGAGGTCGAGGACGAAGGGCTTCTGCGACAGCACGTGCTTGCCGGCGGCGAGCGCCGTCTCGATCATCGCGAAGCGCTCCTCGGGGTGCGGCGTCAGGTCGACCACCGCGATGTCGTCGCGCCGCAGCGTGCCGGCGATATCGTCGGTGGCCTCGGCGTCGGGGAAGAACTCGTCCCGCCGTGCCTCGGCCCGCGACAGCGTGCGATTGCAGATCACCGCGACGTCGAAGCCGGACGCGCGGTAGGCGGCGAGATGCGCCGCGGCGATGCCGCCGGCGCCGACCAGCGCGATCCGCGGGCGGTAGCTTCGCGGCATCGGCGGCTGGTACGGCAGGTCCGGCGCCGCCACCTCGACCGCGGCGGCGACCTTCAGCGCGTAGGCGTCGAGTTCGGTCTCGGTCATGGCGCGAGCGGCACGGTTTGGCGGGTCGCCGCCGACAGCACGGCGCTGTCGATCATCCGCTGGCCGATCAGGCTCAGCGCCGGATCGAGCGGGCCGGTGATCGGACGCACCGTCCTCGATGCGGGCGAGCATGTACTCGACCGGACCGCGCCGCCCGTCGGGCAGCGGGTCGGCGCGCACCTCGACCGGCACCGGCTCGGCCCGGGTCTGCAGCGTGACGAAGCCGTCGTAGTCGTAGCTCGAGATGCTGCCGTCGCGGCCGACCAGCACGAAGCCGCACTTCGGCTGCGGCTGCTGGGTCCAGGGATCGGTCAGCGTTCCCCAGCGGGTCTCGAACTTCGAGAGGCCGCGGGCGTAGCGCGCGATGGTGATCGAGTGCTGGTCGACCTCGATGCCGGGCGTGTGGTCGGTCATCGCGGTCAGCTCCAGCGGCGCCTCGCCGTCCATGAACCAGGTGCCGAGCGTGGTGCCGTAGCCGAGATAGTCGAGCAGGCTGCCGCCGCCGCTCGCCTTGCGGTACCACCACGAGCCGGGCTTCTGCGCCTCGACCTCCTCCGGCGAGACCGCGACCTTGCCGGCGAGGTGATAGAGCGGTCCGCGGTTGCCGTCGTAGAAGTGCACCTCGGTCAGGGCGCCGATCAGGCCTTCGGCGACCAGCCGCTTTGCGGTGTTGTGCGAGGGATACCACGCCAGCGGCCAGTTCACCGCCAGCCGGCGGCCGGCGGCCTCCATCGCCGCGATCATCCGTCGCGCCTCCGCGGCGTCGGCGGCGAACGGCTTTTCCACCAGCACGTGCAGCCGGTGGCGGGCGATGCGTTCGACCATCTCGGCATGCGCCGCCGTCGCGGCGCAGACGATGGCGAGATCGGCGCCGGGCACCGCGAGGCAGGCGTCGAGATCGGTGAAGACGCGATCCTGCGGGATGCCGAAGCTGGCGATGGCGTCCGCCATCCGGTCGCGGTCGGGATCGTAGATGCCGGCGATCTCGGCGTCGGGATGGTTCGCCACCTCGCGCAGGAGGTCGCCCATGTGCATGTGGTCGAAGCTGATGCCGAGCACGCCGTGTCGTGCCATCGTTTCCCTCCCGACGTTTTGCGCGCAGGGTAGCGCGGCACGGCTGTTCCACAACCGCAAAGATGGAAAGGCCCTTCGAATTGCCGAACGTCCGGCCTATCGTCCGGTCAAAAGCAGGGAGGGATGACCATGGTCTACGCAACGTCCGACGGCGTCGCGGCCGCGAAGCTGCGGATGGGGATGGTGGGCGGCGGGCGCAACGCGTTCATCGGCGCGGTCCACCGCTTTGCGATGCGGCTCGACGACCGGATCGCGCTGGTCGCCGGCGCCCTGTCCGCCGATCCGGAGAACGCCGCGGCGTCGGCGGCCGAGATCGGCATCGCGCCCGACCGCAGCTATGCCGACTACCGCGAGATGGCGCGCGCCGAGGCCGCTCGTCCGGACGGCATCGAGGCGGTGGCGATCGTGACGCCGAACCACCTGCACGCGCCGATCGCCACCGCCTTCCTCGACGCGGGGATCGACGTGATCTGCGACAAGCCGCTGGCGGTGACGCTCGCCGAGGCCGAGGCGCTGGTGGCGCTGACCAAGGCGCGGGGGCGCAAGCTCTTCGTGACGATGAACAACACCGGCTACGCGATGGTGCGGCAGGCGCGCGAGATGGTCGCGGCGGGCGAGCTCGGACGGCTGGTGTCGGTGCACGCCGCCTACACCCAGGACTGGCTGACGCTGCCGATCGACGCCGACGGCCAGAAGCAGGCCGAGTGGCGCACCGACCCGGCGCGGGCCGGCCAGTCGGCGGTGCTCGCCGACATCGGGGTGCATGCCTTCAGCCTCGCCTGCTTCACCTCCGGGCTGGTGGCGGACGAAGTCGCCGCCGAGCTCTTCACCGCGGTGCCGGGCCGGCGGCTCGACGACAACGCGCACGTGCTGGTGCGCTGGTCGGACGGGGTGCGCGGCACGCTGATCGCCAGCCAGACCTCGCCGGGCCGCTACAACGACCTGTCGGTGCGGCTCTATGGCGACAAGGCCGGGCTCGAGTGGTTCGCCGACCGGCCGGAGGAGCTGCGCTTCACCCGCTATGGCGAGGAGACCCGGACGCTGGTCCGCGGCGGCCACGGCGCGACCGCCGCGAGCCGCAGCGTGTCGCGCATGCCCGCGGCGCACCCCGAAGGCTACATCGAGGCCTTCGCCAACCTCTACCGCGACGCCGCCGACCTGATCCGCGCCCACCGCTCGGGCACAGCCGCCGACCCGGCGCAGGCGCTGCTGGTGCCGACGGTCGAGGACGGCGCGCGCGGGGTGAAGTTCGTCGCCGCCGCGGTCGCGTCCAACGCGGCGGGAGGCGCCTGGACGCCGGCGCGGCTCGTCGGACGCTGATGCCGTCGGGGTGACGCGACCCGAACCGAAAGGCAACGCACTGCGTTGCCCGGTTCGGTCGCCTGGAGCGCGTGAGCGCGGAGGGCGAGGGGGGTTCAGCTTTCACCGAAACGCGCAATCGTGGCGCGGGTGCCCGGCTGCCGCGTTGAAAACGCGGCTGCCCACGCAGGGCAGCCGCGTCACGATTTTGCCGACGGTCAAAATCGTGAAGAACTTGGACCCTCTCGCCGGCATGAGTTCACGCGCTAAGGACCGGCGTACGTGAAGGCGAGAATCACGCCGGGGTTCTCGACGCCGTTGCGGACGCCGCCGCTCTTGGCCTCGGTCTGGCCGCCGGGGTCGGTGGCGATGTAGATGGTGCGCTGGTCCGGGCTGACGGCGGTGTCGCGGTAGCGGTTCTCGGTGTCGAAGTAGCGCTCGTTCGGGCCGGCGGCGGCCTGGCCGTCGGGCGTCAGCGGCACGCGGTAGAGCGAGCCGCGCTTCAGCGAGGTCACCAAGAGGGCGTTGTTGAAGCCAGGGATGCCGCCCGTCGCGGGGCGGTAGGCCTCGATCGAGGAGGCGGCGACGGTCGGCCAGCAGATGTAGTCGGTGCCGCCGCAGGCGGGATCGCTGAAGGTCCAGCCGCTCGGTACGGTGAAGAGAGTGGCGAGCGGCGCCACCATCGGCTCGGTCCAGGCGGTCTCGTCGGCGCGGGGCACCGCCGAGTCGATGGCGAGATCGCTGAAGCTGAGCTCCCCGCAGGGCGTCGTCGCGTCCGGCCAGCGGGCGTACCGATAGGCCATGTCGTCGCGAAAGCCTGCGACGTGCGGCCAACCGTAGTTGCCGCCGGGGCGCAGGATATTCACCTCGTCGTCGGTCTTCGGACCCTGCTCGGAGGCGTAGAGCGTGCCGTCCGGGCCGAAGGCGAGCCCCTGCATGTTGCGATGGCCGTAGGTGAAGACGTGCGAGCGCACGCCGTTCAGCACCGGGTTGTCGGCTGGGATCGAGCCGTCGAGGTTCAGCCGCAGCGACTTGCCCTGGTAGGCGAAGAAATCGCCGGCGGCGATCTCGCGCGGCGGTAGGCAGGCGCTGCGCCTCGATCGGGATGCAGGCGTTGGCGAGCTGGTCGTTCCCCTGGTCGCCGATGGTGTAGTAGAGCTTGCCGTCCGGCCCGACCTTGAGCCGGCCGGAGTTGTGGTCGGCGCCGGCCGGAAGGCCGTCGATCAGCGTGACCGGGTCGGACAGCGTGCCGGTGGCGGGGTCGTAGGTCAGCCGGACGAGCTTGGCGTAGAGATGGCGGTACGGGCTGGCGGTCGTCCTTGACCGTCGGATCGGCCGGGCGGCTCGGGTCCTGGTAGGTGTAGGCGGCGAAGACGATGTCGCGGCCGGTGCCTTTCAGCAGGTCGGGGTGGAGCGCGAGGCCGAGAAGGCCGTCCTGCGAGCCGGGCGCCGATACCTCGGGGAGCGGTGATGGCGACCGCGACCGCGCCGGTCTCGGGGTCGACGCGGTCGATGCGGCCCGCGGTGCGTTCGGTGACCCAGAGCATGTCGTCGGGGCCCCAGGTGATCTCCCACGGGCCGGCGAGGCCGGTGGCGAGCGACGCGCTCGGTGAAGCGGAACCGTACCCGGTAACCGCGGCGGCGGGCGGCTCGCTGCGCGCATCGACGGGGCGTGGCCAGAACGGCGCCGGCGACAAGAGACGTGCGAGGACGTTTCATGCGGCGGGACGTCCTGGCGGTTCGACCGGCCTGTCGTTCTACCCCTAGTTGTCGCGTGAGTCACGCTTGAGCGCCGGCGGGCGATGCGCCAAAGTCGGCCGACCGGACAAAGGGGAGAAGCCACGAGAATGGGCATCAGGATCGCGGTCGGGCAGTTTCACGACCTGACCGAGGAGAAGCTGCGCTTCGCCGCGCAGATCGGCGCGTCCGGGCATCCAGATGAACAACCCGACGCTGCCGGGCGAGGCGCGCTGGGAGGAGGCCGACGTGCGCGCGCTGGTCGAGGAGGTCGAGCGCCACGGACTGAAGTTCGAGGCGATCGAGAACGTTCCGACGCACTTCTACCACAAGGTGATGCTGGGGCTGCCGGGCCGCGACGAGCAGATCGAGAACTACAACGCCACGATCCGCGCCGTGGGCCGGGCGGGGGTGCCGATCCTCGGCTACCACTTCATGCCGAATTCGGTCTGGCGCACCGAGCGGCTGGCGCCGACCCGCGGCGGCGCCGGGGCGACGCAGTACGTCCAGGCGGTGGTGGACGCAACCGACGACCCCGCGGCGCTGCGCCGGTTCATGCCGACGACGCTCGGCCACGCGTTCTCGATGCCGGTCCACGGCCGGGACGAGCCCGAGATCGACCGAAGACGAGATGTGGTCGAACTACGCGTACTTCATCGACGCGGTGCTGCCGGTCGCCGAGGAAGAGGGCGTCCGGCTGGCGCTGCATCCCGACGACCCGCCGGTGCCGACGCTCGGCGGCGTGGCGCGGCTGTTCTACCGTCCGTGGGGGTTCACCCACGCCTACGAGCTCTCCAAGGGCAGCCCGGCCTGGGCGCTCGACCTCTGCCTCGGCTGCTGCTCGGAGATGCCGGGCGGCAAGGCCAACGTCACCGAGCTGATCGAGTTCTTCGCTCCCAAGGGACGCATCGCCTATATCCACTTTCGCGACGTCAAGGGGACGGTGCCGGAGTTCACCGAGTGCTTCATCGGCGACGGCAACTTCGATCCGGCCGAGGTGATGGCGCAGCTCGGGCGGACCGGGTTCGACGGCTTCCTGCTCGACGACCACGTGCCGAAGATGGACGACGACACCGACTGGAACCACCGAGGCCGGGCGCACGCCATCGGCTACATGCAGGGCCTGATCCGGATGGGCGAGTTCACGGGCGCCGTGCCGTGATTGAGACCCCACTTTTCTTTTTTCATCGATTTGTCCGTCGACAAATCGGTGCGCGCCTGCCTGCCCCTAGGCAGGCGCGATAGACGCGCCAGCCAGGCAGGCGCGCACCGATTGCCAGCTGAGGGTGTAGCGGAGCGCCCCTCGCCCTGCGCGCTCACGCGCTCCGGGCGACCGGATCGCGCGGCGCAGTGCGCCGCTTCAGCGATCCGGAGTGCTCATTCAGCTTCGTCCGGGCCGGACGCTGGCGGTCACGTAGTTGACCGACAGGTCGCGGTCCGAGAGGTGCCAGCTCCAGCCGATCGGATCGAACACGAAGCCCTTGCGGTCGACCGGCGTGAGGCCTGCGCCGCGCAGCAGTGCGAAGAGCTCGTCCGGGGTGATGAAGCGGCGCCAGTCGTGGGTGCCGCGCGGCAGCCAGCGCATCACCCGCTCGGCGCCGACGATCGCCATCAGATAGCTCTTGGGATTGCGGTTGAGCGTCGAGCAGATCATCAGCCCGCCGGGCTGCATCAGGTCGCGGCAGGCGGCGAGGTAGACCGCCGGATCGGGGACGTGCTCGACCACCTCCATGTTCAGCACGACGTCGAAGCGCTCTCCCGCCGCCGCCAGCGCCTCGGCGGTGCCGTGGCGGTAGTCGATGGCCAGCCCCGACTGCGCCGCGTGCACCTCGGCCACGGGAATGTTCCGCGCCGCGGCGTCCACCCCCACCACCTCGGCGCCGAGCCGCGCCATCGGCTCGGCCAGGAGCCCGCCGCCGCAGCCGATGTCGAGCAGGCGCAGCCCCTCGAACGGCCGGCGCGCCTTGGGGTCGCGCCCGTACTCGGCGCAGATCTGCGCCACGATATAGTCGAGCCGGCAGGGATTCAGCATGTGCAGAGGCTTGAACTTGCCTTGCGGATCCCACCATTCCGCGGCCATCGCCTCGAACTTCGCGATCTCTCCGGCGTCGACGGTACCGGCGTTCTGCGTTGCACTCATTCTGCCAACCTGCAATTGTTTCCGCCTGACCGCCGGGATAGATAGCGCGCCCATGAAGGAAAACCCGAGCCATTCCGGCACCGGCCCGCGGAGCGGACTCTATCCCCCGATCGAGCCCTTCCGCCAGCAGGTGATGGAGATGCCGGGCGGGCACCGGGTCTACGTCGAGCAGTGCGGCCGGCCCGACGGCGTCCCGGTCGTGGTCCTGCACGGCGGCCCGGGCGGCGGCTGCTCGCCGGGCATGCGGCGCTTCTTCGACCCCAAGCACTACCGGGTGATCCTGTTCGACCAGCGCGGCTGCGGCCGCTCGGGCCCGAACGCCTCGGTCGAGAACAACACCACCTGGGATCTCGTCGCCGACATCGAGCGCATCCGCACCGAGCTGCGCATCAACCGCTGGAAAGTCTTCGGCGGCTCGTGGGGCGCCTGCCTGGCGCTGATCTACGCCCAGACCCATCCCGACCGGGTCGAGGCGCTGGTGCTGCGCGGCGTCTTCACCATGACCCGCGCCGAGCTCGACTGGTTCTACGGCGGCGGCGCCGGCGGCTTCTGGCCCGAGCCGTGGAAGACCTTCTCGCAGATGATCCCCGAGGACGAGCGCCACGACCTGATCGGCGCCTACCACAAGCGCCTGTTCGGGCCCGACCCGGCCGAGCAGACCCGCTTCGCCCGCGCCTGGGCCGGCTGGGAGAGCTCGCTCGCCGTTCTCGATCCGGGCGAGGCCCGCGGCTCTCCGTCCTCGGCCTACTCGCTCGCCTTCGCGCGGCTGGAGAACCACTACTTCATCAACGGCGGCTTTCTCGACGGTGACGGCCACGTGATGCGGCACATGCCGGCGCATCGCCGACATCCCCGGGCACATCGTCCAGGGCCGCTACGACATGATCTGCCCGCCGCACACCGCCCACGCGCTGCACCAGGCCTGGCCCGGTTCGTCGCTGCGCATGGTCACAACGGCCGGCCATGCGCTCTCCGAGCCCGGGATCAGCGCCGAGCTCGTCTCGATCATGGACGGCCTGCGCGCCTGATCTTCCTCGATAATCTTTGCCGACCGGCATTGCCAGCCGGACACCGGCGGTCTATGTCGCTCGCCATGCCCGACGCGGCGAGGTCATCCCGCCGCAAGCCCCCGGACGCTACGTGCCACGGATCACGCCTCTCATTCTGGCGGTCGCCCTGTTCATGGAACAGATGGACAGTACCGTCATCGCGACGTCGCTGCCCGCCATCGCCGCCGACCTCGGCACCTCGCCGGTCGCGCTGAAGCTCGCCGTCACCTCCTATCTCGTGGCGCTTGCCATCTTCATTCCGATCTCGGGCTGGATGTCCGACCGGTTCGGCGCCAAGAACATCTTCCGCATCGCCATCGTGGTCTTCGTGATCGGCTCGATCGCCTGCGGCTTTTCCAACTCGATCCACGCCTTCGTGCTGTCGCGGTTCCTGCAGGGCATCGGCGGCTCGATGATGACGCCGGTCGGGCGCCTGCTCCTCGTGCGCAGCACCCCGCGCAACGAGCTGGTCTCGGCGATGGCCTGGCTCACCATCCCGGCGCTGATCGGGCCGATCATGGGTCCGCCGCTCGGCGGCTTTCTCACCACCTACCTGAGCTGGCACTGGGTCTTCTGGATCAACGTGCCGATCGGCGTGATCGGCCTCGGTCTGGTCACCCGCTTCCTGCCCGCGGGCAGCCCGCAGATCCCGCGCCCTGTCGACATCCTGGGCTTCCTGCTCTCCAGCGTCGCGTTCAGCGGCTTCGTCTTCGGCATGTCGGTGATCAGCCTGCCGGCGCTGCCGATCGGCTACGGCTACGCCACCATCGCGCTCGGCCTCGCCAGCGGCGTCCTCTACCTGCGCCACGCCCGCCGCACGCCCTATCCGCTGCTCGACCCCAGGATGATGCGCTATCCGCTGTTCCGCGCCGGTATCATCGGCGGCTCCAATTTCCGGATCGGGATCGGTGCCATCCCGTTCCTCCTGCCGCTGATGCTGCAGCTCGGCTTCGGGCTCAACGCCTTCCAGTCGGGCATGATCACCTTCGTGACCGCCGTCGGTGCGCTTTCCTCCAAGTTCATCGCCCAGTGGGTGTTCCGCAGCTTCGGCTTCCGCAACGTCCTTGCCCTGGGCGCGCTTCTCGGCGCGGTCTTCATCGCCGCCAACGCGTTCTTCACCCCCGAAACGCCGCAGATCGTCATCATGGCCTTCCTGCTGATGGGCGGCGTCCTGAGATCGGTCTGCTTCACCGGGGTCAACGCCATGGTCTTCTCCGACATCGACGAAGAGGACAGCGGCCAGGCGACGGCGATCAACTCGGTCTTCCAGCAGATCTCGCTCGCAACCGGCGTGGCGCTGGCCGGCGGCATTCTCGACGTGTCGGCGCGGTTCCATGGCGGCGCGATCACACTGGCGGACTTCCACGTCGCCTTCCTCGTCGTCGCCACCGTCGCGGGGCTTGCGACCATCACCTTCTTCCGGCTGCCGGCCGACGCCGGGGCCGCGGTCTCCGGCCATCGCCGCCCGGCGCTGGCGACCGCCACGCGCTAGAGCGGGCCTTCCCGCCGGCCCCGGCTTGAGGCAAGCTCGCCCGGCAAACCGGGGAGGATCAGGGATGGCCGAGCGCTTCGATGCGATCGTGATCGGGGCGGGCCAGGCCGGCCCGTCGCTCGCGGGCCGGCTCGCCGCCGCCGGCCAGCGCACCGCCATCATCGAGCGCCACCTCTTTGGCGGCACCTGCGTCAACACCGGCTGCCGGCCGACCAAGACGCTGGTCGCCACCGCCCGGGTCGCCCACCTCGCCCGCCGCGCCGCCGACTACGGCATCACCACAGGGCCCATCGGCATCGACTACGCCGCCGTGCGCGCCCGCGTCGCCCCTGTGGTCACCGAGGCCCGCGACGGCCTCGAGACCTGGCTCGAAGGCACCGAGAACTGCACCGTCATCCGCGGCCACGCCCGCCTGCGCTCGCCTCGCGAAGTCGCCGTCGGCGACCGCATCCTGGAGGCCGACCGCATCTTTCTCAACGTCGGCGGCCGCGCCTCGGTCCCGCCGCTCAAAGGCGTCGACAGCGTTCCCTTCCTGACCAACTCGTCGCTCCTCGCGCTCGACACCCTGCCGCGCCATCTCGTCGTGGTCGGCGGCGGCTACATCGGCCTCGAGTTCGCCCAGATCTTCCGCCGCTTCGGATCGGCGGTGACGGTCGTGGAGAAAGGCCCGCGGCTCATCGGCCGCGAAGACCCCGACATCTGCGACGCGATCCGCGCGATCCTCGAGGCCGAGGGCGTCACCGTGCGCACCGGCGCGGAATGCATCACCTTCGCGCCGCACCCAGACGGCATCGCCGTCGGCGTCGACTGCCAGAGCGGCGCGCCCGAGGAGATCGGCAGCCACGTGCTCCTCGCCATGGGCCGCCGGGCCAACACCGACGATCTCGGCCTCGATGCCGCGGGCGTCGCCACCGACAAACGCGGCTTCATCACCGTCGACGACACGCTCGCGACCAGCGTGCCCGGCATCTGGGCGCTCGGCGAATGCAACGGCCGCGGCGCCTTCACCCACACCGCCTACAACGACTACGAGATCGTCGCGGCGAACCTCATCGACGGCGGATCGCGCAAGGTCAGCGACCGCCTCCCGGCCTACGCGCTCTTCACCGACCCGCCGCTCGGCCGCGCCGGCATGAGCGAGACCGAAGCCCGCGCCTCCGGCCGCCGCGTCCTGATCGGCACCCGCCCGATGACCGAGGTCGGCCGCGCCGTCGAGATGGGCGAGACCGCCGGCTTCATGAAGGTGCTGGTCGACGCCGACACCCGCGCCATCCTCGGCGCCGCGATCCTCGGCGTCGGCGGCGACGAGGTGGTCCACTCCGTCCTCGACCTCATGTACGCCCACGCTCCGGTCGAGACGATCCTCGGCGCCGTCCACATCCACCCCACCGTCAGCGAACTCCTCCCCACCGTCTTCGGGAGCGTCGGCCCATTGGCCTGAGAGCGGCGCGCAAGGCCGGCCGGCGTCGGCGCGCTCTCAGGAATTCGGTGATCTTCACTTGATGCGTGCGCTTGCTGCGTCGAGGCCAAGTTAAGCGCGCACTATTCCCCGGCCGAAATGCCGGGCCGTCGTATTCAATCAGGCGGCGGCTTTGCCCTTCTTGGCGCGCTCGATGGAGGCCATCAGGATGCGCTGGGCCTCGACCTTGTCGCCCCAGCCGGTGACCTTGGCCCACTTGCCCTGCTCGAGCGCCTTGTAGTGCTCGAAGAAGTGCCAGATGCGCTCGCGGTGCCGGATCGGCAGGTCCTGCAGGTCCTGGATTTCGGCCTGGAACGGGTCGACCTTTTCGATCGGCATGGCGATCAGCTTGTCGTCGACGCCACCGTCGTCCTCCATGTGCAGGACGCCGATCAGCCGGCAGCGGATCACCGAGCCCGCGACCAGCGTGACCTCGGTGCGGACCATGACGTCGACCGGGTCGCCGTCCTCGTGCAGCGTGTTCGGCACGAAGCCGTAGTTGTTGGGGTAGAACATCGGCACGTTGACGATGCGGTCAACGAAGAGCGCCCCGGACTCCTTGTCGATCTCGTACTTCACCGGCGATCCGCCGCCGGCGCCGCCGGGAATCTCGATGATGACGTTGATGTCGTGCGGAGGGTTTTCGCCCGGCGCGATCTTGTCGAGTTGCATTTCGTTCTCCGTCTCCAGACTGCCGCGCCGCGTATCATATTCGCAGGCGCAACAAAAGGGCTGCCTGTCGAATTGGCAAACGTGACCCTGTTACTGCCCCGCGCTCAGTTCCCGAAGATCTGGATCGGCTCGCGGGCCAGGAGCTTGTCGAGGCCGGGGGTGTCGCCGAAGTGCCCGACGGAGTTCAAACCGGCGCCGATGAGCTGGACCACTTCCGGCGAGCCGGCAAACTTGGAATGGCTGCCGGACGTGGAGTTGTCGATCTCGGACAGGTCGATGACCGTCAGCCCGAGGCCTTCGAGTTCGGCGGTGTCGGCGGCGCCGACCCGTGGCACCCCGCCGGCGATGCGGCGCGACATCCTCAGGGCGCCGTCGTCCTTGGAGACGAAGAGATACATGATCTTGTGAACCGACGGCGGCAGCTGCGCGAGCTGGGTGCGAAACAGGTCGATGTCGATGTCGGGCGAGGCCAGCATGATGTGGTCGATGCGCTTGCGGCTGCCGAGCTGGCGGGCCTGCTGTCCGTCGACGAGGCCTTCCATGGCCAGAAAGGCGCCCATCGAATGGGCGAAGATGTCGACGCTCTCGGCGTGTGCCCGCACGAGGAGGTCGGCCACCTCCTTGAGCTTGACCCGCGCGACGAGCGCGCTGTTGAGGTCGTAGACATAGCGCGGTGCCTTGGCCGCGGAAGCCCAGGTGAAGAGCACCGGCACGCCCTGGTACCCGGTGTCCTGCACGAATTGCGTCAGCCGCAGGATCGCGTCGCTGGTCGTGTTGTTGTAGCCGTGAATGAAGAGCAGGAGCTTTCTCTGTCCCGGCGGACGGGTGGCGAGTTCGCGGTCTATCTCGGAGATGAACGACGCATCGCTGCGGTAGACCACCGGGTGCACGACCGCGAACTGGGTGCGCGGGTCGGGCGGCAGGTGCTGCGGCCGCTCGAGATGGCCGAGCACGTGGTTGGGCGGAACGGTGACGTCGACCGACGCGAGACCGAGCTCGGGGGCGCGCTGACCCGAGTAGAAGGCGCCCACCACCTCGGAAGCCTGGCGCGTCGTGGTGATGAAGATGCGATGCCGACTGACCGCGGGCACCGAGTCCGCCGGGATCGCCGGGTTGTCGATGCCGATGAGATCCGGCGGGCGGCTGCACCCGGCGCCTGCGCCGAGGAGGGCTGCGACAAGCGTGAGGGCAAGCAGGGGGTTGCGCATGGGGATCTTCCGGATGCCCGAGGGATCGGGCCGTTCAGCTTCGCGTCAGGCGGGGGCGCGGCGGGTCTCGGAGCGGAGGTTGATCAGGTTGCCGGCGATGATCAGGCCGGCGCCGAGAAACACCGCGAGGCGCAGCGGCTCGCCGTAGAGCCACATGCCGACGAGCGAGATCAGCGGCAGGCGGATGAACTCCATCGGCGCCACGATCGAGGCCGGGGCGTGACCGAGTGCCGAGGTCAGCGCGTAGTGCGCGGTCAGCCCGGTGAGGCCGACGACGAAGATCCAGGGCAGGGTCGTAGCGGTGGGGGCGGGGATGCCGCCGGGCAGCGACAGGACGAGGCTTGCCGACCCCTGCAGCAGGGTCATCCAGAACATCACGCAGAGCACGGTGTCGTGGCGCATGATCTGCTTGGTGAAGATGGTGTTGAGCGCAAAGCAGACCGCCGCGACCAGCGCCGCCGCGTGGCCCGGACCGAGCGTGCTGCTGCCGGGCTGGGCGACGACGAGGACACCGAGAAAGCCCAGGAGCGCGCCGAAGACGCGGATGCGCGTCAGCCGCTCGGCGAGGAGGAACGGCGCGAGGAGCGCCACCCAGATGGGGTTGGTGAACTCAAGGGCGACGAGCTGGCTGAGCGGGATGACCGCAAGTGCGAAGAACCAGAGATTCTGGCCGGTGTAGTGGAAGAGGTTGCGGCGGAGGTGCAGGCCGACGTGCCGGGTTCTGACCTGCGCGAAGCCGCGATCGCTGCGCCAGACCAGCAGCACGACGGCGGCAAAGCCGATCGCCGAGCGGTAGAGCATCAGCTCGAAGGTGTTCATCCCTGCCTGCAGCGCGCGGCCGGCCACCGCCATCGCGATGAACGAGACGACGGCGCCCATCATCCAGGCGGCGGCTTTCAGAGGTTCCGAGCGTTCCATCCCGCGCGGGACTAAGCGGCGGCGGCACGGCGGGATCAAGCGAAAACGCGGCCGTTGCCAGCCGGGACCGTCGCGGCCTAGAATCCGGGAGGCATCAGCGGCAGGCGGGCGTCACTCATGGCCGAGCGCGCGCACGGCGATTTCCGGCGGGCGAGCGATGACCCGCAGGCGGGTCGCGTCGCCTTCGCCGAGCTCTTCTACGACCTGGTCTTCGTCTATGCGATCACCCAGCTCTCGCACCTGCTGCTGAACCATTACGGCCTGCTCGGGGCGGTCGAGACCGGCCTGCTGCTGCTCGCGGTCTGGTCGGTCTGGATCTACACGACCTGGGCGCTGAACTGGCTCGATCCCCAGCGCAACCTGGTGCGCGGCATGATCGGCGTCTCGATGCTCTTCGGCCTTTTCATGTCGATGTCGGTGCCGGAGGCGTTCGGCGACCGCGGCCTCACGTTCGCGCTCTCCTTCGTCGCGATGCAGGTCGGCCGCAGCGCCTTCACCACGTGGTGCTTCGCGGGCGACCCGGTCAAGTTCCGCAACTTCGTGCGCATCACCGCCTGGCTGTCGGTATCGGGCGTCGTCTGGATCATCGGCGGCCTGCAGCACGGCGAGGCGCGGCTCGCCCTCTGGTCGGTCGCCCTGGCGGGCGAGTACCTCGGACCGGTCGCGCGGTTCTGGACACCCGTGGTCGGGGCCGCGGCCGTTTCCGAGTGGGACGTGCACGGCGAGCACATCGCCGAACGCTGCGCGCTCTTCGTGATCATCTGCCTGGGCGAAACCCTGCTGACCAGCGGCGCGACGTTCTCCGGGCTGGAGTGGACGGGTCCGGCGACGGCGGCGTTCCTGGTGGATTTCCTGGCGACGGTCGCAATGTGGTGGCTCTATTTCCATATCGGCCAGCAGCGGGGTTCGCAGGTGATCGAGCATTCCGACAACCCCGGGCAGGTGGCGCGCATCGCCTTCACCTACGCCCATATCCCGATCGTCGCCGGCATCGTGGTGAGCGCCGTCGCGGCGGAGATCGTGCTGGCCCACCCGCTGGGGCACGCCACCTTGGGGCAGGCCGCCTCGATCCTGGGCGGGCCGATGCTGTTTCTCGCGGGCAACCTCTGGTTCAAGGGCCTGACCAGCCGCCGGCCGCCGCTGTCGCACCTGATCGGGCTCGGCCTCCTTTCGGCGTCGGCGGCGGCGGTGCCATGGTCTGCGCCGCTGGTTCTGGGGGTGGTCGCGCTCGCCGTCCTGATCCTCGTTGCGGTGTGGGAACTGGCCTCGGTCGGGGTCGGTCTCCGCGAGGCGGCCTGACCGCCGTGCCGGCCTGGGTGGCGCTTCTCTACAGCATCGTCCTTTCGCCGGAGCGGCGGGTGGTGATGAGCGACCTCCGGGAGGTGGCGGAAGCGCTGGGCCTGCACCGACCGCGGACGTTGCTCGCAACCGGAAACCTGATCTTCGAGGCGGAGGGGACTGCCGCCGGCCATGAAGCGCGGCTCGAAGCCGCGTTCGCCGAGCGGTTCGGCAAGCGGGTCGACATCATCGTGCGCCCGGGCGCCGGCTGGCCGGCGTTGCTCGCGGGCAATCCCTTCCCCGCCGCGTCGGCGCGGGAGCCCAGCCGAGTGGCGGTGCGGGTGATGCGCAGCCCGCTCGATCCGTCGATCCTGGCGGTGCTCGACCCTTACCGGAGCGGTGAGGAGCGCCTCGCGGTGGTAGCCGGGGATCTCTGGGTGCATTTTCCCGACGGGCTAAGCGCGTCGCGGCTGTCCGGGGTGATCACGCCCGCGAGGGCAGGCGGCCCCGGCACGTTCCGGAATTACAACACCGTCAGCAGGATCGCCGCTTTGCTTGAGGAATAGTCGCCAGTGACGTTGCTTGAACTGCGCGCGTCAGTATATTAGCAACTGCCATGATCTCTCAGAAGGCGAAATACGCGCTCAAGGCACTCGGCACGCTCGGCGAGGAGCGGCAGCGCGGGGGCAAGGCCCTGACGATCGAGGAGATCGCCGGCCGTGCCGGGGTGCCCAAGCGGTTTCTCGAGCACATCCTGCTGGTCATCAAGAACGCCGGGATCATCGGCAGCCGGCGGGGCCGGGTCGGCGGCTACCAGCTGATCAAGGACCCCGGCACGGTGGCGCTTGGCACCGTGCTCCAGCTGATCGACGGTCCGATCGCACCGTTGCCGTGCCTGTCGCGGCGGGCCTATCGCCGCTGCGACGACTGCGAGGACGAGGCGACCTGCGCGATCCGCAAGGCCTTCGGCGACGTGTTCGCAGGCTACCTGCTGCTGATCGAATCCATGACCCTCGAGGACTTGATTCGGGCCGGCGACCTGCCGACGCCGCACCTCCGCGAGGCCGTCTCCTCTTAACCTCCTGTTAAGGTGAGCCAAGCTCCCGCGATTTTTCGCTTGCTTATCACGATAAAGACTGTCGTGATTATCGAGTAAATCGCAATGGAGGCTGGCATGGCCCGACCCCTACACGACGATACCGCGAACCGGCTCGAAACCGTCCCCCATGTCGCCGTCTTCGACATGTTCGGCACGATCCATCAGATCCCCGGAATTTGCCTCGACCGCCCCCGGCGGGAGGCCCGTGGAGAGACCGATGCGCCGGCGCTCCTTGCTCCGGCGACCCGGGTGCTGCGCCGCTGGCTGGCGGGCACCGCGATGCTGATGCTGGGCGTAGCCGGCAGCTTCACGCCGGGGCAGGCCTGGGCGCAGTCGCTGCTCAACGTCTCGTACGATCCGACGCGCGAGCTCTACAAGGAATACGACGCCGCGTTCAACGCGCACTGGCAGCAGGAAGGCCACCCGGCGCTCGAGATCAAGACCTCGCACGGCGGCTCCGGCGCGCAGGCCCGCTCGGTGATCGACGGGCTCGATGCGCAGGTCGTGACGCTGGCGCTCGCGAGCGACGTCAATGCCATCGCGTCCAAGACCGGCAAGATTCCGGCGGACTGGCAGTCCAAGCTGCCGCACAACTCGGCGCCCTATACCTCGACCATCGTCTTCCTGGTGCGGGCGGGCAATCCCAAGGGCATCAAGGACTGGGACGACCTGACCCGCGACGGCATCGAGGTGATCACGCCGAACCCCAAGACCTCGGGCGGCGCGCGCTGGAACTATCTGGCAGCCTGGGCCTGGGCCGACAAGAAGTTCGGCGGCAACCAGGACCAAATCCGCGACTACATGCATGATCTCTTTTCGCACGTGCCGGTGCTCGATACCGGCGCGCGCGGCTCGACGACGACCTTCGCACAGCGCGGCATCGGTGACGTTCTGCTGTCCTGGGAGAACGAGGCCTATCTGGCGCAGAAAGAGCTCGGCGCCGATCAGTTCGAGATCGTGCGGCCTTCGGTCTCGATCCTGGCCGAGCCCACGGTGGCGGTGGTGAAGGGCAACGTGACCTCGCCCGAGCAGGAGGCGGCGGCCAACGAGTACCTGAGCTATCTCTACAGCCCCGAGGGCCAGGGGATCGCGGCACGGAACTTCTTCCGGGCCTGGGACACCAGCGCCGTCGATCCCGCCGATGCCGCGCGGTTCCCCGAGCTCGACCTCGTGAACATCGCCGACTTCGGTGGCTGGGACAAGGTTCAGCCCGAGCACTTCGGCGACGGCGGCATCTTCGACCAGATCTACACCGCGAAGTGACCGCAATGACCAACCTCACCTTTCGGCATCGGTCCGCTCTGCCCGGCTTCGGGCTGGCGTTCGGCATCATGGGGACGATCCTGTCGATTGTCGTTCTGCTGCCGATCGGGGCGCTGCTGCTGCAGGGCGAGCGGATCGGCCTGGTCGGGCTCTGGCAGGAGATCAATTCGGAACGGGTCTGGGCGGCGCTGTCGCTCTCGTTCCGGATTGCGCTGCTCGCCGCGGCGTTCAACCTGGTCTTCGGCCTGATGCTCGCCTGGGTGCTGGCGCGCTACCGCTTCCCCGGCCGCCGGCTGGTCGACGCGGCGGTCGATCTGCCCTTCGCGCTGCCGACGGCCGTCGCCGGCATCGCGCTGACCGCGCTCTATGCGCCGAACGGGCCGCTCGGCGCCGCGGCCGCCTCGCTCGGCATCAAGGTCGCCTATACCCCGCTCGGCATCTGGCTGGCGCTGACCTTCGTCGGGCTGCCTTTCGTGGTGCGGACCGTGCAGCCGGTCATCGACGAGCTCGACCGGGAGATCGAGGAGGCCTCGGCCACCCTCGGCGCCGGGCGGCTGCGGACCTTCGCCAAGGTGATCCTGCCGACGCTCGCGCCGGCGCTCTTCACCGGCTTCGCCCTGGCGCTGGCGCGCGGGGTCGGGGAGTACGGCTCGGTGATCTTCATCGCCGGCAACCTGCCGCTGAAGACCGAGATCGCGCCGCTCCTCATCGTCATTCGGCTGGAGGAGTTCGACTACGACGGCGCCATCGCGATCGCGATGGCGATGCTGGGGGTATCGTTCCTGATGCTGCTCGGCATCAACTTCGTCCAGGTCCTGAGCCGCAGGAGAACCGGCCATGTCTGACGCGCGCTTTCGCCGGGAGCGCAGTCCGGCACGGTCCGGATCCGGCCCGCTGCCGCTGATCATCGGCGGCGGGCTCGGCGGGGTGCTTCTCGCCGGATGCGCGCTCGCCTCCGGCCTCGGCTGGGTCGCCGGGCTCTGCACCTACAGCTGCGGCAGTTCGGCGATCGTCTTCGCGCTCGCGGTCGCCGCGGCGGACCGTCCGCGCCCTGCACCGCGATGGATCGCGCAGCCGCTTCGTCTCGGGAGTGCCTTCGATGTCTGACGCCGCCTTCTCGCCCCCGCCCTCCATCCAGCGGCGCCCCGTCACCACCGAGCCGGGCTGGTTCCGGCTGGTGCTGGTGGCGGTCTCGCTGGTGTTTCTGGGGCTTCTGGTCTTCGGCACCGCTGATCATGGTCTTCTCCGAAGCTTTCGGGGAGGGCGCCAGGGCGGCGCTCGCCTCGCTGACCGACCGCGATGCGCTGGCGGCGATCCGGCTGACGCTGATCACCGCCGCGGTCGCGGTGCCGCTCAATGCCGTCTTCGGGCTCGCCGCCGCCTGGGCGATCGCCAAGTTCGACTTTCGCGGCAAGGCGTTCCTGATCACGCTGATCGACCTGCCGTTCTCGGTCTCGCCGGTCGTGGCGGGCCTGGCGCTGGTGCTGCTGCTCGGCGCCAACGCCCCGATCGGTGCCTGGATGGTCGCGCACGGCGTGCCGATCATCTTCGCGGTGCCGGGGATCGTGCTGGCCACGATGTTCGTCACCTTCCCGTTCGTCGCCCGCGAGCTGATCCCGGTGATGCAGGAGCAGGGGCGCAGCGAGGAGGAGGCGGCGATCACCCTCGGCGCCTCGGGCTGGCGCGCGTTCCTGACGGTCACACTGCCGAACGTCCGCTGGGCCTTGCTCTACGGCGTGCTGCTCTGCAACGCACGCGCCATGGGGGAGTTCGGCGCCGTCGCGGTGGTCTCGGGACGCATCCGAGGCGAGACCGCGACGATGCCGTTGATGATCGAGATGTTCTACAACGAGTACCTCCCCGTCGCCGCCTTCACCCTCGCGGCGCTCCTCGCCGCGCTCGGGCTCGTCACCCTCGCCCTGAAATCGCTGCTTGAATGGCGCTACGGCGCGCTTCTCGCCGCCACCCGCCGCACCTGATTGGAGAGAGCCATGCAGATCGAAGTCGAGGATCTTGCCAAGGAATTCGGCCCGACCACCGCGCTGCACCCGGTCAGCCTGTCGATCCCGTCGGGGGCGCTGATCGCGCTTCTCGGGCCGTCGGGGTCTGGCAAGACGACGCTGCTGCGCATTCTCGGCGGCCTGGAGTTCCCGACCTCGGGTCGCGTGGTCTTCGACGGGCAGGACGCGACCGGCCTCAGCGTCCAGGCGCGGCGGGCGGGCTTCGTCTTCCAGCACTACGCGCTTTTCAAGCACATGACGGTGTTCGAGAACATCGCCTACGGCCTGCGCGCCCGCCCGCGCGCGAGCCGGCCGACCGGCGCCGAGATCGACCGCCGGGTCAACAAGCTGCTGGCGCTGATCCAGCTGCCGGACATCGGCCGGCGGTATCCGGCGCAGCTCTCGGGCGGCCAGCGGCAGCGGGTGGCGTTGGCGCGCGCGCTGGCGATCGAGCCGCGGATGCTGCTGCTCGACGAGCCGTTCGGCGCGCTCGACGCGCGGGTGCGCAAGGAGCTTCGCGCCGGCCTGCGCGACATCCACGACAAGACCGGGCTCACGACGATCTTCGTCACCCACGACCAGGACGAGGCGATGGAGCTCGCCGACCTTGTCGTGGTGATGAGCATGGGCCGCATCGAGCAGGTCGGCACGCCGCGCGAAATCCGCACCCGGCCCGCCACGCGGTTCGTCGCCGAGTTCATCGACAGTGAAAGCGATTTGACCTTTGCCGAGCCGGCGATCAATCATGTGGTGACCGAGTTGCCGTGGGTGGGACGCTCCATGCCGCGGTGAGCCCGGCACGGCTCGGTCGTGGGAAGGATCGTGGCTGAATGGAGACGCGGGGGTTCTTCGGGCGGCGGCCGCCCGCCGATGTGGCGAAGCGCATTCCGCCGGGCCAGTCGCTGACCGAGGGGTTTCCGGTGCTCTCGGCCGGGCCGACGCCGCGGGTGGAGACTGAGGGCTGGAGCTTCAGCCTGCGGGTCGGGCCGAAGCCGGCCAAGCGCTGGAGCTGGGACGAGTTCAACGCGCTGCCGCAGACCGAGGCCGTCCGCGACATCCATTGCGTGACCAAGTGGTCGAAGCTCGACACGCACTGGAAGGGCGTCCTGGTCGACGATCTCCTGGCGGACGCCGGGCTGACGCCGCCGACGAAGTTCGTGCTGGTGCATTCGTTCGACGGCTACTCGACCAACGTGCCGGTCGCCGACCTCGTCGACGGCAAGGCGATGGTGGCGACCACCTTCGACGGCAAGCCGCTGGCCGCCGATCACGGAGGGCCGGCGCGCCTTCTGGTGCCGCACCTCTATCTGTGGAAGTCGGCCAAGTGGGTCAGCGGGCTGCAGTTCACCGAGCGCGACGAGCCCGGCTTCTGGGAGCTGAGGGGCTACCACATCTACGGCGATCCCTGGCGCGAGCAGCGCTTCACGGACGACTGAGGGTGGCGGCCGGGGCCGGCGCCTGGCAAGCCGCCACGATCGAGAGCGTTCGAACCGAGACCGCGGCCATCAAGGTCTTCGTGCTGCGCCCGGCGGTCTGGCATCCGTTCGTCGCGGGGCAGCATCTCGACTTTCGCCTCACCGCGCCGGACGGGTACCAGGCCGAGCGCAGCTATTCGGTGAGCTCGGCACCCGGGCGGCACGGCGTCTATGAGGTCGTGATCGAGAACATGCCCGAGGGCGAGGTATCGCCGTACTTCCACGAGGTCGCGCAGGTCGGCGACGCCATCGAGCTGCGCGGGCCGTTCGGCGGGCATTTCGCCTGGAAGGCGGACGACGGCGGGCCGCTGCTCCTGGTCGGCGCCGGCTCGGGCGTGGCGCCGCTGATGTCGATCCTGCGCCACCGGGCGGCGGTCGCACCCGAGGTGCCGGCGACGCTGATCTATGCCGCCCGGCGCTGGGACGACCTGATCTTTCGCGACGAGTTGATCGGGCGCGATGCCGGCGAGCCGGCGTTCCATCTGGTCCTGGCGCTGTCCCGCGATGCACCGCGCCGGCCCCAGGACCTCGGCCGGCGCGTCGACGCCGCGGCGCTGCGCGACGTGCTGGCGGTCCCCGGCGCGCGGCCGAAGACCACCTATGTCTGCGGCAACAACGGCTTTGTCGAGACGGTGGCCGGGCATGCCGTGGGCCTTGGCCTCGATCCGGCGACGATCCGCACCGAGCGCTTCGGCGGAGACTGAGCGGCCTTCGCTCACATCACCATGGTGCCGCCGTTGCAGCCGGCGCCGGCCTGCGCGGTGCTGTCCGCCGGCGCCGGCATGGCGGCACCGGCCGGGCGGGCACGGGCGACGCGGGCCGACACGGCGTCCGTTGTCGTGGCGTCGGCGTCGAGCAGCGCCGGCCCCCCGTTCGAAGGATTGGCGCGGGCGGTGCGCACGGTCACCGAATCTGCGGTGGCGGCGGCGGACGCCGGGACGGTGCAGCGGCCCACGCCGGGACCCTTGGCGATCTCGATTTGCTGGACTGTCCGGCCGTGTGCGGGAGCGGTCCCGACGGCGGCTTCGGCAAAGGACGAGGTGCCGAAGGCGGCGAGCGCAAGAGCGAAGGCGACGGGAGAAAGGCGGGTCATGGCGGGGTTCCTGACGTTGGCGGTTCGATCCGTTCGGCGCTTCATGCGGCCGGTGGATGGACCTTTGCCGATTCTGTCGGAAGCCTCTGTGAACCCGGTCACAGCTTTGCGATTACTTAAAAGATCGAGAGGCCACGCGGCGTGGCTGCCGATTGAGCGCGGGCCCCGATTCTAGTGCTTGCTCTCGGCGGTGGAGTGTGCGGGCGCGTGGCTGCCCCAGGGGCCGTGATGGTCGCCGGGATGGTCGATGCGCTTGAAGCCGTGGGCGCCGAAGAAGTCGCGCTGCGCCTGCAGCAGGTTCGCGGTGCCACGCGCGGTCCGCATCATGTCGAAGTAGCCGAGCGCGGCGGAGAGCGCCGGCGTCGGGATGCCGGAGAGCGCCGCCTGGGCGACGACGGCGCGCAGGCTGGCGTTGCTCTTGCCGAGCTGCTCGGCGAAGCGCGGCGCGAACATCAGGTTGGTCCCGGGATCCTGGCCGAGCGCCTGGGCCATGTCGTCGAGCAGGGCCGAGCGGATGATGCAGCCGGCGCGCCAGACCCGGGCGATCCCGGCCATCGGCAGCGACCAGTCGAACTCCGCCGACGCGGTGGCGAGAAGGCCGAAGCCCTGGGCGTAGCAGGCGATCTTGCCGACGAGGAGCGCCTCCTCGAGCCGGTCGATCAGCTCGGCGCCGCCGGGCACCGGCTTCACCGGCTGGCCGAAGAGCGCGGCGCCCTGCCGGCGCTCGTCAAGGCGGGCGGACAGGTTGCGCGCGGCGACTGCGGCCTCGATGGTGCTGGCGGGGGCGCCGAGGAGCAGCGCCTCGATCGCGGTCCAGCGGCCGGTGCCCTTCTGGCCGGCGCTGTCGAGGATGACGTCGATGACCGGCAGCCCGGTCTCGGGATCGGTGGCTCTTGGCGACGATGCCGGTGATCTCGATCAGGTAGGACCGCAGCGGTCCGCGGTTCCAGCGGTCGAAGGTCAGCGCGACCTCCTCGGCCTCCATGCCGAGGCCGTCGCGCATGATGCCGTAGACCTCGGCGATCATCTGCATGTCGGCGTACTCGATGCCGTTGTGGACGGTCTTGACGAAATGGCCGGCGCCGTCGGGGCCCATCCAGGTGGCGCAGGGCTGGCCGTCGAACTTGGCGGAGATCGCCTCGAGGATCGGCGCGACGCGGTCCCATGCGGCCTTCGGGCCGCCGCCCATGATCGAGGGGCCGTGGCGTGCGCCTTCCTCGCCGCCGGAGACGCCGACGCCGAGAAAGGGCGAGCCCGCGGCTTCGGCTTCGGCCGAGCGGCGCCGGGTGTCCTGGAAGTTGGCGTTGCCGCAGTCGATGATCAGGTCGTCCTTGTCGAGCATCGGTCGCAGCGTCGCGATCATCTGGTCGACGAGGGGGCCGGCGGGGACCATCAGGATGATGGCGCGCGGGGTCTTCAGCGCCGCGACGAGGTCCTCGAGGCTGGCGCAGGGCGTGATCCTGTCCGCGAGATCGCCGGCCTCGGCGACGAAGGCGTCGGTGACGCTGCCGGTGCGGTTGAAGACCGCGATGCCGAAGCCCTTTTCGGCGATGTTGAGCGACAGCGCCGCTCCCATGGTGCCGAGACCGATCAGTCCGATGTCCGATTTCATGGCTTCCGTCCCGGCTTTGCGTTTCTTCGAGCGCACACTGTACGCGGCGGGCCCGGCAAGGCAAGCCGGGGTGGCGGGGGGCTTGCTGCCGGGCGACCGGAGCCCGATAGGGAACTCTGCGAAATCGAGGCGGGAGGGGATCATGGCCCGGCTGGTCGTGCGGAACGCCGCGCGGATCGTGACGATGGATGCGGACCGGCGCGAGATCGCCGACGGCGACATCCTGATCGAGGACGGAGCGATCCGGGCGGTGGGGACGGTGGACGGGCCGGCCGACGAGGTGATCGACGCGCGCGGCTGCGTGGTGACCCCCGGGCTCGTCAACACCCACCATCATCTCTACCAGTGCCTGACCCGGGCGGTGCCGGCCGGGCAGGACGCGCTGCTCTTCGGCTGGCTGAAGACGCTCTACCCGATCTGGGCGCGGATGAGGCCCGAGGACATGTTCGTCTCGGCGCAGCTCGGGCTGGCCGAGCTGGCGCTCTCGGGCTGCACGATGAGCGCGGACCACCTCTACGTCTTTCCCGACGGGGTGCGGCTGGAGGACACCATCGCCGCGGCGGCGACGATCGGGGTGCGGTTTCATCCCACCCGCGGGGCGATGAGCGTGGGCGAGAGCGCCGGCGGGCTGCCGCCGGACAGCCTGGTCGAGGCCGAGCCCGCCATCCTCGCCGACTTCGAGCGGGTGGTGGACGCGTTCCACGATCCGCGGCCCGGAGGCGATGGTGCGGGTGGGGCTGGCGCCGTGCTCGCCGTTCTCGGTCTCGACCGGGCTGATGCGCGACGCGGCGGCGATGGCGGAGAAAAAGGGCGTGATGCTGCACACCCATCTCGCGGAGAACGCCGAGGACGTCGCCTACTCGCTGAGCCGGTTCGGCTGCCGGCCCGGGCAGTACGCCGCGGACCTCGGCTGGACCGGCGAACACGTCTGGCATGCGCACTGCGTGAAGCTCGACGCCGCCGAGATCGCGCTCTTCGCGCGGAGCGGCACCGGGGTGGCGCATTGTCCCTGCTCGAACTGCCGGCTGGGGTCGGGAGTGGCGCCGGTCAGGGCGATGCGCGACGCCGGGGTGAAGGTGGCGCTCGGGGTCGACGGGGCGGCGAGCAACGACGCGGGGCACCTGCTCGGCGAGGCGCGGCAGGCGATGCTGCTGCAGCGGGTTGAGAACGGCGCCGATGCGATGAGCGCCCGCGAGGTGCTGGAGATCGCCACGCGGGGCGGCGCGGCGGTGCTCGGCCGCGGCGGGCGAGCTCGGCTCGATCGAGCCGGGCAAGCGGGCCGACCTCGCGATCTGGGACGTCTCGGGGCTCGAGGCCGCAGGGGCCTGGGACCCGGTCGCGGCGCTGGTGCTCTGCGGGCCGTTCGCGGTGCGCGACCTGCTCGTCGAGGGTCGCCGGGTGGTCAGCGACGGGCGGCTGACCAGGCTCGATCGGGGCGATCTGCTCGCCGCGGCCGCCCGGCGCCTGCGCCGGCTGATGGAATGAACCCCCGGGCGGTGCCACGGGCTTCCACTGTGGAAGCGGTGAAAAGCCAGTGATTTTAGTTCGATTTTTCCTGCCGGATTCATCGCTTGTTCACGATCGGCGCCGGCGCTGCGCTTGCGGCGGCCGGGGGGAGCGCCGGCCTCGGGGGGCTGAAGCCCCCGCTCGGCCGGCGCTTGACGGTCGGCCGCTTTTGCGGCCTCCCTCCGATGGAACGGGCTTCGCCCGTGAGTTTGAAGGGTTTCTCCCCGCCTGTTGGCGGGGCCCCTGTCCTGCCCGATAGGGTTTCATGCCAGTATGAAATCCGGGGACGGGGCGGGCGGGAAGGGTGCGAGGCGGCGGCGGCGGGGGGCGGGGCGCCGGAGCGGTTGGGGGCATTTTCAAGGAACGCTTGAAGGAGTTCAGCAAGCGGCGGGCTTCCCGTGGCGGCGGAACCTGCGACACTGCCCCGGTCGTCCGCGCCGAAGAGCGACGGAGAGGGGAAGCCTTGGCCGAAATCGTCGCCGCACCGGCTTTGCCCTGCCTTCGCAGCGTGCAGTCGCCGCGCCGGGCGCGGCAACTTTGGGCGATGGCGGCGGATCGCTGTTGCAGCGCGGCGACGATCCCGCATTCTGATGGCGTGAAGGAGGGCCTGGCCGTGACCGCGATCCGAAACGAGATCCGCTTCGTGCTGAACGACCGCGAGGAGCGCCTCGGTGCGGTGCGGTCGCCCGACACGCTGCTCGACCACCTGCGGCTGGTGCGCCGGCTCCGCGGCACCAAGGAAGGCTGCGCCGAAGGCGACTGCGGCGCCTGCACCGTGCTGGTCGGGCGGCGCGAGGGCGGCGGGCTGGTCTACGAGCCGGTCAACGCCTGCATCCGGCTGATGGGATCGCTCGATCTCTGCCACGTGGTGACGATCGAGCACCTGATCGGCGCCGACGGCACGCTGCATCCGGTGCAGCAGGCGATGGTCGACTGCCACGGCAGCCAGTGCGGCTTCTGCACGCCGGGGATCGTGATGGCGCTCTATGCGCTCTGGATGCGGACGCCGCGGCCGGAGAAGCGCGCCGTCGAGGAGGCGCTGCAGGGCAACCTCTGCCGCTGCACCGGCTACGAGCCGATCATCCAGGCGGCGCTCGCGGCCGGGGGCACCGCCGAGCCGCAGGCGGACCGGCTGGCGAAGGAGCGCGACGCGGTGCTGGCGCGGCTCGCGGCGATGGACGACGGCGCGCGGGTGGAGATCGCGAGCGGCGGCGACCGGGTGGTGGTGCCCGCGAGCGTCGACGACCTCGCCGACGTGCTCGAGGCGCTGCCCGCGGCGACGGTGGTGGCGGGGTCGACCGACGTCGGGCTCTGGATCACCAAGTTCATGCGTGACATTTCGCCGGCGGTCTTCATCGGCGGGCTCGAGGCGCTCCGCCGGATCGAGGTGGGGCCGCTCGGCGTGACGCTCGGCGCGGGGGTCAGCTACGACGCGTTCCTGGGGGTGCTCGACGCGGAGTTCCCGCACCTCAGCGACTACTGGCGGCGGATCGGCGGCTGGCAAGTGCGGGCGATGGGCACCATCGGCGGCAACATCGCCAACGGCTCGCCGATCGGCGACACCCCGCCGGCGCTGATCGCGATGGGCGCGACCGTGACGCTGCGCAAAGGCGGGGAGCGCCGGACGCTGCCCCTGGAGGCGTTCTTTATCGCCTATGGCAAGCAGGATCGGCAACCGGCCGAGTTCGTTGAGGAAATCTTCGTGCCGCGGCCGGCGCCCGGCACGCTCAACGCCGCCTACAAGATCACCAAGCGCCGCGACGAGGACATCTCGGCGGTGGCCTGCGGCCTGCAGGTGACGGTGGAGGACGGGCTGGTGAAGGTGGCGCGGATCGCCTTCGGCGGCATGGCCGCGACGCCGAAGCGGGCGGCGCGCGCCGAGGCGGCGCTGGTCGGCCAGCCCTGGACGGCGCAGACGATCGCCGAGGCGCAGGCGGCGCTGGCCGAGGACTTCGCGCCGATCGGCGACTGGCGCGCCTCGGCGGAGTACCGGGCGCTGGCGGCGAAGAACCTGCTCCGGCGGTTCTTTCTCGAGAGCAGCGGCGTGCCGGTGCGGCTGGTGCGGGAGGTGGCGGCGTGACCGAGGCCAAGATGCGGTTCGAGACGGCGATCCGCGGGGGCGTCCACACCGCGCAGCGCCACGATTCGGCGCACAAGCACGTGACGGGCCTCGCGGAATACACCGACGACATTCCCGAGCCCGCCGGCACGCTGCACGCCTGCCTCGGGCTCTCGGAACGGGCGCATGCCGAAGTGCTCTCGATGGACTTCGACGCGGTGCGCGCGGCCCCCGGGGTGGTCGGCGTGCTGACGGCGGCGGACGTGCCGGGGGAGAACGACCTCAGCCCGACCGGGCGGAACGACGAGCCGGTGTTCCCCGAGGGGCTGGTCGAGTTCCACGGCCAGCCGATCTTCGCCGTGATCGCCGAGACCCGCGACGCGGCGCGTCGGGCCGTGCGGCTGGCGCGGGTCGCATACCGCGACCTGCCGCACGCCACCGACGTGCTGGAGGCGGTGGACGCGGGCTATCCGATGGTGACCGAGCCGCTGAAGCTCGAGCGCGGCGAGGACGTCGAGCAGGCGATCGCGACGGCGCCGCGGCGCATCCGGGGGTCGATGCGGGTCGGAGGGCAGGATCATTTCTACCTCGAGGGCATGATCGCGTTTGCCGTGCCGGGCGAGGACGACGAGGTGACGGTCTATTCGTCGTCGCAGCATCCCAGCGAAGTGCAGCACAAGGTCGCCGATGTGCTCGGGGTGCCGGCGAGCGCCGTGACGATCGTGGTGCGGCGGATGGGCGGCGGCTTCGGCGGCAAGGAGACCCAGCCGAACCTCTTCGCGGCGATCGCGGCGATCGCGGCGAAGAAGTGGCACCGTCCGGTGAAGCTCCGGCCCGACCGCGACGACGACATGGTCGCGACCGGCAAGCGCCACGACTTCGCGATCGACTACGACGTCGGCTTCGATGACGAGGGGCGCATCCTGGGGTTCGACGGGGTCTTCGCGGCGCGGTGCGGCTATTCGTCGGATCTGTCGGGGCCGGTGACGGACCGGGCGCTCTTTCATGCAGACAACGCCTATTTCTACCCCGAGGTGCGGCTGAAGTCGAAGCCGATGAAGACGAATACGGTGTCCAACACCGCGTTCCGCGGGTTCGGCGGCCCGCAGGGGCTGATCGCGGCCGAGCGGGTGATGGAGGAGATCGGCTACGCGCTGGGGCGGGATCCGCTGGAGGTGCGGAAGGCGAATTTCTACGGCGGGCCCGGGCGCGACGTGACGCCGTACCACCAGACGGTGACCGACAACGTCATCGCGCGGATCGTCGACGAGCTCGAGGCGTCTTCGGACTATGCGGCGCGGCGGCGGGCGGTGCTCGACTGGAACGCGCGGGGCGGGGTGATCCGTAAGGGGATCGCGCTGACGCCGGTGAAGTTCGGGATCAGCTTCACCGCGACCTGGTACAACCAGGCGGGCGCGCTTCTCCACATCTACGGGGACGGGTCGATCCATCTCAACCACGGCGGCACCGAGATGGGGCAGGGGCTGAACACCAAGGTGGCGCAGGTGGTGGCCGACTGCTTCCAGGTCGATCTCGACACGGTGCGGATCACCGCGACGACGACGGCCAAGGTGCCGAACGCCTCGGCGACGGCGGCGTCGTCGGGGTCGGACCTGAACGGGATGGCGGCGCAGAACGCCGCGGAGCAGATCCGCGCGCGGCTGGTCGATTTCGCGGTCGAGCGCTATTCGGTCGAGCGCGACCAGGTGGTCTTCGAGCCGAACGTGGTCAGGATCGGCAACCAGCGGATGCCGTTCGGCAAGTTCATCAACGCCGCCTATCACAACCGGGTGCATCTGTCGGCGGCGGGGTTCTACAAGACGCCGGACATCTACTGGGACCGGGCGGCGGGCAAGGGGCGGCCGTTCTACTACTACGCCTACGGCGCGGCGGTGAGCGAGGTCAGCATCGACACGCTGACCGGCGAGTACCACGTCGACCGCACCGACATCCTGCACGACGTCGGGCGGTCGCTGAACCCGGCGGTCGACAAGGGGCAGGTCGAGGGCGGCTTCGTGCAGGGCATGGGGTGGCTGACAACCGAGGAGCTGTGGTGGGACGACAAGGGGCGGCTCCGGACGCACGCGCCGTCGACCTACAAGATCCCGCTGGCGAGCGACCGACCGGCGGTCTTCAACGTCACGCTGGCGCAGTGGTCGGAGAACAAGGAGGCGACGATCCGCCGCTCGAAGGCGGTCGGCGAGCCGCCGTTCATGCTGGCGGTGTCGGTGCTCGAGGCGCTGTCGATGGCGGTGGCGAGCGTTGCTGACTATCGGGAATGCCCGCGGCTCGACGCGCCGGCGACACCGGAGCGGGTGCTGATGGCGGTCACCCGGCTCGGGGGGGCGTGATGGCACTGCGGCCGGAGGCGGTGGCGGCGTTCCTCGACGCCGGGCCGGCGATGCTGGTGCGGGTCGAGACGGCGCGCGGGTCGACGCCGCGCGAGGCCGGGGCGTGGATGCTGGTGTCGCAGGGCGGCACGATCGGCACGATCGGCGGCGGGCAGCTGGAGTTCATGGCGATCGATGCGGCGCGCGGCCTGATGACGCGCGGCGGTGTGCGGCAGGTGCTCGACGTGCCGCTCGGGCCGGAGATCGGCCAGTGCTGCGGTGGCCGGACGCGGCTCGCGGTGGTGCGCGCCGAGGGCGCGACGCGCGCGCGGCTGCTGCGGCTCGTGGCGCAGGAATGGGCGGCGCTGCCGCAGGTTCAGGTTCTCGGCGCCGGGCATGTCGGGCGGGCGCTGGCGGCGGCGCTGCAGCTCCTGCCGGTGCGGGCGCTCCTGGTCGACAGCCGGGCCGAGGCGCTGGCGCTTGCGCCGGTAGGCGGTCGAGACGCTGCTGACGCCGCTGCCCGAGGAGGCGGTGCGGCAGGCGGCGCCGGGCGTCGCCTTCGTGGTGATGACGCACGACCATGCGCTCGACTTCCTGATCGTGCGCGAGGCGCTGGCGCGCGGCGATGCCGCCTACGTCGGGATGATCGGGTCGCGGACCAAGCGGGTGTCGTTCCTGCGCTGGCTGCGCGAGGCGGGCGAGGTCGAGACCGGCCGGCTGGTCTGCCCGATCGGCGCGGCGGGGCGGCCGGACAAGCGTCCCGCGGTCATCGCCGCCTTCGTGGCGGCGGAGATCATGCAGAGCCTCGCCGTGCGGCGGACCGAGCCGGCGAAGACCGGCCGCGTCGACGCCGGCTGACGAACCAACCAACAAAAAAGGAAAATCGGGATGGAACAGCGACGCGTTGCGGCGGCGGGGGGCTCGGGCCTGCTCGACGGCTATTTCGGGCTCTCGGCCCACGGGACCAACGTGCGGACCGAGGTGATCGCGGGGATCACCACGTTCCTGACGATGGCCTACATCATCTTCGTCAACCCGCAGATCCTCGCCACGACCGGCATGGACCACAGCGCGGTGTTCGTTGCGACCTGCATCGCCGCGGCGCTTGGGTCGGCGATCATGGGGCTTTATGCCAACTGGCCGATCGCGATGGCGCCGGGGATGGGGCTGAACGCGTTCTTCGCCTTCGGCGTCGTGGGCGCCATGGGGTTCACCTGGCAGCAGGGGCTGGGCGCGGTCTTCATCTCGGGGTGCATCTTCCTGGTGCTGACGGTCACCGGGGTGCGGCGCTGGCTGGTCGCGGGCATCCCGCATTCGATGCGGAGCGCGGTGGCGGCCGGCATCGGCATGTTCCTCGGCATCATCGCGCTGAAGAACGCCGGGATCGTGGTGGCGAACCCCGACACCTTCATCACGCTGGGGCACATGACCGCGCCGGCGCCGCTGCTCTGCATGGCGGGGTTCTTCGCGATCGCGGCGCTTGACGCGCTGAAGGTCAAGGGATCGATCCTGATCGGCATCCTGGCGGTGACGGTGGTCTCGATCCTTCTCGGCGTCAGCCCGTTCGGCGGGATCGTGGCGGCGCCGCCGAGTATCGCGCCGACCTTGCTGCAGCTCGACGTGATGGGCGCGATCGGCACCGGCATCCTGCAGGTGATCCTGGTCTTCGTGCTGGTCGAGGTGTTCGACGCCACCGGCACGCTGATCGGCGTGGCGAAGCGGGCGGGCCTCCTGACCGAGGGACCGGGGCATACCAACCAGCAGCTCGGCCGGGCGCTTCTCGCCGACAGCTCGGCGATCGTCGCGGGGTCGCTGCTGGGCACGTCGAGCACCACCGCCTACGTCGAGAGCGCCTCCGGCGTGCAGGCGGGCGGCCGCACCGGGCTGACCGCGCTGACCGTCGCGGTGCTGTTCCTCCTGGCGCTGTTCTTCTCGCCGCTGGCGGGATCGGTGCCGGCCTTCGCCACCGCACCGGCGCTGCTCTTCGTCGCCTGCCTGATGATGCGCGAGCTGACGGACGTGAACTGGGAGGACATCACCGACGCGGCGCCGGCGGCGCTGACGGCGATCATGATGCCGTTCACCTATTCGATCGCCAACGGCCTCGCGTTCGGCTTCATCAGCTATGCGCTGATCAAGACGCTGACCGGGCGGGCGCGCGAGGTGCATGCGGCGACGTGGCTGGTCGCGGCGCTGTTTCTGATCCGCTTCGCCTTCTTCGTGGGGTGAGGCCGGCGGATCAGAGCCGCGGGCGGGCGTGGCGGCGGAGCCACTGCACGAATGCCTTGAGCGGCGGGCGCATCACGCCGGGGCGGGTGACGATGAAGTAGCCGAGGTCGCTGCCCGGGTCCTCGAAGAGGACCTGCAGCCGGCCCGAGGCCAGCTCGCGCTCGATCACGACGCTGGTGGTCAGCGAGATGCCGTCGCCGTTGCGCAGGCCCTCGAGCACCATGTGGCCGGGCAGGTGGGTGAGGTTCTCGGTCTTGGGCGCCACGACACCGCGGGTGCGGATCCAGGCGGTCATCTCGCTGGTGCCGAGCTCCTGCAGCCAGGGCAGGTCGAGAAGGTCCTGCGGCTCGTTGATCCGCCGGTCGCCGATCAGCGACGGCGCCCCGACCATGACATAGGTCGTCGGCAGCAGCAGCTCGACCGCCAGGCCGCGCCAGTCGCCGTGGCCGTAGCGGATCGCCACGTCGATGCCCCCCGGTGTCAGCGTCACGAGGTCGGTGGACGGGTTGAGCATCAGCTCGATCTCGGGGTGTTCGTGCCGGAACTCCGAGAGCCGCGGCATCAGCCAGCTCACGGCGAAAGCCGGCGTGGTGGAGACCTGCAGCGGCCGCTTGGCGTCGGCGCCGGTCAGCGCATCGACGGTCCGGCCGATGCCTTCGAAGGCGGTCGCGAGCGCCGCGGCGAGCTCCTCGCCTTCGCGGGTCAGGACAGAGCGGCGCCCCTCGCGCTGCAGGAGCGGCACGCCGAGATGGTCCTCGAGCGCCCTCACCTGCTGGCTGACTGCGGCGTGGCTGACGTTCAGCGCCGCCCCGGCATCGGCGAAGGTGCCGTTTTCGGCGAGAGCGGCGAAGGCGCGAAGCGCGCCGAGGGAGGGGAGCGAGCGCCAGTCCATTTGTAACTCATCCTTACGTGTTCACTCAATTCCTGACTCGCCTGGAAGCGGGCTATTCCCCATATAGAGTGGAGAAATTGAAGCCAACGGAGGGTTGAGCCATGATGGACGTATACGCCAGGACTTTCATGATTGCCACCGGGATGGATCGCCGGGACGCGGTTCCGGCAACGCCTCGCGGTTCGAGGCGGTGGTCGGGTTGGCTGGTCCGGGCATGGGAAAGGACGCGGGCATGGTAATGATCGCAACGAGCCGCGGAGCGCATCGGAGCGGCACCCGCTCCGGCATCGGCGGGTTGGTCGCCGGCTTCAGGCAACGCCGCGAAGCCCGCCGGGCGGCGAGAACGCTGCTGGCGCTCGACAGCTATCTGCTGCGCGACATCGGCCTCAGCCGCGAGGATGCGATGGCGATGCTGCGCGAGCCCGGTCGGAGGCGCTGAGAGGACCCGCGGGAGGGGTAGTCGATACCCCGATCGCATGGCGCGCCTGCAGAGATCGGGCGCGCCTATCACACGCTTTTCCGGTATTCCTGCGCTGCTTGGCATCGAGGCGGAGGAACGGGTGCGATGACGGACGACATGGAGGCGGAGTGCGCACTTTGTCACCGCCGCCTGCCGCTGGCGGAACTGAAGCCGCTGTCGGCGCTGGCTATCGGATCCGGCAAGGCGGTGCCGCGGGAGCTCGCAGGCCTGCCGCCGGATGCGCTGATCTGCGTCGAGGACCGCGCGATGCTGCGGCGGCGCCACATGGAAGCGCTGCTCGAGGCGGAGCGGGGCGAGCTCGGCTCGCTGGATCGTGAGGTCTTAGCGAGCCTCGATAGCGGTGGCACGATCGCCGAGGACGTCGAGGCGGTGCTGGAGGAGCGGAGCGGCTTCGGCGCGCGCGCTGCGGACGCGGTCGCGGCGTTCGGCGGGTCCTGGCCTTTCATCCTGATCTTCTGCGCGGGGATCGCCGTCTGGATGACGATCAACGTCAGCGAGGCGCGCGCCGGCGCTCCGTTCGACCCTTATCCGTTCATCCTGCTGAACCTGGTGCTGTCCTGCGTGGCGGCGTTGCAGGCGCCGGTGATCATGATGAGCCAGCGCCGGCAGGAATCGCGCGACCGGCTGCGGGCGGAGAACGACTACAAGGTGAACCTCAAAGCCGAGCTGGAAATCCGCCACCTGCACGACAAGATCGACCACCAGTTGCAGCAGCAGTGGGAGCGGCTGGCGGAAATCCAGCGGGTTCAGCTGGAGCTGCTGGAGGAGATGGCGGACGACCCCAAGCGATGAGGTCGGGGGTGCTACAGCGGGCGGCGGGCGCGCTTGCGCTGCAGCTCGAGGTGGCCGAGCGGGGTCCAGCCGACCAGCGTGGTGTCGATGCCGTCGGTGCGCAGCGCCGCGGCGAGGGCGCGCTCGACGCGGAGCCGGTCGGGCCGTGCGAGCGGGGCGAAGTCGACGACAACCTGGCCGCCGAGGCCGCGCAGGCGCAGCTGGCGGGGCAGTTCGGCGGCGGCGGCGAGGTTGACCTTCAGCGCTGCGGCCGGGGAGAGATCGCCGCCGGTGTTGACGTCGACCGCCACCAGCGCGCGCGTCGGCTCGATCAGCATCGAGCCCTGGCCGAGCGGCACCAGCGGCTGTCGCAGCGCGTCCACGTCGTCCCAGACGCCAGCGTCGGCCAGCGCGGTCGCGGCCTCGCGGACCGCCTCGTCGCCGTCGCGCCAGTCGCGCAGTGCTTCGGCGGCGGCGCCCGGCGCCCGGCGCAGGCAGCCGGGCTCGCCCGCGGGTGAGAGGGCGGCCCATTCGGCGCGGAGGGCCGCGATCTCGGCGGCAACCTCGGCGTCCGGTGCTTCGGCGGCGGCGCTGCGCAGGATGAGGCCGAGCTCCGCGGCGGCATCGGCCATCGCGATCCCGGCGAGCGCTGCCAGCGCGGCCCGGCGGTCCGGGTCGCGCAGGCTGCGCGCCACGTTCAGCGCCGGGTGCGCCCGGGGTCAGGATCGCGGTGCGGCCCTTGAGCAGCAGGCGGGCGGTGACCGGCGGCGCCTTGGCGGCTTCGGCCCAGCCGGTGACCTGGACGAGGAGCGGCCGACCGGGCGCCGGCAGGTGCGGGCCGCGCAGAAAGCCGCTGAGGCCCTGGCCGAGGTCGACGATGACGCCGCCCATGCCTTTCATCGGGCGCGCCGGCACCGCGCGGAAGATCGCTTCCGGGCGCGGCGTGCGGTCGTCGGGGCCGGCGTCGATCAGGAGGTCCTGGAGGCGGCCGTCGACGATCAGCGCGGCGGCGTGGCCGCCGGCGGGCAGCGGCTCGATCAGGATCTGGCGGCCTTTCATCGCGGGTCCGGGCCGAGGCCCGCGGCGGCCAGAAGGCCGAGGGTCTCGGTCAGCGGCAGGCCGACGACATTGGAATAGGAACCGCCGATCCACGGGATGAAGCCGCCGGCGCGGCCCTGGATGGCGTAGCCGCCGGCCTTCCCCTGCCATTCGCCGGAGGCGACGTAGGCGGCGAACTCGGGGACGTCGAGGCGCTTGAAGCGGACGGCGGTCTCGACCGCACGGCTCCAGCGACGCTCGCCGCGGCGCACGGCGACGGCGGTCAGGACGCGGTGGCGGCGGCCCGAGAGCAGGGCGAGGAACGCCTTCGCCTCGGCGGCGTCGGCCGGCTTACCGAGCATGCGGCTGCCGAGGGCGACGATCGTGTCGGCGGCGAGGACCACGTCGTCGGCGTCGGCCTGGCAAGCCTCGGCCTTGGCTGCGGCGAGGCGCAGCGCGCAGGCACGAGGCGTCTCGCCGCGCGCGGGGGTCTCGTCGATCTCGGCGGGGAGGACGGCGTCGGGCACGATCCCGACCTGGGCGAGAAGCTCGCGGCGGCGCGGACTGGCCGAGGCGAGGATCAGGCGCGGGCGCAAGCCGCCCGGGTCACTTGAAGCGATAGTTGATGCGTCCCTTGCTCAGATCGTAGGGAGTCATCTCCACCTGGACCTTGTCGCCGGCCAGCACGCGGATGCGGTTCTTGCGCATCTTGCCGGCGGTGTGTGCGATGATGACGTGGCCGTTTTCGAGCTCCACCCGGAAGGTCGCGTTGGGCAGAAGTTCGGTCACGACCCCGGGAAATTCGAGAAGCTCTTCCTTGGCCATGTTTGCTCCGATTGAATTGCAGCAGCACGGCCGTGCGCAGGGCGCGCGTCCGCGCCGGCTAGATGGCCCCGTTTCCTGGGGGTTTCAAGGGAAATCGCCTCGAGCGAGGCCGCCCGAATCAGATCGCCCGCTCGAAGCGGGCGCGCGAGCGCTCGCGGGCCTTCTCCGCCTCGAGGGTACGGTCGCGCGGCTCGGCGTTGGTAACGAGCGAGGCGAGCAGCAGCCTCGCGGCGTGCGAGACGTCGTCGACCGCGCGGTCGAACGCCGCCTGGTTGGCGAGCGAGGGCTTGTTGAAGCCGCTGACCTTGCGCACGAACTGCAGCGAGGCGGCGCGGATCTCGTCGTCGGTCGCCGGCGGTTCGAAGTTGAAGAGGGTCCTGATGTTGCGGCACATTCCGCGTCTCCTCGGGCAAAGGGCGCCAAGGTGGGAGAATGTGGCTGCGCCGCGGCGAGTTCAACCCGCCGGTGCGCGGGTGGGCCGATCCTGGCTCATCCGGCGGTTTCCTCGTCGGGCGGGCCGAAGCGGTCGCGGATGTGACGCTCGATCTGGTCGCGGGACTGGCGGTAGGCCGCGAGCTTGGCGTCGCGGCCTTCGCCGAGGCCGGTCGGGTCGAAGATCGGCCAGTACTCGACGTCGATGGCGTGGTATCGGGTGTATTCCTGGGCCTGGCGCATCGCCGCGGGCGAGAGCGCCACGATCAGGTCGTAGGCGTCGATCCGGTCGCCCCACTCCTCCATGTCCCGGAAGCTGCGCGTCCGGTGACGCTCGAGCGCCACGCCGAGTTCGGCGCAGACCGCCACCGAGAAGCCGTCGATGTCGAGTTCGTTCTTCACGCCGGCCGACTGGACGTAGATGCGGGTGCCGTAGAACTTCTTCATGATGCCCTCGGCCATGGGCGAGCGCACCGCGTTGTAGTCGCAGCAGAAGAGCACCGAGTGCGGATTGTCGGGCAAGGCGGCTCAGCCCTTGAAGTGCAGCACGCAGATCAGGGTGAAGAGGCGGCGGGCAGTGGCCATGTCGATCTCGACTTTCCCTGCAAGCCGCTCGAGCAGCACCCGGCTGCCCTCGTTGTGGATGCCGCGCCGGCCCATGTCGATCGCCTCGATCTGCGACGCCGGCAGGCGCTTGACCGCGTCGAAGTAGCTCTCGCAGATCTGGAAGTAGTCCTTGACCACCTGGTTGAACGGCGAGAGCGAGAGGTGGAACTCCCCGGCCCGGACGCCGGCTTCGGTGCTGACCTCGAACACCAGCCGCCGCTCGCGGATCGCGAGCCGCAGGCGGTAGGGACCGACCGGCGCCGGGCGGCCGTCGCGCTGCGGCAGAACGAAGCGGTTGTCCTCGATCAGGTCGAAGATCGCCACGCGGCGCTCCTGCTCGATCTCGGGGGTCGGCGGCGCGAGGCCGGTCTCGTCGAGCGTGACTTCGATCAGGCGATCGGCGTCGGCTTCGGTCATCGGCGTCATCCCTGGTTCAGCCGGTCGAGCCGGGCGCGCACCGAGAGGCCGTGCGCCTGAAGCCCTTCGGCCGCGGCGAGGCGTTCGGCGGCGGGTCCGATCGCCGCCAGTGCGGCGGGGGTCATGCGGGCGACGGTCGTGCGCTTCATGAAGTCGAGCACCGAAAGACCGGAGGAAAAGCGCGCCGAACGCGCGGTCGGCAGCACGTGGTTCGGGCCGCCGACATAGTCGCCGATCGCCTCGGCGGTCAGCGCGCCGATGAAGATGGCGCCGGCGTGGCGCACGCGCGCGGCGAGCGCCTCGGCGTCGGCGGTGCAGAGCTCCAGATGCTCGGGGGCGATGCGGTCGGAGAGGCCGACCGCCTCGTCCCAGTTGCGCACGGTGATGACGGCGCCGAAGTCGCGCCAGCTCGCGCCGGCGATGTCGCGGCGGACGAGGGTTTCGAGGCGGCGGT
Organism: uncultured Alphaproteobacteria bacterium; assembly: GCA_963819995.1. Classification (GTDB taxonomy): domain Bacteria; phylum Pseudomonadota; class Alphaproteobacteria; order Rhodobacterales; family Rhodobacteraceae; genus Amaricoccus. The sequence goes on along the minus strand of CAWFYR010000006.1, from coordinate 191,719 downwards.
CGACGGCGGCGGCCACCGCGCGGCCGAACGCCGCGTCGTCGGTGATCAGCAGCGCCTGGGCGGAAGCGTCGTGCTCGGCCTGCGCCATCAGGTCGAGCGCGATCCAGTCGGGGTCGTTGTCGGCGTCGGCGAGGATCAGGACCTCGGACGGGCCGGCGATCATGTCGATGCCGACCCGGCCGAACACCCGGCGCTTGGCGGCGGCGACATAGGCGTTGCCCGGACCGGTGATCTTGTCGACCGCCGGGATGGTCGCGGTGCCGTAGGCGAGGGCGGCAATCGCCTGCGCTCCGCCGATCCGGTAGATCGTCTCGACCCCGGCGAGCCGGGCGGCGAGCAGCACCAGCGGATTGACTGCGCCGTCGGGGGTGGGCGCGCAGATCACCAGCCGCTCGACGCCCGCGACCCGCGCCGGGATCGCGTTCATCAGCACCGAGGAGGGGTAGGAGGCGCGCCCGCCCGGCACGTAGAGGCCGGCGGCCGCGACCGGGGTCCAGCGCCAGCCGAGCTCGGCGCCGATGGGATCGGTCCACCGGGCGTCGGCCGGGCGCTGGCGCTCGTGGTAGGCGCGGATGCGGGCCGCGGCGAGTTCCAGCACGGCGCGGTCGTCGGGCGCGACGCGCGCCACCGCGGCGTCGATCTCCGCGGGCGTGAAAGCGAGCGTAGCCGGGGTCAGCTGCAGCCGGTCCCACCGCGCGGTCAGCTCGATCACCGCCGCGTCGCCGCGCGCCGCCACGTCGGCTAGGATCGCCGCGACGTCGGCGTCGACGTCGGCTTCGGCCTCGCGCCCGGCCGCGAGCAGCGCCGCGAAGCGCGGCTCGAAGTCGGGCTCGTCGGTCGCGAGGAACTGGGGCATCGGCGGCGGCACTCCTTGCCGGTGAGCCTTACCGGCTCGGGCCGGCCGCCTCAAGCCGCCGCCGGTCGCTAGTCGGTGGCGTGCGCGGGTGCCTTGCCGCTCGGCGCGACGTAAGGGCGCGTCACGTCGGTCAGCGTGACGTCGAGCGCCTCGACGTCGAGGGCGATTTCGCCGTCGCCGGCGACATAGATGCGGAGCGTCCCGGCGCCGTCCTCGCCGGGCTCGAAGGCCAGCGCGAGGAGCGAGAGGACGAGGTCGCGGTCCCTGGGGTCGACGCCGCCGGCGCGCGCGGCGGTGACGGCGCCGATGTTCAGCACGGCGCGGACCCGTTCGTAGGGACGGCCCTGGCGCTCGGCCCGCGGCCGCATCCTCCCAGCGGAAGCGGTTGACGAGCAGCGAGAACTGGTTGTGGCGCCGGGCGTAGGCGATGTCGGAAGACTGGGTGACCGCGTCCTGCACGATGGCCGAGATCACCTGGAGGTCGTCGACGCTTTCGGCGCGGAGTCGCAGCGGCTCTTCGGCGCCGTCCTCGAAGCGGGCGTCCTCGGTCACGCGTTGCCCCGGATGCGCTCGATCCGCGCGCCGCAGGCCGAGAGCTTTTCCTCGACGCGCTCGTAGCCGCGGTCGAGGTGATAGACCCGCGCCACCCGGGTCTCGCCTTCGGCGGCGAGCCCGGCGAGGATCAGGCTGACCGAGGCGCGCAGGTCGGTCGCCATCACCGGCGCCCCCTTGAGCGCGCCGACGCCCGTGACTGTGGCGGTGCCGCCGTGGACGTCGATCTGCGCGCCCATGCGGACGAGTTCCGGCGCGTGCATGAAGCGGTTCTCGAAGATGCGCTCCTCGAGGTGGCTGACGCCGTCGGCGAGGCAGAGCAGCGCCATCATCTGCGCCTGCAGGTCGGTCGGGAAGCCGGGGAACGGGGCGGTCGCCACGTCGACGGCGCCGATGTGGCCGTTCTCGCGGCTGACCTTGAGGCCGGTGTTGGTGGCGCTCACCTCGATGCCGGCCTCCTCGAGCTTGTCGGCGAAGGCGCCGACGAGGTCGCGGCGGCCGCCGACGAGCTCGACCTCGCCGCCGGCGATCGCGGGGGCCAGCATGTAGGTGCCGAGCTCGATGCGGTCGGCGACCACCGGGTGGGTGGCGCCGTGCAGCCGGTCGACCCCCTTGATCTCGATGGTGTCGGTGCCTTCACCGGCGATCTGCGCCCCCATTCGGCGCAGGCAGACGGCCAGATCGACGATCTCGGGCTCGCGCGCGGCGTTCCTGAGGACGGTGGTGCCGCGGGCCAGGGTCGCGGCCATCATCACGTTCTCGGTGGCGCCGACCGAGACCAGCGGGAACTCGAAGACCGCGCCGCGAAGCCCCGAGGGCGCCTCGGCATGGACGTAGCCGTCGCGCAGGTCGAGCCGGGCGCCGAGCGCCTCGAGCCCGCGCAGGTGCAGGTCGACCGGCCGCGCGCCGATGGCGCAGCCGCCGGGCAGCGAGACGACGGCGCGGCCGTCGCGGGCGAGCATCGGCCCGAGCACCAGGATCGAGGCGCGCATCTTGCGCACGATCTCGTAGTCGGCGACGTGGCTGGCGATCTCCTGGGTGCCGATCACCAGCACCCGTCCGCCCTGCAGCTGCGCCACCTCGCAGCCGAGGCTCTGCAGGAGTGCCGTCATCGTGCTGATGTCGGAGAGCCGCGGCGCGTTGGTCAGCGTCAGCGGCTCGTCGGTCAGCAGCGCCGCCGGCATTAGGGTCAGGCAGGCGTTCTTGGCGCCGGAGATCGGGATGGCCCCCTTCAGTCGGTGGCCGCCGTGCACGAGGATGCTGTCCATGGGTCGCCTGTCACTCTTTCTGCTTCTGCTCGTTGGCAGCCGGCTCGCGCGCCCGGGCCTGAGCCTTGCGCCGCGCCAGGTTCGCGCGGAGCGCCGCGGCCAGCCGCTCGGATTTGCGCCCTGTTTCCGGGCCTTTGGGCGGCTTCGGCGGGACTGTCTTATCCGGCATGGCGCCTGTCTAGCGCAAGCCGGGCACAGGGTCCATAATGGCGTTGAAGAATGCCGGCGGCTCCACTATGGAGCGGTCAGCACACGAGTCGCTGCCGTAGCTCAGGGGTAGAGCGCGTCCTTGGTAAGGACGAGGTCCAGAGTTCAAATCTCTGCGGCAGCACCATTTTCCAGATTTGTCCGAACCCCGCCGGCGGTGTCAGCCGGACGCGAGGTGTTCGAAGAGGCGGGCTACGGCTTCGGCGCCGGGGTCGTTGTGGCCGATGAGCTGGGTTCCGGAGACGTAGCTGGCGCGGCCGGCGCCCGCCCGGTCCATCGCGCCGGTGGCGTCGGCGCCGGTGCGCGCGGCCGCGGCGGAGGCGGCGAAGCCGCGGGGCAGGGCGGCGAGCGCGGGGGCGAGCGCGTCGATCATCGTCCGGTCGCCCGGCCTGGCGCCGCCGACTTCCTCTACCCGCGCGAGACCAGCGGCGAGGGCGTCGGTCGTCGCGAGGCCGCTGGCCGCGGCGTCGCCGACCGCCGAGAAGAAGATGGCGAGGAGAACGCCCGAGGAGCCGCCCATCGTCTGGCTGAGCTCGTTGCCGATGGCGCGGTAGAGCTGCGTCAGGTCCGCCAGCGGCAGGTGCGGGATCGAGGCCTTGAGCGCGCGCGCGGCGCCCGCCAGCGTCGAGCCGGTGTCGCCGTCGCCTGAGCGGGCGTCGAGCGCGTTGAGGTCGGCCTCGGCGGCGATGAGGATGTCGCAGCAGCGGGCAAGAAACGCTGCGGTACGGTCGTCGCGCGACGGCTTGGGCCTCAGCGGCGTCAGGCCGTCGGGCATCGGCCGGATCAGCACGTCCGCGACATCGGTCAGGCCGGGCCAGGCGTGCGGCGCCACCGGCAGGCGCAGGGCCGCCTCGATCTCGGGGGTGAGCGGCAGCAGCGACAGCGAGAAGCCGTGCATGTCGAGCGAGGTCATCAGCGGCGCCGGGCCGACGAGGCACGTCACGTCCCCGCCGAGGCGCGAGCCGAGAAGATCGCCGGTGAGGACCGCCATCTCGAGTGCGGTCGTCGCGCCGAGGTTGTTCACCAGCGCCACCTTCGGGCCGGGGCCGGTCCGGGCGGCGAGGCGGTCGAGCATGGTCTCCACCGCGGCCCGCGCCGTGGCGAAACGCATGCGTTCCGCGCCGCTCTCGCCGTGGATGCCGAGGCCGAGCTCGGAATGGCCGGTCTCTATGCGGTCGGTCTTGGGCGACCCCGGAATCGTACAGGTGTCGAGCGACATTCCGATGGAGACCGTTCGTTCGATCACCCGGCGGGCCGCGGCGGCCACGGCGTCGAGGTCCGCGCCGCGTTCGGCAAGGGCCCCGGCGACCTTGTGGACGAAGAGCGTGCCGGCGATGCCGCGCGGCTGCGGCAGGTCCGGCAGCGCGATGTCGTCGCCGACGATCACCATCTCGACGCGGATGCCGAAGGTGCGGGCGCGCTCGGCGGCGAGGCCGAAGTTCAGCCGGTCGCCGGTGTAGTTCTTGACGATGAGCAGGCACCCTGCGGGGCCGGTCACGGCGAGGATGCTCGCCAGCACCGCCTCGACCGAGGGCGAGGCGAAGACGTCGCCGCAGACCGCGGCCGTCAGCATGCCGCGGCCGACGAAGCCGGCATGGGCGGGCTCGTGGCCCGAGCCGCCGCCGGAGACCAGCGCCACCTTGTCGCGCTGCCAGTCGGTGCGCACCACGACGCGGATGTGCGGGTAGCCGTCGAGCCGCGCCAGCGCTCCGCCCGAGGCCCTGACGAGGCCGTCGATCGCTTCGGTGACGAGGGTATCGCGCGTATTGATGAACTGGGTCACGGCGCGGTCCTTCGGTTGAGCCTTGCCCCGCCGACGTCGAAGTAGAGCGGATCGCGGGGGCGGATTGCGATGGTGTCGCCGCTGGCGTGCCGCGTGTGGGCGTCGGCCAGGGTCAGGATGTCGTGGCCGCCGAGGCGCAGGTGCAGCCGGGTCTGGTCGCCGAGATGCTCGACCCGGGTGACCTCGGCCGGCTGCCCCTGGCCCAGGTCGATGTGTTCGGGGCGAAGCCCGATCAGCGCCGCACCCGATGGAGCGGCCGGGAAGAGGTTGGCGGGCAGAAGGTTGATCCGCGGCGTCCCGAGCCGGCTCGCGGCATAGACGCTGACGGGGTCCTCGTAGACCTCGCGGGGGGTGCCGAACTGCACCACGCGCCCGCGGTCGAGGACGCCGACGTGGGTCGCCATGGTCATCGCCTCGATCTGGTCGTGGGTCACGTAGAGCAGCGTCGCGCCGAGCGAGGACTGGATGCGCTTGAGCTCGATGCGGAGATCGCTGCGCAGCTTGGCGTCGAGCGACGAGAGCGGCTCGTCCATCAGGTAGATCGCTGGATCGCGCACCAGCGCCCGGCCGATCGAGACCCGCTGCATCTCGCCGCCGGAGAGTGCCGTGGCCTTGTTGTCGAGCTTATGGGTGATCCGCAGCACCTCGGCCACCTCGGCGACCTTGGCCTCGATGCGGGCGGCCGGCGTGCGAAGGATCGGCGAGCGCAGCGGGAAGGCGAGGTTCTCGCGAACGGTCATGTGCGGGTAGAGCGAATACTGCTGGAACACCATTGCGACGTTGCGCTGGGCAGGCGTGCGTCCGGCCATCGACGCCCCGCCGATCAGGACTTCGCCCCGATCAGGGACCTCGAGCCCCGACACGATGCGCAGCGTGGTGGTTTTGCCCGCGCCGGTCGGCCCGAGCAGCACGACGAAGGCGCCGTCGGGGATCGTCATGCTTACGTCGGACAGCGCGACGTGGCGGCCGAACCGCTTGCCGACACCGGCGAGGACCACCTCAGCCACCGAAGAGCACCTCCTCGTTACCGGCGGTGCGCAGGGCCCGCCCGCTGCGGGCGTCGAAAAGCGACAGCGTCGAGGTGATGAAGTCGAGCCCGACCGGCTCGCCGCGTCGCGCCGCCACCCCGGAGGGAGCGCGGGCCTTGAGGATGCCGTGCCCGGTTTCGACGGTCACGATCTGGGTGGTGCCGAGATACTCGGCGGCCTGGATGCTGCCGCGATAGGCGCCGTCCTGCACGAGCCGCACGTGCTCCGGCCTGACGCCGAGCACCAGGTCGCCCTCGGCGCCCTCGCGGGCCTCGGGGATCGGGATGGCGTGCGTCCCGAGGTGAACCGACGTGGCGCCCGGGGTCACCGCGCCGGTCCAGCGCAGGAAGTTCATCGGCGGCGAGCCGATGAAGTCGGCGACGAACATCGTCGCCGGCCAGTCGTAGATCTGCTGCGGCACGCCGAACTGCTCGACGACGCCGTGGTTCATTACCACGATCTTGTCGCCCATCTGCATCGCCTCGAGCTGGTCGTGGGTCACGTAGATCGTGGTCGCGCCCATGCGGTCGTGCAGCGCGCGCAGCTCCTGGCTCATGTGCTCGCGGAACTCGGCGTCGAGCGCGCCGAGCGGTTCGTCCATCAGGAAGCACTTGGGGTCGCGGACGATCGCTCGGCCGAGCGCGATGCGCTGGCGGTCGCCGCCGGAGAGGCCGCCCACGGGCCGCTCGAGAATGTCCTCGATGCCGAGGATGCGGGCGACCTCGATCACCTTGGCGCGGGCGTCGCGCCGGTGCATCCCCTGCGAGATCAGCGGATAGGCGATGTTCTGGCGCACGTTGAGGTGCGGGTAGAGCGCGAACATCTGGAACACGAAGGCGATGTCGCGCTGGCTGGCGGGCTTTAGGCTCACGTCCTCGCCGCCGATGCGGATTTCGCCCGAGGTCGGTAGCTCGAGCCCCGCGATCATGCGCAGCGTCGTGGTCTTGCCGCAGCCCGAGGGGCCGAGCAGCATGAAGAACTCGCCGTCCTCCACCGTGAAGGTCGAGGACTGAACGGCGGTGAAGCTGCCGAATTCCTTGCGCAGGTCGCGGACGACGATCTGGGCCACCCGCTCAGTCCGGAAAGTGGCTGACGACGATGAAGAGCACGGTCCCCGCCAGCGTCACCGGGAAGGACCAGGTGAAGAGCTCGAGAGCGAAGGGCTGCATCAGCATCAGGACGCCCGCAGCGATCAGCAGGGTCGCGGCGATCTCCCACGGCCCGCGCCGGAACAGGTGGAAGGGCGCGGGCTCCTCGCGGCGCTCGTCGTCGATCTCGGCCAGAGGAGGTTTGCCATGGTTCACTTGCGCACCGCACCGAAGGTGATGCCCCGGAGCAGGTACTTGCGCAGCAGGATGGTGAAGACCATGACCGGAACGAGAAAGAGCGTGGTCCCTGCGGCGACCGCCGGCCAGTCCTTGCCGACGCCGATGATGGTCGGGATGAACGGCGGCGCGGTCTGGGCGGTGCCCGAGGTCAGCAGCACCGCGAAGGCGTACTCGTTCCAGGAGAAGATCAGGCAGAAGATCGCGGTCGATGCGATGCCGGTCGCCGCCTGCGGCAGCACCACCTTGATGAACGCCTGGAAGCGCGTGTAGCCGTCGATCAGCGCCGCCTCCTCGTACTCCACGGGAATTTCGTCGATGAAGCCCTTGAGAAGCCAAACCGAAAGCGAAAGGTTCACCGCGGTGTAGAGCAGGATCATGCCGAGGTGGGTGTCCGAAAGCCCGAGCTGGCGGAACATGAGGAAGATCGGGATCGCCACGGCGATCGGCGGCATCATCCGGGTCGACAGGATGAAGAACATCAGGTCATCCTTGAGCGGCACCCGGAAGCGGCTGAAGGCGTAGGCCGCGAGGGTGCCGAGAAACACCGAGAGAAAGGTCGAGCCGAAGCCGATGATCACCGAGTTCAGGAAGCGCTCGCCGTAGCGTGACGGACCCGAGATCACCATGCCGTACTGGCGCACGATCCGCTCGTACCAGGTGGCGGGGGCGGCAGCGCGGCCAGCGCCTCGGGCGTGACGCGGGTGCGGGTGGTGAAGAGGTTGACGTAACCCTCGAGCGTCGGCTGGAACAGCACCTTGGGGGGATAGGCGATGGCGTCGGAGGGCGACTTGAAGCCGGTGGCGATGATCCAGATCAGCGGCAGGATGGTCAGGATCGCGTAGAACGCGACAAGGGCGCCTGCGACCCATTTCTGCCGCGCCGACGGCTCGGTGATCGAGTAGCCGCTCATCGCTCCTTCACCCGGTTGAGCGCCTTGACGTAGATCGAGGCCAGCCCGAACACCGTGACGAAGAGGATCACGGCGTAGGCGCTGGCGTAGCCGGTCCGCCACTTCTCGAAGGCCTCGCGCTTGAGGTTGATCGAGGTGAGCTCGGTCGTGCTGCCGGGGCCGCCGCCGGTCAGCTGCACGACGAGGTCGAACATCTTGAAGTTCTCGATGCCGCGGAAGAGCACGGCGAGCATCAGGAACGGCAGTGCCATCGGGATGGTGATGGTCCAGAATTGGCGCCACTTGCTCGCGCGGTCGCACTCGGCCGCCTCGTAGATCGAGTTGGGAATGGATCGGAGCCCCGCCAGGCAGATCAGCATCACGAACGGCGTCCACATCCAGGTGTCGACGATCACGATCGCCCAGGGCGCCAGCGCGACCGACCCGATCATCGAGAAGGACGAGGGATCGACGCCCGAAACGAGGCTGATCAGGTGGTTGAAGACGCCGATCTGCGGCTGGTAGAGAAACGTCCAGAAGTTGCCGACGACCGCCGGGCTCAGCATCATCGGCAGCACGATGATCGTGGTCCAGAGGTCGTTGCCCCGGAATTTCTTGTTGAGAAGGTAGGCCAGCCCGAACCCGATCAGCACCTGGAAGATTAGCGTCCAGACCACGAAATGCGCCGTCACCTGCATCGAGTTCCAGATGTCGGGATCGGTGAGGATACGCTGGTAGTTGCGGATCCCGATCCATTCCGCCGGCTGGTTCCGGTTCGCGCGATAGTTCGTCAGACTGAGCCAGACGGTCCAGATCAGCGGGAAGATGTTGACGGCCAGAAGCAGCAGGACCGTCGGGGCGATGAAGATCCAGGCGACCGTCCGGTCCGACAGTCCCCGGATCGTCCGGTCGGTCCGGCCACCGCGGGTCGGCGCGGCCCGCGCGGACGTGTCATCGATCATGTTCCGGGGTTTCCAGCGGTGTTCGGTTTCGCGAGGGTGGCAGAGGGAGGCCCGCCGGACCTCCCTGAAGGGTGTTCGCCCTTACATCTTGCCGTCGTCCTCAAAGGTTTCCGTCCAGTCCTTGACGAGGCCGTCGAGGGCTTCCTGCGCGGTGCCGTTGCCAGCAACGACGTAGTCGTGGAAGCGCTTCTGGCTGGCCTGGAGCAGCGTGGCATAGCTCGGTTCGGCCCAGAAGTCCTTCACGATCGCCATCGAGTCGAGGAAGGTCTGCGCGTAGGGCTGGCTGGTCGGGAAATCCGGGGCCAGCGTCACCGACTTGAGGCAGGAATAGCCCCCCATCTGCCACCACTTCGCCTGGACTTCGGGCTGGGCAAACCACTTGATGTAGTCGAGGGCTGCGTCCTTTTTCGAGGAGTACGACACCACCGAGATGCCCTGGCCGCCGAGCTGGGCGAACTGGTCGCCGTCGGGACCGGCCGGATTGACGAAGTAGCCGGTCTTGCCGCCGCCGACGTTGGGATCGCTCTCGAAGCCCGGCCAGGTGAAGGCGAAGTTCATCTGAAGCGCCACCTGGCCCGACTTGAAGGCGTCGATGCCTTCGCTCATGTAGCCGTTCGACGATCCCGGCGGGGTGCAGCAGTCGTAGAGCGCCTTGTAGTACTCGAGCCCCGCCACCGCGCCGGGCGAATTGACGTAGCCTTCCATCTCGTAGGGCGTGTCGGGGTCCTCGTACTTGAAGCCGAAGCTGTAGAGCACGTCCATCGCGCCCATGGTGATGCCTTCGGAGCCACGCTCGGTGTAGATCGAGGCGCCGTAGACCGTCTTGCCGTCGATCTCGCGCTTCTGGAAGAATTCGGCGATGTCCTTGAGCTCGGCGAAGGTCTTGGGCACGGCGAGGTCGCGGCCGTACTTTTCCTTGAATTCCGCCTGCAGCTCCGGCCGCTCGAACCAGTCCTTGCGGTAGGTCCAGCCGACGACGTCGCCGAAGGCCGGAAGCGCCCAGTAGTTCGGCGTGTTCTTCGGCCATTCGGAATAGCCAACCACCGTGGCGTCGATGAAGTCGTCCATCTTGATGCCGTTGGCGTCGAAGAAGTCGTTGAGCTTGACGTAGTGGCCGTTCTCGGCCGATCCGCCGATCCACTGGCTGTCGCCGATCATCAGGTCGCAGAGCTGGCCGCCGGAATTGAGCTCGTTCAGCATGCGGTCGGCGAAGTTGGGCCAAGGCACGAACTCGAAGTGCATCGTGTTGCCGGACTTTGCCTCGTAGTCCTTGGACAGCTCGACCAAGGCGTTCGCCGGGTCCCATGCCGCCCAGCAGAGCGTGAGATCCTCCGCCGAAGCGGCCGACGCGGCTAAGCCCGAACTCACCACGAGCGCCGTCGTCGCCAGATAGCCTGAAGTCTTCATGTGCACTCCCCCGTTCGTTCTGGCCTGAATCCGGCCGACTTATTGAAGGGAGGCTAGATGAGGTACGCACCTCAAGTAAAGTCAATTCTCAGGCCAGGAAGCGCAATTCGTATAACTACCTGCTTTGAAAAGGATTATTCCGCGGCTTGCTGCGTGGGCTCGCCGGGCATGTTTGCGTGGAGGATGATCTCGATGCGAATCCGCTCCTGCGACGCCATCGTCTCGGAATTGTCGGCCTTCGACCGCAGGACGCGGAAGGCGCTCCGGACCAGGTGCCCGACGTCCTGGGTGATCACCGCGCTCAACCGCCCGCTGAGCAGGCCCCGCCGGGTCACGGCCGTGAGCTCATGCGCGACGATGACGCAATCCTCGCCGATGCGGTGGGACTCCAGCGCCTCGAGCGCCGCGGCGGGAGCCGATCCCATCAGGTAGATCGCCCGCACGTCTGCGGCTGACGCCAGTCCGTTGGCCAGCACCTGCCGCGTTCGCCCGGGGTCGCCATAGGTTTCGATCGTCGGCGTGGCCGACAGATGCGGGAAGTGGTCGTGCAGAATCTCGTCGAAGCCAAAGCGGCGGTCGAGGCTGTCGTGCGACTGGATCGTCTCGGCGAGCACCAGCACGCTGCCCGGGTCGCCGCGGCAGAAGCGCCCGATCAGCGTCGCGGCGGTCCTGCCCGCGTCCACGTCGACGATGCCGATGAAGCGGTCGCGCGGTGCGCTGGGCTGGTCCGACACGAACGTAACAATCGCAAGGCCTTGGTCCCTGATGCGCTGGATCGCGTCGCGCGACTGCGGCGTCTCGGGCGCCATGATGGCGACACCGTCGACGCCGTCCGCAGCCAGCGTTTCCAACGCTTGGACGACCGCGTGCGGGTCATCGGTACGGGTCCGGATCACCCTGGCCGACACCCGTTCGCGCGAAAAGGCGGCGCTCGTCTCCGCGACGGTCTGCACGATCGTCGACAGGAACTCGTCGGTGCGGTCCGGCAGCACGAAGGCGAAGACGTATTCCCGCTTGCGTGCGAGGTTGGCCGCCGCGACGTCGCGCACGAAGCCGATCTCCCGGATCGCCGCGTTCACCCGCTCGATGGTCTGCCGGCGGACGCCGCTGCGCCCGTTCAGCACGCGATCGACGGTGGCGAGACTGACACCGGCCGCGGCCGCCAAGTCCTTCGCCGTCGGTATCGCCATCGATCGAGAACCCCTGCCGTGGGATCTACCTACGGCGATGAGGTGCGTTAATCAAGGAGGCACGCCGCGCCTCAGTCCGGCGTCTGCCTCTGCGCCTTGGGATGGGCGGCGGCGTAGGCCTCCATCAGCCGGACCTGGTCGACGCCGGTGTAGATCTGCGTTGAGGCAAGCGTGGCATGGCCGAGAAGCTCCTGGATGGTGCGCAGGTCGCCGCCGGCTTCGAGCAGGTGGGTGGCGAAGGAATGCCGCAGCGCGTGCGGTGTGGCGGTGGCGGGCAGGCCGAGTTGCATGCGCGCCGCGGCCATCGTCTTCTGCAGAGCGCGCTGGTTGAGCGCGCCGCCGCGCGCACCGACGAAGAGCGGCCCGCCGGGCGGAGGCGTGGCGGGAAGCAAGGCGCGGTAGGTGTCGACCGCGCGCGCGGCTACCGGCAGCACCGGCACCAGCCGCTCTCGGCCGCCCTTGCCGCGAACGCGCAGCATCTCCGGCAGCGGCGCATCGGCCTGGCGCAGCGCGAGGGCTTCGGAGATGCGCAGGCCGCAGCCGTAGAGCAGCGTCATAAGCGCAATGTCGCGCGCGGCGATCCAGGGCTCGGCGCCTTGGGCGCCGACGGTGTCGATCAGCGCCCGCGCCGCGTCGGGCGCCACCGGCCGCGGCAGCCGCGCCTTGACCCTGGGGCCGCGCGTGGCGGTGACCGCCGGCGCCGGCTGTCCCTGCGCCTCGGCCAGCCAGGCATGGAAGCTCTTGACCGCCGAGAGCGCCCGGGCGAGCGAGCGCGCCGAAAGGCCGCGCCCGCGCTCGTGCGCCATCCAGGCGCGCAGGTCGGCGGTCGAGACGCGCCCGAGCGTGGCGGCACCGGCCGGACCGCCCCAGTGCGCGGCGAGAAAGCCGAGATAGTTCGCGACGTCGCGGCGATAGGCGGTCAGGGTTCGCGGGCTCGCGCCGCGCACCGCCCCGAGCTGGGCGATCCAGTCGAGCATCAGCCGCGCCGCACCCTCGGACGGCCGGACTGTCTTGTCAGCCGCCGCGGCCATCCCGCCGTTCCGGGCTCACGTCAGCCAGCGACGCAGGCTGCGCTCGAGAACGCCGCCGAAGAACGCCAAGAGATCGGTTCCCTGATCGGGGTGGAAGCGGTGCGCGTCGGCGGCGCCGAAGACGAGCAGGCCGGCGTGACTGCCGTCCCCGAGATCGAGCCGGACCAGCGCTTCGGAGAATATCTCCGGCGCGTCTTTGCCGTAGAGATCGGGCGAGGCCACCGAAAGCTGGCGCAGCGTCACGCGCCGGGCGCCGAGGCCGCGGCCTTGGGTGACATAGGCCTCGACGCCACCCGCGGGCAGCGCCAGCACCACGTCGTGGAACGGTCCGGCCGGCCCGAGGCCCTGGCCAGGCTCCGCCTCCGGCGCCTCCAGCCCGAGGCGGATCACCTCGACCGCGAGGACCGGCGCTACGTCGTGGGTCAGGACCCGCAGAAAGTCGGGAAAGTCGGTGGGCTCCAGCACGGCGAGGCAGGCGCGGTGCACCTGGTTCATGCCGGCAACGTTCTCGTAGGCCGCGGCCAGCACCTCGCGGTGGGTGTCCTCCAGCCGGTCGAGCCGCTCCTCGAGCCGGTCGACGAGCACGCCGCGCAGGTCGACGACGTTGCGCCCTTTGGTGCTGCGGTCGGCCTTGAGCAGCGCCCGCATCAGTTCCTGGTCCTCGAGGACCAGGCCGGGGTCACTCAGGATCTGGTCGCGTATCGCAGACGCCGCGGGTTCGCTGATCGCCATGCCGGTCTCCGCCTCAGATGATTTTCTGACCGGTCGAGGACCAGTCCTTGAGAAAGGCGGTCAGGCCCTTGTCGGTCAACGGATGGTCGGCGAGCTTCTGCAGCACGCCGGCCGGCGCCGTCACCACGTCGGCGCCGATCAGGGCGGCCTCTTTGATGTGGTTCGGGCTGCGGATCGAGGCCGCGAGGATATCGGTCTCGAAGCCGTAGTTGTCGTAGATGGTGCGGATGTCGCGGATGAGCTCCATCCCGTCAAGGTTGATGTCGTCCAGCCGGCCGATGAACGGCGAGATGAAGGTGGCGCCCGCCTTGGCCGCGAGCAGCGCCTGGTTGGCCGAGAAGCAGAGCGTCACGTTGACCATCCGGCCTTCATCGGAAAGCGCGCGGCAGGCCTTGAGCCCGTCCCAGGTCAGCGGCACCTTGATCGCGATGTTCGGGGCGAGCTGCGCCAGCTTGCGGCCCTCTCCCATCATCCCGTCGAAGTCGAGCGCCACCGTCTCGGCGCTGACCGGCCCCTCGACCTCGCCGCAGATCTCGCGGATCACCTCGATGAAGTCGCGGCCGGATTTCTTGATCAGGCTGGGATTCGTGGTCACCCCGTCGACGAGCCCGAGGGCATTCAGCGCGCGAATCTCCTCGATCTCAGCGGTGTCCACAAAGAATTTCATCGGGGTAGCCTCCGCGTGCAGGGTGTCAGCCCTTGTGGTCAGGAGGGATACTAGCCCAAGGTATGGGGCGATGGAACACCTCAATCCGCCCGGCTCGATCCGCACGTTCGCGGCAGGAACGCCAGTCGCCGTGGTCACAGCGGACGGGTTCGACCGGTTCCTCGACTACCGGGCGCCCGGGGGTGGGGTTCGCCCGGGCGATCTCGTGGAGGTGCCGCTCGGGCCTCGGCGGGTGCTGGGGCTGGTCTGGGGCGGGGGTCAGGGCGGGTTCGAACCCGCGAGGCTGCGCGACATCGCCTGCGTTCTCGACGCGCCAGCCCTCGCTCCGGCGATGATGGAGTTCTTGGCGCGCGCTGCCGACTACACCTTAACGCCGTTGTCGCACATGCTGAGGCTCGCCACGCGGGCCCCGGGCCTCGGCCAGCCTCCCGCCGCGCGTCCCGTGCTGCGCCGGTCGGGGACCGAGCCGGAGCGGCTGACAGACGCGCGGGCGCGCGTCCTTGCGGCCTTCGCCGAGTATGGCGACCTCGGCTTCGCGCCAGGCGAGCTGGCACATCTCGCGGGCGTCTCCACGGCCGTCCTGAAAGGGCTAGAGGCGCAGGGCGTCCTGGTGCGCGAGGCGGCGCCGCGCGACGCGCCGTTTCCGCGCCTCGACGCGGCCGCACCTGCGCGGCCGCTGTCGCCGGCGCAGGCCGGGGCCGCGCAGACGCTGCGTGCCGCGGTCTTGAGCGGCGCCTACTCGACGACGCTCCTGAAAGGCGTGACCGGGTCGGGCAAGACCGAGGTCTACCTCGAGGCGGTTGCCGAGGCGCTGGCGCAGGGCCGTCAGGCGCTGGTTCTGCTGCCCGAAATCGCGCTATCGGTCGAATTCCTCGACCGCGTCGAGGCGCGGTTCCGGGCGCGGCCGGCCGAATGGCACTCGGGCGTGACCCAGGCCGCCCGCCGCCGGACCTGGACCGCCGTCGCCACCGGCGATGCCCGGCTCGTCGTCGGCGCGCGTTCGGCGCTCTTCCTGCCGTTCGCCGACCTCGGCCTCATCGTCGTCGACGAGGAGCACGACGGCTCCTACAAGCAGGAGGACGGTGCGCTCTACCACGCCCGCGACATGGCGGTGCTGCGCGCCTCGATCGAGGGCGCCACGGTGGTTCTTGCCTCCGCCACGCCGTCGCTGGAAAGCTGGGCCAATGCCGCGGCAGGCAAGTACGCCCGGCTCGACCTGCCGGAGCGGTTCGGCGTGGCCGAGCTGCCCGAGATGCGCGCGATCGACCTGCGCGCGAATCCGCCAGAGCCTGGCCGCTGGATTTCGCCGCCGCTGGAAGAGGCGGTGTCGCAGCGCCTTGCCGCGGGAGAGCAGGCGCTCCTGTTCCTGAACCGCCGCGGCTATGCCCCGCTCACCATCTGCCGCGCCTGCGGCCACCAGGTCGGCTGCGACGCCTGCGACGCGCGGATGGTCGAGCACCGTTTCCGCAAGCGGCTGGTCTGCCACCAGTGCGGCGCGACCAAGCCGATCCCGACCGCCTGCCCGTCCTGCAAGGTCGAGGGTCGCATGACCACGCTCGGACCCGGCGTCGAGCGTCTCGCCGAGGAGGCGGCGGCGCTCTGGCCCGACGCGCGGCTCGCGATCCTGTCGTCCGATCTCGCCGAGAGCGCCCGCGCGCTCAAGGCGCGCATCGACGAGATCGCCCGCGGCGGGGCCGATCTGGTGATCGGCACGCAGCTCGTCTCAAAAGGCCACAATTTCCCGCACCTGACGCTGGTCGGCGTCATCGACGCCGATCTCGGGCTGCAGGGCGGCGATCTCCGCGCGGCGGAGAAGACCTTCCAGCTGATCCGCCAGGTCGCCGGCCGCGCCGGGCGCGCCGAACGCCCCGGTCAGGCGCTGGTCCAGACCTACCAGCCCGAGCACCCTGCGCTGCAGGCGATCCTGACCGGCGACGACGAGGGGTTCTGGCGCGCCGAAGCGGAGGCCCGCCGGCGGGCGCTGATGCCGCCCTACGGCCGCCTGGCGGCGGTGATCGTCACCGGTCCCGACGAACTGCGCACCTGGGATACCGCCCGCGCGCTGGCGCGCCAGCAGCAGCCGCTGACAGCCGCGGGCGCGGAAGTCTGGGGCCCGGCGCCGGCGCCGGTCGGGCGCATCCGCGGCCGGCACCGGGTGCGCATGCTGGTCCGGGCGGCGAAAGGCGTGGCGCTGCAGCCGGCGCTGCGCAGCTGGGCGGCGGCCGTGCCGGTGCCGTCGAACGTTCGGGTCAGCATCGACATCGATCCGCAGAGCTTTTTCTGACGGGGCTATTCCCGCCGCAGCACCGTCCCGATGAGCGCACCCCAGCGCGATGGCCGGTAGGATCTCGACAGCGTCTTGAAGTCGTAGTCCGGACCCTTGACCCAGTCGAGGAAGCTGACGCCGCGGGGCTCGACGTCGCGCAGGTAGACTGCGAAGAGATGATCGAGCACGCCGGTCGGCCCGGCACCGAAGTGCAGATACCGAAGCGCCAGCTGTTTGCGCGCCTCGGCGATCGGCTGGCCGCACTGGAAGTGGCAGTATAGCGCGCTCATGATGCCGGCTCGGTCTGCGCCAGATTTGCAGTGAATGAGGGCGGGATACTCGATCCGCTCGAAGAGCGCCTTGGCGGCGAGGAACTCCTCGCTGCGCGGCAGGCTGTGCGACGTCAGCCGGAAGGTCTCGAAGGTTAGCCCGAGCCGGGCGCAGGCGCGCTCCTCGAGATCGTAGAAGGCCTTGCCGTCGCCCCTGAGGTTGACGACCGTCCGGATGCCCCGCTTCTTCCAGCGCGCGAGTTGGAACGGCCAGGGCTGATTGGTCCGCAGGACGTTGGCATCGACCCAGTGCGCATTGGAAAAGCCGAGCCGCAGGTAGGCGTGATCGGACCAGAGAAAGCGCAGGAGGCTGCCGACCTTGCCGAGCCGCCGCGGAACGACAGGCGCCTCTGCGAGGCCGAGGGGCAGTCCGCCGGCGGGGGCGCCGGACTCCGGCGAAAGCGTGGAACTCACCGAGCGTCTCCAATACGCCGTGACCTTCAGCGAACGATTCCGCCCTCAGTCTTAGCGAGCCATTAGAGACAGTGGGTGACACAATAAAGACGGAATGTATCAAGGGCGCTTTTGCGAGGCGTCACTTGCACCGGGCTGAGACTTTTGCGCGTGTGCGGCAGAGCCAATCTGCTGGAAATCCATGCCGCAAGCAGCTAGAGACGCCCGAGCCAACGCCGCCTGGAGGCCGCCCATGTCCGAGCCGCATCCGACGATCTGCCCGCAACCCGGCATTCTCGACATTGCGCTCTATCAGGGCGGCGAATCGCGGCTCGACGGTCACGGTCGGGTGCTGAAGCTCAGCTCCAACGAGAACCCGTTCGGACCCTCGCCGCAGGCGGTGGACGCCTACCGCAACGCGGCGCTGACCCTGAACCTCTATCCCGGCACGGATCACGGCGCGCTGCGCGCGGCGATCGGCGAAGTCCACGGCCTCGATCCGGCGCGGATCGTCTGCGGCGTGGGCTCCGACGAGATCATCGCATTTCTGACCCAGGCCTATGCAGGCCCCGGGACCGAGGTGATCCACACCGTGCATGGCTTCGGGATGTACCGCATCAGCGCGCTCGCCGCCGGCGCGATGCCCGTCGAGGTGCCCGAGGATACCCGCCGGACCGACGTCGACGCGATCCTCGCGGCCTGCACCGGGCGCACCGCGCTCGTTTTCATCGCCAACCCCAACAATCCGACCGGAACCATGATTTCCGCCGCCGAGGTGGCCCGGCTCGCGGCCGGGCTGCCGCCGCAGACCCTGCTGGTCCTCGACGGCGCCTATGCCGAGTACGTCGCGGGCTTCGATGGCCACGCCGATCTCGTCGAGCGCCGCGACAACGTGGTGATGACCCGCACCTTCTCGAAGATCTACGGGCTCGGCGGGCTGCGCGTCGGCTGGGGGTACGGTCCGGCCCATGTCATCGACGTCCTGAACCGGGTGCGCGGCCCGTTCAATCTCTCGAGCGCCGCGCTGGCGACGGCGGAGGCCGCGGTGCGCGACACCGGCTACACCGCGTTCTGCCGGGCCGAGAACATGCGCAACCGCGAGACGCTGGCCGAGGCGCTGCGTGCCGTCGGCGTGGCCTGCGATGCCTCGGAGACGAACTTCCTGCTGGCGCGGTTCGAAGGCCGCGAAGACGCCGAGGCCGCAGACCGGGCGCTGCGCGCCAACGGCATCATCGTGCGCAAGGTCGCCGGCTACAAGCTGCCCGAGGCGCTGCGCATCACCGTCGGCGACGCCTTCGCCTGTGCCCAGGTCGCCGAGGCCATCGAGGACTTCGTCAGGGTGCGCGCCTGATGGAGTACCGGCACGTGGCGCTGATCGGCCTGGGGCTGATCGCGTCCTCGATCAGCCACGCGGTCCGCCGCACCGGTGAGCCGGTGCGCATCACCGGCTTTGCCCGCACCGCCGAGACCCGCGAGGCTGCGGCGCGGCTCGGGCTCGCGGAGATCTTCGAGACCGCCGGCGAGGCGGTGGACGGCGCCGACCTCGTCATCCTCTGCGTCCCGGTTGGGGCAATGGACGCCGTCGCCACCGAGATCGCGCCGCACCTGAAGCCCGGCGCAACGGTCAGCGACGTGGGCTCGGTCAAGCAGTCGGTGATCGCCGCGGTCGAGCCGCACATTCCGGCCGGGGTGCACTTCATCCCCGCCCATCCGCTCGCTGGCACCGAGCACTCCGGGCCGGCGTCGGGCTTCGCCGAGCTCTTCGACAACCGCTGGTGCCTGCTGACTCCGCTGCCGCAGAGCGACCTCGCCAGGGTAGAGGCGCTGGTCGATTTCTGGACCGAGCTCGGCGCACGCGTCGACCTGATGGAACCCGCGCACCACGACCAGGTGCTGGCGGTCACCAGCCACGTGCCGCACCTGATCGCCTATACGATGGTCGGGGTCGCGGAGCACCTGCGCCGGGTGACCTCGCAGGAGGTCATCAACTACTCCGCGGCGGGCTTTCGTGACTTTACCCGCATCGCGGCGTCGGACCCCACGATGTGGCGCGACGTCTTCCTGTCGAACAAGGAAGCGACGCTCGACATCCTCGGCCGCTTCACCGAGGAGCTCTTCGCGTTGCAGCGCGCGATCCGGCTCGGCGACGGCGCGCACCTGCACGAATACTTCACCCGCACTCGGGCGATCCGCCGCGGCATCATCGAGGCTGGCCAGGATACCGCTGCTCCGGACTTCGGCCGCGGCACCACCGGCCAGTAGCTCAGCCTCGCGCGGCGAGGCGGGGCGCCGGGCCGAGCGGGATCGGCCCAAGCCTCGCGCGACCGTCGGCGAAGGTCAGCGGCACGTCCAGCGTCTTGCTGTCGCCCGAGAGCCGCGCGAGGAGGTCGAGCCCGCCGCGGACCGCGCCCGCGAGGCTGGGATCGAGCGCCCCGGCGCTTTCGGCCAGATCGAGCATGTCGTGCCAGTTGCGGGCGCGCACGTCGAGCCGGCCCTCGGCGAAGCCAC
The DNA here is from genome assembly GCA_963819995.1 of uncultured Alphaproteobacteria bacterium. Lineage (GTDB taxonomy): Bacteria > Pseudomonadota > Alphaproteobacteria > Rhodobacterales > Rhodobacteraceae > Amaricoccus. Next base: position 172,323 of record CAWFYR010000006.1, on the reverse strand, counting down.
GAGCATCGACGTCGAGCGTCCCGCGAACGCGCAGGTCGAGCTTGCCCCAGGTCAGCGACAGGTCGCGTATCTGCACCTGCTGCAGCGCCGGGTTGCCGTCCTCGACCGCCTGCCGGTCCCAGGGCCGGTCGAAGGCGAGCGTCGCGTCGAGCACGACCGGGCCGATCTGGTCGGGCAGCACGGTGTCGGCGTTGAGCGCGTCGAGCAGTTCGGGCGGCAGGATCAGCCTGTCGGCGTTGAAGGCGACATCGTGGGCGAACGGCGGACCGTCCGTCGCCTGGCGGGTCGCGAAGATCGCCTTGCCGATCTCCGCGCTCCAGCCCTGGTCGCTCGCGATCTGCATGTCGCGGATTTCGAAGGTTGCGTGGTCGAGCTCGAGGCGCGGCGTCGGCTTGAAGATCACCGAGCCGCGCAGCTGGTCGCTCGTCGCCCTGAACGTCGCATAGGGCGTGGCAACGACCTGCTCGCCGGGGAGGACCGCGATGAAGTGGGTGGGGGTGTAGGTCAGCGACAGCACCTCGAAGCGGTCGGTCTTCCACGACCAGCCGGCGTCGGGATCGGCGAGGTCGAGGCCGGTGACGATGGTGTCGACCCGGCTCGGGAAGCCGGTGACGCGCACGTCGCGGGCCTCGGCGACCCAGCCGGCCTCGCGGCGGTCGGCGAGCCAGCCGGTGACCGCGCGGTCGCGGGCGCTGGCGTTGATCCACCAGAAGCCGCTCCAGCCGAGCGCCGCCAGGATCACGATTGCAAGTAACGTCCGCATCGCCTACCCCCGGTGCCGGTCCCCGCGGGGGGATAGCGCAGGCGCGGAGGCGGGAACAGCGGAAATGGCCTCGGACGGCTTGTGGGTCTTCGGCTACGGCTCGCTGATCTGGCATCCCGGCTTCGACTTCGCCGACAAGCGCCTCGCGACCCTGCGCGGCTGGCGCCGGGCGTTCTGCATGACCTCGGTCGTCTACCGGGGCACGCCGGAGGCGCCCGGCCTGGTGCTGGCGCTCGATCTCGATCCCGGCGGGGCCTGCCTCGGCGTCGCCTACCACGTGGCGGAGGCGTCTGCCGCCGCGACGCTTGCCTATCTGCGCGAACGGGAGCTGGTCTCCTATGCCTACGACGAGGTGCGCGTCCCGGTGGAGCTCGACGATGGCAGCACGGTCGAGGCGATCGCCTACGTCTCGAACCGCGCGCACGAGCAGTACTGCGGCGGCATGAGCCTCGCCGCGCAGGCCGACGTGATCGCCCGCGCCGTTGGGCCGCGCGGCCCGAACGCCGACTACCTCCTGAATACGGTCGAAAGCCTGGAGGCGCTGGGCCTGCACGATCCCGACCTCGTCGAACTGGCCGGGCTGGTCCGCGAAAGGGCCGGCCGAAGCCTGGGCTGACGCGACGCTCCCCTCCGATCGTTACAGCAATCAACATATCGTGCGGTGCGAGAAGAGCGTAACGTCGCCGTGTCCGGCCCCGTACCGCAGGCACCGCATCCGCGGTACAAACCAACAGGAGTTCGGAATGAAACGCATTCTCTTGGCGCTCGCGGTCGCCGGAACGGCCTCGCTCCCGGCGTTCGCGCAAAGCACCATGATGTCCGGGGACACGATGTCCTGCTCCGACTACATGGCGATGGACTCCGATGGCCAGATGAAGGCTATGGAGACGCTGGACGCCGGCATGTCGGCCGACGATCAGATGAAGTCGGGCGAGAAGCTTGCCGGCACGTGCAAGGATCATCCCGACATGATGGTCGGCGAAGCGATGAAGATGGGCATGTAACGACGCCCGGACGAGTGAGGGAAGGGCGCCCTCGCCCCTCCCGGACGTGGAAACCGGATCGATCCTGCGAGTGGTGCCATGACAAGTCTGAACGAGACCACTGCCGCGCCGCCCCTCTCCGGAGGAGACGTGGTCCGCCGCCACCGGCTTTCGACCCGGCTCTGGCACTGGATCAACGTGGTGACGCTCGTCATCATGCTGATGAGCGGCCTGATGATCTTCAACGCGCATCCGCGGCTCTACTGGGGCCAGTACGGCGCGAACTTCGACCACCCGTGGCTCGAGATCGGCGCCGCCGACCACCGCGGGTTCCTGCGGGTGGGGGCGCTGACGGTGGACACCACCGGGCTTCTCGGCCTGCGCGAGGTCGACGGGCGCGTGCAGACCAAGGCGTTCCCGGGCTGGGCGACGATCCCCACCGATTACAACCTCGCGCTGTCGCGGCGCTGGCACCTGACCTTCGCCTGGGTCTTCGCGCTCGGGATCATCTTCTACGGGCTCTGGAGCCTCGCGAACGGGCACCTGCGGCGCGACCTCGTGCCGACCGCGGAAGAGGTGAAGCCCTCCCACGTCTGGCAGGACGTCAAGCACCACGCGACGCTGAACTTTCCCAAGGGGGAGGCGGCGCGGCGCTACAACGTGCTGCAGAAGTTCGCCTACCTCAGCGTGCTCGTCGTGATGATCCCGCTGATGATCCTGACCGGCCTCACCATGTCGCCCAGCATGGACGCGACCTGGCCGTGGCTCCTCGATGTCTTCGGCGGCCGGCAGTCGGCGCGCTCGATCCATTTCATCGTCGCCTGGGCGCTGGTCGCCTTCATCATCGTGCACCTCATCATGGTGGTGCTGGCCGGCCCGATCAACGAGGTGCGCTCGATGATCACCGGACGCTACCGTCTGCCGAAGGAGAAGCTCTGATGGCCGAGCTCATCACCCGCCGCAAGCTCCTGACAACCGCGAGCCTCGCGGCGCCGGCGCTGCTGCTGACTGGCTGCGACTGGCTCGGCAACAGCCCGAGCTTTCGCGACATCGTGCTCGGCTCCGGCGAGTGGCTTTCCTACAACGTGCACCGGCTGATCGGGTCGCAGGCGCTGGCGCGGGAGTTCGACCCCTCGGAGATGTCGCCGAAGTTCCGCACCAACGGCAACACCCAGCCGCGCTCGGCCGATTACCAGCGCCACGCGGAAGCGCAGTTCGTCGACTGGAAACTGGCGCTCGACGGCCTTGTCGAGACGCCGCAGTCCTGGTCGCTGGCCGAGATGCGAGCGATGCCGTCGCGCAGCCAGATCACCCGCCACGACTGCGTCGAGGGTTGGAGCGCCATCGGCAAGTGGACCGGCGTGCCGCTCGCGCACCTCCTGAACCAGGCGAAGCTGCAGCCGCAGGCGCGCTACCTGGTCTTTCACTGCGCCGACGACTTCGGCGGCACCGCCTACTACGAGAGCATCGACCTGATCGACGCCTTCCACCCGCAGACGATCCTCGCCTACGGCATGAACGACGCCGATCTCGCGATCGGCCACGGCGCGCCGCTGCGGCTCCGGGTCGAGCGCCAGCTCGGCTACAAGCAGGCCAAGTTCATCATGCGCGTGGAGGCGGTCGCCTCGCTCGCGACGATCGGCCAGGGCAAGGGCGGCTTCTGGGAAGACGAGATCGACTACGACTGGTACGCGGGGATCTGAGGCGGTCTTCGCCGTGCCCGAGTCTGGGGACGGTTCAAGCTCTTGATTTCAATATATAACCATTTGTGACTCGTTGGTTAATGCGCTGGACCAACGGCCGCTGGGAAGGGGTCGTTCGTCCCGATCAGAGCGGGCGCACCCAGATGACGATCCCGTCCGCGGCGACGACCCGGACCCGGTCTCCGGGCGCGGGGGTGGCGGAGGCGCCTTCGAGGCGGGCAGGCCACGGCACGCCGTCGATCGTCACCTTGCCGTCGTGAAAGTCGAAGACAGAGACCACGCCTTCGCGGCCGACGAGCTGCTCGGCGCGGCGGTTGAGCCGCGCGTTGCCGCCGTCGCGGCGGCCGAACCGGGCGACCAGCGCCCGGCCGACAAAGATGAAGCCGATCGAGGCGAGGGCGAAGATCGCGATCTGGTGCTCGCCGGCGAGCCGCGGCCAGATCCAGAGCGCCAGCGCGGCGACGAGCGCGGCCGCTGCGGACCAGATCAGGACCGTCGTGACGGTGACCGCCTCGATTCCCGCCAGCACGATCGCCAGCGTCACCCACCACCATGGCGAGATGCCGTCGAGCACGTCGAGGAACGGGACGTCCATCTCAGCTTCCCCCGCGCCGCCCCGCATCCTTGGCAAGTTCGGCGATGCCCGCGACCGACCCGATCAGGCTCGCGGCCTCGAGCGGGATCAGCACGGTCTTGGAATTGGGGCTGGCGGCGATGTCGCGCAATGCCTCGGTATAGCGCTGCGCGACGAAGTAGTTGATCGCCTGGATGCTGCCGGCGGCGATCGCCTCGCTGACCATCGTCGTGGCCCTTGCCTCGGCCTCGGCGGAACGCTCGCGGGCCTCCGCGTCGAGGAAGGCGGCCTGACGGCGGCCCTCGGCCTCGCGGATCTGCGCCTCGCGCTCGCCTTCGGCCCTGAGGATCGCCGCCTGCTTCAGGCCTTCCGCGGTCAGGATCTCGGCGCGCTTGAGCCGCTCGGCCTTCATCTGGCGCCCCATCGCCTCGGAGATGTCGGGCGGCGGCGCCAGATCGCGGATCTCGACGCGGGTGACCTTGACGCCCCAGGGCGTCGAGGCATTGTCGATCACCGCGAGCAGCCGGATGTTGATCGCGTCGCGATTGGAAAGTGCCTCGTCGAGGTCCATGGACCCCAGGACGGCGCGGATGTTGGTCTGGCTGATGTTCTTCAGCGCCTGGTCGAGGTTGCGCACCTCGTAGGCGGCCTTGGAGGCGTCGACGACCTGGTAGAAGGCGATCGCGTCCGCGGCCAGCATGGCGTTGTCGCGGGTGATGACTTCCTGCCGCTCGATGTCGAGAACGGTCTCCATCATGTTGATCCTGGCGCCGACCCGGTCGATCAGCGGCACGAGGAAGTGCAGGCCCGGGTCGAGCGTGCGGGTGTAGCGGCCGAAGCGCTCCACGGTCCAGTTCTCGCCCTGCTGGACGGACTTGACCATGGTGAAGACCAGAATGACGGCGAGAACGAGGATGGCGATGGCGGGTGCGCCGAAGGCCGGCATGGGTTCCACTCCTTCGCGCCGGAAGGCGGGACGCCACCGTCGCAGTTCAATCCTATGGCATCGCGCGGATTGTGCTTGAACACAAGTCGGTTGGAAAGCGAAGCGCGGCGTCGTAAGGTTTCTCGCGGCGCTCTCCGAGGAAACAGCTTGTCGAAAATGGTGCTCAGTCACAGGCCCGAACCGCAGTTCTCCCAGCCGGTCCGGCAGATTGTGATGATGCTGATCGTGCTCGGCCTGACCGCCGCGATGGCCGTCCTGATCTTCCCGACGGTCCAGCAGATCTTCCTCGCCTCGCCGTACCTGAAGATCTTCATCCTGCTGGTCTTCGTGATCGGGGTCGTCGCCTGCTTCTGGCAGGTGCTGACGCTGATCGCCTCGGTCAACTGGATCGAGGGCTTCGCGCTCGACCGGCCGGGGCACGAGTTCACCAAGGCGCCGCGGCTCCTCGCGCCGCTGGCGGCACTCCTCAGCGAGCGGCGGGCGCGGCGGTCGCTGACCTCGAACTCGACCCGCTCGATCCTGGAATCGGTCGGGACGCGGATCGAGGAGCAGCGCGACCTGACGCGCTACCTGATCAACCTGCTGATCTTTCTCGGGCTTCTGGGCACGTTCTACGGCCTCGCCACCGTGGTGCCGGCGGTTGTGAACACCATCCGCTCGCTGGCGCCCAAGGAAGGCCAGAGCGCCGTCGCGTCGTTCGACAGCCTGATGCACGGCCTCGAGGGCCAGCTCGGCGGCATGGGCACGGCGTTCGGATCGTCGCTCCTCGGCCTTTCGGGATCGCTGGTGGTGGGGCTTCTGGAGCTCTTCGCCAGCCATGCGCAGAACCGCTTCTACCGCGAGCTCGAGGAGTGGCTGAGCTCGATCACCAAGCTCGGCGTGACCGGCGTCGATCCTGAGGAGGCGCTGACGGCGGCGAACGTGCTGACGGTGATCGGGCAGACCGCCGAGCAGATCGACCAGCTCCGCGACGTGGTGGAGCAGGGGGTGATCCGCGCCGCCGAGACCGAGACGCGGCTCGTCGAGCTGGCGCAGGCGATGGCGGCGCAGCGGCCCTCGGCGGTCGACAACGGCCTGCTCGAGCGGATCGCGGTGGGACAGGAAAAGGTGGCGACGCTCCTCGCTTCGCCCAGGGCCGAAGGCAGCGACCGGGCGATCCTGGAGCGGATCGCGCTGGCGCAGGAGCGGGTGGTCACCGCCCTCGGCGCGCGCGGCGAGCGCGGCGATGGCGGCGGCGGCATCGACGCCGAGACGCGGGCGCGGCTGCGCTCGATCGACACCCAGGTGCTGCGCATCCTCGAGGACCTCGCCGCCGGGCGGCAGGACATGGTCACCGAGATCCGCCAGGACATCGCGGGCCTCGCCGACGCGCTCAGGGCGGTCGCGGCGCGCGGGAGGTACTGATGCCGCTGAGCCGGAGGAGTTCGGGGCGGTTCTCCACCCAGATCTGGCCGGGTTTCGTCGATGCGATGACGGCGATGATCCTGGTGCTGTTCTTCGTGCTGTCGATCTTCATGATCGTGCAGTTCGTGCTGCGCGACACGATCACCGGCCAGAGCCAGCAGCTCGACGAGCTGTCGGTGCAGGTGGCGAACCTCGCCGACGCTCTCGGGCTCGAGCGCACCCGCGCCGACACCCAGCAGGCGCTGGTCGGCACGCTGACCGGCGAGAAGAACGCGCTCGCCGCGACGAACGCGGCGCTGACGAGCGAGCGGGACGCGGCCAACGCGAAGGTCGCCGACTTCGAGACGCAGGTGGCGAGCCTGATCGCGCGCAACACCGACCTCGGCCAGAAGCTCGACGCGGCGACCGCCGAGAGCGCGGACCGACTGAACGCAAACCAGGCGCTCGAGGCGGCGCTGGCGCAGAGCCGCAGCGAGACCGACGCGAGCGTCGAGGCGGCGCGGCTGGCGGCGGCGCGGCGCGAGGCGCTCGAGGCGCTGGTGAGCTCGCTCCGGAGCGACGTCGCGGGGCTCAAGGACCAGACTGGCGCTCAGGCCGCGAAGCTCGCGGCGGCGCAGGCCGAGGCGGGCGAGCGGGCGCAGAAGCTCGACGCGGCCGAGGCGGCACGGCTCGCTGAGGCGGCGGCGGCGGAGGAGCTGCGCAAGAAGCTGCAGGATTCCGGCGCCGAGCTGACCGCGATGACGCTGAGCCTCGAGGCCGAGCGCAAGAAGGCAGAGGAGACGCTGACGCTGCTCGCCGCGGCCAACGCGGCCCGCCAGCAGCTCGAAGGGTCCCAGACCGCGGCGCTGACCGATGCCCAGAAGAAGGCGGCGCAGCTCGCCCAGGCGAACGCGCTCCTCGCGGACCAGAAGCAGGCCTCGGCGGAAAGCCAGCGGCAGGTGGCGCTCCTGAACCAGCAGACCGCAGAGCTGCGCCAGCAGCTGAACTCGCTGCAGGGGCTGCTCGACCAGGCCGACGCCAAGGACGTGGCGGCGCAGGTGCAGATCGACAAGCTCGGCTCGAACCTCAACGCCGCGCTGGCGCGGGTGGCGATCGAGGCCAACCGGCGGGCGGAGCTCGAGCAGCGCGAGCGCGAGCGGCTCCAGGCCGAGAGCAAGGACCTCGCGGGCTACCGCTCGGAGTTCTTCGGCAAGATGCGCGCGATCCTCGGCGAGCGCGAAGGCGTGCAGGTGGTGGGCGACCGGTTCGTCTTCCCCTCGGAGGTGCTGTTCCAGCCCGGCTCGGCGACGCTGGGATACCAGGGGCAGCAGCAGGTGGCGCGGGTCGCGCAGGTGATCCAGGAGATCGCCGACCAGATCCCGCCGGAGATCAACTGGGTGCTGCGGGTGGACGGCCACACCGACGACACGCCGGTCAGCGCCGACAGCCCGTTCCGCGACAACTGGGAGCTGTCGGAGGCGCGCGCGCTGTCGGTGGTGCGCTACATGGTCGACGTCCAGGGCTTCCCGCCCGACCGGCTGGCGGCGACCGGCTTCGGCGAATACCAGCCCATCGATCCGGCCGACACCCCCGAGGCGCGGGCAAAGAACCGCCGGATCGAGCTGAAGTTCACCGAGCGATAGCCCTGGGGCGGCGCGAAGCCGCTTTAAACCGCGGCTTACGCCGGTCGGCGTAAGCCTCCGTGCTCTGGCGGATGCGGCCCCGGTGGTCACAGGTCCGCCCCGCCGGCGTGGTGCCGGTGGAAACCTGACGAGCACGACATGAAACTTTCCCTTCTGGCGCTTCCCCTGATCGCCGTCGCCGCACCGGCGCTGGCCGAGCCGAGCTGCAAGACGCCGGCCGCCCCGGTGCCGATGTGGTCGGTGGCCAAGAGCTTCGAGGATAGCGGCGGCCGCATCAGCAACATGAAAGTCAACGACGGCTGCTACGAGATCTACGGCAAGGCGGGAGACAAGCGGGTCGAACTGTTCTTCGATCCGGCGAGCGGCTCGCAGATCGGGGCCGAATGACCTCGATACCTGCCGAAACCCGGACGCGCCTCGTGCGCGTCTGGGACCCCGTGGTGCGGAGCTTTCACTGGGTCACCGCCGGCAGCTTCATCGTGGCCTTCGTCTTCGAGGAGCCGCGCGGACTGCACGAGGCGATGGGCCTGACGGTCGCCGCAGCACTGGCGGTCCGGGTGGTCTGGGGCGTCGTCGGGACCGGCCACGCCCGCTTCACCGACTTCGTGCCGGGCCCGCGGCGGTTCTTCGGCTACCTCCGCGACGTCGCGGCGGGCCGAGAGCGGCGCTATCTCGGCCACAACCCCGCCGGTGGCGCGATGGTCGTGGCGCTGATGGTGCTGCTCGCGGTGACTGCCGGGAGCGGCTGGCTGCAGACCACGGACTATGGCTTCGGCGACGACCGGATCGAGACGCTTCACTCTGCCGCAGCCTACCTGACGCTTGGCCTTGTGGCGTTCCATCTCGCCGGGGTAGTCTGGGAGAGCCTGCGGCACGGGGAGAATCTCGTGAAGGCAATGATCACCGGGCTCAAACGCGGCTAGGCCCGGCGCGCCGGAGCCCTGATGTCCCCACTGAACTGGACCGAACTCGGCCGTCACCGCACGATTGTTGCGGTGACGGCCCTCCAGATCGCCTGCGCGGTCTATTTCGCCATCGACGTCGCGGGCGAGCTGCCCGGCATGCCCGACGGGAGCATCCATCCGGTGATCGAGGTGACCGTGGTGCTGGCGCTTGCGCTGGGCTCGGCGCTGGGCGTCCGGCAGCTGGCGCAGCTGGTCGAGCGGAACCGGTACATGGAGGACCGGATGCGGGCGGCGAGCGGCGCGTTTCTCGATCTGCTCGAGGAAAGCTTCGCGCGCTGGGCTCTGACCTCCTCGGAGCGCGATGTCGCGCTGCTGTCGATCAAGGGGCTCAGCGTCGCTGAGATCGCGGCACTGCGCCAGACCCGCAGCGGCACCGTCAAGGCGCAGTGCGCGGCGGTCTACCGCAAGGCCGGGGTGAGCAGCCGCGCGGAGCTGCTCAGCCACTTCATCGAGGACCTGATGTCCGGGCTGACCCTGGAGAGCAGGCCACCGGCCTCGAGCCTGCCTCAAGCCCCTCGGCAGACCCTGCCGTCCTGAGCGCAAGGCTTGCTACCGCGGCACGAGGGCCTGCCGGATGGCGCGCAGAAGCTCGGACCCGGTGAATGGCTTGCCGATGATCGGCGCGTCCAGCCACGGCCCGGCCGGGCGCTCGCCGTAGCCCGTGGCAAACACGATCGGCGTTCCGCGCGAGAACAGCAATCTGGCGATCGGATCGATGCTCTCGCCGCGAAGATTGACGTCGAGCAGGGCCAGGTCGATGCTGCCTGCCTGCGCCAGCAACAGCCCCTTTCGAAGGGACGTGGCCAGCCCGACGATGGTCGCTCCGCCGTCCTCGAGGATCTCCGCCGCCATCGTCGCCACGAGAGCTTCATCCTCCACGACGAGGACCCGCGTTCCTTTCAGCACCTCATCTGACCGTGCCCGGTATCCGGGATCGGCGCCTCGATCGTGCAGACCAACCCCTCGGGCCGGAACTCCGTCGAGACCTCACCGTCGAGGTCGAGGGCGAGGGTTTGCTGCAGCAACATCGATCCGAAGCCCTTGTGCCGGGGCGTGAGCACCGTCGGTCCGCCCTGTTCCAGCCAGACCATCTTGAGGTGCGCATCGCCCTCTTCGCCCGAGCAGCTCCACTGCAGGTCGATGCGTCCCTCGTCGTTCGAGAACGCGCCGTATTTGACCGCGTTCGTGAAGAGCTCGTGCAGGGCCATGGCGATGGCGAGAGCCTGCTTCGGCGGCAGCAAGACCGAAGGTCCCGAGGTGACCAGCCGGTCGCCGCCCGTTGCCTGCACGCGCAGCGCGTCGCGAACGAGGTGCGCGAGGGGTGCGCTCTCCCAGTTCGCCTTCGTGAGCAGGTTGTGCGCCGCTGCCAGGGCGGCGAGGCGCCCGTCGAAGGCGGCCCGGGCTCTGTCGAGGTCGGTGGTCTTCAGCGTCTGGTGAGCGATGGCCTGCACCACGGCCAGCGTGTTCTTGACGCGGTGGTTCAACTCGGCGAGCAGCAGCTCTCGCTGCGCGTCGGCGCGCTCGCGCTCGGTGATGTCGACGTTGACGCCGATCATTCCCATGAATGCGCCGCTTGCCGAGAAGCGAGGCCGGGCATCGGTCTGCAACACGTGCCATCCGCCGTCCGAGCCGCGGTAGCGGCCCTTCAGACTGACGGGCTCGCGTTCGGTCAGGGCCTGCGTCATCGTGGCGACGATGTGGTCGACATCCTCGGGGTGCATGGTGCTGCGCCAGTCGAAGGCGGCGACCGCCTCGTCGTCGACCCCCCAGAACTGCCTGAGCATCTGGTTGAGGTGCAGGCAGCTTCCGTCGGGATGGCTCATCCAGATCATCACCGGCGCGTGCTCGGACATCAGCCGGAAGCGCTGCTCGGATTTGCGAAGCTCCTGCTCGGCCGCTTGCCGCGCCAGCTCGGCGGTGAAGCGCTCGATGCTGAACCCCACCTGGCGGGCAATGGTGATCGCGAGCTCGACCTCGTGGGCGGCAAAGGCGTGCGGCGCCTCGTAGTAGGTCATGAATTTCCCGACGACCCCGCCGTGAGCGACGAGGGGAATGAACGCGAGCGCCGAGATCCCCTCGTCCGACACCGCGGCCTTCACCCAGTCGGCTTCGTCCGCGTGCCGGATGTCGGAGACGAAGATCGGGTGCGGGTCGCTTTCTCCCGGCTTCCACGGGGAGTGGCCGCCGAGGGCGGCGCGGTAGCGATCGGACAGTCCGCGCCAGGCAACGAACTGCATTTCGCCGGAAGCGTCGAACAACAGGATCGACGCCCGCGCGCAGCCAAGCGTCGCGGTGATGGCCTCGAGCGCCGCCTCGTAGACGGCGTCGAGCGATCGGGCGCGATAGAGGCTGTCGGTCAGCCGGTAGAGTGCGCTCAGTTCAACGACCTGATCGAAGGTCTGCAGCGGGCCGAACACTTCTCGATTCATATTATTTGACCGGTTTCTCTCCCCGAATCAGTATATTCCGCGATGTGACAGCGATGCAATCAGGCTCGATGTGCCTTGCCCGCCGACGGGTTTGCTCGGCCAGGCGTCAATGCTCACGCTGGCGCATCCGCCGTTCCAGGCCGCGGAGCGCCAGCGAAAGGCCGACGGTCATCACGAGGTAGAGGAAGGCGACGACGTTGTAGGTCTCGAAGAAGCGGAAGGAGCCCGCGGCGTAGACCTTGCCGAGCTGGGTGATGTCGGCGACGCCGAGGACCGAGACCAGCGCACTATCCTTGATCATCGCGATGAAGTCGTTGCCGAGCGGCGGCAGGATGGTGCGGATCGCCTGGGGGAAGACCACGAGGCGGAAGCGCTGCCAGCCGGTCAGCCCGAGCGCCTTGGCGGCCTCGACCTGGCCCGGCTCGACCGACTGGATGCCGGCGCGGAACACCTCGGCGATGAAGGCGGCATAGCCGAGCGTCAGCGCGATGATCGCGCGCCACATCAGCGAGACGTCGCGGGTCTGCAGCGCCGCGAGCCCGAGCGGCCGGGCGAGCGCGTTCCAGCCGGCGACCAGCGCCGGCACCGCCACGAAGGCGATGTAGAAGAGCAGCACCAGGATCGGCACGCCGCGCATGATCTCGATGTAGAAGCGCGCCGCTTGCCGCAGCACCACCGAGCGCGAGAGCACGCAGACCGCGAGACCGAGGCCGAGCGCCGTGGCGAGCGCGAAGGCGACGATCGTCACCCAGGCGGTGATGCCGATGCCGCGCGCCAGCGTCGCGAGGATCTGGCCGTAGATCGGGCTCGAGGCGATGACGAAGAGCAGCCAGGCGCCGATCAGGCCCGCGGCCACCAGCCACCAGGGAAAGTCGCCCTCGCGCGCGGGCGGCGGCGTATGCTCGGGGAGCAGGCCTACTGCCCGATCTGGTAGTCGACGAACCACTTCTGGTTCAGGGCGTCGATCGTGCCGTCGGCCTTGAGCGCGGCGATCGCGGCGTTGATCGGCGCCACGAGGTCGGAGCCCTTGGGGAAGATGAAGCCGAACTCCTCGGCGCCGAGCGGGTCGCCGATGATCTTGAAGGTGTCCGGGTTGGCCTTGACGTAGCCCTCGCCGCCGGTGCTGTCGGTCAGGACCAGGTCGACATCGCCCGCGCGCATCGCCTGGATCGCGGCGCCGATCGTCTCGAAGAGCTTGATCCGCGGGTTCTGCTCGTTGCCGTCGAGCACGTCGTAGACCGCGACGTAGAACGGCGTCGTGCCCGCCTGCGCGCCGACCAGCCCGTCCGGCAACGCCGCGAAGCTCTTGGCGTCGGTGAAGCGGTCCTCGTCGGCGCGCACCAGCATGCGCATCTCCGAGTGCATGTAGGGATCGGAGAAGTCGACCTTCTGCTTTCTGTCGTCGCGGATGGTGATCCCGGTCATGCCGATGTCGGCCTGCCCCTCGCTCACCGCCGGGATCATCGCGTCCCAGCTCATGGTGACGATCGCGAGCTTGAAGTTCAGCCGCTTCGCCATCTCGGCCATGGCGTCGTACTCCCAGCCGACCGCCTGTCCGGTCTTGGGGTCGACGAACTGCAGCGGCGGGTAGGCATTCTCGGTCGCGACCGTCACCTCGCGGCCGCCGAGGTCCGGCAGGTCGGCCGCCGCGGCGGCGCCGGTCAGGAGCGTGGCGAAAAGAGCGGCGGCGAGGAGGCTTCGCATCGGTCGGATCTCATGGGCAAAAGGCGTCAGGCCGGACAATGCTGGACCGGCGGGCGCTCGGCAAGCGTTCAGTTCACGTGTTGTGCGCTGCGTCGCATCCGGGGCAATCGGGGGTTCCAGAGCGCTGGCTTTGGAAGTATCTGGAGGTGCATGAAAACCAAGCCAGTCGCCTTTGCGGTGCACATCTTCACCGGATCCGGCGCGGCGCTGGCGCTGATGGCGCTGGTCGCCGCGACGCGGGCTGACTGGCGGCTGATGTTCGGCTGGCTGGTGCTGGCGCTGGTCGTCGACGGCATCGACGGCCCGCTGGCGCGCCGCGTCGACATCAAGCGCAACGCCGCGAACTGGGACGGGGTGGTCCTCGACCTGGTGATCGATTACCTGACCTACGTCTTCATTCCGGCCTATGCGCTGATCTATGCCGGGCTGCTGCCACAGCCCTGGGGCCTCGTGGCCGCGCTCTTCATCGCGCTGACCGGGGTCCTCTACTTCGCCGACGTGCGGATGAAGGCCGATGACAACTGCTTCGTGGGGTTCCCCGCGGTCTGGCAGATGCCGCTCCTGGTGTTTCTGACCTTCGACCCGCCGGCCTGGGTCACGGCGTCGAGCATCGCGCTCCTCGGGCTCGGCCAGTTCACCTGGCTCAAGTTCATCCACCCGGTCCGCACCGAGCGCTGGCGCCGCGTCAACCTGCCGATCTGCCTCGTCTGGGTGGTGCTCGCCGGCTGGTCGGCGTGGGAGAACTTCGATCCGCCGCAGTTCGTCAAGATGGCGCTCTTGACGACGAGCCTTTGGCTGCTCGTCGCCGGCATGGTCATGCAGGCGCTGCCGGGGCGCGCGGTGGCCGGCGCCCGGGCGAAGTAGCGCTCAGCCGAGCGCCGCGTCGCAGCGGGCGCAGACCCCCGGATGGGCGTGGGTGCCGACGTCGGGCAGGATCTTCCAGCACCGCGCGCACTTGTTGCCTCGGGCGAGCTCCGGGACGACGGCGATGCCCGGTGCGTCCTCGAGCCCAAAGGCGCCGTCCGGCGCCGGCCGGTCGGTCAGCGCGATCCCCGAGGTGATGCAGATGTCCTCGAACGGCACCGAGCGCAGGTCGGCGAGCAGGTCCGCGTCCTCGACGTAGACCACCGGTGCGGCCTCGAGGCTGGCGCCGATGCGCTTTTCCCGCCGCTCGATCTCGAGCGCGCCGGTCACGACCCGGCGGGCGCGGCGGATCGCGTCCTGCCGGGCGGCGAGGCGCGCATCGAGCCACTCCGGCTCTGCGGGCGGGAAGTCGACGAGGTGCACCGAGCTCTCCTCGCCCGGGAAGCGCTCGAGCCAGACCTCCTCCATGGTGAAAGGCAGGAGCGGCGCGAGCCAGGTCACCAGCCGGTGGTAGACGAGGTCGAGCACGGTGCGCACCGCGCGCCGGCGCGGGTCCATCGCCGCGTCGCAGTAGAGCGAATCCTTGCGGACGTCGAACCAGTAGGCCGACAGATCGACGGTGCAGAACTGGAAGAGCGTCTGGAAGACCCCCTGGAAGTCGTAGGCCGCATAGCCGTCGCGCACCGCGAGGTCGAGCTCGGCCAGCCGGTGCAGCACCCAGCGCTCGAGCTCGGGCATCTCCGCGGGCTCCACCCGCTCGGCCTCGCCGAAGCCGTCGAGGGCGCCGAGCAGGAACCGCAGGGTGTTGCGCAGCCGGCGATAGCTGTCGGCGGTGCCCTTGAGGATTTCCGGGCCGATGCGCTGGTCGACGGCGTAGTCGGACTGCGCCACCCAGAGCCGCAGGATGTCGGCGCCGTACTGCTTGACCACGTCCTGCGGCGCGGTCGAGGTTCCGGCGGACTTCGACATCTTCATGCCGTGCTCGTCCAGCGTGAAGCCGTGGGTGACGACCGCGTCGTACGGCGCCCGGCCCCGGGTGCCGCAGGACTGCAGCATCGAGGAGTGGAACCAGCCGCGGTGCTGGTCGGTGCCTTCGAGATAGACGCTCGCGGGCCAGATGCCGTCCGGCCGGTCGCGCAGCACGAAGGCGTGGGTCGAGCCTGAATCGAACCAGACGTCGAGGATGTCGGTGACCTTCTCCCAGTCGTCGTGGGGGTAGTCGTTGCCGAGAAAGCGCGCCTTGGCGCCGTCCTCGAACCAGGCGTCGGCACCCTCGGCCTCGAACGCCTCCTTGATCCGGGCGTTGACCGCCGGGTCGCGCAGGATCTCGGCGGTGCCGTCGGGCTGCCGCCTGACGAAGCAGGTCAGCGGCACGCCCCAGGCGCGCTGCCGCGACAGCACCCAGTCCGGGCGCACCTCCATCATCGCGTGGAGCCGGTTGCGGCCGGTCTGCGGGTACCAGCGCACCAGCTGGTCGATCGAGGTCAGCGCGCGCTGGCGGATGGTGTCGCCGTAGGTCGAGAGGCCGTCGTCGAGCGGCTTGTCGATCGCGACGAACCACTGCGGCGTGTTGCGGTAGATCACCGGCGCCTTCGACCGCCACGAGTGCGGATAGCTGTGGGTCAGCCGCCCGCGGGCCAAGAGCGCCCCGGCCTCGACGAGCTTGTCGATCACCGCGGCGTTGGCCTTGCCCTCCTTGCCCTTGGCGTCGAACACCTGCAGCCCGGCGAAGAACGGCAGGTGCGGCGCGAACGAGGAATCCTCCAGCACGTTATGCGTCAGCCGGTCGGTCATGCCGTGCGCGACGAAAAGCTCGTAGTCGTCCGCACCGTGGCTTGGCGCCATGTGCACGAAGCCGGTGCCGGCGTCGTCGGTGACGAAGTCGCCGGGAAGCACCGGGACCTCGTAGGACCAGTGGCTGTCGAGATGCGCGAACGGATGCTCGCAGACCAGGCACCCGCGAGACCGTCGCGGGTGACGTCGCCCAGGCGGCGGAACATGCCGGGCGCCAGCCGCGCCTGCGGCGAAGACACCCTCGGCCAGCGCGTCGGCCAGCACGTAGCGTTCGCCGATTCGGGCCCAGCATTCCTCGGGGCGGCCGGTGACCTCGTAGAGGCCGTAGGCGATGTCCGGGTTGAAGGCGATGCCCCGGTTCGACGGGATCGTCCACGGCGTCGTCGTCCAGATCACGATCCTGGCGCCGGACAGCGCTTCGGAGCCGGACGTGACCGGAAACTTCACCCAGATCGTCGGGCTGACGTGGTCGTGGTACTCGACCTCGGCCTCGGCGAGCGCGGTCTTCTCGACGGGCGACCACATCACGGGCTTGGAGCCGAGATAGAGCGAGCGGTTCATCGCGAACTTCATGAACTCGTCGGCGATCACCGCCTCGGCGTGGAACGCCATGGTGAGGTAGGGGTCGTCCCAGTCGCCGGTGACGCCGAGCCGCTTGAACTCGGCGCGCTGCACGTCGACCCAGTGCTCGGCGAAGCGGCGGCATTCGCCGCGGAGCTCGTTGACCGGCACCTCGTCCTTGTTCTTGCCTTTCGCGCGGTACTGCTCCTCGATCTTCCACTCGATCGGCAGGCCGTGGCAGTCCCAGCCGGGGACGTAGCGGCTGTCGTGGCCCATCATCTGCCGCGAGCGGACGACGAAGTCCTTGAGGATCTTGTTGAGCGCGTGGCCGATGTGCAGGTTGCCGTTGGCGTAAGGCGGGCCGTCGTGCAGCACGAACGGCGGGCGCCCGGCGGCGGTGGCGCGCAGGCGGTGGTAGACGTCGAGCCGCGCCCAGCGGGCCAGCCATTCCGGCTCGCGGGCGGGCAGGCCCGCGCGCATCGGAAAGTCGGTCCTGGGCAGCAGCAGCGTGTCTTTGTAGTCGATGGTGTCGGTGGTCATCGGGGCCATCCGTCAAGGCAGGCGGGAAAGGGAAGGCGGCGCGCACGCGCCGGGACCCGGCGGCCCTGAGGATCAGAGCGCCGGGACGGTAATTCGGAAGATGCCGAGGCCCCGTTCCATGCGCGCGGGATATAGCGCCCGCTCCGGCCCGCTTCAATCGCGATCTTGCGGCGTCAGGTTCCCGCCTTGGCGTGGCCGCCATGCCTCTCACCACCGCCGATCACCGCGAACGAGCCGTCGGATTCGAGGATCACCGCCGAGGCTTCGGCGAAGCGGCGCATGCCGTTGGTGTGGATCACCGTCTCGAGCTCTTCCTCGGTGACCCGCGCCCGGCGCATCGCCTCGGAGCAGAGCGCGCCGTCGCGCAACAGCAGCGTCGGCTCGGAGCGCACGATGCGGGCAAAGCGGTGCGAGCGCACCGAGATGAAGGTGACGACGAACTGCAGCAGGATCAGCAGCAGGAGCGCGGTCATCCCTTCCGCGAGCGCCACGCTCTCGGAGAGCAGGATCGAGGCGAGGGTCGAGCCGAGCGCGACGGTGACGATCAGATCGAAGGCGTTGAGCTTGGACAGCGTCCGCTTGCCCGAGACCCGGAGCGACAGGACGAGGATCGAGTAGGCCAGCGTGCCGACGATGATCGTGCGCACGATCCCGGGCCAGCCCTGGTAGAACATCGACGTCCAGTCCATCCGCTCTCCCATCCGGTTGCGCCCCTACCCGACGCGCGGAACCCGCGCGGGTTCCGGACGGCGCCGGCCGGGCTGGTCAGCGCCGCTCGGGCGGCTGGTCCCCTGCGGCGTCGCGCGCCGCACGCTGCCACGGCCAGCAGCCCTCGATCTCGGTCTCGAGCGAGAAGCTGAGGAACGTGCGGATCACCACGATCCCGCCGAGGAGCCCGACGCTTTCGACGGTGAGCGGGGCGGTGATGGTCGAGATGATGTCGGCGCCGACCAGAAGCTCGAGCCCGAGCAGGATGCCGCGGCCGAGGTTGGAGCGGAACCCGTGGTAGGCGTCGCGCCAGTCGCCGGTCCCCGCGCCGCGCCGCAGGAACACCGCCGTGGAAAGCACGATGCCGAGAACGATGATCGCGACGCCGACCAGCTCCAGCCAGCGCGCAATCAGGTCCGCGATCGCATGCGCCTCGTCGGTCACCGCGCTCCTCCTCCGGGATGCAACTGCGGGCCGGCCGTGCACGTTCCCGGGATGGCACGGTCCGCTGCCGTAGGGAGGCTTTTCCGTGCAGCTCGCGCAACACCTTTTCGGATCGCAGGGCGGGGTGACGCTCGGCCAGGAGTGCGCGCGGGCCGTCCTGATCCTCGCCTACGGGCTCGCGGCGGTGCGGCTGGTCGGGCGGCGGGTCTTCGCGCGCTGGTCGGCGATCGACATCGTGGTGTCGATCGTCGTGGGGTCGAACCTGAGCCGGGCGCTGACCGGGAACGCGCCGCTCCTCGGCACGCTCGCCGCAACCTCGCTGCTGCTGGGCCTGCACTGGTTCCTCGCGAACGGCGCCGCGCGCTGGGGCGCCGTCTCGCGCGTCATCGAGGGCAGGGCCGTCGAGATCGGCCGCGACGGGCGGATCGACGGGACCGAGGCCCGGCGATGGAACGTCAGCCGTGCCGACATCGACGAGGCGCTGCGCCGGCAGGGCCTCGAAGAGGCGTCGGCCGCGCGCCGGATCATCGTCGAGCCAAGCGGGCGGCTGACGGTTCTGCGCCGTGAGCGGTGACGGCGCGAGGCCCGGTCAGGGCGCGGCGCCGCCGGAGAAGAGCCCGGTCAGCGCGCGGCCGATGACGTTCGAGACCTTGGGCCGCGGCAGCGCTGCGAACGGCAGCGGCCGGCAGACGTCCATCGCGGCGATGCCGACGCGCGCGGTCAGCGCACCGTTGACGACGCCTTCGCCGAACCGGCGCGAGAGCCGCGCCACCAGGTGCCCGCCGGCGACCGAGCTGACGAGGTCGTCGCCGACCGCGACCGCGCCGGTGGCGAGCAGGTGGGTCGCGACCATGCGGAAGAGCCGCCACGAGCCGAAGAAGCCGGCGTGGGCGCCGTAGATGTCGGCGATGCGGCGGACCATGCGCACGTTCTGGCTGAGCGCCGCCAGCACGTCGATCAGCGCCAGCGGCACCAGCGCGGTGGCGCCGGCGACGGTGCGCGCCGCGACCTCGATCTCGCGCCGGGCCTGGGCGTCGAGCGGCGCGAAGAGCGCCCGCTCGGTCAGTTCGATCACCGCATCGGCGTCGAGGACGCCCTCGCGCTGCTCGACCAGCCGCTCGCGGTTCCAGCGCAACTCGGGCCGGCCGGCGTAGAACCCGGCGAGACGATGCGAGAGGGCGAGCGCTGCGGCCGGGTCGGCGGCGGCGTGGGCGGCGATGGCTTCGGTGCGGAAGCCATCGATGCGGGCGAGGCGGCGGAAGGCCCAGAGTTCGCGGACGAGCTGGACCGCGACCAGGAGGACGAGGAGCCCGGTCAGCGCCAGGGCGATCATGCCGATCAGCGGGTAGCGCTGCATCAGCGAGGTGAGGTAGTCGTAGGCGGCCACGGTGACGACGAGGGTCACGAGGCTGCCGGCGACGGTCCAGAGGAGGCTGCCGCGACCTCGGCGGGTGGCGATGCGGGTCACCTGCTGCATCGCCTCGCCCTGCGGCGCGTCGTCGGGCGGCGGCGGCGCCTCGGCGGGGGTGATGGCGCTGGGGCTCAGGTCCTCGGCGGAAATGACGAAGGGATCGTCGGCACGGCTCATCGCAGGCGGTCTCCGATCAGGTACTCGGCGGCGCGGTCGAGGCGGATGTGCGGCAGGCCGTCGCCGGAGACCGGCTTCAGTCGCGGCGGCGCGAAGCGGGTGATGCGCCAGGCGACGTCGGTCCAGTCGCCGGCGCCCTGGCGCGCCGGGGCGAGGATCGCCGCGGGATCGTCGGGCAGGTTGCCGGGAAAGAGCGCGGCCTCCGCCCCGGTGTCGATCAGCCGGCCGCGGACCACGTCGATCTCGCGGCCGTTGCGGCTCACCGTCTCCTCGACGGTCGCGCGCAGGCTGGCAATCGACAGCGCCCTTGTGCCCGCGCCGCTGAACTCGGCGCGGTTGCGCGCGTCCCGGACCAGCGCCTCGGCGATCGCGGCAAGCTTGGCGTGCTGGGAATGGTGCAGGTGGTCGGCCTTGGTCGCGGCGAAGAGGATGCGGTCGATGCGGTGGCCGAGGATCGGCGCCAGCCACGAGCGCGCGCCGGGGCGGAAGCAGACGAGGATCTCGGCCATGGCGGCGCGCAGGTCCTCGACGGCGCGCGGGCCGTCGTGGATGGCGCCGAGCGCGTCGATCAGCACCACCTGCCGGTCGAGCCGGACGAAGTGATTGCGGAAGAACGGCGCCACCACCACGCGCTTGTAGGCCTCGAAGCGCTGCTCGAAGGCGCGCCAGAGCGAATTGCCCGGCCGGCGCCCCGGCTTTTCCAGCGGCGAGAAGGTCAGCGCCGGCGAACCTTCGAGATCGCCCGGCATCAGGAAGCGCCCCGGCGCGACGCTCGAGAGCCCGGCGGCGCGCGCGGCGGCGAGATAGCCGGTGAAGGCCGCGGCCAGCCGGCGCGCGCCGGCCTCCTCGAGCGCTGCCGCCGGGTCGGTCTCGGCGAGAACGGCGAGCCACGCAGCGGCGTGGACCTCGCGCGCGGGGGTGTGGGCGGTGGCGATGGCGGCGCGCGACCAGTCCTCGAAGGTCTGGTTCATCAGCGGCAGGTCGAGCAGCCACTCGCCGGGATAGTCGACGATGTCGAGATGCACGCTGCGCGGCCCGGCGAGGCCGGAAATCAGCCCCGCGGGCGCGATCCGGAGCGACAGGCGCAGCGTCGAGATCGACCGGGTGCTCTGGGGCCAGTGCGGATCGGCGCCGGTCAAGGCGTCGAGGTGGTCCTCGTAGGCGAAGCGCGGGATGGTGTGGTCGGGCTGCGGCTGCAGGTAGGCCGCGAGGATGCGGCCTTCGGCGGCGGCGCGCAATTGCGGCATCCGGCCGCGATCGATCAGGTTCGCGACCAGCGAGGTGATGAAGACGGTCTTGCCGGCGCGGCTGAGGCCGGTGACGCCGAGCCGGATCACCGGATCGCGGAACGCGCCGCCGATGTCGCTCGCGGCATCGCCGAGGCTGCGCGCGAGATCGCCGGTCAGCCGGGTGAAGTCCAAGGCCGTTCTCTCCCGTCGCGCCCGCGGGCCGAGATCTAATCGCTCGGCAGCGGCGTCGCAACCGGCGGCGGGGGGAAGCGCCGGCCTCGGGGGCCGCGAAGGCCCCGCTCGGCCGTCGCTCGGAAAAAGGCCGCGTGGCGCGGCCGTTTTCCGAAAGGCGGGAGCGCGCCCGGGCGGCAGTGCGGCGGCCGGCGTCGTGGTGTCCGAGTTTGGACAGGGGCAAGTGGCTGATTTGACTTGGAAAGAGAGTATGTCTCGTTGTTAATCGGCTTGGCAAGCCACCGGTTTCGCGCTAGGCGCTCGGGGCCATGCCGCGCTATGCCCTGAAGATCGAGTACGATGGCCGGCCGTTTTCCGGCTGGCAGCGCCAGGCGGCGCATCCGAGCGTCCAAGGCGCGCTGGAGGCGGCGCTGGCGCGGATCGCGCCCGAGGCGCCGCCGGTCGCGGGCGCCGGGCGGACCGACGCCGGGGTGCACGCGACGGGACAGGTGGCGCATGTCGATCTCGGCCGCGCCTGGGAGCCGTTCCGGCTGGCGGCGGCGCTGAACGCGCACCTGCGGCCGGCGCCGGTCGCCGTCGTCGCGGCCGCCGAGGTCGCGGCCGACTTTCACGCCCGCTTCGACGCGGTGGAGCGCGAGTACCTCTTCCGGGTGGTCGCACGGCGGGCGCCCTTGGTGCACGAGCGCGGCTTCGCCTGGCGGGTCGGGCACGCGCTCGACGTCGCGGCGATGCGGCAGGGGGCGGCCGCGCTCGTCGGCCGGCACGACTTTACCACCTTCCGCTCCTCGACCTGCCAGGCGAAGAGCCCGGTCAGGACGCTCGACGCGCTTCAGATCGACGAGGCGCCGGCAGGGGCGGGCCGGGAGTACCGCTTCCGGCTCCGGGCGCGGTCGTTCCTGCACAACCAGGTGCGCGGCATCGTCGGCACGCTCGAGCGCGTCGGCTCGGGCGCCTGGCCGCCGGAGCAGGTCGCTGCGGCGCTCGTCGCGCGCGACCGCGCCGCCTGCGGGCCGGTCTGCCCGCCGGACGGCCTCTTCCTGGTGGCGGTGCGCTATCCGCGCGACCCGTTCGCGGGGTGACCATCGGTCGGGGGAGGCCGGCTCCTGCTGAGGCCCTTGGCAACGGTGCGGCAATTCTTCACGATTTTGACCGTCGGCAAAATCGTGACGCGACTGCCCAGCCGGGGCAGGCGCGTTTTCAACGCGCCAGCCGGGCAGTCGCGTCCCGATTGCCCCCGTCGGTCTGGCTGCACCCCGCTCGCCCTTCGCGCTCACGCGCTCCGGGCGACGAACCGGGCAACGCATGCGTTGCCGTTTCGGTTCGCCGGGGCGAGACAATCGCCGGGCGGTATCAGTTGGCCGGGGCGGGGTCTGCCGGAGCGGCGGGCTCGGCCGGCGCCGCGGCGGCGGGCTCGGGCAGCGCCGGAGCATCGGCGGCGGCGGGCTGGCCCGCCTCCCAGAGGCCGTCCCAGACCCGGCCGTCGGCGAGGCTGATGCGGCCCTGGCCCTGCGGCACGCCGTCAGCAAAGGCGCCTTCGTAGACCGCGCCGTCGGGATAGGTCATCCGCCCGGGACCGTTCAGCGCGCCGTCGGTCCAGGTGCCCTCGAGCACCACGCCGCCCGGCAGCGTCATCGTGCCGGCACCGGCGCGCTGGCCCTTGTCGTAGCCGCCTTCGTAGCGGGCGCCGCCGGCGTAGACCGTCACCGCCTGGCCCTGGCGCATCCCGGCCACCCAGCCGCCATCGTAGACGTAGCCGTCCGGCCCGGTCAGCTTGCCCGTGCCGTCGCTGCGGTTGGCGGCGAAGCCGCCTTCGTAGGTCCAGCCGCCGGCGTAGTGCGCGACGCCCTGCCCGGCGATCACGCCGGCCTTCCAGTCGCCCTCGTAGCTGCTGCCGTCGGCGTAGGTGACCTTGCCCTTGCCGTCCTCGAGCCCGGCCTCGAAGCCGCCTTCGTAGACCGAGCCGTCGGGATGGGTCAGCTTGCCCTGCCCCCCGAAGCGGCCGGCGGCCCAGGCCCCGGTGTAGGTGTAGCCGTCCCGCGTCGTCAGGGTGCCGGCGCCGCTCGGCGCGTCGTCCACGAAGCCGCCGTCGTAGACGTCGCCGTTGGCCGCGGTGGTCCGGCCGAGGCCCTCGCGGCGGCCGGCGGTGAAGTTGCCCTCGTAGCGGCCGCCGTCGGCCTGCACCAGGACGCCGTCGCCGTCCATCTGGCCGGCCTTCCAGCTGCCCTCGTAGCGCGCGCCGCCCGGCCAGACGAAGCTGCCGCGCCCCTGCGGCACGCCGTCGACGACTTCACCCTGGTAGGTCGCGCCGCCCGCATAGGTGATCTTCGCCGTGCCGGTCCTCGCGCCGTTCACCCAGTCGCCGGAATAGCTGACGCCGCCGGGCTCGGTCAGCGTGCCGGTGCCGTTCTGCTTGCCGTCGAGAAAGCCGCCCTCGTAGCGCGAGCCGTCGGGGTAGACGGCGACGCCCTGGCCGGAGATCGCACCGGCCTTCCAGTCGCCCTCGTAGCTGCCGCCGCCGGCATAGCTGATCCTGCCCTGGCCGTCGGGGCGGCCGTCGACGAAACTGCCCTCGTAAACCGAGCCGTCGGGGAAGCTGGCCTTGCCTTCGCCCTCGATGCGGCCCTCGACCCACTCGCCGGAATAGCGATAGCCATTCGGCAGCGTATAGGTGCCGTGGCCCTGCTGGCGGCCGTCGACGAAGCCGCCCTCGTAGACCGCGCCGTTGTCGTATTCCTTGGTGAGGACCTGCTCCTGGCCATGGCCGGCCGCCGGCGACAGCGCCGCCAGAGCGGCGGCGGCCAATATTCCCGCAGCGCGCATCGCATCTCCTTCCCGGGCAGTCACAAGCCTCTGGGCCTCGCGGACCGCGAAGCGGGGCGACCATAGGGAGGCGGGTCCGCGGCGACAATGGCTTTCGCGCGCCGGTCTTGCCGCGCCGCCGGCCTTGTCAGTCCCCGGGGGCGGCCTGTATGCGGGGCGCGGGACGAGCGGCGCGGAGGCGGCGATGGCCGGCGGATTTCGACTGACCCTTGCGCAGCTGAACCCCACGCTCGGCGATCTCGCCGGCAACCGGAGGAAGGCCGTCGCCGCGCACCGGGAGGCTGCCGCCGCCGGCGCCGACTTCGTGGCGCTGCCCGAGATGTTCCTGGTGGGCTACCAGCCCTACGACCTGGTGCTGAAGCCCGCCTTCGTCGCCGACGCGGCGGCCGAGCTCGAGGCGCTGGCGGCCGAAACCGCCGGGGGACCGGCACTCGGGATCGGCCTGCCCTGGCTCGAGGGCGGCGCGGTCCACAACGTCTACGCCATCCTGCAGGGCGGCCGGATGATCGGCCATGCCCGCAAGCACCACCTGCCGAACTACAACGTCTTCGACGAGCCGCGGGTGTTCCGGTCCGGACCGATCTCGGGCCCCTTCGCCGTCGGGCCGCTCCGGATGGGAACGCCGATCTGCGAGGACGCCTGGTACGGCGACGTCGCCGAAGCGATGGCCGAGAGCGGCGCGGAGCTGCTGATGGTGCCGAACGGTTCGCCGTTCCGCCGCGGCAAGTTCGACGTGCGGATGAACCTCATGGTGGCGCGGGTGGTCGAGACCGGGCTGCCGCTCGCCTACGTCAACATGGTGGGCGGCCAGGACGACCAGGTCTTCGACGGCGGCTCCTTCGTTCTTAACCCCGGCGGCGGGCTGGCGGTGCAGCTGCCGGTCTTCGACGAGGTCGTCGCCCACGTCGACTTCACCGAGGAGGCGCTCGGCTGGCGCGCCAAGGCCGGGCCGATCGAGGTGCATCCCGACCCGATCGAGCAGGCCTACCGGGCGATGGTGATCGGGCTCGGCGACTACTGCGCCAAGACCGGCTTCGCCAGGGTGCTCTTGGGGCTCTCGGGCGGGGTCGACAGCGCGCTGGTGGCGGCGATCGCCGTCGATGCGCTGGGGCCGCAGAATGTGCGCTGCGTGATGCTGCCGTCGGAGTTCACCTCGGCGGAGAGCCTCGAGGATGCCGCGGGCGTCGCCGCGGCGCTCGGCTGCCGGCTCGACGAGCTGCCGATCGAGGCGGCACGCGCCGCGGTGATGGCGACGCTGGCGCCGCTCTTCGAAGGCCGCACCGAGGATCTGACCGAGGAAAACCTGCAGTCGCGGCTGCGCGGGCTGATGCTGATGGCGTTGTCGAACAAGTTCGGCGAAATGCTCCTGACGACGGGAAACAAGTCCGAGGTCGCGGTCGGCTATGCCACGATTTACGGCGACATGGCCGGCGGTTACAACCCGGTCAAGGACCTCTACAAGATGCGGGTGTTCGAGGCCTGCCGCTGGCGCAACGCCAATTACCGGCCCTGGATGAAGGGGCCCGACGGCGCGGTGATGCCCGAGCGGGTGATCGAGAAGCCGCCCTCGGCGGAGCTGCGCGCCGGCCAAAAGGACGAGGACAGCCTGCCGCCCTACCCGGTGCTCGATGCCATCCTCGAGCGGCTGATCGAAGGCGATCAGTCGGTGGCCGAGGTGGTCGCCGCGGGGTTCGAGCGCGAGACGGTGAAGCAGGTCGAGCGGCTGGTCTATCTCTCGGAATACAAGCGCTTCCAGTCGGCGCCGGGGACGCGGCTGACCACCAAGGCGTTCTGGCTCGACCGCCGCTATCCGGTCGCGATGCGCTGGCGCGATCCCAGCTGAGCGGCGACCCGGGCCTGAGGCCGATCGGTCAGGCCTTCATCTCGATGCGGACGCCGTGGAGGGTCTTGCCCGACGCGTTCAGCACCCGTCCGGCCGGCTGCGGCGCCATGTGAACCACCAGGCAGCCGCTCCCATCCCACGCCTTCAGGGCGACCATCACGTCGCGGTTGGGCGGCAGCATCTCCCCCTCGGGCGAAATGTCGTGGATCGGACCCTCGATCTGATCGAAGACGAAGACCGAGGGCCAGCGGTGATGATGGACCGGTTCTTCGTCATCCGGCTCCAGCGTCACGTCCAAAACCCGCAGCCGGTCATTCTCGAACAGTACCTTGTGGTGTGCCGGCGCGGCGACCACCGCGTCCAACTGCGGATCCCAGGTCGACGGATCCGACACCGCACCATTTTTCGCCATGATGTCCCCCTGCTGTCGCGCTTGCCTCCTCGGCCTTGGCCACCGCAAGCTAACACAATGCCCAGGCGGTTTCGAGGCGGCCCCTGCGCGGGCGCACGGCCCGTCGTCTACTCGGTCCAGTCGTCGACGGTGCGGATGTCGGCGTCGGACCAGCCGAGGTGGTGGGCGATCTCGTGGACGAGGACGTGGCTGACCAGCCGGTCGAGCGCGACGTCGCCGCGCTCGATCCACTCCTCGAGGATCGGCCGGCGGTAGAGCCAGACCGCGTCGGGGCGGGTCGGCTGGTGCATCACCGAGCGCTCGGTCAGCGCGATGCCGTCGTAGAGCCCGGTCAGCTCGAAGGGGTCCTCGATCTCCATCTCGAGGAGCACCTCGTCGGGGGCGAAATCGGCCACCCGCAGCAGCAGGTCGGCGCAGGCGCGGCGCACCTCGGGCGGCAGGCCGTCGAAGGCGCGGCGGGCGAGCGCCTCGAAGTCGTCGAGCGACGGCGCGGCGGCGGCAAGGCGGTCGTCGGGCATGAGCGGTCCTCCGCGCCCCGGGATACGCCGGGACGAGGCCGCGCGGAAGGGGCGGCGGTTCCGGTGGACGCGCGAAGCGGCTAGACTGCCGCACCGCCGCTTTGGCGGCCTTGGCAAGAGGGAGACTGAGATGGGTGTTGCACGCGTCACCGAGATCACCGCGTCGTCGCCGACGAGCTTCGACGACGCGCTCAGGGCGGGGATCGCCCGCGCCGCGCGGACACTGAAGAACGTCGAGGGTGCGTGGATCCAGGACCAGAAGGTCATCGTCAGCGACGGCCAGATTTCCGAGTACCGGGTCAACATCAAGGTGACCTTCGTGCTCGAGGAGTAGGCGGCGCGCCTTGCCCGGCCGCTTCTTCCTGGACGCCTCGGCGGACGAGCTCGCCGGGCACTTCGCGGCCGCGCTCCCGCCTGCCGCCGAGGCGGTGCTCGCCGGGCCGCGGACGGACGCGGCGCCGGGGGAGAGCGTGCTCGCGGTGGTCGCGGACGGCGGCGCGCGGCGGCTCGTGGCGATGCGCTGGGGGATGATCCCGATGGGGCGGGTCAATGCCCGCAAGCGGCCGGTGATGGAGACGATCGTCAACGCCCGGTCCGAGACGCTGTTTGCGAAGACCGCCTATGCCGGGCTCGGGCGCTGCCTGCTGCCGGTCGGCGGCTGGTTCGAATGGACCGGCTCGCCGCGGCGCAAGACCCGCTGGGCGATCCGGGCGCGGGACCGGCCGATCCTCGCCTTCGCCGCGGTCTGGGACCGCTGGCAGGCACCGGGCGGCGCCGAGGTGGCCAGCCTCGCCACCGTCACCTGCGCGCCCAACGCCGACGTGGCGCCGGTGCACGACCGGATGCCGGTGATCCTCGGCAGCGACGCCTGGCCGCTGTGGCTCGGCGAGGTCGAAGGTGACCCGGCGACGCTGATGACGCCGCTTGCGGACGGTGTGCTCGTGGCCGCGCCGACGTGAGATTCCCGGATCGCAGAAGCGGCGCATGCGCCGCGCGATCCGGTCGCCTGGAGCGCTTGAGCGCGTAGGGCGAGTGGGGTCCCGCGTAACCGTCGGTGGTCGTCGGTGCGCGCCTGCCTAGGGGCAGGCAGGCCCGCCCCGATTTTGTCGACGGACAAATCGGTGAAGTGCTTGTTGCGATCGGGCCCGCGGCTGGTCACGGCTCACGGCCCCGCAAGCGTCTCCTCGGCCACCAGGTGGCCGTCGCCGACATCGACGAGCGTGACCCGCGCGGGCGGGTCGTCGACCGGGCGGACCGGGCTCGGCAACTCGCCGGAGAGGCGGGTACGTGGCGGGCGCACGTGCGCGGGGTCGGGCACCGGCACCGCCTCGATCAGGCGGCGGGTGTAAGCGTGGCGCGGGTCGCCGAAGACCTGGGCGCGGGTGCCGGTCTCGACGATCTGGCCGAGATACATCACCGCCACCCGGTCGGCGATGTTCTCCACCACCGCCATGTCGTGCGAGATGAAGAGGTAGGCGATGCCGGTCTCGGCCTTGAGCCGGCGCAGGAGCTCGAGCACCCGCGCCTGCACCGAGACGTCGAGTGCCGAGACGCTCTCGTCGGCGATGATCAGCCTGGGGCTCAGCGCCAGCGCGCGGGCGATGCAGATGCGCTGGCGCTGGCCGCCGGAGAACTCGTGCGGGTAGCGCTCGAGCTGGTCGCGCGACAGCCCGACCCGCTCGAAGAGGTCGGCCGCCCGCTCGCGGCGCTCGGCCGGCGTGCCGATGCGGTGGATGACCAGCGGCTCGGCGACGAGATCGCCGACCCGCATCCGCGGGTCGAGCGAGGCGAGCGGGTCCTGGAAGATCATCTGCGCGTCGCGGCGCAGCGCCCGCCGGTCAGTCGCGGGGTCGCCGAGGCTATGGCCGGCGATCTCGACCGATCCGGTGAACGGCGTCAGGCCAACGAGGGTGCGCGCGACCGTCGACTTGCCGCAGCCGCTCTCGCCGACCAGCGCGAAGGTCTCGCCGGGGCGGATCGCGAAGCTGACGCCTTCGACGGCGTGGATGCGGTGGGTGACGCGGGCGAGGATGCCGCGGCGGAGCTCGAAGCGCACCGAGAGGTCGCGGACCTCGGCGACCGGCGCCTCGCCGGACAGCGCCGCCGCCGGCCCGGCGCCGCTGCCCATGCGCGGAACGGCGGCGAGGAGCGCCCGGGTATAGCTCTGGCGCGGCGCCGCGAAGAGCGCGCGCACCGGCGCCTCCTCGACCATCCGGCCGGCCTGCATGACGACGACGCGGTCCGCCATCTCGGCGACGACGCCCATGTCGTGGGTGATGAGGATGATCGCGGTGCCGAGCGCCGCCTGCAGGTCGCGCAGGAGGTCGAGCACCTCGCGCTGCACCGTCACGTCGAGCGCCGTGGTCGGCTCGTCGGCGATCAGCACCTCGGGCTTGAGCGCCAGCGCCATCGCGATCATCACCCGCTGGCGCATGCCGCCGGAGAGCTCGTGCGGATACTGCGCCAGCCGGCGCTCGGGCTCCGACAGCCGCACCGCGGCGAGCGCCTCGAGCGCCCGGGCCCGCGCCTCGCGGCGCCCGAGCGGCACGTGCGCCTCGATCGCCTCGACGAGCTGGCGCCCGACGGTCAGCACCGGGTTGAGCGAGCTCATCGGCTCCTGGAAGATCATCGCGACCCGGTCGCCGCGGATCGCCCGGAGCGCATGCTCGGGCAGCGCGGTCAGGTCGGTGGCCCCGAGGCTGACGCGGCCGCCGGTCACCCGGACCGCCCCGGGGAGAAGGCCCATGATCGCGAGCGCGGTGATCGACTTGCCGGAGCCCGACTCGCCGGCGATCGCCAGGGTCTCGCCGCGACGGAGGCCGAAGGAGAGGTCCTGCACCAGCGGCCGCAGGCCGGCCTCCGTCGCGACGGAGACCGTCAGGCGCTCGACGCTCAGCACCTCGGCGGCCGCGTCCACCGGGACCGGCCGCGGACGCGCCGCCGCCGTCATCCGAAGACGCAGCGGGGGAAGTAGAACGTGACCACCCAGTTCGGCTGGTCGACGATCTCGGAGATGCGCAGGTCGCCGCAGGTCGAGACCAGCATGTAGGCATCGACCGCCGCCATGCCGCGGCTGGCGAGAGGAGGTCGATCATGCCGGAGACCGCGTCGCGCGCCGCCGCCATCAGGTCCGGCCCGATGCCCGTCGTCACCTCGTAGCCCTTGGCGTCGAGGTGGCGGGTGACCGGGCCGGGCGTGGTGAAGCGCGGGGTCTTGAGGTTCGCGCCCTTGACGAGGTCGAGCGTCAGGACGGCGTCCATCCGGCTCTCGATCGCCGTGCCGCAGACCTCGCCGTCGCCCTGCGCGGCATGGGTGTCGCCGACGCTGAAGAGCGCGCCCGCGACCTCGACCGGCAAGTAGAGCACCGTGCCCGCCGCAAGGTCGCGGATGTCGAGGTTGCCGCCGACCCGCCGCGGCGGCACCACCGAGTGCAGCCCGGGCTCCGCCAGCGCGTTGCCGATCGTCCCCGCGAAGGGCTTCAGCGGCACCGAGGCTTCCGGGCTCAGGAGTGCCGGCGCCAGCGTGCCCGGATCGTAGTTCCAGAGGATCAGCCCCGGTTCGGTGAACTGGTCGGCGAGGAGGCCGAAGCCCGGGATGTTGGCGGTCCAGCCGAAGCCCGACGGCGAGAAGCTCTCGATCGTCACCTTGAGCGCGTCGCCGGGCTCGGCGCCGTCGACGAAGATCGGCCCGGTCACCGGGTTGATCCGCCCGAAGTCGAGCGTGCCGACGTCGGCGACCGTCGAGGACGGGCCGAGCTGGCCCGCCGAGCTGTCCATGCACTCGAAGCGGAGCGTGGTGCCGGGCGCCACCGTCTCGGCCGGGGACGAGCGCATTGTCCCAGCCGAAATGGTGGTGGTGCCGGTGGATGGTGTGCGAGGCGCTACTCGGCATCGGTCACGTACACGTAGTCGTAGTTGATCGGGATCGACACCGGATCGACGTAGAGCGCGTCGGCGCCGCCCATCCGGGCGGACTTCAGCGTGAAGCGCTGCTCGTTGAAGACCGGCACCCAGGGCGCGTCCTTCATGATCGCCATGTAGATGTCGGACCAGGCCTGCAGCCGGTCGCCGGACTTTGGCCGGATCGGTGATGCTGTCGGCGGCGGCGGCCTGCTTGTCGAGGTCCTCGTTGCAGTACCACGACCAGTTCCAGCCGCCCTGCACAGCACCTGCGCAGCCGAGAATCGGGCCCGTAGAAGTTCGACGGGTCCGGGAAGTCGGCGATCCAGGCCATGCCGCCCGACCAGATCATCGGCGCCTGGTCCTCTTCGCCGCCGGCGGCGATGACGTTGGCCTGCGCCAGCGACTGGATCGACGCCTTGATGCCGATGCCCGCGAGGTCCTGCTGGATCGCCTGGGCGATGCGCGGGTTGGGGTCGGTGTTCATCACGTAGAGCTCGGTCTCGAAGCCGTCGGGAAAGCCCGCGTCGGCCAGCATCGCCTTGGCCTTCTCCGGGTCGTAGGGGTAGCCGGCGTAGTCCTTGGTGTAGCCCGGCATCGACGGCGGCAGCGGCTGGGTAGCGGGCACGGCGCGACCGTTGATGATCTGGACGATCCGGTCCTTGTTGATCGCCATGTTGACCGCCTGGCGCACCTCGAGCTTGTCGAACGGCGGCATCTTGACGTTCATCGTGATGTAGCCGGTCTGCAGCTGGCCGCCTTCGACGACGCGCTCGGCCTGCGCCGGGTCGGCCATCACCTCGGTGAACTTCGCCGGCGGGATGCCGTCGCCGGGGATATCGACCTCGCCGTTCTGCAGCCGCAGCAGCGCCACGATCGGCTCCTGGCCGACTTCGAAGGTCACGCTGTCGAGGTAGGGCAGCCCCTCGCGCCAGTAGTCGGGGTTCTTCTCGAACACCAGCCGCTGGCCGATCGTCCACTCGCCGAGCTTGTAGGCGCCGGTGCCGACCGGGTGCTTGCCGAAGTCGCCGCCGGCCGCGTCCACCGCCTCCTTCGGCACCACCGAGGCGAAGTTCAGCGCCATCACGTGCAGGAAGGTGGCGTCGGGCCGGCTGAGCGTGATCTCGACGGTCAGCGGGTCGACGACCTTGACGCCGGCGAGGCTGGTGGCCGAGCCGTCGGCCACCGCGTCGTAGCCCTCGATCGAGCCGAAGAAGCCGGCGCCCGGCGACTGGGTCGCGGGGTTCGTCACCCGGTCGAGCGAGTACTTGACGTCGTCGGCGGTCATCTCGCGGCCGTTGTGGAATTTCACCCCCGGCCGCAGCTTGAAGGTGAAGGTCTTGCCGTCCTCGGAGATCGTGTAGCTCTCGGCGAGGCCGGGACGCAGCTCGGTGGTGCCGGGGACGTAGTCCATCAACCCGTCGAACAGCGACTTGATCATCGACCAGTTCTGCCAGTCGTAGCCGATCGCGGGGTCGAGCGTCGCCACGTCGTCCTTGTAGGTGATGACGATGTCGCCGCCGGCCTTGGCGTCGGGGTCGCGGGCGTCGTTGTCCTGGGCCAGCGCCGGCATGGCCAGCGCCAGCACCAGCGCCGAGGTGGCAAGCAGTCGTTTCATGGTCTTCTCCCTGTTCTATGGTGGTCAGCGGATCCGGATGCGCGGATCGATGAAGGGGGTGACGAGGTCGGCGAGCAGGTTGCCGAGCACGATGGCGCACGCCGAGACCAGCGTGACGCCCATGATGATCGGGATGTCGATGCGCTGGATCGCCTGCCAGGCCAGCTGGCCGATGCCGGGCCAGCCGAAGACGCTCTCGACCACGACGATGCCGCCCATGAAGACGCCGATGTCGATTCCGATCATCGCGATGATCGGCAGGATCGCGTTCGGCAGCGCGTGGCGCAGGATCACCCGGCGCCGCGCCAGCCCCTTGGCGCGGGCGGTGCGGATGTAGTCCTGCCGGAGCACGTCGACCATCGAGGAGCGCATCATCCGCGCGTACCAGCCCGACCCCAGGATGCCGAGCGTCAGCGACGGCAGCACCAGGTGGGCGGGTGTGCCGTAGCCGCCGATCGGGAACCAGTGCAGCCGCACCGCGAAGACGTAGAGGAGCAGCAGCCCGACGACGAACTGCGGCGCGGAGACCGCGACGAACGAGGTCAGCATCAGCCCGGTGTCGGCGGCGGTGCCGCGGCGCAGCGCCGCGAAGACGCCCATGGTGAGCCCGAGGATCAGCTCGCAGACGATGGCGCCGACCATCAGCAGCAGCGTCGCCGGCAGGCGGGCGGCGATCAGCGTCGAGACCTCGGACTTCTGCAGGTAGGACCGCCCGAGATCGCCCTGCACGAGGCCGGAGAGATAGCGCCAGTACTGCACCACGAACGGCTGGTCGAGGCCGAGCTGCGCGCGGATGTTGGCGACCGTCTGCGGCGTCGCCGAGCGGCCGGCGATCTGCCGCACCGGGTCGGCCGGCAGCATGTAGAGCAGGAAGAAGGTGACGAGCGAGACGCCGAGCAGGATGAAGGCGGCCTGGATCAGCCGGCGCGCGAGATAGACCGCCATCAGCCACGGCCTCGCTCGGTGGGATCGAGCACGTCGCGGATCGCGTCGCCGACGAGGTTGAAGGCGAGCGCCAGCATCAGGATCGCCGCACCCGGGATGAAGACCAGCCAGGGTGCCGACTGGAAGTAGGTCTGGTTCTCGAAGATGATGTTGCCCCAGGACGGCGTCGGCGGCTGCACCCCGATGCCGAGATAGCTGAGCGTCGCCTCCAGCAGCACGGTCGTCGAGATGCCGAGCGTGCCCCAGACGATGATCGTGGGCACGAGGTGCGGCAGGATGTGGCGGATCAGGATGCGGCCATGCCCGGCGCCGAGCGCCCGCTCGGCGGCGATGAACTCGCGCTCCGAAAGCGAGGTGGTCTCGGTGTAGAGCACCCGCGCGGTCTGCACCCAGTTCACCATCGCGATGACGAGGGCCACGATCCAGAGCGACGGCTGGAAGATCGCCGCGAGGCAGATCGCGAGCAGCAAGGCCGGAAACGCCATCATCAGGTCGGTAAAGCGCATCAGGACCGCGCCGACCCAGCCGCGGAAGTACCCGGCGGTCACCCCGACCAGCGTGCCGATGACGAGCGCCAGCCCGTTCGCCGCAACGCCGATCACCAGCGAGGTGCGCGCGCCGTAAAGGATGCGCGTGAAGAGGTCGCGCCCGAGCAGGTCGGTGCCGAGGAGGTACATGCCGCCCGGCGGCAGCGGCGCGCCTTCGAGCGTCAGGCCGTCGAAGCGCTGCTCGTCGGGCGAGAACTGCGTCAGCACCGGCGCCAGGATCGCCGCGAGCACCGTCAGCACGATCAGCACCAGGCCGACCAGCGCCAGTCGGCGGCGGGCGAGCCGCGCCAAGAAGCCGCGGCGCGGGCTCTCAGGAAGAACGGCGTCGGTCATCGCCATCGCGGTCAGCTTGATTTCGAGGCAACGTTGACACCGCAGCGCGCCGCGTCAAGCACCGCGTGTCGGTCCAGGCGAGGCGACGGAACGGTCAGGCCGGTATTCCCAGCGCCAGCCCCAAGAGCACCAGGCCGGAGAGCGAGCAGACCAGCCAGCCTGGCTTCGACCTATAAATGAAAAAGCTCGCCGCCGCGGCAACGAGCGCCGTCGACGCATACCGATAGAAGGCTGGCCATAGGGTCGGGTCAGTTGCGATACCCATGAACACAAGTATGGCAGCCATCAGTAATGCGAGCCTGCAGGCTTCGCTCCTTCTTTCGCTTCTCCATGCCGCATCTATCTGTTGTTACTCCCTAGTAGCCTCGACGAAACCTTAGCTTCCCAAGGCGCAGACCCCAAAGCCCCGCTCACCGATCGAAGCGGACCGGGATACGAGGCTCGATGCCGCCGGCCCAATCAGCCGGAGTTGCAGGCAGGGTTCACGCCGCTGGGCCGCGCGTCAAGCGCCGTGTGCGATCCCGCGCCAGTCCGCGGGCGGCCGGTCAGGCTTTGCCTTCGAGATGGGCAGAAATCGCCCGCGCAGGACAGCTCCTGATCAGGCGCGGGCCTCGGGATTGACAGGCCGAGACGGTGATGTTGAGGTCACGGGGTCACCGAGGGTCTGCATCCCGAACCTTGGCACAGGCTCAGCGCAGGTCACGGTCGGCGCAACTTGTCACCCAAAAAGTACAGAAAGCCCGCCCCTTGCTCGAAATCGCCGAGTTCATCGCGCCGACGCCCTCACCGCTCTGGAAGCTCGCCCGCCAGGCCGGCGTCGACCGCGCCGTCGGCGGTCTGCCGTTCGACACGCTGCGACCGGGCGAGGGCCTTTGCGACCTGGCGCCGCTCCGCCGGATGAAGGACGCCTACGAGGAGGGTGGCTTCACCCTCTCGGTGATCGAGGCGCGGCCGCCGCTCAACAAGGCCAAGCGCGGGCTGCCGGGCCGCGACGAAGAGATCGCCACCGTCTGCACGCTGGTCGAGAGCATGGGCAGGCTCGGCATCCCGGTCTGGTGCTACGAATGGATGGCCGACTTCAACTGGCTCCGCACCAACCTCGCGACGCCGTCGCGCGGCGGCTCGGTGGTGACGAGCTTCGACCTCGATGACGTGCCCGAGGACCTCACCTCCGGGCCGCCGATCGACGAGGAGGCGCTCTGGACAAACCTCGGCTACTTCCTGCGCAAGGTGCTGCCCGTCGCCGAGAAGGCCGGCGTCAAGCTCTCGATGCACCCCGACGACCCGCCGCTGTCGCCGATCCGCGGCGTCGGCCGCATCATGCGCAGCATCGAGAACTACCGCCGCCTGATGGAGCTCGCCGACAGCCCGATGAACACCATCACCCTCTGCCAGGGCAACTTCACGCTGATGACCGACGACCTGCCGGCGGCGATCCGCGGCTTCGGCCGCAAGATTTCCTTCGTCCACTTCCGCGACGTGCGCGGCGTCCCCGAACGGTTCGAGGAGACCTGGCACGACGCCGGCAAGACCGACATGCTCGCCTGCATGCAGGCCTACCGCGACATCGGCTTCGACGGCGTGCTGCGCCCCGACCACGTCCCGACCGTCGAGGGCGACAGCAACGACCACGCGGGCTACTCGTCGTTCGGTCGGCTCTACGCCATCGGCTACATCCGCGGCCTGCGCGAAGCGGTCTACGCCGCAGTAGGAGCCCCGCATGAAGATCGCCCTGACCGGAGGCAGCGGCGGCATCGGCCGCGCCATCGCCGACGCGGCGCTCGCGCGGGGCGACGCCGTCGTCAGCATCGACCGGGTCGCGCCCGACCGAGCCCGTCGATCACCCCGCGATCCGCTACGTCGAGGCCGAAGCCGCCGACTACGACGCGCTGGTCGCGGCCTTCGCCGGCTGCGACGCGATGATCCACATGGCCGCGATCCCGACCCCGACCCGGAACCCCGACCATGTCGTGCACAACAACAACGTGGTGGGCAGCTACAACGCGCTGCGCGCCGCGGTCGAGAACGGCATCCTGCGCATCTGCCAGGCGTCGAGCGTCAACGCCATCGGCCAGGCCTACAGCCGCGCGCCGCGCTACGACTACTTCCCGATCGACGAGGACCATCCCAACTACGCCGAGGACCCCTACAGCCTCTCGAAATGGATCTGCGAGCAGCAGGCAGACGCCTTCGCCCGGCGCTACGAAGGCATCTCCATCGCCTCGATGCGCTTCCACTGGGTGCTGCCCGACCGCGGGGTGGCGGCCGAGCGCTACCGGGACCCGGGCTGGCGGGTCGAGAAGCACCTCTGGGCCTACACCCGCCGCGACGCCGCGGCCGACGCCTGCCTGCGCGCCGTCGCCGCCGACCTCGGGGGCCACGAGGTGTTCTACATCGTCGCCCCCGACACCGCCGCCGACACCCCGAGCCGCGAACTCGCCGCGCGGCATTTCCCCGACGTCCCGATCCGCGGCGACTTCCCCGGCCGCTCGAGCTTCATGACCTCGGCCAAGGCCGGGCGCCTCCTCGGCTGGGTCCATCCCGGAATGCCGACCTGAGGACCAGGTGTCGCGCGGAGCAAATCGCAGTGGTACGATGCGCCACGCCAATCGAGGACGGGTGATGGAGCAGCCGAGACAAACCGAGTTCACCGCCGACGAGTTCATCGCCTGGGCCCTGGCGCAGCCGACGGGTCGGTTCGAGCTCGACAACGGCATCGTCGTCGCCATGGCCCCCGAGCGGGTGAACCATACCCTCGCGAAAGGTCAGGCATGGCTGGCGCTCCGCGCAGCCATCGTGGCGCGCGGGCTCGCCTGTCAGGCTCTGCCCGACGGCGTGACCGTCAGGATCGACGACAGGACCGTCTACGAACCTGATACGCTCGTGCGCTGCGGCCCGCCGCTGCCCGGCGACGCAATCGAGGCCACCGATCCGGTGATCGTGGTCGAGATCGTCTCGCCGTCAAGCCGGGGGATCGACCGTGGCGCCAAGCTCGCGGGCTACTTCGTGCTGCCGAGTTTACGGCACTACCTGATCGCTGACACCGACAAACGTGTAGTCATCCATCACCGCCGCGGCGACGAGGGCCGGATCGAGGTTCAGGTCGTCCATGACGGGCAATTGGTTCTCGATCCGCCGGGATTGACGATCGAAATCCGAGATATCTTCGACGGCCTCTGAAGCCGCGCAAGGCCTGCCGAAAGCTGCGGAAAGGGCCGGGACACGGATCGGCTTTTCCCTGGGAAGCGCTTGCGCCATGCTGCCTGACGGCGCAGCCCCAGCGAAAGGAGCGGGAACCCATGCCGATCGAAACCATCGAGGCGCTCGTCGTCGGCGCGGGGCAGGCCGGTATCGCGATGAGCGAGCACCTTGGCGCGGCCGGCATCCCGCACCTGGTGCTGGAGCGCGACCGCATCGCCGAGCGCTGGCGCAGCGGCCGCTGGGACAGCCTCGTGGCGAACGGGCCCGCCTGGCACGATCGCTTCCCGGGCCTCGCCTTCGACGGCGATCCCGAGGCGTTCGTGCCGAAGGAGGCGGTCGCGGACTACTTCGTCGCCTATGCCGAGAAGATCGCCGCACCGGTCCGCTGCGGCGTCGCGGTGCAGCAGGTCCGCCGCAACGACGGCCGGCCGGGCTTCCACGTCGAGACCTCCCGAGGCGTGATCGAGGCCCAGACCGTCGTCGCCGCCACCGGCCCCTTCCAGCGCCCGGTCTTCCCCCGCATGGTCCCCGAGAGCGCCGGCATCGTGCAGATGCACTCGGCCGCCTACCGAAACCCGGGCCAGCTGCCGCAGGGTGCGGTGCTGGTGGTCGGCGCCGGCGCCTCGGGCGCGCAGATCGCCGAGGAGCTGCTCCTCGCCGGCCGGCGCGTCTTCATCTCGATCGGCCCGCACGACCGGCCGCCCCGGCGCTACCGCGGCCGCGACAACGTCTGGTGGCTCGGCGTTCTCAACAAGTGGGACGCCGAGGCGCCGCCGACCAGCAAGCACGTCACCTTCGCGGTCAGCGGCGCCTACGGCGGCCGCACCGTCGACTACCGCCGCCTCGCCGCCCAGGGCATGACGCTCCTCGGCCGGGCCGAGAGCTTCGAGGACGGGGTGATGGCCTTCGCGCCCGGCCTCGCCGAGAACCTCGCGACCGGCGACCGCAACTACCTTTCGGTACTCGACGAGGCCGACGCCTTCATCGCCCGGAACGGCCTCGACCTGCCGGAGGAGCCCGAGGCCCGCGCCATCCCGCCCGATCCCGACTGCGTACGCGACCCGATCCTGTCGCTCGACCTGAAGGCCGCCGGGATCCTCGCGATCGTCTGGGCGACCGGCTACGCGCGCGACTTCGGCTGGCTCAAGGTCGATGCCTTCGACGAGACCGGCGCGCCGCGGCACCAGCGCGGCGTCTCGACGGAGCCCGGCATCTACTTTCTCGGCCTGCCCTGGCTGTCGCGGCGCGGATCGTCGTTCATCTGGGGCGTCTG
Source organism: uncultured Alphaproteobacteria bacterium (assembly GCA_963819995.1). Classification (GTDB taxonomy): domain Bacteria; phylum Pseudomonadota; class Alphaproteobacteria; order Rhodobacterales; family Rhodobacteraceae; genus Amaricoccus. Next base: position 133,900 of record CAWFYR010000006.1, on the reverse strand, counting down.
GCACGACGCGAAGTTCGTCGCCGACCACATCGCGACGCAGCGGAGCTACCGCGCCTACACGCCGGCGCCCGCGGCCGCACGATCCCCCGCAAGCGTCGGCTGACGCTCACGCCCGTCACGAAGAGAGAGCCCGATGGCCCATACCCGCATCCGCCCGTTCAACACCCGCGACACCTATCCCGAGCAGCGGCTCGACAACGACCTCGCGCAGGCCGTCGTCGCCCGCGGCACCACGATCTTCCTGCGCGGCCAGTGCCCGCAGGACCTCGACACCGCCCGGAACCTCGGCAGCCACGACCCGGCCGAGCAGACCCACAAGGTGATGCAGAACATCCGCCAGCTGATCGAGGAGGCCGGCGGCTCGATGGAGCACCTCTGCAAGGTCGTGGTCTACCTGACCGACGTCCGCCACCGCGAGGCGGTCTACCGCACGATGGGCGAGTACATCCGCGGCATCCACCCGGTCTCCACCGGCGTCGTGGTCACCGCGCTCGCCCGCCCCGAGTGGCTGGTCGAGATCGATGCCACCGCGGTGATCCCCGACCCCACGCCCGGAACGGACGCGGCGAACGGCTCCCCTTCGACGGTTTAGAGATGCCGCACCTCGGCCGGGCGCGATCCCCAGTCGTCGTTCCTTCCATCGCAATAGGTCACCGGTGCCGCCAGCAGCGCATCGACGTCGAGCTCCTCGAGACAGGCCACGTTCACGTTGACGTACGGCGCGCCGGTCATGTTGGGCGCGTCGATCCGCTCGAACGGGTGCACGCCGCAGCGGCTGCAAAAGAAGTGATGCGCGACCGCGTTGCCGCCGCGAAAGTCCGTCAGCACCGCCTCGCCCTGCACCAGGCGGAAGGCCTCGGGCCGCACCGGCGCCGACCAGAGCCTGACCTTGGTGCAGAAGCCGCAATTGCACTTGACCGTCCCGGCCGCGAGGTCGAGGTCCACCTCGAAGCGGACGGCGCCGCAGTGACAGTTTCCGGCGTATGTCTTCCTCATGGTGCCTCCCCCGGCGTCTCGCCTACAACAACACGACCCCGCCCGAATGCAACCGAGCCCGCGAGGTGCCGAAAATGACCTTCTCCATCGTCGCCCGCTGCCGCGAAACCGGCATGTTCGGTGTCGCCGTCGCCTCGTCCTCGCCGGCGGTCGCGGCGCGCTGCGCCCATGCCCGCGCCGGGGTCGGTGCGGTCGCGAGCCAGAACGTTACCGATCCGGCGCTCGGGACCCGGGCGCTCGACCTGATGGCGGCCGGGGCGGCTGCCGGCGAGGCGGTGGCGATCATCGCCCGCACCACTCCCTTCGCCGAGCATCGCCAGCTCCTCGCCGTCGACGGTGACGGCGGCTCGGCGGCGCACACCGGCACCGCGGCGCTCGGCCTCTTCGGCGACGCCCGCGACCCCGACGTCGCCTGCGGCGGCAACCTGCTTGCCGACGCTCGGGTGCCGCTCCTGATGGTGGAGGCATTCCTCGGCACCGGCGGCGCGCTGGGCGACCGCCTGATCGCGGCGATGACGGCGGCGATGGATGCCGGTGGCGAGGCCGGCCCGGTGCATTCGGCCGGGATGAAGCTGGTGCGCGAGGTCGCCTGGCCGGTCGCCGACCTGCGCGTCGACTGGACCGAGGACGACCCGGTCGCCGGGCTCGCCCGGCTCTGGGAGCTCTACAATCCGCAGCTCGACGCCTACGTCACCCGCGCCCGCGATCCCACCGCTGCCCCGAGCTACGGCGTTCCTGGCGACGAGTAACGAGCCTGGGTCTGCTTTCACCTCCTGCGGCACCTCAAACGTCGGCGCGCAGCCGCACCAGCAGACGGTCGAGCATCGCGTCGCAGGCGGCGAGCTGGGTTTCCTCGACGTACTCGTCGGCCTTGTGGCCCTGGGCCATGTCGCCGGGGCCGCAGACCACGGTGGGCAGTCCCAGCGCCTCCGTGAAGAGGCCGCCCTCGGTGCCGAAGGCGACCTTGGTCGTTCCGGTCCCGGCGAGCTGCCGGGCGAGCGCGACCGCCTCCGACCCCTCCGCGGTGTCGAGGCCGGGGTAGGCGTTGGTCACCTCGATCTCGATCGCCGCTTCCGGTGCGATCCGCTGCGCCGCCGCGGCGATCCCGGCAGCCTCTGCCCGCAGGCCGTCGAGCAGCGCCTGCGGATCGTCCTGGGCAAGGTTGCGGATCTCGAACTCGAGCTCGCAGCGGGCCGGCACGATGTTGAGCGCCACGCCGCCGGCGATCCGCCCGACATGCAGCGTCGTGTAGGGCACCTCGTAGGCCGGGTCCCGGTGCCCGTGCGCGGCGATCGCCGCCTGCCGGGACCGGATCGCCGCCACGAAGTCACAGCCGAGATGGATCGCGTTCAGCGCCAGCGGCGCCATCGCCGAGTGCCCGTCACGCCCGGTGCAGACCGCCCGCGCCGCGGTCTTGCCCTTGTGCCCGATCGCGACAGCCATCCGGGTCGGCTCGCCGACGATGCAGAGCGACGGCGGCACCGGCAGGGCGGGGCGCATCGCCTCGATCAGCCGGCGCACCCCGACGCAGCCGACCTCCTCGTCCCACGACAGCGCCAGGTGCAGCGGCCGCGCCAGCGGCGCCGCCGCTGCGCGCGCCGCCGCGGCCAGCGCGCAGGCCACGAACCCCTTCATGTCCGCCGCGCCGCGACCGTAGAGCCGACCGCCGCGCTCAGCCAGCGCGAAGGGATCGCCGCTCCAGGCCTGGCCCTCGACCGGCACCACGTCGCTGTGTCCCGAGAGGAGCACCCCCGGCCGCTCCGCCGGCCCGATCGTCGCGAAGAGCCCCGCCTTCCGCCCGGTAGCGTCCGGCACCACCGTGCTCTCGATCCCTTGGGACGCGAGAAACGCGCGCACCCAGCCGACGAGATCCAGGTTCGACGCCGCGCTGACCGTCGGGAACCCGATGAGCCGCGCGAGGATCTCCGTGCGGTTCATCCGACGGCGACGCGGAGCCGGACGAGCGACGCCGCGTAGATCGCCAGCGCCAGCGCCGGCCCGGCGAGCCCGAGGAGCGCGGTCGCGGGCCAGCCGTGGTGGGCGAAAGTCCAGGCGCCGAGCGCCGAGCCGAGCGCGCCGCCGCAGAAGAACGAAGCCATGAAGATGCCGTTCATGCGGTTCCGCGCGGTGTCCGACAGCGCGTAGATCGACCGCTGCGAAAAGACGAGGCAGGCCGAGACGCCGAAGTCGAGCAGGATCGCCGCCGCGACCAGCGCCGCCACCGACGCGCCCGAGCCCATGTCGCCGAGGAAGCTGACCAGATAGGCGAGCACGCCGAACGCCATCGCGAGCGCGGTTCCCGGCACGCCGAGGTCGCGGTCGGCGGCGGCACCGGCGAGCGGCGCCGCGACGGCTCCCGCCACGCCGGCGAGGCCGAAAAGCGCGATCCTGCCTTGCGAGAACCCGAAGGCCGGTCCCGACAGCAGCAGCGGCACCGTCGTCCAGAACAGGCTGAACGAGCCGAACATCAGCGCCTGGTAGAGCGCGCGTCGCCGCAGCAGCGGCGTGTCGCGCATCAGCCGGACCATCGATGCGATCAGCGCGCCGTAGCCGAGCCCCGCCTGCGGCATCCGGCGCGGCAGGCACAGCCGCAGCACGGCGGCGAGTGCGACCATCAGCCCGGCGGAGACAAAGAAGACCGCGTGCCAGCCGGCGAGCTCGGTCACGAGGCTCGAGGCCGGCCGCGCCAGCATGATGCCGAGGAGAAGCCCGCTCATCACCCGGCCTACCACCCGGCCGCGGGTCTCCGGCGTCGCGAGGTGCGCGGCGAGCGGCACGAGGATCTGCACCGAGACCGAGCCTAGCCCGATCAGGAGCGAGAAGCCCAGGAACGCCGCAGGCGCGGTCGACAGCGCCAGCCCGAGCGCCGCGACGATGCCGACCGCAAGCACGATCAGGATCAGCCGCCGGTTCTCGAAGAGATCGCCGAGCGGCACCACGAAGAGCAGCCCGAGCCCGTAGCCGATCTGCGTCATCGTGACGATCAGCCCGCCTTGCGCCGGCGAAAGCCCCAGATCGGCGGCGATGAGCGCGATCAGCGGCTGGGCGAAATAGAGGTTGGCCACGATCAGCCCGCAGGCCGTCGCGATCAGCAGCGTCATCCAGCCCTGAATCGCCGTAGCCGTCGTCGACTCCATTTCACCATCTCGCCGGTTCTCGGGGGCGGATGTAGTGCGCTCGCGACGGATGACAGGGTCCGCGCTCAGGTCACGTCCACCGGCTTGCTGCGCAGGCGCGCGGCGATCGCGGGATCGGCGCGGCGGCACATCTGCGGCGCCAGGCCGCGCAGGATCAGTTCGGCGTCCGCGACGGTCAGCCGGCCGATCTCGAACAGCGCCTCGCGCGTGCCGCCGGTGCGGTGTGCTGACAGCAGCAGCCCCTCGAGCCCGCGGACCGGGTCGTCCGCCGGCACCGGCTCCTCGGGGAAGACGTCGGTCGACGCGACGATCCGGCCCGAGCGGACCTGCGCGACGAATTCGGGGAAGTCGACGACAGCGGCGCGGCTCATCAGCAGGAACACCGTGCCGGGCTGCATCAGCTCGAACTCGCGCCGACCGAGAAAGCCCTGGTTCTCGCTGGTGACGCCCGCGAAGACGAAGACGACGCGCGACGTGGCGAGGAGTTCGTCGAGCCCGACCGGCGTGCAGCCGCGGGCGCGGATCAGGTCGGGCGGCAGCCAGGGATCGTAGACCGCGACCGGGTTGCGGAACGGCACGATCAACTCGCGCAACGTCCGCCCGAGATCGCCGAAGCCGATGATGCCGACCGGTGCGCCGGTGAAGACGAAGGTGTCCTGGTTGTCGGCGAGCCCGTATTCCTCGCGCCCGGCGCGGAACGCGCGGTCGGCGCGGGTGATCCCGCGGGCGAGGTCGATCGCCATGGCGAGGCTCGCCTCCGCCACCGAGACGGCGAAGGCCGACCCCGGCGACAGCACCGGGATGCCCCGCTCCTGGCAGCGCTGGTAGTCGACGTTGGGCAGGAAGTTCGTCTCGACGTTGAAGATGGCGCGAAGCTTCGGCGCCCGGTCGAGCCGCTCGCGCGGCATGTCGGTCTGGCCGATGATGATCTCGGTTTCCGGCAACAGCCGGTCCACCTCCGCCGCCTGCATCGGCGCTTCTTCCGAAACGACCAGCCGGCCGAGCGCTTCGAGACGTCGCCGGGTCTCGATATCGCAGATCAGATCGAGCGTCCGCGGCAGCGGGTCGATCAGGATGAGCGGCTCGTGCGCCATCGTTCCTCCGAAGGGCCGGATTGCTGACGGCCGCCGGTCGATCATAGCCGGCACCGACGCCGCACTTCCACGCCCAATCAATCCAGGTCGCCAACACACCCGGTGGTACGGTCGGGTGGGAACCGGTTGCCGCACCTGCGGGTTGTCCGGAGCGCTCGCATGGTGGCGTGCAGGAACCTCGATTGTCCGAACTCGGTCCGATCAACGCCGAAATTCCGCCCGGCCTCGTCTACGTCAGCGACGAAATGCCCGGCATTCGCCGGCTGAAGCGGGGCAGGGGGTTCAGCTACCTCGATCCCGAAGGCCGGCCGGTCGGGGCCGCGGACCGGCTGCGGATCGCATCGCTGGGAATCCCTCCCGCCTATACCGGCGTCTGGATCTGCGCCGTTCCGGACGGCCATTTGCAGGCCACGGGTTTCGACGTGGCGGGCCGCAAGCAGTACCGCTATCATCCCGACTGGAGCGCCTGGCGGGCGCAGGCCAAGTACGACGGGCTCGCCGCCTTCGGCACGGCGCTGGCCCGCTTCCGCAACCGGGTGGAGCGCGACCTGCAAGGCGAGGTCGGCGACCTCGACTTCAGCCTCGCGGCCATCGCCGTTCTCCTCGACCGGCTGCACCTGCGCATCGGATCGGCCGCCTATGCGGCGCAGAACCACAGCTACGGCGCGACGACACTGCTCAGGCGACACCTGACGCTCGGCGACGGCGAACTGCGGCTGCGCTTTCGGGCGAAAGGCGGGCGGATGGTCGAGCACCGCCTCCGCGACCGGCGGCTGCACCGCATCTTCGAGGCCATCGGCGATCTGCCCGGCCGCAACCTCTTCAAGTGGGTGGATACCGACGGCACGGTCCATGCGATCGGCTCGCAGCACGTCAACGCGTACCTTGCGAGGCGAACCGGCGTCGCGACCGCAACCGCCAAGACCTTTCGCACCTGGGCCGGCACGCTCGCCGCCTACCGCGTCGCGCGTGACACGCCGGGCCGGCTCACCGTCAAGACCCTGGCGGAAGCCGCGGCCGCGCGGCTGCACAACACGCCGGCGATCAGCAAGTCCGCCTACATCCACCCGGCGATCCTGGCGCTCGCCGGGATGAATCCCGGTCAGCGGCTTCATCTTATCCAGAGTGCGAAGCCGCAAGGACCCGCGCGCCTGCGCGCCGACGAGCGCCGCCTCCTCGGGCTGCTCACTGGATCTCCGGCCCACTGAGCTCCCGTCGAAGGGCATCCGTAACAGCCGAGAACCATATGGTCGGCAAGCCGGGCGGCCTTGGGGCGGCCGTCGACCGAGGCAAACTCCGGCTCTAGCCAGGCGCGTGCAATCCTATCCGCTGCTCGAAAAAATCAAGGACTGCGGCCCGCATCTCCTCGGTCTCCCAATGGCCAGCGCCAGCCGCGACCAGTAAAGAAAGCTCCGACCTCGCGCCGCGTTGCGAGTACCCGCGCTCGGCTTCGGCGTACGCAAGGCGCCACGCCCCCGGCGGTGTAAGCGGGTCATTCTCACCGATACAGACCAGTTGTGGGCGCGGGGCAATCATCCCGGCGATTTCGCCCGGCGAGGTTGCGTTCAGAAGGCCCGGGACCGTCAAATATGCGCCGTGCAGGTCGTGGGCGCCAAGCTCGATCATCGTCGCGAAGTCAGCCAGGCAACAAAGATGCGCTGTGGCGGCAATGCGCTCATCTATCGCGGCCAGCCAGTAGCTGAGGATGCAGCCCATCGAAATGCCGAAAGCGCCGATGCGCGCGCTATCGACATCCTCGCGCGCGGCAAGCCACCCCAGAGCCGCCGACTGGTCGGAGAGCATCGCGCCGATCAATGACTTGCCGTACCAGTTTAGCGCCTTCGAGGCGGCTGACTCCGTGTCTGTCGCGCGCTCTCCGAAGCACGCCATCTCGATCATCAGCGTCACGTACCCGGCTTTGGCGAAGACCGGGCCAAGCGCCGGCTGCAGAAGGTAGGTCTGTCCGTCGAGGAACTCACCAGCGCCGACATCGTAGCGCAGGCCGTGAGCGTGGGCGTATAGCACCGCCGGGTGCGGACCTCGGCCCGGCGGGCGCGCCAGAAAGCCGCGCACGCTTCCCTTGCCGGCAAACTCGAAGCGCAGGCGTTCGAGTACGTAGCCGTCAAGTTCCTCGGTTTCGCGCTCGGTCAGGGTGATTACCGGAGCCTCCAGGGCCAGAAGCTGCCGCAGGCGCTCTCGTTCGATGCTCATTGACTGTCCAGGCGCTCAGGATTTGCCGCATACGGGACTGACCGATGATACCCGCCGCGGGCCGACTTCATCTTTGGAGTTAATACCGGCTTTCCCGCATTGCCGCAAACCGCAATCCTGTTCTAGAGTGACGACGCCGCACACGGTGGACGCGCTCTGCAGTGTGGGCCTAAAACAAGATGCCTTAGGCATACCGGTCGATCTGGGAGGATCCATGAGGCCTTATCTGACGCAAACTGCGATTTCGGTGCTGATGGCGACAGTGTCGCCCCTCGCCGCCCATGCCGACATGGTAGCGGCAACCACTGCTCCGGCCGCGCCCAAATTTGAGGCGCAGGAGCAAGTCAATTTCGTCAGCCGCGACCAGATCGAAGAATTCAAGGCGCTTCCGTCCTACTCCGAGCCAGACTGGGTCACCAAGGAGTTCGTTGACACCGGCAGGCTGCCGCCGGTCGCCGAGCGCCTGCCCAAGGAGCCGCTGGTCTTCAAGACCGGGAACATGCCGGACGGCGTCGGCGCCTACGGCGACGTTATGCGCCACGTCATCGGTGGCCGGCCGGAAGGCTGGAACTACAGCGCCGGGCAGGTGCAGGGCTGGGGCGGCGTCGACATGGGTCTGAGCGAATGTCTGACCCGGACCGGACCGCTCTTCGAGGTAAACGCCAATGACCTCGAGCCTCTGCCGAACTTGGCGAAATCATGGGACTGGGCCGAAGACGGCAAGAGCCTGACGGTGCACCTGATCGAAGGCGCCAAGTGGTCCGATGGCGTGCCGTTCGGGGCCGACGATCTGATGTTCTATTGGGAAGACAACGTCCTCGACCCGAATATCACACCGCTGAACGGCGCCAGCCAGGCGAGCTTCGGCGAAGGCACCACGCTCGAGAAGATCGACGACAACACTGTCAAGTTCAGCTTCACCTCGCCGTTCCCGCGGCAGGTAGTCTTCGCGCTCGCCTACGGCACCTTCTGTCCCGGGCCGGCGCATATGCTCAAGCCGCAGCATCCGAAGTATTCCAAGAACTCCTACCAGGAGTACCGCAACGCGTTTCCGCCCACCTACATGAACATGCCGGTTATGGGCGCCTGGGTGCCCGTCGAGTACCGCTCCGACGATATAATCGTGATGCGACGAAACCCGTACTACTGGAAGGTGGACGAGGAGGGGCACCAGCTGCCCTATCTCGACGAGTTGCAGTACCGGCTCTCAACCTGGGCCGACCGTGACGTGCAAGCGGTGGCCGGCACCGGCGATTTCTCCAACCTCGAGCAGCCCGAAAGCTACGTCGAGGCGCTGAAGCGCTCGGCCGATCCGTCGGCCCCGGCGCGGCTCGCCTTCGGGCCCCGCAGCATCGGCTATACGCTCTTCCCGAACCTCTCGGCCAACGGATGGGGCGAGCCGGATTCGCGCGGTCAGGCGATCCGCGAACTGAACCGCAACCTCGATTTCCGAAAGGCGATCACTTACGGGATCGACCGCCAGCGACTGGGCGAGTCGCTCGTCAAAGGCCCGTTCACCGCGATCTATCCGGGCGGGATTATGGACGTAACCGGCTTCTACGACCAAGCCTCGACCGTCTATTACCCATTCAGTCTCGAGACGGCGAAGAGCGAGCTTGAGAAGGCCGGCCTCGAGGACACCGACGGCGACGGCTTTGTCAATCTTCCGGACAGTGGCGGCAACGTCGAGATCACTCTGCTTGTGAACGGTGACTACGCCACTGACAAAAGTCTCGGCGAAGGCATTGTCGCGATGATGGAGACGGTGGGGATTCGGGTCATCCCCAACATCCTTTCGGGCAACGACTACGACGCTGCCCGACTCTCCGGCCGGTGGGATTGGCTGATGCGCCGCAACGACCCGGAGCTGGTGACGGTGGTGCAGAACACTGCGGCGCTAGCGCCGGTCGGGCCTGCAACAGCCGTCAGCCACCGCGCTCCGGAAGGTGGTCAGCTCGACCTGATGGACTTCGAGAAGCAGATGATCTCGGACCTGCAGGCCTTCGTGGCGACGGACGACGACGCTAAGCGCAAGGACCTGATCAAGGACTTCCAGAAGACCTATACCGAGAACCTCTACGGCATCGGTCTAACCACCTATCCCGGTGCGCTGATCATCAACAAGCGCTTCTCGAACATCCCTGCGGGGACGCCGATCAACATGTACAACTGGGCGGAGGACAGCATCATCCGCGAGCGGGTGTTCGTCGCCGCGGACAAGCAGAAGGACTTCGAGCTCTTCCCTGACATGCTGCCCGGTGCGCCGGGTGGCGCCGGACCGGTGAAGTAGCTCACGGCCTGATATCGTCCGCGGGCGCGCACCGCCGCGCCCGCGGCTTTCCGGGAGGGTCGGTATGATCCGGTTTCTGGTAATGCGGATCCTCGCGTCGATCCCCGTACTCGTAATAATGAGCGTGATCACCTTCGCGATCATCCAGGCGCCGCCCGGCGACTACGGCGACTACATCCGCAGCATGATGATCACCCAGGGCCATGCGACCTCCGCGGTGGCCAATGCCGCCGCGGAGCAGTACCGCGAGCAGAACGGCCTGAACGACCCCATGTACGTGCAGTATTTTCGCTGGATGTGGGGCATGGTCAGCCGCGGCGACTTCGGCCACAGCTTCTACTACAACAAGCCCGTGGCCGAGGTCGTTGCCGAGCGGCTGCCGCGTACGCTGGCGCTGGCGCTGACCTGCCACATCCTGGCGACGATCTTCGGCGTCACCTTCGGGGTACTCGCCGCGACCCGGCAGTATTCCTGGATCGACACGACGCTGTCGTTCGTCTCTTTCCTCGGGATGACGGTGCCGCGGTTCCTGCTTGCCCTCATCATCCTCTACATTCTGGCGTTCAAGCTCAACGTGCAGGAGATCGGCAGCTTCTTCTCGACCCGCTACGGCGGCGCGCCGTGGTCGTGGGGCAAGTTCGTCGATCTCGTCAAGCACATCTGGCCGGTCGTGGCGATCGCCACGCTCGGCGGGCTCGCCTACAACATGCGGGTGATGCGGGCAAACCTGCTCGACACGCTCAACTCGCAGTACATCGAGACCGCCCGCGCCAAGGGCCTGCGCGAGAGCGCGGTCATCTGGAAGCACGCGGTCCCGAACGCGCTGCATCCGCTCGTCGCATACCAGGGCGTGGTCCTGCCCTACATGCTGACCGGCGAGGTCGAGGTGGCGATCGTCTTCGGGCTCGCCACGGTCGGCCCCGCCATCGTCGGATCCATGAGCATCGGCGACGTCTACGTCACCGCGACGCTGCTGCTGGTGCTCGGCGCGACGCTGATCGTCGGCAACATCATTTCCGACATCCTGCTGGCGCTCCTCGATCCGCGCGTGCGGCTTTCGGAGGGCTGAGCCTTGAGCGACGCCTTCGACCCGCAGCCGACCGCGTTCAACGAGCCGCTGCCGGACCATCTGACCGAAGGGACTGACACCCGCACCTCCACCGTCGGCAAAACGTCGCAGAGCTTCAGCGCGCTGGTCTGGCGGCGCCTCCGCCGCTCGGTGCCGGGAATGCTCGGGCTCGTGCTGGTGTCGTTGCTGCTCTTCGTCTCGGTGTTCGCCTATTTCTTCGCGCCGGTGGATCCCAAGGGCGCGAACGTCGCCTTCGCGCCACCCGACAAGGTCAGCTTCTACGTCCCGGACCAAGGCTGGCGGCTGTGGCCGGTCGCCTTCCCGACGGTCGAGACCGACGAGCTCGATCCCGTGACCTATCAGCCTCTGATCGGCCCCGACTACGAGAACCCCCGGCCGATCGCTTTCTTTGTCAAAGGTTTCCCCTACACGCTCTTCGGCTTCATCCCGCTGGATCGCCATTTCTTCGGCATCGCCGACGGGACACCGATCCACATTCTCGGCACCGACAAGCTCGGCCGCGACATCTTCTCGCGGGGCATCGTCGGCTCGCAGATCAGCCTCGCCATCGCGCTGATTTCGATCGCGCTCATCACCATCATCGGCACCCTGGCTGGCATCGCCTCGGGGTATCTCGGCGGCCGGTTCGACGCCTGGCTGCAGCGCTTCGTCGAGATCATCCTCGCGTTCCCACAGCTGCCGCTCTACCTCGCGCTCACCACGCTGATCCCGGTGACCGCACCGTCCAGCCTGTTCCTGACCTTCGTCGTCGCCGTCATCGTCGGCCTCGGCTGGGCGCGCCTCGCCCGCGAGGTCCGCGGCAAGACCATGGCGCTCGCCCGCATCGACTACGTCCGCGCCGCGATGGCGGTGGGCGCCGGCGACTGGCGCATCATCACCCGGCACATCCTGCCCAACGTCATGAGCCACGTCATCGTCGCCGTCACGCTCGGCATCCCCACCATCGTGCTGCTGGAAAGCTTTCTGGGGTTCCTCGGATTCGCCGTGAAGCCGCCGCTGATCTCCTGGGGCCTGATGCTTCAGGACGCCGGCACCTTCTCGGTGATCGGCTCCTACCCGTGGATCCTCTCGCCGGTCGGCTTCGTGCTGCTCACGGTCTTCGCGTTCAACGCGCTCGGCGACGGGCTGCGCGACGCGATCGACCCCTATTGAGGAGGGCGGTGCCGTGACGGTCCAGACCCGCGTCGCCGGCGAAGAGCGGCTCGATCTCGCCAGCGATGGCCGCGAAGTGATCCTCGACGCGCGCAACCTGGGCGTCACCTTCAAGGTCGAAGGCGGCACCGTCGAGGCGGTGCGCGACATGAGCTTCCAGGTGCACAAGGGCGAGACCGTCGCCATCGTCGGCGAGAGCGGCTCGGGCAAGTCGGTGACCGCCCGCTGCGTCATGCGCCTTCTCTCCAAGCGCGCGCGGATCATGCCCGCGACGCAGATCACCCTGGCCGGACGGGACATCCTGACGCTGTCGGATTCGGCAATGCGCGGCATGCGCGGCAACAAGGTTTCGATGATCTTCCAGGAGCCGATGAGCTCGCTCAACCCGGTCTACACGGTCGGCACCCAGATCATCGAGGTGCTGCGCCTGCACAACCGTATCTCGAAGGCGAAGGCCCGCGAGCGTGCGCTCGAGTTGCTGCGCGAGGTGCAGATCCCCGATCCCGAGTCGCGCCTGCGCTCCTACCCGCACCAGCTCTCCGGCGGCCAGCGCCAGCGGGTGATGATCGCCATGGCGCTCGCCAACCGCCCCGACGTGCTGATCGCCGACGAGCCGACCACAGCACTCGACGTCACCGTGCAGGCGCAGATCCTGACGCTGCTGCGCGACCTCAAAGAGAGCCACGGCATGTCCGTGGTGCTGATCACCCACGACCTGACGATCGTCCAGAAGTTCTCCGACTACGTCTACGTCATGCAGCACGGCCGGGTCTGCGAGCACGGTCCGACCGCCGATCTCTTCGCGCATCCCCGCCACGCCTATACCAAACGTCTGCTCGCCTCCGAGCCGCGCGGCATCGCCCGCCCGTTCGACGGCACCACCGAGCCGATCCTCAAGGGCGACGGGGTCCGCGTCGCCTTCAAGCTGAAGAAGGGCACCTTCTTCAGGCCGGTCTTCACCGACCTCATCGCCGTCAACGACCTCGATATCGCCGTGCGCCGCTCCGAGACGCTCGGCATCGTCGGCGAGAGCGGCTCGGGCAAGACCACCTTCGGCCAGGCGCTGCTGCGGCTGATCCCGAACCAGGGCGGTGCCATCACCTTCGATGGCGAGCGGATCGACGGGCTCGACCGGCAGGGCCTGCGGCCCTTCCGCTCGCGGATGCAGATCGTCTTCCAGGACCCGTTCTCGTCGCTGAACCCGCGCCAGAGCATCCGCGGCCTCCTCGAGGAAGGGCTCATCGTCAACGACATCGGCTCGGGCGCCCGCGACCGGATCAACCGGATCAAGGCGGCGCTGGTCGATGCCGGGATGCCCGACACCATCCTGCAGCGCTTCCCGCACGAGTTCTCCGGCGGCCAGCGCCAGCGCATCGCCATCGCCCGGGCCATCGCGCTCGAGCCGGAGTTCATCCTGCTCGACGAGCCGACCTCGGCGCTCGACCTCTCGGTGCAGGCGCAGATTATCGAGCTCCTGCGCAAGCTGCAGCACGAGCACCAGCTCTCCTACCTTTTCATCTCGCACGACCTGAAAGTCGTGCGCGCCCTTTGCCACCGCGTCATGGTCATGCAGAATGGCCGGATCGTGGAGGAGGGCCCGGTCGCAGACGTGCTGACCGCGCCCAAGACCGAATACACCCAGCGCCTCGTCCGCGCCGCCTTCGAAGTCGCCGCCTGATCAGGAAAATCGCAATGCCAGCCTCACCCATCATCGCCTTCATCGGCGCCGGTTCCACCGTCTTCATGAAGAACATCGTCGGCGACGTCCTGCAGCGCCCGGCGCTCGGCTCGGCCGAGCTGCGGCTGATGGACATTGACCGCAAGCGTCTCGAGGAGAGCGAGGTCGTCGCCAGAAAGCTCGTCTCGACGCTCGGGGTCGGTGCGACCGTCAAGACCACGCTCGACCAGCGTGCCGCACTCGACGGCGCCGATTTCGTCGTCGTCGCCTTCCAGATCGGCGGCTACGAGCCCGCCACCGTCACCGATTTCGACGTGCCGAAGCAGTTCGGCCTGCGCCAGACCATCGCGGACACCCTCGGCATCGGCGGCATCATGCGCGGCCTCAGGACCGTGCCGCACCTCTGGAAGATCTGCGCCGACATGATGGAGGTCTGCCCCGAAGCGATCCTCCTGCAGTATGTCAACCCGATGGCCATCAACACCTGGGCAATCGCCGCGAAATACCCCGCGATCCGCCAGGTCGGCCTCTGCCACTCGGTGCAGGGCACGGCGGAAGAGCTGGCTCGCGACCTCGACATCCCGATCGAGAAGATCCGCTACCGCAGCGCCGGAATCAATCACATGGCCTTCTACCTGACCTTCGAGGAGATCATGGCGGACGGGTCGTATCGCGACCTCTACCCCGATCTCCACCGCGGCTACGCCGAAGGCCGCTTCCCCAAACCCAACGACCACAATCCCCGCTGCCCCAACAAGGTGCGCTACGAGATGATGACGCGCCTCGGCTACTTCGTCACCGAGAGCTCGGAGCATTTCGCCGAATACGTCCCGTGGTTCATCAAGCGCGACCGCCCCGACCTCATCGAGAAGTTCGGCATCCCGCTCGACGAATACCCCAAGCGCTGCATCGAGAACGTCTCGAAGTGGGCAAAGCAGGCCAAGGAATATCGCGACGCGCCGACCATCACCATCAAGTCCAGCCGCGAATACGCTTCCGAGATCATCAACTCGGCCTGGACCGGCACGCCGTCGGTGATCTACGGCAACGTCCAGAACCGCGGCCTCATCACCTCGTTGCCCGAAGGCTGTGCGGTCGAGGTGCCCTGCCTCGTCGATCGCAACGGCGTCCAGCCGACCCGCATCGGCGCGCTGCCGCCGCAGCTCGCCGGCCTGATGCGCACCAACATCAACGTGCAGGAGCTGACCGTCGCGGCGCTGGTCGAGGAAAACCCCGAGCACATCTACCACGCCGCGATGCTCGACCCGCACACCGCCGCCGAGCTCGATCTCGACCAGATCTGGCAGATGACCGATGCGCTCCTTGCCCGGCACGGCGACTGGCTGCCGGCGTGGGCGCGGCCCAGCGGCAGGCGAACGGCCGCCGAATAGATGGCCGCAGCCCGCACCGTCATCGTCGGGGGCGGCACCGCGGGCTGGCTCGCGGCGCTGCTCCTGCAGGACGCATTCGCCCGGGCGAAGCGCGACGTCGAGATCACCGTCGTCGAGTTCGAGCAGGCTCGGCACCATCGGCGTCGGCGAAGGCTCCACCGCCGTCTTCCGGCAGATGCTCCGCCACCTCGGCTTCGACGAGTTCGAGTTCCTGCGCGAGACCGAAGCGACGATCAAGTTCGGCATCCGTCACAAGGACTGGCGGCGCAAGGGTTTCACCTACGATGGCCCGATCGACGATCCCCACCTGCTCGACGGAGCCTATGGACCGGGCAGCTTTCCCTATCTCGACGTCTACTCGGTGGCCTCCGGCCGACCGGTCGCCGAAAAGCACCTCTTCCAGCACCTGATCGACCGCGGCCGCAGCCCGTTCGCACTCCGCGGCGAGCGGCTGATCCCGGTCGGGCCGTTTCATCACGCCTACCACTTCGACCAGGCCCTCGTCGGCGCCTGGCTGCGCCGCAAGGCGCGGGGTATCCGGGTCATCGACGCGCAGGTCACCGGCGCCGACCGCGATCCGGAGACCGGCGATGTCACCCGGCTCCGCCTCGACGCCGGCGATCCGGTGCCGGGCGACGTCTTTATCGACTGCACCGGCTTCCGCCGCGCGCTGATCCAGCGCGAGATGGGGGCGGAATGGCAGAGCTACGGCGACCGCATGCCGGTCAACCGGGCGATGCCGTTCTGGCTCGACATCGCCCCCGGTGCCGAGATCGCGCCCTATACGCTGGCCTGGGCGCGAGACGCCGGCTGGATGTGGTCGATCCCGACGCGCACCCGCATCGGCTGCGGCTACGTCTACTCCGATCGCTTCCTGACCCCGGAGGCGGCGCAGGCCGAGATCGAGGCCGCGCTCGGCCACAAGGTCGAGCCGCGCAACGACATCCGTTTCGACCCCGGCCGGGTCGATCGCGCCTGCATCGGCAACGTGATCGCGCTCGGCCTCGCCTCGGCCTTCCTCGAACCGCTCGAGGCCACCTCGATCCACGGCACCGTCGTCCAGCTGATGCTGCTCACGCGCTTTCTTGCGCGGGACCCCGCCCGGATCGGCGCCCGCGACCGCGACGCCTACAACGCCGTCGTGGCGCGGCAGGTCGACGACTTCCGCGACTTTATCAACCTGCACTACGTCACCGAGCGCGAGGACACGCCGTTCTGGCGGCACGTCCGCGCCGAGTGCATCGGCGCGGAGACCCGCGAGCGCCTCGCGCTCTGGCGAACCAAGATGCCGGATCGCGGCGACTTCCAGCCGCTGCCCGGCGGGCTCGCGCACGTCGAGGAGCAGCTGCACTATCCGGTGCTCGACGGCCTCGGCCTGCTCGACAAGGCGGTCGCCAAGCGCCAGATGGCCGAAAGGCCGAAGCTGCGCGCCGCGGCGCGCAAGACGGTCGAGAGCCTGACCCACGAATACCGGCTTGCGGCAGGCAAGGCGATGCCGCACCGGGCCTTCCTGAATTCGCTGCACGAGGACGCACTCGCATGACCCCGGACTTCAAGATCACCATCATCGGCGCGGGCAGCGTCGGCTTCACCAAGAAGCTCGTCAGCGACATCCTCAAGGTGCCGGAATTTGCCGGCATCGAGATCGCACTGACCGACATCAGCGCCCACAACCTCGAGATGATCGAGCAGATCATCCGCCGCATCGTCGAGGTGAACGGCCTGCCGACCAGGATTACCGCCACCACCGATCGCCGCGCCGCGCTGACCGGTGCGCGCTACGTGATGAGCTGCGTCCGCATCGGCGGCCTCGAAGCCTTTGCCGACGACATCCGCATCCCGCTGAAGTACGGCGTCGACCAGTGCGTCGGCGACACCATCTGCGCCGGCGGCATCATGTACGGCCAGCGCGGCATCCCCGCGACGCTCGAGTTCTGCAAGGACATGCGCGAGGTGGCGGAGCCGGGCGTGCGGTTCCTGAACTACGCGAACCCGATGGCGATGATGACCTGGGCCGCCATCGAGCACGGCGGCGTCGAGACCATCGGCCTCTGCCACGGCGTGCAGAACGGCTGGCGCCAGATCGCCAAGGCGCTCGGCATCACCCCGCACACCGACCTCGACATCTTCTGCTCCGGCATCAACCACCAGACCTGGTACGTCGGGCTGAAGCACCACGGCCGCGACATCACCCGCGACGAGCTCGTCGCCGCCTTCGAGGCCCACCCGGTCTTTTCGCAGCAGGAGAAGGTGCGCATCGACGTCCTGAAACGCTTCGGCTTCTACTCGACCGAGTCGAACGGGCACCTCTCGGAATACCTGCCCTGGTATCGCAAGCGTCCGGACGAGATCACCAACTGGATCGACATGTCCGACTGGATCCACGGCGAGACCGGCGGCTACCTGCGCTACACCACCGAGAACCGCAACTGGTTCGAGACCGATTTCCCCAAGTTCCTCGAGGACGCCGGCAAGCTGCTCGCCGACTACGAGCGTACCGACGAGCACGCCTCCCACATCATCGAGGCGCTGGAGACCGGCCGGCCGTATCGTGGCCACTTCAACGTCCGCAACGCCGGCGTCATCACCAACCTGCCGCCCGACTGCATCATCGAAAGCCCCGGCGTCGTCGACCGCTTCGGCGTCAACATGATTGCCAACGTCACGTTGCCGGAGGCCTGCGCCGCCACCTGCATGGCTTCGGTCAACGTCCAGCGGATGAGCGTCCACGCCGCCATGACCGGCGACGTCAATCTGCTCAAGCTCGCCGTGCTGCACGACCCCCTGGTCGGCGCCATCTGCACCCCCGACGAGGTCTGGCAGATGGTCGACGAGCTCCTTGTCGCGCAGGCGCAGTGGCTGCCGCAATATGCCGACGCGATCCCCGCCGCCCGCGAGCGGCTCAAGAACCCCAAGGTCCGCACCCGCGACTGGTCCGGCGCCGCGCGGCTCACCGTCCGCAGCGTCGAGGAGCTGCGCGAAGCCAAGGCCAGGAAGACGCTCGAGACCGCCCAGAGCCTCGGCACGGGCGGCGTGGCCTGAGTGGCCTCAGGACTTGGAGGCGTGCTCGGGCTTGCCCTTGCGTTTGGTCGAGGCCAGCTCTTCGAGCTGGTCTTCGCTCATCGACTTCTCCATCGACTTCGACGCGCCCTTGAGCTCGCTCTCTTTGGTATCGCCCCGCTTGGCAGAGAGCGCCGCTCCCGCGGCCTTCTGTTGCGCTTTCGACTTGGCTGGCATGTCATCACCTTCCGTAAACCGCATGACGGGCGGCTCGCCCCTGCGGCTCACATGAAACGGCGAAGTCCGCGAAAGGTTCGACCCGGTCCGCCCCGCCTGCGGGAACCGCTTCAGAAGCTGGGGCGTTCCGCGTGATGGCTCTCGAGACCTACCGCGCCAAACGGGATTTCGCCGCGACAGACGAGCCGGCCGGCACCGACCGCCGCGGCTCGGGCGATGCCTTCGTCGTCCAGAAGCACGCCGCCCGCCGGCTGCACTACGACCTCCGCCTGGAAGTTGGCGACGTCCTCGCGAGCTGGGCGGTGACCCGCGGCCCGAGCCTCGTGCCGGGCGAGAAGCGCCTTGCCGTCCACGTCGAGGACCACCCGCTCGACTATGCCGACTTCGAGGGATCAATTCCCAAGGGCGAGTACGGCGGCGGTGAGGTCATCGTCTGGGACCGCGGCCGCTGGACGCCCGACGGCGACCCGGTCCGCGGCATCAAGAAGGGCCGGCTCGACTTCTCGCTCGAAGGTGCCAAGCTAAAGGGCCACTGGCACCTGGTGCGCATGCCCGCCCGCGCGGGCGAGAAGCGCGAGAACTGGCTTCTGATCAAGGGCAAGGACGCGGCCGCCCGCGGCGAGGCCGATCCCGACATCCTGGAGGAAGCCCCGGAGTCCGTCATCTCCGGTCGCACCGTCGAGGACATCAAGGCCGGCAAGCCCGTTCCCGAGAAGCCGAAACCTGCCAAAGTCAAGGCCAAGGCCGGGTCCAACACCAAGGCGCGCGACAGCTTCCCGGGCTTCGTCCCGCCGGCGCTCGCGACCCTCAAGCCGCAACCGCCCGGCGGCGAGGGCTGGCTGCACGAGATCAAGTTCGACGGCTACCGGCTGCAGGCGCAGATCCGCTCCGGCAAGGTCAAGCTCCTGACCCGCAGCGGCCAGGACTGGACCGACCGCTTCGGCGCGGCCGTGGTCGATGCGTTGGCTGCGCTGCCCGCGCGCACCGCGATCCTCGACGGCGAACTCGTCGTCGAGGGAGCAGGGGGCGCCTCCGATTTTTCGGCGCTGCAGGCCGACCTCTCCGCCGGCCGCAGCGACCGCTTCCTCTATTATCTGTTCGACGCTCTCTACCTCGACGGCGAGGACCTGCGCGCCCGGCCGCTCACCGAACGTCAGGGCCGGCTCGCCGCGCTGCTCAGGGACGCGCCCGACCCGCTGCGCCGCAGCGAGCCCTTCGACGAGGACGGCGAGGTCATGCTCCGGCACGCCTGCCGCCTCAGCCTCGAAGGGTTGGTTTCCAAGCGCCGCAACGACCCCTATCCGAACGGCCGCAGCCGCTCCTGGATCAAGTCCAAGTGCTCCGCCCGCCAGGAGTTCGTCGTCGCGGGCTACGTGCCGTCGACGGTATCCTCCAACCTGATCGGCTCGCTCGTCCTCGGCTACAATCAGGCCGGCAAGCTGGTCCACGCGGGCCGCGTCGGCACCGGCTTCAGCCACGAGGTTGCCCGCGACCTCGCCGCCCGGCTGAAGCCGCTCGTGCGCAAGTCCGCGCCGTTCCGCGAAAAGCTCTCCGCCGATGCGGCGCGCGGCGCCGTCTGGGTCAAGCCGGAGCTGGTGGCCGAAGTCGAGTTCCGCGCCTGGACCGCCGACGGTATCCTGCGGCATGCCTCGTTCCGCGGCCTCCGCGAGGACAAGCCGGCACGCGAGATCATCCGAGAGACCCCCGAGCCCTCGAAGCCCACGTCGCCCGCCCCAAGGCCGCAGATCAAGCTCACCCACCCCGACCGGATCTACTGGCCGGACGCTGGCGTCACCAAGCAGGGCCTCGCCGACTGGTATGCCGAGGCGTGGCCGCGCATGGCGCCGCACCTCGTCAACCGGCCTGTGGCGCTGCTGCGCTGTCCGGGCGGGATCAACGGCCAATGCTTCTTCGCCAAGCATGCCTGGAAAGGCCAGAGCCGCGAGATCCTGACCTTCCACGACCCCGAGGACGACGAGGACGAAGCTCCGATCCTGGCGGTCAACAGCCTGCCCGGCGTGATCGGACTGGTGCAGGGCGGCGCGCTCGAAATCCATACCTGGCAGTCTACCCTCGAGGACCTCGAGCATCCCGACCAGTTCGTGATCGACCTCGACCCTGGCGAGGGCATCGAGTGGCCGACGATGATCGCCGCCGCCGAAGAGGTCCGGCAGCGGCTGGAGGCCCTGGGTCTCGCGGCGTTCGTCAAGACCTCGGGCGGCAAGGGCCTGCACGTCGTAACGCCGCTCCGGCCTGCCGCCGGCTGGGATGCCGTCAAGGGCTTCACCGCCGATCTTGCCCGCGCAATGGCCGCTGACAGTCCCGACGCCTACGTCTCGACCATCACCAAGTCCAAGCGTGTCGGCCGCATCCTGATCGACTATCTCCGCAACGGCCGCAACAACACCGCCATCGCACCCTACGCGACCCGCGCCCGCCCGGGCGCGGCGGTCTCGATGCCACTTGCCTGGGACGAGCTCAGCCCGGCCGTCGGCGCCGACCACTTCACCGTCGCCAACGCTCCCGCGCACCTCGCCAATTCGCCCGATCCCTGGGCCGATTTCCGGGATGCCGCGGTTCCGCTGGAACGGCGATAGGACGCCTACGACCGGTCGATGCGCAACTCTCGGGCGACTTGCCGCGTTACCGATTTGCAACATCAAGGGGACCAACCGTCATGATCCGCCACTCCATCGATACCGTTCCAGACGATCTCGTCCTGCTCAAGGACCGTCTCGACGAATTGTCTTCCGATGGCGCCCGCATCCTCAGCGTCCTTTGGCAGCCACGGCGCGCCGTTCCGGAGGACCAGGCCGCCGCCTTCGACGATCACGGAAGCTTCGTGATCATCTCGCAGTCGGAGGAGGTCGATATTCGCGCCTCCGTCCTCGAGACCGACATCGCCGACGAGGCGATTGCCTGACGAAAATCCGATCTCCGGGAAGACCCGCCGCACCATCGAAATGCCGGTGGTGCGGCGGTCTTCACAAAGTTTTCATAATACGTTTTCCAATTAAATCATCAGCTTGAGCACGCCCCAGACTCGGGGAGCAAAAAAGCTCTGCATTCTTTCTAGGCCATGGAACCTTCTGCGGCCTCGTGCTAACCGTGGCCCGACAAGGACTTTGAAGGCGCACGCCGCATTGCGCCGCCGAGTGGTGAGATGTGGGGAGCAGCGCGACGGTTGACGCTCAGGCAGGGGATCGTGGCCATCGTGGCGGTCGCGATCCTTCCGGTTGCGGCGGCGCTCCCCTACTTCATTGTTTCTATCCATCAGGAACGCGAAGGCGAGGTCCGCGATCAGGCGTTGCGCACCAGCGAGATCGCCAGCCTGGAGATGGAACGGATCATCACCGGGGCACAGGGGATCCTGGAGACCCTTGCCTATGCGCCGGTGGTTCGCGAACTCCGCTCCCCGGTCTGCGACGAATATCTCTCGGAGATCGCCCGGCGCCTGCCACAGTTGCGTGGGCTGGCGGTTGCCGACCTGCAGGGGCAGATCCGCTGCTCGGCGGGCCTCTACTTCGGTCCGGACGGCATTGCGGGAGAAGACTGGTTCACCGCGGCCTTGCGCGACGACCGTTTCATCGTCGGTGAGTACGTCGGTTCCCGCCCGGACGAGCCTGCGTTCCTGCCGATCGCGCTTCCCGTCGACATCGACGGCGTCGTCGATGCGGTCGTCGTCAGCGGCATCGACGTTGCATGGCTCGGAGCCCGCATCCGCGAGCGGGACTTCGCCAAGGGAAGCGCACTCACGATCGCCGACCGCAACGGCACCATCATCGCGCGCGAGCCGGAGCCCGAGCGGTTCGTCGGCATCCCTATACCCGACACCTACCAGTGGCTCGTCCATGCGGACCGGCCCGGAACGGTCGAGCTGACCAGCCAGGACGGCACCCGCCGGGTCCTGGGCTACCAGCCGGCCGACGCTTCGGCGAGCGGCCTCTACGTCAGTGCGGGCATCTCCACCGAGGCCGCCTACGGCCCGATCGAGGTCTCCACGTGGCGCAGCATCGGCATCGCCGCCGCCGGGGCGCTCCTGGCCTGCGGTGTCGCCTGGTACGTCGGCGACAGGGTCTTCCGCCGCCCGATCCGTCGGATGCTCGCTACCATCGCAAGCTGGCGGGCCGGAGACGAGAGCGCCCGCACCGGCATGCCGGCCGACGGCAACGAGCTTGCCGCGCTTGGTGCCTCTATCGACGAGTACATGGACAACCTGACGGCGGTCCGGGCCGAGCGCGCCGCCGCCGAGGAGCACCGCAAGCTCGTCCTCCACGAGATGAACCATCGCATCAAGAACATCCTCGCCGCAGTGCAGGCCATCGCCAACCAGACGTTCAAGAACCGGGTGCCTACCGAAAGGCTCGACGCCTTCGGTGGCCGCCTTGCCGCGATGGCCGCGGCGCAGGACCTGCTCCTCACCGAGAACTGGGAGAGCGTCGATCTCGCCCACGCGGTGCAGGGAGCGGTCGCAGCGTTCGAACGCCCCGACCAGTACCGCTTCACTCTCGACGGACCGCCGCTCCGGATCGGCGCCCGGGCGTCGCTGTCGCTGTCGATGGCGCTGCACGAGCTCTGCACCAATGCCGCCAAGTACGGCGCGCTCTCCGTCCCCGGCGGCACCGTCGCCATCGCCTGGGAGATCGCGACCGCGCCCGACACCGGCACCGCACGCTTCCGCCTCGACTGGACCGAGCGGCACGGGCCGCCGGTGACACAGCCGGAGCGGAACGGATTCGGCTCTCAGCTGATCCAGTCCGCGCTCGCAGCCGAGCTTGCCGGCACCGCGCGGCTCAGTTTCGAGGTCACGGGCGTCCGCTTCCACCTCGATGCCGATGCCACCCGCGTCCTGGCCGATCCCGCTTCGGTGCCCGTGCCGCCCGTCGAGAAAGATCCCGCCCTCCGACGCTCGGCCTGACCCTTTCTAGCCGCCGCGGAAGACCGGCGCCCCCTGCTCCCGTGCGGCGGCAAACGCCGCCTCCGCACCATGGGGAGCGTTGACCAGCGCCAGTCCGGAGCCGGTCATCCCGCGCGCGGGAGCCGGATCGAAGTCCACCTCGTCCACCGCCGGCTGCAGCGGCGACAGGCCGCGCAGCAGCGCCTTGTGGCGCGCGGCCGGCAGGAGCGGATACCAGAGCAGCACCGCGGCCTCCGGCCACTTCGCGACGAGCCGCAGCACGAAGGCCGCCGCCGCCTGGTAGTCCGACTTCACCTCGTAGGACGGGTCGACCAGCACCAATCCCCGCCTGGGGCGCAGTGGCGCGAGCGCCAGGGCACCCTCGAACCCGTCGCGTCGGTGGATCGCCACGCCCGGGCCGTCGAGCGCGACCAGGAGGGCCGCGTGCTCGGTGGGGTGCAACTCCATCAGCGCCAGCCGGTCCTGCGGCCGCAGCAGGCTTCGGGCCACCCGCGGCGAGCCGGGGTAGGCCACCGCGCCATGCCTCTCGCGTGTGGCCGCCAGCGCCCGGCCGAACGGCGTCGCCGGATCGACCGCGATCCGCCCGATCCCCTGCGCCGCCTCGCCGGTCTTTTTCGCCTCCGGGGCGGCGAGGTCGTAGAGCCCGCGCCCGGCATGTGTCTCGAGGTAGCTGATCCCGCGCGGCTTCGCGGTCAGCCGGACGAGCAGCTCCGCAAGCACGATGTGCTTGTGCAGGTCGGCCGGCCCTCCGGCGTGGTAGCCGTGCTGGTAGGACAGCATCCGCCGTCAGGCCACCCGCGCGCCGCCGACCCAGACGCCCCGGGGCAGCGCCAGGCCCTCCTTCACCCGGAACCGAAGCAGGTCGGCCTTGAGCCCCGGAGCGATCCGGCCGCGGTCGACCAGCCCGCTGGCCCGTGCAGGCGCTGCCGTTACCCGCGCAAGTCCCGCTGCCATGTCGCCGCTCTCCAAGCCGAGGCGCACCGCCGCGGCCAGTAGGCTCGCAGGCGCATAGTCCGACGACAGGATGTCGAGAAGCCCCGCCTCGGCGAGCGCCGCCGCCGCGACGTTGCCGGAATGCGAGCCGCCCCGCACCAGGTTCGGCGCTCCGCCCATCACCGCGATCCCGTGCCGCCGGCACGCCGCGGCGGCCTCGATCGTGGTCGGAAACTCCGCGATCCGCGCACCGTGCGCCGCCGAGGCCGCCACCTGCGCCTCGGACGCGTCGTCGTGGCTCGCGAGCGTCGCCCCGAAACGCCGCGCCGCGGCCACCGCCGCCGTCTCGTGCCGTAAGCCGTGGCGGTCCTGCAGCTCCGTCATCCGCGCCATGTGCGCCGTGAACTCCGCCTCGCTCATCGCCTGGCGGCCGGTGGAGAACTCCCTGAGCTTCGAGATGTCGGTGAACTGCCGCTGCCCCGGCGTGTGATCCATCAAGCTGACGATGCCGACGCCGTCCTCCGCGCCGAACTCCGCCAGCTCCTCCTCGAGCGTTTCGGAGCAGACCTCGGCGCGCAGGTGCAGGTGGTGGCGGATGCGCAAGGCGCCGCTGCGGCGCAGCCGGGCGATCTCGACCGCGAGCGGCCGGGCGTACCTGCGGTAGCCTGCCTTGCCGCCTTCGATCAGCGAGCCGACGCGCAGCGCATCGAACACCGTGGTGATGCCGGTGCCGGCCAGTTCGGCGTCGTGGGCGACGATCGCCTCCGCCGATGGCCAGCGCACCGAAGGTCGCGGTTCCAGGTGCTGCTCAAGATTGTCGGTGTGGAGCTCGACGAGCCCCGGCGAAAGGAAGTCGCCCTCGCAGTCCTCGGCACCCCGCGGCACGCCGCCTCCGGGCTCGATCGAGGCGATCAGTCCATCGCGCACAACGACGCTGCCGGTCACGGTCACGTCCTCGAGCACCAGCCGGGCATTGGCAAGCACCAACTCGCGGAGTTGCGGCGCATGGCTGTCGTGTGGCATGGGCAGGCTCTCTGATCCGGGGGCACCACCATGGGCGACTGGCGACGCCATGCAATCTATTTTGCGCCGCCGTCCGGCAGCGCGCTCGCCCGCTTCGGTGCCGACTGGCTCGGCTGGGACCCGGAGGCGGGAGCCGCGCGCGACGGCTTCACCCTGCCGCAGCTGCCGCTGCCGCGCGCCGAGCTCACGGCGATGCCGCGCCGCTACGGCTTTCACGCCACGCTCAAGGCGCCTTTCGGCCTGCCGCTCGGGCCGCACCGTCGCCGAGCTCGACGCAGCAGCGGCAGCCGTTGCCGGACGGTGCTCGCGCCTTCGCCCTCCGCCTCGTGGTCAGGGAGCTTGGACCATTCCTGGCGCTGGTGCCCGACGAGGCGCCCGCCGCCCTCCTTGCTCTCGAGGCGGCCTGCGTCACCGAGCTCGACTCCTTCCGCGCCCCTGCGGCGCCCGAGGACATCGCCCGGCGCCGCGCCGCGGGTCTCGACGCCACGGAGGACGCCAATCTCGCGCGCTGGGGCTACCCCTACGTCCTCGACCGCTTCCGTTTCCACATGACCCTGACCGGCCCGCTGGAGCCGCTGACCCGCGCGCCGGTGCGGCAAGCCCTGGCGGAAGCGCTGGAGCCCCTTGTGGCTGAACCGCTACCGGTCGCCGACATCTGCCGCTTCGCCGAGGCTGCCGACGGCCGCTTTCACCTCGTCGCCCGCTACCCGCTCGGCGCTTAGCATCACGCCGCGGCGGGCGAGCTCAAGGTCCAGATCGGCCGGCGTGGTGAAGCGGATCGCGTCGATCCCGACCGCTTGCGCGCCTTCGACGTTCGCGGCGCTGTCGTCGACGAAGATGCAGTCCCCCGCCGCGAGGCCGTTCCGCGCGAGGCAAAGGCGATAGATCGCCGGATCGGGCTTCACCAGCCCTTCCTCGCCGGACACCACCACGTCGCGGAACTGACCGAGGAACGGGAAACGCCGGACGCTCTCGGTCCACTTGTCGCCCGAGAAGTTGGTGATCGCATAGACCGGGTGGCCTGTGCCGACCAGCGCCTGCAGGATGGCGACCGACCCTTCGATCGCTCCGGGCACCGTCTCGTGCCAGCGATGATGGAAGGCTCCGATCAGGTCGGCCCGGTGCGGATGCCGTCTCGACAGCGCCGCGACGCCTTCGTCCCAGCCGCGGCCGCGGTCGAACTCCAGGTTCCAGGCGCTGAAGCCGATCTCGTCGAAGAACGCCTCGACCGCCACCTCGTCTGGCAGCAACCGTCGGTAAAGCAGCCGCGCATCCCAGCGGATCAGCACGTTGCCGACGTCGAAGATCACCGCCCGCTGCATGCTGCCCCTCCGTTCCTACCGGCGCCTGCATAGCCGCCCCGGCCTGGCCGGGCAACAGCGCCATACCAGCCGCGAAACGGTTGCAATTCCCAAGAGCGGACCGCAAGGTTCGCGCGCGGCGCAGTCCGCAAAGCACGAAAATCGGGAGGAAAGAAAATGAGACGGATCGTCGGCGCACTCCTTGCGGGTGCGCTCGCCATGGGCATGACCGCCCAGGCTCAGGCCAAGACATTCTACTGGATCTCGCACGGCTCGCCGGCGGACCCGGTCTGGACCTACTTCCTCGCCGGCGCCGAGCAGTGGGCCAAGGACACCGGCAACACCGTCAACACCTCGTTCCACAACGGCGACGTGTCCGCCCACCAGGAAGCGGTGCGCTCGGCGATCGCGTCGGGCGCAGACGGGATCGTGACCACGAGCCCCGACCCGGGCAGCCTCGTCCAGGTCGCCAAGGAAGCCAACGACGCCGACATCCCGATCATCAACTTCAACACGCCCGATCCCACCGCGAGCTTCGACGCCTATGTCGGCGGCGACAACGTGACCTTCGGCAAGAACTGGGCGCAGTACCTCGTCGACCACAACCTCGTAAAGAAGGGCGACTTCGTCTGGATGCCGGTGGAGATCCCGGGCGCCACCTACGGCGTGCAGGAGGAGCAGGGCATCAAGTCGGTGCTCGAGCCGCTCGGCATCACCTACGAAATCACCGAGGCGACGCTCGACCAGGGCGAGGTCATCACCCGGATGACCGACTACCTCACGGCCAACAAGGACAAGATCAACGCGATCATCGGCCTCGGCGATCTCGTCACCGGCTCGATCAAGCGCGTGTTCGACCAGGTCGGCGTCAAGGCCGGCGAGATTCCCGTGGTCGGCTGGGGCAACTCGCTCGACACCACCCAGGAGGTGCTGAACGGCTACGTCAACGCCGCCCAGTGGCAGGACCCGCAGGCGACGAGCTACGTGGCGCTTTCCCTGGCGAACATGGAAGCGGGCGGTACTCCGGCCGGCTTCGACGTGATCACCGGAGCGCTCTACGAAAAGGACGCTGCCCAGCTCTATGACGACATCCTCTCGGGCAAGTAGCCCTTCCCGGCGGGGGGCCATCCCGGTCCCCCGCCCGCAACAGAGGCTTTCCGTGGAAAAACGATCGACCCTGGCGCGCTTCGTCGCCATGCCGGAGTTCGGCCCGCTGGTGCTTCTCGTGGCCGAGATCGCGCTCTTCACCGCGATCAACCCCACGTTCATCTCGCCGCTCAACATATCGAACACGCTGACCTTCACGGTCGAGCTCGGCCTGATCGCGCTCGGCATGACGCTCCTGATGACCGCGGGAGAGTTCGACCTCTCGGTCGGTTCGATGTTCGGGTTCGCACCCGTCCTGATGTGGACGCTCTTCAATGCCGGTTTCCTGCCGTTCGGCGCGGCGTTCCTGGTCGCGATGCTGGTGGCGATGGCCATCGGGCTCTTCAACGGGCTCTTCGTCACCCGCCTGAAAATACCCTCGTTCCTCGTCACACTCGGCATGCTGCTCGTCGTGCGCGGAACCGCGCTCTACATCACCGACGGCTTCCCGCAGCGCACGTGGAGCGCCGCTGGAACCTGGCTCGCGACGATCCTGGTCGGCGACTTCTACATCGGGCCATTCCGCATCTACGCCTCGCTCTTCTGGTTCATCGCAGTGGCGCTCGCTCTCGGCTACGTGCTGACGCGCACCAAGGCTGGAAACTGGATTCAGGCCTCGGGAGGCAATCCCCAGGCGGCGCAGGCTCGTGGCGTCAAGGTCGAGCGGACCAAGATCGCCCTCTTCATGCTGACCGCGACATTGGCCGCCTTCGCCGGCATGATCTCCTCGATCCGCACCTCGGCCGCCAACCCCAACAGCGGCACCGGCTACGAGCTCGAGGTCATCGCCATGGTGGTGATCGGCGGCACGGTCCTGACCGGCGGGCGCGGTACCATCCTCGGGACCGTGATTGGCACGCTGATCCTGCGGGTCATGCGCAACGGCATCGTGCTGATCGGCGTGCCGGGCCTCGCCTACAACATCTTCGTGGGCGCGATCATTCTCGGCATGATGGCGCTGCATTCCTGGCTGGAACGCCGGCACAACGCGGGAACCTGAGCCATGGCCGATCTCGTCCGCATGCAGAACATCACCAAGTACTACGGCCGCGTACTCGCGCTCGACGACGTGACCTTCGCGGTGCGCGAGCGCGAGATTGTCGGGCTCCTCGGCGACAACGGCGCCGGCAAGTCGACGCTGATCAAAGTGCTCTCCGGCGCCGTGCCGGTGACGAGCGGCGCCATCTTCGTCCGGGGCGAGAAGGCCCACATCGCCAGCACCACGGACGCGATCCGCTATGGCATCGAGACGATCTACCAGGATAGCGCGCTGGTCACCCAGCTCTCGATCGCGCGCAATCTCTTTCTCGGTCGAGAGCCGATCAGGGGGCCGGCGCTCTTCGGCCGCCTCGACCAGGACAAGATGAACGCCGTGGCGCGCGATCTGCTCCGCGAGGTCGGCATCGAGAAGAATATTCCGCCCGAGACGCCGATCGGGTCACTCTCGGGGGGCGAGCGTCAGGCGGTGGCGATCGCGCGCGCCATGCATTTCGACAGCGACCTCATCATCCTCGACGAGCCCACCAACAACCTCGGCGTCGCCGAAACCCAGGGCGTGCTGAACTTCGTGCGCGGCGCGCGCGATTCGGGGCACTCCTGCATCTTCATCGCCCACAACATCCACCACGTCTTCCAGGTGGTCGACCGCATCGTCGTCATGCGCCGCGGCCGCGTGGTGGCCGAGGATATCGACCCGAGGCAAACCTCCGTCGAGGAGGTCGAACGGGTCATCACCGGAATGACCGCCACGGGCGCTGCGGCCGAGGGCTGAGCCGGGGATCACTGCAGCATGTCGATCCCGGGAGGCTTGCCGGTGAGCTTGGCCACGATCTCCCAGACCGCGACCCGGGCGGCATTGAACCACCAGGCCAGCGTCTCGCGGCCGACCCGCTCGGCCTGCTCCATCGGGGTCTGCTCGCCGAAGGCGCTCGCCGCCGCAAGGCGCACGACGGGATAGCCCGCCCAGCGAAAGCTCGCCCAGGCCCGCGCCAGGTGATACCCGTCCGAGACGACGATCACCGGCCCCTCGGCGAGCGGGCCGAGGATCGGCTGCGAAAAAAGTGCATTCTGCAGCGTCGAGCGCGAGCGGTTCTCGGCACTCGCCGCCGCGCGAGGCACCCCGAGCGCCACCGCCAGATCGAGCATCCGGTCGCCCGCGCCGGGCCGGCCGTCCTCCGCGGCCCCGCCGGTGAAGTGAATGCGCGGCGCGAGCCCCGCCTTCCACAACGCCACCCCGGCGCGCACCCGTCCGCTGGTCTCGGACGCCTCGATCAGATTGGGACCCATCGCCCCGCCGAGGACGACGATTGCCCCGGCGGGTCGAGGCGGCGGCCGGCTCGCCAGCCAGAGAGCGCTCAGGACCACCGCCGCCGCGGTGAGCACGAGCATCAGGCAGCCGCCGGCGAAGATCCGCACCAGAACCGTCATTCAGCCTTCCGTCCGCCCCGAAATCGCGTGCCGTGCGATGGTGGTCGCTGGGGCTATCACGCCGCCGCTCACACGTATATCGGATCGGAAGTCGCTTAACCGCAAGGAAACCTCCGATCATGAGCAAGGTCCTCGTCACCGGCGGCTCGGGTTTTCTCGGCAGCCGCTGCATCGTGCAGCTGCTGCTCGCGGGCCATGAGGTCCGCACGACGCTGCGCGATCCGGCCCGGTTCGAAGGCTCTGCAAGCGATGGTGCGGGCGGGCGGGGCCGACCCAAGCGGCATCGGCTTGGCCGTCGGGGACCTTACCGCGGACGCGGGCTGGCGGCGACGCCACCGCCGGCTGCGAGCATGTGCTCCACGTTGCCTCGCCGCTGCCGCTCGCCACCCCGGCGCACGCCGACGCGCTGGTCGGTCCCGCGCGCGACGGCACGCTGCGCGTCCTCCGCGCCGCGCGCGACGCCGGCGTCGCCCGGGTCGTCCTGACCTCGTCCTTTGCCGCCGTCGGCTACGGCCGCCCCCCGCGCGAGCGGCCGTTCGACGAGACTGACTGGACCGATCCGGACGCGCCGGGCCTCAACCCGTATGTCAGGTCGAAGGCCATCGCCGAACGCGCAGCCTGGGACTTCATCGCGGCTGAAGGCGGGCCGCTGGAGCTCACCGCGATAAATCCTACGGTCATCTTCGGTCCGGTGCTCGGCCCCGACTATGCCGCTTCGATCGTGCTGATCCGCCTGCTGATGCAAGGCGCCGCACCCGGAACGCCGCGGATTTCCCTCGGTGTCGTGGACGTGCGCGACGTCGCCGACCTGCACATCCGCGCCATGCTGAGCCCGGCCGCCGCCGGCCAGCGCTTCATCGCGGTCTCAGGCCCCGCCGTCCCGCTCCACCGCATCGCGCTGACCCTGCGCCGCGAGCTCGGCCCTGCCGCCCGCCGGGTCCCGCGCTTCGAGCTTCCCGACTGGCTGGTGCGCCTCGGCGCGCTCCGCATCAAGGCGCTGAAGGCCGCGGCCCCGCACCTCGGCCTCGTCCGCAACGCAACCAGCGAGAAAGCCCTCCGCCTCCTCGGCTGGCGCCCGCGGTCAGCCGACGAGGCCGTGGTCGCCACCGCAGAAAGCCTGCTCCGCCTCGGACTGCTCGAAGGCAGACGGCGCTTCTAGCCCGGCACTCGACCGTTGCGTCGCGCTGCGCACGTGCTGAATCCCGTTTCCTTGCCGTCCCCGACAGGTATGGTCTGGGGCAATGATCGATCAGCAGGAAAAGTTCGAGCGCCTGAAGGCCCTGCATGAGCGGGACGGGGCGTTCGTCATACCCAATCCCTGGGACGCAGGCTCGGCTCGCCTTCTGGCCAGCCTGGGCTTCGAGGCGCTCGCCACGACGAGCGCAGGCTTTGCCTTCTCCAAGGGGAAGCGCGATTCCTTCGCAAGCCTCGGCAGAAGCGAGATCCTCGGCAACGCCGCCGAGATCGTCGGCGCGACCGACCTTCCCGTTTCGGCCGATCTCGAGGACGGCTTCGGCATCGCCCCCGAAGCCTGCGCGGACACGGTCCGTCTGGCCTGCGAGACGGGCCTGGTCGGAGGCTCGATCGAAGACGCCACGGGCGATCCGGCTGCTCCGATCCATGACATCTCCCTGGCGACGGAGCGGATCCGGGCCGCCGCCGAAGCCGCCCGCGACCGGCCGTTCATGCTGACTGCCAGAGCCGAGAACTACCTCTGGGGGCGGCCCGATCTCGATGACACGATCAGGCGCCTCCAGGCCTTCTCCGAAGCAGGCGCGCATGTGCTCTATGCGCCCGGTCTCCCCGACATCGAGGCGATCCGGACGGTTTGCAGCGCCGTCGACCGTCCGGTCAACGTCGTCATGGGATTGCAAGGAAAGAGCTACTCGGTGGCGGAACTGTCGGAGGCGGGCGTGCGCCGCGTCAGCGTCGGGGGGTCCTTCGCCCGGGCCGCGCTCGGCGCCCTCTTGCGCGCAGCGGAAGAAGTGAAACGGTCGGGCACGTTCACCTTTGCCGCGGATGCGATCCCTGGCAGCGTTCTCGCGCAGCTCATGTCTCAGGAAAAGCGCTCGGAAAGGCTGTGATCGCCGGACCGCCGCCGAGGGTAGCCGGTCGCACGCTCCAGATCAGGCCGGTGCCGGTTCGCTTCTGCCGGCCTCGAACGGCCGGAACGTCAGCGCGATCAGGAACGCGCCGAGCCCGATTCCCCAGGAGCCGAGGTAGAGCCAGCCGTAGCTGCCGAGCGCGTCGTAGATCAGCCCGCCGGCCAGCGGGCCGATCGCCATCCCGAGGCTTCCCGCCATCGCCGTGCCGCCGATCACCGTTCCCATCATCCGGAGCGGAAAGTTCTCGCGGGCGAGGACCGCGTAGAGCGGCATCACCCCGGCGTAGGTGAAGCCGAAGAGCGCCGCGACCGCATAGAACTGGCCGAGGTCGCGCGCGAAGAAGTAGGCGAGCGCCCCGAACGCCTGCACCAGCAGCCCGAGCACCAGCACCCGCTTGGCCCCGAACCGGTCGCCGAGCAGCCCGAACGCGACCCGCCCGCCCATGCCCGCCAGGCCCTCGACGCTGTAGATCGACACCGCGGCGATCATTGGAATGCCGCAGCTCGCCGCATAGCTGACCGTGTGGAAGATCGGCCCGGAATGCGTCGCGCAGCAGAGAAAGTTCGTCAGGAACAGGATCATGAACTGCGGCGTGAGAAGCGCTCGCCGCAAGGTCAGGCGCGATTGCGGCCCGTCCTCGGCGTCGACCGTTCCCGGGCCTGCAATAAGCGCCGGCGGCCGCCGCACCAGCAGCGCCGTCGGCACCATGATCCCCGCGGCGACGGCGGCGATGGTCAGGAGCGACGTCCGCCAGTCGTGGACCGCGATCAGCCGCGCCGCGAGCGGCGACATGACGATGGGCGCCATGCCCATGCCGGCGGACACCAGCGACACCGCGAGGCTGCGGCGCGTCTCGAACCAGCCGGTCACGCAGGCCATCATCGGCGCCATGATCGCCGCCGCCGCACCGCCGGCGACAAGGCCAAACAAAATCTGGAACTGGAGGAGCGACGTTGCCCGGCTCGCCAGCGCGAGGCTCGCCGCGAGCAGCACCGACCCTTCAGCACCACAGGCCGCGGACCGATGCGGTCCGACAGCGCGCCCCAGCCGACGCTCGCGAGCGCCATCGCGAGAAAGCCGATCGTCATCGCCGTCGACAAGCCGGTGACCGACCACCCGGTCGCCGCCGCGATCGGCCGCAGGAACACCGGCAGGGAAAATAGGGAGCCGATGGCGAGGCACCCCAGCACGCCGCCACTTGCAACGATCACCCAGCGGTATGAATGCTCCGCCATCGCCCAACTCTCGCCCAGAACGGAACGGCTGCCGACCTTCGCCGATGCCGCGGCCCTTGTCGACCGGCGCGACTGGCCATCCGACCCCCGCGAGCTATAACCCGCTGGTGGGCTGGACCCGGCGATCGAGGGCGCAAGAGCGCGCGGCGATTCCACCGGCCGGAGAGATGGAGCACGCCGTGGAAACGATCGGGGCCGACCTGCGGCAGATGCAGCGCACGCCGCTGGCGGAATGCGCACGTCGCGGCCTTGCGCGCTGCGGGCAAGGTCGCGACTTATCCCGCCGGCACCTACCTGTCGCGCCCCGGCGAGCCTGCGGACTACTTTCGCTACGTCGAGGACGGCGAGATCGAGGTCGTCAACGCCTACACCGATCAGCGCCACCTGCCTTCCACGCTCGGCCCGGCGCAGTTCATGGGCGAGATCACGTTCCTGAACGGCGGCGCCTCGACGATGCTGATGCGCACGGTGCGCGAGACGCGGGTGATCGAGGTGCCGCGCGAGGCGATGCTGACGCTGATGGCGCAGATCCCGGAAATGTCGGACATCGTCATCTCCGTCTTCGCCGGGCGCCGCCGCCGCCAGCTCGACGACCGCGACAGCACGCTGACGCTGATCGGCGAGGACGAGGACCGCGAGGTCCGCCGCATCGCCGAATTCGCCAGCCGCAACCGCATCCCCTACAGCTCGCTGGCGCTCGGCAGCCCCGAGGCGGCGGCCACGGCGCAG
This sequence comes from uncultured Alphaproteobacteria bacterium, assembly GCA_963819995.1. GTDB lineage: Bacteria > Pseudomonadota > Alphaproteobacteria > Rhodobacterales > Rhodobacteraceae > Amaricoccus. Next base: position 99,807 of record CAWFYR010000006.1, on the reverse strand, counting down.
AGCTGCGCCATCGCGCCCGAGCCGGCGGTGATCTTCGGCCGTGACGTGGTGGTGACCGACCCAACCCCCGAAAAGATCGCGCAGCTGCTCGGCCTCAACCGCGACCTGCAGCACGACGAGGCCTTCGACGTGCTGATCGTCGGCGGCGGCCCGGCCGGGGTCGCGGCGGGCGTCTACGCCGGGGCGGAGGGCTTGCGCGCCCTGGTGATCGAGGATGTCGCGATCGGCGGCCAGGCGGGCACGTCGAGCCGGATCGAGAACTACATGGGCTTTCCGACCGGCATCTCGGGCGGCGACCTGGTCTGGCGCGGCGAAGTGCAGGCGATGAAGTTCGGCACGCGCTTCGCCATGCCGCGCCGGGTCGCGTCGATGGACCGGCTCGACGACGGCACCTTCTGCGCGACGTTCGACAACGGCGAGCGCGTGCGCGGAGGCGCGGTGATCGTGGCGGCGGGCGTGCAGTACCGGCGCCTGCCGATCGACCGCCTCGCCGAGTTCGAGGGCGCGGGGGTCTACTACGCCGCCACCGAGATCGAGGCGCGGTACTGCAAGGGCACCCAGGCGGTCATCATCGGCGGCGGCAACTCGGCGGGGCAGGCTGCGATGTATCTCAGCCGCTCGGCGAAATGCGTGCACGTGATCGTTCGCGGATCGTCACTGGCGGCGTCGATGTCGAGCTATCTGTCGAGCCGGCTGGATGCCGATCCGGCCATCTCGATCGCCTATGGTGCCGCGGTCGTCGCGCTGCACGGCGGCGACCATCTCGAATCCGTCACGGTGCGCGATGCCAGGACCGGCGCGGAACGGGAGATCGAGACGCGCGCGCTCTTCGTCATGGTCGGCGCCGCTCCCAACACCGACTGGCTGTCCGGCCTCGCCGAGCTCGATGCGAACGGCTTCGTGAAGACCGGCGCCGCCGTCGGCGCCGACTCGCCCTTCGCCACCTCGCAGCCCGGCATCTTCGCGGTCGGCGATATTCGCGCCGGCTCGGTCAAGCGCGTCGCCTCGGCGGTCGGCGAAGGCTCGGTCGTCATGTCCAAGGTTTGGGAGTATCTTAACGCGCGGACGTCGCCCGCCGGATAGGACGCCCCGCACCCGCGTTCGGGTTTCAACCAGGCTGATCGTCGAGTGTCGGCGCGCGGGGCAGGTGGCTCTTAACGTGATCGATGAACGCGCGGAGCTTGGGCAGCACCTGTCGCCGATCGGGGTAGTAAAGGAAAACGCCCGGCGTCTCCGGAGCGTAAGCGGGCAGAACCGCTTTGAGCGCGCCGGCCCTCACTGGGGCGACGGCGACCGGCTCAGGCACCTGGGCGAGGCCGACGCCGTCGATGGCCGCATCGAGCAGCGTGGGAAAGTCGCCCGCGATCAGCGGCCCCCTCACCACGATCTCGAGCGGCCTGCCGTTCTCGACGAGGCGCCAGGGAGAGGCGCCACCCGCGGTGCGGCGCAGCCTGAGACAGGCATGGCGCTGCAGGTCCTCGGGGGTGAGCGGTATCCCCCGCTGCGCAAGATAGTTCGGACTGCCGACGGCAACCATTCGGAACGGAGCGGTCAACCGCAGCGCGGTCATGTCGTTGGCGATGAACTGGCCCATGCGCATGCCGGCGTCGAACCCCTGCGAGACGATGTCGACCAGCTCCTCGCTGGCCGCGATGTCGATCTCGACGTCGGGATAGGCAGCCGTGAACGACGCCAGCATCGGCCGGATGATCAGCGGCACGACCGAGCGCGGGACCGCGAGGCGAAGCAGCCCCGACGGCCGGCCGCCGAGATCGCTCGCTGCGGCGCCTGCCGCCACCAGAGCCTGGTAGCCGGGCTCGGCCTCCGCCAGGAACCGCTCGCCCGCTTCGGTCATTCCCACGCTGCGCGTCGTGCGCACGAAAAGGGCGACGCCGAGACGCCCTTCCAGCGCGCGCACCGACTGGCCCGCGGCCGATGGCGTCACGCCGAGTTCGGCGGCGGCGCGGCGAAAGCTGCGGTGGCGCGCCACCGCGAGAAACATCTCGACCCCTTCGAGCGCGCCGCGGCGGACTGTGAAGTTCCTCTTCATGACCAATGCACATTATCGCAAATAGTCGCTCGCCGAAAGCCAAGCTATCTCCCGATTGGCAACAGGAGAAAGCTCATGATCCTCGCATCTAAACCTCGCATCCTCGTCACCGGCGCTGCCGGCAACACCGGCCGCGCCGTCACCGACGAACTGCTAGCCAAAGGCTTCGCGGTCCGCGCGCTGGTTCGCCGACACGATGGACGCAGCGCCGCGCTGGCGCACAAGGGCGCCGAGATCGTCGTTGCCGACATGTTCGACCCCGACCAGTTGCTCGACTCGCTGCGCGGGGTGCAGCGGGCCTATTACGTGCCGATCGTCGATCCATACGTGGTGCAAAGCGCCACCGCCTTCGCCCTCGCCGCGCGCGACGCCAGGCTCGAGGCGATCGTCCAGCTGAGCCAGTGGCTGTCGCACCGCGCGCACCCGGCGCAACTGACGCGGGCAACCTGGCTCGTCGACCAGCTTTTCGCGACCATCCCCGGCATCGCGCACACGATCATCAACCCCGGCATGTTCGCCGACAATTTTCTTCGCACCATCGACTTCCCGGCGCTGCTTGGCATCTATCCCGTACTGATGGGTCGAAGCCGGTGCGCGCCCGTGTCCAACGAGGACATCGGCCGGGTCGCCTCCGCCGTCCTCGCAGCGCCCGAGCGGCATGCCGGCATGCACTACCGGCCGACCGGTCCAGCGCTGATGACCGGGCGGGACATGGCCGCGGTCGTCGGTCGGGTCGTCGGCCACCGGGTGCTTCCGATCGACCTGCCGTTCTGGATGTTCAGCAAGGTCGCCCGGATGCAGGGCGTCGATCCCTTCCTGATCAGCAGCCTGCGCGACTACATCGTCGACAACAAGGCCGGCGCCTTCTCGTTCGAAGGCGGCGTCACCGGCGTGGTCGAGGAGCTGACCGGCACGCCGGCCGAGAGCTTCGAAACCACCGCCCGGCGCTACGCAGCACTGCCCTTTGCCACGGTGACGCTCGGCAAACGGATGAAGGCGATCGGCCGCTTCATGGTGACGCCGTTCTGGCCGGGCTACGACATCAACAGGCTCAACCGGCAATGGCGCTTCCCGGTGCCGCCAAATCCGAGCCTCTCAATCGACGATGCGCGGTGGCGCACCGAGCACAGCCTGCAAAACGCGCGGCAGTCGGCTCCAGGCGAGTTCGCCCCGGTCTCACTCCCACTCGATCGTGCCGGGGGGCTTTGAGGTCACGTCGTAGGTGACGCGGTTTATCCCCTTGACCTCGTTGATGATCCGCGTCGCCGTCTCGCTCAGGAACGCGTGCTCGAACGGGTAGCTGTCCGCGGTCATCCCGTCGACGCTCGTCACCGCCCGCAGCGCGCAAACATAGTCGTAGGTCCGCCCGTCGCCCATCACGCCCGACGGTGCGGACCGGCAAGCAGCACCGCAAACGCCTGCCAGATCGCGTCGTAGAGCCCGTGCTTCCTGATCTGGTCGAGATAGACCGCGTCCGCCTGCCGCAGGATCGCCAGCTTCTCCCGGGTGATCCCGCCCGGGCAGCGGATCGCCAGCCCCGGTCCCGGGAACGGGATGCCGCCCGACGAAGCTCTCCGGCAGCCCGAGCTCGCGCCCGAGCGCGCGCACCTCGTCCTTGAAGAGCTCGCGCAGCGGCTCGACCAGCTTGAGGTTCATCCGCTCCGGCAGGCCGCCGACGTTGTGGTGGCTCTTGATCGTCACCGAGGGGCCGCCGGAAAAGCTGACGCTCTCGATCACGTCGGGATAGAGCGTGCCCTGCGCCAGGAACGCGGCGTTGCCGACCGCCGCTGCGTGCTTGTCGAACACCTCGATGAACAGTCGCCCGATGATCTTGCGCTTGGTCTCGGGGTCGTCGACCCCCTCGAGCGCGTCCAGGAACAGGTCGCTCTCGTCGGCATGGATCAGCGGGATGTTGTAGTGGTCGCGGAAGAGCCCCACCACCTCCTCGGCCTCGCCCTGCCGCATCAGCCCGGTGTCGACGAAGACGCAGGTGAGCTGGTCGCCGATCGCCTCGTGGATCAGCACCGCCGCTACCGACGAATTGACCCCGCCCGACAGTCCGCAGATCACCCGCGCGTCGCCGACCTGATCGCGGATGCGCTCGATCGCCTGCTCCTTGTAGGCCGACATCGTCCAGTCGCCCCTGAAGCCCGCAAGCTCGGTGAAGTTCTGCAACAGCCGCGCGCCGTTCACCGTGTGATGGACTTCCGGGTGGAACATCACCGCATAGAAGCGCCTCTCCGGGTCGCCGAGGATGGCAAAAGGCGCGTTGGGCGAGGTGCCGAAGACCTCGAAGCCCGGCGCGAGCTCGGTCACCCGATCGCCGTGGCTCATCCAGACTTCCTCGCGCCCGGTCAGGAAGAGGCCGCGGAAGAGGGGGTCGTCCCCGTGCCCGGCGGGCGTCACGAAGGCCCGGCCGAACTCGGCGTAGTGCCCGCCCTCGACCTGGCCGCCGAGCTGCAGCATCATGGTCTGCTGCCCGTAGCAGATGCCGAGGACCGGCACGCCGAGCGTGAAGATTTCCGGCGCGGCCCGAGGGCTGCCGTCAGTGGTAACGCTGGCCGGTCCGCCGGAGAGGATCACCGCCAGGGGCCGGAAATCGGCGAGAAACGCCGCATCGACCTTCTGGTAGGGGTGGATCTCGCAGTAGATCCGCGCCTCGCGCAGCCGCCGCGCGATCAACTGGGTGACCTGGCTGCCGAAGTCGACGATGAGGAGGCGCTGGTGATCGGGTTCTGTCATGGCGAGGCAATACGAGCCCCGGCGCCGCGGTGCAAGGGAAGGCCGAGGCGGCGCCGGACGGAGTCCCGGCGCCGCCTGGTCGGCTAGCTCTGGATAAACGCCAAAAGGTCGGCGTTGATCGTCTCGGCTTCCGTCGTCGGCATGCCGTGCGGAAAGCCCTTGTAGGTCTTCAGCGTGCCGTTCTTCAGCAGCTTGGCGGTCAGCGGCGCCGAATCGGCGTACGGCACGATCTGGTCGTCGTCACCGTGCATCACCAGCACCGGAACGGTGATCTTCTTGAGGTCCTCGGTGAAGTCGGTCTGCGAGAACGCCACGACGCCATCGTAGTGCGCCTTTGCGCCGCCCATCATGCCCTGGCGCCACCAGTTCCGGATCACCGGCTCGGAGACCTTCGCGCCGGGGCGGTTGAAGCCGTAGAACGGTCCTGCGGGGAGGTCGTAGTAGAACTGCGCCCGGTTGGTGGCCACCTGCACCTGCAGGCCGTCGAATACCTCCTTGGGCAGTCCCCCGGGGTTGGCCTCGGTCTTGACCATCAGCGGCGGCACGGCGCTGATCAGCGCCGCCTTGGCCACCCGGCTCTCGCCGTGGCGGGCCAGGTAGTGCGCGACCTCGCCGCCGCCGGTGGAGTGGCCGACATGTACCGCGTCCTTGAGGTCGAGATGCTCGGTCACCGCTGCGAGGTCGTCGGCATAGTGGTCCATGTCGTGGCCGTCGCTCGTCTGGGTCGAGCGGCCGTGCCCGCGGCGGTCATGGGCGATCACCCGGAAGCCCTTGCCGAGGAAGAACATCATCTGGGTGTCCCAGTCGTCCGCCGACAGTGGCCAGCCATGGCTGAACACGATCGGCTGACCGCTTCCCCAGTCCTTGTAGAAGATCTCGGTTCCGTCTTTGGTCGTGACTGCAGGCATGGCCCCCTCCTTCGCGGCGAACGACTCGCATGCGGGAGTAAAACCTGCGCCCGCCCGTCATGCACCTGCGAATCCCGCGTGCGCGCCGCCTCGGCAATCCGGTGCCGCAGGGGATGTCGCGAAAGGCGGCTGCGGTGCCGAAATCCACCTGACGGCAGGCGCGGTGGAGGCTAAACCGGAGGGAACAAGGGGAGGAGCCCTGCCATGAACGATGTCACCGCCGCAGCCGGCCCGTCTGGCCGGCACCGCCGGTCGGGCGGCGGGGCGGCCCGGCGCGCCGAGCGCTCCGCCCCGAGCGTCTGGACCGCGCCGTTCATCCGGCGCCGCATCCCGAACTACGAAATTCTCGACGAGGAGGGTCTCGCCCTCATCGAGGCCAACGCCGACCGGGTGCTCGAGGAGATCGGCGTCCGCTTCGCCGACAACCCGCCGGCGCTCGAGCTCTGGCGCGATGCCGGCGCGGACGTTCGCGGCGACCGGGTGCACATGCCCAAAGGTCTGCCGCGCAGCCTCTGCGCCACGGCGCCGGCGAGTTACGTCCAGCACGCCCGCAACCCCGAACGCAACGTCACCATCGGGGGCAGGGGCCTCGTGCTGGCGCCGGTCTACGGGCCGCCTTTCGTGCGCGACATGGAGAACGGCCGCCGGTATGCCACGATCGAGGATTTCCGCAACCTGGTGAAGCTCGGCTACCTGTCGCAGTGGGTGCACCACTCCGGCGGGACGGTCTGCGAGCCGACCGACATCGCGGTCAACAAGCGCCACCTCGACATGCTGCTCGCCCACATGACGCTGTCTGACAAGCCGTTCATGGGCTCGGTCACCGAGCCGTCGCGCGCCGCCGATTCGGTCGAGATGTGCCGCATCCTCTTCGGGGCCGAGAACGTCGGGCCGAACTGCTACATGACCTCGCTCATCAACATCAACTCGCCGCTGGTGTTCGACGCAACGATGATCGGTGCGCTCGAGGTCTACGCCCGCGCCGGGCAGGCGACGATCGTCTCGCCATTCATCGTCGGCGGCGCGATGGCGCCGGTCAGCGTCGCGGGCACGCTGACCCAGGTGCTGGCCGAGGCGATGACCGGCGTCGCCTACACCCAGCTCGTCAATCCAGGGGCGCCGGCGATCTTCGGCGCCTTCGTCGCCTCGATCGACATGAACTCGGGCGCCCCGACCTTCGGCACGCCGGAGGCGAGCAAGATCCTGTGGGGCGCCGGCCAGCTGGCCCGCCGGCTGAACCTGCCGTTCCGGTCCGGCGGCGGGCTCTGCGGCTCGAAGCTTCCCGACGCGCAGGCCGCCTACGAGACCGCCAACACCTTGCAGGCGGCGCTGCTCGGCGGGGTCAACTTCATGCTGCACGCCTGCGGCTGGCTCGAAGGCGGGCTGGTGTCGTCCTACGAGAAGTTCGTGCTCGACGCCGACCAGCTCGGGGTGCTGCATTCGCTGGCCGAGGGGATCGACCTCAGCGAGAACGGCCAGGCGATGGGCGCCATCGCCGAGGTCGGTCCCGGCGGGCACTTTCTCGGCTGCCAGCACACCCAGGACAACTTCAAGACGGCGTTCTGGCGCAGCCAGGTGTTCGACTACCGGCCGTTCGAAACCTGGGCCGAGGACGGCGGCCTCGACTCGATGCAGCTCGCCAACGTCCGCGTCAGGAAGATGCTGGCGGAATACGAGGCGCCGCCGATCGATCCCGGCACCGCCGAGGCGCTCGGCGACTTCATCGCCCGCCGCAAGGCCTCCGAGCCCGACGCCTTCGGCTAGGCCACCGGCGTGTTATCGCAGGATAACACGCGTGAAATTGCGGATAAGTCTTTGTAATCACTCGGGTTTGCATTCGCCAATTCTTGGCGCCGCGCGAAAAGGGCTGTCAGCCTGCCTCGCGAGCGATCCAGGCCCGCACCGCCGCGGGGTCGGGGGCGCGCAGCGCGGCCACCGTGTCGCCGTCCCCGATCTTGACCCCGACGCCGCCGAGGTCCTGCGCCGCCGCGATGGCGTCCTCGTCGGTCGTGTCGTCTCCGAGCATCACCGGCCGCCGCCCCTCGAAGGGCGCCCGGTCCATCAGCCGCCGGAGCGCGCTTCCCTTGTGCGCCGTCTCCGGCTTGACCTCGACCACCATCTTGCCGGCCTGCCGGACGAGCTCCGGTGCGGTCCCTGCGGCCGCGTCCGCCGCCGCCAGGCACCGGGCCTCGGCCTCGGGCGCCGCACGATAGTGCAGCGCCGCGACCGGGCCCTTCAGCTCGAGCCGGACCCCGGGTTCCCGCGCGGCCTCCCGCATCGGGGCAAGCATCGCCTCGGAGGGGGGCGGCGGCGGCGGGGGCAGGGCGCCGCCGGGGGCCAGGACCTCGATCCCGTGGCCGCCGGCGCGCCAAACCTCGGCCGGCGTCCGCCGTGCGAGGTCCCGCAGGTCGCGTCCGCTGAGCAGCGCGACGGCGCCGCCGAGCCGCACCGCCAGGCGCGACAAGGCTTGCGCCGTCTCCTGCGGCAGCCCGACGGCGTCGGGATCGGGTCCGATCTCCGCAAGCGTGCCGTCGAAGTCGAGAAACAGCGCATCCCCCGGCCGCAGCTCCAGGCCCTGCAGATCGCCGAGGTTCACGCGTCGAGCCGCGTCGCTTCGAGCGCGTCGAGGAACTTGCGCCGCCACCACGATATGTCACGCTCCTTGACCGCACGGATCAGGTCGGTCCAGCGCTCGCGCCGCTCCTCGACCGGCATCGACAGCGCCCGATAGATCGCGTCCGCCGTCGCCGCGATGTCGTGCGGGTTGACCAGCAGCGCCGATTGCAGCTCCTCGGCCGCGCCGGCGAACTCCGACAGCACCAGCGCCCCCGGATCCTCCGGCAACTGCGCCGCGATGAACTCCTTGGCCACGAGGTTCATCCCGTCGTAGAGCGGCGTCACCAGCCCGACGCGCGACAGCCGGAAGAGCCCGCAAAGCGCCCCGCGCGAGTAGCTGCGTGCCAGGTAACGGATCGGCATCCAGTCGAGATCGGCGTAATCGGCGTTGATCCGCCCCGCCAGCCGGTCGAGCTCCTCGCGCAGCACCTGGTAGGCGTCCACCGCCTCCCGCGACGGTGGTGCGATCTGCAGAAAGCTCACCGTTCCCGCCAGCTCCTCGTGGTCGTCGAGCATACGCCCGAACGCTTCCATGCGCTGCGGCAACCCTTTGGAGTAGTCCATCCGGTCGACGCCGATCACCAGCGAGCGGTTCTCGGTGATTCGGCCCAGCCGGCCGGCGGCCGAGCGGCCTTCATCGCCCTCGGCCTGGGTTTCGATGTCGTCGGGGTCGATGCCGATCGGAAACGAATCGGCCCGCAGCGTCCGGTCGAACGCCTGAATGCGCCCGTCTTCGAGCAGCGTGCCGCCGGCCTGTTCGACGAGGTAGCGCCTGAAGTTGGCGGTATCGCGGTCGGTCTGGAAACCGACGAGGTCGAAGGCGCAGAGACCGCGCGCCAGCCGCTGGTGCTGCGGCAGCGAGGCGAACACCTCGGGCGCCGGAAACGGGATGTGCAGGAAGAAGCCCATCAGCCCGTTCCAGCCCGAGGCCCGCATCTCCTGCCCCATCAGCAGGAAGTGGTAGTCGTGTACCCAGACGGTGTCTTCGTCACGCGTCAGTTGCGCGAGCAGCCGCGCGAACCGCCGGTTCACCGCCTCGTAGGCCTCGAACTCCGCCTCGTCGAAGTGAGCGAGGTCGGTGCGGTAGTGGAACACCGGCCAGAGCGCCCGGTTGGCATACCCGAGGTAGTATCCCTCGTATTCGGTCTGGGTCAGGTCGGCGAGCGCGAAGTCGACGTTGTCCTCGGCGAAGAGCCGCACGCCACGGGTCTCGCGCTCCAGCGTCTCGCCGGACCAGCCGAACCAGACGCCGCCGCCGCGTTCGCTGAGCGCGTCCCAGAGGGCAACCGCGAGTCCGCCAGCGCGCGGGGCGCCCGGGCTTGCGACCCGGTTAGAGGCGATGATGAGGCGACCGGTCACGGCGGGTACTAACTCCAGCGATAGCGGAATGGCAACCCGGCAATGCGCGCGCTACCCGCTTTGTTCCCGGTCAAAGCTGCGGAGCGGCAACCGCCAGAAGCCGCGCTTCGGCGAGAATCGCCGTCAGTACCGCCACGTGCCGCTGGATGCTGTAGGTCGCCTCGCCCGCGGTCCGCGTGCTCTCGAGGCGGTCCTCCTCGACAAGCAGGCTGCCGATCGCGTGGTGCGGCGCGGCGCTCCGCGACTGGCGCAGCAAGCGCTTCAGGTCGCGTTCGCGGCGGTAGTCGACAACCCCGGCGCGCGCGGCCCGGATCAGGATTTTCGGCCGGCGCAAAGCATTCAGCACGGAGGCGAGGTCGGTCATGGCGAGTCCTTCAAAAGCGTTTCACGCGCTTGCATGATCGCTCAAGAAATACCCGGTTGCGCAACTTTCGCGAGTACCGCGCGCTGCCCTTGCGGTCACGCAACGTGGAAAGCCAAGCGATTTCCAGCAGGTAAGGTTATGTTCATGAATCAACTTTAAGACGAGTTTGCGAAAAATGCCGTGAAAGGGATGGCCCCGTGTGCTTCCGTCCGCTTCTCCCAATCGCCATGCGTGTGCCGTCCCGGGGTCTCCTGCCGTGATCCCCGGCTGGTTCCCGGACCTCGCCGTCACCTACGTCGCGCATGCTGCCGGGGTCCCGCTGCGGGCGCTCGCCCGCTCCCGCGGATGCCACGCCTCCACCGTGCTGCGCCAGATCCGGCGGGTCGAGGTCTGGCGCGAGGAAGACCCGCTGATCGACGAGGCGCTGGCGGATCTCGCCCGCCGCCACGCCGCCGAATGCGCTGCCACTGCCAAGGAGGTGCCCCCGATGCCGAACCAGGCCGCCAAGCCCGCCGAGCGCTCCGATCCGGCCATCGAGCGCGAGGCCCGGCGGATTCTGCGCCGGCTCTGCGAGAAGGGCGCCTTCCTCGCGGTCTCCCCCGAGATGGAGCGCGCCGTGGTGCTGCGCGAGGTGGTGCCGGGCAAGACCAATCGCATCGCCGTCGTCGACCGCGACGTCGCCCACGCCTTCGCGCTCCAGGACTGGATCGGCTGCGACAAGGCCGGCAAGATCGCCTGCTACACCATCACCCCGGTCGGCCGCGCCGCGCTGAAGCGGCTCCTCACCGAGGAGCGCATCGGCCGCGCCCCCAAGGACGGCTTCGCCGAGGCGCAGTCGCCGTTCCAGGAGCAGCACCGGTTCTTCGCAGAGCGGACCGTCGCCTCCGACGACGGCTCCGGCGCGCGCAGGCTGCGCTTCAACCTCGCCGAAAGCCCGCTCTCCGTCCTTGGCCGCAAGCGGGACAAGGACGGGACGGCTTACCTGACGCTCGACCTGATCGAGGCGGGCGAGCGGCTGCGCGAGGATTTCGAGCTCGCCCAGATGGGGCCGCGCGTCACCCAGAACTGGGAGCGGTTCCTGACGGCAGGCGGATCGCGGGGCTCACATCCGGGTCGCGGACCCGCAGAAGGCCCGCAGGACGCGCGCGTGCGCGTTGCGCGGGCCATGCAGGCGCTCGGACCCGGCCTCTCGGACATCGTCTTTCGCATCTGCTGCTTCCTCGAAGGACTTGAAACCGCAGAGAAACGCCTAGGCTGGTCGGCCCGCTCCGGCAAGGTGGTGCTGAAGATCGGGCTCGAGCGGCTCGCCACGCACTACCGGCTCGCGCCCGGGAGCGAGCTCGAGCGCAAGGCCGGCTGACGCCGAATTCGCTAGGAGAAGTCGGGTTCGTGAAAGGCCAGGACGCGGCGCGCCCAGTCGCAGGCGGCCTCGGGGTCGTCGGCCGCGGCCTCGGGCAGCGTCCAGTAGCCCATGCGCGTCAGCCCGGAGCCCGCGCGCTGGTAGCTGAACTGCTCGGAGCCTTCGGCGGCCAGCGCCTCCGCCAACGTCCCGGTCGCTTTGAGATAGATGCGGTCGTCGCCGCTCGCGAGCGCGAAGATCTGGCCATCGCGATAGACCGCCAGCCCGCCCATCATCGGGCGGACCGTGACCCCGCCGAGGTCGTCGAAGACCTCCAGCACCCACTCGCGGGTCGCGGCCGAGACGGCCATTTCAGGTGCCGGCGAACTTGATCGATTCGCCGCAGCCGCAGGCCTCGGTCACGTTGGGATTGTTGAACTTGAAGCCCGATTCGATCAGACCGGAGGCGTAGTCGATCTCGGTGCCGAAGAGAAACATCTGCGCCATCGGCGCGATCATGACCCGGGCGCCGTTGCTCTCGACCACCTCGTCGTGGGGCGCGATGTCGGCGACGTATTCCATGGTGTATTCCATGCCGGCGCAACCGCCCTTGCGCACGCCGATGCGCAGGCCCTTGGTGTCGCCCTTGGCCATCAGGCGGGCGATCTGCGCTTCTGCCGCCGGGGTCATCGTGACGGGCGGCTTGCCTGGGATGCCGAACATGGCGCTTGGTCCTCGGGTTCGTCTGCCCGGCTAAGGTAGTGCGCGCGGCCTCGCGCCTCAAGAGGCGGCGAGCGCCCCCAGCGTCGCTGTGGTGGCGAAGGCCGCTGCCAGTCCCCAGGCGAAGCTCGCGAGCGTGCCGATGATGACGTATTCGCTGGTCAGCCGGTCGGCGTCGCGCGCCAGCTCGTTGAAGCGCAGCAGCGACTTGGCGGCGATCAGAAAGCCGATGGCGTCGGTCTGGCCGACGACCACCAGCATCAGGATCATCGCGCGCTCCAGCCGTCCGATCAGCCGGCCGCCCATCGGCAGGCTCGACGGGTCGGGCGGCGTCAGCGCGACCATCAGCGCCCGGACGGCATAGTCTCCGGCCCAGATCGCCGCGATCGCCCCGGCGCCGAGCGTCATCGCCTGCGGCAGGGACGCCAGGATTTCCGCCAGGGGGCTGGAGACGGTCAGTCCCCAGAGGCCGCCGGCGTAGGCCGCCGGCCAGAGCGATGCGGCGAGGACGATGACCGCGAAATGGGCCGCCTGATCGATCACGAAAGGCGCAAAGGCCTGCCCGCCGTAGCGCAGCTTGATCCAGTCGATCGCATAGTGGCTCGCGGCGATCAGCAGGATCAATCCGGGCCGGAACGAGAGGCCGAGCGCCAGCCAGCTCGCCGCGGCGACGATGCCGACATGGAGCAACAGGATGGCTGGGCGGGTCTTCTCGCGCACCATCGCATTGGTCTGAAGCAGGAAGTCCGCAAGAAGGTGCCCGAAGCCGAGCGCTATCGCGGTTTCAAGCACGATGGCGCAGACTGCAGGAAACAACCGAAATGGGCTGTATTGCCGATAACAACCCCATAGGCTTGTATCTGGAATAACAACCCGAACAGGTTGTGTTTATCGATGTCACGCCATCGCCTCCAAGGCAGCGAGCGCCCGCTGCACCGCCCAGTCCCCGCCGCCGCTGAGCCGCTTGGCGATCGCCTGCTGGCTTACCCCGTGCTGCGCGGCGAGCGCTTCCTGGACCTCGTCGCCCGGCGACAGGGTTTCGGCCAGCACCTCCGCCTGCCGCGGCGTCCAGAGCCGCGATATCTCGTCGCTGAGCGCGAAGACCGCGCCGATCACGGCGGCCGCCGGCGGCGGCTCGCTCCATCCGATTGCGAGCTGCTGCGCCCGCGCCATCCGGTCGAGCCCGCGCCCCGAAATCTCGAAGGCCGGCCCGCTCGCCGCCGCAAGATCGCCAGTCACGGTCCCCGGGCCGATCCCGACCGACACCCGGGTGTCGGTGTCGCGGTCGATCGCCCTGAGGCTGGCCCGCATGAACAGCACGCCCCGCAGCGCCTGGGAAGGGGAGGGCGCCAGGCACTGCCAGCCATCGCCGCGGAACCTGGTGAAGCGCGCCTCGACCGCCCCGTCCCAACGACCCATCTCGTCCGCCGCCGCGGCCAGCGCCGCCATCGCCGCATCGAGCACGGCGGGCGCCAGGCGGGTGGAGCGGATGATGTCCCCGGTCAGGACCGCGAGATCGGCAGCCGTGGATTGCGCTTGGGACTGCGGCATCGGGGTTCCGTCACGGGCTTTGGCGAAAACCATGCCGCCCGCGCCGGAGCGCGGCAAGGGACTACATGAAGCCGAGTTCCAGCCGCGCCTCGTCCGACATCATGTCCATGCCCCACTGCGGGTCCCAGACCAGTTCGACATCGACGTGCCGCACCCCCGGGACGGGCGTGATCGCCTCGGCGACCCAGCCCGGCATCTCGCCGGCGACGGGACACCCGGGCGCCGTCAGCGACATGAAGATCTTCACGTCACTCTCGTCGTTGATCTCGATGGTGTAGACGAGGCCCAGGTCGTAGATGTTCACCGGAATCTCCGGATCGAACACCGTGCGGCAGGCTTCCACCACCTGATCGTAGAGCGGATGTCCGGTCGTCGAAGGCCGGATCAGCGGCTCGCCCTCGACCGGGGTTTCCGTCTCGATGTTCATGGAGGCGTCCTCCCCTTGGAATTCCTGACCGAATATATAAGAGAACCGCTCGGATCGTCTAGGGCAGGGGGCACATGGCCAGCGGCATCGACTTTCGCATCGCGGCCCGCGACGGCGCCGCCCGGACCGGCGCGCTGACGACGCCGCGCGGCACGATCCGCACGCCGGCGTTCATGCCGGTCGGCACCGCGGCCACGGTCAAGGCGATGCTGCCCGAGAACGTCGCGGCAACCGGCGCCGACATCCTGCTCGGCAATACCTACCACCTGATGCTGCGGCCCGGCGCCGAGCGCGTCGCGCGTCTCGGCGGCCTGCACCGCTTCATGAACTGGCAAAAGCCGATCCTGACCGACAGCGGCGGCTTTCAGGTGATGAGCCTGACCCAGCTCCGCCGGCTGACCGAGGAAGGCGTGACCTTCCGCAGCCACGTCGACGGCGCCGAGCACCACCTGAGCCCCGAGCGCAGCATGGAGATCCAGCGGCTGCTCGGCTCGGACATCGTCATGGCCTTCGACGAGTGCACGCCGTTTCCGGCGACCCGGGCGCAGGCGGAGGCGAGCATGCGCCTGTCGATGCGGTGGGCCCGGCGCTCACGCGACGCCTTCGGCGACCGGCCGGGCCATGCGCTCTTCGGCATCCAGCAGGGCTCGGTCCACCCCGACCTGCGCGCCGAAAGCGCCGAGGCGCTGACCGCGATCGGCTTTGACGGCTACGCCATCGGCGGCCTCGCGGTCGGCGAGGGCCAGGCGGCGATGTTCGAGGTGCTCGACACCGCGCCCGCGATGCTGCCCGACGACCGCCCGCGCTACCTGATGGGGGTGGGCAAACCCGACGACATCGTGGGCGGCGTCGCCCGCGGCATCGACATGTTCGACTGCGTGCTGCCGTCGCGCTCCGGCCGCACCGGCCAGGCGCTGACCCGCCGGGGCGCCGTCAACATCAAGAACGCGCGCCACGCCGACGATCCGCGCCCGCTCGATCCGGACTGCCGCTGCCCGGCTTGCCGCGGCTATTCCCGCGCCTATCTGCACCACGTCTTCAAGGCGGGCGAGATCATCGCGTCGATGCTGCTGACCTGGCACAACCTGCACTACTATCAGGAGCTGATGACGGGCGTGCGCCAGGCCGTCGCCGCCGGCCGCCTCACCGCCTTCATCGCCGCGTTCGACGCCACCCGGGCCGCGGGCGACGTCGAGCCGCTCTGAGAAGGAACCCTCGCCGATGCCCGACTGGAACCTGCCCTGGACCGGCGGCTGCCGCTGCGGCGACGTGCGATTCGAGGTCACCGCGCCGCCGCTCCTGACGATGGCCTGCCATTGCACCGGCTGCCAGCGGATGACCGGCAGCGCCTTCTCGCTGTCGGTCGCCATCCCGAGCGAAGGCTTTGCCGTGACCAGCGGCACGACCGTGCTCGGCGGACTGCACGGCGACCAGCACCATCACTTCTGCCCGAACTGCCTGAGCTGGCTCTTCACTCGCACCGAGGGGATGGAGTGGTTCGTCAATCTACGCCCGACGATGCTCGACGACCCGTCGTGGTTCTCGCCCTATGTCGAGACCTGGACCAGCGAAAAGCTGCCGTGGGCCACGACCCCGGCCGTTCACAGCTTCGAGGCGCTTCCGGCGATGGATGCGTATCCTGGCTTGATCGAGGGATATGCGGCTTCGCAAGGATAGCATTGCGAAGCCGCGGAGCGCGCAACTCTAGTTCTTTGCGAGATCCTGGCATGTCCCGGCGGGGGCGCTCGCTGAGCATTCTTCGGGTGCATCAGCGATCGGGCCACGCGTCGAGCCGGCCGGTGAGCTCTTGATCGGCGCGTTGGACACGGCGGTGTTGCCGCTGGCTCGCGTGGGAGAGCCGGCGCTCTTGACCAGCGGCGCGCCCGGCTGTTCGCTTTCGGCGCCGACGGTCGCCTTGTTGACGGGGGGCTGGGGACCCTTTCCGAGGGCCGGGCAGGTCGAAGCAACTACAATCCCGAGGAATGCGATCATGGAAGCGCTGCGGCGCATTTGGCTTTCCTGCTGCTTTCTGTGGCGGCGCTCCATTAAGGGTGCGCCTGAACTGGGTTGTGTCGAGAAGGTCGGCGCAGGCACGTCGGATCATTGTATGCGAAATTGTATACAATGAGTCGGCAGGCCTGCATAGCCGGTTTGATTTACCGACGCTCCAGTCCAGTCCTTAGCGGCAGTCGTCCGTGAGGGCGGCGGTCGGACCGCAGGGTATGACGGCAAACGCCACCGTGACGGGCCTGTGCTTGCTGCCCGTCGGTACGACCCTGACCGGCGCCGCCGCGGCGGCCAGCGCATCGTCGCTCCCGGCCGTCGGAATTGTGGTGATGGCGTCGCTGGCCGGCGTGTCCGCGACCTGAAGCGTCTGTGCGGGGGCCGAGACGGCCCAGACAATCGGCACTATACCAAAGGCGATCAGACGAGCGATCTGTTGCATTGGCGTCCTGTGCTTTCCCGATGCGGGCGACGCTCAATACGTCCCCGTCTTCGCGTGAAAAAGGCATGGGCTATGGAAGTTCGGCTCGATCAATGCGCCGAACTATACTCCGGAATCGCCTCGGCGTACACCGATTTCCGTGATAACCAAAGCTCATGTTTTCAGGGCAATCGGACTGCCCGGGCCGCTGAATGCCGCCAGTCCGCCTTGCAACCGCGCAAGCCGCCGCGCAAGATGGCAGCGCCTTGAAACGTCACGTGCCGTGCGCCATCTGAACACTCAAGGATGCGCCCCGCTGCCAATCTCGGGGCCGGGCGCGTCGCCAGCATAAGGACAAAAACATGACCGAATTGAGCAGTCCTTCCTACCCTGTCCTGCCTCTGCGCGACGTCGTGGTGTTTCCGCAGATGATCATGCCGCTTTTCGTCGGACGAGAGAAGTCGGTGCGCGCGCTGGAAGCGGTGATGAAGGACGACAAGCAGATCCTGCTTGCGAGCCAGAAGGACGCGTCCGAGGACGAGCCCAAGGCCGAAGGCATCTTCCGCGTCGGCGTGCTCGCGAACGTGCTGCAGCTCCTGAAGCTGCCCGACGGGACCGTCAAGGTGCTCGTCGAAGGCAAGGTGCGGGTGCGCATTTCGCAATTTCTCGAGAACGAGGCCTACTTCGAGGCCGAAGCCAGCGAGATTCCCGAGACCGCCAACGACCCGTCGGCGATCAAGGCGCTGAGCCGCGCCGTCGCCGAGGAGTTCGAGCGCTACGCCAAGCTGAACCGCAACATTCCCGAAGAGGCGGTGTCCGCGATCTCTGACTCCATGCCGCCCGCCAAGCTCGCCGACACCGTCGGCGGCCATCTCGGCGTCAAGCTCGAGGAAAAGCAGAAGCTTCTGGAGCAGGTCGACGTCGGCGAGCGGCTCGAGGCGATCTATGGCCTGATGCAGGGCGAGATGTCCGTGCTCAAGGTCGAGAAGAAGATCAAGAGCCGCGTCAAGACCCAGATGGAGCGCACGCAGCGCGAGTACTATCTCAACGAGCAGATGAAGGCGATCCAGCGCGAGCTCGGCGGCGAGGGCGAGGGCCAGGACGACGCCTCCGAGTTCGAGGAGCGCATCCACAAGACCCGCTTCTCCAAGGAAGCCAGGGAGAAGGCGCTGGGCGAGCTGAAGAAGCTCCGCTCGATGTCGCCGATGTCGGCCGAGGCGACCGTGGTCCGCAACTACCTCGAGTGGATGCTGTCGATCCCGTGGGGCAAGAAGTCCAAGATCAAGAAGGACCTCGGCCTGGCGCAGAAGGTGCTCGACGACGACCACTACGGGCTGGAGAAGGTCAAGGACCGCATCGTCGAGTTCCTCGCGGTGCAGTCGCGCTCGGACAAGCTGAAGGGGCCGATCCTCTGCCTCGTCGGCCCTCCCGGCGTCGGCAAGACCTCGCTCGGCAAGTCGGTGGCGCGTGCCACGGGGCGTGAGTTCATCCGCATCTCGCTCGGCGGCGTCCGGGACGAGGCGGAGATTCGTGGTCACCGGCGGACCTACATCGGCTCGATGCCCGGCAAGATCATCCAGTCGATGAAGAAGGCCAAGACCACCAATCCGCTCATCCTGCTCGACGAGATCGACAAGATGGGTCAGGACTTCCGCGGTGATCCGGCCAGCGCGATGCTCGAGGTGCTCGATCCCGAGCAGAACGCGACGTTCTCGGATCACTACCTCGAGGTGGAGTATGACCTCTCCCAGGTCATGTTCATCACCACGTCAAACAGCTACAACATGCCGAGGCCGCTCCTCGACCGCATGGAGATCATCGCGATCCCCGGCTATACCGAGGACGAGAAGGTCGAGATCGCCAAGCAGCACCTGATCGAGAAGCAGGAGAAGGGTCATGGCCTGAAGCCTGCCGAGTTCGAGCTGACCGATGCGGGCCTGCGCAACATCGTGCGCTACTACACCCGTGAGGCCGGCGTTCGGAACCTCGAGCGCGAGATCGCCAAGCTCTGCCGCAAGGCGGTGACCGAGATCGTCAAGGGCAAGGCCGAAAAGGTCGTGGTGACGCCAGAGAACCTCGAGGAGTTCCTCGGCGTGCAGCGGTTCAAGTACGGCCTCGCCGAGACCGACGACCAGATCGGCGTCGTGACCGGGCTTGCCTGGACCGAGGTCGGCGGCGACCTCCTCTCGATCGAGGCGCTGAAGCTGCCCGGCAAGGGGCGGATGAAGACCACCGGCAAGCTCGGTGACGTGATGAAGGAATCGATCGACGCGGCCGCGTCCTGGGTGCGCTCCAAGGCGCCCGAGCTGGGCCTCAGGCCGCCGCTGTTCGAGACCATCGACATTCACGTCCACGTTCCCGAGGGGGCGACCCCCAAGGACGGTCCGAGCGCCGGCATCGCGATGGTCACCTCGATCGTGTCGGTCCTGACCGGCATCCCGGTCCGCCGCGACGTGGCGATGACCGGCGAGGTGACGCTGCGCGGCAACGTCCTGCCGATCGGCGGCCTCAAGGAGAAGCTGCTCGCCGCGCTGCGCGGCGGCATCACCACGGTGATGATTCCGGCCGACAACGTGAAGGATCTCCGCGAGATCCCGGAAAACGTGAAGAACGGGCTGGAGCTGATCCCGGTGGGCAACGTGATGGACGTGCTCCGCAACGCGCTGGTGCGGATGCCCGAGGCGATCGACTGGGACGAGGCGGCGGAAGCGGCGAAGGCCGCCCCGCTCGCGCCCCCGGCCGCCCCGGCGGTCCCGCCCGCGCACTGAGCCCGCACGACAAAGCCGACGACCGCCGGGGGGACGCCATCCCCCCGGCGTTTGCGTTTCCGGCGCCCCTTCTGGACGTTGTCGACGTCTCCAAGGCCTTCCCGACCGCGCAAGGGCCGCTTCCCGTGTTGCGCGGCGTCAGCCTGACGCTTGCGCGCGGCCGCAGCCTGGCCCTGACCGGCAAATCCGGCAGCGGCAAGAGCACGCTCCTGCATCTCGTCGCCGGCCTCGACGCCGTCGACGGCGGCACCATCCGCGTTGGCGACGCCGAAGTGACCGCCCTCGGCGATGCCGCCCGCGCCGCGCTCCGCCGCAGTGCCATCGGGCTCGTCTTCCAGCAGTTCAACCTGATCCCGAGCCTCGACGTCGCCGGCAACCTCGCGTTCCAGGCCCGCCTCGCCGGCCGCCTCGACCCCGCCTGGCAGGCCGAGCTGACCGCGCGCCTCGGCCTGACCGAGCTTCTCGCGCGCTACCCCGAGCAGCTCTCGGGCGGCCAGCAGCAGCGCGTCGCCATCGGCCGCGCCCTGGCCGGACGCCCCGGCCTGATCCTCGCCGACGAGCCCACCGGCAGCCTTGACGAGGCCACCGGCGACACCGTCATCGAGCTCCTCCTCGGCCTCGTCGCCGCGGCCGGCGCGAGCCTGCTGCTCGTCACCCACAGCCCGCGGCTCGCCGCCCTCGCCGATGCTGCGCTGACGCTGCGCGCCGGCCGCCTGGCATGAGGGTCGTCCTCGCCGCGCTCCTCGGTCACTGGCGGCGCCACCCGGTCGAGCTCGCGACCTTCCTGATCGGCCTCGCCGTCGCCACCGCGCTCTGGAGCGGGGTGCAGGCGCTGAACGCCGAGGCCCGCGCCAGCTACGCCCGCGCCGCGTCGCTTCTCGGCGGCAATTCCGCCGCCACGATCACCGCCACTGGCGGCGGCCGCCTGCCGCTCGCCGACTATGTCGCGCTGCGCCGCGCCGGCTGGAAGGTCACGCCGGTCCTCGAAGGCGATCTCCGCCGCGCCGACGGCGACCTGCGTGTCATCGGCATCGACCCGCTCAGCCTTCCGCCCTCCGCTGGAGCGCTCGACGTCGGCTCCGGCGCCGAACGCCTCACCGAGTTCCTCGCTCCCCCGCACCTCGCCCTCGCCGCGCCGGAAACTGTCGCCCGCCTCGCCGCAGCCACTGACCTGCCGCCACGCGCGCCGAGCGACGCCCTGCCGCCCGACACCCTCCTCGTCGACATCGCCGTCGCCTCTCGCCTCCTGGGCACCTCGGACAGCGTCTCGCGCCTGCTCCTGCCCGCCACCGCCGCGACCCGCCCGCTGCCGCCGGAGCTCGCCCAGCGCCTGACCCTGGCGCCGCCGTCGCGCGAGAGCGACCTCGATCGCCTGACCGACAGCTTCCACCTGAACCTCACCGCCTTCGGCTTCCTCAGCTTCGTCGTCGGCCTCTTCATCGTCTATGGCGCCGTCGGCCTCGCCTTCGAGCAGCGCCGCCCGGCTTTCCGCACGCTGCGCGCCTGCGGCGTCTCCGCGCGCGGCCTCGCCGCCGCCATGCTGCTGGAGCTCACCGCCTTCGCGCTCGTCGCCGGCATCGTCGGCGTCCTTGCGGGCTACGCCATCGCCGCCGCGCTCCTGCCCGACGTCGCGGCGAGCCTGCGCGGTCTCTACGGCGCGCACCTGCCGGGCAGCCTCTCGCTCAGCCCGTCGTGGTGGGCCGAGGGCCTCGCGATCAGCCTCCTCGGCGCGCTGGCCGCGGCCGCCAGCAGCCTCTGGCGCGCCTGGAGACTGCCGCTCCTCGCTCCCGCCCGGCCGGAGGCCTGGCGCGAGGCCTCCGCCCGCGGCCTGCGCCTGCAGCTTGCCGCCGCCGGCGTCCTCGCGCTCGGGACCCTCGCGGCACTCGCCTTCGGGCGCGATCTCGCCGCGGGCTTCGCCGCGATGGGCGGGCTGCTGCTGGCCGCCGCCCTCGCGCTGCCTTCGCTCCTCGCCGCGGCGCTGGCGCTCGGCGCGCGCTTCGCGAAGCGCCCGGTGACGCAATGGGCCTGGGCCGACACGCGCCAGCAGATCGGCGGCCTCTCGCTTGCGCTGATGGCGCTGCTGCTCGCGCTCGCGGTCAACGTCGGCGTCGGCACCATGGTCGACAGCTTCCGCCGCACCTTCCTCGGCTACCTCGACCAGCGCCTCGCGGCCGAACTCTACGTCACCGGCCGCGACGACGCCGAGGCCGCCGCCATCGCCGCCTGGCTCGAGGCCCGGCCCGAGGTCCGCGTCGTGCTGCCGATCTGGAACGCCTCCGCCCGCTTCCGCGACTGGCCGATCGACGTCTACGGCTTCCGCGACGACCTGACCTATCGCGACAACTGGCCGCTCCTCTCCGCCGAACCCGGCGCCTGGGACGCGGTCGCGCGCGGCGACGCCGTTCTCGTCTCCGAGCAGTTGGCCCGCCGCTTCGACCTCCGCGTCGGCCAGACGATCGCGCTGCCGACCCCTGCGGGCGGCTGGTCCGTGCCCATCGCCGCGGTCTACGCCGACTACGGCAACGCCGAAGGCCAGGTGATGGCCGCGACCGGCGCACTGACCGCGCGCTGGCCCGACCCCGACCGCCGCCGCATGGCGGTGCGCGCCACGCCGGACGCCGTCCCGCGGCTGATCGGCGATCTTCACGCCGCCTTCGGGCTCGACGACGGCCAACTGATCGACCAGCGCGGCCTCAAGACCCTCTCGCGGCGCATCTTCGAGAAGACCTTCACCGTGACCCTCGCGCTGAACGCGCTGACCCTCGCGGTCGCGGGGATTGCGCTCCTCACCAGCCTTCTGACCCTCTCCGCCGCACGGCTGGTGCAGGTGGCGCCGCTCTGGGCGATGGGCGTCACCCGGCGCCGCCTCGCCGTCATCGAGCTCGCACGGGCGCTCGGCCTCGCGGCGCTGACCGCGCTCGCCGCGCTGCCGCTCGGCCTCGCCACGGCCTGGGTGCTGACCGCGGTCGTCAACGTGCGCGCCTTCGGCTGGCGGCTCCCCGTCCTGCTCTTTCCCGGCCACTGGGTGACGCTCTTCGCGCTGGCGCTGGCGACCGCCGCGCTCGCCGCGCTCTGGCCGGCGCTGCGGCTGCGCCGCGCCACCCCGCTCGCCCTGCTGCAAGGCTTCAGCAATGAACGCTAAGGCACTCGCCCTGCTGCTCTTCCTTCCAGCCGCCGCCACGGCGCAGGGCTATGCCGGCCTCGGCACCGATGCTGCGGGCTTTGCCGCGGTTACTGCCCCGGCGCACCTGGAGTTTCCCCGCGACCATGGCCCCCACCCGGGCTTCCGCATCGAGTGGTGGTACGTCACGGCCAACCTTATCGCCGCCGACGGCACCGCCTACGGCGCCCAGTGGACGCTCTTCCGCCAGGCGACGGCCCCGGGGACCGGGACGGGCGGATGGGACAGCCCCGAGCTCTGGATGGGCCACGCCGCCGTCACCTCCGCCGCGACGCACCGCTTCGCCGAGACCTACGCCCGTGGCGGCATCGGCCAGGCCGGCGTCACGCTTGACCCGTTCCGGGCCTGGATCGACGACTGGACGATGACCGCCGTCGGGGCACCCGGGGGCGCCGACGCCCTCGCGAAGCTGACCCTCGCGGCGCAGGGCGAGGGCTTCGCCTACGATCTCGCGCTCGCCACCGACAAGCCGCCGGTGCCCCAGGGCGATGCCGGCTTCAGCCTCAAGTCCGATGAGGGCCAGGCCTCCTATTACTACAGCCAGCCGTTCTACAGCGTCACCGGCAGCCTCACCCTCGACGGCAGGCCCATCCCGGTCACCGGCCGGGCCTGGCTCGACCGGGAATGGTCGAGCCAGCCGCTCGGGGAGGGGCAGGAGGGCTGGGACTGGTTCGCGCTGCATCTCTCCGGCGGCGCGCAGGTCATGCTCTACCGGCTGCGCAGCCGCGATGCGCCGCCGCACCTCGCCGGCACCTGGATCGCCGCCGACGGCCGCCCCGAGCCGCTGGCCGCCGGCGACATCACCGTCACCCCCGGTGCCACCGCCGAGATCGCCGGCCGCCGCCTGCCGGTGCGCTGGCACATCGCGATCCCGAAGCACGGCCTTGCGGTGGACACCGAAGCCCTGAACGCGCAAAGCTGGATGGGCACCGCCTTCGCCTACTGGGAAGGCCCGATCCGGATCACCGGCAGCCATCCGGGCCAGGGCTACCTCGAGATGACCGGATACTGACATGGCCTCACGCGACCCCAGCATCAACGTCCTCGGCGAGCCGCTGAAGCCCTGCTCCTACGATCCGGTCACCGGCTTTTTCCGCGACGGCTGCTGCAACACCGGCCCGGACGACCGCGGCCGCCACACCGTCTGCGTGCGGGTCACCGCCGAGTTCCTCGCGTTCTCGCGCCGGCACGGCAACGACCTCTCGACGCCGCGCCCGCAGTATGGCTTCGCGGGCCTCAGCCCCGGCGACCGCTGGTGCCTCTGCGTCGATCGCTGGCGAGAGGCCTGGGAGGCCGGCGTCGCGCCGAGAGTGGTCCTCGCGAGCACCCACCGCTCCGTCCTCGAGACCGTCCCGCTCGACGTCCTGCGGGAGCACGCCATGCCCGGCCGCACGGCGCAGAGCCACTGACATTGGCGCTTCAAGGCTTTCATACGGCCTTGAAAAACTGAGCGCCACGCGCGGCTCCTGATCGGTGCAGCGGCCGCCGCTTCCGTTGAGCCCGTCCCCGCGATTGGCTCATACCAGCGGCCGCTGCATCTTACTCCTGCCTCAAAGCCGAAAACGCCCATCGGGATTCCATATGCGTTCCATACGGAACCCATACCCAGAAAGTCGCCAAGTAACAGCGGCTTGCGAGGCTCCTCGCTCGAACGGGCAGTTGTCGGTGGAACCGACCGGACAAGCGACGCAGGTCGGTCGCTGAGCCCGCTGATATCAGTCGAAGCCTACGCCCGCCTCGCGCCCGATCGCCACCAGCCGGTCGCGTGCCACCGCGTACTCCGCCCCGTCGAGGTGCTCGAGCATCAGCGGCACCCCGGCCCGCGCCGCCGCGTGCAGGTAGGCGGGATAGTCGAGAACGCCGTCGCCGATCATCACCTCGTCGAAGTGCAGCGCCGCCTGGTGGTGCAGCCGGATGTCCTTGGCGTGGCACGAGACGATATGGCCACCCAGCTTGTCGAAGCATTCCCGGATCAGCGCCCCGTTGTCGAAGTAGACCCGGGGCGTCATGATCAGGTTGACCGGATCGACATGCGCCGCGAAGGCCGGCCGGTCGATTGCCTCGATCAGCGCGAGATAGCAGTCGACGCTGTCCGGCAGCGAGTACTGCATCATCTCCAGCGCCAGCTTCGCCCGCCTCGGGCTTCACCCGGTCGAGGATCAGCCGAACGGTCTCGACCGTCGCGTCGAAGCACTGCTGGCCCATGTTGCGCGCATCGGGCGCGTAGTCGGTGTCCGGCGCGAACGAGCCGATGTAGCTGACCGCGCAGCGCGCCCCGACCGCGTCGGCGATGGCGAGGCAGTCGCAGGCGTGATCGAGGTTCGCCCGTCGCACGTCGTCCTCGACCGCGATCAGGTTGCGCCAGATGCCGATCTCGGCGATCGTCACGTCGGCCCCGGCGAAGGCGTGCTCGATCGCCGCGAGCCGGGCGGCATCGCCGACCTCGACCGGTGGGCAGTACGCCGCCCGGTAGCCGAAATCCCGGTGCGCCCGCGCGAACGCCGCCGGATCCTCCGGGCCGACGGGCAGCCCGTGTCCTCCGAGCCTCACGGTTGCCATCAGACGTCCTCCCCATTGGCGTTGAGCCCGCTGCGGGTCCAGGTGTTGGTCCGCTTCAGAAAGTCGTGCAGCGTCTTGCCCGGCTCGGGCCGGAAGTGCGCGTCGGTGACGGCGAAGCCCGCCATCCGGTCGAGCCGGAAGGTGCGAAAGTCGTCGCGCAGCTCGCACCACGCCGCAAGCACCCACACCGGCCCGAAATAGGCCAGCGACAGCGGCCGCACCGTCCGCTCGCTGCCTTGGGTCAGCACGTCGGTATAGCGAAAGTGGACCTTGATCTGGCTGCGCACCGCCCGGCGCAGGTCGGCGAGATCGAACCCGATCGGCTCCATGAAGTGCCGCGGCGGCGCCAGGAGGGCGGTCTGCGCCATGTAGCCGCGCAGCCGCTCGGGGATCACCGCCTCGATCTTGGCGATGGCATCGCTCGCGGCGTCGGCGAGTTCGTTGTCGGTCCACGATTCGACGATGCGCGCGCCCAGCACCAGCGCCTCGATCTCGGTCTCCTTGAACATCAGCGGCGGCAGGTCGAAGCCGGCCTTCAGCACGTAGCCGACGCCCGCCTCGCCTTCGATCGGCACGCCGCTCGCCATCAGGTCGCGGATGTCGCGGTAGATCGTCCGCTCGGATACCTCCAGCGCCGCGCCGAGGTCGCTGGCGCGCACCGTCGGCTTGCGCCGCATCAGCTGGATGATCTCGAACAGGCGATCGGCGCGTCGCAAGGTGGCCTCCTCTCCCGAGGGCAGGAGGCCACCTTATCGTGACTGACACTCGTTTGTCAGGGGGCGCGGCCTCGACCGGCGGAGGGTCTCCCGCCCGAGCCGAAGCCGCGCTTCAAGCGGTCCGCTCGACGTAGCGGCTCAGGACCGCACGCACCCGCGGGTCACCCGCCAAGCGCTCCGGGTCCCACTGCCGCAACGCCTCCTTAGACGTCAGGCGTTCGCCGGTCGCTTCCTTGAGAACCTCCGCCAGGCACGGCCCACGCATCGGGTCCATGCCGCGCGCAATCAGCCGCTCGTTGATCCGGGCGTCGGTCGCGAGAACGACGATGGTGCGATCCTGCATCCAGCTTCCTCCCACAGCGTTCTTCTTCTTGCGTGACCATAGCTCAACTTCCGGGTCAGGAAAAGTTGGTCTTTGTCGCACCCCGCCATCGGGTGGAATCTCGCCGAAACCGGCCTCACGGCGCGGGGCCGGCCGGGGCTCACGGCGCCTCCTGAAGACGAATAAACCAGCATCTCCAAGCCTCCCGCCGTCAAGCGCCGGCGCCTTCTGCGCGCCGCGGCCCGCTCCCGGGGGTCGGCCGCCGCTGGCCTCCGCACGCCCCCGATCCGGCGTCGGATCGTTCCGGCCAACCGCTCCGCAAGGAGGCCGCACTGCAACATACGGAAACATTGCGAGACCGATTCGGCCGAAGGCGAACCGATGAAGCACGCTCTCGCCTCGCTTCGAAACCAGCCATCCAGTTCGCTGTGTCGAAAACGACACTTTGCGTCAAATATGCGACAATCACGTCAAAGCGGCCGCGCGGCGCCCCAGCGCACGCCGGCGCAGAGCGCTTCGGGGTGCGGCAGCTGTTCGACGGGGCGGCGGGCAGCGGCGCGGAGGGCTGGAGGCGGGTCATTGTGCCGCTGGGTGGCCGTGCGACGGGGCCTCCGCAGCGCCGCCGGCCCGGCACGAACCGGGCCCCCCTCGACACGTCCCGCACACGTTCCCTCGAATGGCCGGTCCCACCGCCCGCCTGGCTCGCGCAGCGATTATCCGGTCGCCCTCGCCGACCCGCCGGCTCCGCACCTCTTAACAGCTCCGGCTGGCCCGGCTATAAGCCGCCGGCAGCCACCGGGGACCGTCAGCCATGCGCACCGCCGAGATCACCCGCAAGACCGCCGAGACGGCGCTTTCGGTCCGGCTCGACCTCGACGGCACCGGCCGCCACGACAACGCCACCGGCGTCGGCTTCTTCGACCACATGCTCGACCAGCTCGCCCGCCACGCGATGATCGACCTCGAAACCCGGGCCACCGGCGATCTCCACGTCGATGACCACCATACGGTAGAGGACATCGGCATCGCCATCGGCCGCGCCATCGCCGAGGCGGTCGGCGACAAGCGCGGCATCCGCCGCTACGGCGCGTGCCTCTTGCCGATGGACGAGGCGCTGGTCCGCACCGCGCTCGACCTCTCCGGGAGGCCCTTCCTCGTCTGGAGCGTTGCGTTCCCGAGCCCCAAGATCGGCACGTTCGACACCGAGCTCGTCCGCGAGTTCTTCACCGCGCTGGCGATGAACGGCGGCATCACCCTCAACGTCGCGCTGCTCGACGGCGCCAACAGCCATCACATCGCCGAGGCCTGCTTCAAGTCCGTGGCCCAGGCGCTGCGTGCGGCGTTGGAACCCGACCCGCGCAGCGCCGGCGCGATCCCCTCGACCAAGGGCACGCTCTCGGCATGACCACGGTCATCGTCGACTACGCCAGCGGCAACCTGCACTCGGCGCTCAAGAGTTTCCAGCGGGTGGCCGCCGAGACCGGCGCCGGTCCGGTCAGCGTCAGCGCCGACCCCGAGGCGGTGCTCGAGGCCGACCGCATCGTCCTTCCCGGCGTCGGCGCCTTCGCCGACTGTCGCGCCGGGCTCGCGGCGATCCCCGGGCTCTTCGAGGCGATCGAGACCCGGGTGATCGGCGAGGGGGCGCCGTTCCTCGGCATCTGCGTCGGCCAGCAGATGATGGCCGACCTCGGGCGCGAGCACGGCACTGCCACGCCCGGCTTCGGCTGGATCGCCGGCGAGGTCGTGGCGCTGGCGCCGGAAGATCCCGCACTCAAGATCCCGCACATGGGCTGGAACACGCTGGTCGTCGAGGCTCCGCATCCGGTTCTGGCGGGGATTGCCAACGGCGACCACGCCTATTTCGTGCACAGCTACCACCTGGTGCCGGTCGATCCCGCCCACCGGCTCGCCGTTACCGACCACGGCGGCCCGGTCACCGCGGTCGTCGGCCGCGACAACCTCATCGGCACCCAGTTCCACCCCGAAAAGAGCCAGGCGACCGGCCTGCGGCTGATCGCCAACTTCCTCGCCTGGCGCCCCTGACAGCGCTCCGGCCGCGGGATCGGCCAAAGCGGCTTGATCGATCGGCCTTTCATCGGCAACTTGTCACGGATCGGCGTTCCGCCTGGTGAATGCCGGGTCACCGAGGGCACGTGCTGATGGCCAACGCAGACTTGCCGGAAAGTCCCGCAGGGTGGATCGGCGGCTTCGCGCAGTCCAACCCGGCGTTTTCCTATCCTGCGCCGGACCTGTCCTCGTTGCCGATGCTCGGCAACATGGACAACATCGACAAGCTGGCGCGCCAGCAGGCGGCGATCTGGCCGCAGTTCAGCTGGCTGACCATCCCGGGCGACGCAAACTCGCGGTGCTTCCAGATGTTCGCCCCGGACATCTCGCGGATCGGCTACACCGATCGCGGGCGGGTCTATTCGGTGATCTGCCCGCAGCAGGGGTCGTTCTCGCCTTCGTTCGGCACCCTGAACATCGAGGTCACCGTCACCGGCAACCGCGGCTGGGTCGACGAGCCGAGCCGGACACTCGCGGCGGACATCTCCGTCGAGGGCAACATCTGGTTCAGCCCGAGCGCGCACGAGAACTTCTTCGTCAAGATGATCTGGCGCCTCTTCGCGAACAACGGGCTGCCGTTTCCCTCGACCAAGGCGAACGCGATCAAGGTCAACCTCTACAACGCGGAGAACCCGCTGAAGCAGGCCCTGCCGGTCCGCATGGGCGAATCCCCGCGCTTCGAGAACCCGGATTTCGCCCGGCACGTGGACGAGGCCTTCGCCGTCTCGAACGTGGAAGTCCGGATCGGCCCGATCCGGAAGGTCGGCAACGAAGTCGTCGACGACTTCAACCAGCTGGTGATGGACGCCTTCAACCTCGGCAGCGGCAACCTGCTCCTGCCCGGCAACATCCTGACCTGGAACGTCTGGGTCACCGCCCCGCAGTTGGTGGACCAGCAGGAGTGGAAGGATCACGCCGAAAGGTGGCGAAAGTCGATCGACACCGGCCACGGCAGTCCGGACGGACCGGGAACGCCGCCGCGCTACTTCGACGGCCGCCCGTTCAGCCCCGTCGAGTCCATCGTCCAGGAAGAGATCGACCGAATCGTCGCCTTCCTGAAGAAGCACCTCCCGGACCTTTGACCGTGGGCCAGACTGGAACGCGAGCGCGCGCTAGAACGTGACGAACCGCGACGGATAGGGGCCGACGAAGCCGGCGCGCTGGGCGAGCGCGACGATGTCCTGGATGTCGCCGGTCGTGCGAGCCTCGACGTAGATTCGGGTGCCGAGGCCGGGGGCGCCGACCGAGCGCGCCCTGAAGCCATGCTCCTGGAAGAAGGCGAGCGAGCGGGCCTCGTCCGCGGGATTGGTCACCACCCCGGCCTGGACCGCGACGGCATAGCGCAGGGCCTGGCCGGGCGGCGACCGGAGCGACGCGCTCGCGTCGATCGTGTCCATCGGGGCGAGTTTGCGCGTCAGCGTCAGACACTGGGCCTGGCGGATCCGCGACAGCTGCTGTTGGCGAAAGTCGTAGCCCGGCGCCGAAGGCATCGGCAGGAACAGGAACCCGTCGTACTGGTCGAAGAGCTGCGCGCAGTAAGTGTTGTCACTCGGAGGCGGCATCGTCGCGCAGGCCCCAAGCCCGAGACCCGCAGCCACGATGCCCGCCGCAACGATCTGCCGCACGTTCCGCCGGTTCGTCATGCTCCACCCTCCTCGATTCGCAGCTTCAACATCTCGCATGGCAAATGGTTCAGCGCCGCGGGAAAACACCGAAGCCGACTGGCATTGTGTGAACTTCATCACAGTCAGCCCGGTACCGACGGGGTTAGCAAAGGTCAGCACGCTTCCGAAGGTCGAGGGAAAAGCCATGCAGATCAATGATTGCGGCGTCTGTGCAGCGGTGACCTACCGCGCAAACCTCGCCAGCGGACAGGGCGTCGAGATGTCGCTCGTCCTGCCGCCCGCCCGCGCGACGCTGCTCGACGCCTGGTCGCGGTTGAATGCGGCCTACGACGAGGTCGACCCCACCAGCCTCGAGGTCGAAATCCGGCGCGCCGGGGCGAGGCAGGCGACGAGCCGGACCTCGGTCCTCGATCTCGCGCGCGCCGTGCTGAAGGTGAGCCGGAGGCCGGAACTGGTCTGCTGATCTTTGGCTTCGGTTCGGCCGCAAGGCGCTCGCCGTCAGTCCCTGCGGGAGGCCTTCTCCTCGAGGCCCGAACGCCCCTCGCGGCGCTCGAGTTCGCCCAGGACGTCGCTCCAGGCGACGCCTGAAGCGCGCAGCATGACCATCAGGTGATAGAGCACGTCCGCCGCCTCGTGGCGCAGCCCGGGGCCGTCGCCCGAGGCCGCCGCGACGATGGCCTCGACCGCCTCCTCGCCGAACTTCTCGGCGCACTTGCCCGGCCCCTTGGCCAGCAGCGCCGCGGTGTGCGAGCCCGCGGGGTCGGCGCCCGCCCGCGCCTCGATGGTGGCGAAGAGCCGCGCCAGCGTGTCGGTCATGTCAGCCTCACCGGGATGCCGGCCGCCGCCATCGCCGCCTTGGCCTCGGCGACCGAATGCTGGCCGAAGTGAAAGATCGAAGCCGCGAGCACCGCCGAGGCGTGGCCTTGCGTCACGCCCTCGACCAGGTGCGCCAGCGTCCCGACGCCGCCCGAGGCGATCACCGGGATGCCGACGGCATCGGCGACCGCGCGGGTCAGCGGCAGGTTGTAGCCCGCCCGCGTGCCATCGCGGTCCATCGAGGTCAGCAGGATTTCCCCCGCTCCCCGGCGTTCCATCTCGCGCGCGAAGGCCACCGCGTCGATGCCGGTGCCGCGGGTGCCGCCGTGGGTGAAGACCTCCCACCGCCCCGGCGCCACCGTGCGCGCGTCGATCGCCACGGTGATGCACTGGTTGCCGAACTTCTCGGCGCTGGCGGAGATCACCTCCGGCGTCGCAACCGCGGCGGTGTTGAAGCTGACCTTGTCGGCGCCGGCCAGGAGCAAGGCGCGCACGTCCTCGGGCGTGCGCACCCCGCCGCCGACGGTCAGCGGCATGAAGCAGCGCTCGGCGGTGCGCGAGGCGAGATCGAGCAGGGTGCCGCGGTTCTCCTGGCTCGCGGCGATGTCGAGAAAGCAGAGCTCGTCCGCCCCGGCCGCGTCGTAGGCCCGCGCCGCCTCGACCGGGTCGCCGGCATCGACGAGGTCGACGAAGTTGACGCCTTTCACCACGCGGCCTTCCTTGACGTCGAGGCAGGGGATGACGCGGACCTTGAGCATCAGGCGGCGAGGTACGCGACGGCGGCCGCGAGATCGAGGCGCCCCTCGTAGAGCGCCCGTCCCGAGATCGCGCCGTCGAGCGGCGCGCCGCTCTCCTTGAGCGCGCGCAGGTCGTCCATCGAGGCGATGCCGCCCGAGGCGATCACCGGGATCGCCACGGCCCCGGCCAGCGCCGCCGTCGCCGCGACGTTCGGGCCGCCAAGCGCGCCGTCGCGGTCGATGTCGGTGTAGACGATGGCGGCGACGCCCGCGTCCTCGAAGCGGCGGGCGAGGTCGGTCGCCGAGGTCGTCGAGGTCTCGGCCCAGCCTTCGACCGCGACCAGCCCGTCGCGCGCGTCGATCCCGACCGCGACCCGGCCGGGATGCGCGCGGGCCGCGGATCGCACGAGGTCGGGATCGCGCAGCGCGGCGGTGCCGAGGATCACCCGGGCCACGCCTTTGTCGAGCCAGGCGTCGATGGTCTGCCGGTCGCGGATGCCGCCGCCGAGCTGGACGGGCACCTCCACCGCGGCGAGGATCGCCTCGACCGCGGCGGCGTTGACCGGCCGCCCGGCGAAGGCGCCGTTCAGATCGACGAGGTGGAGCCACCGGCAGCCGGCGTCGGCGAAGGCGCGCGCCTGCGCGGCGGGGTCGTCGCCGAAGACCGTCGCGCGGTCCATGGCGCCCCGCAGGAGGCGCACGCACTGGCCGTCCTTGAGGTCGATGGCGGGATAGAAGATCATCGGCGGGTCCCTGGTGTGGGCCGCCTGATACCGCGCCCGCGGGGCGAAGAAAAGCCGGCTGCGGCATTTGACGGCCCCCGGCCGATGCGCTAGCCGCAGGTCATGGAAGCCACGGCAAGCCTTGCGCCCCCGCCGGTGATGAGCGAGCGGCGGGTCAGCGTCATCGGCGCGCTCCTGGCGGCGATCGGCCCGATCTCGATGGCGCTCTACACCCCGGCGATGACCGAGATCGTCCAGGTCTTCCACACCACGCCGTCGCTGGTGAAACTGACGCTGACGCTCTACTTCGGCGGCTTCGCCTGCGCGCAGCTGATCGCGGGGCCGCTGTCGGACGCGCTGGGGCGGCGGCCGGTCACCTTCGTCTTCATGGCGATCTATTGCGCGGCGAGCCTCGTGGCGCTGGTCGCGCCGGGCGTCCACGTGCTGATGGCGGCGCGGTTCGTTCAGGGGGTCGGCGCGTCGGCCGGGATCGCCATCTCGCGGGCGATCGTGCGCGACCTCTTCGAGGGCGAGCGGTCGTCGCGGATCATGAATCTCATCGGCATCATCCTGGCGGTCGGTCCGGCGCTGGCGCCGACGATCGGCGGGCTGGTGCTGACGCTGGCCGACTGGCGGGCGATCTTCGTGCTGATGGTGGGCTTCGGGCTCGGCATCGTGCTGGTGACGGCGTTCTTCCTGCGCGAGACCGTGGTGCCGGATCGCGCGCGGCTGAGCCTGCGGGCGCTCGGGGGCGCCTACGGCGAGGTGCTGGGCAACCGGCATTTCCTGACCACGGCCGGGATCATCGCCAGCGGGGTCGGCGCGATCTACGCCCAGGCGACCTTCCTGCCGTTCATCCTGATGGACCGGGTCGGGCTGTCGCCGGCGCATTTCGGCCTCGGCATGCTGTTTCAGACCGGCAACTACCTGCTGGGCTCGTTCGTGGCGCGCAGCCTGATGCGGCGGATGAGCGCCTACCGGCTGGTCGGTCCAGGGCTCTGCTTCGTCGCTGCGGGCAGCCTCGGCAGCACGCTGCTCCTCTTCTGGGAGCCGAGCTTCCTAAGGGTGATGGTGCCGGTCGGCATCTACGCCTTCGGCCTGCCGTTCCTCATGCCGGCGATGACCACCGCGGCACTGGCGCCGTTCCCGCGGATCGCTGGGTCGGCCGCGTCGATGATGGGGTTCATGCAGATGGGCTCGGGGCTCCTGGTCGGCAGCCTCGGGGCGCTCGTCGGCGATCCGGTGCTGGCGATGGGGTCGCTGATCCCGCTGATGGGGCTGACCGCGTGCCTGCTCTACCGGAGCTACCGCCGGCACCCGCACCTGGCCGAGCCCGAGCCGAAGCCAGCCCTCGCCGGGCTCCCGGTCGGCCGGACGATGATGCCCGACACTCCGGCCAGCCGCGCGGAAGGCGCTTGAATTCTCGGGTCAGGAACGTGCCCCGAGTTTGGGGCCTGTTTAAGTCATTGATTTATCGAGAAAACGATTTATTACTCGTTTCCTAACGCGGCGGCTTCGGTCCGTACGGGTCTTTGGCAGCGCGGTCGTCGGAGAGGCTGTCGCGGTTCCTGGCGGTGAGCCGCTCGATGGCATCGGCGAGGTGGACCTCGGCGATCGCGTAGTCGCCGCGCTCGAGCCTGACTTTGTGCGCTTCCATCAGCACTTGCGCGTGCGTCCAGCCCCAGGGCGGCTCGAAGCGGTAGGCGGCGAGCTCGATCAGCAGCCCCAGCGGGTCGGTGAAGTAGATCGAGTCCATGAATCCGCGGTCCTTGACCCCCGAGTGGGCGATCCCGCGCTCGTCCAGCCGTTCGACGGCCTGGCGGAACGTCGCGGCGCTGACGGCCAGCGCGAGGTGGTGGACGCAGCCGATGTCGGTCGGGGTGCGCGAGGGCTCGGGCTTGCGGCTCTCGTCGGTGAAGACGGTGATCAGCCGGCCGTCGCCGGGATCGAAGTAGAGGTGGCTCTCGGTGGCGCGGTCGAGGTTGGGCTGCTCGAAGACGAACGGCATCCCGAGCACGCCCTCCCAGAAGTCGATGGAGGTCTGCCGGTCGGCGCCGACCAGCGTGATGTGATGGACGCCCTGGGTCTGCAGCTTGCGCATCGGTTTCTCCCTGTCGAGCCCTCGGCCGCCGAGGCGGAGCTCGTGCCGGGCAGACTGGACCGGGCGCGGGGACGAGTAAACGACGCTCTGGAGGGAGCCTGCCTCACCGGCGGCGTTGGTGGGCGATGCAGGGATCGAACCTGCGACATCTTCGATGTGAACGAAGCGCTCTACCGCTGAGCTAATCGCCCGGTGGCGGGCTGATAGCCGCAATCGGCGCAGGCATCAAGCGCAATCACGGTCTCGCGCGGCGCGCGACGGAGAGTTGCGGACGCGGGGCGGGTGGCTGATATACATGGGCGATGCCCGAGGACGTCTCCCCCCAAGCCGACCTGCGCGCCGTGATCCGGTCGCTGACCTATGCCGACGAGGATGGGCTGGTGCGGGCGCTGGTGGGCAAGGCGCGGCTCGATCCCGCGGCGCGGCGCGCCATCGTCGCGGATGCGGCCGAGCTGGTCGAGCGGGTGCGCGAGCGCTCGTCGCCGACGGTGATGGAGGCGTTTCTGGCGCAGTACGGCCTCTCGACCGACGAGGGCGTCGGGCTGATGTGCCTCGCCGAGGCGCTGCTGCGGGTGCCGGACGCCGCGACGATCGACGAGCTGATCGCCGACAAGATCGAGCCGTCGAACTGGGGCGCGCACCTGGGGCGGTCGACCTCGAGCCTCGTCAACGCCGCGACCTGGGGACTGCTGATCACCGGCCGGGTGCTCGACGACGATCCGGGGCGGCCGGCGGCGGCGCTGCGCGGCATGATCCGCCGGCTCGGCGAGCCGGTGGTGCGCGCCGCCGTCGGTCAGGCGATGAAGCTGATGGGCCGCCAGTTCGTGCTGGGCGAGACGATCGATGGGGCGATGGACCGGGCGCGCGTTCTGGAAGCCAAGGGCTACACCTATTCCTACGACATGCTCGGCGAGGCGGCGCGCACCGACCGTGACGCCGAGCGGTATGCCGCGGCCTATGCCCGGGCGATCGCGGCGATCGGGGCCCGAGCGCGCGGCGACGTCGCCGCGAGCCCGGGCATCTCGGTCAAGCTGTCGGCGCTGCACCCGCGCTACGAGTGGACGCACCGCGACGACGTGATGCGGGTGCTGCTGCCGCGGGCGAGGGCGCTGGCGCGGGCGGCGGCGAAGGCCGGGATCGGGTTCAACATCGACGCCGAGGAGGCGGAACGGCTCGAGCTGTCGCTCGACGTGATCGAGGCGTTGCTGGCTGATGAGGCGCTGGCCGGCTGGGACGGCTTCGGCGTCGTCGTGCAGGCCTACGGCCGGCGGGCCGGGGGGGTGATCGACTGGCTCGATGCCCTGGCGCGCCGGCTCGACCGGCGGCTGATGGTGCGGCTGGTCAAGGGCGCCTACTGGGACAGCGAGATCAAGCAGGCGCAGGAGCGGGGGGTGCCGGACTTTCCGGTCTTCACCCGCAAGCCGTCGACCGACGCGAGCTATCTCGGCAACGCCCGGCGGCTGCTCGATGCGCGCGACCGGCTCTATCCGCAGTTCGCCACCCACAACGCCCATACCGTGGCCGCGGTGCTGGCGCTGGCCGGCGACCGGCAGGGTTTCGAGTTCCAGCGGCTGCACGGCATGGGCGAGGCGCTGCACGAGATCGTGCGCGAGCGCGAGGGCACGCGCTGCCGCATCTACGCGCCGGTCGGGGCGCACCGGGATCTGCTTGCCTATCTGGTGCGGCGGCTCCTGGAAAACGGCGCGAACTCGTCCTTCGTCAACCAGATCGTCGACAAGCGCCTGCCGGCGGAGGCGATCGCCGCCGACCCGCACGCGGCGGTCGAGGCGATGGCGGCGATCGCGCATCCCGACATCCGGCGGCCGTCGGCGCTCTTCGCGCCGCGGCTGAACGCCGTCGGCTGGAACGTCAACGAGCCGGCCTCGATCACGGCGCTGATCGAGGCGCGCGAGCCGTGGCGCACGCGGCGCTGGCAGGCGGCGCCGATGCTGGCGGTCCCGGCGACCGGCGGCGCGCCGCGGCCGGTGGTCAATCCGGCCGATGCCGACGACGTCGTCGGCGAGGTGATCGAAGCCGGCGCGGCCGAGGTCGCCGCGGCGCTCGATGCTGCTGAGGGCGGGTTCGAGGCGTGGTCGGCGCGGCCGGCGGCGGAACGGGCCGCGGTGCTGCGCCGGGCGGCCGACGCCTACGAGGCGAACGCGGCGGAGCTGACCGCGCTCGCGACGCGCGAGGCGGGCAAGACGCTGGCGGACGCCATCTCGGAGGTGCGCGAGGCGGTCGATTTCCTGCGCTACTACGCCGACGCCGCCGAGGCGGCGACCGGCGCGCCGCGCGGGGTGATGGTCTGCATCAGCCCGTGGAACTTTCCGCTGGCGATCTTCACCGGGCAGGTCGCGGCCTGCCTCGGGGCGGGGAACGCGGTGATCGCCAAGCCCGCCGAGCAGACGCCGCTGATCGCCGCCCGCGCCACGGCGCTGCTGCACGCGGCCGGGGTGCCGCCCGCGGCGCTGCAGCTGCTGCCCGGGGACGGGCCGCGGGTCGGCGCGCCGCTGACCGCGGCGCCGGGGATCGCCGGGGTGGTCTTCACCGGCTCGACGCCGGTGGCGCAGGCGATCCACCGTGCGCTTGCCGGGAACGCCGCCCCGGACGCGGTGCTGATCGCCGAGACCGGCGGGCTCAACGCGATGATCGTCGATTCCACGGCGCTGACCGAGCAGGTGGTGCGCGACGTGCTGGCGTCGGCCTTTCAGTCGGCGGGCCAGCGCTGTTCGGCGCTGCGCGTCCTCTACGTGCAGGACGAGGCGCGGCCGCGGGTGATGGCGATGCTGTCGGGCGCGATGGAGGCGCTGACGGTCGGCGATCCGTGGGAGCCCTCGACCGATGTGGGGCCGGTGATCGACGCCGAGGCCGAGGACGGCATCAAGGGTTATATCGCGGGCGAGGCGGTGCGGGGCGCGGTGGTGAAGTCACTGGCCACCCCGGAACGCGGGCGGTTCGTGCCGCCCACGGTCGTCGAGGTGGCGGGCATCGGTGCGGTCGCCCGCGAGGTCTTCGGGCCGGTGCTGCATGTGGCGGGGTTTCGAGCCGAGCGAGCTCGACCGGGTGGTCGACGCGATCAACGCCCGCGGCTTCGGGCTGACCTGCGGCCTGCACAGCCGGATCGACGACCGGGTCGAGCGGGTCACGGCGCGGCTCCACGTCGGCAACACCTACGTGAACCGCAACCAGATCGGGGCCGTGGTCGGCTCGCAGCCGTTCGGCGGCGAGGGGTTGAGCGGCACCGGTCCCAAGGCGGGCGGGCCGTTCTACCTGCCGCACCTGCAACGGCGGCCGGGAGCCGCGGTCGCGGCCGAGCCTGGCGGCGCCGTCGTGCCGGCGGAGGCGCTGGCGTCGGCTTTCGCGGCGCTCGGGGTCGGGGATGGGGCGCGAGGGGCATTGCGTGCGGCGCTGGGCGGACGGGCCGAGGCGGCGCTCGCGGCGGCCGCGGCGCTGCCGTGGGAGCCCGTCGACCTGCCGGGGCCGACCGGCGAGAGCAACCGGCTGAGCCTGCATCCGCGGGGGCGGGTGCTCTGCCTCGGCGCGGGTGCCGAGGCGCTGCTGGCGCAGGTCGTGCAGGCGCTGGTCGCCGGCAACCCGGTGCTCGCGGTCGCCGAGAACGCGCGGGCGGTGCTGAAGGGCCTGCCTGCGGCGGCGCTCGACGGGCGGATCGATCCCGAGAGCCTCGGCGATCTCGCGGGTCTCGCGCTGGTCGCGGCTGCCGGGCCCGAGGACTGGCTCCGGGCGCTGCGCCGCGCGCTCGCCCGGCGGGACGGCCCGATCGTGCCGCTGGTCACCGAGGTGCTGGCGCCGGAACGCTACGTCGTCGAGCGGCACCTCTGCATCGACACCACCGCGGCCGGC
Source organism: uncultured Alphaproteobacteria bacterium (assembly GCA_963819995.1). Taxonomy (GTDB): domain Bacteria; phylum Pseudomonadota; class Alphaproteobacteria; order Rhodobacterales; family Rhodobacteraceae; genus Amaricoccus. Next base: position 61,831 of record CAWFYR010000006.1, on the reverse strand, counting down.
GGCAACGCCAGCCTGCTCGCGGCGAGCGCCTGAGCCGATGGCGACGCTGCGTCCCATCCCGCACCGGCCGATGCCGCCGGCGCTCCTCGCGCTGGTCGGGGCGATCGCGCTGATCGAGGTGGTGCTGAGCCTCGCGGATGCCGGTATCTTCTTCGATCCCTCGCTGCGCAGCCGGGTGCTGCTGGTGGGCGGGTTCTGGGCCGGGCTGCTGCGCGGCGACCAGCCGCTCTATGCGGCGCAGCCCTTCGTGATGTTTCTCAGCCACGCGCTGCTGCACGGGTCGCTGCTGCACATGGTGATGAACATGACGATCCTGCTGGCGCTCGGCCGGTTCGCTGCCGACCGCTACGGGCCGGGGACGGTGCTGCCGATCTTCCTGATCGCCGCGGTGGCGGGAGGCGCGACCTTCGGGCTTCTGGCGAGCTCCGCCTATCCGATGGTCGGCGCCTCGGGTGCCGTCTTCGGCTTTCTCGGGGTCTGGATCGCCTGGGACTGGCGGCGCCACCAGGCCGCCGGCGCTTCCACCGGGCCGGTGCTGCGCCGGGTGGTGGTGCTGGCGGGGCTGAACGTCGTGCTCTACTTCGGGCTCGGCGGCATGCTCGCCTGGCAGGCGCACCTCGGCGGCTTTCTCGCGGGCCTCGCCTGCGGTGCCTGGCTCGAGGGCCGGCTCGAGCGGGCAGGGCGCGCCGCCCGCGCCGAAGCCCGACGCCGGGCCGCGGAGCGGCAGGCGGCGGGCGAGTAGCCGGCGCGCGTCAGGCCTTGCCGGTGGCCTGGCCGGTCAGCCGCGGGTCGCGCTCCTTCAGGCTGTCGATCATTTCCGACGCCGCCGCCTTGGTCAGGCTCGGATCGAACTCCTGCCCGGTCTCCTCGCAGAGCGTCTTGAGATAGGAGGCCTGCGCCCCGGTCATCGGCTCGTCGCCGGTCACCCAGTCTGCAGGGTCCTTCGAGGTGTTGCTGTAGGCGGCCGGGTCGGGGTCGCGGCTGGGGTTGCGGGTGGCTTCCTTGGGGTCGTCGATCATCGGAGCGGGTTTCCTTGCAACTGCGGTGTTGCCTAAACGTTCTCGCCGGCGGCCGGTTCCGCAATTGGATCGACCAGCCGTCGATCAAACATCCTTGAAACACGTGCTGCAACGGCGGCGAAACCATTAGGTCGCAAGGATGGCAGGGCAGGGCGCGCGTGTCCGCGTCATCCAAAGAGGAAGAAGACCATGAGCAGCAAAGACCGCAAGGAGCCCCCGGCGCCGCGCAAGCCGGCAGAACTGCCGGCCGCGCCGGTGACGTGGCGTTTCACCGACTGGGCGGTGATCTGAACCGCCCACGAGGCGTGCGCCGATAGATCGCGGCTCGGAACGTGCAGCTGATATGAGGCTGTTGTTTGCGGGCGAGGTGGCGATGACCGCCGCGCCACAATCGGCGTCGGAGCCTGGCGGCCCCGAGAGGAGAGCGCCGGGCGATGCGAAGCACCGCCCGAGCCCGGTATCGTTCAGTCTGCCAGCGCGAGGTTCGCTGCCGACTCGCGACCGTCCCGGCCGGATTCGAGGTCGTAGGTGACCTTCTGTCCGTCATCGAGATGGGTGAGCCCGGCGCGCTCGAGCGCAGAGATGTGCAGGAACACGTCCTTGGAGCCCTTTTCCGGCTGAATGAAGCCGAAGCCCTTGGTGGCGTTGAACCATTTCACGGTGCCATTGGCCATCGTGATGTCTCCTATCGTTTCGCTGCCCGCAATATGCGGCAGCCCGGCGTCGGTCAGAGCAAAATCACATGACTGAAGCCGAAGACGGAGACAGAAGGCGATTGTGGTAACGTAGCCGCGCGTATGTAGGGTCTTTCGGCCCGGAAAGCAAGCGCAGGTTCGGAGTGCAACGATGCGACTGCCGATTTCACGAGGCGCCGTGCTGGCGGCTGCCCTGACCGGGGCGGTCGGGCTCGGCAGCGGGCTTGCGCTGGGGCGGACGGGCTATCCGCCCCTCGAGGTCATCTTCAAGGGCGGCGGGACGGTGCTCGGGCAAGCGATCGCCTACCCGGCGGGCACGCCGCTGGTGACCGCGGCGATCGTCACAATGGTGCCGGGCCAGGAGACCGGCTGGCATTTGCACGACGCCCCGCTCATGGCCTGGATGCTCGACGGCGAGATCACCGTCGATTACGGCCCCGACGGCACGCGGACCTACCGCAAGGGCGATGCGCTCCTCGAGGCGTTCCGCACGCGGCACAACGGCCGCAACACCGGGACGGAGGACGCGCGGCTGCTGGCGGTCTTCATCGGAGCCGAAGGGGTGGCGAACACGGTGATGACCCCGGAGTGACCGGGCGCTCGCGGCAACCCCGCCGCCGCGTTCGCTCAGGACATGTCGGGGTTGTCGCCGGCGCCGGGCTCGATCAGGCGCCCGGCGCGGGTGCGCAGGCTGTCGATCAGGACCTGCGCGCGTTCCCGGGAAAGGCTCGGGTCGAACGGCTCGCCGGTCTCCTCGCAGAGGCCCTGCAGGATTGAGGCCTGGGCCTCGGTCATCGGCGCGTCTGGATCGTCGATCATGTCCTGGTCCTCGCTTGGAAGGGTGGGTGATTCACCGAGCCTACACCATCCACGCCACGGGTGCCGGAGTGTCGAACCTTCGCCGCGCTCCCCTCTGTCGCGGATCGATGGGAGGTCGCCCTGCGCCAGGCCTGCACGACCTTCGCCATGACGGAGTTCCGCACCCGGAACCATCCCGTGTTCTGCAGATTGAACGGGTGATGCTGCATAGCAGCATAGTCTCGGCGTGGTGCTGCGGCTGACAGCGGACGGAGCACGCACGTGAGGTTGCTGAAACGAAGAACCGGCCACGACGTGGCGCTGCCGTATGCACGTGAACCGGTCGGGCCGCTCGGGGACCGTCCGTATGCAACCGCAGCGGCGATCGGCATCGGCGCCCTCGTGGTGTCGGCGCTGGTCAATCGACAGCTTGCAAGGAACGCCGAGCGGCGCAATCCCCCGCAGGGCCGGTTCCTCGAGATCGACGGGGTGCGGTTGCACTACGTCGAGCGTGGTCGAGGCGAGCCGCTCGTGCTGCTGCACGGCAACGGCAGCATGATCCAGGACTTCGCCTCGAGCGGCCTGCTCGATGAAGCCGCCAAGACGTATCGCGTCATCGTCTTCGACCGGCCCGGCTACGGGCACACATCGCGCCCACGCGGCAGGCTCTGGTCGCCGGCCGCCCAGGCCGACCTGATCCACAAGGCCCTGGAGGAGCTGGACGCGATACCGGCGATCGTGCTGGGGCACTCCTGGGGGGCGTCCGTCGCGGTGGCCCTTGGACTGAGGCGCGACAGCGGCGTGAAGGCGCTGGTCCTCGCCTCGGGCTACTACTATCCGACCGCACGCCCGGATGTCCTGGCGCTGTCCGGACCGGCAATCCCGATCATCGGCGATGTTCTGCGCTACACGCTGGCGCCCCTGCTGGGCCGGATCATCTGGCCCGTGATGATGCGCAAGATATTCGGACCGGCGCGGGTGCCGCAGCGGTTCACCCGCGGGTTCCCGAAGGGACTTGCGCTTCGTCCCTCGCAGCTGCGCGCCAGCGCGGCGGAATTGGCGCTGATGATCCCGGATGCCTTTGCCATGCGGGGCAGGTACGGCGCTCTGAAGATGCCGGTGGTCATCGTCGCCGGTGAACTCGACCGCCTGATCGACACCGAGAGCCAGTCGGAGCGTCTGCATCGAGCGCTGGCGCAAAGCGCCTTCCGCCCGGTCCCGAATGCGGGCCATATGGTGCATCAGACGGCGACGGGCGACGTCATGGCGGCGATCGACGAAGCCGCCCGGGCGGCGGATGGCTGAGGAGGCGCGGATGGGGATCGGGGAGGCCTGCATCGGGCGCCTGCGATTTGCGGGGAACCCGGACGCCGTCTCGGGCTTGCATCAGGTTCAGCCGTCCAGCGCCGATGGGCGCGCGGAGAGCTCCGGAATTCGCCCGGTGGGCCGCGGCACGTGTCGTATCGAACAGCAAGGAAACCGCAGATGAAACTCGTCCTCGCCTGCTTGATCTGGATCGCAGTCGCCCACACTGCCGTTGCCGAGACCATCCGCGTCGGCATGTCGGGGGGCTACTTTCCCTTCACCTTCGTCCAGCAGGACAAGCTGCAGGGCTTTGAGGTCGACTTCATGAACGCGATCGCGGCCGAGACCGGCGACACGGTCGAGTTCAGCACGATGTCGTTCTCCGGGCTGATCGGCGCGCTCGAGGCCGGGCGGATCGACACCGTCGCCAACCAGATCACCATCACCCCCGAGCGCGAGGCGAAGTTCGTCTTCACGCAGCCTTATGTCTACGACGGCGCCCAGGTCGTGGTGCGCAAGGGCAACGACACGATCAAGGGCGTCGAGGACCTGCGCGGCAAGACCGTGGCGGTGAACCTCGGCTCGAACTTCGAGCAGCTGCTGCGCCAGCTGCCGTTCGCAGGCGAGATCAACATCAAGACCTACGAGAGCAACATCGAGCAGGACACCGCCCTGGGACGGGTCGACGCCTTCGTGATGGACCGGGTGTCCTCGGCGCAGGTGATCGCGAAGTCGCCGCTGCCGCTGCAGCTCGCCGGCCCGCCGTTTTCCGAGATCCGCAACGCGCTGCCGTTCCGCGACGACGCCGCCGGCAGGGCGATGCGCGACAAGGTCGACGCGGCGATCACCAAGCTGAAGGAGAACGGCACGCTCGCAAAAATCTCGGAGAAGTGGCTGGGAACCGACGTCACCGCGCCCGCCTCCTAGGTCATGGCCATCGACTTCGAGTACATGGCCGGCCTCGTGCCGGTCATTCTGCGCTACGTGCCGCTGACGCTCGGCATGGCGGTGGTCGCCATGGCGATCGCGCTGGTGCTGTCGGCGGTCCTCGCCGTCGTGCGGGTGCTGAAGGTGCCGGTGCTCGACCGCATCGTGGCTGTCTTCATCAGCTTCTTCCGCGGGACGCCGCTTCTCGTGCAGCTCTTCCTGTTCTACTACGGCCTGCCGCAGGTCATTGCGGCGTTCCGCAACATCGACGGGGTGACGGCGGCCGTCACCGGCCTGACGCTGCACTTCTCGGCCTACATGGCCGAGAGCATCCGCGGCGCCATCCTCGGCATCGACCGCAGCCAATGGGAGGCCGGCCAGTCGGTCGGCATGACCCAGCTGCAGCTGATGCGCCGGATCATCCTGCCGCAGGCGGCGCGCGTTGCCGCGCCGACGCTGCTCAACTACTTCATCGACATGATCAAGAGCACCTCGCTCGCCTTCACCCTCGGCGTCACCGAGATGATGGGCGCGGCGCAGAAGGAAGCCGCCGGCAGCTTCCGCTACCTCGAGGCGTTCCTGGTGGTCGCCTGCATGTACTGGGCGATCGTCGAGACGCTGTCGTTCGTGCAGCGCCGGCTGGAAGCCCGGCTCGGCCGGGCCTTCGCGCGATGATCCGCGTCGAAGGCCTCATCAAGCGCTTCGGCGACCGCACCGTGCTCGACGGCATCGACCTCGAGATCGCGCCGGGAGAGCGCATCGTGGTGATCGGCCCGTCGGGTACCGGCAAATCCACGCTGCTGCGCTGCCTCAACTTCCTCGATCGTGCCGACGCCGGGCGGATCACCCTCGGCGATCTCACCGTCGATGCCGCCCGTGCCTCGCGACGCGAGATTCTTGCGGTGCGCCGCTGCACCTCGTTCGTGTTCCAGAACTACGCGCTCTTCGCCAACAGGACCGCGCGGCAGAACATCACCGAAGCGCTCACCGTGGTGAAGGGCCTGCCCAAGGCGGACGCCGACGCGCGGGCCGACGGCATCCTCACCGAGATCGGCCTGGCCGACCGCGGCGACACCTATCCGGCCGCGCTTTCCGGCGGCCAGCAGCAGCGCGTCGGCATCGGTCGGGCGATGGCGCTGAAGGCCCATCTGATGCTCGTGGACGAGCCGACCTCCGCGCTGGATCCCGAGTGGGTCGGGGAGGTTCTCGGCCTCCTCCGCCGGGTCGCCGCCCACAAGCAGACCATGCTGATCGTCACCCACGAGATGCAGTTCGCCCGCGAGATCGCCGACCGGGTGCTCTTCATGGACGGCGGGCGCATCGTCGAGCAAGGCCCGCCCGCGACGATCTTCGAAGCGCCGCAGGATGCGCGGCTCCAGGCGTTCCTCCGCCGCGTCATTACCTGAAAACAGGGTCAGGCGACGAAGATCGGCTGCGGAAAGATCGCGACCCTCTCGACGCCATTGTCGGTGACCGCGACCGTTTCCGAGATCACGACCGCCATGCGGTTCGGGACGTAGAGGCCCGGGACGAGGTGGAAGACCATGCCTGGCGCCAGCGCCCGGGTCTCGCCTTCGACGATCGACAGCACGTCACCCTCTCCCCAGTCGGGTGCGTAGCCGACCCCGACCGAATAGCCCGTCCGGTGACCGAGGGTGAAACCGCGTCCGGCGAAGTTCGCCACGTTCAGTCGGTGGAGTTCCGCGATCGGGATGCCGGGGCGCATCGTCGCGAGCAGGAGATCGAGCGACGAGAGGCAGGCGGCCTCGATGGCGCGCATCTCGGCCGGAGGCGGGCCGACCGACCCGGTCCGGAAGAGCGGCGCGACGTAGCGCGCGACCACGCCGGGGATCTCGAGGTTGAGTGCGTCTCCCCTGACCAGACGCCGCCCGCCCCAGGTCGCGTGCCCGAGGCAGGCGCGTGGACCGCTGACGATGAAAGGCGGCAGGCCGGGGAACTCGCCGCCCGCGCCGACGAGGCTGGACCAGACCGTGGCGGCGATGGCGTTCTCGTCGACGCCTTCCGCCGCCAGCTCGACGGCGGCGTGCATCGCGCCCGCGGTGATCCTGCCGGCCGCCCTGATCTTGGCCATCTCCTCGTCCGACTTGATCAGCCGCTGCTCCTCGACGATGCGGGCGCCGACCGGCACGAAGCCCGCGGCCGTCAGGTCTGCCTCGAGCCGGCGGTAGCGCCGCGGGGTTACGAAGAAGGCCCGGTCCTCGGCGCCGATCCGGGCTCCGGGACGGAGCAGCTGACGAACCAGGGCGAGCAGCATCGCGACGGGATCGTCGTGGTCGGCATAGGCGACTGCGCGGCGTGACCAGGAGCGGAGCAGGGTGTTCGATGCGTCGATCGAGCGCAGCAGGTTCACCGGCGCCTGGTCATGGGTGACGACGCAGGCCTGCAGGTACTGGTAGGCAGGCGTGTCGTGGCCGGTCAGGTAGTTGATGTTCTCGGGCCCGAACGCGATGAAGGCATCGAGGCCCGCCCGTACCATGTCGCTCCGCACGGCATCGAGCCGGCGGGCGTATTCGTGCGGACTGAACGGCAGCGGCTCGACGAGCGGCCCGGTCCCTTCGGCAATCTCGACGAATAGCGGCGCCACCGGCCGCTTCAGTACATCACGGCGTTGAGCGAGACATTGGCGGGCGAGCCCGGTTCGAGCGGGGCGCTGCCGCGGGCGAGCAGCCAGCCATCCGCACGCTCCAGGCGCGCGACGACCCGCAGCGTCGGCGAGACGGTTGAGCCAGCGGGCGGCGCGAGGGTAAAGGCGATGGCCTTCGACGCGCCGTCGCTCTCCACGCGCGTGGTGGCGACGCGCCGCTGCGCGCTGTCCTGGATGGCGGGGTCCTCGAGCGCGATGTCGATCGTGCCCTTCGGAACGGCCGCGCCTTTCTCGAACGTCACTGCGCCGGAGACCGGGGCCGGTTGCGCGACGACGGGCCGCGCGGCCGTGGCGAGGACCGCGGCGCCGGCGGTCATCAGGATCGTGCGGCGGTCGGTCGGGCGCTTCATCACAAACTCTCCTTGACCGCCTCGGGTGGGGGCGAGCGGATCGCCCCCACCTACGGTCGGCCTAGATGATTGTGAAGTCGGCGGCCGAAAGATTCGCGTGTGCGCTCAGCGTCGCGATCCGGACCGCCGCGTCGTCGCCCGTGCCATCGGCGTCGTAGGACAACGCGCCGCTGTCGGTATCGTAGAGGATGCGGTCGCCGGCGTCGTGGGCGACCCCCGCCGCACTCCTGAAGAAGGCGCCCGAGGCGAGAGCGCCTTCGCCGCCCGCGCGGTCGAAGACCAGGCTGTCCAGCACGATGGTGTCGTCGGCGGCGGTGAAGTCGATGATCCGGTCGACGTTGCCGTCCCCGAGGGCGGTCGAGAACCGGAACGAGTCCTCTCCCGCCCCGCCCGTCAGCGTGTCGGCCGCCAGGCCGCCGTCCAGCAGGTCGTTGCCGCCGCCACCAAGGAGCGTGTCGGAGCCTGCAACGCCGGGCTGAACCGTCGGCGGGGGGAAATCGACCGACACGTTCACCTTGTATGTCGAGCCTTCGGGCACGGCTTCCGACCAGCCGTCGGGCGGGGCCCCGGTCCAGCTGCCTTCCACGACGTAGTAGCTTCCGCTCTCCTGGATCACCGAGACCAGGCTCGAGTCGCGGCCGCTCGTGGAACCTGGATCGTCGCCGCCATCGTCGTTCTGGGCGACGATGGTGCCATCGCTGTCGAGCAGCCTGACCCAGCTGTCGTGGACATTGGGGTCCGCGATGCCGTCGATGTCGATCGAGACGATCGTGCCGGCGGCCAGATCGACCTGGTAGAACCCGCCCTGGCCGTTCCCGGTCGCGGTGACGGACGTATGCAGGGTCGTCGTCGAATCGAAGATGTCCGGGTCGCTGGCCAGCGAGAAGTTGTCGGAGATGTCGAACGCCGTCGCGATCGAGTTGTTCGTCGCGTCCGGCCCCAGCGTGGCATAGCCGGTGCCGAGGCCGGGACGCGGCGGCGCGTCGCCCTGGTAGGCATAGTCGCCGAGCAGGGTGTCGGCGCCGCCGCCGGCGACGATCACGTCGTTTCCGCCCTGACCGGTCAGGACGTTGGCCACGGCATTGCCGGTCAGCCGGTCATCAAAGCCGGTGCCGGAGAGATTTTCGATCGAGATGTAGGTATCGCCGGCGGACCCGCTGCCCGCGAGGCTGAGCCTCAGGCCCCTCGCTGCGTCGGAATAGTCGGCCGTGTCGCTGCCGCCGCCGCCGTTCAGCCTGTCGGCGCCGCCGCCGCCGGTCAGCGTGTCGTCGCCCGAGCAGCCAGCGAGCGTGTTGGCCAGGGCATTGCCGATCAGGTGGTCGTCGAACGCCGAGCCCACGGCATTCTCGAATCCGACCAGCATGTCGTGCCGGATCGCGGCGCCGCGGCCGACGATCTGCACCTCGCCGTCGCCGTCGCCGCCGCTGGCAGTGCCGCTCGCAAGGTCGATCTTCACCCCCTGGAGGCTGCCGGTGTAGACGACCGTGTCGATGCCCAAGCCGCCGTTCAGGTAGTCCTGGCCGGCGCCGCCGATGACCGTGTCGTTGCCGGTCCCGCCATAGAGGATGTCGCCGTCGTTGCCGCCATCGAGGATGTCGTTGCCGCCGCCGCCGGTGAAGTAGTCGCCGCCGCCCTGGCCCCAGAAGTGATTGGCCGCGGCCGTGCCGATGAAGCGGTCCGTGCGGTCGTCTGACCCGATCAGGTTCTCGATGCTGTAGAAGGTGTCGCCCGAGGCGGTGCCGCCGCTGGCGAGGTTGGTGACGAGGTTGACGATCAGCTGGAACGGGCTCTCCCGGCTGTAGTCGACCGTGTCGACGCCCGCGCCGCCCCGGAACACGTCGATGCCGGCCTGGCCGCTCATCGTGTCGTTGCCGCTGCCGCCGTTAAGGATGTCGTTGCCCTGGCCGCCGAGCATCGTGTCGTTGCCAGCGCCGCCGTAGAGGGTGTCGTTGCCGTCGTCGCTCTCGGTCTGGTCCGCCAGGTCTTCGACGGCGATCGTGTTGTTGATGTCCCGGCTGGCCAGCGAGTCGCGGCCGCCGATGAGCAGGTCGTTGCCGCCGCGGCCGAAGATGCTGTCGCTGCCGCCGCCGCCGTCGAGCGTGTCGTGGCCGTTGGTGCCGACGAGAACGGCGGCCGCGGCGATGGCGCCGACGCCGACCGCGGGATCGCCGTCGCCGGCCGGCATCGAGCGCTCGTCGGCGTGGATGATGTGCTCGACGTTGGCGATCTTGCGAATGTTCAGGCCTGCGGAGACGAGGACGACGGTGTCGTCGCCTCCGTTGCGCCCCTCGCGCACCACGTCGTCGAGCGAATCGACCAAATAGACGTCGTCGCCGCCGTTGCCCGCCATCCGGTCGCCGCCGCCGCGGCCGTCCAGGACGTTGGCGCCGTCGTTGCCGATCAGGACGTCGGCGAACCGGCTGCCGATGCCGTTCTCGATGAAGTAGTCCGACGCGTCCGCATTGTGCCCGGCGAAGATCGAGACGTTGTCGCTGTGGCCGTTGACGCTCGAGAACTGTCCAGCGCGCAGGTCGAGGATCGTGCCCGCGGTCGACCCGGAAAAGTCGACCGTGTCGTCGCCGCCGGTGTCGTGGATCACGAAGCCGACGTTGTGCTGCATGCCGGTGGAGGTCAGCTGGTAGCCGAACTGCGTGCTACCGAAGCCGTAGAGGTTGTCGCCGGTGTTGAGGTCGATGTGCTGGAAGGTGCGCACGCCGTTCTCATCGACGGTCGAGAAGTAATGCCGGATGACGGCCTCGATGTCGGACATCAGCGGCGTCACGGCGGACCAGCGGCTGGTCTCGCCGACGTCGATCCCGTCGAAATAGGACATGACGGTGTATTGCTGGCGATCGTAGATCCAGGTCGCGTTGTTGAGATAGCCGATCTGCAGGCCGCCGGGGCCGCTGTAGTTGTAGAGCCCGGGATGGTTCAGCCCGAACTCGTGGCCGAACTCGTGGATGTAGGAATCGAAGACGTAGCCGCCGAGGCTCGTCTTGTTGGGCTCGGTGTCGTGGAAGCGCTGGCCGATGCTCACATAGCGATCGGCCGAGTAGGCGCTGCCGTCGTCGATCTCGCCGAGCTCTGGGCTGACCACCTCGATCCAATCGGTGGCGCTGTCGAAAGGCGCGTCGTCGACGATCTCGAACTTCAGCGGGGTGACGGACGACCACATTTGCAGCGCGCCGATCGCGGCGGCCTTGTACTCGGGATGGTCGTCGAGCTCGGAGACATTGACCCGCAGCGTTCCCGCGGCGATCTCCGGCGTCAGGCTCCGGTCCAGCGCTCCGAGATAGTCGAGAAACGAGCCGTAGTCATCGCTCTTGCCGAATGGATTGTCCGGCGTCTGGTCGTTGACGAACCATGGGTCGTTACTTTGGCTTGTGTTCGGCATTTGGGGGTCCCTCCCTCACAACTGTGCGACCTTTACGTCAATACAGTCCGGATTCTCGAAGGGCACACCGTTGCCTGCCCTCCAGCCCCGCAAGACAAAGGTTCCGCCGTCCTCGCCGATCAGACAGCCGGATCACCCCATCGTGCATGGCGCTTTGTTGTCCGACTCGGGCAGTCTTACGCCCTCGCCCGAACTTATCTTTGCAACTTGCGCGGGTTTGTCGAGACCGCATCGGGCACTTTTTGTGCCACTGTGGCGAATGCCAATTGCGCGGCCCGCGGAGATCACTGCGCGCTTCGCTTGCTCTGATTTCATGTCTCGGACAGTCTCGACATGTGAAATCCGAGGACGCCAGACATGGTTGGGACGCTCTGGTCGGAGCCGCACACACGAGCCGTCATTCAGCCATAGCTACCCCTTCTTGGGCTGCTTGCCGGGCACTTTGAGCCCTTCCTGGCGCCAGATGCGCTCGACCCGTTTGACGTTCACCGCCCAGCCGGCTGCCCGCAGCAGTGCCGTGATCCGGCGGTAGCCATAGCGGCCGTACTCGGTGGCCAGCGCGACGAGCCTCTCGGACACGTCGAACTTCATCATGACGTGATCGATGCAGCGACGGCGGCGCCCGGGGCTCAAAGTTTCCCGAGGCAGCCTCGCGCAGGATCAGCTTCTCGAGCGTCAGATCGGAGACCGCCTTGCGCAGCCGCTCATTCTCCTTCTCGAGGTCCTTCAGGCGCTTCACCGGGTCGGTCTTCAACCCGCCGAACTCCTTGCGCCAGCGGTAGTATGTGAACGGCGTCACGCTGATCGCGCGGATCGCATATGCGACCGGACGGCCCTGCGACAACAACACGTCGACCTGCCTCAGCTTCGCGACGATCTTCTCCGGCTTGTGCTTTCTCTGCGGCATTCCTGGCATCCTGCCAAAGGCTGAAAAGCCTACTTCAAGGAGGACCACTTTCCAGGGGGGTAGACCAGTCGACGCGAGGGGCGGAAAGCGGACCGCGGCGTTGTTTTCGAGGTCAACGATCATAGCTATTGGCTGGACAGATTATCCGGCGACTTGTCCTGCCCGCCATGAGACACCCTTCGGATCGACGCCAGGCGCTGTCCGATTGCATGCCCTCCGCCAGCGCGGGGCCCGCCCGATAGAGGAGCCCACTCGTGAAGCTTTCCACCAACCGAAATCGCAAGTTCGTATTGGCCGAGCGCCCCAGGGGTGAACCCGACGACAACACGTTGCGCCTGGAAACCGACGATTTACCGACCCCCGGCAAAGGCCAGATGCTGCTACGGAACGAATTTCTCTCCTTGGATCCCTATATGCGCGGCCGGATGAGTGACGCGCCCTCCTATGCCGCGCCGGTCGAAATCGGCGATGTGATGGTGGGGGGCACCGTGGCGCAGGTCATCAACTCGGACGTCGACGGCTTCGCGAGGGGCGATTGGGTCGTGGCGTTCGGTGGCTGGCAGGACTACGCGCTGTCCGACGGGAAGGGCGTGATCAACATTGGCAAGGATCCCGACAAACCGTCCTGGGCCCTCGGGGTGCTCGGGATGCCTGGCCTGACCGCCTGGGCAGGCCTGACCCAGATCGGGCGGCCGAAGGCGGGCGAAACACTCGTGGTCGCCGGGGCCAGCGGGCCGATGGGCGCAACGGTCGGGCAGATCGGCAAAATCCTGGGTTGCCGCGTCGTCGGCATCGCCGGTGGGCCCGAGAAATGCGCACACGTGGTCGACACCTTGGGCTTTGACGCCTGCATCGACTACAAGGTCGACGGCTTTCCTGACGCGCTGAAGACAGCCGTGCCTGACGGGATCGACATCTACTTCGAAAACGTCGGCGGCGCGGTGTTCGACGCGGTGCTGCCGCTGCTGAACCCCTGCGCGCGCATCCCGGTCTGCGGTCTGATCGCGCAATACAATGCGACATCGCTGCCGGATGGACCCGATCGGATGGGCCTGCTGATGAGTACGATCCTGCGCAAGCGGATGACCATGCGCGGCTTCATCGTTTTCAACGATTTCGGCCATCTCTATCCGGACTTCGCCAAGCAGATGGGCGAATGGGTGACGCAAGGAAAGATCCAATACCGCGAGGAAATCATCCCTGGTCTGGAACAGGCACCCGCAGCCTTCATCGGCCTGCTGAGGGGCGAGGCGTTCGGCAAGCGCGTCATCAAGCTGAACGACTGAAACCGTCCTTCCATAGGAGACGATCCGATGAGAATTCTCATGGTCCTCACATCTCACGACCAGTTGGGCACTACCGGCAACAAGACCGGATTCTGGCTCGAGGAATTCGCGGCACCCTACTATGTCTTCAAGGACGCGGGTGCCGAGATCACGCTGGCATCGCCCAAGGGCGGTCAGCCGCCGCTCGATCCCAGCAGCGACGCAGACGATGCCCAGACCGAAGCCACCAAGCGCTTCAAGGGCGATGAAGCCGCTCAGAAGGTGCTTGCCCACACTGCCGTGCTCTCCACCGTCTCCGCCGATGGCTTCGACGCGATCTTCTATCCCGGCGGTCACGGGCCGCTCTGGGACCTGGCCGAAGACGACGACAGCAAGACGCTGATCGAGACCTTTTCGGCGAGCGATCGTCCCATCGGCGCAGTCTGCCACGCCCCGGCGGTCTTCAAGCATCCGAAGGGCGCTGATGGCAAAGCCTCTTGTCGCGGGCCGGAAAGTGACCGGCTTCACCAACACCGAGGAAGAGGGCGTCGGCCTGACCAACGTCGTGCCGTTCCTCGTCGAGGACATGCTGATCGCCAACGGCGGCGACTACCAGAAAGGCGACGACTGGACCTCCTTCGTTGTGACCGACGGCAAGCTGGTTACCGGCCAGAACCCGGCCTCGTCGGAAGAAGCGGCTCGCAAACTGCTAAGCCTCCTGTAGTGCACAAGAGCGGGGCGGATCATGATCCCGTGTTCGTATGGCAGGTCAGACGCTCGGCGCGCAGCCGACCGCGCAGGCAGCCGCCCACGCGCTATCTCGGCGGAGTTGGCGACGAGATGTCAGTCGGCCTGCAAACCTGACCCGCAATTGGAGTGCGCCCCTGTCGTTGGACAGGATCAGGCGGCTGTGTCGACAGGGGCGGGGGTGTTGCGGTCCTCGAACTGGATGGGGCTGAGATAGCCCAAGGCGGAATGTCGTCTCTTCCCGTTTTAGACTTCGTCGATGAAGCGGGGAAGGTCGGCGGCGACGTCGTCGCAGGTGTCGTACTCGGTGAGGTAGACGGCCTCGACCTTGAGGGTCTTCATGAAGCTCTCGGACGTGGCGCTACCGGATCTTACCGGAGGCGGCCAGATACGCGGCCGTCAAGCGTCGGCGAGCGCGCTGCTCTCCGGTCGCGAAGGGCGGATAGCGGACCTGTGCACATGCAGCAAGGTGAAGCACTCCGAGTCGGCTATGGCCTGCGAGGTCTAGCGTGGCAGGGCGGGCCGGTCTCCGCGACCTGTTCGGCTCCGGCTCCGGCGGTGGGGCGAATTTCCGCAACACGGTCGAAAGCGTGTCCTCGTTGTCGGGCGAGGCGTCGAGGTCGAGCATGGCCTCGAGCTCGTCGAGGTGATGCGACATGGCCTCCGCGGCGGCCGCGCGATCACCTGAGCGGATCGCGGTCAGGATGCCGCGGTGCTCCGAGGCGCCGCACTTGCGCCCGTCGTCGCGCTCGTAGAGCGCGGCTACCAGCGACAGTCGCGCCAGGACGTTCCCGAGCACCTCCTCCAGAACGGCATTGCCGGCGGCGCGGGCGAGTTCGACGTGGAAGTTTCCGGACAGGCGCTGCTTCGCGCCGTCGTCGGCACCGGAATGGATCACCTCCTCGTCGAGGGTCAGCTGTTCCAGCCGGTCCAGGTCCGCCGGCGTCGCCGAGGTCATCACTGCGGCGACGGTGGCCACTTCGAGAACCCGCCGGGTCTCGAGCAGCTGCTTCGCCTCGGCGCGGTCCGGCGAGGCGATGAAGGAGCCGTGGTTGCGACGAAGCTCGACCAGGTGCGCGCGTTCCAGAATGGCGATGGCACCGCGGACCGCCGTGCGGCTGACCCCGAAGTGGCGCGCGATCACGTCTTCCATGAGCTTGGTCCCCGGGCGCAGGGCGCGCTCGGAAACCGCCTGCATCAGCGTCGCGCAGATCCTCTCGGACGCATCCTCGGTGGATGGTTCGAAGCCGTTTCTGGACAGGGCCAAGGTATCCTCCGGTTCACTGGCCCGGCGTTCTCGCATGCCGGGGGTGATTCGGCGAGATCGTCCGGAGCGCGGGTCCCGGCGCTGCCTAAGATTGCGCCATGGCTGTCCACGGAATGAGCGGCAGGTCCGTTGATGCCAAAGATCCGACCTGTGACGCCCGCAATCAACCGGAAAAAGTTGCGCAAAAACTTTCGCAACCATAGCGATCGCGAGGTGGCGGCTCTTCTCCGACGGCCGCGCTCAGCTTCGTTGGCAAGGAAGGGAACAGCATGAACCGCGTCAGCAGACTCCTCGGCTCGGCACTCACGGGCGCAGCGACTGCGCTTGTCGCGACGACGGCCTTTGCCCAGGGCTCGGCCGAAGTGATGGAGCCGGGCTCCGAGATTACCGCACTTCCCGGCGTCGCGCTCAACGAGAAGCTCGCCGCCGGCCTTCCCGAAGCGATCAAGTCGGGGGGCGTGCTCAAGATCGCGACCGACCTTACCCCGCCGATCAGCTTTCATGGCGAGGATGGGGGCCTGGTCGGCATCGACGCCGACCTCGCCGCGGCGCTCGGCGTGATCCTCGGAGTCAAGGTCGAGATGACCGACGTCGGAGCCGGCGCGGCGATCGTGCCGTCGATCATGTCGAAGCGGTTCGACGTCTCGATCTCCGGAATCAACGACGACCCGGAGCTCGAGAAGCAGGTCGACGTGATCGACTACATGTACGACGCGACGACGATCATGACGATCCAGGGCAACCCGCTCGGGGTTGCGTCGATGGAGGACCTCTGCGGCAAGCGGGTCGCCGTTCCGGTCGGCACCTTCCAGGGGCGCATGGTCGAGGCCGCCTCGACCAAATGCGAGACACCGATGGAAATCATGTCGCTGCCGAAGATGCCCGACGTGTTGCAGGCGGTCCGGACCGGCCGGGCGGACGCCACGGTCAACGGCTACGCCACCAGTGTCTACACGACTGCGAACCAGGTCGGCAACGGCAAGGGGCTCGAGGCCCTTCCCGACATCCGGCTCGCGGTCGGGTATCTCGGGATGCTGACCGCCAAGGACGATCCGGCCTTGCGCGACACGCTGGTGGCGGCGCTGCAGCAAATGGTCGACGTCGGTGGCTACAAGGCGATCATGGAGAAGTGGGGTCTCGGCCCGCTCGCGGTCGAAACCGTCAAGGTGAACGACGCCGCCAGCATGCCCGTGGAGTGAACCCGATGGCGCCCACGGAATCCCGCCTGACCCCCAGGCACCTTCTGCCTCTCGTCGGAACCAGGATTCAGTGGGGGCAGGTCGCGACCGGAGCCGCCGCGATCGTCGTGATCGTCCTGCTCGGTTGGGTTCTCAGCCAGAGCAAGAACGTGCTCTGGGGCGAGATCCCGGCCTACCTCATCGATCCGCGCATTCTGAGCGGGGTCGTCCTGACGCTGGAGCTGACCTTCGGCGCCATGGCCTTCGGGGTCGCCGCCGGGGGCCTGCTCGCCGCGATGGCGACGAGCCGCAACATCGTGCTGAAGGCGATCGCCGCCGGATTCGTCTGGTGGTTTCGGGGCGTACCGCTGCTCGTGCAGGTCTTCTTCTGGTACAACATCGCTCTCTTCGTGCCGACGATCGGCTCCGGCAGCTACGCCATCCCGGTCAATGACCTGGTGACACCCGCAGTTGCCGGCTTTCTCGCGCTCGGACTGCACGAGGCGGCGAACATGGCTGAGATCATTCGGGCCGGGCTGCGCTCGGTGGGCCTTGGGCAGCGAGAGGCGGCGCAGGCGCTCGGCCTCGGGCCGCTGAAGACGCTCTGGACGGTGGTCATGCCGCAGGCGGTCCGGCTGGTGATCCCGCCGACGGGAAACCAGGCGATCGGCATGCTGAAGGCGAGCGCCATCGTCTCGGTGATCGGGATGAAGGATCTGCTGACGATGGCGCAGCAGATCTATTCGGCGAACTTCATGGTCATCGAACTCCTGTTCGTCGCCTCGATCTGGTATCTCGCCCTCACCACGGTGGCCTCCATCGGCCAGCACTATCTCGAAAAGCACCTCGCCGCCAAAGACCGCCGCTGACGGCGGCCAGAGCGAGGCACCCGGGAGTTCTGAAAATGAAGCTTGGAATTGACGCGCAGAAGCTCCCGGAGGCGCGCCTGCGCGGCCCCATGGGGAGCCTCGATCTTGTCCATGAACTCGGGCTTGGCGGGATCTTCTTTCCCACTGCCCTCGACATGAGCGTTACGCTCGACGCCGGGTACCTGCGCGATCTCCGGGACAAGGCCGATGCCCTCGGGCTCTACCTCGAAAGCGGCCTCGGCAAGATCAATCCCTATTGCAGCGCCGAGGCCCCCGAGCTTCGCGCGGCTGGCGACGGCGACATCATTGCGGGGTTCACGCGCATGATCGAGGCGAACGCCGCGATGGGCTGCTTCGAGCTCTGGGTTTCGCCTGGGAACTTCAAGCCCGCCTATCGCGGCCGGTTCGCCGTGGACCGGTTCCGCACCGACGTGACTTGGGACGAACAGCTCGCGGCGATTGAGAAGGTGCTGAAAAAGCTCGTGCCAGCGGCGCGCGCGAACGGCGTGCATCTCAATATCGAGACGCATGACGAGATCACTTCCTTCGAGATCCTGCGGCTGATCGAGGCGGTCGGTCCGGACTGCGTCGGCGCCGTGTTCGACACCGCGAACATGCTGCAACGCGGCGAGCACCCGGTCTGGGCGGCGAAGCGGCTCGCGCCGTATATCCGCCAGACGCATATCAAGGATGCGCTGGTCGCGCGGGCGCCTGGCGGCCTCGATTTCCAGCCGCGGACCTGTGGCACCGGGATCGTCGACTTCGCCGCGATCCTGCCGATCCTCGCCGGGGCCGATCCCGACCTGAACCTGTCGCTGGAGATCGCGCAGTCGGCGGCTGACAACCGGCGCCAGCCGCATCCGCGCCAGTGC
Source organism: uncultured Alphaproteobacteria bacterium (assembly GCA_963819995.1). Taxonomy (GTDB): domain Bacteria; phylum Pseudomonadota; class Alphaproteobacteria; order Rhodobacterales; family Rhodobacteraceae; genus Amaricoccus. The sequence goes on along the minus strand of CAWFYR010000006.1, from coordinate 43,573 downwards.
ATCCAGATCGACGATCCGGTCTGGCGGGCGGGCCACCCGGACCTGATGCCGGAGGAGCTGGAGGCCTATCTCGCCATGGTCGACGCCTTCGAGCGGCGGATCGCCGCCGGCGAGGTCGAGAGTTGGGAGAGCTACGAACGCAGCCGCTACGGCTACCCGACGTACGAGCGCCAGTCCTACGGCTTCGACGAGGCGATCGGCTTCATCACCGACTCCGCCAGCCACATCGAAAGGCTCTGCGCGGAGATGGGCCTTCCGCTTTCCCGCCCGGAGATGACGCGGCGGATGCCGGAAAGCTCTCTGATCTAAGGCTTTGCCCGGCGAATCCTGGGAAGCCAGAGCCGGCGCCCGCCATTCGCGTTGGGCGCCGGCGTCTTAGCCTTCCTTGGCCGACATCCGTTCGAGGATTGCGAGAAAGCCGTCCTCTTCCTTCTCGGGCCGCTCAAAGACGATGCCGCGTTCCATTTCGTCGAGGTGGAGCGCCATCGCGCCGCGCGCGCCGGCGATGTCGCCGCGGATCAGGTGCGCCAGGATCGCCTCGTGGTGCACCGCGCCGCAAAGGCAGGCCGAAGGCCGTTCGTAGAGCACGTTGACCAGCGACAGGCGGGTGAGGATGTTTTCGAGCATCAGGTTCAGGATGGTGTTCCCGGTGAGCTCCGCCAGCAGATAGTGAAAGTCGCCGGCGATGCGCTTCTTCGCGGCCCTATCGTGGCCGGCGTGCACCTGCCTCTCCCGGCCGATCGTCCGCGTCAGCCGGTCGACTTCCTTCGGGCCCAGCTTTCCATCCAGCGACTCCATCACCGCGATCTCGAGCACTCGCCGCGTCGCGAGGAGGTTGCGCGCCTCGACCTCGCCCGGCGTGGCCACGAAGAAGCCGTGGTTGCGCCGCCGCTCGGCCAGGCTCTGCTGCGCCAGCATCGTGAGTGCGCCGCGCACCACCGTCCGCGACGTTCGGAAGTGACGCGCGATCGTCTCCTCGACCAGCTTGTCCCCTGGCTTCAGCTCGGCCTCGAAGATGGCGGCGCGCAATGTGGCGCACACATCTTCGCAAATCTCGTCACTGTGGACCGGAGCATTCTTCATCGCGAATCGCGTCACCGCCGCTCATGAACTTCCGCAAGCGTAGCTCCTCTCTGGATTCTTCCTGCAATCCGCCACGCGAGCCGCTGCCCTCGATTTCTACAATGATCGACGGGCGGTGCACAGGATATGAGCATAGTGCTGCGCAAATAGTTTCGTAGTCACTTTCGCATTGATGTTCGGCCGAACGGTCGCGATCCTCGAATTCGACGGGGCGACAGTATGGTGAGACATCGAAATGGCCGGGACTGGACTTCAGATCAGCGATGTCAGCCACAGCTACGAGGGCAAGCCGGTCCTCCACGATGTGGAATTCGAGGTTCCCGCGGGCAAGGTCGTGGCGCTGCTCGGGCCGAGCGGATGCGGCAAGTCCACGATCCTTCGGGCGATCGCCGGACTGATCGTGCCCGCCAGGGGAAGGATTCTCCTGGATGGCCGCGACCTCACCCGTGTCTCGGTGCGCAGTCGCAAGCTCGGAATGGTCTTCCAGAACTTTGCGCTCTTCTCGCACCTGACGGTGGCTGAAAACATCGCCTACGGGCTTGCCGGCCTCGCGCGCGCTGAGCGGACGGCAACGGTCGCGCGGTTGCTCGACCTCGTCCGGCTCCGGCCCTTCGCCGACCGCTTCCCGCCGAGCCTTTCGGGCGGGCAGCAGCAGCGCGTCGCCGTGGCGCGCGCGCTCGCGCCGGATCCGTCGGCGCTGCTGATGGACGAGCCCTTCGGCGCGCTCGACCGGGCGCTGCGTTCCGAGTTGCAGGCCGAACTGGTCCGCATGCAGGAGAATGTCGGCGTCACCACCGTCATGGTCACCCACGACCAGGAGGAAGCGCAGGCGGTCGCCGAACAGCTCGTCGTGATGAACGAGGGCCGTGTCGAACAGGTCGGCTCGCCCGAGGAGATCTACGACAACCCCGCGAGCCTGTTCGTGAACGGCTTCATCGGCCACGCCAATCAGATCCCGGCGACGGTGACCGGGCAAGCCGCGCTCAAGGCGAAGGACGGTTCCGAGATCCCGGTCGGGCGTCCTATGGCCTTCCGCGCCGGCAGCGAGATCATCGTCACCTGCCGCCCGGAGGATCTCGCGCTGGCGACCACGCGCGCCGAAGGCGCGTTCGAGGCGCGCTTCGACCGGGCGGTGATGACGGGCCGGTTCCTGAGCGTCGAGGCGACGCTGCCCGAAGGCACGCAGTTCAAGGCCCAGGTGCCGCGCGACGGCGCTGCCCGCCCAGACCGGGGGCAGACGATCTGGCTGCGCCCCGATCCGACCCGCCTGCAAGTTTTCCCCGCACCCCAAGCCTGAAGGACACCGCGATGACCTTTGACCTCTCCCGCCGCGCCTTTGCCCTATCCGCGCTCTCGGCCCTGGCCGCGCCCGCGCTGATCCGTCCCTCGATGGCCCGCGCCGCCACTGGCCAGGTCGTCGCCGCCACCTTCCCGGGCAGCTGGGAGGACGCCTACCGCACGATCCTGACCCCGATGGTGAAGGAGGCGGGCTATGAGCTGACGATCGCGCCGGCGCTGGCGCAGGACCAGATCGCGAAGCTGATGGCGAGCCCGGGGCAGCCGCCCTACGACGCGCTTCTCGTCTCCCCGGGCCAGTCTGCGATCCTGATCGACGCCGGGCTGATCGAGAAGATCGACCCGAGCAAGCTGAAGAACTGGGACAAGCTGACCCCGAGCGCGCAGGACGCGTGGGGCCCCTACGTCACCATCGAGGTCAACGGAATCGCCTACAACCCCGAGGTCGTGGACAAGCCGTCGGGCTACAAGGCGCTGTTCGAGGATGCGCAATACGCCGGCAAGGTCGCCCAGATCGGCTTCGGCTCGAACACCGCGACCATGGCCTGGACCGAGATCAACAAGCTCTACGGCGGCACCTACGACAACATGCAGCCGGTCTTCGATCTCATCAAGGCGCACCTCGACGACATGATCATCGCGACCTCCGGCTCCAACCAGATGACGATGTACCAGCAGGACGAGGTCGCCGTGTTCATGGCATCGACCGGCAACGTCGCGAAGCTGCGGGAGCTCGGGCTTCCGGCCGAATTCGCCCATCCCGACAGCGGTTCGCCGGCGATCCCGGTCTCGATCCATCTCGTCAAGGGCGCGAGCGATCCCGACGCGGTCTACGCCTACATGGACGCGGCGATCTCCGCGGCCGCGCAGACCCAGCTCGCCGAGGCGCCGACCGCGATGATCCCGACCAACACCGAGGTGCCGTTCTCCACCGTGGTCGCGGAATTCGTGACGCCCGAGCAGCTGGCGGCTTGCGTCTACCCGGACTGGGCGGCGATCAACAAGCACCGCGCCGAATGGACCGAGACCTTCGACCGCGTCGTCTCGCGGTAGGCCGGAAACCGGAGCAGGAAGGACAGCACCGATGATCCGCAAAGACACCGTCCTGGCATGGCCGATGATCGGCTTCATGGTGCTGTTCTTCCTCGCGCCGCTCCTGCTCCTGCTCGGGATCAGCCTCAGGGGCGCGGACGGCGGCTGGGGCATCGGGAATTTCGTGGCCTTCCTCGCCGATCCGTTCCAGCGCGGCGTGCTGGTCCGCACGCTGCTGCTCGGCTTCAAGGTGACCGGGCTGGTCAGCCTGCTCGCCCTGCCGATCGTCATGCTCTACTGGCACGCGGGGCCGCGGCTCCGCAGCCTGATCCTGATCTGCGCGCTGCTGCCGATGCTGACCGCGAACGTGGTCCGCACCTTCGCCTGGGTGGTGATCCTCGGCCGCAACGGACCGATCAGCCAGACCCTGCTCGCGCTGGGGTGGACCGAGAAGCCGTTCTCGCTGCTCTACACCCAGACGGGGCTCATCATGGCGCTGGCGCAGATCGAGCTGCCGCTGCTGCTGCTGCCGGTCTTCTCGGTGCTGAACCGCGCCGACCGCGCTACGCTCGACGCCGCGGAGGTGCTGGGCGCCGGGCGCTGGCGGGCATGGTTCAGCGCCATCTTCCCCCAGGTCATCCCGGCCGTCCTGGCCGGATGGGTGCTGGTCTTCGCCTCCGCCACCACCTCCTACGTAACGCAGAGCGTCATCGGCGGCGCCCGCCTGATCTTCCTGCCGCAGTTCGTCTACCGCGAGGTCGGCGTGCTCTTCCAATGGCCCTCCGCGGCAGCGATCTCGATCCTCCTCCTCGTCTCGACCGGCGTCATCATGTTCGGCCTGACCATGCTCGCCCGGCACGAAAGGCTCCGCGCCCATGGCTGACATTGCCGACATCCGCGCCGAGCGCGCCCGCCCCGACCTCGGCGCCATCCTCTACTGGGCCTTCGTCTGGGGCTGCGGCATCCTCGTGCTCGTCTACCTGATCGGGCCGATCCTGCTCGCGCTGCTCATGTCCTTCAACTCCGGAACGACGCTCGCCTTTCCGCCCAAGGGCCTGTCGCTGCGTTGGTACGCCGCCCTGCTCGATCCCGCGCAGTCCGAGCCGATCCACACTGCCGCCAAAAACTCATTCGAGACGGCGCTCGCGGTGGTGGTCGTGGTGACCCTGATCACCGCGCCCGCCGCCTGGGCGCTCGCTCGCGCCCCGCGGCGGATGGTGAACACGGTCGAGCCGATCCTGCTTGCCCCTTTGGTGCTCCCGAGCCTCGTCTACGCGCTCGCGGCGTTGCTGGCGCTCAGCCTTCTCGGACTCGGCCCCTCGTTCTGGGCCGTCCTGATCGGGCACAGCGCGGTCTTCGCACCGCTGATGTTCCGCACCGTGCTCGGCCTCGCCCAGCGGATGAACCCCGCGCTCGAAGAGGCCTCGGCGACCCTCGGGGCCTCCCGCGCCCGGACCTTCCTGCGCGTCAGCCTGCCCGGGATAGCCCCCGGCATCCTCGCCGGCGCCTTCCTCGTCTTCATGCAATCGCTCGACAACGTCTCGGTGACGCTGTTCCTCGGCGAGCCCGGACGGACGATGCTGCCCTTGCGCCTCTTCGCGATGCTGGAGGAAAGCCTCGACGGACGCGTGGCGGCGGTCTCCGGCCTCCTGATCCTCGCCGCCGCCCTTCTCATGTTCACCCTGCAACGCTTCACCGGCCGGACCTCGCGCTGACCGCCAACGAAAACAAAAAGGAGACGCCAATGACCACCCTGACCGCCAGCCGGGCCCGCTCGATCGAAAGCCTGCTCGCCGACTTCGCGCCGGATTTCGACTTCGTTCCCGCCCCGCCGATCCCGGTCGCGGAGTATGCCGAGCGGATGCGCCGGGTGAAGCGCGAGGGCGTCTCGGCCGGCCTCGACGCGCTGATCGCGCATACCGACACGGTGGGGTGGTTCCACGCGTCGAACGCCTACCTGCGCTATCTCTGCGACTGGATGCGCGAGGGCGTCCTCATCATCCCGATGGACGAGGACAAGGCGCCGGTCCTCGTCTCCTTCTTCACCCAGTCGGTGATCCTGCCGCCGGGCGGCGAGCCCGTGGGGGTGGAGCGCATCCTGCAGGTCGGCGCCGTCGGGCGCGAATACGCCGACATTCCCGGCGACAGCGGCGAGAAGACGATTCAAGCGGTGACGAAGGTCCTCGCCGACTTCGGCCTTTCGCGGGGCCAGATCGGCATCATCGGCGACAAGCGCTCCGCGCCGTTCAAGGCCGCGCTCGCCGGGCGCGATGCCGGCGGCGCGGTTCTCCGACCAGCACGCGATCGTCGACCGGATGCAGCGCGTTCGCAGCCCCGCCGAGATCGCCGTCACCCGCACGGCGGCGCAGCTGATCAGCATCGCCACCCAGGCCGCCTATCACGTCGCGCGCCCGGGCGTGACCGACTACGAGATCTTCGCCGCCTTCACCCTCGCCCAGATGGCGCGCGGCGGCGAGACCGGCGACGGCTACCAGATCGGCGCCAACGAATGGGGCACCCATTGCGGCAAGCCCTACGGCCGGGTGATCCGCAAGGGCGACCTGATCAACCTCTACGTCTCGAACGTCACCTACCAGGGCTACACCGCGCAGACCGCGCGTATGATCGCCATCGGCACGCCCACCGACCGGCAGGAGCTCGTGCTCGACGCCTGCACCCGCGGCGTGAAGGCGGCGGAGAAGCTGATCCGCCCCGGCGCGTCGTTCCGCGACCTCAACAACGCGGCCTTCGTGCCCTACGTCGAGGCGGGGCTGCTGAAGGACCCGGAGGCGCGGACCATGCCCTACAACTGGAGCACGGCCGAAGACGGCGGCCCGCGCGAGCTGCCGCGCCAGTACGTGCCCGACCCCGACTACGAGGCGCAGGGCCGCCGGCTGATGCACGTCTACCCGGCGACGCCCGGCCCGCACAATCCGAACCTCGGCCACGCGGTCGGGATGGCGGGCGGGCAGAACGCCTACAACATCTCCTCGCACAATTACGACCGGCTGGAGGAGGGCATGATCTTCGTGCTCCACACCCAGTGGCTGGAGCCTCAGTCGGCGGGCTGCAACATCGGCGACCTCTATCTCGTCACCGCCGACGGCTTCGAGAACCTGAGCCGGCACACGCCGCTCGAAACCCACCGCGTCGCCGCCTGAAGCCGCTGGAATGACCGATGAAACCCGATCCGAGCGCCCGCAAGACCTTGATCCTCTCCCGCTCGCAGGTGGAGGGCCTCGTGACCATGCCCGAGGTCATCGAGGCCGTGGAGGCTGCGCATGCCGACATGTCGCGCGGCACCGCCGCGCAGCCGTCGCCCGGCGCCATGTCGCTGCCCTCCGGGACCGGGTCCTTCCTGACCATGGCGGCGCTCGCCGACCGCCAGGGCCTCGCGGCGGTGAAGCTCCTCGCCGACGTTCCCGACAACGCCAGCCGCCGCCTGCCCACCCAGCGCTCCGTGCTGATGCTGGTTTCGAAGGAATCCGGCTTCTGCGAGGCGATCATCCACGGCCAGATCCCGACGCGCATCCGCACCGCCGCCGCCAGCGCCGTCGCCACCCGCCACCTCGCCCGGCCCGACAGCCGCGTGCTCGGGCTGATCGGCGCGGGCGATCTCGCGGTCGAGCACGTCCGGGCGCTGACCCTCGTGCTGCCGTTCGAGCGCGTAGTTTTCTGGACGCGCAACCCGGAAACCGCCGCGCGTTTCGCCGCGCGGATCGCCGACGCCCATCCACGCCTCGACGTCGCCGCCATGGCGTCGCCGCGCGCGGTCTTCGACGCCGCCGACGTGGTCTGCACCCTGACCCCGTCGCGCGAGCCGGTCGTCGAGGGCGCCTGGTTCAGGCCGGGCCAGCACGTGAACGCGGTCGGCGCCCCGCCGAGGCCGGACCACCGCGAGATCGACTTCAGCCGGCATGGCCCGGGCCCGGGTCTTCCTCGACAGCCGGGCGACGGCGATGCACGAGTTGGGCGACCTGCTCCTCGCGATCGCCGAGGACGCGATCGCCGCCTCCGGCGTCTGGCCCGAGATCGGCGACGTTATCACCGGTGCGGCGCCCGGCAGGACCTTGCCCGACGAGATCACCCTCTACAATTCGGTTGGGATCGCAATCCAGGACATTGCCATCGGCGGCCTGATCCTCGCCAAGGCGCGCGAACAGGGCGTGGGACTGGCGGTCGATCTCGCCGGGTAGACCGGTCGTTCGCGCGGCCCTTCCGGAGCCAATTCGCAATTGTGCGGGCCGACCGCACCTGAAGGTCAATGATCCGACCGGCGCCGGCCGCCGATATCCGTCGGCTCCGGACCCGGACCGTGATCTGTTCTGGCCACTGCGCGAAGAGAAGCATCAGATGCTGCGACGCAGCACTCTCTCCGGCGTCGAAGGGGCAATGGGCCGAGTACGTAGAGCCGTCCCCCGCCAAGCGCAACGGGGGCAGCCGGCGGGGCCTATGCCCACGCCCTTCATCTTCGTCTCTGGAAGCGCTCACTTGGCCTCGAGCACCATATTGAGCGGCGTTTCGGCGGCCCGCCGGACCATGGTGAAACCGCCGGAGCGGATCACCGCCGCTATCCGTGCCTCGCCGGCCTGCGCACCCAGCGCCATGCCGGTCTCTTGCGCCAGGGAGGTCGGCACGCAGATCATCGTCGACGCCGAATAATAGAGCCGGCCAACCGGGTTGAGGTTGTCCTCAAGGCGGTCGCTGGCGTTGGGTTCGACCACCATCCAGGTGCCGCCCGGCTTGAGAGCCTTGCGGACGTGTGCCGCCGCGGCCGCCGGATCGCCCATGTCGTGGAGGCAGTCGAAACAGGTCACGATGTCGTAGCTTCCGGGGAAATCCTGCGCCCGTCCGACCTCGAAGCGAACGTTCGGGACGTCATGCGCGATCGCATGTGCCGTTGCCGCCGCAACCGATCCGGGGTGGAAGTCGTAGCCCACGAATGTTGACTTGGGGAACGCCTGCGCCATCAGGATAGTCGAGATGCCGTGGCCGCAGCCGATGTCGGCGACGGTCGCTCCCGCGGTCAGACGGTCGACCACACCGTCGAGCGCGGGAAGCCATTGCTGCACGAGCGCGTTGACGTAGCCGGGGCGGAACATCCGCGCCACCGAGCAGAACAGGCATCCCGCCTGATCGCCCCACCCGACGCCCTTCCCGGTCTTAAAGGCCGCCTGCACCTTCGCCTGGTTCTCGACCATGGCGGCGGCGGTATCGAAGGCGCCGATCATGTTGGCCGGACTGTCCGGCGAGGCGAAGACGAAGGCCTGCTCCGGCGACAGCGAGAACTTTCCCTCCGCATGCGTGACGTACCCCGAGGCTGCCTGGGCGGCGAGCCATTCGCGCACGTAGCGCGGATGGCAGTCGGCCGCCGCGGCGAGGGCATCCGGGGTCGACGGCCCGATCCGGTCGAGCGTGGCATAAAGGCCGAGCGCATCGCCGATGCGAACGAGCGGGATGCTGACGGCCCCGCCGAGGTCGCCGAGCACCTGCCCGATGAAGTCGTTCAGTCTCGTTTCGTCCAATGGCATCTTATGATCCTCCTCCGCGACCCCGTGGCCGCGGGAGGCAAGTCTGACTCGTCCGGCGCAGTCGGTCATGAGGCGGTCGCCCCATGCCCGACCGATTTGCGATAGGCCGAATGTCCCGTCGACGCGGCTCACGTCCTCAGCGCACGGACGATCGCCTGCGCCCGGCTCTGCACCCCGAGCTTCGACAGCACCACCGATACCTGATTGCGCACGGTCTTTTCGCTCTTGCCGAGTTGGCCGGCAATGGATCGGTTGTCGAGCCCCTCCGCCAAGAGGCGCAGAACTTCGGCTTCGGCCTCGGTCAGCCCGGCCTGCCGCGGCACCGGGAAAGCAGGCGCCGTGTCGCCGAGAAAGGCCGCGAGCTCGCCGTGGAATGTCACCCACGCCGGCTCTTCCGGCAAAAGCACGTGATTGGCGCTCTCGAGCGGAACAAACCTCGCGTTTGGGATTGCCGCCGCAAGTTTCGCGCCCTGCTCGAACGGCACACGCGCGTCGTTCCGACAGGACAGTACCAGAGTAGGCACCCGGACCAGCGTGCAGAGCTCGAGCACGTCTATGCCCTGCATTTGTCGAAGGGTCTCGGAAGCCACCTCTGGCGACGCCGTTTCTCGCTCCAGGTCGCCCCACCAGCGATGCTGATCTGAAGTGCCGCCCGGAATGAAGAGGTTGGTGAAGAACTGGCAGAAGGCGGGGTTTTCGCGACCCCAGCCGATCCGGACGAAGTTGACGAGCGTCTCGGCCTCCAGGCGCTCGGAGTTGTTGCGGGCCCGGGCACGGCCCCCCTGCGCATAGGCGTTGAAGAGGACGAGGTGCGAAACGCGCTCGGGGTGTCGGACGGCGAAGTCGACCGCCAGAGCCCCACCTTGAGAGACCCCGAGCAGAGCGAAGCGGTCGTCCCGAATTGTCCCGGCGACCGCCTCGAGATCCTCGTACCACGCGGCCAGCGACAGGTCGGCGCAGTGCCGCTCGGACATTCCGCAGCCGCGAGGGTCGTAGCGCACGTAGCGATGACGGCGCGAAAGCGCTTCGACCCACGGCCGCCAGACCGGGCTGTCGAGATCATAGGTGACGTGGCTCAGCCAATGCGCCGCGCGCAGGATCACCGGTCCAGCGCCGCAGGTGGCCGTAGCAATTCTCGTTCCATCCGCCGATGCGCAGAACGCGATGTCTTGGTGAAGTTCCATCGATGGCATCCTACATCGGCGATGGCCTCCCACACAGACTGCTGTAAGCGGTCAAAGCACTCCACAGGCAATCCTTCGCCCGTCGGGGAAGGTTGGGCTGCGTTGACCACTTGCTGGCTCGGCCGCACGCTGCTTAAGCGCGGCGCCGCAGGAATCACGAGCGACTGCATTGACGGATCGGGCGCCAATGCTGGGTCCGTTCGTGAATGGCCGGTTCGGGCCGACCTCGACGTTGTCCACCTGCCCGTCGTTTCGAGCAGCGAGTCCTCGGCTGATCGTTTCCGCCGAAGATCGTGTGGACCAAACTCCTTTCAAGAGGTTAGACTAGCACGGTGCCAACCCGGGACAGAAAGGAAAGAACCGGATGTCCAGGACCGGCCCTGCAACATAGCTCTGACCACTGGCTACGCCGCAGCGATCGAGGCGCACCTCGCCGGCGTCAACGGGCATGCCTCGGTGTTTGCGATCGCTTCATTCGCCGAGGTCTGAGGTCGCGGGCGGTCTGCCGGGTGAAGGCCGTCTCGTCGGGCAGGAACAGCGCGGCGGCGTTGCGCAAGCCTTCGCCCGCGCAGCCGAGCTCGGGCGCGAGTCCGCCGGCCGCAGGCTCGATCCGCCCGTGCTCGCCAGGGCATGCGCGAGCCGCGGCGCGATCGTGCCGAGATCAGCCTCGGCCTCGTCGCCGATGAGGTAGGCGGAAAGCAAGTCTTCCGTCGATGAGGTGCGGTGGCGAACCCGACGCATCCAAGCCGGATTGATCGCCGGCGGGACCCTCTGCACCGTCACCGAAAGTGTCTCCGCGGCGAGGTCCCAGGTCACGGGCAGCAGCAGGGCAGGTAGGAAGCTGGTTCCCGCCGGCCCGTGCGCGACGGCGATCGGCCAGCCGACGGAGGCGACACCCACGCGTCCGGTCATCGCCAGCGTCTCGCGGGCCGCGACGGCAGCTGGTCAACCGGGGTCGACAGTCGCCCGTCGCCCCACCGGGCGCCGGCGCAGTCGAAGAGCTGCCAGCCGATCCCGTGCTGGTCGGCAAGCCGCTCGACCGAGCCCCGCGGGTCCTCTCGCTGGATGGCCGCATAATAGCGGAGGAGCGGCTGCCATGCCGGGAGGCCCTGCGCGGCTGGGCTATCGATCTCGACGGGCGCAGATGCCAGCGAGCTCAGGCTCAGCCGACGGCGCGCAGCGGTTCGTCGGCGGCGCGGGTGTCACTGCCCGGTGGCCCAACCGACCGGGGGGTGTCCTGCGGGCGGATCGCGCGGTCTGCCGCGAACCACCGGTCCCCGACACGGCGGACCTCGCCGCGATCAGAAAGCGCCGTCAGCACCGAGGAAGCGTCGTTTCTGAGACCGCTGCTGCGCAGCCGCCAGAGCAGTTGCCCGTCGGTCGTCCCTCTCCGAAACAGCTCCATCAGCTGGGAAATCGCACGTTCGAGCATCGGCTATGGCGAATCCGCATTGCCTGACGGCGCGACGACAAGAGCAGGCATGGCCTGTGCTCCGACCGAGCCCGAAGTGCTGTCTCCCATTTCCCCCCGCCCGACAATGTCGTTGTGATGAAATCTTGCCCAAGGGACAACTTCGAGTGGAGCAAAACCGTCTTCAATCCCCTTCTTCCGCCGGCAGCAAGGCCGGCTCGGCGAGCAGGAGCCGCGGGCGGCAAGCATGAAGGTCGGCGAAGGTGCGTTCGCGGCAGGTGAGGAAGTTCGCCTGCACGCCGGCGTCGGAGGCGACTTCGGCGAGGGCGGCGGGCAACCCTGCGAAGCGGGCGTCGTCGGCGTAGGCCAGCGCATCGTCGAGGATGACCGGGGTGGCGCGGCCGGTGCGGGCGAGGACGCGGTGATGCGGTGCATCGGCAGCGCGTTGGCGCGACGAGCCCTATCGACGAAACGATTCATGAGCCGATCGAGTTCGCCTAAGGTCGGACGGCGCTTTCGCTTGCTGGAACGCTTAATCAGACCGAGCTCCCGCAAACCGACAAGAGCGTCCCCCATGGCCTGTTCGCTTGAGGACAGGTTCCACACCGGCCGTCCCAAGGTAAAAACCTTGCCGAGGCTCGAAAGAATATTGCCTACTGTCTGAGGGGAGCGCTCGCACTCGGCGAGCAATTCTGCCAACTCCCGGATATGGTGGCTCTCGACATCCTCGCAGGCATCTGAGTAATGGGGAATGTCTTCACGATCTTCAGGTTTCGCACCATGGTCTTGCCGACCCCCTTCTTCCTGCCTCCGAGTGCACGGTCGATCGCATCGCCCAAAGTTGCGGCCTTCGGCTTGTTCGCGGCGGCAAGCGCCCTGTCGAGGCCGCCCGGCTCCGCCAAATCATCCTTCTTTCGTTTTTCCCATGCCTGGGCGGCCGCAGGACGGTCGAATGTCTTGGATATGTTTAAAACGATCTTCTTGTCGCGCTTGCGCTGGATCTGGGCTGTATAGCCCATCGTTCCATCGCTGCGGTTCCGAGGTATGATCGACAACGCCAGTTCTCCCGTCTTACATGCCGACAGAAGTGTCTTACATGGTAAGCTCGTAGCGTGTAAGTCGACAAAAATGTACCTGAATTGGTTCGAAATCGAAGGTCTCAAGACGAAGCGTAAATGTTTGAGAATTCTGCTCAATGAAAAGTCAACGCCGTGGCGGCTATCAATTGCCCCAATGATGGACTGGACGGACCGGCATTGCCGGTTCTTTCACCGGCAGTTCACGCGGCGGGCGCTGCTCTATACCGAGATGGTGACGACCGGGGCGGCGCTGCGGGGCGACCGGGAGCGGCTGCTCGGGTTCGGGCGCGAGGAGGCGCCGTTGGCGCTGCAGCTCGGCGGGTCGCTGCCGCGGGAACTCGCCGCGGCGACGGCGTTCGGGTGCGAGCTGGGGTACGGCGAGATCAACCTCAACGTCGGCTGCCCGTCCGACCGGGTGCAGTCGGGCTGCTTCGGCGCGGCGCTGATGCGGACGCCGGCGCTGGTGGCGGACTGCGTGGCGGCGATGATCGAGGCGGCCGGCGCGGTCCCGGTGACGGTGAAGTGCCGGATCGGGGTCGACGCGCAGGACCCCGACGTGGTGCTGCCGGCGTTCCTGGACACGATGGCCGCGGCCGGGGTGCGGCGGGTGGCGGTGCATGCGCGCAAGGCGTGGCTCGAGGGGCTGAGCCCGAAGGAGAACCGCGAGATCCCGCCGCTCGATCATGAGCTGGTGGTGCGGATGAAGGCGGCGTTTCCCGAGCTCGCGATCATCGTCAACGGCGGGATCGCCGGGCTGGACGAGGCGGCGGCGTTTCTTGACCGGGGGCTCGACGGGGTGATGATCGGGCGGGCGGCATACCACGCGCCGGCGATCCTCGGGGCGGCCGACCGGGTGATCTTCGGAGAGCCAGGGCCCGACGTGACGGCGGAGGCGGCGGTCGCGTCGATGCTGCCCTACATCGAGGCCGAGCGGAGCCGGGGGACGTCGCTTCACGCCATCACCCGGCACATGCTCGGCGCCTTCCAGGGTCGGCCCGGGGCGCGAGCCTGGCGACGGATGCTGTCGGAGAACGCGCACCGGCCCGAGGCGGGTCCGGAACTGGTCGAGCAGGCGCTGGCCGGTGTGGCGCCGGAGGCGCTGGCGGTGGAATCCCTTTGAACCCCGCGCCCGGGCGGGCTAGGGCAGGGGTCCCGCCCATCTGCCGGTGATCTCATGATCCTGCCCGATCTTGCGCATCTGCTGCCGCTGGTGGCGCTCCTCGCGGTGATCGGCGCGTTTGCGGGCGTGATCGCCGGGATGCTGGGCGTCGGCGGCGGTATCGTGCTGGTGCCGGCGTTCCTGCACACCTTCGTCGGGCTCGGCTATGACGGGCCGCAGGTGATGCAGGTCTGCATCGCCACCTCGCTCGCCACGATCGTCTTCACCTCGCTGAGATCGGTCCGCGGCCACGCGCGCAAGCACGCGGTCGACTTCGCCATCCTGCGCAGCTGGGGGCCGGGGATCGCCATCGGTTCGGTTCTCGGGGTGCTGATCGCGGGAGGCATGAAGACGACGGCCCTGATGCTGACCTTCGGCGTGCTCGGGACGCTGGTCGGGCTCTACATCGGCTTCGGCCGCGACAGCTGGCGGCTGGGCGAGCGGATGCCGACGGGCATCGGGCGGGCGGTCGTCTCGCCGGTGCTGGGGTTCCTGTCGGTGCTGATGGGGATCGGCGGCGGCAGCTTCGGGGTGCCGCTGATGAAGCTCTACGGCGTGCCGATCCACCGGGCGGTCGGCACCGCCTCGGGCTTCGGGCTGATCATCGCGCTGCCGTCGGTCATCGGCTTCCTGCTGAGCGGCTGGGGGGTGCCCGGCAAGCCGCCCTACACCGTCGGGCTGGTGAACGTGCCGGCCTTCGTGGTGGTGATCGGCGTGACGCTCTGGACGACGCCGTGGGGGGTCAGGCTGGCGCACGCGATGAACCCGACACCGCTGAAGCGCGCCTTCGCGGTGTTCATCATGCTGACCGCGCTCAACATGCTCAGGACCGCCTTGACGGGGTGAGCGAGGTCCACGGTGACGACTTAGCGCTTCCACCGCGGAAGCGTGCAAGTGCCATTGATTTCATTGAATAATTAGCGCCACTTTAAGGAGCCTTTTACCCTTCGGTGGTGCGCGAGCGGCCGCGGCCTCCGCGCCGGGCGGGCTTGACGAGGTGGGCGCGGGCGGGGAGTTCGGCCATGACCGCGCGGCGGGCGTCGGGGGTCATGGCGGACCAGGCGGCGATCTCGTCGATCGAGCGGTAGCAGCCCATGCAGAGCCGCGCCTCGGGGTGAACGACGCAAAGCTTGATGCAGGGGCTGTCGACGGCTTCGCGCCGCCAGGTCTCGTCGGTCATGTCGCCGGTCCCAGATGCCCGATGCGGTCGAGCAGTCCCTGCAGGATATAGCCCGCGGCGACGTGGTCGATCACCTCGGCGCGACGCTTTCGCGACGTATCCGCCTCCAGAAGTGCGCGCTCGGCGGCGACGGTGGAAAGCCGCTCGTCCCAGAAGGTGATGGGAAGCTCGGTCAGGCTGGAGAAATTGCGCGCGAAGGCCCGGGTCGACTGGGCGCGCGGGCCCTCGCTGCCGTCCATGTTGCGTGGCAGGCCGAGGACGAACCCGCCGATGCGGCGCGCCTCGGCGAGCGCGAGGAGCGCCGCGGCGTCGGTACCGAACCGGGCGCGGCGGACGGTGGAGAGAGGCGTCGCGATGCGGCGGCCGGTGTCGGAGACGGCGACGCCGATGGTGCGGGTGCCGAGGTCGAGCCCCATCAGGGCGCGGCCGGGCGCCAGTGCGGCGACGAAGGCGGCCGGGTCGGGCAGGATCGCCGCGGTCAAGGGTTGACGCCGGCGTCGCGTCCGGCGGCGTCGATCAGCGCCAGGCCTTGCGGGTCGCCCGAATGGGCGGTGCGCGCTTCGGACAGGATTGCCTCCGCCTGGTCGTGGCGGCCGAGGAAGCCGAGCGAGCGGATCAGCTGCGCCCAGTCGGCGGGCGGGCCGCCTTGGGTTGCGAGGCGCTGCGACAGCTTGTCGACCATGCCTTCGATCATCGCCTGGCGGTCGGCGGGGTTCATGTCTTGAGCCGCGTCGACGTCGGCCGCAGATGGACCCGCAGCAGGTGTGCCCGCAGCAGGAGGACCGGCCGGCGCGGCGGCGGATGAAGGGGAGGCGGCCTCGGGAGGCGGAGGAACGCCGGCGGCGCGCGCGGCTTCGGCGAGGCCGGCGCGCGATGGCGCGATCCAGGGCGCGTCGGAGGGGCCCTCCTGAATGAGGGTCGTCCAGGTGCGGGCGGCGAGGTCGGGGCGACCGCCCTGCAGCAGGGTCAGGGCGGAGTAGTAGCGTGCGACCTGGGACGTCGGATCGAGCGTCAGCGCCCGGGAGAGCGTCGCCTCGGCTTCCGGCGAGACGTAGCCGCCGGCGGCAAGCACCTGCAGTTCCGCGAAGTCGACGAGGTCCTTGGCGGTGGCGGCGTCGCCGAGGATCTCGATCACCCGTTGCTCGGCGGCGCGGGCCTCGGCCCAGCGGCCGAGGCTGGCGAGGCTGGTGGCCAGCAGGCGGTGTCCTTCGAGATCGTCCGGCCGCGACTTGAGCGCGTCCTGCAACCGAACGATCAGGGCGGCGTCGTCGCCCGAAGAGGCGGAAGCGGACGGCGATGCGGCGTCGTGGGCCGCGGCCAGCGCCTCGGCCTCGGCCTGGCCGGGACGGTTCGCCCGCGCGGCCGCATCGCGGGCCTGGCGCACGGCGAGCGGCTGGTCGGGCAGTCCGGGCACGCCGAGCACGGCGTAGAGCCCACCGGCGGCGAGCACCGCCGCCCCGAACATCGCCGGAGCGAGGAGCCGGTTCAGCCGGCGCGGGGCTGCTGCGGCGGCACCCTCGTGCGCCTCGGCATCGGCGGCCGCGATGAGCCGCCGCGACACCTCGATGCGGGTGGCTTCGGCCTCGGCCGGGCTGAGGACGCCCCGGGCGAGATCGGCGTCGATCTCGCGGAGCTGATCCCGGTGGACCTGCATATCGTAGCTCGCCCGGCGATCGGCACGGGCGCCGCCGCGCAGGAGCGGCGCGAACACCGTCGCTAGGCAGCCCGCCGCTATCGCCGCCGCGATCCCCCAGAAGAGCCAGTCCACCTGCATCCACGCCTCGCAATCGCGGGCGGACCCTAGCTATTCGGCCGGCCGGGCACAATTCCCCACGCCGTGAACGCGGCGCGTCATCGCGACCCCGGGCGACGGCCCACACGCAAATGTGCGGCCGTCAACGCAACGGCCGAAGCGCGGTTTCGAATGGCTCTCGATCAAGGCGCGACGCAGGGAGGTCGGAAGATGGTTTTGCGTCCGGGGGTCCGGCCGGTGATCCTGGCAAGCACGGCGCTGATGGTGACGGCGGTAGGCGGGATGATGCTCTACTGCCTGTTCCACAACAACCTCCACGTGCATGTGGCGACCCTCGCGATCCTGACCACCTCCGGGCCGCTGCTTTCACGGGTGTTCGAGGGGCTGGTGACGCGGCAGCAACGGCTGCACGGGCTGGACATGAACACGCTGGCCGCCGACAACGAGATGCTCTGGGCCCGGACCGTGCCGCTGCTCATGCCGATCGCGGGTTCGGGGTTTGCTTACTGGGTGATGATGTAGTCGCCTGGGACGGCCTTTCACGCGCTTGACTGGTGGAACCCGGGGTCTAGACTGGCCGCGTCAAGTCGGTGGGGGACCCGATGCAACGCTTTGCCTGGGCCGGCGCGCTGGCGGTTTCTCTTTTGTTGTCCGGACCCGCCTCGTCGATGGGGATCTGCGTCGAGGGAACTTATCCGCCGTTCTCCGACACCAAGCCCGACGGGACGGTCTACGGCTTCGACGTCGACATCGCGCGGGCGGTCTGCGAAAAGATCGGGGAGCCCTGCCAGATGGTCAAGGTGACCTGGGCGCAGATGATCCCGGCGCTGACCGGCAAGCAGTGCGACGCGATCATCGCCTCGATGTCGAACACCGCCGACCGGCGCACGCGGATCGCCTTCACCGACACGTACTACAAGGTTCCGGTCCGCTTCGTGGGAACGGAAGGGTCGGGGCTGACCGACACCACCGAGGGGCTGGCGCAAAAGATCGTCGGCGTGCAGCGCGGGACGACCAACCAGGCGTTCATGACGGCGCACTACCCCGGTACGCTTCTGAAGCTTTACGGCAACCAGGAGCACGTGCTGCTCGACCTGACGCTGGGCCGGCTCGACGCGGTGGTGGGCGAGGCGCTGCAGCTCGACGTGGGCTTCCTGAAAACGCCCGCGGGGCAGGGGTTCGCCTTCTTTGGCAGCGACCACTACGACCCGGCGATCCAGGGCGAGGGCGCGGCGATCGGCGTCCGCCAGGAAGACGGGGCGCTCCGCGAGCGGTTGAACGCCGCGATCGCCGCGATCCGCGCCGACGGCACCTACCAGGGGATTTCGCAGCGCTACTTCGGCTTCGACATCTACGGCAGCTAGGCGCGCGCCGCTGGGCGGGCTTGACGTGGCCCTTCGCAGGCGCAACGCTGAAGGCCAGAACAATCAGAACAGGGAGCTTTCCATGCGGCGCATGTTCAGCGGGATCCTCGCCGCGGCGGGGCTCGCGGCGGCCACTCCGGCCCTCGCCCTCACCTACTGCGTCGAGGGCGCCTATCCGCCGTTCTCGGAGGTCGCCGCCGACGGGTCGATCGTCGGGTTCGACATCGACATCGGCATGGCGCTCTGCAAGCAGATGGGCGAGACCTGCGACCTGGTGAAGGTCGACTGGGACGGCATCATCCCGGCGCTGCTGGAGAAGAAGTGCGACGCGATCATGGCGTCGATGTCGGCGACCGACGAGCGCAAGCAGGTGATCGACTTCAGCGCGAAATACTACCAGGTGCCGAACCGGTTCGTCGCCAAGGCCGGCACCGACATGGTCGACACGCCCGAGGGGATGGCCGGCAAGACGGTGGGCGTGCAGCGCGGCACCATCCACCAGGCCTACATGGAGGCGCACTATCCGGACACCGAGCTGAGGCTCTACGGCACCCAGGACGAGGCGGACCTCGACCTCGCGGCCGGGCGGGTCGATGCGTTGATGGCGGACATGATCTCGCTCGACGAGGGGTTCCTCAAGACCGACGCGGGCCAAGGCTTCGCGTTCTTCGGGCAGGAGAACCACTTCGATCCGGCGATCCACGGCAGCGGTGCGGCGATCGGCGTCCGCAAGGAGGATACCGCGCTGCGCGACCAGCTCACCGCGGCGATCGCGGCGATCCGGGCGGACGGCACCTACCAGCAGATCTCGGACAAGTACTTCGGGACCGACATCTACGGCAGCTGACGCGATGGCCGGCCGCGCCGGGGCCGCATGCACAACCTGATCAGCTACGCCCCGATCCTCGCGAGCGGGGCGGTGGTGACCGTGCTGCTGGCGGTGCTGGCGCTGGCGCTGGCGACGGTCCTCGGCGCGCTCGGGGCGGCGGGCAAGCTCGGCGGCGGTCCGGTCGGGCACGGCGTGGTGATGGCCTACACCACGATCGTGCGCGGGGTGCCGGATTTGGTGATGCTGCTCCTGGTCTATTTCGGCGGGCAGCGGCTGGTGAACTGGGTGGCGGGGCTGCTGGGCGCAGGCTCGGTGGATCTGTCGCCGTTCCTGGCCGGGGTCCTGTCGATCGGGTTCATCTACGGCGCCTATCTGACCGAGACGTTCCGCGGCGCCTACATGACGATCCCGCCGGGGCAGATCGACGCGGGCAAGGCGCTGGGGCTGCACCGTTGGGCGGTGCTCTGGACCGTGTCGATCCCGCAGGTGACCCGCTTCGCGCTGCCGGGCTATGCCAACGTCTGGCAGGTGCTGGTGAAGTCGACCGCCGTGGTCTCGGTCATCGGATTGCAGGACCTCGTCGGGCGAGCCAACGACGCGGGCAAGAGCGCGCATCAGCCGTTCGTGTTCTTTGCGGCGGTGCTCGGGGTCTATCTGCTGCTGACCTGGGCCTCGACCTCGATCTTCGAAGCGATGGAGCGGCGATACGCGCGAGGGGTGGTGGATGCGCGTTGAGCTGGTGCTCGCCAACTGGGAGCTTTTCGCCAGGGGTGTCTGGATCACGCTGCAGCTGACGGCGATAGCGCTTGCGGTCGGGTTCGCCATCGCTCTGCCGGCGGGGATGGCGCGGGCGCGGCGAGCGCCGTTGGTGTCTCCGGCGATCAACGCATACGTGTACCTGTTCCGCGGGACGCCGCTGCTGGTTCAGACCTTCCTGATCTACTACGGGCTGGCGCAGTTCGAGTGGGTGCGCGACAGCTGGGCCTGGGTGTTCCTGCGCGAGCCGTGGTGGTGCGCGGTGATCGCCTTCTCGCTCAATTCCGGCGCCTACGGCACCGAGATCGTGCGCGGGGCGATCCAGGCGACACCGGTGGGCGACCTGGAAGCGGCGCGGTCGCTGGGGCTGTCGCCGATGCAAGTGGACTGGTTGGTGCTGATCCCCTCGGCACTCAGGCGGGCGCTGCCGCAATACGGCAACGAGGTTGTCTTCATGCTGCACGGTTCGGTGGTGGCGAGCGTCATCACGCTGCAGGACATCCTCGGCGCGGGACGGACGTTGAACGCCAAGTTCTACCTGGCGTATGAGGGCTTCCTGACCGCGGCGGTGCTCTACATGGCGATCACCTTCGTCCTGGTGGCGATCTTCCGGCTTCTGGAGCGGCGCTACCTGGGGCATCTCGCGATGCGCTGAAGGGCGCTTCCACTGTGGAAAGTGACAAGGTTTGCAACCCATGCGTGCTCCAGCGGGCCGGACCGTGACCTTCATCCTGAACGAGAAGGCCGGGGCCGAGCCGGCCGAGGGGATCCGCGAGCTGATCGAGCGCGCGGCGGCGGAGCGCGGCCTGAAAGCCGAGGTTCGCGCGCTCGCCGCCGAAGACCTCGAAGCGCTTTCGAAGCAGGCGCGTGAAGCGGGAGGGCTGGTGGTCGCAGGGGGCGGCGACGGCACCGTCTCGGCGGTGGCGGCTGCGGTCGCGGGGACCGAGGCGACACTCGGGGTGCTGCCGATGGGCACGCTGAACCATTTCGCCAAGGACCTCGGGCTGCCGCTCGATCTGGAGGGTGCAGTCCGAACCGTCTTCGACGGCCGTGCCGCGCGGGTGGACGTGGGCGAGGTCAACGGCCGCATCTTCGTCAACAACTCCAGCGTCGGCTTCTACCCGCAGATCGTGCTGGAGCGCGAGCGCGCCGAGCGGCAGGGGCAGGGGAAGTGGGCCGCGCTCGCGCGTGCCACGGCGTCGGCCGTCCGGCGCTCCAAGACGCTGGAAGTGGTTCTCGAAAACGAAGGCAGGCCGGGACGGGCATTCAGGACCGC
This sequence comes from uncultured Alphaproteobacteria bacterium, assembly GCA_963819995.1. Taxonomy (GTDB): domain Bacteria; phylum Pseudomonadota; class Alphaproteobacteria; order Rhodobacterales; family Rhodobacteraceae; genus Amaricoccus. The sequence goes on along the minus strand of CAWFYR010000006.1, from coordinate 22,640 downwards.
GTTGGTCTTTGTCGGCAACAATCGCTACGAGGTGAGCGGCCTCGAGATCGGAACGCGCAAGGCTCTGGACGCCGGCACGCTCTGGGTCTGCACCGCGCCCGATGCCGGGCGGTTCGCGCTGTTGAAGGTGGCTTTCCTCTCGGTTCTCGGCGTGACCGACGGCAGGGCGCTCGTCACATCCGAGCTCGAGGAATTCTGGGTGCGACCGCGCCACCGGCATCTTCTCGTCGCGACCGACGGCGAGGTGGTCAGGATGGAGACGCCACTTCACTATCGCATCCGGCCCGGTGACCTGCGGGTGATGGTGCCGGCTGAGGCCGAGGGCAGCTGAGGTAGCGCATGCGCCGGATCGTTCATCTGTCGGATCTGCATTTCGGCCGGATCGATCCCGCATTGCCTCCCGCGCTGCTCGGCGCGGTGCAAGCGGCCCAGCCCGACCTCGTGGTGGTGTCGGGCGATCTGACCCAGCGGGCGAAAGAGCACGAGTTCGTCGCCGCCGCGCAGTTCCTGGAACGCCTGCCCAAGCCGCTGCTGACGGTCCCCGGTAACCACGACGTGCCGCTTTACGACGTCGCGCGGCGCTGGCTCGCGCCGTTGGCACGCTACCGGCGCCACATCAGCGAAGACCTCGCGCCGTTCTACGAAGATGCCGAGATCGCGGTGGCCGGGGTGAACACGGCGCGGGCGCTCACCTTCAAGAACGGCCGGATCAACAGGGCGCAGACCGAACGCATCCTGGAGCGGCTCGGTTGCAGCGGCCCGGAGGTCAGGCGGATCGTGGTGACGCACCATCCTTTCGAGCAGTCCGAACCGGCGGTGGGAAGCGGGGCACAGCCTGCACTCGGACGGGCCGACATGGCGATGGCGGCGTTTCTCGAAGCCGGGGTGGACCTGATCCTTTCGGGCCACGAGCACATCAGCGGCGTCGGCCTTACGACGACGCGCTACAGTCAGCATGGCCGGGCGGCGCTGCTGGTTCAGGCCGGCACCGCGACCTCGACCCGCAAGCGGGGCGAAGCGAACGCGTTCAACGTGATCTCGATCGATGCATCGGAGGCGGCGATCGAGTGCAGGGTCTGGCTGCCGGAGGACCGGCGGTTCGCGGTACTGAGTGTCGAGCGTTACCGGGCCACCGAGGCAGGCTGGGCGCGAGCGGAACCGTGAGCGTCGTCTAGCGCCGGCGCGAGCAGGATGGAGGCATCCGCTTCCGTCGCGGGCAGGCGGGGGATTGGTTCAGCCGGAAGTGCGCTACGAGCGCAAGGCAGGAGCGCGACGTCGATCATCGGCTCGATGAAGCCGGCGGCGTGGTGCCCGCGCAGGCGGTGCTCGACGATCGCGGGGTGGACGCTCGACATCATCGCTTGCTGGAGGCAAGCGCGGCGAGGACGGGATCGTCCGCGTCGAACTCGACGGGCGACCCCGTCGGCGAGGCGGGGCAGGGCGCTGGCCGTGGGGCAGCCCGTGGTACGGTGCGCCCGGGCAGGTGCGCGGGAGGCGGTGGTGGCGGTGCCTAGGACGCTGCTCGGCGCATCGAGGCGGCGCGCGCCTCGGCCGAGCTTCGGTCGGAGCCAGGGCGGAGCATGCCGACGACGCTGCGCCAGCGGGAAGACGGCAGCCACAAGGCGCGCGGACGGCCGATATCCGGCCGCAGACCAACCTGGATCAGTGCGCGACCGTTCGCGGATGCCCAGAAGCGTGGTGCACCGGATGTTTCCGCCTACGCCTCGGTTCGCAAGCGCCTAGCTTCAGGGCGCAGCGGCTCCGGCGACGGGAGCACTTGGAACACCTGACCAGGAGAGCCGCAATGAACCAGACGCAGACATCGAGCCCGAGCGCATCCTTCACCGCCGCGTTGGACCGGATGGACATCCGTGAAGACCGCCTGGGACAAGGCGCCGGACGGCGACAAGAAGGCGGCGGCGCTGAAGCACTACCAGGCCGCCCAGAATGCGCATGCCGGGAAGGACGACGCGAATTGCATCAAGGAATGCAAGGCCGCGGAACAGGCGCTGGTCTGAACCATGGCACAGAACGCACCCACCGCCGAGCTTGACGCCCCCGCGCAGGCTGCCGCCACCGTCAGCACCACGCCCGAGACCGACCCGCGCAAGGCGTCAGGCACCGGGATCATGAAGGCGCTGGTCTATTCCGGGCCCGACGGGATCGCGCTGGTCGACCATCCCCGGCCGGCGATCGTCGCCCCCACAGACGCCATCGTGCGTGTCACTCGCACGACGATCTGCGGCACCGATCTGCATATCCTCAAGGGCGACGTGCCCACCTGCACCCCGGGCCGCATCCTCGGCCACGAGGGGGTCGGCGTGATCGACAGCGTCGGCGCCGCCGTCGTGTCGTTCAAGCCTGGCGACCACGTGCTGATCTCCTGCATCAGCGCCTGCGGCACCTGCAGCTTCTGCCGTCGGCAGATGTATTCGCACTGCACCACCGGCGGCTGGATCCTCGGCAACAAGATTGACGGGACCCAGGCCGAGTATGTCCGCACGCCCCATGCCGACATGAGTCTCTATCACATCCCCGAAGGCGCCGACGAAGAGGCGCTGGTGATGCTGAGCGACATCCTCCCGACCGGCTTCGAATGCGGCGTGCTGAACGGCAAGGTGCAGCCCGGCGCTTCGGTGGCCATCGTCGGCGCCGGCCCGATCGGGCTCGCCGCACTCCTCACCGCGCAGTTCTACTCGCCGGGCGCGCTCATCGTCGTCGACCTCGACGACAACCGTCTGGAGATCGCCAAGCGGTTCGGCGCGACGGCCACGATAAACTCGGCAGATGGCAAGGCCGTCGAGGCGGTGATGAAGCTGACCGACAGCGCCGGCGTCGATACCGCGATCGAGGCCGTGGGCATTCCGGCGACCTTCGAGCTCTGCGAAGCGATCGTCGGTGCGGGCGGGACGATCGCCAATATCGGCGTGCATGGCGCGGAGGTGCAGCTGCATCTGGAAGCCCTCTGGGACCGCAACATCGCCATCACCACCCGGCTCGTGGATACCGCCACGATCCCGATGCTTTTCAAGACGGTGGCGGCCGGAAAGATCGATCCGACCCTTTTGATCACCCACCGCTTCACGCTTGCAGAGGGCCTGGCCGCCTACGGTGCCTTCGGCAATGCCGCCGAGACAAAGGCGCTGAAGGTCATCATCACCACCTGACCGCCGGTCTGTGGCGCAAACCCCCCGCCCGTTTTCCGAAGAAAGCAACACCATGACGCGTACATTGACCATCATCCTCGGCACTCTCGCGGCAAGCGCAGTTGTCGCCGGGGGCGCCGCCTATGCTTTCGTCAACTCCGGCTTCTACGATGTCTCCGCGACCACGCCGGATTCCAGTCTGGTCTATTGGGCCACCCATCAGACCATGGAGCATTCCGTGGCGCGCCGGCTGGGCGCCAACGTCGTGCCGGCCGATCTGGATACGCCGGCGCATAGCGCGGCCGGCGGCACGATCTACCTGGCGAACTGCGCCGTCTGCCACGGTGGTCCGGGTCTCGTGCCGACCGCCGCATCGCAGGGCCTGAATCCGAAGCCGCCCGATCTTTTCGAGGCCACGCGTGAGCCCGACCCCGCCGAGAACTTCCAGTTCATCAAGCACGGCGTGAAGATGACGGGGATGCCGGCCTTCTCTCCAACCAAGACGGACGAGGAGATCTGGTCGCTGGTCGCGTTCCTGAACGTGGCTCCCGGGATTGCGCCGGAAGAGTTCTCCAGGTTGACCGGCCGGACAGCCGTAACGCCGGCCGCACCTCTGGCGCCGGCGAACCCCGCGACGGATGGCGGCTGATAGCCTCGCGAGCTACCGCAGGAGCGGGCCTTCCTGGTCGAGATAGGATCGGTCGAACTCTGCAAGGTCAACCAGACCATCGAAGTCGAGGAAGATGACCTGACCCTTTTGGAACGTGACCAGACCTGCTTCGCGCAGCTCGCGCAACACCCGGTTGACATGCACCGCGCTCAGGCCAAGCGCGTCGGCCATGATGTACTGCGACAACGGGCAGGCGTAACCCTCGGCGGTCGCCAGCCCGACCAGCTTCAACCGTGCGCCCATCTCCAGCAGGAAGTGCGCGGTGCGCTCCAGCGCGCTCCGCCGGCCGATATCGACCAGATGCTCGACCACCATCGCCTCGTCCCGCGACGCGGCCCAGAGCACCGCGGTCGCCAGCCGCGGCGTGCTGCTGAAGGCTTCGAGCAGGTCGCTCGCCATCACCTCCGAGGCCTCAACCGCGGTGATCGGCTCGATGTTGTGGTCCGCGGTGCGGAACAGCACCGACCGCAGGCCAAGGAAATCGCCGGGGACCTGGAAATCGATCACCTGCCGGGAGCCGTCCCGCAACAGCTTGTAGGAGCAAACCCAGCCTTCGGCGAGGATGTAGGCAGCCTGATCCGACTGTCCCTGCAGGACCAGGTCGCGCCCGGCGATGAATTTCCGGCGACGCGTGTGCAACCGGTCCAGAACCGTGAGCTCGACATTGGTCAGAGCGACGAAACTTCCCAGCTTGCGCGCCAGGGGACTATGCGCGGAATACATCAGCAGCCTCTGCTCGGAGCGGGACCGCCGCAGCGGCGCTGGCAGAGTTAATCCCGGCGGTCCTGCCCTGGATCAGCTATGCGTACCGCGAATTTGCGACAGTAGCGATGCAAGAAACGGTGGGGTGGGCGCGCAAACCCGGCCGGCCAAGACAAAACGAGGTCCTCGCATGCCCATCGCCCCGCATTCAGCTTCCCCGCCGCTGCCGGACATTTCGGGGACGGCAGCGCTGGCCATCTGCGAATTGCTGCTGCTGGCGCTGAACGATCGGAAGATTTTGCAGGAACGCGAGATCCTCGGGATCCTGCGCGACGCGGCGGCGGCGCATGCTGAGGACCCGGGCGACGACGGACATCAGGCGCTGCACGAGGCCGTCGCCGCGCTGATCAACCGGATCATCGACGGCGGCAACTCGGTGCGGCGGAGATAGGCCACCCCAGCCGTCGAACGGCACGCGCAACGCGCTATCCATCGGCCGCGGACAAGCCAAGAACCTCGCCGCGCCAGTAGACGAACTCGCCCTCCGGCAGGTCCCAGGCCACCTCACCCTTCCTGGGCCATCGATAGTCGCCGCTCCGGCGATAATCCGTGAACCGCCCGACCCAGCGGGTCGGCAGCTCACACGCCCCACGGCACGGGGACGATCGGCCGCGGCGATCCCGACGATGTCGCCCGCGGAGTCGAACAGAAGGGTCACGCGCGCGGTGCCGGCCGTGGTCTGCATCGAGACCTCCACGCTCAGGGCGTCGACCTGCAGCCAGCTCAGCCCCGTAGCGTTCAGCACGGCGTCGGGGTTCCAGGCCAGTTCGGCGAGGAACCGCATGGCTTCCCCTCTGTCGACGCCGTGGCCTCGTGCCGTCGCGACCGGGATTGCCCCCGCGATCCTGACGGCCAGCCAGCCGGTCCCTGCCACGTAGCTGTCGAGGACCCGCATTGGCAGGACCCGGCCCAGACGTCCCGTCGCCTCCCACATGAAGCCGGGTTCGCGCGTGCCGGAAAGCTGCGTCGCAAGGATCGGGATGATATGGCCAGCCGGCGCCAGCCGCATCTCGGCCCTCTGGACCATGCGGACGGCCTTCGGTCCGCCGAGGCGGCCGCCGTTGCGCTGCGCGAAATCCCGGACGAGGTCGGGGATTGGTGCGGGATAGGACAAAGCCGCATCCTGCGACGCCAGCAGCCGCCGCCTCAAAGCTGTCAGTCGGGCATCGAAACGCCACGACAGCACCCTCCAGGTCATGGCCGTCGCCAAGACGGCAACCGCCAGAACGCTCGTCATAACGCCAGACTGTCGGCCGGTCGCCAGAGGCATTGGGAAGGCGTGCTGACGGGCATGGTTCGAAGCTCGCGGAGGGCAGCACCGGGCAGGGGCGAGAAACGGAAAAGCACGGATCGGCGACGCCGGCATTGATCCAGATCAGGGAGCGGATCGGCAATGTCTGGCTACGTAGCCGGGTCGCGAGGAGCGGCGAACCCCCTTCGGAGACGGCCATGACCTATACCCTGGACCGCCGGTTTCCCGGCGCAGCATTCGATGATGTCGACCGGCGAACGCGCGCGGCGCTGGCCGGCCAGGGGTTTGGCGTCCTGACCGAAATCGACGTCCGCACCACGATGAAGAACAAGCTCGATGCCGAGATCGACCCCTACGTCATCCTCGGCGCGTGCAACCCCGGCATGGCTTTCGAAGCGATGAAGCTCGAGCCCAAGGTCGGCGCGATGCTGCCCTGCAACGTGATCCTGCGGCAAATCGCGGACGCCGTCGAGGTCAGCGCCATCGACCCGGTCGCATCGATGTCCGCGATCGACAATCCCAAGCTCCTGGCCCTGGCCGCCGACGTCCGCGCGCTCCTCGCAGAGGCGGTTGCCGCGATCTGAACGCACCGGGACGGCCCACTGCCCGCATCGAGAGAACGTGTGGCCCCGGTTGACCCAGATCAGTCCGGCAGAGATTCCCAGAGCGCAGCCTGCGGGTCCGCTGGATTGGCGGCTTCGCCAAAGAAAGCTGGATAGCCCGATGACGACACGCGCATGTCAGAGCCCGAAGTTCGACGCCTTCCTGTTCGCGCCGGTCGGCGAGGACGGCAAAGGGATGATGGTCAGCGTCCTTTCGGCGCTGGCAAGGCTGGGGTTCGACCCCTGGGCAGAGGCCGAAACGCTGAGCCAACTGCCGGAGGATGCCGCCCGGGCACGCCTCGATTCGTTGCTCGTGGCACTCCAGGACGTACCTGCCGTGACCCCGGATCATCGCAGCATCGTTGCACGCCTTGTCACGCTGCTGCCGCGGAGCAGCACGATCAAGCCAGCTGGGCGTAAGGAGGTCCGACTCGACCCCAGCGCGATACGCAAGCAGTCCGGCCTCTGGCTCCTGATCATCCTCGTGGTGGTGATCGGACAAACCCTGGCGCTGCAGCAGAAGGCGGGGCCGCCGGTCGATGGCACGCCTGGTTTTTCCGCCGGCGCTGCACCCCCGGCAGGCGACGGCAACAAGGCTGATGCCTCGACCGTCGCCTACTAGTCCGCCGGGATCCGGCTCTGTCCGGACAATGATCGGCTGGAGGCGGTGCATCTCGCCGGTCAGTGCCAGAGCCCAGAAGCGATGGGAAATCACCGTTCCGCGACAATCGCCGGCAGACCAACCTGCATCAGCGTCAGGTACCGGGCGTTGCGACAGAGTGGGGTTGCAAGCCGAATTCCCGGCGTGACCAAACGACGGCGAGATCGTTCGCCGCGCACCATTCTCGCTGAGGATACGCTCCGCATGACCTACCAAAGCTTCAATCCCGCCACCGGCAAGCTTCGGCCGCTCGCGCGCTGTATCTTCGGCGGCAACCAGGGCGCGCAGAAGATCGCGACGACGGCGCCGGTCACGCAGGAGCCGAAAGGCGAAGAGATTGCCATGACCGCCCCGGTGACCCAGATCGCCACCGGGGGCGCGCGGCTGGTCCGGTTCATCATGCCGAGCCGCTATGCGCTGGAACAACTGCCGGTGCCGAACGACACATCGGTCCATCCGAAGGCGCTTCCCCCGGAGCGCTCCGCGGTTGCGCGGTTCTCGGGTCTTGCCCGTGAGGCGAAAGTGGCGGCCGAGACCGCTCGCCTCCTCGCCTTCGTAGAGGCGCGTCGGCTTGTCGCACGTGGACCGGTTTCGCTCGCGCGCTATGATCCGCCTTGGACCTTTTGGTTCCTGCGTCGGAACGAGGTGATGGTCCACCTCGCATCCGCGAGCTGAGACGATGCCAATGGCGCACAGCGAAAGGCACCTGATCGGGCGGATCGGCTGGCTCCGGGCCGCGGTGCTGGGCGCGAATGACGGCATTCTCTCGACGGCGAGCCTGATCGTCGGCGTGGCATCCGCATCTTCCGACAAGGGCGCGGTGATGATCGCCGGCCTCGCCGGCCTCGTGGCGGGCGCGATGTCGATGGCCGCGGGGGAGTATGTCTCGGTCAGCTCTCAGGCGGATACCGAAGCGGCCGACGTGGCCAAGGAGATCGCCGAATTGAAGGCCGATCCGGCTGCCGAACTCGCCGAACTGGCAAGGATCTACCGCGGCCGGGGATTGTCCCCAGCGCTCGCCCTGCAGGTGGCGCAGGAAATGATGGCCGGCGATGCCTTGGCCGCGCACAAACGTGACGAATTGGGCATGACCGCGGAAATGGCGGCAAATCCCATTCAGGCGGGACTGGTATCCGCCGCCACGTTCGCCTCGGGGGCGGCTTTGCCGTTGCTGGTCGCGGCTCTCCTGCCCGACACGAGGGTTCTAGTCGGGGTGTCCGTCGCGACGATCCTGGCGCTGGTTGCCCTTGGAGCCACCGGGGCCAGAATTGGCGGCGCACCCATGTGGCGCGGAGCAGCGCGCGTCACTTTGTGGGGCGCGCTGGCGATGCTGGCAACCGCCGCGGTTGGGTGGGTGTTTGGGACAGTCGTCTGAAATGGTGATCCAGCCTTTGGCGATGCCCGGCCGCGCGATCTCCACGGCCTTGCGGATTGCCCCAGATTCCACTCCGAGGGGCGCACTCCATACGCGCGGGTCCAGCCGCTCCTCGGGCACGCAAAAAAAATGACAGCACCGTCCGTTACCTTGGAGTCGACCTTGAGGGCGCCATGACGCTTTCGGAAGGGATCGCCTAAGCAAGAAGCCGGCCGACGACTGATGCGTCGGCCGGCCCAGGCTGCCATATCCGGTGACCGCAACGAATTGCGAGACGGGCGCGTGGCTGGGGTCGCCAATGGTCGCCCGCAGTTAGTGGCTGGCGCCGCCGCCCGCGTCCTCCAACGTTCGAAGAACGGCATCCAGGTTGAACGACGCCGGCTTCTGGCGGGGCGGGAACTTCTTGAAGTTCTCGATCTGCTGGGCGACGGCCGCCTGCATTGCGTATACGATGTAAGCGTGGCTGATCACCCAGTCCCAGTAGGTGTTCGAGTTCTCGTCCGCCCGTTCGAATGGGTCGCGCCGGAGGTGGAACATCTTGGGAGCGCGCAGGTGGACGAACGGCTCGAACCAGCACTGCAGCGTCTTGGCGCGCTGCTCCATCAGGACCACCTTCCAGTCCTGCAGGCGAATTGCCATGATGTCACCGTCATCGCTGACGTAGAAGAAGGATTGCCTGGGCGACTCCTTCACCTCGCCGCTCAGGTACGGCAGCATGTCGTATCCGTCGATATGCACCTTGTAAGTCTTGCTTCCGGCTGTGTGACCGTCCAGCAGCTTCTTCCCGATGTCCGCTTCCCCTGCGGCGGCGAGGAGTGTCGGCAGCCAGTCCTGGTGGGACACGATCCCGTTCACCACTGAGCCTGCCTCTATCTTTCCCGGCCAGCGCACGAAGGCGGGGACGCGCCATCCCCCCTCCCAGTTGGTGTTCTTCTCCGACCGGTATGGCGTGATGCCGGCGTCGGGCCAGGTGTTGTAGTGGACGCCGTTGTCGGTCGAATACATCACGATGGTGTCCTCGGCGATGCCGAGCGCGTCGAGCTTGTCGAGCATCACGCCGATGTTCTCGTCGTGGGCGACCATCACGTCGTTGTAGTCGCCCTGGCCGCTCTTGCCCTTGTGCTTCTCGGCGCAGTGCGTCCGGAAATGCATCGCGGTGGTGTTGTACCAGAGGAAGAACGGCTCGTCGGCGGCGTATGCCTCGTCGATGAAGCGGAGCGCTTGCTCGGTCACCTCGTCGTCGATCGTCTCCATCCGCTTCTTTGTCAGCGGCCCGGTGTCCTCGATCCGCTGCCCGCCCTTGCCGTCGGCCCAGGTGTGCAGGACGCCGCGAGGGCCGAAGTGCTTCCGGAATTCGGCGTCCTTCGGATAATCGGGGTCCTCGGGCTCCTCCTCGGCGTTCAGATGGTAGAGATTGCCGAAGAACTCGTCGAACCCATGCATGGTCGGCAGGAACTCGTCCTTGTCGCCGAGATGGTTCTTGCCGAACTGCCCGGTCCGATAGCCGAGCGGCTTGAGGAGCTCGGCGATGGTCGGATCCTCGGGACGGAGGCCGACGTCCGCCCCGGGCATGCCGACTTTGGTCAGGCCGGTCCGGATGGGGTTCTGGCCGGTCAGGAAGGCGGCGCGGCCGGCGGTGCAGCTCTGCTGGCCATAGTAGTCGGTGAAGGCCACGCCCTCGTTGCCGACCCGGTCGATGTTCGGGGTCCGGTAACCCATCTGACCCCGGCTGTTGTAGCTGATGTTCCACCAGCCGATGTCGTCCCCCCAGAGAATCAGGATGTTTGGCTTCTTCTGCTTGGTCATCGCGCCCTATCTCCCATAAAGCGGCTGATTTTCATCGTATTTGTCACCGGACTGCCCTGCCGCCGCGGCTACACAAGACGGAGCAGGATGGCGAAGAAGGCGAAGACGCCGACTGCGGTCAGCACGACGACGACCCCGATGATCGGCGACCTCTTTCCTTCCGGCACCATCCCGGCGATCGCGCCGTAGTCCCGGTTCCACAGATAGCCCACCGTCCACCGATACTCCCAGATCGAGATCACGAGCGAGGCCACCCCGCAGCCGATCAGGGCGAGCCCGAGGAACCGCGGCGCATCCGGGAAACGGGCCGGGGTCGTTCCGGGCATCTGCTGCAGCCGGTCGAAGAATTGCACGATGGTGAAGCCGAAGGCGATCAGCGAGACCGCGGTCCGCACCCAAGCCATGATCGTCCGCTCCAGGGCGAGCCGCGTCCGTAGCCAGGCGAAGTGCGCCTCGGCCGTGGTGCGCACCATGAATCGGGCCGCCTCGCTGTCAGCGCGGTCCTCAGTCATCGTTCCTCCGAATGCATGCCGACGACGGTGTACCACTACCCAGCAGACCGGTGGCGATCATTCCACCGGGTCCACCGGCCGGTCGCCGAGCCACCAGCGCGCGATACGTGCGAAGGCGCCGCGGAGCAGAAGGTAGGGAACGAAGGCGAGGAGCACGGCGACGACCGCCGCCTCGGCCGGATAGAGCGTCCGGAACTCGATGAGCTGGTAAATCACGTCCATGAAGAGGCCGAGGAGGATGATCCTCGCGGTGGAGATCAGTCCCTCGTACAACCGCGCGCGGCGGTCCGCCGGGGCCGTCAGCAGCGTCAGCAGGTAGGGTGAGGATCCGGTTCTTGCATCCCTGATCCCATCGATTGCCGCCATGATCGTCGCTGCAGCCGGCTGGAGAACGAATCGGAAGGTCATCGGCCCGCTCGGGCGGTCGATCATGCCCTGGAGCAGGCGTTCCCGGACGTCCGGGGAAAAGCCGTTCCGAGCCAGCCCCACGGCCGCGAAGGCGACGACCAGCGCCAACGCCAGTTGCGCCAGAATGACCTGCACCCGGGTGGGGCTTCGCGCGTTCATGGCGCCGTGCCCTCCTCCCTGACGATGCACCGGAAGCCGACGTGGCTCATCGACGTATCGATCGGCTGCGCATGGCGCGCGGCCGGGCGATAGCGGCGGCAATAGTTCGGCGCGCAGAGGTGCGAGCCGCCCTTGACCACCTTGCGCGGGATCCTGAACTGCGGCTCGCGCGGATCGTAGCTCTCGGCCTCGCTCGGGCCGCGCGGGTTCGACGGGATGCAGCAGGCCTTGGCGGGAGCGGCGTTGCGCGGCGCGAACCAGTCGGTGGTCCACTCCCACACGTTGCCGATCATGTCGAAAAGGCCATAATGGTTCGGCGGGAAGCTGCCCACCGGGGAGGTTCGCTCGAAGCCGTCCTCCCCCAGGTTCCGGAGCGGAAACGGCCCCTGCCAGGTGTTGGCCATGTGGCGCCCGTCCGGAACGAGGTCGCTCCCCCAGGCGTACTCCGCGCCGTCCAGCCCGCCGCGCGCGGCGAACTCCCACTCGGCCTCGGTCGGAAGCGCCTTGCCGGCCCAGGCCGCATATGCCTCGGCGTCGCGATAGGAGACATGCACCACCGGGTGGTCGTCGAGTCCCTCGATCGAGCTCTCCTCGCCGTAAGGGTGGCGCCAGTCGGCGCCGAACAAGAAAACCCACCAGTTCGCCGCGTTGCGGAGGTCGACGGGCCGGTCCGGCGGGGTGAAGACCAGCGAGCCCGCCTGGAGCATGTGGGGAAGGATGCCGGGGTAGTCCTTGGGGTCCGGCGGAATCTCGGCAAAGGTAACGTAGCCGGTCGCCTCGACGAACTTTCGAAAACTCCGGTTGGTCACGGGCGTCAGGTCGACCCGGAAGCCATCCACCCTCACGCGGCGCGCGGGCCTTTCCTCCGGGTAGTGCAGGTCTGACCCCATCAGGAATTCGCCGCCGCGAATGTCCGCCATTTCGGACGACGGAGCGGAGCGTGACCGTTCCTCGGACCGGGCAACATCGGTCATCGCAGCCTCCCAGGGGCACCCAAGGCCGGCACGAACGTCGCCTCCAAATTGCCGCTGACCGGAGTCAGTGGCAGACCCTCGCGCGTCGGCGCGGCCAAAGCAACTGGCCTGATGGTGCGCTCGCTGCCGGGGTCAGGATCGGCTGCCGCCGGCCGCTCCGCATTGCAGGCTCCCGGTCATGCCCGTTGCTCAAAATCCGGTCCCCGCCGTTAGAAACGATAGAAGAACCCGCGCAACCGGGCACCCAGGTTGAGGGACGTGTCCCGCCCCTCGACCTCCTTGTCTATCGAGAGCTGCAGCCAGCCGCCCTGCGCCGACCAGCGGTCATCGAACTGGTATGCCCGGATCGTACCCGCCATCCAGGTCGGCTCCGAGTCGCCTTGGATGCCCCGACGTATGCGTTCAGCGTGCCGACCAATGTAACATCGAGACGGATCGGAGGGCTGCCAGGCACTTAGAGGCTGAGGTACGCTTTCGATCGGCATCGGCGCGCCGAACCAAGCGAGGTGCATTCCAGCGCGAAGCGCAACGCGTCAAGCGAACCTGATTTCGACGTTCCTGCCAAGCTCTGACAGGAAGGCCTCGACGGGTGATCTGTAGGCGAGGCATTTGCGCGGTGTGAGGTTGATGGTCATGGCGATCTCCTGGATGTCGTCCTCGCTGATCTTGTCGATGTCCGTGCCGCGCGGCAGCCATCGTCGGATGCGGCCGTTGGCGTTCTCGACCCCGCCCTTCTGCCAACTCGCGTAGGCATCGCAGAAATAGGTCGTTGCGCTCAGCATCCCGCGCAGCAGCATGTGGCGGGCGAAACAGGTGTCGTTGTCGAAGGTGACCGAGCCGCGCATCTTCGGGTCGAGGCGCCGGAACGTGGCCATCATCGCGGCGACCGTCTCGGCAGCGGTCTTGCCGGCCAGGCGCGACATCAGCGTGATCCGGGTCTTGCGCTCGTGCAACACCAGGACCGGACGCGACCGCTTGCAGATCACCAGATCGGCCTCCCAATGCCCCACCGTCTCGCGGGCGTCGGCGTCGCCAGATCGCTGAGAAATATGGGCCTTCTCGGCGATCGTGTCGCGAGACACCCGAGCGTAGCGCTTCCTGCGGCGGGCATGCCGGCGGGTCAGGAAGCGCCAGAGCCGTTCCGCCTTCTGGCCGGCACGGTAGACCCAGCCGTAGAGCGTCTCCGCGCAGACGGCGCGCAGGCCGGTCTCGATCCCGAGCCGCAGCCGCCCTGCGATCTGTTCCGGCGTCCAGCCTTCGGCCAGCCGGTCCGTGACATAGGTCGCGAGCTTAGCGTCCGTCTCCAAGGTCGCCCGGCGTTGACGGCGCAGCAGGTACGACCCTTCCGCCACGTGCGGCCGGTACGCCCCGCTGTCGAGCGCGTTGCGCCTGAGCTCGCGGGAGATGGTCGACGCCGCCCGCCCGAGCGCCCGGGCGATCGCCCGAAGCGACAGACCGGCGGCCTTCAGATCGGCGATCCGATCACGCTCCTCGGCCGTGAGGTGGCTATATCCTGACATGGCAACACCGTTCTCCGTTTCGAGACAGACGGATACATCATCCGCCCGCGGTGTTGCGCTTCACGATGGAACTCACCCGAGCTTCTCCGCGGCGCTTTATCAGCCCGAATGATTGGTCCCGAACCAGCCGTTTCGTATGATGCTTGTGGATGAGAGGCTCTTGCTTCTATCGTTCAACGTCTACGGAGAAGAAGGCGTCGGGTGAACTGGCCCCCGTTTCGACCGGACACCTCGGCATAGGCAGGGAGGCTTGGGTATATCCCCAGGCACAGGCTTTATGTCGGACGACTACCAGAGGATCGAAGTCATCACCGGCGCGGGGCGTCGGCGTCGATGGACCAGGAAGGGGCAGGTCACTGCGGCTCCCCGAACCGCCGGGCAAGTTGATTGTCGCAACGGATGGAGAAGACGGCGGCCGAGCCGCCGGCCGCGCTCTCGCCGAGCGCGCTACGGCCCTGGGCTGGATCGTGTCGCTTCTGCCCGCCCCCGAGGGGCGGGACTGGAATGATATTCTCAACGCGAAAGCCGCAGTCGCATGATGCCCGAAGCGATCCCCTTCAAGGCCGAGGGGCCGCAGCCGCTCCTGCGGGAAATCGCCGCCGGCGAGCCCTATCCCATGGCCGCTCTCGGCCCGCTGGCCCCGGCGGTGGAAGCCGTTCGGGGCATGACCCTGGCACCGGTCGCCATCCCCGCCGCATCGGCCTTGGCGGTCGCCTCGCTCGCCGTGCAGGGGCACGTTGACGTGATGACGCTCGCCGGGCCGCGCCCGGTGTCGCTCTACTTGCTGACCATCGCGCAGTCCGGCGAACGGAAGAGCAGTTGCGACGCCCCGCTGATGGCCGGGCTGCGCGAATTCGAGAAGGCGGAAGCAAAAGCCCAGCGCGACGATCTGGCGGCATGGCAGAATGGGTGCGCGCTGTGGAAGGGCGAGCGGGACCGCATTCTTGCCGAGGCCCGGAAGGGCAAGGGCGAGAAACGCACGGCTGCCGAGGCGGACCTTCAGGCCCTCGGCCGCGAACCCGCCGCGCCCCCTTCGCCCGACCGCACTGTGACCGAGCCGACTTTTGAGGGGCTGACCCGGAAATTTGCTGAAGGCATGCCGACACTCGGGATTTTCTCGGATGAAGGCGGGCAGTTTCTCGGCGGCTTTGCCATGGCGACGGAGAACCGGCAAAAGACCTGGCCGCCCTCAATGACCTCTGGCAGGGAAGCGCCATACGTCGCACCCGGGCTGGCGAGGGCAGCATCACTCTCTTCGGGCGCCGGCTTGCGGTTCACCTCATGGTGCAGACCGGCGTGGCTCGCGCCTTCATGGCAGACCCCATGGCCGCCGATACCGGCTTCCTGCCCCGGTTCCTCATTTGCGAACCGCCAAGCACTGTTGGTACGCGCCTGCAGTCGGCGGTGCGCTACGAGCCGGCTGCGACCGCAGATTTCGAGGTACGCCTGCGGGAAATCCTCGACACGCCGCTTCCGATGGATGCCGATACCCGCGAGCTTCAGCCGCGGGTCATACCACTTTCCCGCGAAGCGCGGGAGCGGCTCGTGGCGTTCGCTGACCGGGTGGAGGTCGCGCAGGGCACGGTGGGGCCTTCGCGCACGTGACGGGATATGCGAGCAAGGCCGCCGAGCATGCGGCGCGTATTGCCGGCGTGCTGACCGCCTGGCGTGACCTCGGCGCCCTCGAAGTTGCGGGCCAGACCATGGCGGACGCGATCGCCTTGGCCGAGTTCTATCTGGGCGAGGCCGCGCGGCTGGCTGACGCCGCGGCGGTGACGGCAGAAGTCGATCGCGCCGAAAAGCTCCGCGTGTGGCTCCTCGAACGCTGGCCGCACGCCGACGTGCTGCCGAGCGACGTAGTGCAGCGCGATTCCCATCCGCGCGCTTCGGGAGAGCCCGGCGGCTCGCGCCGCAATCACCATGTTGGAGCGGCACGGCTGCCTGGTTGCGTTGCCCGAGGGTACGGAAGTTCGGGGCGCCGCGAGGAAGGAGGCCTACCGCGTTGTGCGGCCGCGCGCCAGCTAGGGTGCGTGCTCGGAACCGGTGCGCGATCAACGACTCGTTCCGAGCCCTCAACGGTCTTTCGCCGCTCACCATGTTCCGCGTCGCGTTTTCCCGTTAGCCGTCATTCACCCGGACACTATCCTCATCAGAAGAAGTTCGAGAAGGTCGGACGTCACGCCAGTGCTTAGTCGTCGCTCGACCGCGCCCGCGCGGTCGTCGGCCTACGGGCTCACACTACCGCCCTGAATCTGCCGAGGCTTGTCCCAGATGCGTAAGCCTCCGGCGAGGGCCGTCTGCTCGGGCTGGGGTTGGACCTGCTACTTGTCCTTATGGGCAGTCATAAGGACAGACCTCAGATCACGCGGCTGGAGATCGTCGACACGGGTCGGCGGCGGCGTTGGAGCGAGGCAGAGAAGCAGCGGATCATCGAGGAGAGCTTCTCCGGCCGCCGGCTGGTTTCGGCGACGGCCCGCGCGCACGGCATCTCGCGGTCGCTGCTGACGACGTGGCGCCGGCTGTATCGCGAGGGGCGGCTCGGGCAGGCCGAGGGGGTGAGCTTCGCGCCGGTGCTGGTTGCGGCGACGCCGCTTGCGGCCGCCGCGGTGCTCGGGAGCCCGGAGCCGCGCGTCGAGCGGATCGAGATCGTGCTGATGAACGGACGGCGGCTCCTCGTCGGCATGGACGTCGATGCGGCGGCGCTGGCGCGGGTGGTATCGGTGTTGGAGCGGGCATGATCGCGCTGCCGGCCGGGGTGCGGGTCTGGCTGGCGGGCGGTGCTACGGACATGCGCAAGGGCATGAATGGGCTGGCGCTGCTGGTGCAGGAAGGGCTGAAGCGCGATCCGCACGCGGGCGACCTCTTCGTGTTCCGCGGCCGGCGCGGGCAGCTCGTGAAGCTGCTCTGGCACGACGGGGTCGGCATGTCGCTTTACGTGAAGCGGCTCGACCATGGCCGGTTCATCTGGCCGACGCCGGTGGACGGGGCGGTGGCGGTGTCGGCGGCGCAACTCGGCTATCTGCTGGAGGGCATCGACTGGCGGAACCCGCGGCACACCTGGCGGCCATCCGCCGCCGGGTGATTTGTTCGGCCGATGCCGTCGATTTTGCTCCAACGCATTGGCGAGGCGCGATAAACTCGGCCCATGGAGCCCCCTTCGAGCGAGATCGACGCGCTGCGCACCGCTCTTGCGGCCGCCGAGGCGCGCGCTGCCGCCGCCGAGGCGAAGGCAGCCGACGCCGCCCGGGACCGAGCGGTGCTCGCGAACGCCGAGGCGATGATCGCGGCGCTGAGGCTCGAGATCGAGAAGCTCCGGCGCGCGCTCTACGGGACGCGCTCGGAGCGCAAGGCGCGGCTCCTCGAGCAACTGGAACTGCAGCTCGAGGAACTCGAGGCCACCGCGACCGAGGACGATCTCGCCGCCGAGAGGGCCGAGGCGCTTGGGACACCCGCCACGGCCGCCCGGGAGCGCCGGCGCCCGGTGCGCAAGCCCTTCCCGGCGCAGCTGCCGCGCGAGCGCGTCGTCGTCCCGGCGCCGCGCTGCTGCGAGGCCTGCGGCTCGGGGCGGATCGTCAAGCTCGGCGAGGACGTCACCGAGACCCTGGAGGTGATCCCGCGACGCTGGAAGGTGATCCAGACCGTGCGCGAGAAGTTCACCTGCCGCGACTGCGAGCGGATCAGCCAGCCGCCGGCGCCGTTCCATCCGACGCCGCGCGGCTGGGCCGGGCCGAACCTGCTCGCGACGATCCTGTTCGAGAAGTTCGGCCAGCACCAGCCGCTGAACCGGCAGGCCGAGCGCTATGCCCGCGAGGGCGTCGAGCTCAGCCTCTCGACCCTCGCCGACCAGGTCGGCGCCTGCACCGCCGCGCTCGGGCCGCTGCACGACCGGATCGCCACGCACGTGCTGGCCGCCGAGCGGCTGCACGGCGACGACACCCCGGTGCCGGTGCTGGCGAAGGGCCGGACCGACACCGGCCGGCTCTGGGTCTACGTCCGCGACGACCGCCCCTTCGCCGGCGGCGCCCCGCCCGCCGCGCTCTACCGCTACTCCCGCGACCGCCGTGGCGAGCATCCCGCGGCGCACCTCGCGGGCTGGAGCGGCATCCTCCAGGCCGATGCCTATGCCGGCTTCAACGCCCTCTACGAGGCGAACCGCTCCCCCGGACCGGTGACGGAGGCGCTCTGCTGGGCGCACGGCCGGCGCAAGTTCTTCGAGCTCGCCGATATTGCCGCCTCCGCCCGGCGCGGCAGGCAGGCACCACCGATCTCGCCGCTCGCGCAGGAGGCCGTGACCCGCATCGACGCCATCTTCGCCGCCGAGCGGGCGATCAACGGCCTCGACGCCGGCGCCCGCCTGGCGGTCCGGCAGGCCGAGGTCGCTCCCCTGGTCGCCGACCTCGAGCTCTGGATGCGCCGCGAGCGGGCCGGTCTCTCGCGCCATGCGCCGGTCGCCAAGGCGATGGACTACATGCTCAAGCGCTGGGACAGCTTCACCGGCTTCCTTGACGACGGCCGCGTCTGCCTCACCAACAACGCCGCCGAACGCGCCTTGCGCGGCATCGCCCTCGGCAGAAAGGCCTGGCTCTTCGCCGGCTCCGACCGCGGCGGCGAGAGGGCTGCCTTCATGTACGGCCTGATCACCACTGCCCGGCTCAACGACGTCGACCCGCAGGCCTGGCTCGCCGACGTGCTCGCCCGCATCGCCGGAACCCCGGCCTCGCGTCTCGACGACCTCTTGCCATGGAACTGGCGCCCGGCGGCTGGCAGACTGGCGGCATGAAAGCACCGAGGGCCATCGACAGCTTCACCGAGATCGCCACCGCGCGGATCGAGCTGAAGGACACCGACCCGCCGATCTGGCGCGAGGTCGAGGTGCCGACCTCGATCACGCTCAAGGTCCTGCATGACATCGTCCAGGCCACGATCGGCTGGATGGACACCCATCTCTGGCAGTTCGTCATCGACGGCCGCACTTACGGCCTGCCCGACGACGAGGACTGGGGCACTGCCCCGCGGAAGGAGGCGGCGAAGGTCCGCCTCCGCGATGTGCTGAAGCCGGGCGAGACCGTCATCACCTACACCTACGACTTCGGCGACGACTGGGTGCATGAGATCCGCATCCGCGACATCCGCCAAGGCGAGCCCGGCGTCGGCTATCCCCGCTACATCGCCGGCGAGCGCAACGGCCCGCCCGAAGACTGCGGGGGCGTGCCGGGCTTTTACGACGTCCTCGAAGCCCGCGCCGATCCCGAGCATGATGAACACGAGACCGCGATCACCTGGCTCGACGACTACGACCCGGACACCTTCGACGTGCTGCCGATCAAATACGCCCTCAGCCGGATCGCCGCCCGACGCAACGCCGCCAGAGCTCGCATCGCAAAGTCAAAGACCTGAGCCCGTGGTCCTCACCGGAGGCTTACCCAGATGCGGCGTATGCGCTTGCTGCAACATCAGAGCCAGTCGGGCCTCTGACCGTGGCATCGTCCAAGCGACCACGGCAGCCCCTGGCAGCCGCGCCAGCCGCGTCTCCGGCTCGGGCCAGACCAGGATCTCGATCCACGCCATCTCGTCCGCGCTCTTGACATTGCGAGGCGCCACGTCGAGCCCCGCGCGTCAGACCACCTCCGGCACCACCCGCGGCAGCGGAGTGTTTTCTGTCGCCTCGCAAACAAGCAGCGGTGCGATTTTCCGCGTCTCCTCCGGAGCCTCGATCCCCGCCCGCCCGTAGTCTAGCGAACTTGTCAGGCAGCAGGCAGAGCCCAGCCGATCCCCCTACCTCGAGGAGCGCAATCGGACCCGGGATCGCCGCAAGGGCGGGGAGAAGCGCGGCGCACCGGTTCGGCTCGTTGGTTTGTGTCGTTCGGCTGCGCATCGTCTTAGCGACGCTCTCACCGCTGGCCGCCTCATCCTGCCACTTCACACAAGTTAGCCGATGTGCGATTTTCTGCATCAGCGCCAGTTGTCTACGCGCAGAAGGGAACTGGCCGCCGGTCTTGGATCAGAGCCATGGAGCCAATCCTTGGGTCAGGCAGATACGGCAGCCGCGACCACGGCCACTCCGGGCGGCAGCGGGTCTCGCCAGCGGGGAGCGGCGCGGCAGCTTCATCCGCATGACCGGGCGAGGTGGACGCGCCGGTGCTGGCCGTGGCGCTAGAAGGGGACGTTTCGCGCGTCACCGGCGGGGCCCGCTTCGCGACCGCTCCGGGGACGGCGTCCCATCGGCGTGCGAATAACCCGCGCGCCCGACGACACCCAGCAGGTCGATGCCGGGATAGTGGACCATGCCCTCCGCGCGATTGCGGGTGCCGACCTCAAGGATCACTGCGTCTTCCTGTGAGCGGTTCTGCAGGCAATGGCCATCGCCGTCGCCTGCCTTGAAACCGGCGCAGTCACCGGGATGCAAGACCATCTCGCCGCCATCAGTGACCAGTACGACCTCACCTTCGAGCACGTAGACGAACTCGTCCCCATGGGTGTGCCAATGTCGCTGGCTCGACCAGGCACCGGGTGGCAGGCGGCAAATATTTGGTCGAGACCGGCGACATCGCCCAGTCTCGTTCGGCTCCGGCTTCGGCACGGCTCGTCGTAGGGCGCTGGATAGAGTGTGCCTTCGACAACTTTCCGTCGGCGACGTTGATTTCGGCATGCGATTCCTTTCCAGTAACTGCTGGCCGGTGCCCAACGCCCATCTTCGAACGGTGCAACCGGCCAGTCTCTTGCAGGTACCCCAGCGGCCTTCATCCTATGTCACGTCTCATTCTTGCGCGAGCAGGCATCCGGCCTGGACTGCCCCCATTTGGTGGCCCGGGGCAAATCTAATGCATTATCGGCCGAACTGCGATGGCCGGCGTTGCGGGTGAAGCGGGCTGGGGTGGTCTTGCCGGCCATATGAGTGCGACTGGCGCGGGTGGTTTGTATCCCAGGGACGAGTGGGGACGCTGGGTGTTGTAGTGGACCCGCCAGCCTTCGATGACGATCCGCGCCTCGGCGAGGCTGTAGAAGGTCTCGCCGTTCAGCAGCTCGTCGCGGAGCTTCGAGTTGAAGCTCTCACAATAGCCGTTCTCCCAAGGGCTGCCGGGCTCGATGAACGCGGTCCTGGCCCCCACCGCGACGATCCACTCTCGCACGGCCCTGGCGATGAATTCGGGACCGTTGTCGGAACGGACATGGCCCGGCACGCCGTGCAGGATGAAGAGGTCGGACAGGACGTCGATGACATCCGTCGACTTCAGCTTCCGGTCGATCCGGATGGCCAGGCACTCACGGGTGAACTCGTCGATGACGTTGAGCATGCGGAACTTCCTGCCGTTGTGGGTGCGAGACCGGTGCGCGGGTTGGCAAGCGGCTGAGCGTTCGGGGTTGTGCTACGGGCGAATACCTGAGGGCGTGGTTGGCTCGGGTGCTTCGGTTGGGGACGGTTTGGTTATTGCTTTTGCGCAGCATCAGGCGGGCTGCGGACGCAGTAAGGCTGTCGCGCGCCTCAGGTTGAAAGCGAGCATGGTGAGGTTCACCTGGAGAGTGACCTTCGCGAGCCCGAGATAGCGGGCGCGGCGGAGGCCATAACTGCGCTTGGTGGTTCCGAAGACCTTCTCGATCCGGCAGCGCACCGGGCGGATCGTCGCGTTCCAGGCTGCCTTGGCGGCATTGAGCGCCGGGCGCGAGCGCTTGTGGATCCGCCGCACGATGTGCGGCCGTCCGCCCCGGGCGCGGATGCGCTCGCGCAAGTCCGCGCTGTCGTAGGCGGCGTCGGCATAGACCCGGCCGGGATGCCGCGGCAGCACCGGCACGAGACCCTGGCTGTCGTGAACGTTCGCCGGCGTCACCACCACCTTGCGCACGATGCCGCCCGCCTCGTCCGTCGACACATGCGCCTTGTAGCCGTTGACCGCAGGCCGCCTGGCATAGGCGTTCCACGCCGCCTCGCCGTCGTCCTTCGACGCCGCCCCGATGACCGTCGCATCGATGAGCGTGCCGGTCCTGACCACCAGGCCCTTGCCCTCCAGCTGCCGCACCACCGCCGCAAAGAGCTTGCCGTCGAGGCGCCGCGCGACCAGCTCGCGCCGGAACCGCACGAACGCCGTTCGCTCGGGAGTGGCCTCGCTCGACGCAAAGCCGCAGAACCGGCGGAAGCTCGCCCGATCGTCCAGCGCCTCCGCCAGCCGCACGTCCGAGAGGTCGTGCCAGACCCCCAGAAGCAGCGCCTTGAACAGCGCCAGAGGCGGCCACGCCGGCTCGCCCTTTCCGGCGGCATAAATCTCCTTCAGCAGCGCATCGAGCGGCGCCCAGCGTTCATCGAGCCCGGCAGCCCTTGGGAGAGCGGCTATTGTGAGAGCTTCAACTCGAAGCTCCGCGACGAGCTGCTGAACGGCGAGACCTTCTACAGCCTCGCCGAGGCGCGGATCGTCATCGAAGGCTGGCGGGTCCACTACTACACCCAGCGTCCCCACTCGTTCCTGGGATACAAACCACCCGCGCCAGTCGCACTCATATGGCCGGCAAGACCACCCCAGCCCGCTTCACCCGCAACGCCGGCCATCGCAGTTCGGCCGATAATGCATTAGACTTGCCCCGGGCCACCGAATGGGGGCAGTCTAGAGCGCCTGTCAAGGGTCGCGAGATCCACAACCATCACTTTCTTTTTGATCCACGCAGAGCCAGATACATGAAACCCAGAGCATTTCCGCGCCCGAAGGAATTTTGGGGGATTTCCCATCCGACCGATGGCGTGATTTACACTGCATGCCGGGAAGGGAGGCCGGCATGCATGGCTCAATACCTTTCCGCAGACCT
>CAWFYR010000005.1:0-124849 GCA_963819995.1 uncultured Alphaproteobacteria bacterium | reverse complement strand
CGACGGCGGCGCCGACGCTGTCGATCATGCCCACCCCCTCGTGGCCGAGGATGCGGCCCGGGGTGCAGGTGGGCACGTCGCCCTTGAGGATATGCAGATCGGTGCCGCAGATCGTCGTGCGAGTGACACGCACGATGGCGTCTGTGGGGGCGACGATCGCCGGCCGGGGATGGTCGACCAGCGCGATCCCGTCGGGCCCGGAAATAGACCAGCGCCTTCATGGTCCCGGTGCCCGACGCCTTGCGCGGGTCGGTCTCGGGCGTGGTGCTGACGTTGGCGGCAGCCTGCGCGGGGGCGTCAAGCTGGCGGTGGGTGCGTTCTGTGCCATGGTTCAGACTGGTCTGCCCCCTGAAAAGTGGTCCTCCCTGAAGTAGGCTTTTGGCCTTTGGAGGATGCCAGGAATGCCGCAGAAGAAGCACAAGCCTGAAGAGATCGTCGCGAAGCTGAGGCAGGTCGACGTGCTGTTGTCGCAGGGACGGCCGGTCGCAGAGGCGATCCGGACGATCAGCGTGACGCCGTTCACGTACTACCGCTGGCGCAAGGAGTTTGGCGGGCTGAAGTCGCGACCAGGTGAAGCGGCTGAAGGACCTCGAGAAGGAGAACGAGCGGCTGCGCAAGGCGGTCTCCGACCTGACGCTGGAGAAGCTGATCCTCAGCGAGGCCGCCTCGGGAAACTTCTGAGCCCCGCCCGCCGCCGCCGCTGCATCGATCACGTCATGACGAAGCTCGGCGTGTCGGAGCGGCTGGCGTGCCGCGTTCTGGGGCAGCATCGCTCGACACAACGGAAGGCGCCGAAGGGGCGCGCCGACGATGCGGCGCTGACCGCCGACATCGTCGCGCTCGCCACCCAGTATGGCCGTTATGGCTACCGCCGGATCACGGCACTGCTGCGGGCGGCCGGCTGGGCGGTGAACGTCAAGCGCGTCGAACGCATCTGGCGACGGGAGGGGCTGAAGGTGCCGAAGAAGCAGCCGAAGAAGGGGCGGCTCTGGCTGAATGACGGCTCCTGCGTCCGGCTGCGGCCCGAGCGCCCCAACCATGTCTGGTCCTACGACTTCGTCGAGGACCGCACCCACGACGGCAGGAAGTTCCGCATGCTCAACGTCATCGACGAGTTCACCCGCGAATGCCTGGCGATCCGGATCGACCGGAGGCTGAGGTCGACCGATGTCATCGACGTCCTGTCGGACCTCTTCATCCTGCGCGGCGTGCCGGGCCATGTTCGTTCCGACAATGGCCCGGAGTTCATCGCCAAGGCCGTGCGAGAGTGGATCGCCGCGGTGGGGGCCAGGACCGCCTTCATCGAGCCCGGCAGCCCTTGGGAGAACGGCTACTGCGAGAGCTTCAACTCCAAGCTCCGCGACGAGCTGCTCAACGGCGAGATGTTCTACAGCCTCGCCGAGGCCAGGATCGTCATCGAGGGCTGGCGGCAGCACTACAATACGCTGCGCCCGCACTCGAGCCTCGGCTACAAGCCGCCCGCGCCGACCAGCCCTGCTGTGGCCGGCTGCTGCCGCGCTCCTCAACCATAGCCGCCAAGCCCACCATGCATTAGATTTGAACCGGGCCACCATTTGGGGCCAGGCCAAGCACCGAGCGCGTCCCGAGCCCGCGCGGTGCTGTCGATAGCCACGGCGCCCGCCAGAGCCTGCGTCTAAATTTCGCGACGTGGCCAGCCCGATGCCGAGGACTCATGGGGTCGAGAGACCTAAAAGGCTCCGAGAGATCTATCGAGGCAAGGACGCTCTCTTCGGCAAAAAATCCCCTTCCGTGTCCCGCCGAGCGTCGCTAGCCTCTTCCCCAAAGGTCTGGAGAGAGTTCGGGCCACAGAGAAAGAACCTGGCGTCCGTGGCCGGGTAACAGTCAACAGCCCCACCTCTACAACCCTCGAAAACAACGAGATTTTTCGGCCGAGCGACCAAGCGGAGAACGGGTTGCGGTCAGGAGGTTGGCTGGGGCGGGAGGATTCGAACCTCCGGTACACGGTACCAAAAACCGATGCCTTACCGCTTGGCCACGCCCCAAGCGGGGTTGTTGTAGGGGGCAGGCGGGGCGACCACAAGATCGAATGGCGACCGCGCACGTCGATCATGCCTCGAGGGGATGTGCCTTGGCCAGGCGGTCGAAGGCCATGAGATCCTCGATCAGCGCCGGCATGCGGTCGAGCCGGATCATGTTCGGGCCGTCGGAGGGGGCATTGTCGGGGTCCTCGTGGGTCTCGATGAAGACGGCGGCGACGCCGAGGGCCACGGCGGCGCGCGCCATGACCGGGGCGAACTCGCGCTGGCCGCCGGACGAGGAGCCCTGGCCGCCGGGCTGCTGCACCGAATGGGTCGCGTCCATTACCACCGGGTAGCCGGTGCGGGCCATGATCGGCAAGCTGCGCATGTCGGTCACCAGCGTGTTGTAGCCGAACGACACGCCGCGCTCGCAGAGCAGGATGCGCTCGTTGCCGGTGGAGGCGATCTTGGCGGCGACGTTGGCCATGTCCCACGGCGCGAGGAACTGGCCCTTCTTGACGTTGATCGCGGCGCCGGTCGCACCGGCGGCGAGCAGCAGGTCGGTCTGGCGCGACAGGAAGGCGGGGATCTGCAGCACATCGACCACCTCGGCCACCGGGGTGCAGTGATCCGGCAGGTGCACGTCGGTCAGCACCGGGCAGCCGATGCGCTCGCGCACCGCCGCGAGCATCGCGAGCCCCTCGTCCATCCCGACGCCGCGCCGGGCGTCGAGCGAGGTGCGGTTGGCCTTGTCGTAGGAGCTCTTGAAGATGAAGCCGGCGCCGACCCGGGCGCATTCCGCCGCGAGAGGCTCCGCGATCGAGAGCGCATGGTCGAGGCCCTCGAGCTGGCACGGGCCGGCGATCAGCGTCAGCGGCAGGCGGTTGGAAAGCTCCAGCGCCCCGATCCGCACCGTCCTCGCCTCGGTCATCGCGTTCCTTTCGATCCTGCGGACCGATACTCCCGTGGCGCTGTCGGTGTAAAGCGCGCCGCGGCGGCCGGCGGAGTGGCCCGCCCGAGCCGCCCCCGAGTTTGGGGGGTATCTAACCCATTGATTATGATGAAGAACGGTTTATGACTCCTTGGTTAACGGCCAGGCTCCCGGCACCCCGCATGAGGCGGAACATCGATGCGGGGTTGACCACCGGCGCCGGGCGGGGTTCCTGAGCGGGGGAGGAAAGACACCATGCTGGAGGACATTCGCGGCAAGGCCGCGCTCGTCACGGGGGCGAGCACCGGGATCGGCGCGGCCGCCGCCATCGGCCTCGCGCGGCTCGGCGCGGCCGTGGCGGTGCACTACAACCGCAGCGCCGAAGCCGCCGAGGCCGTCGCCGCGGCGATCCGCGACGCCGGCGGTACCGCGGTGCTGGTGGCCGGCGATCTCGCGGAGGCCGGCACCGGGGCGACGGTGGTCGGCAAGGCGGTCGAGGAGCTCGGCCGGCTCGACATTCTGGTCAACAACGCCGGTGCGATCATCGAGCGGATGCCGTTCCGGACCCTGACGCTCGACCTCTACCAGGCCGCGCTCGATCTCAACGTGCGCTCGGTGATCGAGGTGTCGCAGGCGGCGATCCCGCACCTGGAAGCGGCCGGCGGCGGCGCGATCATCAACCTCGGCTCGATCGCCGGCAGCAACGGCGGCGGACCGGGCTCGGCGCATTACGCCAGCGCCAAGGCCTACATCCACAACCTGACCCGGCACATGGCGCAGGACCTTGCGCCGGCCGGCATCCGGGTCAACGCGGTGGCGCCCGGGGTCATCGCGACGCCGTTCCACGCCGAGACCCCGCCCGAGCGCATGGAAGCGATGCGCAAGGCGGTGGCGATGGGGCGGCTCGGCGAGGCGGAGGACTGCGTCGGGCCGATCGTCTTTCTCGCCTCGGCGATGAGCGGCTACGTCACCGGGCAGATCCTGCACGTGAACGGCGGGCAGTACATGCCCTGACCGGGCAGAGGCGGGAAATGGAGATACGGGTCGACGGCAAGGTGCTGCTGGTCACCGGCGGGACGCAAGGCGTCGGCCGGGCGATCGCGCTCGAGGCCGCCCGCTCCGGCGCGGCGGGGCTGCTCATCAGCGGGCGCAACCGGGAACGGGGCGAGGCGGTGGTAGCCGAAATCGGGGCAGCCGGTGCCGAGGCGGCGTTTCTCGCGGCCGATCTCGCCGACCCGGCCGTCGGCCGCACGCTGGTCGACGGTGCTGTCGCGCGGTTCGGGCGGCTCGACGGGCTTGTCAGCGCGGCGGCCGATACCGACCGCGCCACGATCGAAGAGGCCGAGGCCGGATTCGTCGACCGGATGCTCGCGGTCAACACCCGCGCGCCGCTGATGCTGATGCAGGCGGCGATCCGGCACCTCAAGGGCCGCGGCGCCCCGGGGGCGATCGTCACCATCCTGTCGGTCAACGCGTACGGCGGCACGCCGGAGCTGGCGATCTATGCCGCGAGCAAGGCCGCGTCGGCGATCCTGACCAAGAACGCCGCCTTCACCCACCGGCACGACCGCATCCGGGTGAACGGCATCAACCTCGGCTGGACCGACACCGACGGCGAGCGCGACATGCAGGAACGCAAGCTCGGAAAGGGTCCGGGCTGGCTGGCCGAGGCCGAGGCGGCGATGCCCTGGGGCCGGCTGATCAAGCCCGAGGACGTGGCGCGGCTGGCACTGTTCCTCCTCAGCGACGCGTCGATCCCGATGACCGGCGCGCTGGTCGACCAGATCCAGGACACCGTCATCGGCGTCCGCGACTGAAGCTCCCGCTCGCGCTGACGCCCGTCAATCCGCCTCCGGGTACGGCCTCGGCGCTTGAAGGCGCCCCCGAGCCGAGAAGGCAACGCAGGCGTTGCCCGGTTCGGCGGCCCGGAGCGCGCGAGCGGAGGGCGACGGGGGTGCCGCCGGGACCGACGCGCGCAATCGGGACACGGCTGCCCGGCTGGCGCGTTGAAGACGCGCCTGCCCCGGGTGGGCAGTCGCGTCCCGATCTTGCCGACGGTCAAGATCGTGAAGTGATTGCCGCACCGTTCCGCAGAAGGCCGGAGTTGTTCAGCCCTTGCGTCCACCGATCCCGGAGAGCAGGTCCGAGCCGAACGCGCCGCTTGCTTTAGCAGGCGATCCGATAACGGTCTCGTGAGGGCCGGCGGGATTGCGCCACCGCCACTAACGCGCTACCCCGATTTTCGATGGTTGACTAACTCAGTCAGCTATTGCCCTCGGCGACGCTCCGGGGCTATCCTCGGTAGGCTCAGGGGAAGAGGCGAGATGCTCCCATCGTTTCTCATCATGCTGCGCGAGGGCATCGAGGCGGCGCTGATCGTCGGCATCATCGCCGGCTATCTCGCCCGCACCGGCCGCAGCGAGTGGCTCCCCACGGTCTGGATCGGCGTGCTCCTCGCGGTTGCGGTTTCCCTCTTCGCGGGTGCGGGCCTCCTGGTGATCGGCGCCGGCTTCCCGCAGAAGGCGCAGGAGCTCTTCGAGGCCTTCGTCGGGCTCTTCGCCGTCGTGGTCCTGCTCTCGATGGTGTTCTGGATGCGCAAGGCGGGGCGCTCGATCCGCGCCACCATGGAGCACGAGGTCGATGCGGCGCTGGCCAGCACCCACGGACCGGCCTGGCCGCTGATCGGCATGACCTTCTTCGCCGTGGCGCGCGAAGGCCTCGAGTCGGTGTTCTTCCTCCTCGCCATCATCCAGCAGAGCCCCGGCGCGCTGGCGCCGCTCGGCGCCCTCTTCGGGATCGGGGTGGCGGTGCTGCTCGGCTTCGGCATCTACCGGGGCGGCGTGCGCCTCGACCTGCGCCGGTTCTTCCGCTGGACCGGGGTCTTCATCATCCTGGTCGCGGCCGGCCTGATGTCGAGCGTGCTGCGCAACCTGCACGAGGCGGGCGTCTGGAACCACCTGCAGCAGCCGATCTGGGACCTGACCCGCACGCTGCCGGTCAGCTCGGTCCTCGGCACGGTGCTGAGCGGGCTCTTCGGCTACCACGACGCGCCGGTCCTGGGCGAGGTCCTGGTCTGGGCGCTGACGCTCGGGATCGCGCTCTGGCTCTTCCTGCGCCCGGCGCCCGCGCCGGCCGCGAAGAATTCCGGCATGGCCCGCGCGGTGGGGAAGTCCTGAGCCATGCCGGAGCGCACGCCGATGCCCCGCCCGTTGACGATCGTTGCCCTCGGCGGTTCCGCGCTCCTCGTGGTGCTCGGCGTCGCGGTCTTCTGGATGGCGGCGCGCTCCAGCACGCCGCAGGGCGGCAGCGACCAGATCGCCTTCACCGTGACCGATGCCGCCTGCGAGCCGGCGGCGCTGACGGTTCCCGCCGGCCGGTCGAGCTTCCGCATCCAGAACGCCTCGGAGCGGACGCTGGAGTGGGAAATCCTCGACGGGGTGATGGTGCTGGCCGAACGCGAGAACATCGCGCCCGGGTTCAACGCGACGACGAGCGTGCGGCTCGATCCTGGTACCTATGCGATCACCTGCGGACTGCTGTCGAACCCGCGCGGCACGCTGACGGTCGTCGCCACGGCGGAATCGGCCGCCGGTGCGGCTGCGCCGGAGACCCGGGCGTTCATCGGCCCGCTTTCGGAATACCGGGTCTACGTCATCCGCCGCTCCGGCCAGCTGATCGACGCGCTCGAGGCCCTGTCCGACCGGATCGCCGCGGGCGACGTCGCCGGGGCCAAGACCGCCTGGCTCGAGGCGCGCCGGCCGTGGCGGCAGATGGCGCCGGTCTCGAGCCGGATCGCCGATCTCGCCAACAGCATTGACCCGGTCGCCGCCTATCTCGCGGAGCGCGAGGCGGACCCCGCCTTCACCGGCTTTCACCGGATCGAGTACGGCCTCTGGACCGAGGGCTCCACCGAGGGGCTGGCGCCCGTCGCGACCAGGCTGCTCGCCGACGCCGAGACACTCAAGGCGCGGCTGCGCGAGCTGAGCCTGTCGCCGGCCGACCTCGCGGACAACGCCGCCGATCTCGCGAGCCGGGCCGCGGTGCAGGCGCAGGGCGGTCAGGGCTACAGCCAGGCGGAGCTCGCCGATTTCTCCGCCGAACTCGAAGGGATCGCCAAGGCCGTGCTGCTGGTCGATCCACTGGTCGCGGCCGCGAACCCCCAGGTCTCGACCGCGCTGCACCAGGCGATTGGCGGCGCACAGGCGACGCTTGCGAGTTTCCAGACCGACGGCGCTTTCAAGCCTTACGACACCGTCGACGACGCCGGCCGCCAGAAGATCGCCGACGCCTTCACCGCCGTCGCCGCCGCGGCGTCGGCGGTCAATCCCGCGATCGGGCTGGACTGACCGATGGCGGGCGAGCGCATTCTCCCGACCAGCCGCCGCGGCCTTCTGACTGGCGTTGCGGCACTCGCCGCTGCGCCGGGCCTCGCCCGCGCCGCAGGGCAGCCGACGCACAACGTCGCCGAGGCGCCGGTCGCCGGGGGCGGCGCCGAGGCCGAGTTCGTCTCGCCCTTCGGGCCGCACCAGGCCGGGATCACCACGCCGCGACCGGCGAACGGCACCGTCGCCGCCTTCAGCGTCGTCGCCGAGGACCCCGAGGCGCTGGAGCGGCTGTTCCGGCGGCTGACCGAGCGCATCGTCTTCCTGACCCACGGCGGCCCGGTTCCCGAAACCGACCCCAGGCTGCCGCCACCCGACAGCGGCATCCTCGGTCCCGAGGTCAAACCCGACGCGCTGACCGTGACGGTCGGCCTCGGCACCTCGCTCTTCGACGACCGGCCCTGGCTGACAGCCCACAAGCCCCGCGTCCTGCACCGGATGACCCGGTTCCCGAACGACGCGCTGGACGCCGACCTCTGCCACGGCGATCTGGTGCTGCAGCTCTGCGCCAACCGCGAGGACACCACGATCCACGCGCTCCGCGACATCATCAAGACGATGCCGGACCAGCTGGTGCTGCGCTGGGCGCAGTCCGGCAGCGTGCCGGTCATCCCGCCGCATCCCGCCGGCGCGCCGGAGAGCGCGCGGAACCTGCTGGGCTTCCGCGACGGATCGGCCAATCCCGACAGCGCCGAACCGGCGCTGATGGAGCGGGTCGTCTGGACCGGCCCGGCCCGCGGCGAGCCTGCCTGGACCGAAGGCGGCAGTTATCTCGCGGTCAGGATCGTGCGCAACCTCGTCGAGCGCTGGGATCGCACGCCGCTTGGCGAGCAGGAGCGCATCATCGGCCGCTTCAAGATGTCGGGCGCGCCGCTCGACCGTCCGACCGCGACCGAGGCTGCCACGCCCGACTTCGCAGCCGACCCCGACGGCGCGCTGACACCCCTGACCAGCCACATCCGCCTGGCCAATCCGCGCACCCCGGGCTCGGAGGCGGCGCTGATGCTGCGGCGGCCGTTCAACTATTCCAACGGCGTCCTGAAGAACGGCCAGCTCGACCAGGGCCTGCTCTTCATCGCCTACCAGGCCGACCTCGAGGCGTCGTTCATCACCGTCCAGCGCCGGCTCGATGGCGAGACGCTCGAGGAATACATCAAGCCGGTCGGCGGCGGCTACTTCTTCGCCGCGCCCGGCTTCGCCGATGGCGACTACCTCTGCCGCCCGCTCATCGCCGCGATCTCCCCGACAAGCCAGGTCGTCAGCCAGTCGGACCCACCTGCCGCCGCCGACTAGGGCCGGCGGCCGCCAGACAAGGAATCCGAACCCATGCGCATTCTGACGCTCACCGGTGCGGCGGCCCTGCTGCTCGCCTCCCAAGGCGCGGCCCGGGCTGCGGCGACCCTCGACCTCGTCGGTCCGATCAGCGACTACAAGCTCTTCGTCTCCGAGCGGGTCGACGACCTCGTGGACGAGACCTCGGACTTCGTCGCCGCGATCAAGGCCGGACGGATCGAGGAGGCCAAGGCGCTGTTCGCGCCGACCCGGCTCAATTACGAGATGATCGAGCCCATCGCCGAGCTCTTCTCCGATCTCGACGTGTCGATCGACAGCCGCGCCGACGACTACGAGAAGGCCGAGGCCGACCCGGCCTTCCCCGGCTTCCACCGGCTGGAATACGGCCTCTGGGCGATGAACTCGACCGAGGGGCTCGGGCCGATCGCCGACAAGCTCCTCGCGGATGTCGAGGACCTGCAGAACCGGATCGACGGCCTGACCTTCCCGCCCGAGGTCGTGGTCGGCGGCGCCGCCGCGCTGATGGAGGAGGTCGCCGCCACCAAGATCTCCGGCGAGGAGGACCGCTACAGCCACACCGACCTCTGGGACTTCAAGGGCAACTTCGACGGCGCGCAGAAGATCGTCGAGCTGGTGCACCCGATGATCGTCGAGCTCGACCCGGACTTCACCGCCACCGTGGATGCGAACTTCGACCGGATCGACGGCATCCTCGAGACCTACCGCGAGGGCGACGGGTACGTGACCTACGACAAGCTGACCGAGCCCGACCGGGTCGTGCTCGCCAGCACCGTCAACACCCTCGCCGAGGACCTCTCGACCCTGCGCGGCAAGCTCGGGCTCGACTGACCGCTTCCGCCATTGCGCCGCCTGCGGTATCCTGCCGCCATGGGCGGCGCGGGCATCGGCATCGGCACCGAAGACCTCGAGGCGATCGAGCGGGACGCCTACAGCGACTTCTGGGATGCGGCCCCGGCCGACCTGCGCGACGGTCTAGGCCTGGCGCGACGGCGGGTCGGCGACGGGGTCGCGCTCTTCGCCGCGGGCCTCGGCGGCAGCATGATCTTCAACCGCCTGCTGGGCTACGGCCTGGCCGACGCCCGCGCCGAGGACCTCGACCCGGTGATCGACGCCTTCGAGGCCTCGGGCGTTGCGGTCTGGGTCCTCCAGGTCGCGCCGGCCGCCGCCGCCCTCGCCACCCTGGCGGTGGCGCGCGGGTTCGAACCGCACCCGCGACCCTGGGTGAAGTTCGTGCGCGGGGCCGAGCCTGCCTCCGCCGCTTCGACGCTCGACGTCCTGCCGGCCGGCCCCGACGCGGCCGGGGCTTTCGGCGCGACGTTCTGCGCTGCCTTCGGCGTGCCCGCCCTGCTCGCACCCTGGATCGCGGCGCTGCCGGGCCGGCCCCGCTGGCGCTGCTTCCTCGCCTGGGACGCCGACGCGCCGGTCGCGACCGGCGCGCTCTATCTCGGCGCGCGGGGCCTCGGCTGGCTCGGCTTCGGCGGCACGCTGCCGAGCCACCGCGGCCGCGGTGCGCAGCAGGCGCTCCTCGCCGCCCGCATCGAGGCCGGCCGCGCCGAAGGCTGCCGCGGCTTCGCCACCGAGACCGGCGCGCCGGTTGCCGGCGAGCCGGCGCCGTCATACCGCAACATCCTGCGCGCCGGCTTCACCGAGGCCTACACCCGCCCCAACCTGCACCGCCCGCGCGTTTGACCGGTCCGGTTTCCGTTTGAACCCGCCGGCGCTTTGTGGCCATCTGCCGGCTCGCCCAGCACGAGGAACCGATGCCCGAGGTTGCCGCCGAGCAGAAGGCCCGGATCGCCCGCCAGTTCATCGAGGCGATCCCGCTGTCGCGCGCGCTCGGCATGGAGATGCTCGAGATCGGCGAAGGCTGGGCGGTGATGGCGCTCGACTACGACCCCCGCTTCATCGGCGACCCAGAGACCGGCGTGCTGCACGGCGGCGTCGTCACGGCGCTGCTCGACACCTGCGGCGGCGCCAGCGTCATGGCGCATCCCGATGCGCCGGCGGGAACCGCGACGATCGACCTGCGCATCGACTACATGCGCGCCGCGGCCCCGGGGCTGAGGCTCTTTGCCCGCGCCGAGTGCTACCGGATCACCCGCAGCGTCGCCTTCGTGCGGGGCACGGCCTACACCGAGAGCCCCGACGAGCCGGTGGCCGCCGCGACCGGGGCGTTCACCGTCGAGCGTCGCGGCTGATGCCGAGAGCCGCGCCCGAACCGGTGCAGGTGGTCAAGCAGCGCCGGGACGCGGCGCTCGAGGGCATGATCGCGGCCGTGCCGTACCTGGGGTTTCTCGGCGTCGGCTTCGACCGGCGCGGCGACGAGCTGACCGCGCGGCTCGCCTACGACGAGAAGCTGATCGGCAACCCGCTGCTGCCGGCGCTGCATGGCGGCGCGACCGGCGCCTTCCTCGAGATCGCCGCGATCATGGAGCTGGCCTGGGCGCGGGTCTGGGAGCGGATGGAAGGCGGTGGTGCCGCGGCGGCGCTGATCGAGGCGGGCACGTTCCCGGCGCTGCCGAGGACCATCGACATCACCATCGACTACCTGCGCACCGGCCTGCCGCGCGACGCCTACGCGCGGGCCCGGGTCAACCGCATGGGCCGGCGCTACGCCTCGGTGCATGTGGAGGCCTGGCAGGACAACCGCGCCCGGCTGTTCGCGCAGGCCACCGGGCACTTCCTGATGCCCGGGGACGATGGCTGAGCGCGGCTCGCCCCGCGGAACGGTAGCGGCATGAGCGTCGGGAGCATCACCCACCGCCGCGTGCTGAACATCGCGGTGCCGATCGTGGTCTCGAACGCGACGATCCCGATCCTCGGTGCGGTCGACACCGCCGTGGTCGGGCAGATGGGCCTCGCCGCGCCGATCGGGGCGGTCGGCATCGGCGCGGTCATTCTGGCCTCGATCTACTGGGTCTTCGGCTTTCTCAGGATGGGCACCACCGGGCTGGTGGCGCAGGCCCGCGGGGCAGGGGACGCGGCCGAGACAGGCGCGCTCCTGATGCGGGGGCTGA
Source organism: uncultured Alphaproteobacteria bacterium (assembly GCA_963819995.1). Taxonomy (GTDB): domain Bacteria; phylum Pseudomonadota; class Alphaproteobacteria; order Rhodobacterales; family Rhodobacteraceae; genus Amaricoccus. The sequence goes on along the minus strand of CAWFYR010000005.1, from coordinate 113,205 downwards.
TGATCGGCGTCGCCGCCGGCCTCGTCTTCGTCGCGGGGCAGGCGGCAGTCTTCTGGGCCGCCTTCCGCCTCGCGCCGGCGTCGGCCGAGGTCGAGGCGCTGGCGCGGACCTATCTCGCGGTCCGCATCTGGGGCGCACCGGCGGCGATCTCGATCTATGCGCTGACCGGCTGGCTGATCGCGATGGAGCGCGCCCGCAGCGTGCTGGTGCTGCAGCTCATGATGAACGGCCTCAATGCGGCGCTCGCCTTCCTCTTCGTCCTCGGCTTCGGCTGGGGGGTCGCCGGCGCCGGCGCCGCCACGCTGATCGCCGAATGGTCGGGCTTCATGCTCGGCCTCTGGCTCTGCCGCTCGGCGTTTGCCGGCGCGCAGTGGCGCGACTGGGCGCGGGTGTTCGATCCGGCGCGGCTGCGGCGCATGGCGCAGGTCAACGGCGACATCCTGGTCCGCTCGGTGCTGCTGCAGGCGAGCTTCACCAGCTTTCTCTTCTTCGGCGCCGGGCTCGGCGACGTGACGCTCGCGGGCAACCAGGTGCTGCTGCAGTTCCTGGAGATCACCGCCTACGCTCTCGACGGCTTCGCCTTCGCCGCCGAGGCGCTGGTCGGCCAGACGCTCGGCCGCCGGGACCGCGGCGCGCTGCGCCACGCCGCGATCCTGACCTCGGAATGGGGCGTCGGCTCGGCGCTGGTGATGGCGGCGGTCTTTCTCTTCGCGGGACCCTGGCTGATCGACCTGATGGCGACCGCCCCCGCCGTCCGGGAGGAGGCGCGGCTCTACCTGCCCTGGGTCGCCGCAGCACCCCTGATCGGCATCGCCGCCTGGATGCTCGACGGCATCTTCATCGGCGCCACCGAGACCCGCGCCATGCGCAACGCCATGATCCTGTCGGTCGCGGTCTACTGCGTGGCGCTGGCGATCCTCCTGCCCCGGTTCGGCAACCACGGCCTCTGGGCATCGCTGATGATCCTGAACGCCGTCCGCGGCGTCACCCTCGGCCTGCGCTACCCGACACTGGAGGCGCGCGCCGCCTGAACGCCGGGGTTGCGCCGCGGCCCGGGCTCCGGGGCGAGCTCCGGCGCCTGCAGCCGCGAGCCGCGCAGCTCGCCGGTGCCTTCGAGGATGGGATAGGCGACCGTCGTCAGGTGGGCGTTGATGCGCTTCAGGTCGCGCAGGACGTCGAGATGCAGCGCGCTGGTCTCGATCGTCTCTGGCAGGCCGTCGCGCAGCCGGCGAAAGTGCCGCTCGCTGGCCCGCATCTCCTCGTCGCGCAGGTGGTCCTTCTCGGCGACCAGATCGCGCGCCACCGCGGGGTCGCGCGACACGAAGACCGCCAGCGCCCGCCGCATCTGCGCGGCGATCAGCGCGTGGAAGGCGCGGATGTCGTGCCAGCCGTCGGCCGAGAAGCGCAGCCCCTGCTTCTGCTTCTTGGCCGCGAGCCGCAGCAGGCCGCGGTCGATGATGTCGCCGATATGCTCGAGGTTGGTGGTGAAGAGCACCGCCTCCATCACCTGCGCGCTCTCCTGGGGCGTCAGCTCGTGCTGCATGAGGTGGGCAAGGTAGAGCTTGATCTCCTCCTGCGCCTGGTCGACCTCCTGCTCCAGTGCCGCGACCTCGTCGATGCGCCGGCCCTCGGCGTCCTCGAAGGTCAGGATCGTCTCGCGCAGCATCAGCTCGACCTTGTCGGCCAGCTGCAGCATCGCGCGGGCCGCGGCGTTCAGCGCCAGCGGTGGATTGTCGAGCAGCGCCGGGTCGAGATGGTCGAGGCGCTGCGCCTGGCGCCCCGGAGGGGCGTCCGGGAAGGCCCGCTCGAGGAGCGCCGCCGCCCGGCCGGCGAGCGGCAGGAAGACGATCACCAGCCCGAAGTTGAAGATCGTGTGGAAATGCGCCGCGAGCCGGCCGGGATCGCCGCCGATCCGGGCGATCGCCGCGGTCACCGGCCCGAGCGCCAGGAACACCGCCACCCCCCCGATCGCCCGGAACGCCAGGTTGCCGTAGATCACCCGGCGCGCGGCGATCGGCTGGTCGAGGCAGAGGCCGAAGGCCACGAGCCCCGCGCCGACGTTGGCGCCCAGCACCAGCACCAGCGCCAGCGGCAACTCGACGAGCCCGGCGCTGGTCAGCGAGATCACGAAGAGGATGAAGGCCACGCTCGAATGCATGAGCCAGCTGAAAAGCGCCGCGAAGACCAGCGCCAGCACCGGATCGTGCGCCAGCCGCTCCAGCACCAGCGTGGTGATCTCGCTGGTCCGCAGCGGCGCCGAGGCGGCAACGATGAGGCTCAGCGCCAGGAGGATCAGCCCGAGCCCCAGGAGAATGCGGCCGACCTGCATGGTCCGCGGCCGCCCGGCCATCCGGCCGAGCACCACCCCGGCCAGGAGGAAGAGCGGCGTCAGCGCCCCGAGATTGACCGACAGCGCCTGCACCGCGAGCGTCGTACCGAGATCGGCGCCGAGCATCAGCGCGAGCGCCGCCGGCAGCCCCACCAGCCCGCGGGTGATGAAGGAGGCGACCAGCATCGCCGTGGCGGTGGCGCTCTGGAGCAGCGTCGCGGCGACCGCGCCGGTCGCGGCCGCCCGCACAGGATGTGCCGCCGCGCCCGAGATCGCACGGCGAATCTCGGCGCCGAAGCCCTTGAGCATCGCCGCCTGCACCATGTGCGTGCCCCATAGCAGCAGGGCGACCCCGCCGACGAGGTTGAGCAGTATGGTGTGTCCGGCCATGCCGTTCCGGGTGCCTCCGTCGCCGCGCGCTCTATTTGCCGCGGGACTACCCTACTAATCGGTTAAGGGCAGGATTGCGATCCCACTATGACGAAATCGTGACGGAAATGTGACGGCCGCGCCAGCGCTTCAACCATCCCCGGTTCCGACCGCGTCCGCGACCGTGGCAAAGCCGTCGCGGGCGAGGAGCGCGTCGAGTTCCCGCAGGAGGCGCGGCACGAGGCCGAGCCCGCCATAGACCAGCCCGGTGTAGAGCTGGACCGCCGAGGCGCCGGCGCGGATCTTGGCGTAGGCCTGCTCGGCCGAGCCAACCCCGCCGACGCCCACCAGCGGCAGCCGCCCTGCGGTCAACGCGTGGACCCGGGCGAGGACCGCCGTCGAGCGCGCGAAGAGCGGCTGGCCCGAGAGCCCCCCGGCTTGGACGGCGTGCCGGCTCGCGAGGCCCTGACGGGCGAGCGTGGTGTTGGTTGCGACGATACCGGCGATCCCGGCTTCCAGCGCCACCTCGACCAGCGCGGCGAGCTCGTCGTCAGAGAGGTCGGGCGCGATCTTGAGAAAGAGCGGCACCGGCTGCGCCAGCCGGGCGTTGGCGGCGGTGACGCCGGCCAGCAGCCCGGCGAGCGCCGCGGCGCCCTGCAGCTCGCGCAGCCGCTCGGTGTTGGGCGAGGAGACGTTAACGGTGGCGAAGTCGACATGGGGTCCCGCAATCGCCAGCACCGCCGCGAAGTCGGCGGCGCGGTCGGCGCTCGCCTTGCCGGCGCCGAGGTTCAGGCCGACGACACCGCCGGGTCGCCGTGCTGCGAGCCGTGCCGCGATCGCCGCGACGCCGTCGTTGTTGAAGCCGAAGCGGTTGATCACCGCGCGGTCCTCGCCGAGCCGGAAGAGCCGCGGCCGCGGGTTGCCGGGCTGGGGCAGCGGGGTCGCCGCGCCGACCTCGACGAAGCCGAAGCCCGCGGCGACCAGCGGCCCGACGGCGCGGGCGTTCTTGTCAAACCCCGCCGCCAGCCCCAGCGGGTTGGCGAGCTCGATCCCGGCGAGCCGGGTCCGGAGCCGCGGCCAGGCCGCCGGGTCGCAGCGCGGCCCGAGCCCGGCGCCGAGCGCCGAGAGGGCCAGCCGGTGCGCGGTCTCGGGATCAAGCCGGTGCAGGAGCGGCAGCGCCAGCCGCTCGCCGAGGCTCATGCCAGCGCGGTCGGGGGGCACCGGTCCGTCGGGGCCGTCTTCGATCGGCCGCGTCCAGACGACGTCGTCGCGGCGGAGCGGGCGGTAGAGGTGCGGGAAGAGGATGCCGCCGCGCGCGTGGTCCCAGGCCAGCTCCGGCCCGGCGGCATCGACGTCGACGGCGAGAAGCAGCAGGTCCTGCTCCTCGGCGAAGTGCCGCGCCAGCGTGCCGGCGAGCTGCTCGGCGGTCGAGAAGTGCACGAAGCCGTCGGCGCGGTCGACCGGCGCGCCCGGTGTCTCGCCGTTCGCTTCGAGTTCGGCCCATTCGGAACGGCGGAGGACTTTGTAGATCAGCATCGTGCGAGCCTCCCAGACCGCCGCCGGCCGGTCAAGCCGGCGTCGCGCTGTCGCGCGGCCTCACGAGCGGCCAGGGTGGGCGGCCGCGCCCCCCGGGAGACACGTGGCGTTCCGGACCCTGCTCGGCTTTCTGAAGTCCACCCTGATCGGCGGACTGGTCTTCCTTCTGCCGATCGGCAGTCGTCGTGATCGTGCTGGCCAAGCTCATCGGCTACGCCAGCCGGGCGGGCGCCGCGATCCACGCGCGGCTCTTTCCCGGCGCCGGCAGCGATCTCGGGCCGCTGCTGATCGCGATCCTCGTCATGCTGCTGGTCGCCGTCGGCGCTCTCGGGCTCGGTGGCGCTCCTCGAGGGCGAGCGGATCACCGAGACGGCGATCAAGCCCGCCGAAATCGTCCAGGGCATGCGGCGCCTCGGCGCCGGCCTCGCCGGTCTCAGGCCGCTAGATGAGCAGCGCCGTCGCGTAGAGGCCGAGCCCGAAGATCGCGTGCGAGACGAGGCCGAGGACGCGCGCCCGGGTCGGGTTCGGGCTGCGCGACGCCGCCCAGCCGAGGCCCATGCCCGGATGCAGCAGGAACCAGCCCGCCGCGATCGTCACGAGGCCGAAGACCAGCGCCGGCAGCAGCCGCGGCGCGGCCATCCAGCCCTCGCCCGCGATCAGCGCGAAGACCGCGCCGTAGACGATGCCGACCGCGTAGTGCCCGGCCCAGCCGAGCGCCAGCTCGTGCCGGTAAGTAGGCGCGGCCGCGATGCTCGCATGGACCAGCCGCCCCTGGCCGAGGTGCCAGAACCAGCGACCCACCGGCGCCCAGTCGGGGCGCCTCTGGCCGGGGAACAGCGCCAAAAGCTGCGCCCAGAGGTCGATCAGCATCGTGGCGCCGAGCCCCAGGACGACGCCGCGGGCGATGAGGGAGAGCATGGCGGACCGTGCCGGATTGATGCGAACGCTGGCCGACCTCCTAGCAGGCCGCTACTGGCCGGGCCAGCCCGATCCGCTAACAGGTCATGAAAAATCGCGAATATACCTCAACGATATCAAGGGTGATTGTACGCTTCCACAGTGGAACGGATTTCAGGGCCGGCAAAACCCCGGCTTTATCTTCGTCCAGATTCCCTGCATAGCACGGAGGATGATAGCCGCCGATCCGATCCCTGCCGAGAGCTTTGCCGCCGCTGTCCGAGTCGCGGCGGGGGAGCTGCGCAGCGTGCTGGAGCCGACGCCGCTCCAGCGCAGCGACTATCTCTCGGCGAAGTACGCAGCCGACGTCTGGCTGAAGCGCGAGGACCTGAGCCCGGTGCGCTCCTACAAGCTGCGGGGCGCCTTCAACGCCATGCGCAAGGCGATCGCGCCGGGGCGCGCCCGCTTCGTCTGCGCCTCGGCCGGCAACCACGCCCAGGGCATGGCCTACGCCTGCCGCCACTTCGGCGCGCCCGGCGTCGTCTTCATGCCGGTGACGACGCCGCAGCAGAAGATCGACAAGACCCGGCAGTTCGGCGGCGGCCTGGTCGAGATCCGCCTCGTCGGCGACTACTTCGACGCGACGCTGGCCGCCGCCCGCGGCTTCGCCGCCGAGGCCGGCGCGTTCTTCCTGCCGCCGTTCGACAACGCCGACGTCATCGAGGGCCAGGCCACCGTCGCGCTCGAGATCCTCGACCAGCTCGCCGCCGCGCCCGCTCTCATCGTCGTGCCGGTCGGCGGCGGCGGCCTCGCCGCCGGGCTCGTGCGGCTGGCCGCCGAGCTGGCTCCGGCGACGCAGATCCGCTTCGTCGAGCCGGCCGGCGCACCGAGCCTGCGCCGCGCGCTCGAGGCCGGCGCGCTCGTGACCCTGCCCGAGGTCGACAGCTTCGTCGACGGCGCCGCGGTGGCCCGGATCGGCGAGCTGAACTTCACCGTCCTCGACCGCTTCGCGCCCGAGGACGTGCTGCTGGTGCCGGAGAACCGGCTGTCGGCCACCATGCTCGAGCTCCTCAACGTCGAGGGCATGGTGCTGGAGCCCGCCGGCGCGCTCGCCATCGACGCGCTGGGCGAGTTGCCCATCGCCGGCAAGACCGTCGTCGCGGTGGTCTCCGGCGGCAACTTCGACTTCGAGCGGCTGCCCGACGTCAAGGAGCGCGCCCTGCGCTGGGAAGGTCGCAAGAAGTACTTCATCCTGCGCCTGCCACAGCGCCCCGGCGCGCTGCGAGAGTTTCTCGGTACGCTCGGCCCCGACGACGACATCGTCCGCTTCGAGTACCTCAAGAAGTCCGCCCGCAACTTCGGCTCGGTGCTGATCGGCATCGAGAGCCGCGACCGCGCCAACTTCGAGGCGCTCGAGCCGCGCATGGCCGCGGCCGGTTTCACCTGGCTCGACATCACCGACGACGCCGTCATCACCAACCTGATCATCTAGAGGAGCCGATGCGCCTCGCCGCCTCCGTCCACGGTCCCGCCACCGAGCGCCCGCCGCTCGTGATTGCCCACGGCCTCTTCGGCTCGGCGCGCAACTGGAGCGCCGTCGCGAGGCGCCTCGCGCTCCGCCGCCAGGTCATCGCCGTCGACATGCGCAACCACGGCGACAGCCCCCGCAGCCCCGAGCACGGCTACGCGGCGATGGCGGACGATCTCGCCGAGACCGTCGCCGCCCACGGCGGCCGCGCCGACCTGCTCGGCCACTCGATGGGCGGCAAGGCGGCGATGATGCTGGCGCTGACGCGGCCAGACCGCGTCAACCGCCTGATCGTCGCCGACATGGCGCCGGTCGCCTATGCCCACACGCAGCTGCCCTATGTCCGCGCCATGCAGGCGCTCGACCTGGCGCACATCTCCCGCCGGAGTGCCGCCGACGCCGCGCTCGCCGCAGCGATCGACGATCCCGCCGTGCGCGCCTTCCTGCTGCAGAGCCTCGCCATCGCCGACGGGCGCGCCGCCTGGAAGCTCAACCTCGATGCGCTCGCCGATCAGATGCCAGCGATCATGGACTTCCCCGAGACCGACGGCCGCTTCGGCGGTCCGACGCTCTTTCTCACCGGCGCCCGCTCCGACTACGTCCGCCCCGCCGACTGGCCGCGCATCCGAGCGCTCTTCCCCAACGCGGACCGTGAGGATTTGCCGGGCGCCGCGCACTGGCTGCACGCCGACGCGCCCGACGCCTTCGTCGCAGCCGTAGAGGCCTTCCTCGGGTCGCCAACCTAACACTGGACGCCCGCCGCCGCCGTTGGTAAGCCCTGTCCCGCGCCGCAGTAGCTCAGCTGGTAGAGCACGTCATTCGTAATGATGGGGTCGGGGGTTCGAGTCCCTTCTGCGGCACCATTAATTCTGGTTGAAATGCTATTTCAATGGGAATGAGCGCGGCTCGCCTCTGTTCTACCCAACAAACCAGCAACCACTCGAAAGACTTTCGGCGGATAGTCGGCGGCTTGTTTACGAACGGATCAATTTTTCGACCGCGCATCTTGGAAGCGTCGGCGAACTTGGCAATTAATACGCTACCAAAGTCAATAATTTAAAACTAAGCGTAACTGTCAGTCGGCTAAACCGTAATGACGTCAATGCCTGACTGGCGGAACAATTCAAGCTGGTCCTCTCGCGCAGACATGTCGGTGACGATCATGTCAAGTCCATTGGCAGGGCAGACACGAGCAAAAGCAGTCGCACCGATCTTGCTTCCGTCAACGACCGCAATTCGTCGGCGGGCGTTTGCGAAGGCGGCCCGTTTTACCGCCGCGTCCTCAAGATTGTACTCGGTAACGCCCAGGTTCATCTCGATGCCGCCGGCGCTTATGAAATAGGTATCGAAGGAAAAATCGGCAAAGGCGCGCTCCGCCAACGCGCCGGTCAGCGACAATTCACCCAAGCGAACCACGCCGCCGCATAGCATGAGTGTGATCTGCGGCTGATCGACAAGCACGTTGGCGACGTGAACACTCATCGCCAATACCCGAAGCTCGTGTTTGTCACGCAGGGCCCGTGCGACCTCGAGCGTCGTCGTTCCAGCATCCAAAATGATGGTCTCCCCTTTGCGGAGGAGGGAAACTGCGGCCGCAGCGATGCGTTGCTTGGCCTCGGTCCGGCGGGTCGCGCGCAGCGAGAAAGGGGGCTCGTAGCTGCGGCTTTGCGCCCTAACGGCGCCGCCGTGAACGCGATTTACCGCACCTGAGAGTTCGAGCGATTCGAGGTCGCGCCGCACGGTCATTTCAGAAACGCCGAATTGCCGGGCCAATTCCGTAACGGAAACCCGTTCCTGCTCTTCAAGAAGCTCGATAATCTTAAGCTGACGCTTGGAAATACTGGACATCACCTTGCCTCTAGAAGCGCGACGTTAGCGAAGTGACTGGAGGATCACAAAGAGGGGTTGCGCGTCAAGTCGAGGGCCAATTTCGCCGCACCCACTGCGCCCGCATCGTCGCCCATGATTGCGACTGCCAGTGGGATATTGGTCGGCACCATGCCGGAATGCCGGCGGAGCACGGTCTCCATCGTGGGACGGAGCGCATCGAAATGTTGCATCACGCCGCCGCACAAGACGAAGATATCGGGCGTCAGGGCGGAGGCGAGGTTCACAAGGCCAAGGCCCAACCACCTTGCGACCTCGTCGATGGCTTGCCGGGCGGCGGCGTCGCCTGCCGCCGCCGCGGCAAACAGATGCGCGCTTCCAGCCCGCTCCGGACCCTCGTCCGCATTCAGGGCGAGCGCTTCGCTGCCGCTTCGGGCCAGTTCCCTTGCACGACGGTCAAGCGCAGTTCCCGATGCCAGCACCTCCCAGCAACCATGGGCGCCGCAGTAGCATTTCTCGCCAAGCGGATTGAGCACCATGTGGCCGGCTTCGCCATGTTGCCCCCTGGTCCCGCGTTGAATCTTGCCGCCTAGCAGCGTCGCTACGCCGATCCCGGTACCGATCGTCACCATGGTCATACGCTCGGTGCCGCGCCCGGCGCCCAGCCACCACTCCCCGAGAGCAGCAACATTGGCGTCATTGTCGATGGCGACCGGCACCCCGAAAGCCTCGGCAAACGGGGCTCGCCAGTCTGTTGGCTGCCAGCCGCCAAGGGTGAAGGGATTCGTTACGATGCCGGTCGCCACGTCGACAGGGCCGGTGATGCCCAGCCCTATCGCCTCGACAGTGTCCTCATGCGTCGGCAATCGCAGATCGCGAGCCGCGCGAATGATCGCCTCTGCTGTCCGAACGGCCCCTCGTTCCGGCATGGTGGGCAGGCGCACCCTTGCTGCGATCGACCCGTCGCGGCGCAGCGCGACCAGCCGAGTACTCGTGCCGCCAATGTCGATGCCGACAACACTCATAGCACCGTAGTCACCTTCCGAAGATAGCGAAATTCGCCCGGTGGTATCCCTGACTGCTCGGCCAATGCGATACTCAGAAGCTGGAGCGGCGCCGCTTCGGTGATCCAGCGCACCTCGTCCTTGCTGTCCAGCAGGGCGAAAGGAGAATCGGCGGCATCACTATCGAGCCAGAACGCCTGAGCACGATAGCGGGCGAGATCGTCATAGAGCAAGCGATTGAGCTTGCGCGCGTGTCCGTCGGTGCCCGCCAGAACGATCGCCGTTAGGCCATCGTCGGCCATCTCGAGCGGCCCGTGCCGGAATTGGGATGCACTTTGCGCCTCGACCGGCCAGCGGGCGGCTTCCTTGGCAATCAGCGCCCCGTACTCCGCGGCGGCCAGCGACGGCCCCCGGGCCAGGATGTAGAGCCGATCGGGATGACCCACACGGTGCTTAAGGGTCTCGGTCCGGCTTCGCCATTCCTGCAAATATTCGTCCAGTGTATCAGCGGTTCTCTCGAGCGTCTGGTGGTAGGGCCTCTCCAGGAGGATCCGCTCGAGCAGAGCCGCGGCGCCAAGCGTATTGAGATAGGTCTTCGTGCTCACCGCCTCTTCTGGGCCGACGTGGATGTCGACGACGACATCCGCCCGACGGGCCAGGGAGCTCTCGACATTGTTCGTGATTGCAAGAAGCGTCGCCCGGCGCGACTGCACCTCCTCGGCCAGCATGACGATTTCCGCACTCAGCCCCGACTGCGATGCGACGATGACCAGCGTAGATGCGTCGACAAGCGGCAGGAAGTGTCCGAGGCATTCCGCGGCATCGAGCCGCCATGCCGGCAGGCCGGCCTCGACGAGGGCCAGCCAGAGCGGCCGAAGTGCCGCGTGCGACGAGCCCATCCCAGTCAGGATGATACGATTGAAACCGCGAATCCGCTTGCCGAGCGGTCCCACATCCGCGCCGATCTCGCTCATGGTCAGCCGGCGCAGGCATTCGGGTTGAAGAAGGATATCTTGGATGAAGGTGTTCATGTCTGCCTTCATCGACATTGGTTTGACCTCCGGAAAGGCGAGTTCTCTTCGGCAGGGTGCGCCCGCAAAACAAACATTTTTTATGTTCGGTTAGGCCTAAGTGTCAGGTATCGCCATACCAGTCAACCAAAACTGTTGACAGATCGCCTGTCATTGCTAGTGTGCACCTTAACATCAATCTAGTTCGATTTTGTGGCGGGCGCCCGCGCACCTGGCGTTCCGGTGCCTGGAACGAGTGCGCCCGTTGCGGGTCATTTTGGCGACAAAGCGAAGGAGGACGTCTATGTGGTTTCGAAAACTAGGCCTGGCTGCGCTGCTGGTCTCCGCCTCCGTGGGTGCGGCTTGGGCTGAGGCGAAACAGACCGTGACGTTCATGGCCCTTGACGTTACGAACTTCCGCGGCGCTCTCGAGGATTTCATCGCGGAGTTCGAGAAGGAGAATCCGGACGTCGACATCGTGGCGAACTTCACGCCACAGCTCGGAACCCAGTTCCTGTCGATGTTCCAGGCGAACAACCTTGACGACATCACCTTCATCTCGAGCGCGAGAATCGTGCCGCTGCTGTCGAGTGGAAAGCTCGCTCCGCTGCCGGACGATCTGGCAGCCAGGCTGCATGACACGCTCTGGCCTTCGGCGCTCGGCGCAGTCACCAGGGATGGCAAGCTCTACGCGGTTCCGTACAACTTCTATCCGAACTCCGGAATCGTGATGTACAACGAGAAGCTCTGGGCTGACGCCGGCGTCGATCCGGCCGATGCCAAGACCTGGGACGAGTTCATGGCGCTGGCGCAAAAAGTGACCACCCGCGACGCCAGCGGACACATGACGCAATCCGGATTCTCGGGTCAGCAGGAGCAGTTCACGATCTACCTCGCCTGGCTTCTGCAACTCGGCGGCAAGCCCTTCAACGAGGACGGAACCGCCGCGTTCAACAGCGAAGCGGGGCGGACCGCATTGCAACTCTACGCCGACATCTACCAGAAGTGGAAGGTCGACGACTACGAGTTCGGCAAGACGGTCGACGAGTTCAATCAGGAGCGGGCGGCCTCGACCATGATCGGGCCCTGGTATGAATCGATCCTCGCCAAGGACCATCCGAACATCAAGATCGGGCACGTGACGCAGCCGCCATTGCCGGGCGTGGACCCGTCGCAACCGCTCTACTGGGCGCTGATCGAAACCTGGGCGCATCTTGTCAGCCCCGAGGGGGCCAAGAAGGAGGCGACCTGGCGCTTCATCGACTTCCTGCTGCGGCCCGACATCGCCGCGCGCTGGTCGCAGTTCTCCGGAGAGATGACGACCGTCAAGGCGGCCGCCGACCTGCCCGAGGTGAAGGACACCGTCTACATCGCGCCCTACGTTCCGGCGCTCGAGTATGGCGTCGAAGAGAATGTCACCGAATATCTCAGCTCGGACGTCGTGGACGCGCTCACCACCATGCTCGAGAGCGTCGCCCGGGGACAGGCTACGGTGCAGGACGCGCTCGACACGGCGGAAAGGGATGTCAACCGCCTGACCAAGCGCATGAAGCGCTAGCCGGAGCCGCGGCCCTGCGGTCGTATCGCTGCGGGGCCGTGGCGCGACCTGTGTTCCCGGTCTGCCGCCGAGTTCGGCGTCCTTGCCTTCGATTGGCGACCCGGCGGCGGGATGCCGCGGGCGGTGCCACTGCTGCGGCGAGTCGGCTCGCGATGCGCAGGCAGTCCAAAGTCAGTTCCGCTCGATCGGGCTTCAAGGGAGCGCTCGCCACATGAATTCGAACCAGCTCATGCGATCGCAGACCCGGTTTGTCTGGTTGTCGCTCCTGCCGATCATCCTCTACCTCGGGGTCTTTGTTCTCTTTCCCCTCGCTGCTGCGGTCTACAGCAGCTTCAAGGACTTCTTCTATGACGAGTTTGTCGGGTGGGACAATTACCGGGAGGCACTGTTCGAGGATCCCCGCGTGCCCGGCGCGTTCAGGAATACGCTTCTCTACGCCATCATCCGTGTCCCACCGACGATCATCATCGGTTTCTTCGTCGCCCTCGCCCTCAACAAGATCGTTCACGGCCGTGGAGTTCTGATCTTCGGCTACTTCGCGCCCTACATCGCCAGCATGGTGGCCTATGCGGCGGTGTTCATCTACCTCTTCAGCAGCACCGGGCTCTTCAACGTCATTCTCACCGCATTGGGCCTCCCAGCCCAGTCGTTCATCCGCGACACCACCCAGGCGCTCCCCTCCATCGCGTTGATGGATGCATTCAAGCACATTGGCTACGATGTCCTGATCTTCATGGCGGCGCTGCAGAACGTTCCCGCGCCGCTCTACGAAGCGGCCAGGGTAGATGGTGCCACGCCGTGGCAGACGACCCGATACATCACCATGCCGCTGGTCGCTCCCACCGCGCTGTTCCTGGTGGTCGTTCTCACCATCTGGACAGTGCAGGTCTTCGAGCCGATCTTCGTGCTGACCCAGGGCGGCCCGCTCAACAGGACCGAAAGCATCGTCTTCCTGATCTGGAACGCCGCGTTCCAGAACAATCGGATCGGCTATGCCTCGGCCATCTCGATCCTGCTGTTTCTGACACTTATTGTCATCTCGTTGATCCAGCTGCGTCTCGGCCGCACCAAATGGGAGTACTGACCGCTTCTCCCCGGGCTGCGGACGATCCGGGCCTGGACCCGGGAGGTGCCGGCATGACATCCGGGGCCACCGCAATACCGCGCCCGAGCCTGGGCGCGCGTCTGACCTGGCTCGCGGTGGCGATCGGCGCCGCCTTGGTCTCGTTCCCGCTGATCTGGATGGTGCTGTCCTCGTTCAAGACCTCCGAGGAACTGGCCCGGATGCCACCGACGATCTGGCCGGAAAACTTCTCGCTTGCGGGCTACCACTACATTTTCACCAGGCTTCCGTTCGCCCGCTATTTCTTCAACAGCGTCTTCGTCGCTACCGCAAGCACAGTGCTGGCGGTTTTGACCTCGTCGCTGGCCGGCTACATCTTCGCCAAGTTCGAATTTCGCGGAAAAGGCATCCTGTTTGCCAGCATCCTCGCCAGCATGATGATCCCGGGGACCACGATGCTGATCCCCCGCTACATCCTGATCAACTGGCTGCATATCAACGACAGCTATGCAGCCATCATTCTGCCACAGGGCATTTCGGTCTTCGGGATATTCTTCATGCGCCAGTACATGCACGGCGTCCCGTCCGACTACATCGATGCGGCGCGGGTCGACGGCATGAGCGAGGTCGGGATCTTCCTGCGCATCATCCTGCCGCTGTGCAAGCCCGCCCTCGCAGCGCTTGCCATCCTGTGCTTCGTCGAATCCTGGGACGCGCTCCTCTGGCCTCTGGTCGCCGTGACGTCGCAGGATCTGAAGACCCTGCCGCTGGGTGTTGCCGGCCTTGCAACGGTGCACAGCCCCCAGCTCCAGTTGATGCTTCCGGCTGCGGTAGTGTCCGTGCTGCCGGTGATTTTCGTCTTCGCGATTTTCCAGAGACAGTTCGTGAACGCGATGACGTCGTCCGGGCTGAAGTAGATCACCAGCAAAGCGAACGGAGCCATGAACCTCAGCACACGAAAATTCTTCGTCGTCGGTCTGACCCATATCGATCTCGCCTGGAAGATGGACAGCGAAGAGCACCGCGAACTGATGGAAGCCGCCATGCTTCGCCTGGTGGACGTGTTGGACCAGGATCCGGACTACACCTACACCATTGAACAGGCCGACCACTTCCGCTTGCTGAACGAACGCCGGCCCGACCTTATCGCCCGGCTTCGCAAGCACATCGAAGACGGTCGGATCGAATTCGCGGGCGGCTTGGCGTCTACCCTCGAAACCAATGGCCCGTCGGGAGAGAGCTTTGTCCGTAACCAGCTGCTTGGGATGGAAAGTGTCAGGCAGCTCTTCGGCGTGACCATCGACACCGGCTATCTGATCGATACCTTCGGCATCAACGCGCAGGTTCCGCAAATTCTCAGCCAGTTCGGCATCACGCACCTGCTTGCCAACCGGTTCGGCGGCAACCTGTCGAGGGATGTCTTCGTCGCGCGCGGGCTCGACGGAAGCCGCATCTTGATAGCCGGCCGGGATGCCAACTCACCCTATGTCGCCCCCGAGCGGGTGTTTTTCCACACGGCGCGCGATCACCGCCAGATCGAGGCGCTCTTCGCGCAGGCCTCCGAAACACCGGTCGAGGGGCCCTGCCTGGTCATGCCCTATACTGAATACGTGGGCATCGCCCGGACTCATGTCAGCACCCTTGTCGACCAGAGAAACGCCGCCGAGGGCGCGGAGCGCTGGGCCTTTGCGACGTTGCGGGAGTTCTTCGGCGCCCTGCCGGGTCTCGACGGGGGCTGGCCTGAGATCGCTTCGGACCTCAATCCCGAGTTCACCGGAACATTCGGCCTGCGCCCGAAGGTCCGGACCCTCCATCGCGCGGCCGAGTCACTTCTGATCGAATCCGACAAGTGGGCAGCGTTGCTGGAGCTGACTGACAACGCCGATGGATCGGGTGAGGCCTGGTGGAAGATGGCTTTCGCCCAGAGCCACGATGTCTATACCGGCTCGCATCCGACCTCGGTCAATGTCGAGACCATCGAGCGGCTGGAGGAGGTCGAAGCGCATGCTCGCACGATGCTCGGTCGCTGCGCCGCCAGCCTCGCAACGCCGGCTTCGCCCGCCGAGACGACCCTGATCGCCTTCAACGGCCTCCCCTGGCAGAGAGACGCAGTCGTCGAGTGCCGGCTGCCGGCCGAATCCGAGGAGGCGGCGATCATCGCCGTCCGGGATGACAGCGGACGTGACCTGCCGTTCGAGCAGCGCGGCGATCTGCTGAGGTTCCGCGCGCCATTTTCCGGGCTCGCGGCCCGGCGGCTAACCCTGGAGCGCGCGCCGACGGGCAATCCCGTCGCGTCCGCTGCAAGCGAGGCGCCGCCCCCCGGCGGCGCCCGGATCGCCAACGACTTCGTCTCGGTCGAGGGCGACCGCAGCGCCGGCCTCAGGATATTTCCAAAGGCGAGCGCCGACGATCCGTCCCGCGCCATCGGTGTGCAGATCACCCTGCAGGAGGATCGTGGCAACTTCCAGATCGAGGATTTTCGCGGTGCCGAGATCGCCTCGAACGCGGTCGTCTCGGAAGTTTGCGCGCCGATCGTGTCGCCGGTCTTGCGCCAGCTTACCCTGAAGGGCCGTTTCCCCGGTGTATGGACCGAAAACCCCGATCCGCTGTCCTGGGAACTCGAATGCACGATCTATCCGGACCGGCCGCAGATCGACCTCGCGCTGCAACTCGATTGGCACGGCGAGGCGAGCCGGGTCAGGCTGCGTGTCGACACCCCGTTGGGCAGCTCGACAGGAATTTTCGAGGTCCCGTTCGGCACCGTGACCCGCGAGCCCTATCGTGTCCGGCGCACAGCGCGTGGGGAGTGGCCGGCGCATCGCTGGGTGGCGGTCGAGGAGAATGGCGAAGGTGTCGCACTGGTGAACACCGGCATGCATGGTGCCGAGGTCGCCGGAGGGGTGATCTGGACGACGCTCCTCAGGGCGCCCGTCACCGAATATGCCGGCATGATTCCGGACGAAACCTCGTCGCAACACGGCAGGCATGCCTTCGGCTTCAGCCTGCTGCCCTACAAAGGCAGCTGGCGGAACTCAGGTGTGCTCAGGCTCGCACAAGAGGTCAATGTGCCGGTCTGGTGCAGCCCGCTGCCTTCGGGGCCGCTGGCCACGGAGAACCCTTGGCTCGCCCTCTCGCCCGATACGGTGGTCCTTTCCGGTGTGAAATTGCCTGAGGACCGAGCACCTGGGGAGGTGATCCTGCGCGTCTACGAGGCTACCGGTGAGGCAGTCACGGCCCAGATCTTCGTCAGGGGCGCCACCGCCGCTTGGCACTCCGACCTGCGCGAGACCAAACTCGATCCAGCGACTTGCACGAACGGAACGATTTCCGTGGACATGAAGCCATTCGAAATCAAGACGCTAAGAATCGTCCGCTCCGAAATAGCCCGCGAGGCTACTGGATAGCCGCGGGTAGCGGGACAGGGTTCGGGGGCGTGGACATGGAATTGGGCAAAGGATTCCCGAATAATGGCAAACCTTTCCATCCTCAGTGCTGGCAAGCACTACAACAATGTCGAGGTTCTGAAGGGCGTTTCGTTCGAGGTCGACGATGGCGAATTCGTCGTGCTGGTCGGGCCTTCAGGTTGCGGCAAGTCTACCCTGCTGCGGATGATCGCGGGTCTCGAAGCGATCAGCACGGGCGAGATCGAGATCGGCGGGCGCGTGGTCAACGACCTGGCGCCCAAGACGCGTGACATCTCGATGGTGTTCCAGAGCTACGCGCTCTATCCACACATGACCGTGGCCCAGAACATGGGGCTGTCGCTGAAGCTCAAGGGGGTTCCCAAGAGCGAGATCAAGGCCAAGGTTGACCGCGCGGCGGAGATCCTTGGGCTCGAGACCCTGCTGGACCGGCACCCGCGGCAGCTCTCGGGCGGACAGCGGCAACGTGTCGCCATGGGCCGCGCGATCGTCCGCGACCCGCAGGTCTTCCTGTTCGACGAGCCGCTCAGCAATCTCGATGCCAAGCTGCGGGTGCAGATGCGCACCGAGATCAAGGAACTGCACCAGAGGCTCAAGGCCACCGTCATCTACGTGACGCACGATCAGGTGGAAGCCATGACCATGGCCGACAAGATCGTGGTGATGCGCGACGGCAGGATTGAACAGATCGGCTCGCCGCTCGATCTCTATGACCGGCCGCTCAACATCTTCGTCGCCGGGTTCATCGGCTCGCCTTCGATGAATTTCATCGAGGGCCGCGTCGATCCCGCGGGCTTCGTTACGCCGGATGGCATCGTGCTGCCCATGGTCAGGACCAATGTTCTGGCGACGACCTACGGTATCCGTCCCGAGCATTTGATCCTGGACGATGCCAGCGACATCGAGATCGAAGTGGTGGTGGTCGAGCCCACTGGGCCGGAGACCCATGTCGTCGGTCGCCTCGGCGCGCAGCCCATTACCGCCGTCTTCCGCGAGCGCATCGCCGCCAAGCCCGGAGCCAAAATCGGAGTGTCCCCCGATCTTTCTCAAGTCCATTTCTTTGATCGACACGGTAGTCGCATCGAATAGTCTCAGTATCGCCTCGTCGGGGCGATGCTCCTTGAGCAAAACGACGAGTGGGTCGTCCGGCGCTCCCGCTACATGACCCTGGAGACCATCGCCCCTATCCCCGATGATCCCATCATCGGCCTCCAACCATCGCCGGCTCAAGGGCACGGCCCACGGCGGAGCTCGTGGTGGCCTTCGCCAGTTACGCAACGTCATGGGACACGACCGAAAAGCAGCTGACCGCACTCGCCGAAAAAACGCCAGCCCCGAGGCGCTTGGATCCCGCGGCTGGTCTCTGACTCAGCGAAGCAGCGACCAGACGACACTCCACGGTCCGAGGCAGCCTCCGGGCGTCGGACCCTCGCACCACAGGCGCCGCCCCTCGGGGACGGCGATCTTTTCGGAGGACGAGCCTTTGAGATTGGCAATAAGGATCAGCCGGGATTGATCGCGCAGCGTCCATTCGACCCGGACGGCCGCATCTTCGAGCGTCTCGTGACGCGCGGACGCGCCGATCTGCGGCAGTCGGGGAACGATCTCGGCGTGGCGCACGGCGAGGATTTGGCGGTACCAGGCCAAGCTCCCGGCGCCCCGGCCCGCGAGGGCGTCCTCCCAGACGAGCTTCGCCGATCGGAAGGTCTCCTCGAGCAACGGGTCGGGGATATGCGCGAGCTGCTCCGGATCGTGGAACGCGCTGAACTCGGCCCTGCGGCCCTTGCGGACCGCCTCGGCCAGTTCCGGTCCGAAATCGCAGAAGAACGGGAAGGGCTGCGGGGCGTCCCATTCCTCTCCCATGAAGAGCATCGGGATCTGTGGCGCCAGGAGGTAGACCGCTGCGACGGCCCGGCAGGCGTCGTCGGGCGCAATCGCGGTCAGGCGCTCGCCGAAGGCGCGATTGCCGATCTGGTCGTGGTTCTGGATGAAGGACACGAAGGCGGTGGGCGGCAGATGGCTGCTCGGCTCGCCGCGGGGCGCGCCCAAGGATGCCATGGTTTCGCCCTGGAAGACGAACCCCTCGGCGAGCGATCGCCCGAGCTTGGCGGTGTCGCTGGCGTAGTCGCCGTAGTAGCCTACGGTCTCCCCGGTCGCTGCAGCGTGGAGGACGTGGTGCACGTCGTCGTTCCACTGGGCGGTGAAGAGAAGCGGCGCCCCGGCAGGGTCGCGCTCCAGCCACGAGGCCTGGTTCGAGTGGTTCTCGAGGATCAGGTGGACGGAGCGATCGCCGACCGCTTCCCGGACCGCGGCGATCTCCTCGAGGATATGCGTCTGGCTCTCGTCGATGATTGCATGAACCGCATCGAGGCGCAGGCCATCGAGGCCGAATTCGACGATCCAGTAAAGCGCGTTCTGGACGAAGAGACTTCGCACCACGTCCGACCCCGAGGCGTCGAAGTTCACCGCCGCTCCCCAAGGCGTGTGGTGCGTCTCGGTGAAGATCGGCGCGTAGAGCGGCAGGTAGTTGCCGTCCGGGCCGAAGTGATTGTAGATCACGTCGAGAATGACCGCGATGCCGCGATCGTGCGCGGCCTCGACCAGCGCCTTCAAGTCTTCCGGTCTGCCGTACGTTGCATCCGGAGCGAAGAGCAAGGTGCCGTCATAGCCCCAGTTCCATCTGCCGGCGAAGTCCGCCACCGGCATCAGCTCGATCGCGGTGACACCGAGGTCCCTCAGCGCGTCCAGGCGCTCGATCGCGGCGCGGAAGGTTCCCTCCTGGGTGAAGGCGCCGACGTGGAGCTCGTAGAGCACGAACTCCTCCCACGGGCGGCCCGACCACGAGGACTCCGACCACTCGTAACTGCGCGGGTCGACGACCTCGCTCGGGCCATGGACGTCCTCGGGCTGGTAGCGCGAGGCGGGGTCCGGCACCTCGGTGCCATCGGGCAGGACGAAGCTGTAGCGGGTTCCCGGCTTGGCCGAGGGAACCAGGAGCCGGTGCCAGCCGCCGTCTGCCTCCATCGGCTCGACGCGGCCATCCACCCGCAAGCCGATGCGGTCGTACTTGGGCGCCCAGAGCCTGAAGTCGACGCCGTCGTCGCCGACCTCGGCGCCGAAGGGCATCGAATGAGCCCGGCGAATTCCGGACAGGGTATCGGGGCGTGCGGTATCCGGCATCGGACTAGGCTCGCCCGAGAGGATCGGCATCGCGCGGCGGAAGGCCTTCGGCGACCAGGCGGAACTCGTCGGCGGCGGCAAGCTCAATTCCCATGCCGATGGTTTCGACGGCGCCCGGGTCTTCCTGGCCGTCCTGAAGGGTCAGGCGCTCCCACAGGGCGTCGACCACGCGCTCGCCCTCCGGCGTTCGCGCGAATTCACGAAGAACGAACTGAAGGATGCGCCGATGCGCGATGAGCCTGCCTTCCAGCGTCTCGTCGTTGTTCCTCTGCCCCATGGCTAGCGACCCGCCGCCAGGATGCCGGTGACGATCAGGACCAGCACGAGGAGTCCTGCCGCCCACATCCAGCGCCTCACCTTGGTGCCACCGCCTGTTTCGGTGCTGGCGGGGCGGCTGCGATATTCGATCTCGCGCTCGGCGCGGGTGGGCGGCACGCCGCCCGCTTCGGCGTCCGTTCCGAGGGGTGCCGCGGCCGGGTCTTCGCCCGCGACCTTCTCGGCGGTCTGGCCGCGATCGATGTCCGCGCGCAGGCGGTCGACCGTGGGTGGGTCCGGATCGGCTCGAGACATCGCAGTTCCTCCTGGTCGCTTAACAGCACCGCGGAGGAAAGGTTTCACCATTTCCGGATGCCGTCCGCAGATCAAGCCTTGCCCGAGCCGCTTTGTGCGATGCCATGCCTTTGTAAAGCGGGGCGTCGGGCCGCGGCATTTCCGCCGCGGCTCAGCGTCCCGGTTCGACGACGCCGCGGGTCTCGAGCCAGCTGGCGACGAGCCAGCAGCCGAGCGCCCAGGCGGCGCCGGCGGTCCATCCGGCGAGGACGTCGGTGGGCCAGTGAACCCCGAGGTAGACCCGGCTGACCCCCACGGCGATGGTGACGAGGATCGCGAGCGCGAGGACGTAGGCCTTGAGCGCCGGCGTCGGCTGCACGCGCGCCACCAGCGCCGCGAGCGTCAGGTAGGTGGCGGCAGCCATCATGGAGTGGCCTGAAGGGAAGCTCGAGGTGTAGACCAGCGTCCCGTGCGGCACGAGGTCGGGCCGCGGGACGGTCGAAGCCGAACTTGGCGAGCGAGCTCAGCGCCTGTCCGCCGCCTACGGCGAAGAGCACGAGCCACATCGAGCGGCGGTTGCCCTGGAGCCGGAGGAAGCCGGCGACGGCGACGGTCAGCGACGCGAGGACGACGAAGCTGCCGAGCGCCGTTATGTCGCGGCCGACCTCCTCGAGCCAGCCGGGGCCGAGCGGGTCGGAGATGTCCGCAGGGTTGCGCAAGGCGAGAAGGAGCGTGCGGTCGAAGGCGCCGGTTTCTCCTTCCGACACTTCGTCGGCCAGCGAGGCGAATGCCCAGATGCCGGCGACGACGATCAGAAGTCCGATCAGGGTGCGCCACTCGAGGCGGGAGGTCAGGCGCCGGAGCCTCATCGGTCGAGCACGAACACGCGTTGAGGGTGAAGCGCGCCGTTGCGCCAGATGCCGACGGCCAGCGGCACGCCGTCCCGGCTGGCCCAGGCGGTGGCTTCCTCGGCGAGGTCCCCGGTCGAGGGCAGCGGCACCGCGTTGCCGTTGAGCAGGCGCGCGGCAAACGGAGCGGGGCAGGGGAGTTCGGGCAGGCCGGAAAGCGCGGCCTGGACCGGCAGGAGGCGGGCGTCGAGGCCGGAGCCACGCTCGGCTGCGGCGAGGGTCGGCCAGTCGAGCGCGCCGTCGAGGGTGAAGGGGCCGGACCAGAGCCGGCGCAAGGCGGCGACATGGCCGAGGCAGCCGAGACGCTCGCCGAGGTCGCGGGCGATGCTGCGCACATAGCCGCCCTTGCCGCAGGTCATCTCGAAGACCGCGGTGTCGGCATCGGTTTGCGCGACGAGGTCGAGCCGCTCGACGAAGAGCGGGCGGGCGCAGAGGTCCATCGCGACGCCGGCGCGCGCGAGATCATAGGCGCGCTCGCCGTCGACCTTGACCGCGGAGACCTGGGGCGGGACCTGCAGGATGGCGCCGATGAAGGCGGGCAGCGCGCTCTTGATAGCCGCGGCATCGGGACGCAGGGCGGAGCTGGCGACGACCGCGCCTTCGGCGTCGTCCGTGGTGGTCGACGCGCCCCAGCGGACGGTGAACCGGTACGCCTTGCGCGCATCGGCCACGAACGGGACGGTCTTGGTCGCCTCGCCGAAGGCGATCGCGAGAAGGCCCGTCGCGGCCGGGTCGAGCGTGCCGGCATGGCCGGCCTTGCGCGCGTCGAACACCCACTTGGCCTTGGCGACGGCCGCGGCCGAGGACGGGCCGGCGGGCTTGTCGAGGATCAGCCAGCCGTCTACCGGCCGGCCCCGGACGCGGCGTGCCACCGGATCAGTCCTCGAGGTCGCGGCGGACGCCAGGCGAGCGCAGGATCTCGCGGGTGCGGTCCATCTGGTCGAAGCGGGTATCGGGCTCGAAGGCGAGTTCGGGCGAATAGCGCAGGTCGATCCGTTCGGTGACCAGCCGGCGCAGCTCGGCGCGGTTGCGGGCGAGCGCCTTCACCACCCCGGGCGTGTTGACGCCGCCGAGCGGCAGCACGAAGGCGGTGGCCTGCCGCAGGTCGGGGGACATGCGGACCTCGGCGACGGTGATCGAGACGTGGGCGAGTTCGGGGTCGTGGATGTCGCCACGGGCGAGAATGTCGGAGAGCGCCCGGCGGATCACTTCGCCGACGCGGAGCTGGCGCTGGCCGGGCGTGCCGCCGGAGAGGGGTCTTGTCTTTGCCATCCGGGTCACATCCTATCGCGGCTGGGCGAAGTCAAGGGCCGGGCGGAGGCGGAATGGCGGGCGAAGTCGGGATCGCGGTGGTCGGCGTGTCCGGTCGCATGGGCCGGATGCTGGTCCGTGCCGTCGGCGAGACCCCGGGCACCCGGCTGACCGGCGTCACAGCGCGGCCGGGCCATTCGTGGATCGGCCGCGACGTCGGCGCGGCGATGGGCGGACCGGAACTCGGCGTCTTCGTCGAGGACGATCCGCTGGAGGTCTTCGCCCGCAGCCAGGCGGTGCTCGACTTTACCACGCCCGAAGCCACCGTGCTCCACGCCGAGCTTGCCGCGCAGGCGCGGCTCACCCACGTGATCGGCACCACCGGCCTCGAGCGGCCGCAGCTCGAAAGGCTTGCGGCGGCGGCGCGGCACGCGGTCATCGTTCGGTCGGGCAACATGAGCGTCGGCGTGAACCTCCTGACGGTGCTGGTCCGGCGCATGGCCGAGGTGCTCGGAACCGACTACGACATCGAGATCGCCGAGATGCATCACCGCGCCAAGGTCGATGCGCCTTCGGGCACCGCGCTGATGCTCGGGGAAGCCGCCGCCGCCGGGCGGCGGGCGAACCTCGCCGACGTCGCCGTCCGCGGCCGCGACGGCATCACCGGCCCGAGGACCGAAGGGACGATCGGGTTTGCCAGCCTGCGCGGCGGCGACGTGGTCGGCGAGCACGAGGTGATCTTCGCGGGGCCGGGCGAGCGGGTGACGGTCGGCCACATCGCGAGTGACCGGATGCTCTTCGCGCGGGGTGCGGTCCGCGCCGCGCTCTGGGGTCAGACCAGGGGACCGGGGCAGTACACGATGATCGACGTGCTCGGCCTGCGCGACCCGGAGGCCGAGCTCCCCGATCGCTGAGGTCCCTCAAGACCCGCCCGTCTCCGGGAAGATGTCCTCCGGCTCACCCCGCAGCACGATTGTCAGGGACCCGTCCGGCAGCGGCCGTTGCAGGCCCTTGGCCTCGCTCCACGGCGCGCGCAGCCATGTGTCCCACTCGGCCAGCTCGGTCAGGATGACGGGCATCGCCTTGGGGTGAACCGCGCCGACCTCGGCGTTGGGCGCGGCGGTCAGGAAGCCGAAGAGATCGGCGCGGACCGTGCCCCTCCTTGACCTTGCGCACCGACGTCCAGGTCGCCCAGATCCCGGCGAAGAACGCCAGCGGCCGGCTTTCGTCGAAGGCGAACCAGACCGTCGGCCGCGTGCCGTCCGGCAGCGTCTCGTTCTCGGCGAAGCTCGTGAACGGCACGAGGCAGCGGTGCTCGGGTCCGAGCCAGGCCCGCCAGTGCGACGACCCGGTCTGGCGGATGTTGGTGACGCCGCGGTCGACCTTCTTGCCCGCGAGATACTGCGGCGGCGTCGGCATTCCCCAGCGCGCCATCACCATCGCGCGGCCCTGGCCTTCGTTGCGGATGATCGGGGCGGGATAGTCGGGTAGATGCCGGGCAGCGGACCGAGGTTGCCGAGCCGGTCCTCGAGCCCCTCGAAGAGCTGCCGCATCGCCTGCTGCGATTTCAGCATCGAGTAGAGATTGCACATTCCGTCGTTTCCCGCGGTGAGCGGCCCCGTGTTGCACCGACTCGCTGCCTCACCTATGCACGTCTCAGGGCAGCCTCGCCACTCGGGGCAGGGGGGCGCGATGAGTACGAAACAGAAAGACTTCCTGCAGAAGTTCCGCGGCGGCATCTGGGCCGTCATCGGCATCGTGCTGCTCGTCGCCGTGGCGATCATGATCTCCTAGACCACCCCGGCGGCCGCGACCAGGCGCCAGAAAGACCTCTGCAAACGCGTGTCCCCTTGGTCAGCACGGCTGGAATCCACCTCGTAACACGCGTGAAATTCCAGTCATCTCATTGAATTCAAAAGAGATGTTGAGTTGCCTTTGCTCCTTCTTGCTCCCTCTTCACCAAGCCTGGCGGTTTCGAGAGCGGGCGCTCAGAGCGGCGCCTCGGGCGCGAGATAGGCCGCGATCGCCTTGAGAATGTCCGTCGAGGCGTTGCCCTCCATCGACGCCTTCTCCCCCATCGTCGTCGAGACCGCGATCGCGAGCTTGCGCGATGGCAGATAGGCCATCGTCGCGGCGTACCCCGAAAACGAGGGGTTCTGGACCACCCAGCCGTGGATGAGAAACACGCCCAGGCCGTAGTACGCCTCGTCGCTCCACGGCTTCATGCCTGCGGTCAGCGGCGCGACCTGCTCCTCGTGCGAGGCCGGCGAAACCAGCGTGCCTTCGCCGATCGCCGCGGCGCTCCTGAGGATGTCGGCGATGGTCGACGTCATGACCGCGCCGCGCGCCAGCGTCCAGGACGGGTCCCAGTAGGTGGATTCCTCGTAGCGGCCGCGCTCGGCGTCGAAGGCGTGGAGCGCCGGCTCCTGCAGCTGCGCGGTCTCCTCGCTCCGGGTGTCCGCGAGCGACAACCGCTCCAGAACGCCCTCGCGGATCAATGTCTCGAGCGGCTTGCCGGCCGCCTTGGCCATCACCGCGCCGAGGATGACGAAGTTGGTGTGGGCGTAGGACCAGCACGCGCCGGGATCGCAGACCATCGGCCGGTGCAACCCGATGGCGATGAGCTCTTCCGGGGTCCAGTGGCGGAACGGATCGGCGTACAAGGCCTTCAGGAAGCCATCGTCGGTGACGTAGTCGGCATAGCCCGACGTGCCGTTCATCAGCATCCTCAGCGTCACCTGGTCGGCCCTGGGATAGTCGGGAAACCATTTCGACAGCGGGTTATCGAGCCGGAGGACACCGGCGTCGCGCAGCTGCAGCAGCACGGTGCCGAGGTAGGCGATCGCAACCGCCCCGTTCCTGAAATGCATCTGCGGGATGGCCGGCACGCCTGTCATCGACCACCCCCACGCCTTCAGGCGCGGCGGCCCGTCGCCGACCGACACGCCGGCGAGCACCGCCTTGAGGTCCTTCGCCGCCATTGCGTCCCTGACGATCGCGTCGACCTGCGCCATCGCTCGGACTTCCGTGACGCACTGCTCGCCGGCGAGGATTTCCCCGGCGGCGCAAGACTGTGCCGCCGCGGGCGCTGCCTGCAGCGTCAGTCCGCACAGCCCGAGCGCTGCCCAGCCGGCCAGTGCATGAGTGGTCATCGCATCGCCCCCCTGCTTCAGCCCCGGTTCTTACCACGGGCCGGTCCGCAGCGGACAGCGATCTCAGCCCGGGGCTTGTCCGGGGGCTTCGCCAGCGGCGGTCGGTGCCTTGCCGCCCTCGTCCTGCGCTTTGGCGAGCGCCTCGCGGGTCGCGGCGAGCTCGTCCTGCAGGTCGGCGATCCGGTGCGCTGCGACCCGCTCGATGTCGTCGCGCAGCGTCTCGGCCTCGTGCCGCGCCTCCTCCGCCGCGTGCAGGCGCGCCGCAACCTCGGGGCTCATCGCGCCGGAGCCGTTCATTCGCCCGAAGATCCAGCGCAGCACCCAGCCGAGCAGGAACGCGCCGATCAACGCTCCGGCGACGGCCAGCGTCAGGTCACTCCTATTCATTGCTCCCGCCCTCACCACCTTCGGCCGTCACCAGGTTGAAGGCGATCCGCCGGTTCTTCGCGCGACCCTCCGCGGTGGCGTTGTCGGCAACCGGCTCGGTCTCGCCGTAGCCGTGCGCCGTCACGTCCGGAAGCGCCAGGTTGCGGGCCCGCAAGGCGTCGAGCACCGCCTGCGCACGCTGCTGGCTCAAATTCTGGTTGCCGGCTTCCGATCCCTGCGCGTCGGTGTGGCCGCCGATCTCCATGGCGACGTCCGGGCAGGTCCGCAACACTGTCGCGATCGCATCGAGGGCCGGCGTGCTGGACGGCGCGATCGTCACGGAGCCGCCGTCGAACTGGATGCCGTCGCCCGCGAGGATCGCGTCGATCCGGGCGATGCAGGCCGCATCGGGGCTCTCCGCCGCCGTGCCTTCGGTCGGCGCCGGGGCGACAGCGCCCGGCGCTGCGCCGTCTTGTGCCACGACGGGCTCCGGCACCGGGGTGAACGCGATGCGGCGGTTCTGCGCCCGGCCCTCCGCCGTGCTGTTGTCGGCGACCGGGTTGGCTTCGCCGTAGCCGCGCGCGGTCACTCCGGACAGCGGCAGATCGGGCGCCCTGAGTGCTGTCAGCACCGCCTGGGCGCGCGCTTCGCTGAGCCGCAGGTTGCCCTCGTCGGACCCCTGCGAGTCGGTATAACCCCCGATCTCGAAGCCCGCGTCCGGGCAGCCGCGCAGCGCCTCGCCGATCGCGGCGATCTCCGGCTGGCTCTCGGGGGCGATCGTCGCCGAGCCCGCGGCGAACTGGATCGAGCCGTTCGCCAGCACCTCGTCGATCTTCGTCGCGCACGCGCTCGCGGCATCGGCCGGCGCCGGGTCCGCGGGTTCGTCCTTTGGCGCAAGCACTTCCTCGGCCGCGCCGTCGGGTGCCGCGAGGGTGAACTCGATCCGCCGGTTCGTCGCGCGTCCCGTATCGGTGCCGTTGTCGGCGACCGGGTCCTCGGCGCCGAAGCCGCGCGCGCTGAGGTGCACCAGCGGCAGGTCCTCGGCCTTGAGGGCGGCCAGCACCGCCTGGGCGCGGGCCTCGCTGAGCTTGAGGTTGGCGTCGGCCGTTCCCTGCGAGTCGGTGTGCCCGCCGATCTCGAAATCGGCGCCCGGGCAGCCGCGCAGCACGTCGGCGATGGCCGAGATCACGCCCTTGCTTTCGGGCACGATGACGGCCGAGCCTGCCGCGAACTTGATCGAACCGGCCGCGAGGATGGCGCCGATCTGGTCGGCGCAGATCTCCGGGCGCGGCCGCCCGGCATCCTCGAGCGCCGCGGCCGCCTGGGCGTTGAAGGACACGTCCACGACGGCCTCGCTTCCGACCTTCGCGGCCAGGAGCGCCTCGACCTTGTTCTCGACGTTGGCATCGAGCCCCCAGCCGACGACCGCGACCTTCTCCGGCGTGACGTGGAGCTGGCCTTCCTTCAGCGCCGACAGCGCCTCGACCCCGGCGAGGACCCGGCTGGGCCAGCCTTCCGGCAACGCGGGATCGATGACGGTCGCGTTTTTTACCCGGTCATGCCCGAAGAGTGCGGCGGCGAAGCTTACGATCGCCGCCTGCGAGGTCGGGTCCTTGACCGGCCCCGAGAGACGAACTGCGCCGTCGCCGCCCAGGAGCGCGTCGAACTTGGGGGCATAGACCTGAACCCCGTTCGACTGGGTCTCCATGTGCGGCGGCACGGTCGTGGTCAGCTGGAACACCTCCGGCAGCACCGCGTCGAGCTTGGTGCTGACGGCGCTCACCTTCTCGGCCGAGGCGCTGTCTGGCGCGGTCAGCTCCGCCGTGATGTCGCTGAGGGCGAAGCGCCCGCCGCCGAGCTGCCGCAGCGCGTCGAGCCCGCGCGCCACCGCCGCCGCCCAGTCCGGCGACGGCGCGCCGAGCCCGACCCGGCAGTCGGCGTTTCCGGCAAGTCCCGCCGCGTGCGCCGCCGCGAGGATCGCCGCCGCCGCCTCGGGGCTCTCTGCGCTGCAGGCCGCGAGCCGGCCCTCGCCGTTCTCGAGGGTGAAGTCGAAGGCGAATGGCGCGATCACCGGCCGCGGCGCCGAGATGTCGAGCGTCAGCGCCACGCCTTCTGGCGCCGCGCGCTTCAGCCGCTCCTCGAGCCTCTCCCGGTCGGGATCGCTGTCGGCAACGGCGATCACCCTGACCTCGGCCGGCGCGACGCTGATCTTGGCGCGGGGCAGCTCGGCGAGCACCGAGAGGCCGAAGCCCAGCGCCTCTCGCCAGCCTTCGGGCGCGGGGTCGGACGCGGATTCGAGCATGTCGGTGACGTGCTCGCTGAGCCCGCCCGCTCCGAGCGCCGAGGTGATGACGTCGCGCCCGTCGGTGTCCGGCACCAGTCCGATCAGCGAGATGTCCGCATCGTTGCGCAACAGCTCCAGCGCGAACGGCGGCGGCGGCAGCGGCGCGGTCGCCCGCAGGGTGGTGGTGTCGGTGATCCTCGGTTCGGAGACGATCTGGCGGGCGATCTCGAGCGCGCGGAAGCGGCTGGTCTCGTCCGGCGCGGCCCCCGTCAGTGTCACCTTCAGGCCGTCGGTCGCCACCGCCGCCCAGTTCTGCCCGGCGGCGTCGAGCGCCTGGGTGAGCTGAGCTCCGGTGGCTTTCTCGTACCAGGCGGTGGCGGCCTCGGCGAGCTTCCAGGCTCCCGCGCCCGCGGCCGCGAGCGCGACGAGAGCGAAAAGGAAGGCGCGCAGGCGCATGTCGTCTCCCGACCCCGTTCGGCCTGCGGTCTTTAGGCCGAAGCCGGCCGGGGATCAAGGCGAGCGGCCTTCACAGAATTGCGGCCGCGAGGAGCCCCGCCGCGAGGATCAAGCCGGCGTCGCGATTGGAGCGGAACAGCGTCAGGAGGACGCTGCCGTCGTCGATGTCGAGGCGGCGCAGCTGCCACGCGAGATGCGCCGCAAAGCCCGCGACCCCGAGAAGCGCCGCGACAAGCGCTGCGCCCGAAACGCCCGCCGCAGCCACGGCGAGGCCTGCCAGCGCCGTGGCGGCCAGAAGGAAGCCCAGAAGCCAGGCCGTCGTCCGTGCTCCGAAGAGCCGCGCGGTCGACCGCACGCCGATCAGCGCATCGTCCTCGCGGTCCTGATGGGCATAGATCGTGTCGTAGAAGAGCGTCCAGGCGATGCCCGCGGCATAGAGCAGCACCGGGGCCGCGCTGATCTCGCGGGCGTGCGCGGCCCAGGCGAGCAGCGCGCCCCAGTTGAACGCGAGGCCGAGAAAGACCTGCGGCCACCAGGTGAAGCGCTTGGCGAACGGATAGATCGCGACCAGCGCCAGCGAGCCGATGCCGAGCCCGATGGCGATGGGCGGGAAGCTCAGCAGGATGGCGAAGGCGGCGAGCGCCTGCACCACCATCCAGAGTGCCGCCTGCCGCGCCGACACCTGGCCGGAGGGCAGCGGCCGCGAGCGAGTGCGCGCGACCGAGGCGTCGATGTCGCGGTCTGTCAGGTCGTTCCAGGTGCAGCCGGCGCCGCGCATCAAAAGCGCACCGATCGCGCAGCCGGTGGCGATCCAGAGGTCGGCCCATCCGAGGCCCCCAGGATCGGCCGCCGCAGCCAGGAGCAACCCCCACCAGCACGGGATCAGCAGCAGCCACGTCCCGATCGGCCGGTCGGCGCGCGACAATCGCAGGTAAGGCCGCGTTGCGGCCGGGGCGAGCCGGTCGACCCAGTTGCCGGTCGCGGCGTCGGCGACCCTTCCCTCGGCCGGGCGGCTCGGCATAGTCTGGCGCGTCATGGGGTGAGGTATGGCAGAAGTCGGGGCGAAGATCAGGCTTTTTGTGGAGGCAGCCCTCGGCCCCGGGGCGGAGGTGATGCTGACCCCGGATCAGGCGCATTACCTCTTCAACGTCATGCGCGCCAGCCATGGCGCCGGGGTGGCGGTCTTCAACGGCCGTGACGGCGAGTGGCTGGCCGAGATCACCCGGACCGGCAAGCTCCGGGGCGCCGTCACCTGCCGCGCCCCGGGACGGCCGCAGCGCCATCCGCCCGACCTCTGGCTGGTCTTCGCTCCGATCAAGAAGGCGCGCACGGACTTCATCGTCGAGAAGGCCGCGGAGCTCGGGGCTGCCCGCGTCCTGCCGGTCTTCACCCGCTATTCCAACACCGCACGCATCCAGGCCGACCGCCTGCGTGCCCACGCCATCGAGGCGGCGGAGCAGTGCGGCGAGACTCACGTTCTCGACGTCGCCCGGCCGGTCCGGCTCGACGCCCTGCTCGACGCCTGGGATCCCGCCCGCCGGCTGATGTTCTGCGACGAGAGCCGCGACGCCGCGCCCGCCGCTGCCGCCCTCGCCGCGGCCTCGCCCGGTCCCTGGGCCATCCTGACCGGCCCCGAAGGTGGATTTGCGGCGGAAGAGGCTACGCGCCTTCGCGCATTGCCCTACGTCTTGCCCGTGACGCTCGGTCCGCGCATTCTGCGCGCCGACACTGCCGCCTGCGCAGCGATCACGCTGTGGCAGGCCTCGCTCGGAGACTGGCGATGAGCTTCGTTCGCCCCGAACTTGCCGCACGCCTGCGCCATTGGCGCGAGCCGATCGTCTGGGCGGCGCTGCTCGCGGCCGGGCTCCTGATGATCTGGCAGGGCTACGCCCGCCTCGAACCGCTGGTCTTCTTCCTGGGTCTCGCCTCGGCGGTCACCGGCATCGGCCTGCTGCGGCCGGCGCTGCGGCGGGTGAAGCTGGGCGGCGACGCCATGTCCGAAGGCGTCGTGGTGATCGACGAGGCGCGGATCGCCTACTTCAGTCCGCGCGGCGGCGGCTTCGTCGATCTGCCGGCGGTCACCCGAGTCGAGATCGTCACCCGGCCGCATGTGCCGCCGGCCTCGGCGCACGCCTGGATCATCACGGCGGACGACGGGACCCGTCTCGCCATCCCGCTCGGCGCCGAAGGGGCGGACCGACTCTTCGACGCGCTGAGCCCGCTGCCCGGCATCGACTTCGACGCCGGGGTCGCCGCGGTCGCGGCCCGCCGTCCCGGCCGCGCCACCGTCTGGCGCAAGGCCGGGTAAGGGTCGCCTTCCGCCGACGCTCAGCCGATGGCTTCGGCGACCGCCGCGAGGGCGCCCTGGGCAGCGCCTCCGAGGACCGGCATTACCTCCGGCGAAGGCTCGCCCGTGTAGTTTATCATAAAGCAGAAGCTCACCGGGATCTTGCCGCCGCCCACACGCATCTGGCCGGCCGCGACCAGCGCGTTGTACCCGTTGCTGTCGAGACTGCCGCCCTTGCCGTAGGCAGGCGTGTCCGCCGGCACGATCAGCGGCAGCACGGTGGCCATCGCCATGATGCGCTTGTACTCGGTCAGGGTCTCGGGCTTGCGGAAATACTGCCCGTCGAGCGCCCGCTCGTAGAAGGTGATGAACTCGGCTGCCGAGCACTGCATCGTCTCGACGTTGTTCATCGGCGAGCGCGGCGGTCCGAAAAGCTTGCCCTTCTCGATCTCGAGCATCCCCTTCCAGCCGACGTCGACCCCACGGGGCGCGCCGTTCAGATAGGAGACCAGCATCCGCGTCGACGTCGGGATCCTGACGGTCTTGTAGCCGGCCGAAGCGAGGAACGCCCGCACGCGGTCGGGGCCGACGCACTTCAGCGCGATGTCCGTCCCCGTGTTGTCCGAGTGCGTGATCATCGCCTCGAGCGCCGAGCGCGCCGGCACCGTGCCGGTGAGCTTGCCGAGGACCGGGCTGCCCAGCGCCCGAATGCCGTCGTTCACCTTCTCCTGCGTGTCCTCCGACAGGCGCCCTTCCTCCACGTCCTGCAGGAACTTCAGGAGGATGAAGCACTTGACGCCGCTGGCGGCGAAGAGGGTCTGGAACGGGTGGTAGCTGACTTCCCAGGGCCGCCCCGGGGCCGAGACCCGGATCATGTACGAGGGCCGCCCGGGCAACCTGCGGAACGGCGCGAGCGCTGCTTCGAGGGCGGAGCCGGAAGGTCCCATCCCCTGAGCTCTCAGGATCGTCGGCGTTGCCATGCCGGCGAATGCTGCAGCACCAGCAAGTCCGAAGAGCGATCTCCGGTCCATTCCCCACCCCTCTCTGACGCAAATGCGAGCGGCTTAGCCGCTCGCCAAGCACCTTTGCTCCGATCTTTGAACGGCGCAACGATTCTGGCAGCGCCGCTCGCCGGGGCGGAGGGAAGACGTGACGCGGGTCGGCACGAGACGCGGCAGCCGCCTTGATCGGGCATGCGGATGCCCGTGTTGAACTCCCGTGACCGCGAGGGAACGGCGCGCCTGCGAGCCGGTTTTTGAGATCGTGCGTGTCCGCTTGCCTTGCCACGGCCGGCTCACTAAGGCTGGCGCGAAACAACGGCGAGCGCAACTTCATGTCGATCCCTCAGTCCGGCGGCGGCCGTATCGAGCACCGCTCCGAGCTAGACGAATACCTCGCCTCGGGCTGCAAGCCGGAGACCGAGTGGCGCATCGGCACCGAGCACGAGAAGTTCGGCTACGCGCTCGACACCCAGCTGCCGCTGCCCTACGACGGCGCCTGCTCGATCCACGCGATGCTCGCCGGGCTGCGCGACCGCTTCGGCTGGAACCCGGTCGAGGAAGCGGGCAAGCTGATCGGGCTGGAGAAGGGCGGCGCCAACGTGAGCCTGGAGCCGGGCGGCCAGCTCGAGCTGTCGGGCGCGACGCTCCGGACCATCCACGAGACCTGCGACGAGGTGAACGCCCACCTGCGCGAGGTCAAGACCATCGCCGACGAGATCGGCGCCGGCTTCATCGGCCTCGGCGCCGCGCCGATCTGGACCGCCGAGCAGATGCCGGTGATGCCCAAGGGCCGCTACGGGCTGATGAAGCGCTACATGCCGACGGTCGGGACGCACGGGCTGCAGATGATGTTCCGCACCTGCACCGTGCAGGTGAACCTCGACTTCGCCTCCGAGGCCGACATGGTGAAGAAGTTCCGCACCTCGCTGGCGCTGCAGCCGGTCGCCACGGCGCTCTTCGCCAGTTCGCCGTTCTTCGAGGGCAGCATCAACGGCTGGCAGAGCTGGCGGGCGCGCATCTGGCGCGACCTCGACCCGGCGCGCACCGGCATGCTGCCGTTCGTCTTCGAGGACGGCATGGGGTTCGAGCGCTACGTCGACTACGCGCTCGACGTGCCGATGTACTTCGTCTACCGCGACGGGCGCTACATCGACGCGCTCGGCCAGTCGTTCCGCGACTTCCTCGACGGCAAGCTGCCGGCGCTGCCCGGCGAGAAGCCGACGCTCAGCGACTGGGCCGATCACCTCACCACGATCTTTCCCGAGGTCCGGCTGAAGAAGTTCATGGAAATGCGCGGCGCCGACGGCGGGCCGTGGCGGCGCATCTGCGCGTTGCCGGCGTTCTGGGTGGGCCTGCTCTACGACGCCGCGTCGCTCGATGCCGCGTGGGAGCTCTGCCGCGACTGGACCGCCGAGGAGCGCGACACCCTGCGCTACGAGGCGGCCAAGTTCGGGCTGCGCGCCGAGGTGCGCGGCCGGCCGCTGCGCGAGATCGCCCGTACCGTGCTGGCCATCGCCGAGGCGGGCCTCAAGGCGCGGGCCTGTCCCGGCGCGGGCGGGATGATCGCCAACGAGACGCACTTCCTGAACGCGCTCCACGAGATCGTCGCGGCGGACCAGACGCCGGCGGACGAGCTGCTGGTGCGCTATGCGAGCGACTGGGACGGCGACCTGTCGCGCATCTACGCCGACTACAGCTACTGAGCCTCAGTCCGACGGGATCACGGCGTCGGGCACCTCGATGCGCTCGACGCCGTTGACCTCGACGATGGTCTTGCCGTCGCCGCGGCCGGCGCTGACGTCGTCGGTCGGGTCGGGAGAGTTGACCTCGCCCGCGCTGAAATCGAGCATGCGCTCGAAGCCGTCGGGGAAGGTCACCACGACCTCGGTGGCGCCGGCCTCGTCGCGGCTGACGGTGAAGGGGCAGGACTGCACCGCCGCGCCGCCGAGGCTGCAGAAGAGCTCGCCCGTGGGCGGGATGGTCGGGGTCGCCGAAGCGGCGTCGACCGGCGTGACGTCGGCGTGCTCGCGCAGGAAGCGGCCCGCGGCCCAGCCGTGCAGGCCGCCGCCGGAGGTCTCGACCTCGCACCAGAGGGTCTCCGCCGCGCCGCTGCAGCCGAGGTTGCGCAGCACGGTGCCGCGCGACAGCTCCGCGACGACGGAGCCCGCGGCGGACGCGCGGTCGCGCAGGTTCAGCGTGTCGCCCGCGGCGACGCCGGTGACCTCGAAGAACTCGGGCACGGCGGCGGCGGACTGCGCGCGCGCGGCGATCGGAGCGGCCACCGCTGCCACGATCGTCAAGGCGAGGAGGGGTTGCCGCATGCGTCTTCTCCGGCAAGCTGCGAGGGTCGGCGGACGAGACCACTCCGCCCGACCGGCCGCAAGCCCTTTGCCGTCACGACTGCTGGAGCGGCGCGTTGCCGGGTGGCCGGGGCTACTTTTGGCCGATCCTGGGCTCCTCGTCGCGAAAGAGCCGCAGGATGTTGGTGCGGTGACGGATGAAGACGAGAGCGGCCAGTGCTGCGCCGAGCCAGATCGCGTCGCGCCTACCGGCGAGGGCCAGCCAGAGCGGTCCGGTGGCGGCGGCCGCGAGGGCCGCGACCGAGGAGAAGCGCGAGGCGAAGGCCAGCGCCAGCCAGGTGGCGCAGGCGGCGAGGCCCGCCGGCCAGGCCAGCGCCAGCATGACGCCGAGGTAGGTCGCGACGCCCTTGCCGCCGCGAAACCCGAGCCAGACCGGGAAGAGATGGCCGAGGAATGCGCCAAGGCCCGCGACCATCGCCGCGGTCTCGCCCAAGAACGCCCGCGCCAGCAGCACCGCGAGGGCACCCTTGCCGGCGTCGAGGATCAGCGTGGCGGCGGCAGCACCCTTGTTGCCGGTCCTTAGCACGTTGGTCGCGCCGATGTTGCCCGAGCCGATGCTGCGCACGTCGCCGAGCCCCATCGCCCGCGTGATGAGCAGGCCGAACGGGATCGAACCGAGCAGGTACCCAAAAAGGGCGGTCAGGGCGAGGGTCATGCGTCCTCCAGGGCGAAGACCCGGGCGCCGGCGACCCAGGTGCCGAGCACCCGGCCCTGCATCCGGCGCAGGTCGTAAGGCGTGTTCTTCGACTTCGAGCGCAGCGTGGCGCGGTCGAGCACGAACGGCCGGTCGGGATCGAAGAGCACGAGATCGGCCGGCGCCCCCGCCGCCAGCCGCCCGGCGGCGAGGCCGAGGAGCCGCGCGGGGTTCAGCGCCATCGCCCGCCAGAGCTCGGGCAGGGTCAGGTGGCCGCCGTGGTAGAGCTGCATCGCGGCGGGCAGCAGCGTCTCGAGCCCGACCGCGCCGCTCGCCGCCTCCTCGAAGGGCAGGCGCTTTTCCTCTTCGTCCTGCGGCGTGTGGAACGAGCCGACGACGTCGATCAGCCCCGAGGCCAGCGCCTCGACCATCGCCATCCGGTCGTCCTCGGAGCGCAGCGGCGGGCTGAGCTTGAAGAAGGTGCGGTAGTCGCCGACGTCGAACTCGTTCAGCGTCAGGTGGTGGATCGACGTCCCGGCGGTGACGGCGAGGCCGGCCTCCCTGGCGCGGCGCAAGGCGGGCAGCGCCCCGGCCGTCGAGATCTGGTCGGCGTGGTAGCGCGCGCCGGTCACCTCGGCCAGCGCGAGGTCGCGTTCCAGCCCGATGCGCTCGGCGACCGGCAATGCGTCGGGCAGCCCCAGCTGCGAGGCGAACTGGCCCGTGGTCATGCAGCCGCCTTCGCTGAGCGCCGGCTCCTGCGGGTGGCCGACGACCAGCGCCCCGAGGCCGGCGGCGTAGGTCAGGCAGCGCTGGAAGACCCGGGCGCTCGGCGTCGCGCGCACGTCGGTGAAGGCGACGGCGCCCGCGTCCATCAGGAAGCTGAGCTCGGTCATCTCGCGGCCTTCGCGCCCTTTGGTCAGCGCCGCCATCGGCAGCACGTGCACGAGGCTCGCGCCGACCGCGCGGCGCTGGAGGAATTCGAGCGTCTCCGGCGTGTCGATCGCCGGCAGGGTGTCGGGCC
Source organism: uncultured Alphaproteobacteria bacterium (assembly GCA_963819995.1). GTDB lineage: Bacteria > Pseudomonadota > Alphaproteobacteria > Rhodobacterales > Rhodobacteraceae > Amaricoccus. Next base: position 77,213 of record CAWFYR010000005.1, on the reverse strand, counting down.
GCGTCACCATCGTGGTCACGCCCCCCGCTGCCGCGGCGCTGCCGGCGGTGCGAAAGCTCTCCTTGTGCCGCTCGCCGGGCTCGCCCACCTTGACGCCGATGTCGATGAGACCCGGCGCGAGATGGTAGCCGCCGCAGTCCTCGCCGGGCCGCGGGCCTTCGAACACTTCGGCGATGCGCCCGCCGTCGATCACGACGCCGCCGGGGAAGACCCGGTCGCCCTCCGGATCGACGAGGCGCGCGTTGGTCAGGGTCAGCACGGGGCGAGCGCCGCGTCGTTGCGGGCGCGCTGGTTGCGGGCGAGGAGATCCATCGCCGCCATGCGGACGGCGACGCCCATCTCGACCTGTTCCTGGATGACGCTGACGTTGATGTCGTCGGCGAGGAGGCCGTCGATCTCGACGCCGCGGTTCATCGGGCCGGGGTGCATGACGATGGCGTCGGGCTTGGCGGCGGTCAGCTTCTCGGCGTCGAGGCCGAAGCGGTGGTAGTACTCGCGCATCGAGGGGATCAGGGCGCCGTCCATGCGCTCGCGCTGGAGGCGCAGCATCATCACCACGTCGGCGCCCGCGAGGCCTTCGCGCAGGTCCTGGAACACCTCGGCGCCCATGCGCTCGGCGCCGGCCGGCATCAGCGTCGGCGGGCCGATCAGCCGGATGCGGTTCTCCATGCGGCCGAGGAGCAGGATGTTGGAGCGCGCGACGCGGGAATGCGCGATGTCGCCGCAGATCGCGACGGTGAGCCGCGTCAGCGTGCCCTTGCGGCGGCGGATGGTCAGCGCGTCTAGGAGCGCCTGCGTCGGGTGCTCGTGGCGGCCGTCGCCGGCGTTGAGCACCGCGCAGTTGACCTTGGAGGCGAGCAGGTTGACCGCGCCCGAGGACGGGTGGCGCACCACGAGAAGGTCGGGGTGCATCGCGTTCAGCGTCATCGCGGTGTCGATCAGCGTCTCGCCCTTCTTCACCGAGGACTGCGCGACGGACATGTTCATCACGTTGGCGCCGAGCCGCTTGCCCGCCAGCTCGAAGCTCGCCTGGGTGCGGGTCGAGGCCTCGAAGAACATGTTGATCTGGGTGAGGCCCTTCAGCGCGTCGGCGCGCTTGTCGGCCTGGCGGTTGAGGGTGACGTAACTGTCGGCGAGGTCGAGCACGGTCTCGATGTCGGCGCGCGTCAGCGGCTCGATGCCGAGGAGGTGGCGGTGCGCGAACAAGACTGCCCTCCGGTGCGTCTGGCGCGCTTCTATAGCAGGCGCGGGGGCCGGGACAACCCTCGCGCGGGTCTGGCATCCGCGGCGCGCCCGGCCTAGGCTCGGGCTGCCGCACCGCCCGGAGGCCCGCCCTTGTCCACCGAGACCGCACTGCGCGAAGCCGACCTCGCCGCGCTGGCTTGGCAGATCGAGCTCGGCGCCGACGAGGCGATCGGCGAGGCGCCGGTCAACCGCTTCGATGTGGCGGTCCCGGCGGCGGTCGCGGCCGTGCCGGTGCGGATCGCTTCTGCCGAGGGCATTCCGGTGGCCGAGGCGAGCAGCGCCGAGATCGCTGCGGCCTGCGGCGACCTCGCCGCGCTCCGGGCGGCGATGGCGGCGTTCGAGGGCTGCTCGCTGAAGCAGGGCGCGCGCAACCTGGTCTTTGCCGACGGCGACCCGCGGGCGCGGGTGATGGTGATCGGCGAGGCCCCCGGGCGCGACGAGGACCGCGAGGGCCTGCCGTTCGTCGGCAAGTCGGGGCAGCTCCTCGACCGGATGCTGGCAGCGATCGGGCTGTCGCGGCGGGCCGAGACGCCGGCGGAAGGCGCCTACATCACCAACGTGCTGCCGTGGCGGCCGCCGCAGAACCGCGACCCGGCGGGCGACGAGGCGGCGGTGATGCTGCCGTTTCTCTACCGCCACATCGAGCTGGCGGCAGCCGGAGGTGCTGCTCCTCCTCGGCAGTCCCGCGGTGCGGGCGGTGCTGGGCACCGAGGCGGGCGTGACGCGGATGCGGGGCAAGTGGCTCGACTGGCGCGGCGTGCCGGCGGTGGCGACGTTCCATCCCGCGGCGCTGCTGCGCGACGGCACCAAGAAGCGCGAGGCCTGGGCGGACCTCCTGATGCTCCGGTCGCGGCTCGACGAGGGAGGCGGCGGCCATGGCGGGGATTGATCCGGCGCGGAGCTTCCTGCCGGTGCGGATCGCGGTGCTGACGGTGTCGGACACCCGCGGGCCGGCCGAGGACCGGTCGGGCGAGGTGCTGGTCGAGCGGCTGCAGGCGGCGGGGCACGTGCTGGCGGACCGGGCGATCGTGCGTGACGAGCAGGCGGCGATCGAGGCGCGGCTCCGCGCGTGGATCGCCGACCCGCAAGTCGATGCGGTGATCTCGACCGGCGGCACCGGGCTCACCGGCCGCGACGTCACCGTCGAGGCGCACGAGGCGGTCTACGAGAAGGCGATCCCGGCGTTCGGGACGCTCTTCACGATGATCTCGTTCGACAAGATCGGCACCTCGGCGATCCAGAGCCGGGCGTGCGCCGGCGTCGCCGGCGGCACCTACCTCTTCGCGCTGCCCGGATCGCCCGGGGCGTGCCGCGACGGCTGGGACGGCATCCTCGCGGCGCAGCTCGACGTGCGGCACCGGCCGTGCAACTTCGTGGAGATCATGCCGCGGCTCGAGGAACATCGGCGGCGGAAATGACGACGCTGCGCTGAGGGGGAAAGCGGCTGGAACGTCTTGCGCCCGGATGCCGCGGCGGGACCGCGCTGGCGATGCTGGCGGCGCTGCTGCTCGCGGGCGCTGCGGCGGCGCAGCAGCCGGCGTTTCCCTTGCCGCAGGCGGCAGCGCAACCCGCCGCGCCGCCGGCGGGCGAGAGCGAGACGCAGGCCCTGCTCAAGGTCCTCAAGGACGATGCGGCACGGGCGCGGCTGATCGCGCGGCTGCAGGGCGAGGTGCAGGCCGCCGGGCCGACCGGGCCGCAGGCCGCCGCCGACGCGGTTGCGCCGCCCGCGGCGGCGCAGCCTCTCATCGGCGAGCAGGTGATCGGCAAGGTGCCCGACCTGGCGCGGTCGCTCGGCCGGACGCTGCGGCAGGACGCGTACGAGCTGCGCGCCACCGTCCGCCGGCTCGGCGGGCTCGCGCGGATCGAGGCCGCGGAGCTGCGCAAGCTCGCGGCCGAGCTGGCCCTGCCGGTGCTCGTCAGCTTCGCGGTGGCGGTGGCGGCGACGCTGGTCGCCTTGCCGTTCTACCGGCGCGCGGCCGGCGCCGCCTTGAACGGCGGGCTGCTGCGCCGGACCCTGACAGGCATGGGCGGCATCGTCGTGGACGTCTCGATCGTGCTGGCGGCGGCGGTGGCGGCGGGCCTGGCCGCCGGCACCCTGTCGCCGCACGTCGAGGGGTATCTCAACGCCTTCGTCATCAGCGGCGTGCTGATCGTTGTGGTGCGCGCGATCTTCAGCCCGGCGACGCCCGACATGCGGCCGCTGCCGATGGGGAACGCAACCGCGCGGTCCTGGACGCGGCACCTCGGCGCGGTGATCATCCTCGTGGCGTTCGGCGAGCTCTTCGTCGCGCCGATCGTGGCCGAGCTCGCCTCGCCGATCACCGCACGGGCGACCCTCGTGGCGCTCTACCTGTTGGTGATCCTCTACATGATCGCGCTGGTGATGCTCCGACGTCAGGCACCGGCCGAGTATTTCCGGGCCCGCGCCGCCGCCGCTGGCGACGACGTCGGCCTGACGCTCCTCGCCGCGGTGGTGCCGTTCTGGCACGTGGTCGCGATCGCCTACCTGCTCTTTCTGGCGCACCAGGCGCTGACCACGAGCCGCGCCGGGCTGCCGCTGCTGGTGGCGACCGCGCGACTGGCCGCGGCCTTCGCCGTCGGACTGCTGGCGGTCGGGCTGCTCAACCGACTCGCCGACCGCGGCGTCCGGCTGTCGGACGGGTTCAGCCGGACGTTCCCGACGATGGAGGCACGGCTGAACGCCTTCGCCCCGGACTTCCTGCGCCTGCTGCGCTACGTCGTGCTGGCGCTCTGGCTCGGCTACGCACTGCAGGCGGTGGGCACGGTCAAGCTCGGCGACTGGATCGAGGCGCGCTTCGGGGTCGACGTGGTCGGCGCGGCGGCGAGCCTGGTTTTGATCGTGCTCGCGGGCTTCTTCGCCTGGCTGGTGCTCGCAGGCTGGGTGGATTACCGGCTGGCGCCGCATCACGGTCGGACGCCGACGCCGCGCGAGCAGACGCTGCTCGGGCTGGCGCGGAACGCCGGGCTCGTGGCGATCCTGATCCTTGGGCTGACCTACGGCCTCTCGGCGATCGGGCTCAGCGTCGCGCCGCTCCTCGCCTCGGCCGGCGTCGTCGGCCTCGCCATCGGCTTCGGATCGCAGAAGCTGGTGCAGGACATCATAAACGGGCTCTTCATCCAGTTTGAGAACGCGATCAACGTCGGCGACGTCGTCGAGGCCGGCGGCAAGATCGGCGCGGTCGAGAAGCTGACCATTCGCTCGGTCAGCCTGCGCGACGTCGAGGGCGTGTTCCATGTCGTGCCGTTCTCGTCGGTGGACTCGGTCTCGAACTACATGCGCGGTTTCAGCTTCCACGTCGCCGACATCGCGATCGCCTACGGCGCCGACATCGACGCCGCGCGTCGCGAGATGATCGCGGCCTACGACGAAATGGCTGCCGACATGGCCTGGGGGACCAAGCTCGTCGGCGGCATCGAGTGGTTCGGGGTCGAGAGCCTGACAGACTCCGCCGTCGTGCTGCGGGCGCGGCTGAAGACCCGGCCCGGCGAGCAGTGGGGCGTCGGGCGCGCCTATACCGAACTGGCCAAGAAGCGGCTCGACGCGGCGGGGATCGAGCTGGCGTTCCGGCAGATGAAGCTGTGGTTCGGGGATGCCGGCCCAGACGGGGCCGCATCCGGAGCCGCGGACGGGGCCGCGCAGGCTCGGCGGCTCCTGGTCGCGCGCGACCGCTCGATGCCGGGATACGTGCCGCGGGAGGCCGGCGCCCCGACCGACGCGTCGGACGATCACGACGGCGACGGCGACCGTTGAGCCGCCTCTCAGGCCGGCGGCGTGCGGGAGGGCTTGGGATCGAGCGGGAAGAGGCCGAAAAACGGCTCCGCCTCGGCGAGCACGCGGGCGAACGACGGACGGCGCATCAGCCGGCCGAGATAGCCGCGGAGGGTGGCGTCCTCGGGCCCGAGCGGTTCGACGAGGTCGGCATAGAAGAGGGCCGGCGCCGCCGCGCAGTCGGCGAGGCCGAACCGCTCGCCGAGCGCCCAGGGATCGCCGAGCCGCGCGCCGAGAAAGCGGTAGCTGTCGCGCAGCGCCGCGCGGGCCTCGGCGACGCCGTGCGGATCGTGCGCGCCTTGGGGACGCAGCGCGTCGCCCACCACCTTCTGCATCGGCACCTCGAGGTACTGGTCGAACAGCCGGTCCCACATCCGCGCCTGCCAGGCGAGGCCGGGGTCCGCCGGCACCAGCCGTCCGCCGCCGTAGAACGCATCGAGGTACTCGACGACGATGGTCGATTCGGCCACCGTCGTGCCGCGGGCGGCGTCGGTCAGCACCGGGAACTTGAGCGGCGGCCAGACCGCGGCGAAGGCGGCGCGCGAGCCGGGATCGCCGAGGTCGACGATCACCGGCTCGAAGCCGATGTCGAGCTCGTAGAGCGCGATGAGCGCCTTGTGGCAGAACGAGGCCAAGGGATGAAAGTGCAGGGTCAGCGCCATCGGGCGACTGTGACGCGATGGCGGGCAAAGGCAAGCCTGCTGGCGTTCGGCGGAGCGCTGGCGGCGGCCGCGCCGGCCGTGGCGGAGGAGCCGCTCGGCGGGGCCTTCGTCGCGGTCAAGGCCTGCCCGGCGTTCCAGTCGAAGAACACCCGCAGCAATCCCGGCGCCGTCATGACCGAACCGCTGCGCGCCTATGCCATGGTCGCGATCAACGCGCCCGGCGGCGAGTTCTACCGGATCAGGGTCCCGGAAGCGCCGGTGAGCGCCGACCGCTGGGTCTCGGTCATCTGCGGCGTGCACACGGCCGGCGGCGCGGCCACGCCGCCGGCCCGCGCCGCGCCGCCGCCCGGACCCCGCGAATCGACTGTCAACGTTCTGGCGCTGAGCTGGCAGCCGGCGTTCTGCGAGACCCGGCCAGGCGCGGCGGAGTGCCGGGGGCGGCGAGGCCCGGCCGAAGCGCTGGGGCTGCACGGGCTCTGGCCCGAGCCCGAGGACCGGGTCTACTGCGGCGTGCCCGACGATCTCGTGGCGGTCGATGCGGCCTCGCGCTGGGACGACCTGCCAACGGTGCCGCTCGCGAGCGACAACCGCGCGCGGCTCGCGCGGGTCATGCCGGGGACGGCGAGCCTGCTCGACCGGCACGAGTGGCTGAAGCACGGCACCTGCTTCTTCGACCCGGCCGGCGCGGACGGCTACTTCGCCGATGCGGTTCGGCTCGCCGAGGCGGTGAACGGGTCGGCCGTCGGCGACTACCTGGAGCGGAACGCCGGCCAAACGGTGCGCACGGCAGATCTCCGCGCGCAGTTCGACGCAGCCTTCGGGCGCGGCGCCGGCGCGCGGGTCGAGGTGAGCTGCGTCCGTGACGGCGGCCGGACGCTGATCGACGAGCTCACGCTCGGGCTCGAAGGCACGATCGGACCCGGGGCGTCGCTCGGCGACCTGATGCGGGCGGCCGCGCCGGTGCGCCCCGGCTGCCCCGGCGGGCTGATCGATCCGGCGGGGCTGCAGTGACCGGGTAGGCTGGGGCGTGTGCCCATCAACGGGTCCGCTCTCGGCGGGCCCAGATCGGCCGTTTGAGGTTCGCTCCCCGGGTGGGTCGGTCGTGGACAGGGTAGGTCTGTGGCTCTATCTGCCCCGGACGCGGCTCTCTACCGGCCGAACGCCGAGGCCCTTAAGGGAAGCTGGACCGCGCCGCCGGACGGAACGAGACGCGTAACCAAAACTTCCGCTAGGCGGAACCACGGGGCTCCGCGCATCGAGGATCATCGAATGGGCCGATTTCTCCTGCTCACCACCGCGCTTGCCCTTGCCGGGCCGGCATTCGCCGCGTCGATACCGGTCAACACCGACAACTTCGCCCGGGCGGAGAGCGATCTCTATTTTTCCGGCATCATCTCGCGCGGAGAGCTCGGCAAGCTCACCCACGAACGCGCGCTGGCGGACATCGCGGACCAGACCGTCATCCGCCTGAACCGCGACACGCTCTACTCGAGCGGAGTCTTCGATCTCGATGCCGGGCCGGTGACGATCACCGTGCCCGATCCGGGCAAGCGGTTCCTGTCGGTGCAGATCATCGACGAGGACCACTACACCCACGGCGTCCACTATGGCGCGGGCGAGATCGAGCTGACCCGCGACGGCATCGGCACCCGCTATGTCGCCGTCGCCATCCGGATGTTGGCCAATCCGGCCGACGCGGCCGACATGGCGCAGGTTCATGCGCTGCAGGATGCGGTGACGGTGACGCAGGCTGGACCGGGAGAATTCGTGACCCCGGACTGGGACAAGGCGAGCCAGGATCTGACGCGCAAGGCGCTCCTCGAGCTTGCCGCCCTGCTGCCCGATACGCGGGGCATGTTTGGGACCAGGGACCAGGTGGACCCGGTTCGCCACGTCATCGGCTCGGCCAGCGCCTGGGGTGGCAACCCGGAGACCGAGGCCATCTATCTCAACCGAGTGGCCCCGCAGAACGACGGCCAGACGGTCTACCGGGTCAAGGTCGCAGACGTGCCGGTCAAGGGCTTCTGGTCGATCAGCGTCTACAATGCCGATGGCTACTACACGCCCAACCAGCTGAACGCCTATACGATCAACAACCTCACCGCGACGCCAGCCACGGACGGCAGCGTTACCGTGCAGTTCGGCGGCTGTGACGGTAAAGTGCCGAACTGCCTGCCCACGCCCGAAGGCTGGAACTGGATGGTGCGGCTTTACCGGCCCGAGGCGGCTGTGCTGGATGGCAGTTGGTCGTTTCCGGAGCTCGAGGCAGTGAACTGACGGGGTGAGTAGCCCCTCGGCAACGCAGGGCTGAGCGGTATCATCCGAAAGACCCCTGGGTCTGCTTCTGACGCACAGGGAAAACTCAGGCGGCGCCTTACCTAGGTGAACGCGAACCCAATCTTGTCGAGGGGAACGCCGCAGAAGCGGTCGAGGCAGCGGGCGACCTCGCGGCCCCCCATGGCGCGGTAGAACCGGCAGGCCATGGTGTTCTCGGCCAGCGCCCAGACCAGCAGCCGCTCGAAGCCGTTGCGGGAAAGTTCGTGCCGGGCCTCGCCGAACAGGCGGCGTCCGAGCCCGCAGCCGTGGCATTCCGGGCGCAGGTAGAGCTCGTAGATCTCGCCGAACGGCCCTCGGGTGCTGGACCGGCTGCGGCCCAGCGTGGCGTAGCCCGCCAGGCTGGCGTCGCAGTCGAGCACCAGCGCGTGGAAGCCTCGCTCGTGCATGCGGCCCCACCAGTGCGGGCCGCGGCGGGCGATCATCCGCTCCAGCGTCAGGCCGGGAATGATGCCCGCGTAGGCGTAGCGCCAGGCCTCGCGATGCACCTCGGCCAGTGCGCGGTCGTCGGTCGGGCAAGACCAGCGGGTGGCGATCAGCCCGCCCTTCTCGGTGTCGCGGTCGCTCATGAGCAGATGATACTCCGAACCGCGCGCGATTGCCGCAACTTTCGGTTACGGCCGCAGTGGACGGAGGCCCGCGAATGTGCGAAAATGAAGCCTTCAAACCGGATATTTTTGTTGGCTTGAGGAACATTCCGCGCGGATGAGCACGAGCATTATCAAGCCGCGGTCCGAGGCGAAGCCCAAGACCGAACGGCCGAAGGTCTACAAGGTCATTCTGCAGAACGACGACTACACGCCGCGCGAGTTCGTGGTGTCGGTGCTGGCCGCCGTGTTCCGGATGAACACCGACCAGGCGCACGGGGTGATGCTGACCGCGCACATGCGCGGCTGCTGCGTGGTGGCGGTCTATACCCGCGAGATCGCCGAGACCAAGGCCACACAGGCGATCGACATGGCCGCCAAGGAAGGCTTCCCGCTGATGTTCACCACCGAGCCGGAAGACTAGCGCCCCGCTGGCGGGTGTCAGCCGGGGGTCTGGCAGCCGTGGATGTCGACGGCGCGACCCGCGTCGAGGACGGTTACGCGCAGCGCGCGGCGTTCCAGCATCGGGCCGGCGGTGCCGGCGCCTTCGATCGGCGCACGGGCGGTGACGGTGCGGCCTTCGGTGCTGGTTTCGGCGCTGCCGATCCAGAGGCCGGGCTGCGCCGATTCGATCACCGCGCGCTGGCCGGGGGCGGGATCGGCGGCGAAGGTGACGGCGGCGGTGATCTCGAAACCGTCTGGCGCGGGCGCGAGCGTGCACGAGACGCGCGCGACGCCGGCCTCGGCGGGGGTGCGGGGGCGCTCGGCCAGGGCCGCCTCGATCCGGTCACGGCCTTGCTCGGGCGCGCCCGGGCCGATGCTGGCGGCAAGCCTCGCCTCGGCCGGCACGCAGATGTCCGAGCAGACGCCGTAGGAGACCGCGACGGCGAGCTCCATCGGTGCCGCGGGGTCCTTCGGGGTCAGCCGCACCGGCAGCACCACGGTATCGGCGTAGCCGAGCGTCTCGAGGCCGAAGCTCTCGAAGCGCGTCGGCCGCGGCCACTCGTAGCTGACGGACGCGAGGTTGGCCGAACCCGACCAGTCGAAGTCCGGTGGGATGCCGGCTTCCCCCGGGACACGCCAGTAGGTGTGCCATCCCGGGTCGAGGCGGATCTCGATCGCGGCGACGCGGCTGCCGTCGGGCTGTCGCCAGCCTTCGATCAGGGCCGCCCTCGCGACCGTGTCGCCGACGGGCGACGGCCCGGCCGCCGCCGCGACAGGGACGGCTGCCGAGAGCGCGATTGCGGCGAGCGACTTCAGCATGGCAAGGCAGCATCCGGGACCGGGGGCGGGCCGGCACGATACCCGGTAATCTTGCCGATGGTGCGTCACATTGCGGCGAGCAGGGCACCCGGAATGGCATGGGTGTCGCTTGTCTTCGGTGCTCGGGCGAACCATGTTCGGGCCATGATACACAGCGACGCCAGCTTTCTCGACGGCCAGCTCCTGATCGCCATGCCGGGCATGGGCGATGCCCGCTTCGAGCGCGCGGTCATCTTCCTGTGCGCGCATTCCAGCGACGGGGCGATGGGCCTGATCGTGAACAAGCCGACGACGCCTGAGCTGAGCTTCGCCGACCTGCTGGCGCAGCTGAAGATCCCCGCGAGCGTCAATCTAAGGAGCACACGGGTGCATTTCGGCGGCCCGGTCGAGAACGCCCGCGGCTTCGTGCTGCACTCGCCGGAATATTCGGTCAAGGACTCCAGCCTGTCGGTCAGTCCCGACTTCGCGATGACCGCGACCGTCGACATCCTCCAGGACATCGCGCGCGGCGACGGGCCGAGCCGGGCGCTGCTGGCGCTCGGCTATGCCGGCTGGGGTGCCGGGCAGCTCGAAGGCGAGATCCAGGCCAACGGCTGGCTGACCGCGCCGGCCGACGCCGACCTCGTCTTCGGCGAGCGCGACACCGACAAGTGGGGCGATGCGCTGCGGTCGATCTCGATCGACCCGCGGCTCCTGTCGACCGAGGGCGGCCGCGCCTGAGCTCAGGGCCGCGGCGCTGCGGCGCGCGTCAGCCGGTCGTTGAGCGCGCGCCCGAGGCCGTGGCGCGGGATCGGCGCGACGGCGATGCGGACGGCCCCTGCCGCTCTGGCCTCGAGGTCGGCGGCGCGCAGGTGCGCGAAGAGGTTGGCCGCCGCCTCGTCCAGATCGCCGGATGCGGAGAGATTGAGGCCCTCTGCGGAGCCCGGCCCGAAGCCGAGCCAGACCTCGCCGGGTTCCGGCGCCGCCGCGTCGAGGCGCAGCCCGGCGCCGGGGGCGTAGTGCGAGGCGAGCTGGCCCGGCGCGGTGATGCCGCTCCCGGCGTCGGTCCGGACCGGCCGGCCGAGCGCCTCGGCGATCGCTTCCACCGGCAGGCCGCCGGGGCGGAGCAGCACCGGCGCGTCACCGTCGAAGCCGACGATGGTCGATTCCAGGCCGACCGGGCAGGCGCCGCCGTCGATCACCGCGGCGATGCGGCCACCGAGGCCGTCGAGGACGTGGGCGCGCGTCGTCGCGCTGACCCGGCCCGAGAGGTTGGCAGAAGGCGCCGCCAGCGGGCCGCCGTACTCCATGAGCAGGCGCCGCGCGAGGGCATGCGCTGGCACACGCAGCGCGACCGTCGGCAGCCCCGCCGTGGCGCGCTCCGAAAGGCCGCTCGCCTCGCGCCGCGGCAGCACGAGCGTGAGCGGCCCCGGCCAGAACCGCGCCGCCAGCGCCCGGGCGGTCGGCGTGAAGATCGCGAACGCCTCGGCTGCGGCGGCGTCGGCCAGATGGACGATCAGCGGGTTGAAGGCCGGCCGCCCCTTGGCCTCGAAGATCGCGGCCACCGCCCGGTCGCTCCGGGCGTCGGCGCCGAGGCCGTAGACCGTCTCGGTCGGAAACGCCACGACCTCGCCGGCGCGCAGCAGCCCGGCGGCCGCGCTGATGCCGCGGTCGCTGTCGGAGAGCGTGACGGTGTTGCGCTCGGCCATCGCGTCCTGCTTGTGGCGCCGGGGGTGCCGGCCTAGAGTCCCGGCCCGCGGCGGCGGCCTCTGATAGCCGCTCGCCCGCGCTGCCGCCAGCCCCGGAGGAGACGCCATGCCCTACCGCGCGCCCGTCGCCGAGATGCAGTTCCTGCTTGACCGCGTGCTGGACGCCGGGCGGCTCGCCGAGACCGAGCGCTTCGCGGAGGCGACGCGCGAGACCGTGGAAGCGGTGCTCGGCGAGGCGGCGAAGCTCGCCGAGGAAGTGCTGGCGCCGCTGCGCCGGGCGGGCGATCGCGACGGCGCGCGGCTGGAGAACGGGGTGGTCCGCACCACGCCCGGCTTCGCCGACGCCTATCGCGCGCTCGCCGAAGGCGGCTGGGTCGGGCTCGCGGCTCTCCCGGAGAGCGGCGGCATGGGGCTGCCGATGACGCTGCTGACCTGCCTCAACGAGATGTGCTCGGGCGCGAACCTCGCGTTCGCGCTCTGTCCGCTGCTGAGCCAGGGGCAGATCGAGACGCTCGAGCACCACGCCCCGGACGAGGTCAAGGCGGTCTTCCTGCCGAGGCTCGTCGCCGGCGACTGGACCGGGACGATGAACATGACCGAGCCGCAGGCGGGCTCGGACGTCGGCGCGATCCGCACCCGCGCCGAGCCGCTCGACGACGGCACCTTCGCGGTGACCGGCCAGAAGATCTTCATCTCCTGGGGCGACCACGACATGGCCGAGAACATCTGCCACCTCGTCCTGGCGCGGCTGCCCGACGGCGGGCCGGGCACCCGCGGCATCTCGCTCTTTCTCGTGCCGAAGCTCGTGCCGGACGCCGCGGGCCGGCCGGGCGTCGCCAACGGCGTCAGGGTCCTGTCGCTCGAGCACAAGATGGGCATGCACGGCAGCCCGACCTGCGTGATGGAGTACGACGGCGCCCGGGGCTGGCTGATCGGCGAGCCGCACAAGGGCATCGCCGCGATGTTCACCATGATGAACAACGCCCGGCTCGGCGTCGGCGTCCACGGGCTCGGCCAGGCCGATGCAGCCTTTCAGGCGGCGCTCGCCTTCGCCCGCGAGCGCAAACAAGGGCGCCCGCGGGGTGAAGGCGAGGCCGCGATCATCGGCCACGCCGACGTGCGGCGCATGCTGACCGAGATGGCCGCAACCGTGCAGATCGCCCGGGCGATCTGCCTCGACTGCGCGCTCTCGACCGACATGGCGGCCGCGACCGGGGAAGAGCAGTGGGCGGCGCGGGCCGCGTTCCTGACGCCGATCGCCAAGGCGTTCGGCACCGACGCCGGCTGCGCGGTCAGCGAGGCGGCGATGCAGGTCTTCGGCGGCATGGGCTACATCGAGGAGACCGGTGTCGCGCAGTTCTACCGCGACGTGCGGGTGACGGCGATCTACGAGGGCACCAACGGCATCCAGGCGATGGACATGGTCGGCCGCAAGCTGGCCGACGGCGGCGCCGCCGCGCAGGCGCTGATCGAGGAAGTCGAGGAGACCGCGCGCGAGGCCGCGGGCGATCTCGGCGCGCGGCTCGCGGCGGCGGCGCAGCGGCTGGCCGCGGCGACCGGCTGGATGGCGGCGGCCGAGGTGCACGACCGCTTCGCCGGTGCAGTCCCCTACCTGCGCGCCTTCGCGCTGACCCTCGGCGGGCACTACCTGCTGAAAGGCGCGCTGGCGGAAGGCGAGGGCGGGCCGCGCGCGGCGATGGCGGCGTTCCACATCCGCCGGATGCTGCCCGAGGCGGCCGCGCTCTGCGACGCCGCCTGCGAAGGCGCCGCACCGCTCTTCGCGTGCGAACTCGCCGGCTGAGGCGTCGCTTTCCTGCTTGACGGAACCATAACTCGCCGGTTATGAATAAACCATAACCGGAGAGTGATGGATCGCAGATGCCCGAAGCCCACGACGCGCTCTTCCGGACGCTGGCCGATCCGACCCGCCGGGCGCTCTTCGAGCGGCTCTGCCGCGACGGCGAGCAGACGGTCGGAGCGCTGACGGCGGGGGCGGGCATCTCGCAGCCGGCCGTCTCGAAGCATCTCGGCGTGCTGCGGCAGGCCGGGTTGGTGCGCGGCCTGCATGAGGGCCGGCAGACCCGCTACAGCCCGGTGCCCGCAGCGCTCGGGCCGCTGCGCGACTGGACGAGCCAGATGGCCGGCTTCTGGGAGAGCCGGTTCGACGCGATGGAAGACCTGCTGAAGAGGATGGACCAATGACCGAAGCACCGGGCGAGACCCGCTCCGTCGTCGTGGAGCGCGAGATGCCGTACCCGCCGGAGAAGATCTGGCGCGCGCTGACCCAGCCGCAGCTGATCGAGGCGTGGCTGATGAAGAACGACTTCGCGCCGGAGGTGAGCCACCCGTTCACCCTCAGCGGCGACTGGGGCTCGGTCGACTGCCGGGTGCTGCAGGTCGAGGCCAACCGCGCGCTGTCCTACACATGGCAGGCGTTCGGGCTCGACAGCGTCGTGACCTGGACGCTCACGCCCACGGCCACCGGCACCCGCCTGCGCATGGAGCAGTCCGGCTTCCGCACCGATCAGGAGCAGTTCTACCAGGGCGCGCTGGCCAGCTGGCCGCAGTTCGTCGAGAAACTCGAGGAGGTCTCGGCGCGCGCCGACTGACCGGCAGCCGGGGCGAGGTGCGGCAAGATTCGGGCCTGACAGGGCTGCCCGTTCGCGCTAGAACGCTGGCGAAACGGGGCCGCGCGGCGGCCGGGCAGCACTGGAGCAAGGCGATGGCCGAACACGAACACGTCAGTACGGACGCGGCCGAGCATCAGCGGACGTTCGAGGCCTTCATCCGCTTCTGGGTGTACGTGTTCTCGGCGGCGATCGCCGTGCTGATCTTCCTCGCCCTCTTCAACACCTGAACGATCCGCAGGGCCGGAGACGGGTGATGCGGCGCGCGGTTCTCGCCCTTCTGGCGGTCGCCTCCCTTGCGGGGTGCGAAATCTATCGCCCCGCGAGCTTCGAGGAGATCGCGGCGGCGCGCTACGTGAGCCCCGAGCCGCCGTCGGTGACGCTGATGTCGATGGTGAACGCCAAATCCGGGCGCTCGGCGCATTCGGGGCTCCTGATCAACGGGTCGCAGCAGGTGCTCTACGACCCGGCGGGAACCTTCACCCACCCCGACCTGCCGCGGCGGGGCGACATCCACTACGGGATGACGCCGCGCTACGTCGACTATTACGAGCGCTACCACGCTCGCTTCGACTACTTCGTCGAGGCGCAGAAGGTGCCGATCAGCAAGGCGGCCGCCGACCAGCTGATCGCCGATGCCCAGGCGCACGGCCAGAGCATGAAGATGACCTGCGGGCTCGACGTCGCCGACGTGCTGCAGCCGGTGCCGGAGTTCCGCAGTGTGCCGCACAGCCTGTTTCCCGAGGCGCTCAGGGACTATTTCCAGACGCTGCCCGGGGTGCAGGACCGCTACGTCTACGAGGCCGACGTCGGGCAGAACAAGGAATGGGAGCGCAGCGACGCGCCGCGCTCCTGAGCGCGGCGACCGCAAGCCAGCCATGGACGATCCCGCCATCCCGCCAGGTTCCGCAGCACCCCGCAGCCGCCGCCGCATCTCGACGATCCTCCTGGCGCTGTCGGAGGCGGCGGAAGGCGAGCGGGTGTCGTTCGGCGATCTCCTCGATGCCTTCGACGCCCGCGCCTACGGCCCGCTGATCGTACTCTTCGCCGCGCCGAACGTGCTGCCCGTGGCGCTGCCGGGCATCTCGGCGGTACTCGGGGCGCCGCTGATCCTCCTGACCGCGCAGCTGATGATCGGCCAGCGTCGGCCCTGGCTGCCGGGGTTCCTGCGCCGCCGCTCGCTGGCGCGGACCAGCTTCCAGGCGCTGGTGGCGCGGATCGTGCCGCGGCTGCACCGGCTCGAGCAGATGATCCGCCCGCGGCTGCTGCCGCTGACCGGCGCGATGGGCAAGCGGCTGATCGGCGCCGCGGGCCTGCTCCTCGCGCTCGTCGTCTTCCTGCCGGTGCCGTTCGGCAACAGCCTGCCGGGCCTCGCGCTGGTGCTGATGGCGGTCGGCGTCCTCGGCCGCGACGGCGTCGCCGTCCTTGCGGGCGGGCTCGTCGGCCTCGCCGGCCTCGCCGTCGTCTCGGGTTTCGTCTACGGCGCGTTCCAGGGCGTGCTGCTCATCGCCCGCCACGGCCTCGGCGTCTGAGGGTTGCGACCGCCTCCGCATCGACCGCACCGTTTGTCCTGACCCGCCCCGGGCGCCCGTAGCGCTGCTCCGGGCCGCCAC
Source organism: uncultured Alphaproteobacteria bacterium (assembly GCA_963819995.1). Taxonomy (GTDB): domain Bacteria; phylum Pseudomonadota; class Alphaproteobacteria; order Rhodobacterales; family Rhodobacteraceae; genus Amaricoccus. The sequence goes on along the minus strand of CAWFYR010000005.1, from coordinate 61,404 downwards.
CTCGCGAGGGGCTCTCCGCCCGCTCTGCCCTAAGGGGCGGCTAACTTGCTGCCCTTACCCCCGACTGCGTGCTCTTTTCCGCGCCCGTCCACGCGCGCGACCCATCACGCAGGTGCCGATGAACCAGCTTCTCCTTGCCCTGGCGCTGATCGCGCTGCCCGTCGCCGGCTTTACGATCGTCGAGCTGCAACTGCCGTCGCCGCCACCAGCGTCGGCCGCGACGGAGGACCCGCTCGGCGACCTCTCGTCGCTGCAAGCGATCGTGACGGACACCCGAGGGATCGCCCAGTCCGGTGACCTTGCCGCGGCCGCATCCAGGATAACCGACTTCGAGACCCGGTGGGACGACGCCGAAGCCACGATGCGTCCCAAGGCCCCGGACGCCTGGGGCAACGTCGATGCCGCGGCCGACGACGCGCTTTCGGCGCTCCGCGAGAAGCGACCCGATCCGGCCGCCGTCACGGCGGCGCTGGCCGCGCTGTCCGCGGCGCTCAGCGACCCCTCGGGCGCTGCCGGCGCCGGCGGTCCGGCAGGGATGGTCTCGGGCATCGCGGTTACCGACGCGAACGGGCACCCCATCCCCTGCGAGACGATGCTCACCGACGTCCGCACGACCCTCGCGAGCGGATCGCTCGATGCAAGCAAGAAGGCGGCGGCCACCGACCTTCAGGCCAAGGCCACGGAACGGTGCAACGCCGACGACGACACGCGCGCGGACGCCTTCTCGGCGCAGGCGCTCGCGATTGCCGGCCGTTGACATGAGCGAGGTGACCGCAATGACCGACCGGGTCCCCGTGGCCACCGGCCCCGTGCGGGCGAACCGCGTTCCCCAGGTGACGCCGGACTTCTGGCTCATCAAGCTCATGGCGGTCACCATGGGAGAGACCGCCGCCGACTATCTCGCCGTGAACCTCGGGCTCGGCCTCGGGATGACGTCGGTGATCATGACGGCGGTGCTGGTGCTGGCGCTCGCCCTGCAGTTCTCGCGCAGGCGGTACGTGCCCTGGATTTACTGGCTGGCCGTGGTGCTGATCTCCATCGTCGGCACGCTGATCACCGACAATCTCGTCGACACCCTCGGCGTAAGCCTGGTGACCTCGACCGTCGCCTTCACGCTGGCGCTCGCCCTGACCTTCTGGGCGTGGTTCCGGTCCGAGGGCACGCTCTCGATCCATACCATCGTCACGGCGCGGCGCGAGGCCTTCTACTGGCTCGCGATCCTGTTCACCTTTGCGCTCGGCACCGCGGCGGGTGACCTCGTCGCGGAGAAGTTCGGGCTCGGCTACCTGCCGACCGGCATCCTCTTCGGCTCGATCATCGTCTCGCTTTCGATCGGGTACTTCCGGCTCGGGCTCGGCGGAACCCTCGCCTTCTGGCTCGTCTACATCTTCACCCGGCCACTCGGGGCCTCGTTCGGCGACCTGCTGTCGCAGCCGTCTGACTACGGCGGCCTGGGCTTCGGGACCGTCGTGACCAGCCTGATCTTTGCCGGCGTCATCGTCCTGGTGGTCGGCTGGATGACCGTGACCCGCGAGGGCGACGAACGCGTGGCCATCGAATAGGAGCGGAGCGGATGTTGAAAAGGTGGGCCGCCGGCTCGGGGAACAAGTACCGCGCGCTCTCCCTGCCGGTCGCGGAGCTGGCGATCGAAGGCTACAAGCGCCACCTGGGCGGGGGCGAGCGGGTCTGGGACGCGCGCGGCGCTTTCCAGCTCGAACTGATGCGGCACCTCGGCCTGCAACCGCAGCACCGTCTGGTCGACTTCGGCTGCGGACCCTTGCGGAGCGGACGCTACTTCATCCGCTTCCTCGAGGCCCGCGGCTACCGTGGCATCGACTTCAACGCCGACTTCATCGCGATCGCCCGGGACATCGTGGCGCGCGACCCGGCGCTGCGCGCCAAGGAGCCGGAGCTCGCGCATACCACCGACTTTCTCGACCTCGACGCCCCGGCAGACTTCATCCTGCTCTTCTCGGTCCTGAACCACTGCGGCACGCGCGAGCGCCTGCGGACGCTGCAGGTTGCCCGCGACGCGGCGCCGGGAACGCGGGTCTGCATCAGCCACGCCTCCTGGTTCTTCGCCCTTGACCGGCACCAGCGCGCCGGGCTTTCGGCGCGCCGGATCGACAAGGGCGACGTCCCGGTCGCCCTGGACCCGGTCCTTTGGGGATGGAAGGAGGCCGACCGGGCCGCGCTTTTCCCGATGGTGCTGCTGAACTGAGACGTCGTACGCGTCTGCCGGGCGAAACGGATCACAGATTCCGGGAGACGTCTGGGCAACAACGAATTTTAACGAAGATTAATCGCTTCAGAATCAAGCGCTTGATCACAGTTTCGCGCGCGAAATCCCGGTTGGGCAAACGACAAGGGCGCCCGTGGGCGCCCGTGCTCTTTTCGTGACCGTGTCGGTCAGGGGGTCATGCGAGGCCTTCGCGCTGCAATTTCTTGCGCGCCAGCTTGCGTGCTCGCCGGATGGCCTCGGCCCGCTCGCGGGCCTTCTTGACGGACGGTTTCTCGAAATGTTGCCGGAGCTTCATCTCACGGAACACGCCCTCGCGCTGCAGCTTCTTCTTGAGCGCGCGCAACGCCTGGTCGACGTTGTTGTCACGAACCATTACCTGCACTTAGCTTTCACCACCTTCCCGTGTCATGAGTTTCGTAAATCCGCAGAAGGGCGCTATATACCGGGGAGAGGCCGGGCTGTCCACCGGTCCCACCGAGAAAACTGAGGGGAGTTCCAAGGCCATGACCGACGACCACCCGGACGAGGACGACTACCTGGCGGCGACCCGCAGCGCCGTGATCGACGCCGCGCTGCCGCACGTGCCCTTCGACGGCTGGACCGATCGGACCCTCGCCCACGCCGTCGAGGACGCCGGCGTCGACCCCGGCCTGTCGCGGCTCGCCTTCCCGCGCGGCGGCGTCGACCTGGCGCTTGCCTACCACTTCGCCCGCGACGCGGCGCTGGCCGAGGATCTCGCGAACGCCGACCTCCTCGGGCTGCGGTTCCGCGACCGGGTCGCCCATGCCATCGTCCGCCGGCTGGAGCTCTGCGCCGGCGAGCGCGAGGCGGTGCGACGCGGCGTCGCGCTCTTCGCGCTGCCGCACCACGCCGCCGACGGGGCGCGAGCGGTCTGGCACACGGCGGACACCATCTGGACGGCGCTCGGCGACACCAGCCGCGACTTCGCCTGGTACTCCAAGCGCACCACGCTGACGGCGGTCTATTCCTCGGCGCTGCTCTACTGGCTCGGCGACGACAGCCCCGGCGGCTCGGCGACGCGGGAATTCGTCGGGCGCCGGATCGACAACGTCATGCAGTTCGAGGACGTCAAGTCGAGGATCCGTGCCAACCCGATCGCCGCCGCGGTGCTCAAGGGGCCGCAGGCCTTGCTTGACCGGGTCCGGGCGCCTGCGGATACTCACGCCTCCGACATGCCGGGATCGCTGCACCGCAGGGACTGACCCGGCCAACCAAAACCACGGGAAGGGGGGCGGCATGGCGCTCGGCCAAAACATCGTCACCTGGTTCGACGGGCGCTGGCACGACGGCGACCCCGCGATCATGCGCGCCGCCGACCACGGCACCTGGCAAGGCACGCTGGTCTTCGACGGCGCCCGCGCCTTCGAGGGCGTCACGCCGGACCTCGACCTGCATTGCGCCCGCGTGGTGCGGTCGGCCGAGACCATGGGGCTCGAGGCGCCGCTGCCGGCCGAGGCGATCGAGGCGCTGATCCGCGACGGCATCCGCCGGCTCGGCACCGCGAGCCCGCTCTACCTGCGGCCGATGATGTGGTCGCGCGAGGCGTCGCCGGCACTGATCGACGCGGTGCCCGGCTCGACCGTGCTCGCGATCTGCCTCGAGGATCTGCCGTTCCGGGCGCCGGCGCCGATGGCGCTGACCGTCTCGCCGTTCCGGCGGCCGCCGCCGGACGCGGCGCTCTGCGACGCCAAGGCCGCCTGCCACTACCCCAACAACGCCCGGATCATCCGCGAGGCGCGCGCCCGCGGCTTCCAGAACGCGCTGTCGCTCGACCAGCAGGGCTGGGTGGCCGAGACCGCGTCGACCAATGTCTTCTTGGTGCGCGACGGCGCGGTGATGACGCCGGTCGCGAACGGTACCTTCCTCGCCGGGATCACCCGCGCCCGGGTGATCCGGCTCTTGCGCGAGGACGGCGTCGCGGTCAGCGAAGCGCAGCTCGGCGTCGCGGACTTCGCCGCGGCGGACGAGATCTTCCTGACCGGCAACGCCAACAAGGTGGTGCCGGTCACCCGCTTCGAGGAGCGCGAGCTCGGGCCGGCGCCGATGGCGGCGCGCGCGCAGGCGCTCTACTGGGACTTCGCGCACCAGACGCGGAGGGCCGCGTGAGCTTCGGGCCGGCCGCGCGTGCGGCCGGCGGGAGCGGCGCGTCGGCGGCCCGCCCGCCCGACCGGCGCGCCCGCGCCGCGGGGGAGACGGCGTCGCGTGCTGCACCGGTCTTGCGGGACGCGCGGCGATGACGCTGCCGGCGGAGATGCGGGTGGTCGAGATCACTGCCCCCGGCGGGCCGGAGGTGTTGCAGCCCGCGACCCGGCGGGTACCGCAGCCGGCGGCCGGCGAGATCCTGATCCGCGTGCGCGCCGCCGGGGTGAACCGGCCCGACGCCTTGCAGCGGGCCGGCGCCTACGCGCCGCCTCCGGGCGCGTCCGACCTGCCGGGGCTCGAGGCGGCCGGCGAGATCGCGGCCGTCGGTCCCGGGGGCTCGGCCTGGAGCGTGGGCGATCCGGTCTGCGCGCTGCTGCCCGGCGGCGGCTATGCCGAGTATGCGCTGACCCACCAGGATCATGCCCTGCCGGTCCCGGCCGGGCTCGACATGCGGGCGGCGGCCGGGCTTTGCGAGACCTTCTTCACGGTCTGGACCAACGTCTTCGCCCGCGGGCGGCTCAAGGCCGGCGAGAGCTTTCTCGTCCATGGCGGCTCGTCGGGCATCGGCACCACGGCGATCCAGCTCGCGAGCGCCAGAGGCGCGCGGGTCTTCGCGACGGCGGGGACCGAAGCGAAGTGCAAGGCCTGCCTCGATCTCGGCGCCGAGGTCGCGGTCAACTACCGCGAGGGGGATTTCGTCGCTGCGGTACGTGACGCCACCGGCGGCCGCGGCGTCGACGTGATCCTCGACATGGTCGGCGGCGACTACCTGCCGCGCGACGTCGAGGCGCTGGCGCCCGAGGGCAGGCTGGTGATGATCGCCCACCAGAGCGGACCGCGGGTCGAGCTGAACTTCGCCCAGGTGATGATGAAGCGGCTGACGCTGACCGGCTCGACGCTCAGGCCGCAATCTGTGGCGGCCAAGGCGCGGATCGCCGCCGACCTGCGCCAGGAGGTCTGGCCGCTCCTCGAGACGGGCCGGATCGCGCCGGTGATGGACCGGAGCTTCCCGCTCGAGGCGGCCGCGGAGGCGCATGCCCGGCTCGAGGGTGGCACCCACATCGGCAAGATCGTCCTCGACGTCGCCTGAGCGGGTGCTACCAGGTGTCCGAGACGGGCCGCCCGAACATGACCTCGTCGATCCGCGCGCGGGTGCCGTCGGTCAGGTCGCGGGGCAGGTCGTCGAGCGGGTGGAACCCGACGGCCACGATCTCGAGCTTGGCCGATCGCGGGCGGGCCTGGCGTGCATCCCGCCCGACGTAGAGCGCGACGTGGCCGGCCCCGCCGGAGAAGTGGTAGAGCTGGAAGAGCTCGGGCGGGGTGTCGAGCACCAGCCCGCCTTCCTCCGACGCTTCTCTCACCGCGGCCTGCCGGCAGCTCTCACCGGCATCCACGGCGCCGCCGGGCAGGTGCAGGCCCGGCAGGTAGGAATGCCGCACAAGGAAGACCCGGCCTTCAGCATCGAGCGCGAGGAGCCGCACCCCGAGGCTCAGCCGCTTGCGAAAGAGCCCGGCGGTGCGCATGGCGACGTTACCGACCTGCTGGTGCAGCGCGGTGACGATGCCCCGCGGGGTGGATCGCGCCGGGTTCTCCACGCGTCAGCGCCCGGGCGCCCGCAGGAGGCGGGAGCGGCGATTGACCGCGTGGAGCACGAGGTAGAGCACCGCCGCCGCGGCGACCGCGACGAGCCACGGCTCGCGGCTCAGCGGCTCATCCTCGGGCGTGAAGCGGTCGGCGCCGATGTCGATCGCGGCGAGCATCAGCACGGCGGAGAACCAGCTCGGATATTCCCGGCGCAGCACCGAGCGCAGCGAGAACGGCAGCGCCGGCGGCCGCCAGCCGTGGAACCGCGGCAGGAAGACCGGCACCTCGGCTGCCCAGGCGCGGTATTCGCTGCCGAACCGCTCGGCGAGGAAGTCCTCCTCGGCCAGGATGATGCGCTCATAGTAGATCACCAGGAAGAGCGCGAAGGCGAAGGACAGGAGCAGGTCCTGGGTGTAGAGCATGATCCCGAGATAGGCCGTGCAGTTGGCGAGGTAGAGCGGGTTGCGCGTCAGCGAATAGATGCCGGTGGTGTTGAGCGCACTCGCAACCTGGCCTTCGGTATTGCGGCCCGAGGTCTTGCGCGGCACGAAACCGACGGTGAAGGCGCGGAGCGCGAGTCCGGCCAGGACGAGCAGACAGCACGCCGCCGCGTAAGCGTTGCCCCAGCCTTCGCCGAGCCGGCGCTCGATCGGCTCGCCGCGCCAGATCGCGAGGGCTATCAGCGGCAGGAAGATCATCAGCACGTAGCTGCGCCAGCGGAAGAGGTGGGCGCCGCTGTCGCGCATCCGTTCACTCAGCAGCATCGCATCGATTCCCCGTGCCCGACGGGCGAGCCTACGCTGGCGCGGCGTCGACGGCAAACGCACGCGGGGTCGCTCAGGCGCCAAGCCTCCGCGGCTCAGCCGGAGGGATTGGCGGCCTGGATGGCGGCGGCGAGTGCCGCAAGCTGGTTCAGGCCCTCCTGCGGGCCGATCCCGGCGCCGGCGAAGCCCAGCTCCGAAAGCGCCGTGATGCGGCCGTCCACTTCCAGGAACGCGCGCCAGAACTGCCGCTCGATGCCAGCGATGGGCAGCGTGCCGCGGTCCTCGACCAGGACGTAGAGGACGCCGTTCCTGATCTGCGAGTTGAGCACCCGGATGCGGTCCGGCTGACCGCTGCGGCCGAGCACCGCCCGGCCCTCGCGGGTCCTGGCGAAATCCTGCAGGTCTTCCAGCGAGCCCGCCTCGTCGCCTTCGCCGCCGAGGCCGCCGGACGAGACGCTCGCGGTCAGCGCCGCGCCGACCGGCGCCTTGCCCGCAGGCGCCGCGCCGAGGAGGGCGCAGTCGGTCATCAGCACGAAGGCGCCTTCGGCGTTCGTCGTGGTGCTCTTGCTGTCGACGCAGAAGCCGGGCGGTGCGGCGATCGTCACCGTCTCGCCTGCGACGCTGAGCCGCGCCCGGGATGGTGCCGCGCCGCCTGCCGCCAGCGTCGCGGGGTCGCAGGCCATGAGGCTCAGGGCCGCGAGCACCAGCGTCGCGGCCGCGAGCGGCTCAGAGGTCCGCATAGACGTGCCTCTCGTCCCTGGCGCCAGGATGGGTGACCGCGCCGAGCCGGGTCGGGCCGACGAGCTGCGCGTATTTCCAGAGCGCCCCGGCGCCGTAGATCGTCGGCCGCGGTCCGGGCCACGCCTTGCGCCGCTCGGCGAGTTCCTCGTCCGACAGCGCGACGCTGATCTCGCCCCTGACCGCGTCGAGCGTGATCATGTCGCCGTCGCGCAGCAGGCCGATCGGCCCGCCGAGCGCCGCCTCCGGCCCGACGTGGCCGACGCAGAAGCCGCGCGTCGCGCCCGAGAAGCGCCCGTCGGTGATCAGCGCCACCTTCTTGCCCATGCCTTGGCCGGAGAGGGCGGCGGTGGTGGAGAGCATCTCGCGCATGCCGGGGCCGCCCTTGGGGCCTTCGTTGCGGATGACGAGGACGTCGCCTTCCTGATAGCTGCGGTTCTGCACTGCGGCGAAGCAGTCCTCCTCGCACTCGAAGACCAGCGCCGGGCCGGTGAAGACCTGCTCGGCCTCAGACATGCCCGCGACCTTCACGATGGCGCCCTCGGGGGCGAGGTTGCCGATGAGGCCGACGACGCCGCCGGTCCTGGTGATCGGCGTGTCGACCGGGTAGATCACCCGGCCGTCGGCCTCGCCGCGGATGTCGTCGAGCTCCTCGCCGATGGTGCGCCCGCTGGCGGTCATGCACTCGCTGTGAAGGAGGCCGCCGCGCATCAGCTCCTTCAGCACAACCGGCACGCCGCCCGCCTCGTAGAGGTCCTTGGCGACGTACTTGCCGCCCGGCTTCAGGTCGACGAAGTAGGGCGTGTCGTGGAAGATGTCGCAGACGTCCTGCAGGGTGAAGTCGATGCCGGCCTCGTGCGCGATCGCCGGCAGGTGCAGGCCGCCGTTGGTCGAGCCGCCGGTGCAGGCGACCACCCGCGCGGCGTTCTCGAGGCTCTTGCGGGTCACCACGTCGCGGGCGCGGATGTTCTTTTCCAGCAGCCGCATCACCGCAATGCCGCTCGCCGTCGAATAGTGGTCGCGGCTTTCGTAGGGCGCCGGTGCGCCCGAGGAGTTGAGGAGCGCGAGGCCGATCGCCTCGGAGACGCAGGCCATGGTGTTGGCGGTGAACTGGCCGCCGCAGGCGCCCGACGAGGGGCAGGCGATGCGCTCGAGGATGTCGAGCGCGGCGTTGCCGAGGGTGCCCGCCTGGTGGCGGCCGACCGCCTCGAACATGTCCTGGACCGTGAGGTCGCGGTTGGCGAAGTCCGCCGGCACCGCCGCGCCCGCCGGTGCCCGGCCCGGCAGGATCGAGCCGCCGTAGATGAAGACCGAGGGCACGTTGAGCCGCACCATCGCCATCATCATGCCGGGCAGCGACTTGTCGCAGCCGGCGAGGCCGACGATCGCGTCGTAGCAATGGCCCCGCATGGTGAGCTCGACGGTGTCGGCGATGGCGTCGCGGCTGGCGAGCGACGAGCGCATGCCCTCGTGGCCCATGGCGATGCCGTCGGTCACGGTGATGGTGGTGAACTCGCGTGGGGTGCCCAGCGCCTGCTTGACGCCGAGCTTGACCGCCTGGGCCTGGCGGCTCAGCGCGATGTTGCAGGGCGCGGCCTCGTTCCAGCAGGTGGCGACGCCGACGAAGGGCTGGTGGATCTCGGCCTCGCCGAGGCCCATGGCGTAGAAGTAGCTGCGGTGCGGCGCCCGTTCCGGCCCCTCGGTGACGTGGCGGCTGGGGAGCCTCGACTTGTCGAACTTCGGGGCGTCCATGGCGTCTCCTCGCGGCGTGGTTGTTGGTTAACGGCTGCGACGGGAATAGGCGAGCGCCGCGCAAAGCTCAAGCTGCGCGGACGGGCCGCCGGACGTCTCGGTCTGGCCCGGTCATGAGGCCTCGACCCAGAGCGGTGCAAGCGAAGCGGCGAGGTCGATCGTCTCGATCCTGACGGTGGCACCGCCGACCTGAAATTCCGACCCGATCCATTCTCCCGAACCATCGTAAAAGAGGTCGAGTTCGGGCAGATCGCCGCCGACCCGCCACCGCGTGGCGTCGACCGCACCAAGGGGGGTGGAGAAGCTTTCGACAGGGCCGCGGCGTGCGGTTACCGACAGCGGCTTCCCGTCCTGCGTGCTGATCCAGATCGGCCTCTTCAAGAGAGCGCGGGACCAGTAAGTCGTGGTGCCCGGATTGCCGACCACCACTCCGGCGTAACCCGAACCATTGACTGCAAGGCCGTTCGAACTGCGCTTCGCCGCCGCAAACTGCCTCGACCCATTGTCGTCGGTGGCGGCCTCGAGCTTCATCAGTTTTCCGCCTTCCCAAATCTCGGAAGACGCGAGCGTGTAGCGGTAGACCGGCACGCCGACTATTCGAGCAGTGATGGCGACATCGACCTTCACCGTCACTTGTGACCCGCTGCGTGATACCGTCACGCTCTGTCGACCGATACGGGAGCCGTTGCGAAAAAGTTCGAAACGACGCATCCCCGCGTCTGGTTCGCTCGCCGCATCGACCCGCCTCGCAATCGCAAGGCAGGCAGCCATCGACCCGGCGATGAACGAACGACGATCGGCGCGCATTGGTATCCTCCTCCGCAGGACCTAGGACACATTCAGATCCAGTCTAGCGGCCGAACGCTTTGGGAACGTGGCCTCCACCGCCGCGACCGGCTAACGTCGGCCCCGCATGCACCGGGGAAGGTCACGATGACGCAGGTACTCGATATCGCCGAGATGAAGGCGCTGGCGCGGCGCCGTGTGCCGAAGCTCTTCTTCGACTATGCCGACAGCGGCTCGTTCACCGAGAGCACCTACGCCGCCAACGAGGCGGACTTCGCGGCGATCAAGTTCCGCCAGCGGGTGCTGGTGGACATGGCGGGCCGCTCGCTGGAGAGCACGATGATCGGCCAGAAGGTCGCGATGCCGGTGGCGCTGGCGCCGACCGGCCTCTGCGGCATGCAGCACGCCGACGGCGAGATCCTGGCTGCGAGAGCGGCGGAGGCCTTCGGGGTCCCCTTCACGCTCTCGACGATGAGCATCTGCTCGATCGAGGACGTGGCGGCGGCGACGACCGCGCCGTTCTGGTTCCAGCTCTACGTGATGCGCGACCGCGACTTCGTCGCGGCGCTGATCGAGCGCGCCAAGGCCGCGAAGTGCTCGGCGCTGGTGCTGACGCTCGACCTGCAGATCCTCGGGCAGCGGCACAAGGACCTGCGCAACGGCCTCTCGGCGCCACCCAAGTTCACGGCGAAGCACGTCTTGCAGATGGCCAGCCGGCCGGGATGGTGCTGGGACATGGCGCAGACCCGGCATCGGCAGTTCGGCAACATCGTCGGGCACGCGAAGAACGTCTCGAACATGGCGTCGCTGCAGTCCTGGACCAACGAGCAGTTCGACCCGCGGCTGTCCTGGGCCGACGTGAGCTGGATCAAGGAGCAATGGGGCGGCCCGCTGATCCTGAAAGGCGTGCTCGACGTCGAGGATGCGCGTCGCGCCGTGGACACCGGAGCCGACGCCATCATCGTCTCCAACCACGGCGGCCGGCAGCTCGACGGCGCGCCGTCGTCGATCGCGATGCTGCCGGCGATCGCCGCGGCGGTGGGCGACCGGATCGAGGTCCATCTCGACGGCGGCATCCGCTCGGGCATGGACGTGCTGCGCGCGCTCTGCCTCGGCGCCAAGGGCACCTACATCGGGCGGCCTTATCTCTATGGCCTCGGGGCGATGGGGCGACCGGGGGTGACGCGGGTGCTCGAGATCATCCGCAACGAGCTCGACATCACGCTGGCGCTCTGCGGGCGGCGGCTGATCGGCGAGGCCGGTCCGGAGCTGCTGCAGCCGCGCGAGCCATCGGCCTCGTGAGGCGAGGCGCCGAGGGTCTCCTGCCCGGGCGCACCGCGGCGTTCGAGGCGTTCGTTGCCCCGGCGCGGGCGCAGCCGGCGGTCTGGCGGCTTTGCGCCGGCTTCGTGCTGGTCGCGGCGGTCTGGCTGGCTCTCAGCGCGGCGCTGCTGCCGCTGGTGCCGCTGCTGCCGGAAGGCGCGGAGCGGCGCGGCGTGCTGGTCCTCTATCTCGCGGGTTTCGGCGGGATGATCCTCGGCGTTGGGCTCGCCGTCCGGTTGCTGCAGCGGCGGCGGTTGGCGACGCTGATCGGTCCGGCCGGGTTCCGGCCCGGACGCTTCGGGCTGGGCGTCGCCGCGATCGTGGCGGTGGGCGCCGTTTCCGTGCTGCCGGTGCTGATCCTCGCGCCGCCGGTGCGGCAGGCGAGCGTCGCCGTCTGGGCCGGCTGGCTGCCGCTCGCGGTGCCGGCGCTGGTGATCCAAACCGCCGCCGAGGAACTGGTCTTCCGCGGCTACCTGATGCAGGGGCTCGCCGCCCGCTTTCGCTCGCGGTTCGTCTGGTGGGTGGTGCCCTCGATGCTCTTCGGGACGCTGCACTGGAATCCCGGGGAGTTCGGGTCGGGAGCGTGGATCGGCGTGCTGTCAGCGGCGGTGATCGGCCTCGTTCTCGCCGACGTGACGGCACGGACCGGCGATCTGTCGCTGGCGATGGGGCTGCACTTCGCCAACAATGCACTGGCGCTTCTCGTGCTCGCGACGCCGGGGGAGGTGGCCTCGCTCAGCCTCTTCGTCGCGGGCGTCGATCCGGCCGACGAGGCGACGATGCGGCTTCTCCTGCTCGCCGATCTCGCCACGACGCTGTTGGCCTACGCGGTCTGGCTGGCGTTCCGGTCGCGGCAGCGCGGGCGATTGCATTCGGCAGGACCGGGTTCTATCTAGTCGGACGATCGCCGCCCCGAGGAGCCGGCCCCGCATGAACTGGATCTCCAACTACGTCCGTCCGCGGATCAACTCGCTCAACTCGCTGTTTTCGCGGCGGGAGGTGCCGGAAAACCTGTGGGTCAAGTGCGAGAACTGCGGGACGATGCTCTTTCACCGCGAGCTGGCCGACAACCTCAACGTCTGCACCAGCTGCGGCCATCACATGGCGATCAGCCCGCGCGAGCGCTTCGCGGCGCTGTTCGACGGCGGGGTTTTCGTGGAGATCCCGGTGCCGAAGCCGGTGGCCGACCCGCTGGGGTTCAAGGACCAGAAGCGGTATCCCGACCGGCTGCGCGAGGCGCGCAAGAAGACCGGCGAGGAAGAGGCGATGCTGGTTGTCGAAGGCGAGATCGGCCGGTTGAAGGTCGTCTGCGCCGGCCAGGACTTCGCCTTCATGGCGGGCTCGATGGGCATGCACGTGGGCAACGCCATCGTCGCCGCCGCCGAGCGCGCGGTGAAGCGCAAGTGCCCGCTGGTGCTCTTCGCCGCGGCGGGAGGGGCGCGGATGCAGGAAGGCATCCTCAGCCTGATGCAGATGCCGCGCTCGACGGTCGCTGTCGAGATGCTGAAGGAAGCGGGGCTGCCCTATGTCGTGGTGCTGACGCATCCCACGACCGGCGGAGTGACCGCGAGCTATGCGATGCTCGGCGACGTGCAGCTGGCCGAGCCGGGCGCGCTCATCTGCTTTGCCGGTCCGCGGGTCATCGAGCAGACCATTCGCGAGACCCTGCCCGAGGGCTTCCAGCGCGCCGAGTATCTGCTCGACCACGGCATGCTCGACCGGGTGGTCCAGCGCAAGGACATCCGCGAGGAGCTCGCGACGCTGCTGCGGCTCTTGACCAACCAGCCGCCGTTCGTCCATGGCGACCTGCCCGCCCCCGTCGCCGAGGAGGCGAAGGCAGCCGCTTCATGACGGACGCGAGCGACCGCGTCCTCGAACGGCTGACCGCACTGCATCCGAAGATCATCGACCTTTCGCTGGGGCGCATAGAGCGGCTGCTCGCGGCGCTCGGCCATCCCGAGCGGCGGCTGCCGCCGGTGATCCACGTCGCCGGCACCAACGGCAAGGGGTCGGTCGTCGCGATGCTGCGTGCCGGCCTCGAGAGCGCCGGCAAGCGCGTGCACGTCTATACCTCGCCGCATCTCGCGCGGTTCCACGAGCGCATCCGTCTGGCCGGCACGCTGATCGACGAGGACCACCTCGTCGCGGAACTCGAGCGCTGCGAGGCGGCGAACGGCGGCGCGCCGATCACCTTCTTTGAAATCACCACGGCGGCGGCGTTCCTGGCGATGGCCGAAACGCCTGCGGACTTCACGCTGCTCGAGGTCGGGCTCGGCGGTCGGCTCGACGCGACCAACGTGATCGAGCGGCCGCGGCTGACAATCATCACGCCGGTGTCGATCGACCATCAGCAGTACCTGGGCGAGACCCTGCCCGAGATCGCCGGGGAGAAGGCGGGCATCCTCAAGCACGGCATCCTTTGCATCGTCGGCCGGCAGGCGCCCGAAGCCCTGGCGGTGATCGAGGAAAAGGCCGCGCGCATGGTGGCGCCGCTGATGGCCGAGGGGCAGGACTGGCAGGTCTGGGAGGAGCACGGCCGGATGGCCTTTCTCGACGCCGGGGGCCTGCTCGACCTGCCGCTGCCGGCGCTGATCGGCGCGCACCAGGTCGACAATGCGGGCATCGTGCTGGCCGCGCTGCGGGCGCTCGGGATGGACGAGGCGGCCTGTCTGGCCGCAGTCAGCCGGCCCGAGTGGCCGGCGCGGTTGCAGCGCCTGCGCCGCGGGCCCCTGGTCGAGGCGGCGGCCGGGGCCGAGCTGTGGCTCGACGGCGGCCACAACCCTGCAGCAGGCGAGGCGCTGGCCGAGGCGCTGCGCCGGCTGCCGCCGCGGCCGCTGCATCTGGTGACGGGAATGCTGAAGACCAAGGACATCTCCGGGTTCCTTCGCCCGCTCGCAGCCCTTGCGCTGTCGCTGCATGGCGTCACGATCCCGGGAGAGACCGCGACGCTCACGGCGGAAGAGACCGTTGCTGCAGCGAAGGCGTCGGGCTTTGCCAACGCGGCGGCCTCCGGAAGCCTCGCCGCGGCGGTCTCTGAAATCGCCGCCGCGGCGCCGGCCGGGCGTATCCTGATCTGCGGCTCGCTCTACCTCGCGGGCCGCGTGCTGCGGGACAACGCCTGACCTGGGGAAGGGCTCAACCCTCCGGGGGCAGCAGGACGGCGTCGATCACGTGGATGACGCCATTGCTCGCTGCGATATCGGCGGTCGTCACCGTCGCGTCGTTGACCTTCACCGTGCCGCCGGAGGCATCGATGTTCAGCATCGCGCCGTTGACGGTCTTGGCCTCGGTCATCCCGGAAACGTCCGCTGCCATGACCTTGCCCGGGACCACGTGGTAGGTGAGGATCGCGGTAAGCTGATCCTTGTTCTCCGGCTTGAGCAGGGTGTCGACGGTTCCGGCCGGAAGCGCCGCGAAGGCCGCGTCAGTGGGCGCGAAGACTGTGAAGGGGCCAGGGCCCTTGAGAGTCTCAACGAGGCCGGCGGCATCGAGCGCCGCGGCGAGCGTCTTGAACTGGCCAGCCGCCACCGCGGTGTCGACGATGTCGGCTTCCTGGGCGCGACCGGGTACGACCGACAGCGCGAACGCCGTCGCGGCGGCCGCGGTCAGCATGGTGAAGTTTCCGAGCATGAAATTTCCTCCGTTTGGACAGGTGTTGCGCGCGGGCTTCCCCGACGCATATTTTCATGTAGAGAACAACAGGTTTATTGACAGGCAAAGCTGCCCACGTTTGCGTGAGAGGAAAGTGAGTTTGAACATGGGTCAAATTTGGCTGCGACACTTTGACCGCTCGGGAAAAGCGGGAGGGCCGGGTGGTCTCTGAACTGCTGTCTGCGGAGATCGGCGCGTACCGGATCGGGGAGAAGGTGCGGGACCTGCGCAAGCGCAAGCGGCTCGGCCTCGTGCAGCTCGGAGAGCATTCCGGCCTCTCGCCGGGGCTGCTGTCGAAGATCGAGCGCGGCCAGATCGTTCCCACCCTGCCGACGCTGATGCGCATCGCCCTGGTGTTCGGGGTGGGGCTCGAGCACTTCTTCGTGGAGACCGAGGAGCGGCCGGCGGTGGCGGTCGTGCGCAAGGCGGACCGGCTGCGGCTACCGGACCGCGCGGGCGCCGAGACCCCGGCCTATCTCTTCGAGAGTCTCGATTTCCCGGCGCTCGGCCGCAAGATGGAAGCCTTCCTGGCGGAGTTTCCGTCAGGAGCGGCGGCCTCCGAGCCGCATCGCCACCGCGGGGCCGAGTTCATCTACGTCATGGCCGGAACGCTGGTTCTCACCGTTCGCGAGACCGCGGTCGTGCTCGAAGCGGGGGACGCCAGCTATTTCGACGCGGACGTTCCCCACTCCTATCGCCAGGATGGCGAGGCCTCCTGCACGGCGATCGTGGTGGTGTCGCCCTGACGGTGTCGCAGAAATATTGCTTGATGCCTGGGGGAGGGGCGATCATAGGTGCCGGCATGAAGCGCAAGGCGACCTTTCCCGCTTGGCCCGATGTCGCCGCAGAGCTGATCGCCGTCGCGGCGCGCCGGGCCCCGGCCGACCTCGTGATCCGCAACTGTGCCTGGGTCAACGTGCAGTCGCGGGAGGTGATCGAAGGCGCCGACATTGCGATCAAGGCCGGCCGCTTCGCGTCGTGCGGCCCCGACGCCACGCCGATGATCGGCCCGGGCACCGAGGTGATCGATGCGGCGGGCCGCTACCTGATCCCCGGCCTCTGCGACGGGCACATGCATGTCGAGAGCGGCATGCTTACGGTAACGCAGTTCGCGCGCGCGGTGATGCCGCACGGCACGACGACGATGTTCACCGATCCGCACGAGGTGGCGAACGTGCTCGGGCTGCCCGGGGTGCGGCTGATGCACGACGAGGCGGCGGTGCAGCCGATCAACGTCTTCGTCGAGATGCCGTCCTGCGCGCCTTCGGCGCCGGGGCTTGAGACCACCGGAGCCGAGCTCGGGCCCGCAGACGTCGCCGAGGCGATGGGGTGGCCGAACATCGTCGGCCTCGGCGAGATGATGAACTATCCCGGGGTCATCCACGGCGATGCCAGGATGCTGGGCGAGATCGCGGCGACCCAGGTCGCGGGCAAGACCGTGGGCGGCCACTACGCCAGCCCCGACCTGACCGACTTCCCCGCCTATGCCGCGGGTGGGCCGGCCGACGACCACGAAGGCACCCGCGAGGAGGATGCCATCGCTCGGGTCCGGCAGGGGATGCGGGCGATGCTGCGGCTCGGCTCGGCCTGGTACGACGTCGCGGCGCAGATCACCGCGGTGACCGAGAAGGGCCTCGATCCGCGCAACTTCATCCTCTGCACCGACGATTGCCATTCCGGCACGCTGGTCAACGACGGGCACATGGACCGGGTGGTGCGCCACGCGATTGACTGCGGCCTCGATCCGCTGGTCGCGCTGCAGATGGCGACGATCAACACCGCGACGCATTTCGGCATGGAGCGCGAGCTCGGCTCGATCGCTCCCGGCCGCCGCGCCGACTGCATCCTGACCTCGGACCTTCGCGCGCTGCCGATCGAGACGGTGATCGCCCGCGGCGCCATCGTGGCCGAAGGCGGCCGCTGCGTCGCACAGCTGCCGGATTTCGCCTGGCCCGAGACGGCGCGGCGGACGGTGAACATGGGACGCACGCTGGCCGCGGAGGACTTCGACATCCCGGCCCCTGCGGGCGCCAACCGGGTTCGCGCCCGGGTGATCGGCGTCGTCGAGAACCAGGCGCCGACGCGGGCGCTGGAGGCCGACCTCGCCGTCGAAGGCGGCCTCGTGGCGATGGACGCTGCCGCGGACGTCTGCCAGATCGCGCTGGTCGAGCGGCATCGCGGCACCGGCGGCGTGGTCAACGGCTTCGTGTCGGGGTTCGGCTACGACGTCCCGTGTGCGGTGGCCTCGACCGTGGCGCACGACAGCCACCACATGATCGTTGTCGGAACCTCCAAGGCCGACATGGCGCTGGCGGCGAACCGGCTCGGCGAGGTCGGCGGCGGCGTCACCGTCTGGCGCGACGGGCGCGAGCTGGCGCTGATCCGGCTGCCGATCGCGGGGCTGATGTCCGACGCGCCGGCCGGAGATGTCGCTGCCGCGGCCGAGCAGATGGTCGCGGCGATGCGCGACTGCGGCTGCGCGCTCAACAACGCCTACATGCAGCACTCGCTGCTGGCGCTCGTCGTCATTCCGGCCCTGCGCATCTCGGACCTCGGGCTGATCGACGTGACGCGGTTCGCCATTACCGAGCTGATCCTGCCGGCCTGATCCCATGCACCATATCCGCTCCCTCGCCGAACTGCCGCTGATCTCGCCGGACCAGGTGCGCGACGGCGTCTTCAACGACGCGGCCGAGGCGGTCGCGGACCTTCAGGCCCGCTATCATGCGGCCACGGATTTCCTGCGCAGCCACTTCCGCGCGGTGATGGCCGGCGCCGCGCCGGAAGGGCACTACCGGGCGTTCTATCCCTCGGTCAGCCTGACGACGTCGAGCTTTGCCAAGGTCGACTCGCGCCTGTCCTTCGGCCACGTGACCGAGCCCGGCCTCTACGAGACCTCGATCACCCGGCCCGACCTGTTCGCCGACTACCTGACCGAGCAGATCGGCCTCTTGATCCAGAACCACGGCATGCCGGTGCGCGTCGGCACCTCGGACACCGCCATCCCGCTGCACTTCGCCATGGGCGAGGACGCGCACGTCGAGAAGTCGATCGAGGACACGCTGCACCGCCCGCTCCGCGATCTCTTCGACGTGCCGGACCTCAACACCACCGACGACCACATCGTGAACGGCAACGCCCGCCCGAACGCCGCCGGTGCGAGGCCGCTCGCGCCCTTCACTGCGCAGCGCGTCGACTATTCGCTGGCGCGGCTTGCGCACTACACCGCGACCTCGCCGTCGCATTTCCAGAACCACGTCCTCTTCACCAACTACCAGTTCTACATGGACGAGTTCGTCGAATACGCGCTGAAGGCGCTGGACGACCCCCTGTCGGGCTACGACGCCTTCGTCGGTCCCGGCAACGCCATCATGACCCGCGAGGGGCGGAGCGGCGCACCGGCGACCCGCATGCCGCAGATGCCGACCTACCACCTGATCCGGCCGAACCATTCCGGCATCTCGATGGTCAACATCGGCATCGGCCCTTCGAACGCCAAGACCATCACCGACCACATCGCCGTGCTGCGCCCGCATGTCTGGCTGATGGTCGGCCACTGCGCCGGGCTCCGGAACTCGCAATCGCTCGGCGACTATGTCCTTGCCCACGCCTACATGCGCGAGGATCACGTGCTCGACGACGACCTGCCGGTCTGGGTGCCGATCCCGCCGCTCGCCGAGGTGCAGCAGGCGCTGGAGAACGCCGTCGCCGAGGTGACCGGCCTCGCCGGCTACGAGCTGAAGAAGATCATGCGCACCGGCACGGTCGCGACGATCGACAACCGCAACTGGGAGCTGGTCGACCAGTCCGGCCCGGTGGCGCGGCTCAGCCAGGCACGGGCCATCGCCCTCGACATGGAGAGCGCCACCATCGCCGCCAACGGCTTCCGCTTCCGGGTGCCCTACGGGACTCTGCTCTGCGTCAGCGACAAACCGCTGCACGGCGAACTGAAGCTGCCGGGCATGGCCACCGACTTCTACAAGCGCCAGGTCGCCCAGCACCTGCGGATCGGCATCAGGGCGATGGAATCCCTGCGCGACATGCCGCTCGAGAAGCTGCATTCGCGCAAGCTCCGCAGCTTCGACGAGACTGCATTTCTCTGATCCCACAACGCTCGCACCGCGATACCTTTCTGCAACACTCGCGCTAGGATTGTGCAGACCCTCAATGAAACTGGGGTTTCCACAACGATCACTAATTGAGTTTTCGCCGGGGAAGGGGTTAAGTTCCCGCGCCGGCGGCTCGCCGGTCGCACCGATACGCACGACAGGGAAAAGCTGGATGACACAAAAACCGATGACAAAAACGCAGCTGGTCGCCGCCATTGCCGAAAGCGCCGCGATGGACAAGGCGAGTGCAAACCGTGCCCTCGAAGCCCTGACCGACATCGTCACCAAGGAAGTTTCCCAAGGCGGGGCGGTGACGCTGCCCGGCCTCGGCAAGTTCGCCTGCCGCAGCCGCCCCGAGCGCATGGTGCGCAATCCCTCGACGGGCGAGCAGATGAAGAAGCCCGCCGATCGCGTCGCCAAGGTGGTGATCTCCAAGCAGCTCAAGGACGTGATCAACGCCTGACCGCGGGTTTCCGGTTCCAGGCCACGTCAGGCCGCGCCTTCTCGCGCGGCCTGACGGCTTTTTCGGGGGTGCGGGATGGAGTGGCGCGCGCTCGCGCTCGGGGTGAGCTTCGCGGCGATGTGGAGCTCGGCCTTCACCACGGCCCGGATCATCGTGATCCACGCGCCGCCGTTCCTGGCGCTGTCGCTGCGCTTTCTGCTCTCCGGCCTCATCGCGCTCGCGATCGGCTGGGCGTTCGGCCAGCGCATCCGGCTCGGCCGCGCCGAGTGGCGGGCGGTGGTCGTCTTCGGCGTCTGCCAGAATGCGCTCTATCTCGGCCTGAACTTCGAGGCGATGCAGACCGTCGAGGCCAGCGCCGCCGCGATCGTCGCCAGCCTGCTGCCGCTGGTGGTGGCGGCGCTCGGCCGGATCATCTTCGGCGAGCGGCTGTCGCCGCTGGCGCTGTGCGGCCTCGTCGCCGGCTTCGGCGGCGTTCTGGTGATCATGGCGGCGCGGCTCGGCCACGGGGCCGACGTCGGCGGCATCGCCCTGTGCTTTATCGGCGTGCTGGCGCTGAGCTT
The DNA here is from genome assembly GCA_963819995.1 of uncultured Alphaproteobacteria bacterium. Taxonomy (GTDB): domain Bacteria; phylum Pseudomonadota; class Alphaproteobacteria; order Rhodobacterales; family Rhodobacteraceae; genus Amaricoccus. The sequence goes on along the minus strand of CAWFYR010000005.1, from coordinate 41,272 downwards.
CGCGACGCTGACGGTGCGCGGCGCGTCGGGCGGCGGCAATCTCTGGATGGTCGTGGGGCTGCAGATGCTGGTGGGCAGCCTCGTCCTCTTTCCGACGTCGCTGCTGCTGGAGACCTGGCATGTCGCCTGGTCCTGGTCGCTGCTCGCAGCCTTCACCTACACCGTGCTGGTGCCCGGGGTCGCGGCGACGATGATCTGGTTCGTCCTCGTCGGCCGCATCGGCGCGACGCGGGCGGCGACGTTCCATTTCCTCAACCCGTTCCTCGGGATCGCCACCGCGGCGGTGATCCTCGGCGAGCCGGTGACGGTGCGCGACCTGATCGGCGTCGGCATCATCATGGCGGGGATCCTCGTGGTGCAGCTCTCCCGCGTGCCTGGCTAGCGCTCGTCGAGCCAGAACTTTTCCATCGAGAGATAGGTGAACGAGGCCGACCAGGTGATCAGCACGAGGCCGTTCAGCGACTCGATTCCGGTCAGGAGCCGCAGCGGTCCCTCGACGACCACGTCGCCGAGGCCGAGCGTCGTGAACGTGGCGGCCGAGAAGTAGAAGTAGTCGTAAGGGTGGCCCGAGGCGGCTCCGGTAAGGCGGCCGAGGCCGAGCTGGCTGAACGCCCAGTAGGCGAGAGCGTAAAGAATGATCTCGATGGTGTGGGCGAAGAAGGCCGCGGCGACGGTCAGAAGCGTTCGGCGCCGGGCCGGGATATCGAGCTTCGGAGCCAGCCCCGAGGCGCCGCGCAGCACCTCGTAGTGGACGACGCTGGTGGCGATCACCAGCACGAGGCAGACCAGGAAGATGAAGAGATAGGGCATCGCTGCTGCCTTCGGTCGCGGCCGTGCGGCGCGCCGCTGGCAGGCTAGCGCGCCGGTCGAAACGGCACAATGCGGCCGCGCAGGCTACTGCATGAACCAGCCGTGGCTGACGACGAGCGACTGGCCGGTCAGCACGCAGCTGCGGGCGGCGGCGAAGTAGAGGACCGCGTCGGCGACGTCGTCGGTGGTGGTGAACTCGCCGTCGACGGTTTCCTTGAGCATGACGGTCCTGATGACCTCGTCCTCGGTGATGCCGAGGGCCGCCGCCTGCTCCGGGATCTGCTTGTCGACCAGCGGGGTGCGGACGAAGCCGGGGCAGACGACGTTGGCGCTGACGTTGTGCTCGGCGCCTTCCTTGGCCAGCACCTTGGCGAGGCCGATCAGGCCGTGCTTGGCGGTGACGTAGGGCGCCTTGAGCTTGGAAGCCTCCTTGGAGTGCACCGAGCCGGTGTAGATCACCCGGCCGTAGTTCGCCGCGTACATGTGCCTGAGGCAGGCCTTGGTGGTGAGAAAGGCGCCGTCGAGGTGGATCGACAGCAGCTTCTTCCAGTCGGCGTAGGGAAAGTCGACGATCGGGTGGACGATCTGGATGCCGGCGTTGCTGACGAGGATATCGACCTTGCCGTACCGCGCGACGGTGTCGGCGACGCCCTTCTCGACCGCGTCCTCGTCGGTCACGTTCATCGCGACGGCGAACGCGTCGCCGCCTTTCTGCCTGATCTCCTCGGCCGTCGCCTCGGCGGCGTCGAGGTTGAGATCGGCGATGACGGGGGTCGCTCCCTCGCCGGCGAAGCGCAGGGCGATCTCCTTGCCGATGCCGCTGGCGGCGCCGGTGATGATCGCAACCCTTCCATCGAAGCGGGCCATGGGACGTGTCCTTTCAGGGATGTTAGGGTGTCCGAGGCGTGTTATCGGCGGATAACACGCGTGAAATTATGGGTAAGCCTATGAAATCGCTACGCTTCATCTGCGCGTTACGCGAGGTAGTCGAACACGACCTCGCCGAGGCCCAGCGTCAGGTCGGCGACGTAATGGCTGGCCGAGACCACCTCTCGGACCGGCAGGCGGGCGACGTCGCACATCGCGTGCTCGAAGAGCTGCAGCGCCGCCGGTCCGGTCCAGGCACCCTTCAGCGTCACGTCCTCGAGGTAATAGCGGACCAGCTCGCAGATGCGCGGCGTGCAGTCGACGTGCGGGATGATCTTGATCATGAACGACGGCCTGGTCATCGCCGCGCGCAGTGGATCGAGCGGGATCGCGCGATGCTTGTAGCCCATGGTGGCGCAGACCGTCAGCACAGAGCCATAGTGAAGGGTGCCGACCAGCGTCTCCTGCTCGTGGCTGATCCTCGGCTGCGCCAGCTTCTTGGGGAAGCCCCAGATCTCGCGGCCACCGGCGATGGGGGCGTTGTCGTCGAGATACATCGCATGGACGTAGCCGCCTTGCTGCACCTCGCCCGCGGGCGTGGTGAAGCGCACCGGGATCACCTGCCCGGTCTCGGTGTAGTCGCCGAAGCCGGTGGAATCCGGCATGCGGATGAACTCGTAGGCGACGGTGTCGCCGGCGACTTCGAGGGGCTCTGGCACCACCGCGCGCAGCACCTCGGGGTCGGTGCGGTAGGTGATGACGATGTATTCGCGGTTGGTGAACCGGTAGGGCGGCCGCGGATAGGCGGGATCGTTCAGCGGCATGGCGAAGGCCCGGGCGCGGACGTCGTCGATGTTCATCGGGGCCTCGCTGGTGCCGGACGCGCTGGCGCCGCCGCGGCGGCGCCGCCCTTGTAGCGCCTGCCGCCGGCGCCCTGTCAACCTCCTCCGACGCCGCGCCGGACGCCTGCCGGAGGGCGGCCCGGCGCCGGCCCGCTTGCGGCCTTGCGTTTTGCCGAGGGGTCGAATTTAGTCGAGGGCACGGACGCAACGGGGGAAAAGGCGATCGCGAGCTTCAACGAGATGTACGACGGGAAGGCGGTGCGTCCTGCGTATTCCCGACTTCTCGACTGGGTCGAAGGCACGTCTCCCGACGTCATGGCGCAGCGGAAGGAAGAAGCCGAGGCGCTGTTTCGGCGCATCGGCATCACCTTTGCGGTCTACGGCGAAGGCGGCGACACCGAACGCCTGATCCCGTTCGACATGATGCCGCGGGTCTTCACCGAAGCCGAGTGGCGGCGTCTCGAACGGGGCGTCAAGCAGCGGGCCCGGGCGCTGAACGCCTTTCTCTGGGACGTCTACCACCGCGCCGAGATCATCCGTGCCGGGGTGGTCCCGGCCGATCTGGTCTTTCGCAACGAGGCCTACGAGCCGGCAGTGGTCGGGATCGACCCGCCGGGACGGGTCTACAGCCACATCGTCGGCATCGATCTGGTGCGGACCGGGCCGGAGGACTTCTTCGTTCTCGAGGACAACTGCCGCACGCCCTCCGGCGTCTCCTACATGCTGGAGAACCGCGAGATCATGATGCGGATGTTCCCCGAGCTCTTCCGGTCGAACCGCATCGCGCCGGTCGACGACTATCCCGACCGGCTGCGGCGCACGCTCGCCAGCGTCGCGCCGCAGAAGTGCGACGGCGAGCCGGTCAGCGTGGTGCTGTCGCCCGGCTCGTTCAACAGCGCCTATTACGAGCATTCGTTCCTCGCCGACCAGATGGGGATCGAGCTCGTCGAGGGGCAGGACCTCTTCGTGCAGGGCGACTTCGTCTTCATGCGCACGACCGAGGGGCCGAAGCGGGTCGACGTGATCTACCGCCGGATCGACGACGCCTTTCTCGACCCGTTGTGCTTCCGGCCCGACTCGATGCTCGGGGTTCCGGGGCTGATGAACGTCTACCGCTCGGGGGGCGTTGCGATCTGCTCGGCCCCGGGAGCCGGGGTGGCGGACGACAAGGCGGTCTATACCTACGTGCCGGACATGATCCGCTTCTACCTCGGCGAGCAGGCGATCCTGAAGAACGTCCAGACCTGGAAGTGCGCCGATCCCTCGGACCGCCAGTACGTGCTGGAGCACCTTGGCGAGCTGGTCGTCAAGGAAGTCCATGGTTCGGGCGGCTACGGCATGCTGGTGGGACCGAAGTCGACCAAGGAGCAGATCGCGGCCTATGCCGAGCGGATCAAGGCCGACCCTTCGGACTTCATCGCGCAGCCGACGCTGGCGCTTTCGGCCTGCCCGACTTTTTCCGAAGACGGCCTGGTGCCGCGGCACGTCGATCTGAGGCCCTACTGCCTCGTCGGGCGCGAGGTGCATCTCTGCCCCGGAGGGCTGACGCGGGTGGCGCTGAAGGAGGGCTCGCTGGTGGTGAACTCGAGCCAGGGCGGCGGTGTCAAGGACACCTGGGTGCTGGCAGACTGATGCTCAGCCGCACCGCAGAAAGCCTCTACTGGCTGGCCCGCTACATGGAGCGGGCCGAGACGATGGCGCGGCTGCTCGAGGTCGGCTACCGCATGGGGCTGATGCCGTCGGCCGGCGAGGGCTATCGCAACGAGTGGGCGTCGCTCGTCGCGGCGGCGGGGTCCTCGATGGGCTTCGAGGCCAAGTTCGGCGAGGAGTTCCGCCAGCGCGACGTCGAGACCTGGCTGTTCTTCGACCGCGAGAATCCTTCGAGCGTCACCTCGTGCATCGAGACGGCGCGGCAGAACGGGCGCGCGGTGCGTACAGCGCTGACCACCGAGATGTGGGACGCGCTGAACGGCGCCTATCTCGAGCTGGGCGATCTGGCCCGGCGGCCGCGGTCGGAGGCGCTGCTGCCGCAGCTCTGCGACTGGACCAAGCGGCAGGGGTCGCAGCTGCGCGGCGCGACCGAGGGCACCCACCTGCAGAACGACGGCTACGACTTTCTGAACCTCGGCTACTACCTCGAGCGCGGCGACAACACCTCGCGGCTGCTCGACGTGAAGTACTACGTGCTCCTGCCGACGACCGACATGGTCGGCGGCTCGATCGACACCTACCAGTGGACGACGCTGCTCAGGGCGCTGTCGTCCTACCGGGCGTTTCACTGGTCCTATGGCGGCGAGTACAGCCCGCGCAAGATCGCGCACTTCCTGATCCTGAACCGCTCCTGCCCGCGGTCGCTGCTGCACTGCCAGGACCAGGTGGGCCATCACCTCGGCCGGCTGGCGCGCGCCTACGGCCGGCGCACCCTCGCGCACGACCGCGTCCACGCGATGCTGGGCGAGCTGGCGGAAGCCCGCGTCGAGGACATCATCGAAGAGGGGTTGCACGAGTTCCTGACCCGGTTCATCCACCAGAACACCGCGCTCGGCCAGGACGTGGCGGACGGCTATCTCTTCGGGGTGCAGTGAATGCGACTGACGGTGCGCCACAGCACGCTCTACCAGTTCAACTCGCCGATGCGGTTCGTCACCCAGAGCCATCGGCTGACGCCGGCGCCGAACGCCGCGCAGGCCGTGGTCGCGTGGACCATCGGCGCCGAGGGGGCGACGTTCGGCGCGAGCTTCACCGACGGCGCGGGCGACGCGATCACGACGATGACGGTGCAGGGTCCGGTCGACCGGATCGCCGTCGTGGTCGAGGGCCTGGTGGAGACCAGCGACACCGCGGGCGTGCTGCGCAACCACCGCGAGACGATCTCGACGCGGGTCTACCTGCAGCCGACCCATGCGACCAAGCCCAACCGGCCGCTGATCGAGCTGAAGGACGCGGCCCTCGCGGACGTGGGCGACGCGGGCGACCTGGAGCGGGCGCACCGGCTGTCGGCGGCGGTGTCGGACGCGATCGCCTACGTTCCGGGCGCCACCTCGGCACAGACCACGGCCGCGGAAGCGCTTGCGCTCGGCAAGGGCGTCTGTCAGGACCAGACCCATGCGCTGATCGCGCTCGCCCATGCGGCCGACCTGCCGGCGCGCTACGTGACAGGTTATCTGCTGACCGGCGGCGATCTGGAGGCGGGCGAGGCGGCGCACGCCTGGGCGGAGATCCACGTCGCCGATCTGGGCTGGATCGGCTTCGATCCGGCCAACCGCTGCTGCCCGGACGAGCGCTATATCCGGGTCGGCTCCGGCCGCGACGCCCGCGAGGCGGCGCCGATCCGCGGCATCTCGCGCGGCGGTGGCGCAGAGGCGATGGAGGTGAACGTCGTCGTTCTCCAGCAATAAGGCTTGAACTTCATGACCTACTGCGTCGGCCTGCTGCTGGATTCCGGCATCGTGATGTTGTCGGACACCCGCACCAACGCCGGGTTCGACAACATCGCCTGCTACCGCAAGATGTTCGTCTTCGAGGAACCGGGCGAGCGGGTGATCGTGGTGCTGACCGCGGGCAACCTGTCGGTCACCCAGACGATGATCGCGAAGCTGAAGCACGAGATCGAGCTGCCGGAGGCCGGGCCGAAGTCGTCGATCATGCATGCCGACACCATGCTCGACATCGCCGAGATCGTCGGGCAGACGCTGAACGACGTCAGCGTGGCGATCGGCGAGAAGATGTCGCGGATGAGCCGGTCGGCGTCGGGCTCGCTGCTGCTCGCCGGGCAGCGCAAGGGCGGGCAGATGCGGCTCTTCCTGATCTACCCGGAAGGCAACTTCATCGAGGCGACCGAGGACACCCCGTACCTGCAGATCGGCGAGCACAAGTACGGCAAGCCGATCCTCGACCGGGTGGTGCGGCCGTCGACCCCGCTCGACGACGGCCGCAAGGCGGTGCTGATCTCGATGGATTCGACGCTGCGCTCGAACCTCTCGGTGGGCATGCCGCTCGACCTCATGACCATCCGCCGCGACGAGTGCCGGGTGGCGACGCGCGAGCGCGTCGAGGCGGGCGACCCGACCTTCGCGGCGATGTCGGAGGCCTGGAGCAAGGCGCTGCGCGACGGCTTCCAGAGCCTGCCGGACTGGCCGTGACGGCTGGCCGACGCCCGTGCCCGAGTCTGGGCACTATCTAACTGATTGACATTGAACGGAAAGAACTTGTTACTCGTTTCCTAACGCCGCCGACTGGGGCTCCACCGGCCGGCGGAGCGAATGCGTCCCGGCCGCTATACGAGTTCTCGCCGCAACGCTTCCGGCTGCGGGCCGTCGGCGACGCGACGGTCCGGCTTCTCGAGCCAGCCGCTCAACAGGGTCGCCGCGGCCGCGCCGAGGAGTTGGGCCGCGATGAAGGCCGGCGCGTCGGAGGCGCGGATGCCGGCGAAGCTGTCGGTGAGGGTGCGGGCGATCGTCACCGCCGGATTGGCGAAGGACGTCGACGACGTGAACCAGTAGCCAGCGGCGATGATGCAGGCGACGGCGTACGGTGTCGCGCGCGGATTGTGCCGCGCGCAGCTCAGAATGACCGTCAGGAGGGCGAAGGTCGCGGTGAACTCGCCCGCCCACTGCCCAAGGCCGGTGCGCGCCGCGCGGGAGGCCTCGATGAGCGGCGCGCCGAACATCAGGTGTGCGAGCCACACGCCGCAAATGGCGCCGCCGAGCTGTGCTGCGACGTAGGCCGCCAGCTCCAACCGGGAGCCCCTCGTGCGCCAGGCCAATGCAAGCGTCACCGCAGGATTGAGATGCGCGCCCGAGACCGGTCCGAACGCGAGGATCAGGGCGACGAGCGCCGCCGCGGTGGCAAGGGTGTTGGCGAGAAGGGCGATGGCGTCGTTCCCGCCGGCGCGGGTTTCGGCCATGATCCCCGATCCGACGACCGCCGCCAGCAGGAGCCCGGTGCCGATCGCCTCGGCCGCCAGGCGCCGCGCGAGCGTGTGGGTGGTCACGGTGCCGGCCGATGGCCGCGGGCGTCCACGACGATCTCGCCGTCCTCCTTGGCGAACGCGCCACGCTGGGGGTCGGGCAGGATGTCGAGCACGGTCTCCGACGGGCGGCAGAGCCGGGTTCCGATCGGCGTCACCACGATCGGCCGGTTGATCAGGATCGGGTGGTCCAGCATCGCGTCGATCAGCGCGTCATCGGACAGCGCAGGGTCGTCGAGCCCGAGCGCGTCGTAGGGGGTGCCCTTGCGCCGCAGGAGGTCGCGGGGGCGCATGTCCATCTGCCGGAGCAATGCGACGAGGGTGGCCCGGTCGGGAGGGGTCTTGAGGTATTCGATGACTTCAGGCATCGCGCCGCTGTTCAGGATCAGGGCGAGGACATTGCGCGACGTACCGCAGGCGGGGTTGTGGTAGATGGTGATGCTCGGGTTCATGCCTCGGCATCCGCTGCGACACGGGGCGCGGTCCCGCGGTCGGCGAGGCCGCAGGCGGCCGGATCGCCGTGGCAGCAATTCTCGGTCAGGTAGGCGAGGAGCGCGTTCATGGCGGCGAACTCCGCGGCATAGATCAGCGAGCGGCCTTCGCGCCGGAACGAGACGAGGCCCGCCTGTCGAAGCTGAGCCGAGGTGGAACGACAGCGTCGCCGAAGGCATCCCGCCCAGCCGCTCGCCGATACCGCCTACCGGCAGACCTTCGGCGCCGGCCTCGACCAGCAGGCGGAAGATCGCCAGGCGGGACGCGTGGGCGAGGGCGGCGAGTGCTGTGACGGCAGACGTACTTTCCATTTCTCTAGTAGTATGGAAATGATGCGGGTCGTCAAGAGCCGCGCGCGCCCGGCAGCCCGCGGCGCCTAGGCTGCGGGCATCGCCGTCTCGACCAGCCGCGCCCAGTAGGAGCAGCCGACCGGGATCAGGTCGTCGTTGAAGTCGTACTTGGGGTGGTGCAGCCCGGCGCTGTCGCCGTTGCCGACGAAGATGAAGGCGCCGGGGCGGGCGTTGAGCATGAACGAGAAGTCCTCCGCACCCATCACCGGAGGTGCGGCGGCGTCGACCCGCGGGGCGCCGACCACCTCGGCGGCGACGCGGGCGGCGAAGTCGGTCTCCGGCGCGCTGTTCACCGTCACCGGGTAGCCGCGGTCGTAGCGGAACGTCGCGGTCGCGCCGAAGGTGGCGGCGGTGGCGGCGACGATCTCGGCCATCCGGCGCTCGATGAGATCCTGCATCTCCGGGGCGAGCGCGCGGGCGGTGCCGATCAGGTCGACCCGTTCGGGGATGATGTTGGTGGCGTTGCTGGAGGTGGTGACGCTGGTGACCGAGATCACCACGGGCTTCAGCGGATCGGCGTTGCGCGAGGCGATCGTCTGCAGCGCCAGGATCATGTGGCTCGCGGTCAGCACCGGGTCGATGGTGTTGTGCGGCTGGGCGGCATGGCCGCCGCGCCCGGTGATGCCGATGGCGAAGGTGTCCGATGAGGCCATCAGCGGGCCGGGGCGGAGGGCGAAGTCGCCGACCGGCCGTCCGGGCATGTTGTGCATGCCGTAGATCTCCTGGATGCCGAAGCGCTCCATCAGCCCGTCCTCGACCATCTCGCGGCCGCCGCCGCCGCCTTCCTCGGCGGGCTGGAAGACGACGACGGCGGTGCCGTCGAAGTTGCGGGTCTCGGCGAGGTACTGCGCGGCGCCGAGCAGCATCGCGGTGTGCCCGTCGTGGCCGCAGGCGTGCATCGCCCCGGCGGCGCCCGAGGCGTAGGGCAGGCCGGTCTCTTCGCCCATCGGCAGCGCGTCCATGTCGGCGCGGAGCGCGATCACCTTGCCCGAGCCGCTCTGGCGGCCGCGGATCACCCCGACGACCCCGGTGCGGCCGATGCCGGTCACGACCTCGTCGCAGCCGAAGCCGCGCAGCTTGTCCGCGACGAGGCCGCTGGTGCGATGGGTGTCGAAGAGCACCTCCGGGTTGGCATGGATGTCGCGGCGCCACTCGGTGATGGAGGGGGCGAGGGCGGCGATGCGGTTGATGACGGGCATGCTGTCGGTCCTTTCAGGCGGCGAGGCGGCAAATGAGGCGGCGGACGAACGCGGCGCCCGCGTCGAGCTGGTCGAGGGTGATGAATTCGTCGGGCTGGTGGGCCTGGGCAATCGAGCCCGGGCCGCAGATGACGGTGGGCAGGCCCTGCGCCTGGAAGTGGCCGGCCTCGGTCTGGTAGGAGACGACGGTGCGGCCGTTGTCGCCGGTCAACGCGCGGGCGAGGGCCTCGGCGGGGGCGCCGGCGACGAAGCCCGGCAGCAACATGCGGGTCTCGAGGCGAATGGCGGCCTCGGGGTGGATGGCGCGGATCGCGCGCTCGCGGCGCTCGGCCTCGGCACGGATGCGGCGGGCCCAGCCGCCGACGTCCTCGCCCGGCAGGCTGCGCACCTCGCCCGAGAAGGTGCAGTCGCGCGCGGTGATGTTGCTGGCGGTGCCGCCGGCAATCGTGCCGACGTGGATGGTGGTGTAAGGCGGGTCGAAGTCGCTGGGCGGCGCCGCCCGCGCGCCTTCGGCCATCGCCTCGGTCATCCACGCGATCAGGCCGGCCGCGGTCATCACCGCCGAGACGCCGGTGTGCATCAGGCTCGAGTGCACCTCGTGGCCGCGGACGTCGGCGCGGAAGCCCCAGCTTCCCTTGTGGCCGGTGACGACGCGCATCTCCGACGGCTCGCCGACGATGACCGCCTGCGGAGGCGGGAAGGCGGCGAGCATCGCGTCGATCATCGGCGGCGCCCCGAGGCAGCCGGTCTCCTCGTCGTAGCTGAAGGCCAGAACGATCGGGCGGCCGAGGTCCGCCTCGAGCATCTCGGGCACCAGCGCCAGCGCCGTCGCGAGAAAGCCCTTCATGTCGCAGGCGCCGCGGCCGTGCAGCCGGCCGTTGCGCTCGACGAGGGCGAAGGGATCGGTGGTCCAGTCCTGGCCGGCGACCGGAACGACGTCGGTGTGGCCCGAGAGCACGACGCCGCCGGGCACCGGGGGGCCGATCAGCGCGAGGAGGGCCGCCTTGTCGCCGGTGGCGTCGGGCACCCGAAGCGAGGCGACGCCGAGAGCGGCGAGGTAGTCCTCGACATAAGCGACGAGGTCCAGGTTCGAGCGGCTCGAAACGGTCGGGAAGGCGACGAGGCGGGCGAGCATCTCGCGTGGGGTAAGCCCCGGGGGCATGAACGGTCCTCGATGGTGCGGTCCAATCTGCGGGCCGGCTCTCGCAGCGTCAACCTCAAGTTCCGTGTTGTCCCGAAGGGTGTCTTGCTGTTTATTGACCGGATGCGCTCGCGGGACGATGATCCCTGAAAAAGAGAGGCGCAGCTGACGACCCAGGCCACAGGGGGCGCTATGCATGCTTGACGGTCCCGCGCCGGTCCTGGAGGTATCGGACCTCCGGACGGTGTTCGCGACCCGCGACGGCGCGGTCCACGCGGTCAACGGCGTCAGCTTCGCCGTGGCGCCGGGCGAGCTTCTCGGGGTGGTCGGCGAAAGCGGGTCGGGCAAGTCGGTGACGATGATGTCGCTGATGGGGCTGCTGCCGAGCCCGCCGGCCGAGGTGGTGGGCGGCTCGATCCTCTACCAGGGCCGCGAAGTCCGCGAGATGTCGAAGAGCGACCTGCGCCAGTTGCGCGGCGGCGACATCGGCTTCGTGTTCCAGGACCCGATGACCAGCCTCAACCCGGTCTTCACCATCGGCTTCCAGCTGATGGAGCCGATCCGCGAGCATCTGCGCCTCGGCAAGGCGGCGGCGCGGGCGAGGGCGGCGGAGCTTCTGGCGCTGGTCGGCATCCCCGACGCCGAGGCGCGGCTCGACGACTATCCGCACCAGTTCTCGGGCGGCATGCGCCAGCGGGTGATGATCGCGATGGCGCTGAGCTGCGATCCCAAGGTGCTGATCGCCGACGAGCCGACGACGGCGCTCGACGTCACCATCCAGGCGCAGATCCTCGAGATCGTGCGTGAGCTGCGCCACCGGCTGGGGATGGGGATCATCTGGATCACCCACGACCTGGGGCTGGTGGCGGGCATCGCCGACCGGGTGATGGTGATGTATGCGGGCTTCGTGGTCGAGCACGGGCCGGTGCTCGAGCTCTTCGCCAATCCGCAGCATCCCTATACCCGGGCGCTCCTCGGCACGGTGCCGAACGTCGTCGGACCGCGGAGCCGGCGGCTGCGGACGATCGAGGGCCAGCCGCCGCTCCTGATGGAGGAGCCGCGGTTCTGCCCGTTCGCGGCGCGCTGCGCCCACGTCTTCAACCGCTGCCGGGTCGAGAACCCGCCGCGCCTCCCGGTGGGGCCGGACCACGACGCCGCCTGCTGGTGGGACGCCAGGACCGGGGAGCCGCGCCATGTCGCTTGACGCTGCGCCGACACCGACGCCGACGCCGCTCCTGAAGGTGGAAGGGCTGAAGATGCACTTCCCGATCTATGCCGGCGTGCTGCGGCGCGAGGTCGGCCAGATCAAGGCGGTCGACGACGTCAGCTTCGAGATCGCCGCCGGCGAGACGCTGGGGCTCGTGGGCGAGTCCGGGCTGCGGCAAGTCGACGACCGGGCGGGCGATCCTGCGGCTCTACGAGCCGACCGAGGGATCGATCGAGATCGACGGGCTCGAGATCGCCCGGCTCGAGGGCCGCGCGCTGCGGGCGCTCCGGCCCAAGATGCAGATGATCTTCCAGGACCCGCAGGCGAGCCTGAACCCGCGGATGACGGTCGGCTCGATCATCGCCGAGCCGCTCGACGAGCATGCGAAGCTTTCCAGGACCGACCGGCAGGCGCGGGTGATGGAGCTGATGGACGCGGTGGGGCTGGCGCGGTCCTTCGCCAACCGCTACCCGCACGAGTTCTCCGGCGGCCAGCGCCAGCGCATCGGCGTGGCGCGGGCGCTGGCGCTCAATCCGCGGTTCATCGTCTGCGACGAGCCGATCGCGGCACTCGACGTCTCGATCCAGGCGCAGATCGTCAACCTGCTGGAGGACCTGCAGGAGAAGTTCGGGCTGACCTATCTCTTCATCAGCCACGACCTCTCGATGGTGCGGCACCTCGCGACGCGGGTGGCGGTGATGTATCTCGGCCGACTGGCCGAGATCGGGCCGTCGGACGAAATCTACCGCGCGCCGCTGCATCCCTACACCGAGGCGCTGATCTCGGCGGTTCCGAGCCCGGACCCCGAGACCGAGGCGCGGCGCCAGCGCATCATCCTGCAGGGCGACGTGCCGAGCCCGGCCAATCCGCCCTCGGGATGCGTGTTCCACACCCGCTGCCCCAAGGTCTTCGACCGCTGCCGGGTGGAGGTGCCGGAGCTGCTCGACCAGGGCGGCGGCCGGCAGGTCGCCTGCCATCTGCATGATCAACCTAGAGCCGTAGCCTGAGGAGCACCGACATGAAGCTGAGAAACATCCTGATGGGAGGCGCGGCCCTGTCGCTCTGCGCCTCGGCGGCGCTGGCCGACCGCGGGTCGGACGGCCAGCTCAACATCCTCTACTGGCAGGCGATCTCGATCATGACGCCGTACCTGTCGAACGGCACCAAGGACCTCGAGGCGTCGAGCCTGGTGATCGAGCCGCTGGCGCGCTACGACGAGGCCGGCGAGATGGTGCCCTACCTCGCCGAGGGCATCCCCACGGTCGAGAACGGCGGGGTCAGCCAGGACCTCACCTCGATCACCTGGAAGCTCAAGGACGGGCTGCTCTGGTCCGACGGCACGCCGGTCACCGCCGACGACGTGGTCTTCACCTGGCAGTACTGCACCGCCGACGGCGGCGGCTGCGCGCAGCTCTCGAACTTCGGCGACGTGACCAACGTCGAGGCGGTCGACCCCAAGACCGTCAAGGTGACGTTCGGGGTGGCCAAGCCCTATCCCTACGGACCGTTCGTCGGCGCGCAGTCGCCGATCATCCAGAAGGCGCAGTTCGCCGACTGCCTCGGCGCCAAGGCGCCGGAATGCACCGACGCGAACACCAAGCCGGTCGGCACCGGCCCGTTCATGGTGACGGACTTCAAGGCGAACGACGTGGTGCTGCTGGCCGCCAACCCGAACTACCGCGACCCGGCCAAGCCCGCTTTCGCCAACGTGGTGCTGAAAGGCGGCGGCGACGCCGCGTCGGCGGCGCGCTCGGTGCTGGAGACCGGCGAGTTCGACTATGCCTGGAACGCGCAGGTCGAGCCGGAGATCCTGGCGCAGATGCAGGCCGGCGGCAAAGGCGAGGTGATCTCGGCGTTCGGCACGCTGGTCGAGCGGCTGCAGGTCAACCAGACCGATCCCGACCCGGCGCTCGGCGAAGAGCGCTCGACGGCGGCGCACCCGCATCCGTTCCTGACCGACGAGAACGTCGTGAAGGCGCTGAGCCTTGCGATCGACCGTGAGATCCTCGTCGAGACCGGCTACGGCGAGGCCGGCCAGATCACCTGCAACCTGATCCCCGCGCCGGAGATCAACGCCTCGCCCAACAACGAGTGGTGCAAGGCCCAGGACATGGACCAGGCCAAGAAGCTGCTCGACGACGCCGGCTGGACGATGGGCTCGAGCGGCGTGCGCGAGAAGGACGGCAAGAAGCTGTCGATCCTCTACCAGAGCTCGACCAACTCGGTGCGGCAGGCCGCGCAGGCGCTGATCAAGCAGTGGTGGAACGAGCTCGGCGTCGAGGTCGAGCTGCGCAACATCGACGCCAGCGTGTTCTTCGGCGCCGATCCGGGGTCGCCCGACACGCTGCAGAAGTTCTATGCCGACGTCGAGATGTACGCCAACAACTTCGACGGCACCGATCCGGAGAAGTACCTTGGCGAGTGGGTCTGCAAGGAAGCGCCGCGGCCCGAGACCCAGTGGCAGGGCGGCAACACCTCGCGCTGGTGCAACCCGGACTTCGACGCGCTCTTCGCGACGCTCGGCAAGACCGCCGGGGCGGAAGAGCGCGCCAAGATCATCATCCAGCTCAACGACATGATCGTGAACTCGCCGTCGTTCATCGCACTGGTCGATCGCGGCCGGGTCTCGACCAAGTCCAACACGCTCGGCGGCGTCAAGATGAACGCCTGGGACAGCGAGCTCTGGAACGCGTCCGACTGGTTCCGCGTGAAATCCTGAGCCTTGCGCCCGGGCCGCGGCGGACGCGGCCCGGGCGGTTCCTCTGGCGGGAGCTGGCCCGATGCTGACCTTCACTCTGCGGCGGCTCTTGTTCGCGATCCCGACGCTGCTGGTGATCAGCTTCATCATCTTCGCGCTGCTCGATCTTTCTCCGGGCGATCCGACCGCGAACCTGCCGCTGACGATCCCGCCGGAAGTGCGCGAGCAGATCCGCACCAGCCTCGGTCTCGACCAGCCGTTCCACGTGCGCTACCTGCTCTGGCTGCAGCAGTTCTTCGTCAACGAGCCGCTCAACATCCTCGAGAAGTGGACCGGCTGGACCATCGGCGACAGCGCCCACCGGCTGCGGGTGATCAGCTGGCAGACCCGCTCGCCGGTGGTCGACCTGATCGTGCAGCGGCTGCCGCAGACCCTCTGGGTCGTCGGGCTCTCCTACGTCTTCGGCATCATGATCGCCGTGCCGATCGGGGTGATCTCGGCCTATCGGCAGTATTCCTGGTTCGACCAGTTCGGCACGTTCTTCTCGATGGTGGGCTTCTCGGTGCCGACCTTCTTCACCGGCTTGCTCTTGATCGTGATCTTCTCGGTCAAGTTGCGCTGGCTGCCGTCGATCTACGACACCAACCTCAAGGTCACCGACCTGGCGAGCTTCTGGCTGCAGGTCAAGCAGATGATCATGCCGGTGACGGTGCTGGCCCTCTTCAACGCCGCGCAGCTCAGCCGCTACATGCGGGCCTCGATGCTCGACAACCTGAGCCAGGACTACGTGCGCACCGCCCGGGCCAAGGGCATGAAGGAATCGGTGGTGCTGCTGGTGCACGTGCTCAGGAACAGCCTGATCCCGGTGGTGACGGTGATCGCGCTCGGTATCCCGACGATCTTCGGCGGCGCGATCATCACCGAGCAGATCTTCCGGGTGAACGGGCTGGGGCAACTCCTGATCACCGGCATCCAGGGGGCGGACCTGCCGCTGGTGCAGACGCTGACCTTCATCTTCGCGATCCTGATCGTGCTCTTCAACCTGATCGCCGACGTCCTCTACGGCATCCTCGACCCGAGGATCCGCTATGACTGACACCGCCGCGGCCGCCAACATCCCGCCGGTGGTCGACGCGCCGCAGCGATCGCTCTGGAGCGACGTCTGGTTCCAGTTCCGCCATCATCGCGGCGCGATGGCCGGCGTCGTCATCTTTGCGGTGATCGTGCTGGCGGTGGTGTTCGGGCCGATGATCTACAACATCGATCCGACGTACATCGACACCAAGGCGCGCAACGTGCTGCCGTCGCTGGCGCATCCGATGGGGACCGACAACATCGGCCGCGACATCTTCGCCCAGGTGCTGCAGGGCGGGCGGGTGTCGCTGGCGGTCGGCGTGACGGCGATGCTGCTGGCGCTCTTTCTCGGCACGCTGATCGGGGTGCTGGCCGGCTATTTCCGTCGGGTCGACGGCTTGCTGATGCGCACCACCGACCTCTTCCTGGCGCTGCCGATCCTGCCGCTGCTGCTGGTCGTGATCATGCTTTTCCGCGACACGCTCCGCGCGGTGATCGGGCCGGAGTTGGGGATCTTCCTGCTGATCGTCGTCATCATCGGCATCACCAGCTGGATGCACACGGCGCGGATCGTACGGGGCGACGTGCTGGCGCTCAAGGAGCGCGAGTTCGTGCTGGCGGCCAAGTCGATCGGCACGCCGCCGGGGCGGATCATCACCCGGCACGTGCTGCCGAACGTGCTGTCGCCGATCATGGTGTCCGCGACGCTCGGCGTCGCCAACGCCATCATCACCGAGAGCGCGCTGAGCTTTCTCGGCCTCGGCTTTCCGTCGGATTTCCCGACGTGGGGGCGGCTGCTCTTCGACGGCGCGAACTTCATGACCCTGACGCCGGCGCGGGTGATCTGGCCGGGCCTCGCGATCTCGCTGACGGTGCTGTCGATCAACTTCATCGGCGACGGCCTGCGCGACGCGCTCGATCCCAGGATCAGGGGCCGCTGAAGCTCCGTTCCGCTTCTCGCATTTGAAACGACCGAAGACACGGGTGCGTGAGTCCTGAAACATGCACGGCGCATGTTACGTACATGCGAAACAGAGGCGATGAAGCCTCGGGACATCGACCAAGACAAGGCCAATTAAGCGCTGGAAGATTGCCGGTTCCTAACTCGCTAGCACTGTGTCCTCTTTATAAAGGAATGTATCATGAAGTACGCCGTCAATACCTTCGCCGCTGCTGCCGTCGCCCTGATCGCCGCAGCGCCCGCCTTCGCCGACAACAGCCAGCTCGCCGCGTCCGCGGGGCTGACCCAGGCGCAGGCGCAGTCCCTGTCGCTGAGCGAGATCGCCCAGGCGAAGTTCAACAACGACACCCGCCACGACGACCGCATCGTGTTCGTCGTTCCGGCCACCGGAACCGGCTCGCACGACCAGCTGGCCGCGGCTGCCGGGCTGACGCCCGAAGAGGCGCAGGGGATGTCGGTCGACGAGATCTTCGTCGCGAAGATCAACCGCGAGAGCCGCGGTGACGAGCAGCAGGCGGTCAAGGGTGGCTCCGTGAGCATGGCGACCCGCTCGCCCGTCATGTTCTTCGGCCACGACCAGCTCGTCGCCAGCGCCGGCCTGTCGGCCGAGGCGGCGTCGGGGCTGACCCTGAGCGAGATCGCGGCGGCCAAGTTCGCCCGCGACACCTCGACCGGCGACAACTGAGTCCGTCGCCACCCGAGTTGTAGTGCCTGGTTTCAGAGTATCCTGGTGCCACCCCGGCCGCTTCCCGCGGCCGGGGTTTTTCGTCAGGCGACCGAGTAGCCGCCGTCGACCGTCAGGATCGAGCCGGTGACGAAGGAAGCGGCCGGGGAGGCGAGAAAGAGGATCGCCGCGGCGACCTCGTCCGGCGTGCCCCAGCGGGCGAGGGGGGTGCGGGCGAGGATGGCGTCCGAGCGGGCCGGGTCGGCCTCGAGCGCGGCGGTGAGCGGCGTGCTGATCCATCCCGGAGCGACCGCGTTGACCCGGATGCGGTCCGGGGCGTAGGCGATGGCGAGCGACTTGGTGAGCTGGGCGATGCCGCCCTTGCTGGCGGAATAGCCGGGCACGAGGCCGCCGCCGAAGATCGAGAGCATCGAGGCGAGATTGACGATCGCGCCGCCCGGCGCTGCGGCGAGGAGGGGGCGCGCGGCGGCGCAGAGGCGCATGGTGCCGGTGAGGTTGACGTCGATCACCTCGGCGAAGACCGCCGGGTCGTGCTCGCGGCCGCGGGCGATGATGCCGGCGCAGTTGACGAGGATGTCGAGGGCGGGGAGCGACGCCACCAGTGCGGCGATCGCGGCGGCGTCGCGCACGTCGAGCTGCCGCAGGTCCGCGCCCGCGAGGTCGGGGTCGCCGGCGAGCGCGTCGAGCTCCGACGGGGCGACGCCGGTGGCGGTGACCGCGGCGCCGGCGCGGGCGAAGGCGCGCGAGACCGCCGCGCCGATGCCCGAGGTGCCGCCGCTGACCAGCACCCGCCGGCCCTCGAACCAGCCCGCCGGCCAGGCGGCCGGCGCTCGGTTCAGCGGATGAACTGCTCGACAAAGTCCGCCCCCAGCCCGACCCGGTCGTAGTGGGCGCTGCACATGTCGATCTTGGTGAAGACGTCCTCGTAGCCGACGTGGGCGTTCTGCTCGTCGAGATAGACCATCGAGCCGGTGATGTTGAAGAAGGTGATCATCTCCGGGCAGTCCTCGGGCACCAGCAGGGTGTGGATCTCGCCCGGCGGCTCGAAGACGTAGGAGCCGGTCTCGGCCACCCAGTCGTGCTCGCGGTAGTGCCAGCGCCCCTTGATGACGTAGCCGTGCACCGGGTTGGGGTGCAGGTGCCGCGACAGCACGCCGGAGCGGCGCACCCGCAGGAGGTTGCACCACTGACCGGCCCGGGTGTTCAGCATCAGGGGGCGGAACCAGACGCCGTCCGCCTGCGGCACCCAGACCCGCTCGTCCTCGGGGACCGCGGCAATCGCAATCTCCGCCGCCGCCCGGGGATGGGCGGAGCCGTTCAAGCTCGTGTACATGGGCGATCCCTCCGACCGGCGTTCGCGCCGTTCTCGGCGCTGCCGTCCAGCGCGTCAACGGATGCGGCGGTTAGGGCAAGAAAAAACCGCGCCGGGGCGCGGTTCGATCAGCTCTTCAGGCGCCGGGCCTCAGCCCTGGCGGGCCTTGAAGCGGCGCTGGGTCTTGTTGATGACGTAGACGCGCCCCTTGCGGCGCACGACGCGGCAATCGCGATGGCGCTGCTTCAGGGAGCGAAGCGAATTGACGACCTTCATAGCCTCTCTCCTTTCCTGCGGCGCGCGGAAGTGCCTGCGCCTGGTTCAGCCGTTCCCTTGCGGGAAATATGGTGGGCGTAACAGGGATTGAACCTGTGACCCCTTCGATGTCAACGAAGTGCTCTCCCGCTGAGCTATACGCCCGAAGGACCGCACGCCCGAGGCGTCCGCTCCGTCGGCAGTCCTATATAGGGGCTCCGCGGACGGTTCAAGGCATTTTGCCTTTCCGTGACACGGTCTATACTCTGGCACAGAGAGGGCAGGGAACGCATGGAGAAACCGGTCTACGCGCTTCGCATGCCGGCCACCCGCCGATCCTGCGCGGTCTTCAGTTCGCCGCACAGCGGTGCGGACTATGCCGAGGCGTTTCTCGGCCGCACCCTGCTCGGGCCGCTGCAGATCCGGTCCTCCGAAGACGCGTTCGTCGACGAGCTCTTTGCATTTGCGCCGGAAGCCGGTGCCCCGCTGCTTGCGGCGCGGGTGCCGCGCGCCTGCATCGACCTCAACCGCGCCTCCGAGGACCTCGATCCGGCGCTGATCAACGGCATGAGCCGGCGCTACCTCAACGCCCGCATCGCGGCCGGGCTCGGCGTGATCCCGCGGGTGGTCGCCGAGGGGCGGCCGATCATCGAGGGCAAGCTCAGTCTCGCCGAGGCGCAGCGGCGAATCGCCGACTACTGGCAGCCCTACCACGACCGCCTGCGCTCGCTCCTCGCGGAGGCCCGGGCGATGTTCGGCATGTCGATCCTCTTCGACTGCCATTCGATGCCGCACGACGCGCTGACCGCCGCGCCGTCGATCTGGGGACGCCGGCCCAACGTGATCCTCGGCGACAGGTTCGGCGTCGCCTGCGACCGCTGGCTGATCGATGCCGCAACCGACATTTTTGCCGCGGCGGGCTTTGCGGTGGCGCGCAACGCGCCGTTCGCCGGGGGCTACATCACCCAGACCTACGGCAAACCGCAGAGCGGCGCGCAGGCGCTGCAGATCGAGATCGACCGCGCGCTCTACATGGACGAGACCCGGATCGAGCGGCTGCCTTGCTTCGACGAGATCGCCGGGCTCGTCGCCCGGGTGGTCGCCGGGCTCGCCGGGCTCTCGCCGCCGACGCTGAGCCTGCCGGTCGCCGCCGAGTAGCGCCGTCGGGCGGCGCCATGAGCGCCGCCCTGTCGTTCTCGGTCAGGCGTCGGACTTTTCCACCGCCGCGCCGCCCCGGATCATCGGGACGACCTGGTCGCCCCAGTTCCCGGAGCCGTCGTGAAACCGCGAGACGCGGATCAGCTCCACCGAGACGCCGGAGGCGACGGCGCGCTGCACCGCCTCGTTGAGGCGGTGGACGGCTTCGGCGACGCGGTTGATCGCCCGGTCGACGTTGGGGCTCTCGGTCACTTCGACCCGGCGGAATTCGGACTGTGCAGCCATGGCTCTGGTTTCCTTGTGTGGGCTGTCGCCGCCGCGCGACCCCCGCGCGGCGAATGCGTCGGAGTTCACTCCGCGGCGAACTGGTTCATGGTGTTGGCGTGGCCGCCGGCTTTCAGCGCGCGCTCGCCCGACACCATTTCCTTGAAGGTGTCGCCGAGGTCGGAGCCGACCTCGTGCTGGTGCTTGACCGCCGAGATGCCGCGCCGGATCTCCTGGCGCTGCACGTTCGCGACGTAGGCGAGCATCTTGTCCTCGCCGAAGTAGCCGTGGCTGAGCTCGTCCATCGACTTTGCCGTCAGGTGGAAGGTCGGCAGCGTGATGAGGTTGTGGAACACGCCGGCGCGGGCCGCGATGTCGGTCTGGAACGCCTTCAGCCGGGCGTCGGCCTCGCGGCCGAGGTCCGACGCGTCGAAGTCGGCCGACATCAGCGTGGCGTCGTCGGGATAGTCGCCCTCGGCGATCCGCCCGTCGGCGATCCACTGGGCCCGCACCTGCTTGCGCAGGTTCAGCGTCCAGTTGAACGACGGCGAGTTGTTGTAGGTGAGCTTGGCGTGCGGCGCGGCCTTGCGGATTTCGGCGACGATCGAGGCGATCTCGTCGACGTTCGGCGTGTCGGTCTCGATCCAGACGAGGTCCGCGCCACCCTCGTTGAGCGAGGCGATGCAATCCTCGATCACCCGGGCGCGGCCGGTGCCTTCGCGGAAGGCGAAGAGGCCGTTCGCCATCCGCACCGGCTTGACGAAGGCGCCGTCGCGGAAGAGCGCGAGCTCGCCCTCGGCGATCGGGTTCGCGGCCGTGATCGGCTCGACCTTCAGCCACTTGATGTACTCGGCCGCGAGATCGCCGGGGCGCTGGCTGACCGGCACCTTCTGGGTGAGGCCGGCACCGAACGAGTCGGTGCGGGCGACGATGACGCCGTCCTCGACCCCGAGTTCCTCGAAGGCGAGGCGGCAGGCGCGGAGCTTTTCGATGAAGTCCTCGCGCGGGACGGTGACCTTGCCGTCCTGGTGGCCGCACTGCTTGGCGTCGGAGACCTGGTTCTCGATCTGGAGCGCGCAGGCGCCGGCCTTGATGAGCTCCTTGGCGAGGAGGTAGGTGGCGTGCTCGTTGCCGAAGCCGGCGTCGATGTCGGCGATGATCGGCACGACGTGGCTCTCGAAGCCGTCGATCTCGGCGATGGCGGCCTTCTCGGCGGCGGCGTCGCCGGACTTGCGCGCCTTCTTCACCTTGGCGAAGAGGTCGTTCAGCGCCACCTCGTCGGCCTGGCGCAGCGAGACGTAGATTTCGTCGACGAGATCGACCACGGCGGTCTTCTCGTGCATCGACTGGTCGGGCAGGTGGCCCCAGCGGTTGCGGAGGCCCGCGACCATCCAGCCCGAGAGATAGACGTAGGTGCCCCGGGTGGTGCCGCGCAGGCGCTTGACCGCCTTGACCATCTGCTGGGCGTGGAAGCCCGACCAGCAGCCGAGCGACTGGGTGAACTGCGACGGATCGGCGTCGTAGGCCGCCATGTCGGCGCGCATCACGCGGGCCATCGCCCGGGCGATGTCGAGATGGGTGTCGTAGGTGTTCTGAAGTCTCAGCTGGACGATGTCGTCCACGCTGACGCCTCCGGGCGTGGCGCCCTCGGGATAGCGCGCGGCAACGCTGTCGCGCAGAGCCGTATAAGCCCTGGTCATGGTCTTTGATCCTCTCGTGCGCCTCGGGGGACACCAGGCCGAAGGACCTGGCTGGACCCGCAAGCGGAGATTGTTACGCTCGCCTTCCGAAAAGGCCGGTAGGGAGCGACTGATGTCTCCCCGAAGGCCAATCCTCCAGCGGTGTTCAGGATATCCGCATATGCGCCGCCGGGATACTGCTAAACGTTGGCCCTGCCGCGGCCCGCGGGAGATGCCCTGCGGCGCGTTGGGGTTCGACAAAAAAAGAGGCCGTGCACGAGGCACGGCCCAAGTTTAGGGAGGAAACGCCCGTAGGGCGTGTATGATGCAACGCATCACGTATCCAACATTATGCCGCGGCGCAGCATAGTCAACCGGGGGCTCGGCGTTTTTCGCTGATGTGCGATAATTTTCGGTCCGCTGCTTAAAAATTCAGCTCAGACGGGGGCTGCTGCGGGAAATCAGCGCAATGACCGACCAAGCCTGATCGAGTCCGCGCCGAACCGGGCGCGAATTCGGTCGGCTGCCCGTTCCGCCGCCAGATGCCGGGACGCTGCCGGATCGAGCAGGTCGCCGGAGGTTTCCGGTCCCGCCGAGGTGAGGGTGGCAAGGCCGATGCCGATGAGCCGGAACGGACCGGCGGCGATATCGCGGCGCAGCATCGGCAGCGCGGTCCGGTAGAGCCGGTCGGCCATCTGGGTCGGCGCGTCGAGCGTCTGGCGGCGGGTGAGGGTGCTGTGATTCGCCCGCTTCAGCTTGAGGGTGACCACGGCTCCCGCCAGGGTGCGGGCCTTGGCGCGGGCCGAGACCTGCTCGGCGAGCGACCAGAGGTGCCAGCGCAGGGTGTCGAGATCGGCGGTGTCGGCGTCGAACGTGGTCTCGTGCGAGATCGACTTGATCGCGTGGTGCGGGCTGACGGCCCGGCTGTCGTCGCCCCGGGCGAGGTGGAAGAGCCGGTCGCCGAGGCTGCCGAAGCGGGTGATCAGCGCCTTGCGGTCGCGGCTGCGCAGGTCGGCGATGGTGCGGATGCCTTCGGCCTGCAGCGCCGTCAGGGTGGCCTGGCCGACCCCCCAGATCAGCGACACCGGCTGGCGGCCGAGAAAGTCGAGGGTCTCGCCGCGGCCGACCAGGGCAAAGCCGCGCGGCTTGTCGATGTCGGAGGCGATCTTGGCGAGGAACTTGTTGTGCGAGAGCCCGACGGAGGCGGTGATCCCGACCTCGCGCTCGATGCGCGACTGCAGGCGCGCGAGGAGGACGACCGGCGGCGCGTGGTGCAGGCGCTCGGTGCCGGTGAGATCGAGGAAGGCCTCGTCGAGCGACAGCGGTTCCACCTGCGGCGTGAGGTCGAGCATCATCGCCCGGATCGCGCGCGAGACCTCGGCGTAGAGGTCCATCCGCGGCCGCACCACCACCGCCTCGGGGCAGAGTGCGAGCGCCTTGAACATCGGCATCGCCGAGCGGACGCCCTTGATCCGGGCGATGTAGCAGCAGGTCGAGACGACGCCGCGGGTGCCGCCGCCGACGATGACCGGCTTGTCGCGGAGCGAGGGGTCGTCGCGCTTCTCGACCGAGGCGTAGAACGCATCGCAGTCGAGGTGCGCGATGGAGAGGCTGAAGAGTTCGGGATGGGAGAGGGTGCGCGGCGACCGGCAGGCCGGGCAGCGGCCCGGCGCCTCGAAGGCGGTCAGGCAGGCGCGGCAGAGGCTCGGGGCGGGCTCCATGGGCGGGAGGATAGCAAAGCCCGGACGGGGAGGGGAGCCGGCGCTTTCGACACTCCCGGAATTCGATCGGGCGGCAGGAGGGGTTCCTCCTGCCGCCCGATCCGTTCTGGTCGGCTCCGCCGGGGCCGATGCTCAGTCCGCGTCGAAGCCGACGGTCTCGGGTTCGGCGGGCTCTTCGAGCGCCAAGGCCACCGTCGCCTCCTCGCGGCGATCGGCGATGATCTTGGCGTCCCGCTCGGTCGCGATGTGCTTGATCGTGTGGGTCGCGCCGCCGGTGCCGGCCGGGATCAGCCGGCCGACGATGACGTTCTCCTTGAGCCCGACGAGCTTGTCGCGCTTGCCCTGGGTCGCGGCCTCGGTCAGCACCCGCGTCGTCTCCTGGAAGGAGGCGGCGGAGATGAACGAGCGGGTCTGCAGGCTCGCCTTGGTGATGCCGAGCAGGATCGGTGCGCCCTTGGCCGGTTCGCGGCCGGCGGCGACCGCCTTCTCGTTCTCCTCGTCGAACTCGATCTTGTCGACCTGCTCGCCTTTCAGAAGCGTGGTCCCGCCGGACTCGGCGATCTCCCACTTCTGCAGCATCTGGCGGACGATCACCTCGATGTGCTTGTCGTTGATCTTCACGCCCTGCAGGCGATAGACCTCCTGCACCTCCTCGATCAGGTAGTCGGCCAGCGCCTCGATCCCGAGGATGGCGAGGATGTCATGCGGCGCGGGATTGCCGTCCATGATGTACTCGCCCTTGGAGATGAAGTCGCCTTCCTGCACCGGGATGTGCTTGCCCTTGGGCACCATGTACTCGACGGCCTCGGCGCCTTCTTCCTGCGGCTGGATGGTGATCCGCCGCTTGTTCTTGAAGTCCTTGCCGAAGTGCACGTGGCCGGAAATCTCGGCGATGATCGCGTGGTCCTTGGGACGCCGCGCCTCGAAGAGCTCCGCCACCCGCGGCAGACCGCCGGTGATGTCCTTGGTCTTGGCGCCCTCGCGCGGGATACGCGCGATGACGTCGCCCGGGCGCAGCGCCTGGCCGTCCTCGACCGAGAGGATGGCGTCGACCGACATGGCGTGGACCTCGGGGTTGCCGTTGTCCAGCCGCACCGGCTCGCCGGAGGCGGGGTCCATGACGATGACCTCGGGCTTGAGGTCGTTGCCACGGGGTGCCGCGCGCCAGTCGGAGACGATCTTCTGGCTGATGCCCGTCGCGTCGTCCATCTCCTCGCGGACCGAGAAGCCCGGGGTGAGATCGACGAACTTCGCGACGCCCGCCTTCTCCGCGAGGATCGGCAGGGTGTAGGGATCCCACTCCGCGAGCTTGTCGCCGCGTGCGACGTGGGCGCCCTCCTTGGACAGCAGCTTGGTGCCGTAGCCGAGCTTGTGCACGGCCCGGTCCACGCCGTTGTCGTCGACGATCGCGATCTCCATGGTGCGCGCCATGGTGATCTGCTCGCCGTCCGCGTTGGTGAGCAGGTTGGCGCCGCGGAACTGCAGCACGCCCTCCTGGCTCGCCTCGAGGAAGGACTGCGAGCCGCCCTGCGCGATGCCGCCGATGTGGAACGTCCGCATCGTCAGCTGGGTGCCCGGCTCGCCGATCGACTGGGCGGCGATGATGCCGACCGCCTCGCCCGGGTTCACCTTGGTGCCGCGGGCCAGATCGCGCCCGTAGCACTGGGCGCAGATGCCGTCCTCGGCCTCGCAGGTCAGCGGCGAGCGGATCTGCATCTCGAGCACGCCGGCGGCCTCGATGAGGTCGGCGTCGCGCTCGTCGATGAGATCGTTGCGGTGGAAGATCACCTCGTGGGTCTTGGGATCGAGCACGTCCTCCGCCGCGACGCGGCCGAGGATGCGCTCGCTGAGCGAGGACACCACCTCGCCGTCGCTGATCGCGGCGCGCGCGGTGATCGAGCGGTCGGTGCCGCAGTCGTCGATCTTGACGATGCAGTCCTGCGCCACGTCCACCAGGCGGCGGGTGAGATAGCCCGAGTTCGCGGTCTTGAGCGCAGTGTCGGCGAGGCCCTTGCGGGCGCCGTGGGTCGAGTTGAAGTACTCGAGCACGGTCAGGCCTTCCTTGAAGTTCGACACGATCGGCGTCTCGATGATCTCGCCCGAGGGCTTGGCCATGAGACCGCGCATGCCGCCGAGCTGCTTCATCTGCGCAGGGCTGCCGCGCGCACCGGAGTGCGACATCATGTAGACCGAGTTCGGCTCCATCTCGGCGCCATGCTCGTCGCGGCGGGTGGACGAGATCTCGGCCATCATCGCGTCGGCGACGACGTCGGAGCACTTGGACCAGGCGTCCACCACCTTGTTGTACTTTTCGCCCTGGGTGATCAGGCCGTCCATGTACTGCTGCTCGAACTCCTTGACCTGGTCGCGGGTCGAGTTGACCAAGGTCCCACTTGGTGTCGGGGATCACCATGTCGTCCTTGCCGAACGAGATGCCGGCCTTGAACGCCTCGGTGAAGCCCATCGTCATGATCTGGTCGCAGAAGATCACCGATTCCTTCTGGCCGCAGTGGCGGTAGACGGTGTCGATGACCTCGCCGACTTCCTTCTTGCGCAGGAGCCGGTTGACGATGTCGAACGGCGTCTTGAAGTTCTTCGGCAGCAGCGTCCCAAGCCGCAGGCGGCCGGGCGTGGTGTCGAAACGCATCATCACCGCGTTGCCGGTCTCGTCGATCTGCTCGATGCGGGCCTTGATCTTGGAGTGCAGGTTGACGATCCCCGCGTGGAGCGCGTGGTCGACTTCCTCGATCGAGGCGAAGGTCATGCCCTCGCCGGGCTGGCCGTCGCGGGCGATCGAGAGGTAGTAGAGGCCGAGGATCATGTCCTGAGACGGCACGATGATCGGCTTGCCGTTTGCCGGCGAGAGCACGTTGTTGGTCGACATCATCAGGACGCGCGCTTCCAGCTGGGCCTCGAGGCTCAGCGGGACGTGCACGGCCATCTGGTCGCCGTCGAAGTCGGCGTTGAACGCGGCGCAGACCAGCGGGTGAAGCTGGATTGCCTTGCCCTCGATCAGCACCGGCTCGAAGGCCTGGATGCCGAGGCGGTGCAGCGTCGGCGCGCGGTTGAGGAGCACCGGGTGCTCGCGGATGACCTCGTCCAGGATGTCCCAGACCTCGGGGCGCTCCTTCTCCACCAGCTTCTTGGCCTGCTTGACGGTCGAGGAGAGGCCCTTCGCGTCGAGGCGGGCGTAGATGAACGGCTTGAAGAGTTCGAGCGCCATCTTCTTCGGCAGGCCGCACTGGTGCAGTTTGAGTTCCAGGCCCGGTCACGATGACCGAGCGGCCGGAGAAGTCGACGCGCTTGCCGAGCAGGTTCTGCCGGAAGCGGCCCTGCTTGCCCTTGAGCATGTCGGAGAGCGACTTCAGCGGCCGCTTGTTGGTGCCGGTGATGACCCGGCCGCGCCGGCCGTTGTCGAAGAGCGCGTCGACCGATTCCTGCAGCATCCGCTTCTCGTTGCGGATGATGATGTCGGGCGCGCGCAGTTCGATCAGCCGCTTCAGGCGGTTGTTGCGGTTGATGACGCGGCGGTAGAGGTCGTTGAGGTCGGACGTGGCGAAGCGGCCGCCGTCGAGCGGGACGAGCGGGCGCAGCTCCGGCGGGATCACCGGGATGACGGTGAGGACCATCCACTCGGGGCGGTTGCCCGACTCGCGGAAGGACTCGACCAGCTTCAGCCGCTTGATGATCTTCTTGGGCTTCAGCTCGCCGGTCGCCTCGGCGAGGTCGGCGCGCAGCTGCTCGGCCTCGGTCTCGAGGTCGATGGCGGCCAGCATCTCGCGGATCGCCTCGGCGCCGATGCCGGCGCGGAAGGCGTCCTCGCCGAACTGGTCGACCTTGTCGAGGAACTCGTCCTCGTTGAGGAGCTGGCCGTGCTTGAGATCGGTCAGGCCCGGCTCGACCACGACGTACTGCTCGAAGTAGAGGATGCGCTCGAGGTCGCGCAGCGTCATGTCGAGCATCAGGCCGATGCGCGACGGCAGCGACTTCAGGAACCAGATGTGCGCGACCGGCGAGGCGAGCTCGATGTGGCCCATGCGCTCGCGCCGGACCTTCTGCAGCGTCACTTCCACGCCGCACTTCTCGCAGACGACGCCGCGATACTTCATCCGCTTGTACTTGCCGCACAGGCACTCGTAGTCCTTGATCGGACCGAAGATGCGCGCGCAGAAGAGGCCGTCCCGCTCCGGCTTGAACGTGCGGTAGTTGATGGTCTCGGGCTTCTTGATCTCGCCGAACGACCACGAGAGAATCCGCTCCGGGCTCGCCAGAGAGATCTTGATCTCGTCGAAGGTCCGCAGCGGCGCGACCGGGGCGAACGGGTTGGTGATTTCCTGGTTCATGGATCAAATCCTCAAAAGCGTGACAGGGAGGGTGAGGGCGCCGGGCGCCCTCACTCCGCTTCCGAGTCCAAGAGCTCGATGTTGAGGCCGAGCGAGCGGATCTCCTTGACGAGGACGTTGAACGATTCCGGCACGCCGGCCTCGAAGTTGTCCTCGCCCTTGACGATCGACTCGTAGACCTTGGTCCGGCCGGCCACGTCGTCCGATTTCACGGTGAGCATCTCCTGCAAGGTATAGGCCGCGCCGTAGGCTTCAAGGGCCCAGACCTCCATCTCGCCGAACCGCTGGCCGCCGAACTGCGCCTTGCCGCCCAGCGGCTGCTGGGTGACGAGCGAGTAGGGGCCGGTGGAGCGCGCGTGGATCTTGTCGTCCACGAGGTGGTGCAGCTTCAGCAGATACTTCACGCCGACGGTCACCGGGCGGGTGAACTGCTCGCCCGAGCGGCCGTCGAAGACGATCGACTGGCCCGAGGTGTCGAAGCCGGCGCGCCGGAGCGCGTCGTTGACGTCGGCCTCCTTGGCGCCGTCGAAGACCGGGGTCGCGATGGGCACGCCCGCCGTGACGTTGCCGGAGACCTCGAGGAACTCGTCGAGCGGCAGGTCGGAGATCGCCTCGTTGTAGACGTCCTCGCCGTAGGCGATCTTCATCGCCTCCTTGAGCGGGGCGAGGTCGCCCTTGTGGCGGTACTCCTGCAGGCCCTGGTCGATCGCCATGCCGAGGCCGCGCGCGGCCCAGCCCATGTGCGTCTCGAGGATCTGGCCGACGTTCATGCGGCTCGGCACGCCGAGCGGGTTGAGCACGAAGTCGACCGGCGTCCCGTCGGCGAGGAACGGCATGTCCTCCTGCGGAACGACCTTGGAGATCACGCCCTTGTTGCCGTGGCGGCCGGCCATCTTGTCGCCGGGCTGGAGCTTGCGCTTCACCGCGATGAAGACCTTGACCATCTTCATCACGCCCGGGGGCAGGTCGTCGCCGCGGCGAACCTTCTCGACCTTGTCGTCGAAGCGGCGTTCGAGCGCGCGCTTCTGCAGCTCGAACTGGCCGTGCAGCGCCTCCTGGCTCTGCGCGTCGGCATCCTCGCCGAGGGCGAGCTGCCACCACTGGCCGCGGGACAGCGTGCCGAGCAGCTCCTCGTCGATGACCGAGCCCGGCTTCACGCCCTTGGGGCCCTTCACCGCGGTCTTGCCGAGGATCATCTCGCGCAGGCGCGAGTAGATGTTGCGCTCGAGGATCGCCATCTCGTCGTCGCGGTCGCGGCTGAGACGCTCGACTTCCTCGCGCTCGATCTGCAGCGCGCGCTCGTCCTTCTCGACGCCGTGCCGGTTGAAGACGCGCACTTCCACGACCGTGCCGTAGTCGCCCGGGGGCAGACGCAGGCTGGTGTCGCGGACGTCCGACGCCTTCTCGCCGAAGATGGCGCGCAGCAGCTTTTCCTCCGGCGTCATCGGGCTCTCGCCCTTGGGGGTGATCTTGCCCACCAGGATGTCGGCGGGGCCGACTTCGGCGCCGATGTAGACGATGCCGGCCTCGTCGAGGTTGCGGAGCGCCTCCTCGCCGACGTTGGGGATGTCGCGGGTGATCTCCTCGGGCCCGAGCTTGGTGTCACGGGCGGCGACTTCGAATTCCTCGATGTGGATCGAGGTGAAGACGTCGTCCTTGACGATCCGCTCGGAGATGAGGATCGAGTCCTCGTAGTTGTAGCCGTTCCAGGGCATGAAGGCGACCAGCACGTTCTTGCCGAGTGCCAGCTCGCCGAGGTCGGTCGAGGGACCGTCGGCGATGAACTCGCCGCGGGTGACCGTGTCGCCCACCTTCACCAGCGGACGCTGGTTGATGCAGGTGTTCTGGTTGGAGCGCTGGAACTTGCGCAGCCGGTAGATGTCGACGCCGGGATCGCCCGGGGCCACGTCCTCGGTCGCGCGCACGACGATGCGCATCGCGTCGACCTGGTCGACGACGCCGGCGCGGTGCGCGGTGATCGCCGCACCGCGAGTCGCGCGCCACGATCTCCTCGATGCCGGTTCCGACGAACGGGGCCTCGGCGCGCAGCAGCGGCACCGCCTGCCGCTGCATGTTCGAGCCCATCAGCGCGCGGTTCGCGTCGTCGTTCTCGAGGAACGGGATCAGCGACGCGGCGACCGACACGAGCTGCTTCGGCGAGACGTCGATCAGGTCGACGTTCGCCGGCGGGTTCAGCATGAAGTCGCCGCCCTTGCGGGTGGAGACGAGGTCGTTCACGAAGCGGCCGTTCTCGTCGAGGTTGGCGTTGGCCTGCGCGATGGTGTGGCGCATCTCCTCGGTGGCGGACATGTACTGCACCTCGTCGGTGACCTGGCCGTCCCGGACGTGCCGGTACGGGGTCTCGATGAAGCCGTACTTGTTGACGCGCGCGAAGGAGGCGAGCGAGTTGATCAGGCCGATGTTCGGGCCTTCGGGGGTCTCGATCGGGCACATCCGGCCGTAGTGGGTCGGGTGGACGTCGCGGACCTCGAAGCCGGCGCGCTCGCGGGTCAGGCCGCCCGGTCCGAGCGCCGAGAGGCGGCGCTTGTGGGTGACCTCCGAGAGCGGGTTGGTCTGGTCCATGAACTGGCTGAGCTGCGACGAGCCGAAGAACTCGCGCACCGCTGCCGCCGCGGGCTTGGCGTTGATGAGATCCTGCGGCATCACCGTGTCGATCTCGACGGAGGACATGCGCTCGCGGATCGCCCGCTCCATGCGGAGGAGGCCGACGCGGTACTGGTTCTCCATCAGCTCGCCCACCGAGCGCACCCGGCGGTTGCCGAGGTGGTCGATGTCGTCGATCTCGCCCCTGCCGTCGCGGAGGTCCACCAGCGCCTTGATGCAGGCGATGATGTCCTCGTTGCGCAGCGTGCGCATGGTGTCGGGCGCGTCGAGGTCGAGGCGCATGTTCATCTTGACCCGGCCGACCGCCGAGAGGTCGTAGCGCTCGGGATCGAAGAACAGCGACTGGAACATGCTGTCGGCGGCGTCGACCGTCGGCGGCTCGCCCGGGCGCATGACGCGGTAGATGTCCATGAGCGCCTGGTCGCGGTTCATGTTCTTGTCGACCTGCATCGTGTTGCGGATGTAGGCGCCGACGTTGATGTTATCGACGTCGAGCGTCGGGACCTCGGTGATGCCGTTGTCCAGAAGCACCTTGAGGGTGCCGCCGGTGACGTCGCCGGTCTTGGCGTCGATGTCCCAGGTCAGCTCGTCGCCGGCCTCGGCCCAGATCAGGCCGGTTTCCTCGTTGATGATGTCGCGGGCGGCGAAACGGCCGACGATGGCCTCGAACGGCACCAGGACCTCGGCGATGTCGCCCTTGTCCTGCCATTCCTTGACCATGCGCGGGGTGATCTTCTTGCCGGCCTCGGCGATGACTTCGCCGGTGGCGGCGTTCACGAGATCGTGGTTCGGCTTGGTGCCGCGCTGGCGCTCGGGGAAGAACTTCGTCGCCCAGAAGTTGCCTTCCTTGCGGTAGGTCACGGTGTCGTAATAGGCCGCCATGATGGCGTCCTGGTCCATGCCGAGGGCATAGAGCAGCGTCGTCACCGGCAGCTTCCGGCGGCGGTCGATGCGGGCGAAGACGATGTCCTTGGCGTCGAACTCGAAGTCGAGCCAGGAGCCGCGGTAGGGGATCACGCGACTGGTGAAGAGCAGCTTGCCCGAGGAATGGGTCTTGCCCTTGTCGTGGTCGAAGAAGACGCCGGGGCTACGGTGCATCTGCGACACGATGACGCGCTCGGTGCCGTTGACGATGAAGGTACCCCACGACGTCATCAAGGGCATGTCGCCCATGTAGACGTCCTGCTCCTTGATGTCCTTGACGCTGCGGGCGCCGGTCTCCTCGTCGACTTCGAAGACGATGAGGCG
The DNA here is from genome assembly GCA_963819995.1 of uncultured Alphaproteobacteria bacterium. Lineage (GTDB taxonomy): Bacteria > Pseudomonadota > Alphaproteobacteria > Rhodobacterales > Rhodobacteraceae > Amaricoccus. The sequence goes on along the minus strand of CAWFYR010000005.1, from coordinate 9,372 downwards.
CAAGGTGACCTTCAGCGGCGCGGCATAGGTCATGTCGCGCTGCATGCACTCCTGGACGTCGTACTTCGGCGGCTCGAGTTCGTACTTGACGAACTCGAGCACCGCAGTCTCATTGAAGTCCTTGATCGGGAAGACGGACTGGAACGTTCCCTTGATGCCTTCGCCGTCGAGCGGGACGTCCTGGTCACCGGAGTTGAGGAACAGATCGTAGCTGGACTTCTGAACCTCGATGAGGTTCGGCATTTCCGCGACTTCGCGGATCTTGCCGTAGAACTTGCGAATACGCTTGTGACCTGAGTACCGCTGAGCCATGCTCAAACCTCTACATTGCATGCGAGCCACCCGGCGGGGAACGGGTGCCTCGGCTGTGCCGGACGCTTCAGGTCCAATGCTGGTGCGATTTCCCAGATCGCACACCCGGACCGATCCTGCGTCTTTCGCGATACCCGCGCGCGGGTGCCCCAAGAGACGCACGAAACTGGACCCGCGACGTCGCGGATCCAGTCCGATTCGTTAACGCAACCAACGGTTGCGTGCAATGCTCACTTCAGCTCGACTTCCGCTCCCGCGGCGACGAGCTTCTTCTGGATCTCCTCGGCTTCCGACTTGGAGACGCCTTCCTTCACGGCCTTGCCGCCGGCCTCGACGAGGTCCTTGGCTTCCTTGAGGCCGAGGCCGGTGATCGCGCGGACCTCCTTGATGACGTTGATCTTCTGGGCGCCGGCCGCCTTGAGGATCACGTCGAATTCGGTCTGCTCCTCGGCGGCCTCGGCGGGTGCAGCACCCGCGGCCGGACCTGCCGCCATCATCATCGCGCCGCCGGCGGCGGGTTCGATGCCGTACTCGTCCTTGAGGATTTGCTTCAGTTCGGACGCCTCGAGCAGGGTAAGCCCCACGATCTCTTGCGCCAGTTTCTTAAGATCAGCCATTTTCAGGTTCCATCAGATAAGGTGTGAAATCCGGTGTGACAAGGGGTTGTCCACGCGAACCTATCGGTTGCTTCAAGCCGCCTCGCGCTCCTCGAGCGTGGTGAGGATGCCCGCGATATTCGCGGCAGGCGCGCCAATCGCCGCGACCAGATTGCCGGCCGGTGCCACGATGCTCGCCACGATCGAAGCGATAAGCTCCTCACGCGACGGCATGGCGGCCACGGCCCTCACTCCGGCCTCGTCGAGCGGCGTCGCGCCCATGGCCCCGCCGAGGACAACAAGCTTTTTGTTGGCCTTGGTGAAGTCGTCGACGGCTTTCGCCGCGGCGACCGGGTCCTCGGAATACGCGAGCACCGTCATGCCCGTCAGCAGATCCCCCATCTTGGCTCCGGGGGTCCCTTGCAGGGCGATCTTGGCGAGCTTGTTCTTGGCGACACGGACCCCGCCTCCGGCCTGCTTCAACCGCAGGCGGAAATCCGTCATCTCGGCAACCGTAAGGCCCTCGTAGTGCGCGACCACGACGACACCAGAGTCCGCGAAGATCTGGCCGAGTTCAGCGACCACAGCTTCTTTCTGGGCTCTATCCACGAGTGTTGCTCCAAGTTTGGCGCTGTCGGTTTCCCTCGGCGCCGGCTCAATTTCGCCGGTTTCCCGGCGTCTGGGGTCCGTTCTCACGGGTCCCGCCAAAACCGCCCGGAGGCGTTCACCTCCGACTGATCCTGATCGTGCCCCGTCTCGGGCAGGATTTCCGGCCCTCTCGGGCCCACCCACCGTCTCGGACAGTCGGACGGGTCTCCCCGCCCGCAGCGCCCCGGCGTCGCCGCCGGGGATCTCGGTGTTACTCGGCGACCGCGCTCGAGACGTCGACCGTGACGCCCGGGCCCATCGTGCTCGAGAGCGCGATCTGCTTGAGGTACGTGCCCTTGGCGCCCGCGGGCTTGGCGCGGTTCACCGCCTGGACGAACGCCTTGACGTTTTCCACGAGCTGGCCCGCGTCGAACGACGCCTTGCCGATGCCGCCGTGGATCACGCCGGCCTTCTCGACCTTGAACTGGACCTCGCCGCCTTTGGCGTTCTTCACCGCCTGGCCGACGTCCATCGTCACCGTGCCGACCTTGGGGTTCGGCATCAGGTTGCGCGGCCCGAGGATTTTCCCGAGACGGCCGACGATCGGCATCATGTCCGGCGTGGCGATGGCGCGGTCGAAGTCGATCTTGCCGCCCTGGATCTGCTCGGCAAGGTCCTCGGCGCCGACGATGTCGGCTCCGGCGGCGGTCGCCTCGTCCGCCTTCGCCCCGCGGGCGAAGACGGCGACGCGGACGGTCTTGCCGGTGCCGTTCGGCAGGTTGACGACGCCGCGGACCATCTGGTCGGCGTGGCGCGGGTCGACGCCGAGGTTCATCGCGATCTCGAGCGTCTCGTCGAACTTGGCGGTGGCGTTGGCCTTGACCAGCGCGACGGCTTCGTCAACCGGCAGGTTGGCCTTGCCATCGACGGCCTTGCGGGCGGCGGCGGTGCGTTTTGCGATCTTTGCCATGCCGTTACCCCTTCACCTCGATGCCCATCGACCGGGCCGAGCCGGCGATGATCAGCATCGCGGCGTCGACGTCGTTGGCGTTGAGGTCCTTCATCTTGATCTCGGCGATCTCGCGCAGCTGCGCGATGGTCACCGAGCCCGCGGTATCCTTGCCGGGCGTCTTGGACGCCGACTTCACGCCCGCCGCCTTCTTCAGCAGGAACGACGCCGGCGGCGTCTTGATGTCCATGGTGAAGGACTTGTCGGTGAAGTAGGTGATGATCACCGGCGTCGGCTGGCCGACCTCCAGGTCCTGCGTCCGGGCGTTGAACGCCTTGCAGAACTCCATGATGTTGATGCCGCGCTGACCCAGCGCCGGCCCGACGGGAGGCGAAGGGTTCGCCTTGCCCGCGGCGACCTGCAGCTTGAGCTGCCCCGCTACCTTCTTGGCCATGTCGGCCTCCTCTGCTCCGGTCCCGGGGAACGCGATCCGCGGGAGCTATGTGGCGTGGTGCGGTCCGGGCGGCGCGCCGCCCTCGCCTCCCACGAAGTGCTCACGAGGCCTTGGCGACCTGCGCGAATTCCAGTTCGACCGGGGTGGCCCGGCCGAAGATCGAGACCGACACCTTGAGTCGGCTGTTGGGCTGATCGACTTCCTCGACCATGCCCGAAAATCCCTCGAACGGCCCGTCGGTGACGTTGACCTGCTCGCCGGTCTGGAACGTGATGATCGAGCGCGGGCGCTCCTGGCCCTCGACCACCTGGTTCAGGATGCGGGCGACCTCGTCGTCGCGCATCGGCGACGGATTGCCTTGCGGCCCGAGGAACCCGGTCACCCGGTTGATCGAGTTGATCAGGTGGTAGCCGCGGTCGCTCATGTCCATCTTGACGAGCACGTAGCCGGGCATGAACCGCTTTTCGGTCTGCACCTTCTTGCCGCGGCGGATCTCGATGACCTCCTCGGTCGGCACCATCACCTCGGCGATCTCGTCCTCGAGGTGCTGCTGCGCCGCAGCCTCCTTGATAGCCTCGGCGACCTTCTTCTCGAAGTTCGAGAGCACGCTCACCGAATACCAGCGCATCGCCATGTCTTGTCGTTACCTCAATCTCCGGGCGGTGCACCGCCCGCGGTCTTCTTTGGCGCGTGCACGGGCGGCCCGCAATAACAACAGGCGCGCAACCGAATCGGCGCGCGCCGCAGTTCGTCCGAGAAGCGCCCCAATATCCCCGACGGGCGCCGGGTTCAAGAGGACATCCTGAGGATTGCCTCCAGGCCGTAGCGAATCAGGAGATCGACGGAGAAGAAGAAGATCGCGAAGATCGAGGCCATGATCATCACCATGACGGTGGTGAGCCCGGTTTCCCGGCGGGTCGGCCAGACGATCTTGGCGGTCTCGGCGCGGACCTGCTGGATGAACTGCAGCGGGTTGGTGCGGGCCATCGGGAGACTTTCCTCAGAAGCGGACGCCCGCACCTAGGGCACCCGGCCCAGCTTTGCAAGGGCCGAGCGGCCCCCCGGCCTTGGCCTTGACGCGGCCGAGCCCAGTCTCATGTCGCCCCCTCGACGGGGACGCTTCCCGCCGCCAGAGTACGCCCATGCCCGATCACGTCCACCCCAACGGCCTGCCGACGCCGCGGCGCTATTTCGCGATGCTCGCAATCGCCATTGGCATCGTGATGGCGGTGCTCGACGGAACGGTCGTCAACGTGGCGCTGCCGAGCATCGCGAGCCAGCTCGGCGCCACGCCGGCCGCCTCGGTCTGGGTGATCAACGCCTACCAGCTGGTGATCCTCGCGACACTGCTGCCGCTGGCGGCGCTCGGCGAGCGGGTCGGCTACCGGCGGGTCTACCAGGCGGGGATCGTCCTCTTCACGCTCGGCTCGCTCGCCTGCGCGCTCTCAGGCAGTCTCCCGGCGCTGGTGGCGGCGCGGGTGCTGCAGGGGCTCGGCGGCGGGGCCATCATGAGCATGAACGGGGCGCTGGTGCGCCACACCTATCCCGACGCGATGCTCGGCCGCGGCCTGGGGCTGAACGCGCTGGTCGTCTCGCTCTCTGCGGCGATCGCGCCTTCGCTCGCTTCGGGCATCCTCGCCGTCGGCCCGTGGCCCTGGCTCTTCGCGGTCAACGTACCCTTCGGCATCGTCAACATCTGGCTCGCGTCGCGCTTCCTGCCGCAGTCGGAGCGCTCGGGCCGCCGGTTCGACTATCTCAGCGCCGCTCTCAACGCAGTGATGTTCGGCCTCTTCTTCATCGGCGCGGATGCGATCAGCCACGGCGGCGGCACGAGGCTCGCGGTGATCGAGCTCGCGGTCGCGATCGGCGCCGGCATCCTGCTCTTCCGGCGGGCGTCGCGGACCACGGCGCCGCTGATCCCGATCGACCTGCTCCGGAGCCCGGTCTTCGCCTTGTCGGTCCTCGCGGCGGTCTGCGCCTTCGCCGCCTTCATCATCGCCTTCGTGGCGCTGCCCTTCTACTTTCAGACCGTGCTTGGCCGCGACCAGGTCCAGACCGGCCTCTTGATGACGCCCTGGCCCGTGGCGCTCGGACTGATGGCACCGCTTGCCGGATGGCTGTCGGACCGGGTCTCGGCCGGCGTTCTCGGCGGCATCGGCATGGTGATCCTCGCCATCGGCATGGCGCTTCTCACCCGTCTGTCGGTGGGGTCCGACGCGTTCGACATCGGCTGGCGGATCGGGCTCTGCGGGCTGGGCTTCGGGCTCTTCCAGTCGCCCAACAACCGCATTCTGCTGGCGTCCGCCCCGCGCGCACGCTCCGGAGCAGCCGGCGGCATGCTGGCGCTCGCGCGGCTCCTGGGGATGACGATCGGCGCGACCGTCACGGCGCTGGTCTTCTTCTTCCTGCCGGCGCGGGCCGAGCCCGTCTGCCTGATGGCGGGAACCGCGTTCGCCGCGGTGGCCGCGGTCGCGAGCCTGTCCCGGCTCGCGAGAGCGAACCGGCCCATGCAGGTCAAGGTCGAATCCGGCGAGGCGTGACGCCCGTCCCGCCGGGCGATCGTTGCATGCTGGCAGGGGCGATAGGGCTCGAACCTACGACCCTCGGTTTTGGAGACCGATGCTCTACCAACTGAGCTACACCCCTAGGGGCCGGCATGCGCCGCCGGAAATATGACCAAAGGCCGAAATCCGCAAGCCTCTTTTCGGCCCCGGCTCTGCCTCAGTCGGTCTCCGCGACGTCGCAGCGGCGGAAGGGGCCGTAGGCGGTCAGCACCTCGATCTCCTCGTCGATGGCGCGCGTCTCGGCGGCGAGATACTGGGCGACGGCGCGGGCGAAACCTTCGTCGGCGATCCAGTGCAGCGAGTGGATCGGTGCGGGCAGGTAGCCGCGGGCGAGCTTGTGCTCGCCCTGGGCACCGGCCTCGACGCGGTCGAGGCCGTGGGCGATGGCCCAGTCGATCGCCTGGTAGTAGCAGAGCTCGAAATGCAGGAACGGGTGGTCCTCGCTGCAGCCCCAGTAGCGGCCATAGAGCGTGTCGCGGCCGATGAAGTTGAGGGCGCCCGCGACCCAGCGGCCGCGGCGGCGGGCGAGGACGAGGAGCACGTCTTCGCGCATCGTGGCCTGCACCCGCTCGAAGAAGGCGCGGGTCAGGTACGGGCGGCCCCATTTCCGCGCGCCGGTGTCCTGGTAGAAGCGCCAGAAGGCGTCCCAGTGCTCGGTCTGCAGCGCGTCGCCGGTCAGCGCGACGATGTCGCCGCCGAACCCCTGGGCGCCGGCACGCTCCTTGCGGATCTGCTTGCGCTTGCGCGAGGCGAGATCGGCGAGGAAGCCGTCGAAGTCGGCATAGCCGCGGTTCACCCAGTGGAACTGCTGGGTGGTGCGGGCGAGGAGGCCCGCCTCAGCGCCCCAGGCGTTCTCCTCCGCATCGCAGAAGGTGACGTGCAGGCTCGAGACCTTGGACTGCCGGGCCAGCGCCAGCGCGCCCTGGAGCAGGGCCGCGCGACCCTGCGCCTCGAAGCCGGGACGGGTCAGAAAGCGCCGGCCGGTGGCGGGCGTGAACGGCACGGCCGCCTGCAGCTTGGGGTAGTAGCGGCCGCCGGCGCGCTCCCAGGCATGCGCCCAGTTGTGGTCGAAGATGTACTCGCCCTGGCTGTGGCTCTTGGCGTAGAGCGGCATCACCCCGATGATGTTGCCTTCGAGGCGCGCCACCAGATGCCGCGGCATCCAGCCGGTGCCCGAGCCCACCGAGCGCGAGACTTCGAGCGCCCGCAGGAACCGGTGCGTGGTGAAGGGATCGCGCGGCGGCGCCTCGCCGTCGCCGGCGCAGGCGTCCCATTCGGCCGGCGCGATCTCGCCGAGGTCGCCGAGGACCGTGATCTCGATGCTGCCGCTGCCATCCATGCTGCGATCAGATGGCAAGCTTTTGCGGTGCGTCAACTGCGGCGGTGTCGCGCCGATACCGGTCGTAGCCCAAACGCCCGCGAGTGAGGACGATCAACAGGAGCGCGAAGCCCCCGAAGCCGAGAATGAGGTTGGCCTGGCTGCTGGCATAGGCGGGGAAAATCCGGCCGATGTAGAGCGCGAAGGTGTTGGTCGAGGCGTGAACCAGCATGGCGACCAGGACGCTCCCGCGCGTGTGATTGAAGATCCAGGTGATCACCACGGTCAGGGGGACGACGCTGGCGGTGAAGACCGCGACTGCGCCAAGGGTGAACCCGCCGTTCTGCGCCGACCAGGCCGGCATCAGGTACTGCGGGAAGTGCCAGGCCGCCCAGGCGAGGCCGAGGACCAGGGTTCCCCGGAGCGGGCCGAAGCGGGCCTGCAGCCGTGGCAAGGCAAAGCCGCGCCAGCCCGGCTCCTCGAGGAGCGGGCCGCCGACCACGAGGACCAGCAGCAGGAACTGCGGGTAGGCCGCCCAGTCGGCGCGGGTCAGCGGGTCGAAGCTGGCGAGCGCCCCGGGAAGCACCACGGTCCCGGCGACGAAGATCGCCGGAATGCCGAGGAACGCCATCGCGTACCAGCGCGGCGCGACCCGCCAGAGGACCAGGCGGCGTCCGAAGGCGCGCAGGCCGGGACGGCCCTCGGAGACGGCTGTCATGATGACGGCGGCAAGCGTCGGGCCGAGGGTGATACCGACGACCCCGTGCCAGGTGAGCGGCCGGCCCCCGGCGAGGATCGCGAGGACGGCGATCCACGAGAGAAAGAGGGCGAGAACGAAGAAGCCGAGAAGCGGGTAGCGCCGGGCGAGGGTCACCCCGGAGCGCCGGGGACCGGCGGGCGGTAGCCCTCGAAGGTGATGTTGTCGGCGACGCGGCGCGCGGCCGCCTCTTCCGCCGCGGAGCGGATCGTCCAGGTGAGGACTGCGAAGCCTTCGCGCTTCAGCCGCGCCACGGCGGGATTGGCGAGGTCGCGGTGGTCGTGGGAGATGAACGCTGCGCCGGTGCGCTCGGCGTCGGCGAGATCGGCCAGCTCGGCGCGCCGGTAGTCGGGAAGCGACCAGTCGGCGTCTTCGAAGGCGCAGGTGGTGAGGCCGCGCGGGCGGTCCGGCGCGGCACCGGCAAGGGCTGCGACCGAGTGCGGATTGAACGACATCAGGGCCACGGTCCCTTTGTAGGCGGCGAGGAGCTCGGCGACGCGGGCCTCGAGGGCGCCGACGCCCGGGCCGAGCGCGCCGTCCTGGTCCTTGATCTCGATCAGGAGAGGCGCCCGACCGGCGACGAGCCCCAGGACCTCGGCAAGCGTCGGGACGGTCTCTTCGCTGCCGGTGAGCGGGATGCGGCCGAGTGCCGCGGCAGTGTAGTCATGCACGAGGCCCGACATGCCGGTCAGCCGCTTCATCCCGTCGTCGTGGAACACCACCGCCTCGCCGTCGGCGCTCTGCTGGATGTCCATCTCGATGCCGTACCCTGCGGTGATCGCGGCTGCCATGGCGGCGCGGCTGTTCTCGATCACGCCCCGCGCCCGGTCGTGCAGCCCGCGATGGGCGACCGGGGCGCCGAGGAGCGCCTCGGGCAGCTCAGGCGATCTCGAAGACACCCTCGACCTCTACGGCGACCCCGAGCGGCAGCGCGGCGACGCCGATCGCCGACCGCGCGTGGCGGCCGCGCTCGCCGAAGACCTCGACCATCAGGTCCGAGGCGCCGTTGATCACCTTGGGCTGGTCGGTGAAGTCCGGCGCCGAGTTGACGAAGCCGGTCAGCTTGACCACGCGGACCATCATGTCGAGATCGCCCTCGCAGGCATCCCGCAGATGCACGATCAGCGCCAGCGCGCAGCTGCGCGCCGCCGCGGCACCGGCGGCGACGTCGAGTTCGCTGCCGAGCTTGCCGACGATCAGCCCGTCCGCGTCGCGGCTGATCTGGCCCGAGACGTAGACCATCTTGCCGGCGGTCACGAAGGACACGTAGTTGGCCGCCGGCGCGGCGACCTCGGGCAGGGTAATGCCGAGCTCGGCCAGGCGGGCTTCGATGAAAGAGGGCATTGGGGTGGGTCTCCAGGATTGGCCCGCACAGTAGCGGAGATCACGGCCGCCGGGAAAGGGCTTCGACGTGTCATGGAGCTTGAAGAAGGCGCACGGGCAGAACGAGTTTGCCTAACGCAGTACGGTCGGCGCTCAGCGCTCAGTGCGAGCATACCCCGGAGGTCCGGGACGGCATCAGCGAGGATGAAACCGTGGCGGTGCGCGCGGCGTGGGCCGGCAGGTTCGGCCCGCCGAAGCTGCTGAACCCGTCGATCCAGGTCAACATGCGGGCGGGCTGGACGCCACCCATCAGGAACCCGCGAGACAATGTGCTCCAATCTCGCACCGCACCTCGCCCGCCCCGACCTTCGGCTGCGCGATGACGGACATTCACGAGATCATCCTTTCGGGCGATCTCCCGGTCGTCCCGCTGGCTTGGATGCTGACTGTGGCGAACAGCGTCCGCGAAGAAACCACGTCCGAGGAGCGCATTGACGTTCTTCCGCCAGCG
>CAWFYR010000004.1:0-202010 GCA_963819995.1 uncultured Alphaproteobacteria bacterium | reverse complement strand
AGCGGCTGCTCGGTTGGCTGGACGCACTCGAGTCCGGCGACATCCGGCCGATGATCATCCGCAGGCCCTACGCGGCGGCCGAGGACGTCGGGTACGCGGCAGCGCAGGAGCTCCTCGCTGTCGAGCGCAGGCCGACTGGGATTCTTTGCTTCTCGGATGCGATCGCGAGCGGAGTCGTCCGCGCAAATCCATGACGCAGGACTCGCGGTCCCCCAAGACATCTCCGTGGTCGGCTTCGACGACAACCCATTGGCCCTCGCGGATGCGGCCCGCACTCACGACCATGCATCAGGACGTCGAAGCGAAAGGACGCGCCGCCACAGCCGCACTCATGACCGCGATCGAGCGGAAGAAGAACGGATCGGCGCCGGCAGCCCGGAGTAGGCACCTCGTGCTGCCGACTTCGCTCGTGGTTCGCGACAGCACCGCGAGGCCGCGACGCCGCTCGCGTCGCGTCCCGTAACGCGCAGGAACGCGTTCGGCGATCTCGGCCAAAGGGCCGACGAGACCGCAGGACTCCCGCTGATCGGATCGCGTCAGCCCGTGGCGCGCGACCGGAGGCCGGCCACGTCCGCTGCGCGCCGCAGGGCAGCCGCGACCGCGGCCACCGCCGGTGTGCGGCTGCGCCGCGTGAGCAGGAAGACCTCTCGTTCGGGCGCGCCCTCGGCCGGCAGGCGGACTGCGACCCCAGGCGCTCCGTAGCCGAGCACCAGATCGGGCAGCAGCGCACCGGCGCCGGTGGTGCGGACCAGTTCCAGGAGGATCAGGAAGTCGTCGGAGCTGTAGCGCAGGTCGGGTTCGAAGCCGCCTAGCTGCCGGCATACCCGCAGGTGCATCTCGCGGTGCCCGGTGCCGGGTTGGCAGGCGGCCCACGGGACAGCGGCCAACCCCGCGATGGGCACCCGGTCGCGGGCGGCCTCGGGATGATCGGCGGGCAGCACGATGTGGATGCGTTCGCGCAGCAACGGCTCGCGGTGCAGGTCGGCGTGCACGGCCCTTGGCTGACCGTCGTACTCGTCGCCGACCACCACGTCCAGCTGGTGCAGCCGCAGTGCAGGCGCGGCCTGCTCGACCTCGACCTCGGTGGCCTCGACCCGGACGTCGGGTTGGCTCGCGGCCAGCGTTCGCACCGCCGGCGCCACGATGCGGAGGAACGCGGATTGGAAGGCGGCGACCCGGACCACTCCGGCCGCCCGGCCGGCGGCGACCGTGGCCAGTTCCGCCTCGGCCGCCTCCATCCCCTCGAGCAGCGCCGTGGCGTGCCGCACCAGGACCTCTCCCGCCGCAGTCAGCCGCACATTCCGGCCGATCCGTTCCAGCAGCGGCGTCCCCGCCTCCCGCTCCAGCACGGCGAGTTGCTGCGAGATGGCGCTGGGCGTGTACCCAAGGGCCCGGGCGGCGCCGTGCACCGTCCCACGAGCGTGCACCTCGCGCAGCAGCCGCAGCCGGTGCAGATCCAGCATCTGTTCAACATAGCTACACAGTGCTGTGCACATATCCGCGATGGACGTGAACGGTCTGGCGGCCCGACGATCGATCCCGTGGGATCCGTCTATTGCTTGCTGTCCGCGGCCGGTTTCGGCGCGATGGCCGTGTTCGGCAAGTTGGCCTACGACGCGGGTGTGTCGGTGGACGCGCTGTTGCTGGTCCGCTTCGGCCTGGCCGGCGTGCTGTTGCTGGCTCTCGCCCTGGCCCGGGGCGCTCTGCGCAACCTGTCCCGCCGAGCCGTGCTGGTCGGGCTGGCTATGGGCGCGTGCGGCTACGCGGCGCAGGCCGGCCTCTACTTCTCCGCGCTTTCGAGGATCGACGCGTCGCTGGTCGCGCTGATCTTGTACGTGTACCCGGTGCTTGTCATGACCTCGGCGATCGCGCTGCGGTGGGAGCGGGCGTCGCGGCGGCGGGTGCTGCGCTCGGGCATGGCGCTGTCCGGGATCGGGCTGGTGCTCGGCGGGGCGACGGCCGGACGCTTCGACGGGCTCGGCGCGCTGTTGGCGCTGGGCGCCGCGCTCACCTACACCGGCTACATCCTGGTCGGCGACCGCGTGACTGCGCACGTGCCCCCGCTCGGCTTGGCCGCGCTGGTCTGCTGCGGGGCGTTCGGCACGTTCCTGCTTACAGGAGTCCTGCAGGGCGGCCCCGACCTCGGCTTTGCCGCGGCCGGGTGGCTGTGGCTGGGGGCGCTGGCACTGGTCAGCACGGTCGGCGCGATTCTGCTGTTCTTTGCCGGTCTGGTTCGGGTCGGCCCGTCGATGGCCGCCATCCTGTCCATCCTGGAGCCGGTGGTGACGGTTGTCGGGGCGGCCGTGGTGTTCGGCGAGACGCTCACCGCGATCCAATGGCTCGGCGGCTCGGTCGTGCTGGCCGCGGTGCTGATCGTGCAGTGGCCAGGCCGGCCCGCTCCTGCAAAGCCGCCGGCGCTAACGCTGTCCGCTGCCCGCAGGTGAATTGCGCCGCCTGCCCGATGGGTGCCGTCGACTCTCGTGCCCGGCTGACGGTTCTCGCTCGGCGAACGCGTTGTCCAGGTGTGGATTGTGGGGGTGGCGATGACCAGGGTCGGGGTGGCGATGCTGCCCGAGATGGATCCGGCGCAGGACGGAAGATGGGCGCGGATCGAGGCGTACGGTTTCGCGCACGCGTGGTGCTTCGACCATCTCGCGTGGCGGTCGCAGGCCGACTCGCCGTGGTACGCGACGGTGCCGGTCCTCACGGCGGCGGCGCTGACGACGTCGACGATCAGGTTCGGCACGTTCATGGCATCCCGAACTTCCGCCACCCCGTCCCGTTCTCAAAGGAACTGATGACGCTCGACGTCATGTCCGGGGGGGCGGTTGCTCACGGCGATCGGGGCCGGCGGCCCGGGCTTCGACGCGGCGATCCTGGGCCAGCCTGCCCTCACGCCAGGGCCGCGGCAACGCCGCTTCGAGGAGTTCGTGACGCTGCTCGACCTCCTGCTGCGCCAGGAACGGACGACGTGGTCCGGGGACTGGTTCGGTGCCGTGGAGGCCCGGACCATTCCCGGCCCGGTGCAACGGCCGCGGCCCGACTTCGTGATCGCGGCCAACGGGCCGGTGGGCATGCGCCTGGCGCTGTCGCACGGGCAGGGCTGGCTGACCACCGGGACGGCTCCGCGCGACGCGAGCCCTGACGACTGGTGGCCGGCTCGCCGCGGCGGCGCAGCGGTTCGACGAGGTCGCAGGCAGCCCTCCCCGCGGGGTTTCGCCGCTATCTCGACCTGATGCGCGGCGCTGGGCCGGCGTCGTCGGTCGAGAAGGTCCGCGACGATGTGGGCCGGGCCGGCGAACTCGGATTCACGGACGTGGTTCTTGCCTGGCCGCGTGACAGCGAGCCGTTCGCCGGCGACGAGCGGGTCCTCGAGCAGGTGGGCGCCGAACTGTCGGCTCAGGCCCGGTAGTACGCCGCATCGGACGGCGGCAGCGCGACCGCGCCCCGAATGAGGTCCGAGATCTTCCCGACCGCCATCATGACCGGGCGCGTTGAGATTGCCGGTGATGACCTTCGGCATGATCGAGGCGTCGGCGACGCGCCGCCGGTGGCGCCCAATTGATCCGGGAATCTGCTCCTTCACTGTGTCGGCCCGCGGTGCCAGCCTGTACGGGTGAGGCCGAGGATCCGCTACTGCGCCACGCCTGCGGGCCGCGTCGCCTACTCGACGACCGGCGCCGGCCCGGCGCTGTTGTGCGACTCGGGCTGGATCACTGATCTGCACGCGCAGCTGGAGCTGTTCTCCTTCGGCAGTTTCCTGGAGCGGCTGGCCGAGCGGTTCACCGTGATCCGCTTTGACAAGCCCGGCTGCGGTCTGTCGGACCGGGACGGGATCGACCTGTCCTTCGATGGGCAGGTGGCCGCAGCGCTGGCGGTGGCGGACGCGGTGGGCGCCAATAGGTTCCGCGTGTTCGGGGCCTCGCAGGGCGGTCAGCTGGCGGCCGCGATCGCGGCGGGGTACCCGGACCGGGTCGAGGCGCTCGTGCTGTACGGGATGTGTGCCAGCGGCAGGGATCTGGCGCCTGCCGAGGTCCGCAGTTCGGTTGTGGCGCTGGTGCGGGCGCATTGGGGCCTGGGGCTGAAGGCGCTGGCCGGGGCGTTCGTCACCGATCCCACTGCTGAGGAGGTGGAGGCGTTCGCCCGGTTCCAGCGTGCGAGCGCCTCGGCCGACGTGGCCGCCCAGCTGCTGGAGGTCTATTACGACACCGACGTGCGGGCCTCGCTCCCGGCGGTCCGGGCGCCCACGGCGGTGCTGCACCGCGAGGCGGACGGCGGCACCAGGTTCGAGCTGGGGCGTGAGGTCGCCGCGCTGATCCCCGGGGCGACGTTGATCCCGCTCCCGGGTTCCAGCCACGTGTTCTACCACGGCGACTGGCCCGCGGTCCTGGATGCGACGCTCAGCTTCCTGTGCGAGCCCGTGAACACGCAGCCGCGGCTCACGGATCGTGAGCTCGAGGTCGCCGAACTGATCGCCGAGGGGCTGACCAACCACTCCATCGCCAGGCGCCTGTCCGTCGCGCCGCGGACAGCCGAGGCGCATGCGGAGAACATCCGGCGCAAGCTGGGGTGCGCTCGCGTGCCCAGATCGCGGCGTGGGTGACCGAGCGCCGGCTCGGCCGGGAAGCGCCTCGGTAGTTCGCCCGACGTACGCACCGGGAACGAGCGGCCGCGCCGGGACGACAGCGGAAACGACGGTAGTTCACCCGATGGCCGCACGAGGCTGCCCGCTCCTAGCGTCAAGGCATGTCACATCACGAAGCCGGGCACCGCAGCCGGTGAACAGACTGCTGGCGCCGGCATGACAGAGTCCCTGGTCATCCCGCCCCGCTTCAGCGGCCCCCCGGGCAGCGGCAACGGCGGCTACGTCTGCGGACGAATCGCCGCGTTGGTCGACGGCCCGGTAACGGTCACGCTGCGCCAGCCACCTCCGCTGGCCACGCCCATGGCCGTCGAACGGAGCGGCGACCGCTCGGTCCGCATCCACCACGGCCGCACGCTGATAGCCGAGGCGACCTCCTCGCCGAGCAGCCCGGCACAAGAGATACCGGGCCCGGTCTCAGTGGCGCAAGCCCATGCGGTGGCCGGCCGCGCGCGCTACTACACCGATCCGGTGTTCCCTGATTGCTTTGTGTGCGGGATGGGCCGCAGGCCTGGCGATGGGCTGCGGATCTTCCCCGGGCCGTTGGCCGGCAGGCCGGTGTGGGCGGCGCCGTGGACACCGGACGCGTCGGTCACGGACCCCGGCGGGAGGGTGCGGCCGGAGGTGGTCTGGGCCGCACTGGATTGTCCCAGCGGGATCGCCGCCGCCGAGGCCGCCGGCCTGGCCGGCGACACCGCAGTCCTGCTCGGCCGGATGACGGCGAGCCTGGCGGTGCGGCCTGTGGCCGGCGACCAGTGCCTGGTGATCGCCTGGCCGGACGGCCGTAACGGCCGCAAGCTGCTGGCCGGGTCGGCGCTGCTCGGGCCCGGCGGCGAGGTGCTCGCCACGGCGAGTGCCGTCTGGCTGACGGTGCCGCGCCCGGTTCCGACGCTCGCCACTGAGGGCGTGTCGTGACCACCCGCCGCGGCGTGGGGCTCACGCCGATGGAGACCCGGCGGGATGTCATCGTCCGCACCGCCGTGCTCGCCGACGAGCTGGGATATGAGATCTTCGCGCTGCCCGAGGGCTGGGGACTGGACGCGGCCCCGGTACTGACCGAGATCGCGCTGCGCACCGCCAGGATCAACCTCGCCTCCAGCATCCTTTCGGTCTGGGGGCGCACCCCGGCAACGCTGGCGATGACCGCCGCCACTCTCCACCAGATCAGCGGCGGGCGTTATGTGCTGGGCCTGGGCGCCAGCACCAAAGCGCTGGTGGAGGGGTTCCACGACACCGCGTTCGAGCACCCGGCCGCCAAGCTGCGCGACGTCGTGACCAAGGTTCGGGCGCTGCTGGACGGCCAGCCCGCCCAGCTCGACCACGCCCCGGCCGCGCGCCCGCTGCGCCTTGGCCAGCCGCCCGTCCCCGAGCTACCCATCTGGGTCGCCGCGCTGGGCCATCACACGATCCGGGTGGCCGCCGAGCTCGGCGACGGCTGGATCCCCGCGCTGGTGGCCCGGGACCGCCTGCCCCGCTGGACCGCCCAGCTCCGCCGGCTACGCGAAGCCGCCGCACCACAGGCGCGACCGCTCACGGTCGCGGCCGGGCCAATCGCCGCCGTCGACGAAAACCCCGACGTGGCCCGGGGCATCGCCGCAGCCTGCACCGCCTGGTACCTGAGCGCCATGGGCGAGGTCTACGCCCGGTCCGTGTCCGGCCAAGGCTATGCCGCCCAGGTACAAGCGATCATCGACGCGAACCCGCGCCCCAGCCCACGGCAAGCGACCATCCCTCCCGACGCCCAGGTCGTGCTCGACCAGCTCGCCGCCTCCGGAACCGGCGATCAGGTCCGCGAGCAACTCCAGGCCTGGGACCACGCAGCCGACATCGTCACAATCCTGCTGCCACCCGGCTTGCCCTGGCACAACATCGAAGCGACCCTCCGGGCCGCAGCGCCGAGCGCCCGGCCGCAGGCGCGCCTGGAGGGTCTCTCTGCGACGGCACCCGGCCCGGAGCTCGTGCGGGGGGACGTCCGATAGCGGCAACGCCGCGGCGGGCACGATCACGGCCATGAGTGCGCCCGAATTCAAGACGATCATCGAGCCGTTCCGGATCCACTCGGTGGAGCCGTTGCGGATGACCACCCGGAGCAGCGCGAGGCGGCGCGTGGCCGAGGCCGGCTACAACCTGTTCAAGGTGCAGGCCGCAGGACGTCCTGATCGACCTGCTCACCGACTCGGGCACGGGCGCGATGAGCCGCGACCAGTGGGCCGCGATCCAGCACGGCGACGAGTCCTACGCCGGCTCGCCGTCGTACTACCTCTTCCGCGACGCGGTGCGCGAGCTGTTCCCGTTCGAGCACGTGATCCCGACGCACCAGGGCCGCGCCGCCGAGCGCATCCTCTTCAGCGTGCTGGGCGGGCCCGGGAAGGTCGTGCCGAACAACACCCACTTCGACACGACGCGGGCCAACGTCGAGCACACCGGTGCGGAGGCGGTCGACCTCGTCATCGCCGAGGGCCGCGACCCGCAGAGCCGAGCACCCGTTCAAGGGCAACATGGACGTCGAGGCGCTCGAGGCGCTGCTGCGCGGCGCGCGGCGACGACGTACCGGTCGTGTTCGTGACGATCACCAACAACAGCGGCGGCGGGCAGCCGGTGTCGCTGGCGAACCTGCGCGCGGTGCGCGACGTCTGCGACCGCTACGGCAAGCCGCTCTTCCTCGACGCCTGCCGCTTCGCCGAGAACGCGTGGTTCATCCGCGAGCGCGAGCCGGGGCAGTCGCGAGCGCGACGTCGCCGACATCGTGCGCGAGATCGCCGCGCTGGCCGACGGCATGACGATGAGCGCGAAGAAGGACCCGATGGCCAACATCGGCGGCTGGCTGGCCATGGACGACGACGACCTGGCGCGCCAAGTGCCGCAGCGCTGCTGATCCTCACCGAGGGCTTCCCGACCTACGGCGGGCTGGCCGGCCGCGACCTCGAGGCGATGGCGCAGGGCCTGCGCGAGGCGGTCGACCACGACTACCTGCGCTACCGGATCCGCTCGACCGGCTACCTCGGCGAGGCGCTGCAGCGCGCCGGCGTCCCGGTGCTGAGCCCGATCGGCGGGCACGCCGTCTACCTCGACGCGCGCGCGTTGCTGCCGCACATCCCGCCGCTGCAGTACCCGGGCCAGGCGCTCGCGGTCGCGCTCTACCGAGGCCGGCGGGGTGCGCAGCTGCGAGATCGGCACGCGTGATGTTCGGCCGCCAGCCCGACGGGTCGGAGGTGCCCGCACCGCTGGACCTGGTGCGCCTGGCCATCCCGCGCCGCACCTACACGCAGAGCCACATCGACTACGTCATCGAGGTCTGCCAGCACGTCGCCGAGCACGCCAGGAACTCAGCGGCTACCGCATCGTCGACGAGCCGCCCGCGCTGCGGCACTTCACCGCCGCGTTCGAGCCGGTCGGCTAAGCGACGCGGCCGGCGGTTGAGGGTGCGGCTCAGACCAGGCCGTGCGCCACCATGGCCTCGGCGACCCGCGTGAACCCGTCGATGTTCGCGCCGACCACGTAGTCGCCCGGCACGCCCGTACTCCGCGGCGGTCTCGCAGGCACGCGTCGTGGATGTCCCGCATGATCTCGGCAGCCGCCGCTCGGTCTGCGCGAACGTCCACGAGTCGCGGCTGGCGTTCTGCTGCATCTCCAGCGCGCGACGTGGCCACGCCGCCGGCGTTGGCCGCCTTGCCGGGCGCGAACGCGACCCCGGCCTCGCGGAAGACCGCGACCGCCTCCGGCGTGGTCGGCATGTTCGCCCCCTCGGCCACGGCGATGCAGCCGTTGGCGACCAGCGCGCGCCGCGTCGCCGTCGAGCTCGTTCTGCGTCGCGCGACGGGCATCGCCACGTCGCAGGGATCTCCCAGATGTTGCCCGCCGGCGACGAAGTCGCGCGACGGCCGCGCGCTCGGCGTACGCCGAGATCCGGCTCGCGCTCGACTTCCTTGAGCTGCTTCAGCAGCGCAGACGTCGATGCCCGTGCTCGTCCACGACGTAGCCGGCCGAGTCGGAGCAGGCACGACCTTGCCGCCGAGCTGCTGGACCTTCTCGATGGCGTAGATGGCCACGTTGCCAGAGCCGGACACCACGACGGTCTTGCCCGTCCAGCGTCTCGCCGCGCGCCTGCGAGCATCTCGCTCGAGCGAAGAACACCGCGCCGTACCCGGTCGCCTCGCGGCGACCTGCGCGCCGCCCCACCGGGTCCTTGCCGGTGAGCACGCCCGACTCGTACCGGTTGGTGATCCGCTTGTACTGGCCGAACAAGTAGCCGATCTCGCGGCCGCCCACGCCGATGTCCCCGGCCGGGCACGTCGGTGTACTCGCCGAGGTGGCGGTACAGCTCGGTCATGAAGCTCTGGCAGAACCGCATCACCTCGTCGTCGGAGCGGCCCTTGGGGTCGAAGTCCGACGCCGCCCTTGCCGCCGCCGATCGGCAGGCCGGTCAACGCGTTCTTGAAGATCTGCTCGAACCCGAGGAACTTGACGATGCCCAGGTAGACCGACGGGTGGAACCGCAGCCCGCCCTTGTACGGGCCGAGCGCGCTGTTGAACTCCACCCGGAAGCCGCGGTTGATCCGGACCTCGCCCGCGTCGTCCTCCCAGGGCACCCGGAAGATGATCTGCCGCTCCGGCTCGCAGATCCGCTCGACCACCCCGGCGTACTCCGGGTGCCGGTGCAGCGCCGGGCCGACGCTCTCCAGCACCTCCCGGACCGCCTGATGGAACTCGGGCTCGCCCAGACTCCGGTGCCGCACCGTGGTTTCAACCTCGTCAAGCAGACTCGCGACTCGCTCAGACATTGCATCGCCCCACATGCGCGCGACCGGCACAGACTGCGCCAGTGACCGAATCCAAGTAGAGAGCCGAACTGCGCGAGCCCCTAGAGGCTTTAGGCCCCCTAGGCCCGGGACGGAGGGTGTCCTTGAGCGCGTCGGGCCAGGTCCGTCGGTGACGTTGATCTTGAACCAGCGGTCGGCGAATGAAAGTCGTAGGCGACGACCACGCCGACATCGTTTCACCCCGGACTGTCCCCCGGACGGCTGCTCGTTCGTCGCCTGAGTATGAGCGAGAACCTTTCCCACCTTCCGCGCGAGCTGCACAGCCGCTACAGCGGCGGCCTCCAGGTCAGCCTGTGGTGGTCACCCGCCGACGACCGGACCTGGGTCACCGTGCGCGATACCCGCACCGAGGCCCGGTCGTCGTGCCGGTACGCGCCGGCGAGCGGGCACGCGACGTGTTCGACCACCCGTACGCCTACGACGCCCGCCGCGACCGCTCCGCCGGCCGCATACCCGCGGCATGAGAACAACAAGGAGAGCCGTGATGTCGAAGCGATCCCTCGCGAACGTCCCCACGTGGGCCGTGCTCGCAGTGTGCTGCGTGGCCCAGTTCATGGTCGTGCTGGACATCTCCATCGTGAACGTGGCCCTGCCGAAGATGCGCGCCGATCTGGGCCTCTCGGCCACCGGCCAGCAGTGGATCATCAACGCCTACACCCTCACGTTCGCCGGCTTCCTGATGTTCGGCGGGCGCGCCGCTGACCTCTTCGGCCGCCGGCGCACCTTCGTCTTCGGCCTGAGCCTGTTCACCGTCTCCAGCCTGCTCGGCGGCCTGGCGCAGAACGGCGGTTCGCTCATCGCTGCCCGCGCCGTGCAGGGCGTCGGCGGCGCGATCCTGGCGCCGGCCACCCTCAGCCTGATCACCACCACGTTCACCGAACCCGCCGCACGTCGCCGCGCTTTGGGTGCCTGGTCGGCGACGGCGGCGAGCGGCTCTGCAGTGGGCGTGCTGGCGGGCGGGCTCCTGACTGATCTGCTCGACTGGCGCTGGGTGCTGTTCGTCAACGTGCCGATCGGCGGCGCACTGGTCGCGGCCGCGCTCGTGTCGCTGACCGAGTCCCGCGCCGAGCAGCGGCCGAGCCTCGACATCACCGGCGCCGTCACGGTCACCGGCGGCCTGGCACTGCTGGTCTACGGCATCGTCAGCACCGACACCCGGCCATGGGGGTCGGCGGCCACGATCCTGACGCTGGCGGGCGCCGGCGCCCTGCTCGCCGTGTTCGTTGTCATCGAGTCGCGCGCCGCAAATCCCCTTGTCCCACTGGGGATCTTCCGGCGGCGCTCGGTCGCCGCGGCGAACGGCATCGCCGTGACGATCGGCGCCGCACTGTTCGGGCTGTTCTTCTTCCTGTCGCTCTACCTGCAGCAGGTGCAGTCCTACAGCCCGCTCAAGACGGGTTTGGCGTTCCTTCCGGCCGCGCTTTCGACGATGTTCGGGGCGATCGTGGGCACCCGTATCGTCACCTCCTGGGCCCCCGTCGCCAGCTGGTGATCGGCCCGGTGATGGCCGCCGGCGGCCTGGCCTGGCTCAGCCAGCTCTCCGCGGGCGACGGGTACTTCGCGAGCGTCTTCGGACCGCTGCTGCTGGTCGGGCTCGGCCTCGGCCTGTCGTTCGTCCCGATGACCATCGCCGCGACGTCCGACGTGCCGATGCAGCAGGCGGGGCTGGCGTCCGGACTGCTGAACACCTCCCGCCAGGTGGGCGGCGCCGTCGGCCTGGCCGCCATGGCGACCGTCGCCGCTGCGGCGTCATCGCCGACCGCCGGCTACGACCGCGCCTTCTGGATCAGCGCGGCCGCACTGGGAGTCGGCGCCGTGCTCGCACTGATACTGCCGAGCAGGCCCAAGCCGGAACGGCAGGCTGGCGACTGGCCGATCGCTACCGCACGGGCGCGGGTCGTCGCCGACTACATCGCCGGCATGACCGACCGCTTCGCGCTGCAGGAGCACCGCAAGCTGATCGACCCGATGGTGAAGGGATGAGGCGGCGAGGGTTGCCAGTGGCGGGGGGCGCGGGGTATCAGGCGGCGGTCCGGGTGATTAGCTCAGTTGGTAGAGCGTCTCGTTTACACCGAGAATGTCGGCGGTTCGAGCCCGTCATCACCCACCACGACGCACCTGGCCTGCGCCGGACTCGGATCGGTCGACGGCCTGCTTGAGCTCCGTGTCGCCCGCAGCGTGGCGTGCATCGTAGCGGAGGCGATGCGCCTCGATCACATCGACCTTCGCCTCGGCCCAGTCCTTCACGGCACGCGCCACCGGCAGCAGTTCTTCGCCCAGAGGCGTCAGCCGGTATTCCACGCGCAGCGGCATCTCGTCGAAGACATGACGCGAGACCAGTCCGTCGCGCTCGAGCGCACGGGCGGTCTGGGTCAGCATCTTCTGCGAGATGCCTTCGAGCTTGCGCCGCAACTCGCCAAACCGGCGCGGCCCGTCCGCCAGAGCCACGATGAGAAGAAGGGCCCATTTCTCTCCAACCCTGCCGGCGATCGTACGCGAGGGACAGAGTGCCAGAAACGCGTCGGGGACGATCGTGACCATGCACCACGCTTCCTGGTTACTTTGGGGTACCTAGTTGACTTAGGATACATGCAGGCCAGATCAGCGCAAGTGGCAGCCGCCGCTCCGGTTGCCGCGCGCAAGCAAAAAGGTCAGACAATGAAGATTGCAATCATCGGTCGCGGCAATATCGGCGGCAACCTTGCGAAATTGGCGGTCGCCGGCGGACATGACGTCGTCGTCGGCTTGAGGAATCCGCCCGAAGGTGCGGACGCGCCTTACCCCGTCGCCTCGATCGAGGCCGCCGTCGATCGATCCGACATCGTCATTCTTGCCGTGCCTTATCCGGCGCTGGCCGGCCTCGTGCCGCCGCTCGCGCTCGGCGCTTGCAGGCAAGGTGGTGATCGACCCGACGAACGCGCTCAACGAGGACTATTCGCCGATGATCCTCGGAGCCGAGACCTCGGTGGCCGAGCAGATTGCTGCGATGGCGCCGGAGGCCCGCGTGGTCAAGGGCTTCAACGCGATCTTCGCCGCGAACCTGACGCCGGAGGCGATCGCCGCGCGCGCTCGGCCTGCGGCGATATTCCTGGCCGCCGACGACGCCGCCGCGCTGTCGACCGTAGCCGACTTCGTTCGCGGGCTGGGACTGACGCCGATTACCCGTTCCAGCCTGACGGGAGCCCGGCAGATCGAGGCGATGGGACATCTGATGATCGGTCTCGGCTTGAGCGACGGCTACGGAACCGGGGCGAGCTTCGAGTACGGCGCGGCTTGAACCGCAGCATGCCGGGCGCGCGGGTTGCGGCCGCTGCGGCAGTTACCCGCGCTTGGTGCCGCTCATGCGGGCGAAGGCGTCGAGCATCTGCTCGAAGCCCTTGAGGTTGGCGGGGAGCCAGAGCTTCATCATCTCGGCCGGGTCCATGGCGCGGAGGCTCGAGGCCAACCGCTCGCCGATCTCGGCCAACAGCGCGTCCTGCATCGGCTTGACGTCGGGCAGCCCGAGGAAGGCGCGGGCCTCCTCGGGAGTGCAGTCGATGTCGAAGGTCAGCTTCATCACGTCAGAACAGGTAGGTGATGCCGAAGACCGGTCCCTGGATGGTGATGTCGAGCGCGGCGCGGTCGGTGACCTGCTTCTGGATCGAGACGTAGCGGTAGCCGAGGTTGCCGGCCCAGCGGGCGCTGAAGGCGTAGTTGGCGCCGCCGTAGACCTCCCAGCTGGTGTCGCTCTTGCCATCGAAGCCGCCCACGTCGGCGAAGCCGTGCAGCGACCAGCGGTCGTTCAGCGTCAGCCCGCCGTTCAGGCCGACGATTCCGTCGGTCCAGGTCAGGCTCTTGCTGAAGCTGTCAGAGCCGAGATTGGCGGTGCCGATCTTGAAATCGATGTTGGTGTCGAAGTAGCGCGCGCCACCATAGATGTCCACGAAACCCTTGGGGTCGTCGTAGACGCGATAAGACAGGGCGGCGGTGTAGAAGC
Source organism: uncultured Alphaproteobacteria bacterium (assembly GCA_963819995.1). Taxonomy (GTDB): domain Bacteria; phylum Pseudomonadota; class Alphaproteobacteria; order Rhodobacterales; family Rhodobacteraceae; genus Amaricoccus. Next base: position 188,572 of record CAWFYR010000004.1, on the reverse strand, counting down.
CGAGCTTGGTTGTGGTCTGCGTCTTGACGCGGTTCTGTATCCAGGTGCCGTCGGTGGTCAGCCTTGCGTAGACGGCATCGAGGATGATGCCGAACTTGTCCTTCCGGAACTGGGCGTTGCCCATGAACGCCATGTCGAGCGCCGAGAGCACGTCCGAGGTGCTGAGGTTGACGATCGGCTGGCCTTGCGGGCCCTCCTGGGAGCCGTTGATCACCGGGAGCCAGGCGTAGAGCGTGGCCTGGCCCGACCACCCCTGGGTCCAGTCGACCACCTGCGCCGAAGCGGCCGCGGGTGCCAGGCCGAGCAGGGCCACGCCCGCCGCCTGGAGAAGTCGTTGCAGAGACGTGCGCATTGCTGCTACCCCGGTTTGAGTGTTGCTTTTAGTCAGGCGACGCTCGCCCGGTACTGTCAACATCCATCGCTCGGCGGCGCGACTTCTCTTGTCGCCCGTGTCTGTTCGGTGCCACCCGGCGCCGAGGGCGGGCTCAGTAGTCGGTCGGCGCGCCGCCCTCGCGCTTGCGGCGGGCGACGAAGTCGGCGAGCTCGTCGCGGATGGCGTCGTCCATCGGTGGCGGCTCGTATTCGGCGAGGATCGCCTTCCAGGTTCGGTTGGCGCGCTGCTCGGTGGTCAGCGCCCCGGCCTCGGCCCAAGCCTCGTAGTTGCGCCAGTCGCTGAGGAACGGCGCGTAGAACGCTGTGGTGTAACGGGTTTGCGTATGATCCGCTCCGAAGAAGTGGCCGTGCGGCCCGACGGCGGCGATCGCCTCGACCGCAAGCGCATCCGGGCTGAAGTCGGTCAGCGCCGGCTCGAAGTAGCGCTGGAACTGTTGCAGCACCTCGCAGTCCATCACGAACTTCTCGTAGGAGGCGATCAGGCCGCCTTCGAGCCAGCCGGCGGCGTGGTAGACGAGGTTGACGCCGGCCTGAACCGCCGACCAGAGGCTCATCACGCTCTCCCACATCGCCTGGCCGTCGGGGGCGTTCGAGGCGCAGGCGTTCGACGCGCGCAGCGGCAGGCCGTAGAACCGCGCCATCTGGCCGGTCATCTGGGTGGCGCGGACGTACTCGGGCGTGCCGAACGCCGGCGCGCCCGACTTCATGTCGACGTTGGAGGTGAAGGTGCCGATCATGCACGCCACCCCGGGGTTCACCACCTGCAGGAGGGCGATCGCGGCCAGCGCCTCGGCGATGGACTGCACCACGGCGCCCGCCATCGTCACCGGCGCCATGGCGCCCGCGAGCGTGAACGGCGTGACGATCACCGGCTGGCCGCGGCGGGCGAAGCGCATCGCGCCGTCGAGCATCGGGAAGTCGTGCTTGAGCGGGCTCGACGAGTTGATGTTGGTGAAGAGCCGCGGCTGGCTCTCGAACTCGGCCTGCGGCAGGCCGCTGGCGATGCGCGCCATCTCGATGACATCCTCGACCCGCTCGGCGCCGAGGCTGTAGGCGTGCACCACCTTGTCGGTCAGCGTCAGCTTGGCGAAGAGGCAGTCGAGGTGGCGCACCGAGGCGTGGATGTCGACCGGCTCGACCGGGTAGCCGCCGGCGACGTGGATGCAGTTGAAGTACTGCGTGAGCTTCATGAAGTCCTGGAACGCGTCGAAGTCGCCGACCCGGCGGCCGCGGTCCAGATCCATGCAGTTGGGCGGCGAGGAGACGTTGACGAAGCACATGTGCCCGCCGCCCATCGTCACCCGCCGCTCGGGGTTGCGCGGGGTCATGTCGAACTGCCGCGGCGCCTTCTTCACCTGCTCCATCACGAAGCCGCGGTCCATGCGCACGGTGACGCCGTCGATGGCGCAGCCCGCCGCCGCGAGGTAGTCGCGCGCCTCCTCGTTCAGGAAGTCGATGCCGGTCTCCTCGAGCACCCGCATCGCCGCGTCGTGGATCGCCGCGACGCCTTCGGGCGGCAGCGGCTCGGTCGGGCGGTCGGGATTGAGCGGAATGCGCCAGGGCATCTGCCGGATCGCCTGGGCGGCCTCGCTGCGGGCGTGGCCGCCGTGACCGCCGGCGCGCCGGCTCCTGCGTTCGTTCATGGGGTGGCGGTCCTCTGCGGAAGTTTCCGCCACCCTACCGGGCCGCCGGGGGTGGTGCCAGCGGGCTGTTCCGCGGCGCGCCGCGGCGCTACTCTCGGCGCGACCGAGAGGGGGTAGGGCGATGGCGGAGCAGGACGACGAACCGAAACGGCCGATGGCAAGCCGGCTGGTCGGGATGGCGCCGCCGGGCGCGAAGGTGCGTCAGCCGCCGCCGGAGCCGGCGGCGTTGCCGGAGGGACGCGACGCCGGCGAAGTCGAGCAAGCGGCAAAGGCGCCGGGCTGGGCGGAGGTGCTCGGCGGTGGAATAGGTGGTTTCGCGACCCTGACCGGCATGGCCGCCAGTGCTCCGGTCCCGCCGATCAGCGTAGTGGTGGCGCCGAGGACCGACGAACCGGGCAAGACGGCCACCAGCCTGACCGAGCTGGCGCGCGCCTCGCTGGCGCGGGACGCCGAGCAAGCGGCGGAGGCCCTGGGGTTCGCCCCGGACGGCATCACGCTGGCGGGTGCCGGAACGGTGCGGCTGGAGATTACCGTCGAGATCGGCGGCGTGACCGCCGGGCAGGCGGCTGAGGCCGTGGACGCGATCCGGGCCGCGGCGGTGGGCGCGGCCGAGCGGACCACGGGCGGAACGGCCCCCGACGGCTTTCAGCTGCCGGTCGAGGCGACCGCAGGCGAAACCCCGACCATCCGGTCGTTTCTGCTGGGCAGCGTCGGACCCACGGCGGACATGGTGCGGCTGGCCGGCGAGGTCGTGGGGGATTTCGCCAAGGCCGGGCTCGGCGTCCTCGCCGGGGTCGAGGTGATCCGCGGCTTGCGCAAGACGCGCTTGCGCAAGGCCACGGAGGCGGAGCGGCCGTCTCCGGCGGACGGGGTGATGACGGTAACGGTGGAATTCCGTGCCGCCGCCCGCAAGCCCGAGGCGCCGTCTGCGGAGGCAGAGCTCAAGCGTCTCAAGGACTTCTCGGACGGCGCTGCGAGCCTTGCGAAGCTCCTGGACCGGCTGAAGCCCTAAGGCGTATCCCGCAGGCCCAGCCAGCCGGGCAGGGCGGCGATGTCGTCGAGGACCACGTCGGCGTGCGGGGCGAGGTCGGCGCGGGTGGCGATCCCGGTCAGCACCGCCACCGTGGCCATCCCCGCGGCGCGGCCGCTGTCGAGGTCGTGGATGCTGTCGCCGATCATCGCGCAGGCTTCTGCCGGGATGCCGGTCGCGGCGCAGAACGCCGAGAGCATCCCCGGCAGCGGCTTGGCGCCGTGGCCGCTGTCGAAGCCCGCGATGAAGGCGAAGCGGTCGAGGATGCCGGCGCGCTCCAGATGCGCGCGGGCGGGAACCTCGCTGTCGTTGGTGGCGAGCCCGAGCGTCATGCCCGCCGCGATCAGCCGGTCGAGCAGGCTGACCAGCGGCACCGCCTCGACCAGCGGCGCCGCGGCGGTGCTCGCGACGATGCGCGCCCGCAGCGACGCGGCGTCGAGACCGGGCAGCACCGCGAGGATCGCGCCGTTGAATTCGTCCATCGTGCCGGCGATCACCGGGCTGGTGCTGGCGAAGCGCCCGGCATCGAGATCGAAGTGCAATCCCTCCGCCATCGCCCGCGCCTTGGCGGCGTCGCCTTCGGCCAGTTCGCCGATGAACCCCGCGAGCCAGACCGACCAGGTCGCGTGAAAGTCGAAGAGCGTGCCGTCCTTGTCGAAGACGAGACCTCGGATGCCGTTTCTCACGTCGCCTCCTCGGGGCTTGCGCGCCTGATCCGGCGAGACGCCGCTCAGGTCCAGTTCGGCAGGTCGCCACCCGCGAGCACCGAGCGCGCGCGGGCGGGGTCCTCGGGCCTGAGGCCCGCGGCGCCGGCGAAGGCCAGCACCGTGGCGTCGGCGCCGAGCAGGTAGTCGAGCACGAAGCCGAGGAATTCCGGGTCCGCGGCGCGGTGGCGCAGCTCGTCCGGCGCAAGCCCGCTCGCGCCGAGAAAGCCTGCCAGCGCCTCGGGTTCGCCCGCGAGCCAGATCACCGCGTCCTGTCCGATGGCGACCGCCTGGTCGGCGGTCATGCCGGCACCCGGGCGGGCGTCGAGGGGGTCGTTAAACCATTCATTAACACTATCCGGCCTAAGGTCCGGTCGAGGTGTAGCAGCCAGAGCAAAACCCTCCAAAGGGAGAATGCCGGATGTCGGGTCGAGTCTTGGTCGTGGACGACGTGGCCACCAACCGGCTCCTTCTGCGCGCCAAGCTGTCATCGGCCTATTACGATGTGGTTGTCGCCGAGAACGGCGCGCAGGCGCTGGAGCTCGCCCGCGGCGAGCAGCCCGACATGGTCATGCTCGACGTGATGATGCCCGACATGGACGGCTTCGCGGTCTGCGCCGCGCTGAAGGCATCCGACGCGACCGCGCATATCCCGGTCATCATGGTGACGGCGCTCGACACCCCGGAGGAGCGCATCCGCGGGCTCGAGGCCGGCGCCGACGACTTCCTCAGCAAGCCGTTCAACGACCTCGCGCTCTTCGCCCGGGTTCGCAACCTGATGCGGATGAAGATGATGTTCGACGAGCTCCGCCTGCGCGATCTGACCTCGCGCGAGCTCGGCATCGCCGACCTCGTCGCCGAGCCCGAGATCGAGATGGAGATCGAGGCGGGCGGCCCGATCCTGCTGGCGCCGCCGAACGACGCCCAGGGCAAGATCTGGGCCGAGCAGCTGCGCGACCGGCTGAACATCCCGACCATCGTCACCCATTCCGAGCGCGAGGCGCTGAACCTCGCGCGGCTCGAGCTGCCCGACTGCTTCGTGGTGCACCAGGGCCTCGGCGAAGGCGGCGACGGGCTGCGGCTGGTGTCGGCGCTGCGCTCGCGGCCGGAGACCCGGCAGTCGGCGGTGATCCTCGTCGTCGAGAACGGCGACGTGCAGACCGCGGCCAAGGGGCTCGACCTCGGCGCCTCGGACTACATCGAGGCGCCGTTCGACGTCAGCGAGCTGATCGCCCGCATCCGCTCGCAGCTCCGGCGCAAGCGCTACTCCGACCGGCTGCGCTCGAACCTGCGCAACGGGCTGAAGCTCGCGGTGATCGATCCCCTGACCGGCATCTACAACCGCCGCTACGCCAGCCAGCACATGAACCGGGTCATGGACCGGGCGCGCGAGACCGACGGGGTCTTCGCGGTGATGATGATCGACCTCGACAAGTTCAAGACGATCAACGACCGCTTCGGCCACGACGCCGGCGACGCGGTGCTGCGCGAGTTCTCCCGACGGCTGCAGGAGAACATCCGCGGCGTCGATCTCGTGGCGCGCTTCGGCGGCGAGGAGTTCTTCGTCGCGATGCCCGACGTCGACCAGCACGCCGCAGCCCATGCCGCGGAGCGCATCCGCCGCGCCATCGAGGACGAGCCGATGCTGCTGCCCGGGTCCGGCACCGTGGCGGTGACCGTCTCGATCGGCGTCGCCATCGCCACCAGCGCCGACGCCGACGCCGAGGCAATCATCAAGCGCGCCGACTGCGCGCTCTACCAGTCCAAGGAATCCGGCCGCAACCGCGTGAGCTTCTTCGCCCAGGCAGCCTGAACCGGCTCAGGGCCGCTTGCCCGGCCCGTGGTCGTCTTCGCGGTCGCGCGCGAGTGCCGCGGCATAGGCCGCGCGCTCCTGCGGCGACATCCGTCCGATCTGCGCCAGCAGCATGTCGGTGCCGCGCGAGGTCAGATCGTCGGTGACCGAGCTCTGCGTCTTCAGGACGCCCGCGACCGCCGCGGGATCGAACGGCTCGGCGGTCAGCGCCGCGGCCAGCGCCGCCTGCTGGCCGCGCAGCGCCTCGCGCGGGCCGATCCAGTCGCCGCGGCTCTCGCGCAGCGCTTTGCCGAGGTCGTGCCGGTAGGGATCGGGCAAGGCGCGGGCATAGTGCCAGAGGGCGATGCCCGGCACCGGCGGCGGCGGCGGCCCCTTGAGCAGCGCCCCGCCGATCGCGCCGAGCCCGACGAGGTTCAGCCCCAGCGAGGCCACCAGCGCCCATTTCAGCCAGTGCCGGCGCTGGAAGGCGGCGAGCGCCATGCTCAGCCCTCCACCGAGGCGAGATCGAAGAAAGCGCCGACCTGGTCGGACGCGGTCTCCGACGCCGTCGCCGACCCGGCCCAGACCGTGGTGCCGTCGATGCTGACCTCCCCCGCGATACCGAGCCAGAAGCCGGCCACTGCGCAGGCCGCGAGCGCCGCGACCGCACGCCAGCCGCCGATCGGCGCGACGAGGCGCCCCGGCTGCCAGCGGCGCGGCGCCGCGGCGGGCGGCGCGCGCCGGGCGAAGCTCACCTCGGCGGCGTCGCCGAGGATCGCCGACATCAGCGCTTGCGGCGGCTTGGTGTCGTGCTGCCGCGCGGCCGCGAAGAAGGGTTCGAGCGCGGTCTCGTCCGCATCGCGCGTCGGCGTCATCGCCCCATCCTCCTGATCGGTCTAGCCATCGGTAAATCCCAGTTCCGCCCGCCGCGGCGCCAGCCGCGCCGCAAGCTCGCGCCGCGCCCGCGCCAGCAGGCTCTCGACCGCCTCGACGCTGACCCCGAGGACGGCGGCGATCTCGGGGTTGCCGCGCTCTTCGAAGTGCCGCAGCACCACGGCGACGCGCTGCCGGTCGGGAAGGGCGGCCAGCGCCGCCTCGAGCGCCGCCGCCCGGTCGCGGGCCTCGAGCCGGCGCACCACCGCCGGCGCCTCGTCGGCGAGTTCCGGCACGCTGTCGGAGCCGACCTCGCGGCGGCGCCGGAGCTTGTCGATGCAGAGGTTGCTCGCGACCCGATAAAGCCAGGTCGACAGCATCGCGCGGTCCGCCTGCCAGTCCGGGGCGATCTTCCAGAGCCTCAGCATCGTCTCCTGCGTCACGTCCTCGGCCTCCGCCGTCTCGCCGAGCATCCGCCGCGCCAAAGCGAAGATCCGCGGCGCGTGCCGCGCGGTCAGCGTCCGCGCCGCGGCCTGGTCGCCACCCGCATAGCGCAGCAGCAGGGCTGCGTCGGAAAGCTCCGCCTCGGCGTCCGGGCTCGTCCTCATGGATGCGACTATGGCCCTTCCCGGCACCGGCGTCTCCAGTCGAGATCGCGGCGCGCCTCGGGCGAGGCGCGCCGCGGCCGTCATCCGCGGGGCATCTCGGGCTGGCCCGGCGGCGGAGGCGGCGGCGCATCCGGCGCCTTGGCGTCGGGGGGCGGCGTGGCACCCTGCGCCCGGCCCGGCCCGTCGTGGCCCCGATCGTGGCGCCAGCCGTGGTCGCCCGGTCCGCCGTGCCGCATGCCGCGGTGCGCTTCCATCATCGCCCGCATCCGGTCGTGCATCGCATCGGCTTCGGCTTGCGAGATGGCGGCATCGCGGTCGGTATCGGCGAAGCTGAGGAGCAGGTTGACCTGCTGGCCTGCCAGGGCGGCGATCTCGACCCGTCCGCTCTCGGTGGCGCCCATCAGCGCCAGCACGCGGTCGGCCATCTTCGCCTGGGGATCGGCGGAGAAGACGGCGATGATCCCGCCGTGCGGGCCGGGAAGCGCTGCGATCAGCTCGTCTCGGTCGAGCGCACCGTCGCCGTTGGTGTCCGCCCTCGCAAGGCGTGCGGCCGCCCTGGCCTGGAGCTCGCTCCGGCTCAGCGAGCCGTTGCTGTCGGTGTCGATGACGGTGAAATCCAGACCCTCGCGGGCCATCAGCATCATCGGACCCATCATCGGACCCATCATCGGGCCGCCGGGCGGTCCATCCTGCGCTGCGGCGATGCCTGCGCTCGCCACCCCGCCGAGGAGCACCGCCGCGGCGGTCAGTCCGGCCAATCGTTTCATGAAGCTTTCCTTCGTTGCCTGCGTTGATGGGATGTCAAACGCGGCGGGCCGGCGGTTCCGTCGCGGGGCAGGCCGGGAACGGCCGCGGCGACCGTCGCGTCTGGTTGCCGGCGCAGGACGGAGGTAGAGTTGATCATGATCGAAGGGAATCGCATCGCTGCCGACGAGGAGACCCCCCGCGATGTCCGGCAGGCGCTCTGGCGCGGCTGGCGGCGCCGCTGTCCGGCCTGCGGCGAGGGGGCAATGATGGACGGCTACCTGACGGTGCGCCGGACCTGCCCGGTCTGCGGAACCGAGCTCCACCACCACCGCGCCGACGACGGGCCGGCTTGGGCCACCATCATGCTGACCGGCCACATCATGGCGCCGCTGATGCTCGTGGTCTTCGTCGCGCTGCGTCCGCCGGGCTGGCAGATGGCCGTGGGGTTCTCCCTCGTCTTCGTGGCGCTGTCGCTCTGGCTGCTGCCGCGGATCAAGGGCGCCTTCGTCGGCCTGCAGTGGGCCAAGCGCATGCACGGCTTCGGCGGGCCCGGCGCGTCGCGCGACCTTGCCGGAGCCTGACGAGGGCGGACCGCCCGTCCGGGACGCCGCCTCGCTGATCCTGGTGCGCCGCACCGCGGCCGGGCCGCAGGTGCTGATGGGCCAGCGCGGCGGCGCCGCAGCCTTCATGCCCTCGAAGTTCGTCTTCCCCGGCGGAGCCGTCGATGCCGAGGACGCGCTTCTCTCGGGCGACCCGCCGCCGCCTCCCGAAACGCTGCGCCGGCTGGCGCTCGAAGCCGACGGGGCTCTTGCCCGCGCGCTGCCGCGCGCCGCGATCCGCGAGCTCTGGGAGGAGACCGGCCTGATGCTCGGGGTTGCCGATGTGGCGGCGGCGCACCGGCCGGTGCCGCCGGCCTGGGCCGGCTTCTACGCCGCGGGGCTCGTGCCGAACGCCGCGGCGCTGCGCTTCGTCTTCCGCGCGGTCACCCCGCCGGGGCGGCCCCGCCGCTTCGACGCCCGCTTCTTCGTCGCGGAGGCGACCGCCGTCGCCGGGGACCACGACGACTTTGCCGCCGCCGGCGACGAGCTCAGCCACCTGCAGTGGCTGAGCCTGCCCGCGGCCCGGGCGCTGCCGCTGCCGTTCATCACCGAGGTCATCCTGTCCGAGCTCGAGGTGCTTCTCGCCGATCCCGCCGCGGACCGGCCGGTGCCGTTCTTCCGCCAGACCCCGGACGGCGCGCGGTTCGGGCTGCTCTGACCCTTGACAGCCCGGGCGATCGGCGTAGAACGCGGCTCTGGATTTCAGGCCTGCCTTGCGCGGGCCGTCTGCGCATCCGAAGGACGGGACCATGGCGAAGCCGACCACCATCAAGATCCGGCTCAACTCGACGGCCGACACCGGGCACTTCTACGTGACCAAGAAGAACTCGCGGACGATGACCGAGAAGATGTCGGTCAAGAAGTACGACCCGGTCGTGCGCAAGCACGTCGAATACAAGGAAGGCAAGATCAAGTGATCTTGCCTCGGGACGGTGATCCCGAGACGCGGCTACCGAGGGGCGCACGGCGCCCCTTTTTTTCGTGCTGACGTTCGACGCGACGACGGCGCGTCGGATCGTTCTCGACTACGGCGACGCCGCAGGCGCCGAGGAGATCGTGCGCAATCTTTCCGGGGTGGCGGAGGCGAACGGGCGGCTCTGGACGGTCTCCGACGAGGGCCGCAGCATCGAGCGCCTGCTGCCCGAGGGCGACGGCTACATCTTCGACGCCCAGCTGCGTCTCGAGGACCTTTTCCCGGCCCTGCCCGCCGGCGAAGCCGACCTCGAGGGTCTCGACGTCGACGGCGGCCTCGTCTGGGCCAGCGGCTCGCACTGCCGGGTCAGGGTCCGTCCCGACGGCAAGGGACGGCTCGCCTCGCGGCTACGCAGCCGCCGCAGCCGCAATCTTCTCGCGGCGATCCCGGCCGACGGCGCCCGCCGCAAGCCCTTCGCCCTGCCGTTCAACGGCAGCGGCAGCCTGCGCCGCGCTTTGGCGCGGGACCCCTTCGTCGGGCCGTACCTGCCGGTGCCGAGCAAGGAGAACGGCCTCGACATCGAAGGGCTCGCGCTGCTGCGGGACCGGGTCTTCCTCGGCTTGCGTGGCCCGGTGATCGACAGCTTCGCCGTGGCGATCGAGCTGGCCCGCGACCGGCGGGGGCGGGTGGTGGTGGAGAAGCGCCGCCGGCACTTCCTCGACCTCGGCGGCCTCGGGGTGCGCGATCTCTGCCGCGACGGCAACGGGCTGCTGGTGCTGGCGGGACCCGTCACCGCCACCGACGGCCCCTTCCGGCTGTTCCGCTGGCGCCCCGCGGCCTCCGATGCGCCGCAGTGCCCCGAGCTCGTCGGCGGCTGGTCCGCGGCCGTCGGCAAGCCCGAGGGCCTCTGCCGGCTGGAGCGCGGCGGCGAGAGCGGCATCCTCGTCGTCTACGACGATGCGGCCGGCCTCCGCAGCACCGCCAGCCGCTATGAAGCCGACTGGTTCGCCCTCGACTGAGACGAGCCGGGTTCAGTCTCCGACCAGCCGGTATTCGGCAATGATCGTGCGCTGCAGCGGGAAGAAGTTGTCGTCCGAGATCATCGTGACCCGCGTGTCGCCACCGCCGTCGCGCCAGACCGAGATGCCTTCCATGTTGTCGAGCTCGCCCCACCCGGTCTGCAGCAGCGTAATCTCGTTCGCGAGCCCGTCCGGTCCCGGCGTGAACCGTCGGACCCGGGTGCGGAAGCCGATCCAGCTGAAGTCGCGCTCGAGCACGTAGAGATCGCCGTCGGGCCCGAAATCCGCGTCCGAGATCAGGAACGGTCCCTCGCGCGGGATGCTCCAGGGCTTGTCCCAGCTCTTGCCGCGCAGGCGGTAGACCGGAAATGGCCGGGTGAGGGCGCCGGACCGCTCCGGAATGGCGTAGAGCGTGCCGGTGCGGTCGATCGCGAGGGTCTCGAGCCCGGAATTGGGCTGCAGCCGCGCGAAGTCCGGATGGCTCGGGAGGGTGACCGCCGGGCCGTCGAGGCTGTCGTAGCGCCGCACCCGGTGCCTGACCTCATAGGAGACGTAGTACCGGCCGCGGGCGTCCTCGGCGAGGCCCTCGGCGTCGGCGCTCTCGCCGCGGACGAACCGGCCCGAGACCTCGCGCAGGCGCCCCCTGCCGGTCAGGTTCACGCCGGTGATCTGGCCGTCCTCGCGGTCGAGCGTCCCCTCCACCCAGCGGCCGCGGTCGGAGATGGTGACAAAGCCGGTGCCGCCCGGCTGCATCACCAGCCCGGAGAAGCCGCCGAAATGCTCCCAGGGCGATTTCCAGACGATCTTCGAATCGAGCTCCAGCCGCGGCCCGCCGGCGCCGGCCGCCGGCGAGCAGGCCGCCGCCGCGAGAACGAGGAGCAGGGCAAGCCTCATTGCGCCGAGAGCACCTCGGTGCACTGCCGGGGCAGGTCCGCGAGCGTCAGCGGCGGCACGGGCTTGGGCTTGGGCGCGTTAGGCGGCGGCGGCTTCAGGGCCTCGGTGACCCACCAGGTCACGTCCTTGCAGCCGTCGCCTGCCGGGATCGGCGTCTGATTGACGCAGCCCGGCTCGCCCCTGGGGCAGTTGAGCCGCACGTGGAAGTGATCGACGTGGTCCCACCAGGGCCTGATCTTGCGCAGCCACGCCGCGTCGCCGCGCCCGGCCTCGGCGCAGAGCTGCAGCTTGACCGGCGGCGTCACGAAGATGCGCTCCACCCGGGGATCGCGCGCCGCGGCCTCGAGGATCGCCGCGTGGGAGGGCGTCCAGTTGCCGTTGACGTGGACGCCGTCGTCGGCGCGGACGCTGATCGCGGAGACCTTCTCGCGCTGGGCGGGGCTCAGCGTCAGGCTGGTCGGGGGGGTGAACCAGATGTCGGCGTCGAGACCGGTCTGGTGGCTGGCGTGGCCGCGCACCGGCCCGCCGCGCGGCTGGGCGATGTCGCCGACCCAGAGGCCCTTCCAGCCGTCCCGGACCGCGGTCCGGCTCAGGTCCTCGATGAAGCCGATCATCACCGGGTTGCCCCAGTGGTGGTTGCGGCCGAGCCGCATCGCCTGCCAGGTCGGCCCGCTCTCGGGCAATTGCACGCCTCCGGCGAGGCAGCCCCGGGAAGCGGCGCCGACCGAGCTGGGCGCCTGCGGCGACGGCAGCGACGGCCTGGCAAAGAGCGACATCGCCGTCTGCGCCTCCGCCGCCGCGGCGAAGGCGGCAAGCGCGAGGCAGGTCGCGAGGACGCGACGGATCATGCGAGGGGTTCCATGGGCTGCTCGTTCTCGATTTTGACCCAGTATAGCAGCGCCAGCCCGACGAGGAAAAGCAGGACGACCGGGCTCACGCCCATCCGCTGCGACCCGCTGGCGGCCGTCGTGGCGGCGATCAGCGCCGGACCGATGAAAGCGGTGGCCTTGCCGGAAAGCGCATAGAGCCCGAAGGCCTGCGCCGGCGCCACGCGGCCTTCGGCCTGGTGCACCAAGAGCGTCCGCGATGCGGCCTGCAGCGCGCCGCCTGCGGCGCCGAGAAGGCCGCCCGCGACCATGAAGACGAGGTCGGGCAGCCTGGAGCCCTCCGGGACCGCGATCCCGAGGACCCCCGCACGCGTCGTCGTCAGCACGGTGACGCTGACCGCGATCAGCAGCCAGATCGAGCCCACCACCACCGGGCGCGGCCCGAAGGCGCGGTCCGCCCGCCCGCCGAGCCAGGCGCCGACGGCGCCGACCCCGGCCGCGACGATGCCGAAGACCCCGAGCTGGAACATCCCCCAGCCGAGCACGCCCGCGGCGTAGATGCCGCCGAAGGTGAAGAGCGCCACCAGCCCGTCGCGATAGACCATCGAGGCGATCAGGAACGCGAAGAAGCTGCGGTTGCGGGCCGCGAGCCGGAAAGTCGCGCCGAGATCGGCGAGCCCCGCGCGCAGCGCGCCACGGGTCGGCCGGGCCGGCTCGTCGCGGGTCCAGCGAAAGAACGGCACGCTGAAGACGACGAACCAGAGCGCCGAGAGCGGCCCGGTCGCCCGCGCCGGCTCGCCGGCCGCGACGTCGAGCCCGAGGATCGGCGCGATGCCGAGGAGCGTCGTCGTCCGGCCGGGTGCGGGCGCGAGCAGGAGCAGCACGAGCACCAGCGAGACCAGCCCGCCGACGTAGCCGAGCGCCCAGCCCGAGCCCGAGATGCGCCCGATCTCGCGGCGCGGCCCGAGGCCGGGCAGCATGGCGTTGATGAAGACCTGGCCGAACTCCGAGCCGATGAACGCGACCACGTAGACGCCGAGGATCAGCCCGGGATGCGCCATGTGCGGCGTCGCCAGCCAGAACCCCAGGCAGCCGGCGACGAACGGCACCGAGAAGCCCAGCACCCAGCGCTTGCGCGCGCCGGTGCGGTCGGCCATCGCCCCGAGAAGCGGCGCGAGGATCGCCACGGTCGCGCCGCCGATCGCTGCGGCGGTGCCCCAGAGCGCCTGGCCGCGCACCGGGTCGCCGACCGCCTCGGCCACGAACCACGGCGCGAAGATGAAGGTCACGATCAGCGTCTGGAACGGCTGGTTCGCCCAGTCGAACAGCATCCAGGCGAAGACGCCCCGGCGATCGATCGGCAGAGGCTCGGCTTGCGCCATGGTGGGATGCATCCGGTTGCGGCCGGGCATTCTGTCGCCCGGATCGCTTGCCGTTGCAAGCCGCGCTTGCTCCGCCGGCGAGCAGCGCCGATGCTGCGCCCGTCACAGTTCAGCGAGGCTGACGATGCCGGATACCGAGCCGCGCCGCTGCGCCTGGGCCGAGGGCAGCGCCTTGATGCAGGCCTACCACGACACCGAGTGGGGCGTCCCCGAGCGCGACGGCCGCGCGCTCTGGGAAAAGCTGGTCCTCGACGGCTTCCAGGCCGGGCTCGCGTGGGTCACCGTGCTGCGCAAGCGCGACGCGTTCCGCGCCGCCTTTGAGGGCTTCGACCCCGCCCGGGTCGCCCGGTTCGGTGAGGACGACGTGCGCCGGCTGCTCGACGATCCCGGCATCATCCGCTCGCGCGCCAAGATCGAAGCCGCCATCGCCGGCGCCCGCGTCTACTGCGCGATGGCCGACCGCGGCGATGACTTCGCCGCCTACTGCTGGTCCTTCACCGACGGCAAGGTGCTGAAAGGCGACGGCTTCCACGTCCCGGCCAGGACCGAGCTCTCCGAGAGGGTCTCCAGGGACCTCAAGCAGCGCGGCTTCAAGTTCGTCGGGCCGACGATCGTCTACGCCTGGATGCAGGCCACCGGCATCGTCAACGATCACACCTCGGACTGCTTCCGCCGCTGAACCGAACCGGCCATCGGGACAGGTTGCCGTCCCGGCCGCGGCCGCTACGGTTGGTGACGGATCAACCCGGAGGATCGGCCCATGCCTTCGCTCTATGACTTCGCCGGCGGCGAGGAAGCGCTGCACCGGCTCGAGGCCAGCTTCTACGCGAGCGTGCTGGCCGACCCGCTGCTGATCCCGCTCTTCGGCAAGGGCAAGGCGGAGCACGTCGACCACCTGACCGCATTCACCGCCGAGACCTTCGGCGGCCCGGACCGCTTCTCGCGCGAACTCGGCTTCCGACACCTGATCGACGTCCACCGCGGGCTCCACATCAGCGAGGCCCAGCGCGAGCGGTTCGTCGCGCTCTATCTGCAGGCCCTCGACACCGCCGGCTTGCCCAGTGACCCGGACTTCCGCGCAGCCGTCCGCCAGCACGTGGAGTTCGGCACCCGAGTCGCGATGCAGAACTCGCATGCCGAAACGGAGGCCGATCTCCATCCTCTGCGCGAAGTGCCCCACTGGACCTGGGCGCGCGAAACCTGAACCGGCCCGCTCTTGCGGTGGGGCCAGCGCCAGTTTACGTAGCGCCCAACGTTGCCGAGACTTGAACGAACGGGGTCGCGATGGGTTCGCTGGTGATCATCCTGCTCTACGTGCTGAAGATCGTGTGGTTCATCGTGATCGCCCACGTGGTGATGAGCTGGCTGATCGGCTTCAACGTGCTGAACCGCCACCAGCCGCTGGTGGGGTCGATCTGGACCGGGCTGAACCGTCTGCTCGAGCCGATCTATGGGCCGATCCGCCGCGTGTTGCCCGACATGGGCGGTCTCGACCTGTCGCCGCTGGTGGTGCTCGTCATCCTCTACGCGCTGCAGACGATCCTGATCCGCAACGCCTATGCGTTCTACTGAGGCCTTCAGCGCCGCTCGCGCATCCCGAGGAGCTTCAGGCGCAGCGCGGTGATCTTGATGAAGCCGGCCGCGTCCTTCTGGTCGTAGGCACCGGCGTCGTCCTCGAAGGTGACGTGACTCTGCGAATAGAGCGACTGTTCCGAGGAGCGGCCGACGACGCTGACCGAGCCCTTGTAGAGCTTGACCCGTACCGTGCCGGTCACGTGCTCCTGGCTTAGGTCGATCAGCGCCTGCAGCATCTCGCGCTCGGGCGAGAACCAGAAGCCGTTGTAGATCAGCTCGGCATACTTCG
This sequence comes from uncultured Alphaproteobacteria bacterium, assembly GCA_963819995.1. Taxonomy (GTDB): domain Bacteria; phylum Pseudomonadota; class Alphaproteobacteria; order Rhodobacterales; family Rhodobacteraceae; genus Amaricoccus. The sequence continues at coordinate 173,284 of CAWFYR010000004.1, read as the reverse complement.
GCATCAGCTCGTCCTTGAGGTGCGCCGCACCCCGGTCGAGCGTGATCGAACTCGATGCCGCGATGCGCCACCAGCAGCACCGTCCCGCCGGGGGTCTCGTAGACGCCGCGCGACTTCATCCCGACGAAGCGGTTCTCCACAAGATCGAGCCGCCCGACGCCGTTGCGGCCGCCGATCTCGTTCAACCGGGTCAGCAGCGCCGCGGGCGTCAGAGGCTCGCCGTCGACCGACACCGGATCGCCGCGCTCGAAGCCGATCTCGAGGTATTCCGGCGCGTCCGGCGCGTCCTCGGGCGCCACCGTGCGCTGGTAGACGTAGGCCGGCGCCTCCTCGGCGGGGTCCTCCAAAACCTTGCCCTCCGAGGAGGTGTGCAGGAGGTTCGCGTCGACCGAGAACGGCGCCTCGCCACGCTTGTCCTTGGCGATCGGGATCTGGTTCTGCTCGGCGAATTCGAGAAGCCGGGTGCGGCTGGTCAGGTCCCATTCCCGCCAGGGCGCGATCACCCGGATTTGCGGGTTCAGCGCGTAGGCCGCCAGCTCGAAGCGCACCTGGTCGTTGCCCTTGCCGGTCGCGCCGTGCGCCACCGCGTCGGCGCCGGTCGCCGCGGCGATCTCGACCAGCCGCTGCGCGATCAGCGGCCGGGCGATCGAAGTGCCGAGCAGGTAGAGGCCTTCGTAGACCGCGTTCGCCCGGAACATCGGGAAAACGAAGTCGCGCACGAAAGTCTCGCGCAAGTCCTCGATGAAGATGTTATCGGGACGCACCCCCATCATCTCGGCTTTCCTGCGCGCCGGCTCGAGCTCCTCGCCCTGGCCGAGATCGGCAGTGAAGGTCACCACCTCGCAGCCGTACTCGGTCTGCAGCCATTTCAGGATGATCGAGGTGTCGAGCCCGCCGGAATAGGCGAGCACGACCTTCTTCGGTGCCGGCATCAGGCGCTCCCGCGGTTGGGGTGGTCGCCTGCCGTCTAGGCGGTTTTCCCGCGGCGGACAAGTCGGCGGCAACGCGCCGGCCCGTTGCGTCCGCGCGCAATCTGCGTCACGTGAGGCGCCAGCAGAGTTGTAGCGGACCGACAGGAGTGACGGACATGACCATCGGCCTTCGCCTGTCGCCGCAGACCCACGTTTTCGCCGGGTTCGCGCTCTATTCGTTTTCGCTCGGCAACATCTTCCCGCGGCTCCCCGACATTCAGCACGCGATGGGCGTGCAGGAAGGCGCGCTCGGGCTGGGGCTGATCGGCACGCCCGCCGGAACGCTGGTCTCGCTGACCTTTGCCACGCCGCTGCTGGAGCGCATCGGCTTCCGCCGGACGCTGCTGGCGCTGATCCCGCTGATGACGCTGGCGATGGCGGTCGCGGTGCATGCGCCCGACCCGCTCACCTTCTTCCTGCTGCTCCTGCCGGTCGGGCTGATGATCGGCAGCATCGAGATCATCCTCAACGTCGAGGCCGACCGCACCGAGGCGCTGGTCGGCCGCCGAATCATGAACCGCGCGCACTCATTCTGGAGCATCGGCTTCTTCGCCGCCGGCCTGATCGGCGCGGCGATCGCGCAGACCGGCCTCTCGCCACAGGCGCATCTCGCGCTGATCGTGCCGATCTCGGTGCTCGGCGTGGCGTTGCTCCTCGGCGGCTACCAGCCCGCGCCCAGGCGCGCCTCCGAGGGCGCCGAGGCGCCGCCGCGGCTGGCGCGGCCGACCGGGGCGATCCTCCTTCTCGTCGCCGTGACGCTTTCGGCGATGCTGATGGAGGGCGCCAGCATGGACTGGTCGGCGATCTACATGCGCAACGTCTTCGACACCGACCCGTTCGTCGCCGGCCTCGCGGTCGCGGCCTTCGCGGCCTCGCAGGCGACCACGCGGTTCTTCGCCGACAGCTTCGTCGACCGGTCCTCGCCCGCGACCGTCGCCCGGGTCCTTCTCGGCGTGATGGCGTGCGGCATCGTGCTGGTCTTCTTCTCGCCGGCGCCGGTCGTCTCGCTCCTCGGCTTCGCGCTCCTCGGCGTCGGCACCAGCGCCATCTTCCCGCTGGCGATCTCCGCCGCGGCGCAGCGCACCGACCGCCCCGCCGCGATCAACGTCGCCGCGGTGGCGCAGATCTCGTTCGTGATCTTCCTCCTCGGGCCGCCGCTGCTGGGCTTCGTCGCGCAGCACTGGGGCATCCGCTGGTCCTTCGGCCTCGGCCTGCCGCTGGTCGCGCTCAGCCTCGCCCTGGCGGACTCCTTCGGCCGCAGGGCCCCGGCCAAGCCCGCGAGCGGCCCGCTGCCCTCGACAAGCTGACCGATCACCCGTCGCCGCTAGGGTTCGTAAACGTCGAGACCGAGCGAGACGCCGCGCCCCGACAGGATGCCGAGGCGCTCCGCGCCGACTCCGAGCCGCTCGCATCCCTGCTTCATGAACACCCCGACGAAGAGGTCAGGCGCGAACGCCGCGGACAGCGGCCGCCAGATCGACAGGTCGTCGGTCAGCGCGCCGAAGAGCGTGCCGATCTGGCCGTCGAGATCGCCCGGCTCTCGCTCGTCGACGGCGTAGGTCCAGGCATTGAAACGGGCGAGGACCGGGGCTCCGCCTGCCTCGCGCATCACCTTGCCCTTTCTGGTCACAGGCTCGCCTTTGACCGCGGAAGAGGTCGGCGATCGACCGAGCGCAGCGGTCAGGACATCCGGAACGAGGACACGCGCGGCCTGCCTGTCGGCAAATCTTAGACCCGCGCGCGTCTTCCCGACGGCGGGCGGTGGATGGGTTCCCGACAGAAGCGCACACATATCATCGACTTCCCGCCGGCGCTCTTCCGGCGCCGGGGGCGCTCCGGGTGGAGCATGGAAATCGACAGCGAGGGACAAGCCCCGCTCCGCAGCGACCCCGCAAAGGCCTGCGCCGATCTCGATCCCTTCGTTTTCGTCGGCCATGAACAGCCCCAGGCACAGCTCCGGGGCGAAGGTCGCCGCCAGCGCGTCCCACACCGAGAGATCGTTCGTCAGTCCCTCGAACAGCTCCCCGATCACGGTGCCGACGGCGCCAGGCCCGCGCGGCGCGACGCGGTAGACCCAGCTGCTGAACGGCGCAACGATCGCCGACCCTGTCCTGTCCGTGATCGGCTTGCCTTGTCCCGTGACACGATCGCCGCGGACGATCGACAGGCTCGGCGGCCTTCCCAGGGCGGCCGTCAGGGCGTCCGGAACTAGGACGCTGCCGGCGGCCTGGTCCGTAAATCGCAAAAAGACGCTGGTCGTCGCGAGCCCGCACATGACCGAATTCTCGCACGACCGGTGTCCGGACGCCACTATCCTGCCGGTTCAGCCGTCAGTCACCGGGCGATCGCGGTCGGGATGCGCCGCGAGGAAGTCCAGGTCGATCGACGGCAGAGGCTCGCCCGAGATCGTCGCCTCGAAGGCCCGCAGACGCTTGTAGATCGACAGCAGCTCGACAACCGTCGTCCAGGAATTGACCAGGTACTGGAACGACGAGCGCACCTGGTCGAGCGCGTTGACGATCTGCTGCAACAGTCCCAGCGTGATTGCGCCCACCACGATGCTCGGCGCCAGCATGACATAGCCGAAAATGTTGTCGGCCTGCAGGTATGAGATGCGCGCGACGTTGAAGTACATGTAGTGAAAATAGAGCCGGAAGTAGTTTCGGCGCACGTTCTGGAAAAGCTGCCGCGCCGTGGGAGGAGCGGCCCGCGACGGGTCGTCCTCGCCGTAGACCAGCTCCTTGCGGTAGGCTGCCTCGACCCGTTGGTTGCGGAACTCCAGCCCGGGCAGCTTGATCCCGACGAGCGCGAGGAAACCGGTGCCGAGCGCCGACCAGAGCAGCGCCGCGGTGACCAGCGGATAGGGGATCTCGCCGAGGATCGGCACGGCGGTGATCCCCGCCGAAAGCTGCACCAGCACCGGCAGGAAGGCGATCAGCGTCATGATCGCGTCGAGAAGGCTCACTCCGAGCCTCTCGGTGGTCAGCGAGAAGCGCATGGTGTCTTCCTGAACCCGCTGCGAGGCGCCCTCGATGGTGCGCAGCCGCGGCCAGTAGCTCATGTAGAAGTCGTTCATCGCGTTGCGCCAGCGAAAGACGTAGTGGCTGACGAAGAACAGCGACAGCACGCCCACGACCACCGCCACCAGCGCGATCCCGAGGAAATCGAAGATCGAGCCGTAGAACTCGGCCAGGCTGACGGTCCGCGTCTTGCCGAGCGCCGCCTGGACCAGGTCGTAGAACGGCCCGTACCAGTCGTTGATCGCGACGCTGACCTCGACCTGGAAGTAGGTGGTGAAGAGGATCAGCGCCGAGCCGAGAACTGACCAGCGCCACCAGGGGTGCGGCGCCACCGTCTGCCAGAAGGTGGCGAAGATCGCCACCGCCGCCGCATAATAGATGTAGAACCACAGGAACGGTCCCGACCAGAACCGCTCGAGGCCGATCGGCAGGGTGCCTTCCGGCGGCAACGCGAAGCCGAACGCGTCCCCGAGCGCGTTGCCGCCGGCGTACCAGCCGGCCACGCAGACCGCCGCCCAGAGAATGGCCGACCAGAAAAACGACCGCGGGCTTGGAAAGAATGAAACGAACACGTGCGCCCAACTTCTCCAGAAAGCGACCGGTACCTTGCCGCCGAGGCGGCTGCAGCGATCAGGAGGCACGGTTTGAACCGAAATTCGCGTCCGTTGCAACGCCCCGGGCCGGCTGTTCACCCCGGGGTGAAGCGTCCCGCGGACCGCGGTCTCAGCCTTGCGGCGTCATCACCTTGCGGGCGCCGGCGCGCTGGATGCCGAGCCGCCGCTCGCGCGCGATGATGAAGAGCCCGGCCGCGACGATCAGCGCCGCGCCGGTCAGCATCGGCGCGGTCGGGATCTCGTCGAAGATCAGGTAGCCGAACACCAGCGCGAGCAGCATCGAGACGTACTCGAACGGCGCGATCACCCCGGTCTCGGCATGGCGGTAGCTCTCGGTCAGCAGGATCTGCCCGACGCCGCCGAGGAGCCCCGCGCCGATGAGCAGCATTGCCTCCCGCGGCGAGGGAACCACCCAGCCGAACGCCACGGTGACGAGCGACAGCGCCGAGGCGGTGACCGAGAAGTAGAAGACGATGGTGGCGGTCGGCTCGGTGTGGATCAGCTTGCGCACGAAGACCTGCGCCAGCGCCGCGAACACGGCGCCGACGAGCGCCGCCATGGCGCCCAGCGCCTGCAGCGGCGAGGCGCCGCCCTTGGTGACGGTCAGGTTCGGCAGGAGCACGATGACGACGCCGATCAGCCCGACGAAGACCGCGGTCAGCCGGAAGGCACGTACCTGCTCGCCGAGAAACATCGCAGCGAAGATCACCGTCAGGAGCGGCGCGGCGTAGCCCAGCGCCGTCGCCTCGGGCAGCGGCAGCAGCCCCAGCGCGGTGAAGCCCAGGCCCATCGACGAGGTGCCGACCAACCCGCGCCAGAGATGTCCGAGCGGGTGCCGCGTCTCGAGCCCGTGCCTGAGTTTGTGCTCCCACGCGAGCCAGGCGAAGATCACCGGGATCGCGAAGAACGAGCGGAAGAACACCGCCTCGCCCGAGGGCACGTGCGGCGCCGCGGACTTGATGCAGATCGCCATCATGGTGAAGACGATGACCGAGAGGACCTTGAGGCCGATGCCCCGCAGCGGATTCATGAAAACTCGTCAGGATGGGGGCGGGCGCGCGGTTTCGGCGACAATGGCGGGGAAAGCCGAGCCCCACAAGCCTGTTATGCGCCGACCTTCTCCGCGAGGGTCGCAATCGTGGCGCGGTCCTCGTCGAGCTCCAGGCCGACCCGCGCGTGACGCAGCGCCTTCTGAGACATCGCGCGCGCGCTGAGCGCGTACTCCGGCGGCCCAGCGACTGCGAGGACGCCCAGGGTCTTCTGCAGCCTGACACCGACCTCCAGGATGCCCGCGGCATCGCGCAGCAGCGGCGCGAAGGCGTCCTCGAAGAGGTCGGCGGTGGTGATGTCGGGCACCAGCACCCGGTCGCAGGCCGGCTCGTCCTCGGGAGGAGGCAGTTCGCGGGCCCAGAGCGTCAGCAGCCGCTGCTGGGTGGCGATGATGCCGATCGCCGTACCGGGGTCGTTCACGCCCGGCGAGAGCGCCCGCGAGCCGATTTCCGCGAGGACCGCGAGGCAGTAGCGCGGGTCCTCGGAGAACGACCGCTCGGTTCCGACGGCGAAGGCCTTGAAGATCGCCTTGGTCTCATCCGCGTCGGGCGGCCAGGTCGCGTGCAGCAGCGGATTGACCGGATCGACCAGCGCTCCCGGCAGCCGGTCGAGCACCAGGGTGCCGCCGGCGGGCTCGGCGACCTTCTGCAGCGCCTTGACGTCGACGTGCTGAAGATAGCCGGTCCCGGGATACATCATCGCGTGCGTGGCGGGCGGCGCGTCGGCGGTCAGGCGCACGCCGCCGAGGTGCGGGCTGCCGGCGCGGGTGCGCATGACCTCCTCGGCGCGTCCCTCGATCTTGGTGATCGTGGCGCCGAGCCGGACCATGTTGGCGAGGTGGTCGACGCAGGCGAAGAGTGCCGCGATCACCATCACGATGACCACGCCCGAGGCCACCAGGACCACCACCTCGCCTTCCTGGCCGTAGTAGCCGAAGCTCTGGGCGAAGATGCCGACCATCGAGAAGACGAAGGCGCCGAGAAACGTCGAGAGCACGTTCTGCGAGAACGGGTCCTCGATCAGCACCCGCGTCGCGCGCGGCGTGGCGTTGCTGGCGGCGGCGGCATAGGCCTGCACCATGGTGCCGAGCGAGAAGGTGGCGACCACCAGCATGCTCGAGGCGAGGATCGTCAGGAGCTCGTGGGCGCTGCCCTGCGTGACGAGGTCGGCGACGCCGTGCGGCACGAAGGTCGTGCCGTAGCGCGCGACCAGTGCCGTGACGAACGCCGCCAGCGCGTAGATGCTGATGCGGAACCAGAACCGCCCGGTAACCTGCGCCCAGGCCCAGGAGAAGTGCGACCTCACCCCGCCGCGGCGGTGGCTCTGCCGACGTGGCCCTCGGCCCGCGCCCAGTCGAGCGTGGCGTCGAGCGCCGCCTCGACCGGCGCGAACATCTCGTCGATCTCGGCCTCGGTGATGATCATCGGCGGGCAGAATGCCACCGCATCGGCGATCGCCCTGGTGATGACGCCGCGCGCGGTGATCTCGGCGGCGAGCCGCGCGCCGACCTTGCCCGGCTGATCGAAGCCCCTGGGCGAGCCTTCCGGCGCCAGCTCCAGCGCGCCCATCAGGCCGAGGTGGCGCGCCTCGCCGACGAGCGGGTGCCCGGCCAGCCGGTCGAGATGCGCGGCGAAGCGCGGCGCGAGACCCTTTACCCGGGACCGGATGTCGAGCCGCTCGTAGATCTCCAGCGCCTTGACGCCGACGGCGCAGGCCACCGGATGCCCGCCGTAGGTGTAGCCGTGGCCGAAGGTGCCGATCTTGCCGGAGTTGGCCTCGATCACCTCGGCCATGCCGGCGTTGATGCCGACCGCCGACAGCGGCAGGAAGCCGCCGGTCAGCTGCTTGGCCATCGAGAACGAGGTGGCGGGATAGCCGAGCGTCTCGGCGCCGAACCACTCGCCGGTGCGCCCGAAGCCGCAGATCACCTCGTCGGAGATCATCAGGATGTCGTACTTGGCGCAGATCGCACCCATCGCCTCGAAGTAGCCCTCGGGCGGCACGATCACCCCGCCCGCACCCATCACCGGCTCGGCGATGAAGGCCGCGACGGTGTCGGGTCCCTCGACCTCGAGCGTCGCCTCGAACTCGCCCGCGAGCCGGGCCGCGAAGGCGGCCTCGCTCTCGCCCGGCTCGGCGCCCTTCCAGTGGTGCGGCGCCGACAGGTGGCGGATGCCGTCGACCGGCAGGTCGAAGTCACGGTGGTTGTTGACGAGCCCGGTCAGCGAGGCCGAGACGATCGTCACCCCGTGATAGCCCTTGGTGCGGCTGATGATCTTCTTCTTCGCCGGCCGGTCGAGCGCGTTGTTGTAGTACCAGGCGAGCTTGATCTGGGTGTCGTTCGCCTCCGAGCCGCTCGACTGGTAGAGGATGCGCGCGATCCGGCCGGGCACCAGCCCCTTGATCTTCTCGGCAAGCTCGACCGCCGGCTCGTGGCTGCGGCCGCCGAAGAGGTGATAGTAGGGCAGCCGCTCCATCTGCCGCGTCGCCGCCTCGACCAGCTCGGCGTTGCCGAAGCCGAGGCCGCAGCACCAGAGCCCGGCCATCGCCTCGATGTAGGGCCTGCCGCTGTCGTCGTAGACCCGCACGCCTTCGCCGCGCTCGATGATCTGCGATCCGGTCCCGCGCAGCGCCACCGCGTTGGTGTAGGGGTGCAGGAGCGCCTCGACGTCGCGCATCTGGGAATTGCTGAGCGGCTGGTTCATCGGCTTTGCCCGTGCTGAGGATGAAGCGGTCCCTTCGCACGCCGCCGCGCCGCGGTCAACCGAACCGCCGCGCCCGCGGGGCCGGGCCCGGCCTCGGGGGGCATCGAGCCCCCGCTCGGCCGGCGGCGGCCTTCGAGCCGCCGCGGGCTCCCGCGGGGGAGGTCGGCGCCCGGCCCCGGGGGCTGGCAAGCGCGGCGGCAAGCTGCCATGATCGGGCCTGACCGAACCAGCCCGGGACGCCACCCATGCTCCTTCGTCCGTTTCTTCTCGCCGCCACCGCGCTCGCGCTCGTCGCCGGCGGCGCGAACGCCTACACGCTGCACGTCCTGCACTTCAACGACTTTCACAGCCGGATCGAATCGATCAACGCCTACGACAGCACCTGCTCGGGCGACGACGAGGCGGCCGGCAAGTGCTTCGGCGGCGCGGCGCGGCTGGTGAGTGCCGTCCACCAGCGCCGCGACGCGCTGAAAGGCGAGAACGTGCTGGTGCTCGAGGCCGGCGACGTCTTCCAGGGCTCGCTCTTTTTCACCACCTATTCCGGCCAGGCCGAGGCCGAGATGCTGAACCGCATCGGCATCGACGCGATGGTCTACGGCAACCACGAGTTCGACCTCGGCCCCGAGCCGCTCGTCAAGTTCATCGACACAGCCGCGTTCCCGGTGATCTCGGGCAGCGTCGACGTGTCGGGCGATCCGGCGCTGGCGCCGAAGGCGGTCGACCATGTGGTGCTGGAGATCGGCGGCGAGAAGGTGGCGATCCTCGGCGCCACCACGCCGGACACCGCCGAGATTTCCTCGCCCGGCCCGACGATCCGGTTCCGCGACCCGGTCGCGTCCCTGACCGAGGCGGTGGCGGCGCTGAAGGCCGAAGGCGTCGACAAGGTGATCGCGCTCACCCATCTCGGGGTCAAGGGCGACATCAGGGTGGCCGAGGCGGTGCCGGGGATCGACCTCATCGTCGGCGGCCACAGCCACACGCTCTTCTCCAACACCGACCTCGAGGCGCCCTACCGGTACCCGCTGATGGTGACCGGGCCCGACGGCCGGGCGGTGCCGATCGTGCAGGCGGGCTCCTACTCAAGGTACCTCGGCGAGATCACCCTGACCTTCGACGACGCCGGCAACGTCACGGCCGCGACCGGCGACACCGAGATCCTCGACGCCAGCGTCGTCCCCGACGCCGACACGCTGAAGCGGATCAAGGAGCTCGCCGGGCCGATCGAGGAGCTCAAGGGCCGCGTCGTCACCGAGCTTCCCACCGGGATCGACGCCAGCCGCGACATCTGCCGCGCGGCGGAATGCCCGATGGGCGACGTCCTGGCCGAGGCGATGCTCGACCGGGTCAAGGGGCAGGGGGTGGCCATCGCGCTGCAGAACGGCGGCGGCCTGCGCGCCTCGATCGGCGCGGGCACCGTCACCATGGGCGACGTCCTGGCGGTCCTGCCGTTCCAGAACACGCTTTCGACGTTCAACCTCAGCGGCGCCGGCATCGTCGCGGCGCTCGAGAACGGCGTCAGCCAGGTCGAGGACGGCGCCGGGCGCTTTCCGCAGGTGGCGGGCCTCCGCTTCACCTGGGACCCCAATGTCGCGCCGATGGCCGGTCGCATCAAGTCGGTCGAGGTCCGCGACGGCGACGCCTGGGTTCCGCTCGACCCGACCAAGGTCTACGCGGTCGCGTCCAACAACTTCATGCGCGCCGGCGGCGACGGCTACGTTTCGCTGCGCGACGAGGCGACCAACGCCTACGACTACGGGCCCGGGCTCGAGGACGTGCTCGGCGACTACCTCGTCGAGCACGCGAGCGATCTGCCGGCGCTCGACGGGCGCATCGCCAGGGTCGAGTGAGCGCTCAGTCGCAGTGCATGTTGCCGAGCGCGTCGCTGCGGCAGGAGCCGTTGCCGACGCCGCCGCCCTCGGTCAGGATCTCGCCCAGCGTGTTCAGCTCCTGCGAAGGCACGAAATCGGGATTGGGGTTCTCCAGCTCGGGTTTCGCGCGGACCCGGTCGAGGCCCTGCACCGGCTTGCGATAGATCGGCCGCGGCGGCGGAACGACCCCGACGTTCGGGCAGCGCACCGTGCCGAGCGCGTTCGGGCTGCACGCAATCTGCGCCGGGGCCGGACCCGCAGCCGCGAGCGTCATCGCCGTCATCACCGCCAGCCACAGCCTCGACATAATGCCGCACCCTCCTGCTCAGGCGCGATATGGGCCTGATCCGGCCGGAGTCCAAGATCGCGGGCGCCTTGCGCCGCACAACGCCTGGGATAGTCTCGGGCCGATCGAGGCGGGCGGCGGGTCGGGCCCGGGACGGTCGCCCGCGCCTCGGGTCGTCGGTAAAGGGGTAACGATGGATCTCGTCAAACTGATCTCCGAGCGCACCACGCCGGCCGTGCTGGCCGGTGCCGGGGGCCTCACGGGCGTCTCGCCCGATGCGGTGCTGAAAGGCTTCGGCGCCGCGGTGCCGGGAATTCTGGCGGGCCTGATCGGTGCCTTCAGGGCGCCCGGCGCGGTCGATGCGCTCGGTGCGGCGCTCGGGCGCTCGGACGAGCTTGCCGGGCTTGCGGAAGCCGATCCCGCCGCTGCCGCCGCGACCGGCACGCAGCTCCTCAACACGATCGTCGGACAGGGCACCGGCGGCACGCTCGCGGGCGTACTCGCCGGCTACGCCGGCATCCCGCGCGCCGGTGCCGGCGCGTTGCTCGGCATGGCCGCGACGCTGGTGCTCGGGACGCTCGGCCGCGAGGCGGCCGGCGCGGGTCTCGACGCCGCCGGCGCCCTGGCGCTCCTCGAGCGGCAGAAGGACGCGGTCGCCCGCGCCATGCCGCCGGACTTCGCCCGGGCGCTCGACGGCACCGTGCTGATGGCGGGGCTCGCCGAGCGGGGCGCACGTCCTGCGGCTCCGGAAGATTCCGCGCCGCCGTCCCGCATGGTGCCGCTCGAGCCGCTGCCTCCCACCGTACGTGCCAGGCCCAATTGGCTTCTCTGGGCGCCGGGGCTGGTGCTGCTGGCCGTCGTCGTCTGGTTCGCGATGCAGCTCTTCGCCCCTGCCCCCGAGCCGGTCGTGCCGACCGAGACTGCCGCGGTCGACCCGCTGGTCGCCGGCTCGGTGAACGTCGGCACCGAGATGCAGGGCATCATCGCCGAGATCAACGGCGCGCTGGCCAGCATCACCGACGCCACCACCGCCGAGGCGGCGCTGCCGAGGCTCGCCGCCGCGCGCGACGCCCTCGTTAGCCTCGAGGGCCCGGTGGCCACGCTCCCGCTCGAAGGCCACGCGGCTCTGAGGGACATCATCACCGCGGCGATGCCCGGCATCGAGGACGGCGCCGACAACGTGCTGACCGACGCCAAGGTGGTTGATCTCGCGGGGCCGGTGGTCACCGACATCCTCGCGCGGCTCGACGCCTTCTCGTCCTGAGGCGCGCCGACCCGCGTCCGTCCGCCCGAAAGACTGGCGCTTCCACGGCGGAAGCGTCGGCGGGCGAAAACGAAAACGGGGGGCGCGAAGCCCCCCGTTCCGTCGATCAGGAGCCTTTCGGCTCAGATCACATCATGCCGTCCATGCCGCCCATGCCGCCCATGCCGCCGCCGCCCATGCCGCCGGCCTGGCCCTTGGGCTCCGGCTTGTCGGCGATCATCGCTTCGGTGGTGATGAGCAGGCCCGCGACCGAGGCGGCGTCCTGCAGCGCGGTGCGAACGACCTTGGCCGGGTCGATCACGCCGAACTTGAACATGTCGCCGTACTCTTCGGTCTGGGCGTTGAACCCGAACGAGGGATCGTTCGACTCCAGCACCTTGCCGGCGACGACCGAGCCGTCGACGCCGGCGTTCTCGGCGATCTGCCGCAGCGGCGCCTGGAGCGCCTTGCGGACGATCGCGATGCCCGCGGTCTGGTCGGAGTTGTCGCCGGTCAGGCCGTCGAGCTTCTTGCCGGCGCGCACCAGCGCCACGCCGCCGCCGACGACCACGCCTTCCTGCACCGCGGCGCGGGTCGCATTGAGCGCGTCCTCGACGCGGTCCTTGCGCTCCTTCACCTCGATCTCCGAGGCGCCGCCGACGCGGATCACCGCAACACCGCCGGCGAGCTTGGCCAGACGCTCCTGCAGCTTCTCCTTGTCGTAGTCCGAGGTGGTGTCCTCGATCTGCGCGCGGATCTGGGCGACCCGGGCCTCGATCTCCGACTTCTCGCCATGGCCTTCGACGATGGTGGTCTCGTCCTTGGTGATCGAGATCTTGCGGGCCTTGCCGAGCATGTCGATGCCGACGTTCTCGAGCTTCATGCCGAGGTCGTCGGAGATGACCTGGCCGCCGGTCAGGATCGCGATATCCTGCAGCATCGCCTTGCGGCGATCACCGAAGCCCGGCGCCTTGACGGCGGCGATCTTCAGGCCACCGCGGAGCTTGTTGACCACCAGGGTCGCCAGCGCCTCGCCGTCGACGTCCTCGGAGATGATCAGGAGCGGCTTGCCCGACTGGATCACCGCCTCGAGCAGCGGCACCATCGGCTGCAGCGACGAGAGCTTCTTCTCGTGCAGGAGGATCAGCGCGTCCTCGAGCTCGGCCACCATCTTGTCGGCGTTGGTGATGAAGTAGGGGCTGAGGTAGCCGCGGTCGAACTGCATGCCCTCGACGACCTCGGTCTCGGTCTCGAAGCCCTTGTTCTCCTCGACGGTGATGACACCCTCGTTGCCGACCTTCTGCATCGCGTCGGCGATCTGCCGGCCGATCTCGGTCTCGCCATTGGCGGAGATGGTGCCGACCTGGGCGACTTCCTCGGAGCCCGAGACGGTCTTGGCCTGCGCCTTGATGTCCTCGACGACGACCTGCACGGCCTTCTCGATGCCGCGCTTGAGGTCCATCGGGTTCATGCCGGCCGCGACCGACTTCATGCCTTCCTTGACGATCGCCTGGGCGAGGACCGTCGCGGTGGTGGTGCCGTCGCCGGCCTCGTCGTTGGTGCGCGAAGCGACTTCGCGGACCATCTGCGCGCCCATGTTCTCGAACTTGTCCTCGAGCTCGATCTCCTTGGCGACGGTGACGCCGTCCTTGGTGATGCGCGGCGCGCCGAACGACTTGTCGAGGATGACGTTGCGGCCCTTGGGGCCGAGGGTGACGCGGACCGCGTCGGCGAGCAGGTCGACGCCCTTGAGCAGGCGGTTGCGCGCGTCGGTGTCGAATTTGAGCTGCTTAGCGCCCATGTGGATCTCTCCTGAGATTTCGTGAAAACCGGTCGGGGGGTGGATCAGGCGGCCTTCTGGGCTGCCTCGCCGACGGTGATGATGCCGAGAACGTCGCTTTCCTTCATGATCAGAAGGTCCTCGCCGTCGATCCGCACCTCGGTGCCGGACCACTTGCCGAAGAGGATGCGGTCGCCGGCCTTGACGGTCATGGCGATCAGCTCGCCGGTGTCCTTGCGAGCGCCTTCGCCGACGGCGACGACTTCGCCCTCGGAGGGCTTTTCCTTGGCGGTGTCGGGAATGATCAGACCACCCTTGGTCTTCTCCTCGCCTTCGATACGGCGGACGACGACGCGGTCATGTAGCGGCGTGAATTGCATGGGGGATCGCTCCTTAATTGCGTTCCAACCTGGCGGTGGGCTCTTGGTCGAGGTTTAGCACTCGCCACCGATGAGTGCTAACACGCGCTGTAGATATTGACGGCCCCGGACGCTGTCAAGGGTGTCGCCGCAGCGCATGCGCGGCGGTTTCGGCGCTGGCCACCCTTTGCCTCGCAGATGAAATCGGCTAGGGGCGGAGGCGCACAACAGGGGACGCCATGACCGAATTCATCCGCTCGATCGACGCGCTCGACCCGGGCTACCGCGTGCTCTTCTGCGACCTCTGGGGCTGCCTGCACGACGGGGTGCGCGCCTTCCCCGCGGCAGTCGCAGCACTCGAGCGGTTCCGCGATCGCGGCGGCGCCGTCGTGCTCCTGACCAATTCGCCGCGGCCGGCCGGCGACGTCGAGCGTCAGCTCGACGCGCTCGGCGCGCCGCGCTCGTGCTGGGACATCGTCGTCTCCTCGGGCGACGCCGCGCAGGAGGCGATGGTGGAGGGTCAGTTCGGGCGGCGGGTCTACCACATCGGTCCCGAACGCGACGATGGCTTCTTCCGCGATCCCGAGGGGCGGCTCTTCGACATCGAGCGCGTGCCGCTCGAGGAGGCCGAGGGCATCGTCTGCACCGGCCTCTTCAACGACCGGTCCGAGACCCCGGACGACTACCGCGCCACCATTCTCTACGGCAAGACCAGGGGGCTCAAGCTTCTCTGCGCCAACCCCGACATCGTCGTCGACGTCGGCGAGATCCGCATCTGGTGCGCCGGGGCGATCGCCGCCGCCTACGCCGAGGCCGGCGGCCGCAGCTACTACTTCGGCAAGCCGCACCCGCCGATCTACACACTCGCGCGCCGCAAACTCGAGGCGGTTCTCGGCTTCGTGCCGCAGGCCGACGAGATTCTCTGCCTCGGCGACGGCGTCGGCACGGACATCCTCGGCGCGATGGGCGAGGGGCTCGATTCGCTCTTCATCGCCGGCGGGCTCGCGGCCATCGAGACCGGCGCCGGCGCGGCGGGCGTCGATCCGGCCCGGGTCCGCGGCTATCTGGAGGCGACGAAGCTCAGTCCGAGATTCGCCATGGCCTACTTGGGGTAGCCCGCGCGGCAGGAGCCGCGCGGGCTACCTGGCGGACTACTGCGCCGGAGGCAGCGGGTCGGGGACCTTGTTCTTGATCGGCGGGATGGTCTGCAGGTAGGCGTAGATCGCCTTCAGGTCGGAGTCGGTCTTCTGGCCGTAGGGCTGCCAAGGCATCGGCGGCAGGATCGGGCGGCCCTGCCCGAGGTGCCGCCCGGTGCGCAGCGCCTGGATGAACTGCTCCTCGCTCATCTGACGCCAGATGCCGGTTTCGGGGTCGGGGGTGAGGTTTGCGGTGAAGCTGACGCCCCAGGGGCCGGACCAGGCAGTGTTGGTGCCCAGGAACGCCCCGGCCCAAGGCTCCGAAAGCTTCGCCGGCGCCTCCACCACGATGTCCTGCGGGTGTCCGGACAGCATCCGGCTCATATCCGGCTCGGGGCCGCTCGCCCCCATGTGCCAGGGAGTATGGCAGTCGTTGCAGCCCGAGGTGGTCACCAGGTACTTGCCCAGCGCCACGGGATCCTCCTGTGCCAGGACCGCGCCCGGCAGCAGCACGAGCGCCGCCACCTGCAGCGCGCGTTTCAAGGCCAGTTCCGGTTTCATCGTCGTTGTCCCTCCTCTTGGTTTGCGGCGTGAACGTCTTTGAGGCCCGCGATCCAACGCCGCACCAGCTCGATCGCCTGCGGGTCCGCGAGGCCGGTGCCGAGCGGCGGCATCTGCAGCGCCGCGTAGCGGGAGCTGATCCGCTGCACGAGCGCGCTTCGGTCGGGGTGGCCGGGGTCGATGCGCAGCAGCGCGTCCGGGGACTGGCCGGGGGCCGGGGTCCGGATCGGGCGGCCGACGGTGCTTGCGACCGCCGGCTCGACGGCAGCACCGGTGACGTGGCGCAGAAAAAGCCCGAGGTTCCGCAAGGGACTGTCGGCGTTATGGCAATGGCCGCAGTTGCCGTGCAGATAGCCGAGCGCCGTCCGTTCGGCGGGAGTAGAGGCGTCGATCCGCGGCGGCGCCTGCTGCAGCGCCAACGGCAGGCCGACCAGGAGTCCTGCATCGACCAACGTGGCGAGGTTGACGACCGGCTCGGGCGGCGGGCTGGCGTGCAGGCCATCAGGGTCGCGGTCGGGCGAGAGCTGCAGCGCGCTGAAGCCGAGGACCGGCGTGCGGCCCGATTCGTGGCAGACGTGGCAGTCGCTGACGGCCGGGATCGTGTAGGATTGGCCTCCCTCGAGCGGGTAGGCGCCGAGCCGGCCCCGTTCTGGGGCCAGCATCGCCTCGCTGCCGTCGGCGCTCCATTCGTAGGCCGCGAACAGCCAGCGGTCGGGCAGCCGCTGGATGAACCGGGTCTCGACCGGGTGGCCATCGAACGCGAACTCCTTCCAGAGCCGCGTTCCCACCGGGAACACCCAATTGTCAGGGTCGGTGGCGTCGATGGCGGTACCGGGCGGCAGCGAAATCCACCGCCGCTTCGCCGCCCCGTCGGTCCAGAGCGGGTACTGGGGCGCAAAGGGGAGAAGGGTAGGGTTGATTTCCCGTCGGTCGAAGTCGGCGTAAAGGCCGGTGTCGCGCAGCGCGGGCGGTGGCGCGTCGACTGCTGTCTGCGGCAGTGCCGGACCGACAGCAAGCGCAATCCAGAAAGCAACGGACGCCGTGGCGTCGACCAGCGCAGTCCGCGCGAAACGTGCCCGCATTCTCAACGACCGGTTCTTCGCCCGGTCCCCCCCGCAATTGAAGTATATCCCACGCCGCGACCTCTGAGAAGCCGACGCGGAGGTACGGGAGTTGATTAATCCTCAAGTTGTAACGGCGTGGTTGCTGCGCAGTATCGCTTGTCGCAACGACGTACTGGACCAGGACTTGCGCCACCGGCGCCAGACCCGATCGCCCGCAGACACTGGCCTGCGGACCTTCACCGCGTGGCTGCCGGAGATCGATTGCGGAAAGCGGCGTGTCGGCCTTGATTGCCGCTGCCGGGTGGGCAATACGGTCAAGGGCAAAAGCGCTTGTGCTGGCGCCGAGCCGAAGGTTCGACTGACACGCGCGGCCCGCGGCCTGCGCCCCCGGGGGGCCGATGAAGCGCTTCCACGACTTCCGCGGACTGGCGGCGTCCGACCGGGGCGCGGCAGTCGCCATGGGCAACTTCGACGGTGTCCATCTCGGGCACCAGTCGGTGCTCGCGCTGGCGCATGCCGCCGCGGCCGAGCTCGGCGCCCCGTTCGGCGTCGTGAGCTTCGAGCCGCATCCGCGGCGCTTCTTCGCGCCCGACGCGCCGGCCTTCCGGCTGATGACCGCCGATGCCCGGGCGAGGCGGCTGGAGAAGCTCGGGGTCGAGGTCCTCTACGAGCTTTCGTTCGACGCCGCGCTCGCGAGCCTCAGCCCCGAGGAGTTCGCCCGCACCGTGCTGGCGGACGGTCTTGGCGCTCGGCACGTCGTGGCCGGTGCCGATTTCCGCTTCGGCAAGGGCAGGGCGGGCGACGTCGCGCAGCTGAAGGCGCTCGGCGCCGGCCTCGGCTTCGCGGTGACGGCGGCGCCGCTGGTCTCCGACGCCCAGGGCGACTATTCCTCGACGGCGATCCGCGCCGCCCTCGCCGAAGGCCGCCCCGAGGAGGCGGCCCGCATCCTCGGCCACTGGCACCGCATCGAAGGCGCGGTGCAGCACGGCGAAAAGCGGGGCAGGGAGCTCGGCTACCCCACCGCGAACCTGCGGCTCGACGGCCTCCACCTGCCGCGCTTCGGCGTCTATGCCGCACAGGTCGACGTCCTCGACGGGCCGCACCGCGGCCGCTACGCCGGCGCGGCCTCGATCGGGGTGCGGCCGACCTTCGGGCTCAACGCGCCGAACCTCGAGGTCTACCTCCTCGACTTCGACGGCGATCTCTACGGCGCCGAGCTGTCGGTGGCGCTGGTGGCGTTCCTGCGGCCGGAGCTGAAGTTCGACGCCGTCGAACCGCTGATCGCCCGGATGCGGTCCGACGTCGCCGAGGCGCGGGCCCGGCTGGCGCGGGCGCAGCCGTGATGGACGCGGCGCGCGCCTGTGAACCGCCGAAATCGGGCTATCCTTCTTCCCAGCAATAATTTCTGGAGAGTTGCCTTGCGGATCATCATCTACGGCGTCGGCGCGATCGGCGGAACGGTCGCTGCGGGACTGGCGCTGGCCGGACAGGACGTCATCGGCATCGCCCGCGGGGCGCAGCTCGAGGCCATCCGCGAGAACGGCCTGCTCCTGCGGACCCCCGAGCGCGCGGCGCGGGCGCGGTTCGCCTGCGTCGCCGACCCGGCGGAGATCACGTTCCGCCCCGACGACGCGATCCTCCTGACCATGAAGACGCAGGACACGCAGCCGGCGCTCGAGCGGCTGCGTGCGGCGGGCGTCGCCGGGCAGCCGGTCTTCTGCGTGCAGAACGGCGTCGCCAACGAGCGCTTCGCGCTCCGGCTCTTCCCGAACGTGCACGGCGTCACCGTGATGATGCCGTCGGGCTACTCGACGCCGGGCGAGGTGGCGGCTTTTTCGATGCCGCGGCACGGCATCTTCGATCTCGGGCGCTATCCCTCGGGCAGCGACGCCGCCGACGATGCGCTCGCGGCCGCGCTGGAAGCCGGCAACGTCGCGGCCTTCGTCAACTCGGACGTGATGGCAAGCAAGCATGGCAAGCTTCTGCTCAACCTGCACAATGTCGTCGAGGCGGCGTTCGGGCGCGGCGAGGGGCGCGGCCGGCTTGACGCGGTCCTGCGCCGCGAGGCCGAGGCGGTCTACGCGGCGGCGGGCATCGCCTGGCGCGACGTCGGCGCCTCGGACCCGCGCCGCGACGCGCTGATGCGGCAGGGCGAGATCGAAGGCGTCGAGCGGACCGGCGGCTCCTCGACCCAGAGTCTCGCGCGGGGCGCGGGGTCGATCGAGACCGACTATCTCAACGGCGAGATCGTGCTTCTGGGCCGGCTGCACGGGGTGCCGACGCCCGCCAACGCCTGGTTGGTCGCTCTCGGCGCGCGGCTGGTGCGCGAGGGGCAGAAGCCCGGCGACGCCTCCCTGGCCGACGCCGAAGCGGAGCTGGCGGCGGCGGGGGTCTCGCTCTGAACCGGTTCTGGCGCCCGTGTCCCGAACGCGCGATGGTCGCACGATGACAAAGGTCACGCCCGACCCCACGGAAGAAGCCCTGCGGCCGGAATTCTGGCGCCGCTTCGGCCTCGACGACCTGAACCGCGCCGAGTGGGAGGCGCTCTGCGACGGCTGCGCCAAGTGCTGCCTGATCAAGCTCGAGGACGACGAGACCGGTGCGGTCGCCTACACCAGCGTCGCCTGCCGCCTCCTCGACCTCGGCACCTGCCGCTGCGGCAACTACCCGCTGCGCCGCCAGCTCGTCGCCGGCTGCGTGGTGATGAACCGCGACAACGTCGAGCAGATCCTCGACTGGATGCCGCAGACCTGCGCCTACCGCCTCGTGCACGAGGGCCGCGACCTCGAGCCGTGGCATCCGCTGATCTCGGGCGATCCCGAGAGCGTGCATCGCGCCGGAATCTCGTTGCGGGGGCGGATGGTGGCGGAATACGACGTGCCCGAAGAGGACTGGGAGGACTTCGTGATCGAGGAAGACGTCTGATGTGGTTCGCATCCGACAACGGCAGTGGTGCTGCGCCCGAGGTCATGGCGGCGGTGGAGCGGGCGAACGCCGGCTACGTCGCCTCCTACGGCGCCGACGCCATCATGGAGCGCGTCACCGGGCGGCTCCGCGCGATCTTCGAGGCGCCGGAGGCCGCGGTCTACCTCGTCGCCACCGGCACGGCCGCCAACGCGCTGGCGCTCGGCTGCCTCTGCCCGCCGTGGGCCACGGTCTACTGCCACCGCAACGCCCACATCGAGGAGGACGAGTGCGGCGCGCCGGAATTCTACACCGGGGGCGGCAAGCTGACGCTGCTGGGCGGCGAGCATGCCCGCATCGACCCCGAGGCGTTCGAGCGCGCGCTGGGCTTCACCGCGCGGGCCGGCATCCACAACGTGCAGCGCGGCGCGCTGTCGCTGACCAACGCCACCGAGGCCGGGGCGGTCTACACGCCGGCTGAGGTCGCCGCGCTGGCGGGCCTCGCGCGGCGGTACGATCTCCCCGTCCACATGGACGGGGCGCGCTTTGCCAATGCGCTGGTCTCGCTCGGCTGCACCCCGGCCGAGCTGACCTGGAAGGCGGGCGTCGACGTGCTGAGCTTCGGCGGCACCAAGAACGGCTGCCTCGGGGTCGAGGCGGTCATCCTGTTCGATCCCGCCCGCGCCTGGGAGTTCGAGCTCCGGCGCAAGCGCGGCGGGCATCTCTTTTCCAAGCACCGCTTTCTCTCCGCCCAAATGGAAGGCTACCTCGAGGACGACCTCTGGCTCGACCTCGCCAGGCGGGCCAACGCGCGGGCGCGCGCGCTGTCGCAGGGGATCGCCGCGGTGCCTGGTGCGCGGCTGGTGCATCCGACCGAGGCCAACGCCGTCTTCGCCGCCTGGCCCCGCGCCGGCCATCGCAGGGCGCAGGCGGCCGGGGCGCACTACTATCTCTGGCCCGCGAGCCAGACCCTCGACGGCCCGGACGACGAGCCGCTCTCGGCCCGGCTGGTCTGCAGCTGGTCGACGAGCGAAGCCGACGTTGCCGGCCTGCTCGAGGCCCTGCGGACCGAGAGCGTCGTGCAGCGCGCCTGATGCGGCGCCGGAAGTGCGCCATTCCGGGGCTTTGCAAGCCCGGGCGGCGATGGTAACGGACGCACTGCCAGGGCTCGATCCGCCGAGAGGTCCCGCTTGCCGATGAACCCCCTCTTCAAGCCGAAGCTGATCGCCGGCAACTCGAACCGGCCTTTGGCCGCCGGCATCGCCCGGCGCATCTCGATGCATCGCGGCGAGACGGTGGAACTGGTCAAGACCCGGGTCGAGCGGTTCAACGACGCAGAAATCTTCGTCGAGGTGTTCGAGAACGTCCGCGGCGAGGACATGTTCATCATCCAGTCGACATCGAACCCGGCGAACGACAACCTGATGGAACTGCTGATCATGTGCGACGCGCTGCGCCGCTCGTCGGCGAACCGAATTACCGCGGTGATGCCGTATTTCGGCTACGCCCGGCAGGACCGCCGCTCCAAGGCGCGCACGCCGATCAGCGCCAAGCTGGTGGCGAACCTGCTGACGGTCGCGGGGATCGCGCGGGTGCTGACGATGGATCTCCACGCGGCGCAGATCCAGGGCTTCTTCGACCTGCCGGTCGACAACCTCTACGCCGCGCCTGTCTTCGCGCTCGACATCCAGCACAACTTTCCCGACCTCGACGCCATCACCGTGGTCTCGCCTGACGTCGGCGGCGTGGCGCGGGCGCGCGAACTCGCCGAGCGCATCAACGCCGATCTCGCCATCGTCGACAAGCGGCGCGCCGGGCCGGGCGAGGTGGCGTCGATGACGGTGATCGGCGAGGTCGAGGACCGGGTCTGCGTCATCGTCGACGACATCTGCGACACCGCGGGAACCCTGGTGAAGGCGGCCGAGCTCCTGATGGGCCAGGGCGCGCGGGAAGTGCACGCCTACATCACCCACGGCGTGCTGTCGGGCCCGGCGGTCGAGCGCATCCAGGCCTCGACGATGAAGAGCCTCGTCATCACCAACTCGATCGAGCCCTCCGAGGCGGCGCGCAAGGCCCGCAACATCCGCATCGTCCCGGTCGCGCCGCTCTTCGGGCAGGCGATCCTCAACATCGCCAACGGCACCAGCGTCTCCTCGCTCTTCGACGCCCATACGCTGGAGCCGATCTACGAGGCGTTCTACCCGACCGCGGCGGCCTGACGGGCGGAGAGGCGGTGAGCGACGACTGGGGTTCTACGCCATCGCCCTCGGTGTCCTCGCCTCCGTCGCCAAGGCGGTCGGCGACGCCTGGGTGCTGCTGGTGGAGATCAACCGGTGAGGTCAGGCCGCGTCCGCGGCGCAGCGCGGCTGTCGCCCCGGGCGGCCTTTGCCGCCTTCAAGGAGCGCGCAGGTGCGCGCAGTGTTTCTTTGCTGGATTTGCGCCTGTGGGCGCAAAACGACTGCTCTCCAGGTTAGCAAGCCTGTATGAAATCCGGGCGGGCGCTTTCGGTGGCCTTAGCGCGCGTTAGGATTCGAGTAACAATACGTTTCTCTGCAAAAACATAGGGTTAAGTAGTGCCCAGACTCGGGCGCTCCTGCCTTCACACAAGCACCCCTTCCGCGCTGACCCTGGTCCGCCCGCTGAGATAGCGGTGGAGCGCGGGCGGGATGGTCACCGAGCCGTCTTCCTCCTGGCCGTTCTCCAGCACCGCGATCAGCGTGCGGCCGACCGCGAGGCCGGAGCCGTTCAGGGTGTGCACGAACTCCGGGCGCGCGCCTTCGCCGCGGCGAAAGCGCGCGTTCATCCGGCGGGCCTGGAAGTCGCCGCAGACCGAGCACGACGAGATCTCGCGGTAGGTGTCCTGGCCGGGCAGCCAGACCTCGATGTCGTGGGTGCGGCGGGCGCCGAAGCCCATGTCGCCGGTGGCGAGGACCACGGTGCGGTAGGGCAGGCCGAGCGCCTCGAGGATGCCCTGGGCGCAGGCGGTCATCCGGTCGAGCTCGGCGCGGCTCTCCTCGGGGCGGGTGATCGAGACCATCTCGACCTTCTCGAACTGGTGCACGCGCAACATGCCGGCGGTGTCCCTGCCGGCCGAGCCCGCCTCGGAGCGGAAGCACTGGCTGAGCGCGGTCATCCGCACCGGCAGCGCCGCCTCGTCGAGCATCTGTCCGGCGACGAGGTTCGTCAGCGTCACCTCGGAGGTCGGGATCAGCCACCATCCGTTGGTGGTCTGGTAGCTGTCCTCGGCGAACTTCGGCAACTGGCCGGTGCCGATCATCGCTTCCTCGCGCACCAGCACCGGGGTCCAGGTCTCGGTCAGCCCGTTCTTCTCGACGTGGGTGTCGAGCATGAACTGGCCGAGCGCCCGGTGCAGTCGGGCCATCGCGCCCTTCAGCACCACGAAGCGCGCCCCCGACAGCCGGCCCGCAGCCTCGAAGTCGAGCCCCGGCCGCGCGGCGGGGATCTGGTAGTGTTCCAGCGGCGGCGCCGCGAAGTTGCGCGGGCTGCCCCAGCGCCGGATTTCGACGTTGGCGGTCTCGTCGGGACCGTCGGGCACGTCCTCCATCGGCAGGTTGGGGATGCCGAGCAGCAGGTCGCGCAGCGCGGCGTCGGCCTGGCCGGCCTCGGCTTCGAGTGCCGCGATCTCGTCCTTCTTGGCGGCCACCAGCGCCCGCAGCCGCTCGAACCCCGGCTCGTCGCCGCGGGCCTTGGCGGCGCCCACCTCGCGGCTCGCGGCGTTGCGCTCGGCGAGCGCCGCTTCGGCTGCGGCGATCCGGCTGCGGCGGGTCTCGTCGATCGCGAGGACCGCCTCCGCCATCGGCGCGAGCCCTCGGCGGGCCAGCGCCGCGTCGAAGGCGTGCGGCTCGTCGCGGATCAGGCGGATGTCGTGCATGGGTCGGGCGCTCCGGCTTCGCTCGCGCGGGTTTATGCCGGAAGCCGCCGCAGGTTCAACGGCTGAAGTGCGCTGCGCCCTGCGGTGGCATTGACAGCGTCGGGGCTCGGGCGCAGGTAGAACGAAGGAGACCGCGCGCGGCGCCGAGGTCGGTGTCCGCAAACCGGTGCGCGCTCCGCCGCCCCATTGGCGGCTCCAACCGGAGAGGACAGCGCCATGGCCAAAGGCCAGAAGAAGAGCAACAAGGAAATCAAGAAACCCAAGCAGGAGAAGGCCAAGGCACCGGTCGAGTCGACGCTGACCGCCAAGCTCGGCGCGGCGCAGGCCAAGGGCCGCAAGGCCTGAGACGGCGCTGCCGCGCCCGGCGGATCGTGGTATGCTGCCCCTTTCAGCACCGCACGGGAGGGGAAAATGCCAGGACTGGAATTGCGCAACCGCATCGGCGCGGCGGTTGATGCCGACGCCGTCGAGGGGTTCGCCGCGGGAATCGCCGGTCGGGTGATCCGGCCCGAGGATGCCGACTATGACCAGGCGCGGCGGCTCTGGAACGCCGCGATAGACCGGCGGCCGGGGATGATCGTGCGCTGCCTCGGGACGGCCGACGTGATGCAGTCGGTGAACTTTGCCCGCGAGAACGACATTCTGGTGGCGGTGCGCGGCGGCGGTCACAACGTGGCCGGCCGCGCGCTCTGCGACGACGGCCTCGTTATCGATCTTTCCTGGATGCGCGGTGTGCTGGTCGATCACGACAGCCGCACGGTCCGGGCGCAAGGCGGCGCCACGCTCGGCGATCTCGACCGCGAGACCCACCTGCACGGCCTCGCGGTGCCGGTAGGGGTGGTGTCGAAGACCGGCGTCGCCGGGCTGGTGCTCGGCGGCGGTGTCGGTTATCTCTCGCGGCGCTACGGACTCAGCTGCGACAACGTGGCGGCGTTCGAGGTCGTCACCGCCGACGGCGCGCTGGTGACGTCGACCGCCGACGAGCATCCCGACCTCTTCTGGGCGCTTCGCGGCGGCGGCGGCAACTTTGGCGTCGTCACCTGTTTCACCTTCCGGGCGCACCCGGTGTCGACCGTGCTCGGCGGGCTCGTGGTCTATCCGCGCGAGGTGGCCGGCGACCTGCTGCGTTTCTACCGCGACTTCATGAAGACTGCGCCGGAAGAGCTCACCGTCTACATCGCCCTGATCTCGACGCCCGACGGAATGCCGGCCACCGCCGCGGTCGTCTGCTGGTGCGGCACCGACCTCGCCGCAGGCGAGCGGGCGATGGCGCCGCTTCGCGCCTTCGGGCCGCCGCTGATGGATAGCGTCGAGCCGCGGCCGTTCCCGGCGATGCAGCAGATGCTCAACATGGCCTTCCCTGACGGAACCCACAACTTCTGGAAGGCGAGCTTCGTGCCGACGCTGAGCGACACGGTGATCGACCTCATCGTCGATTACGGCAATCGGATGCGCTCACCGCTTTCCGGGGTCCTTGTCGAGTTCTACGGCGGGGCCCCGGGACGGGTAGGCGCGACCGAGTCCGCCTTCGCCCAGCGCGGCGCGGAGTACAACGTCGGCCTGACCGCGCAATGGATCGACCCGACCGAGACGCCCGAGCACGTCGCCTGGGCACGTGCGGCCTACGACGCGCTCGAGCCGCATTCGAGCGGCAGCCACCTGCTGAACTTCCAGAGCGAGGCCGGCGACGAAATCACCCGTGGCGCCTTTGGCGACAACTACCCGCGGCTGGTCGAGGTGAAGCGCAAGTACGACCCGACGAACTTCTTCAGCCTCAACCAGAACATCCGCGCCGAGGCCGCCTGAGGCATCGGGCGGTGGTCTACTATCTGCTGACCAGGCATTTCGGCAAAGAAGCTGTCTACGCCTGACCTTCAGCATCCCGCGAGGTTTCGGGGGTCAGGGCGCCATCGTCTCCAGCGCTTCGTGGACCACCGCGGCAGGGGGAGCGAACGCGAGCCGCGCCAGGCTGTCGGGCTTGACGCGGAGCGTCGTGAGTTCGGCCGGCGCGGCCCAGCGCAGCCGGTTGACCACGCCTTCGGGATCGCGGAGCACGGCGCCGCCGGCCGCGCCGAGCAGGCGGGCGCGGTAGTAGAGCTCGACCTGGTGGAAGCCGGTCTCGGGGTTGTGGAACTCCGAAACCGCGAGCAGGCGGCCGGGACGGACGCGGAGGCCGGTCTCCTCGAGCACCTCGCGGCGCAGGTTGGCGTGGAGGCCGGTGCCGCGCTCCGCGCCGCCGCCGGGCACGCACCAGAGATCGCTCTGGGCGCCGGGGTAGGCGTTGACCAGCAGCACCCGGCCGGCGTCGACGATCACCGCCCGTACCGCGAGGCGCGGGCCGGTCACGTCTGCCGCGGCGCGATGCGGGTGACGTGGCCCATCTTGCGCCCGGGCCGGGCCTCGCCTTTGCCGTAGAGGTGCACGCGAGCGCCGGTGATCGTCGCCGCGGTCGCGGCGTCGTCGCCGAGCAGGTTGGTCATCTCGGCGTCGGAGTGGCGGGCGCCGTCGCCGAGCGGCCAGCCGCAGATCGCGCGGACGTGCTGCTCGAACTGGTCGATCAGGCAGCCGGCCTCGGTCCAGTGGCCGGAATTGTGCACCCGCGGCGCGATCTCGTTCACCACCAGCCCTTCGGCGGTCACGAACATCTCGACGCCGATGACCCCGACGTAGTCGAGGGCGTTCAGAATGCGCCCGGCGATCAGCACCGCGTCCTGCGCCAGCGCGGCGCGGAACCGCGGCCGGGACGGTGGTGCGGTGCAGGATGCCGTCGCGGTGCATGTTCTCGCCGGGGTCGAAGGCTGCCACGGTGCCGTCGGCGCCGCGGGCGGCGATCACCGAGATCTCGCGATCGAAGGCGACGAAGCCCTCGAGCACCGAAGGCGCGGCCGCGATGGCGTGCCAGGCGGCGTCGGCATCTTCCGCCGCCGCGATGCGGACCTGGCCCTTGCCGTCGTAGCCGAAGCGCCGGGTCTTGAGGATCGCCGGGGTCCCGAGCGCCGCCAGGGCCGCGGCCAGGTCGCCGGCGCCGCTGACCGCGGCCCAGGGCGCGGTGCGGAGGCCGAGCCCGTTCAGGAAGGTCTTCTCGGCGACGCGGTCCTGCGCCACCTCGAGGGGGCGGCGGCCGGGACGCACCGGCACGAGCGGCGCGATCGCGTCGATGGCACCCAGCGGCACGTTCTCGAACTCGTAGGTCACCACGTCGACGGCCAAGGCGAATGCCCGCAGCGCCGCGTGCGTCGTCGTAGGCCGCGCAGGTGACCGCGTTCGCCACCTGGGCGGCGCAGGGGTCGGAGGCGGGGTCGAAGACGTGGGTCCGCATCCCGAGCCGGGCGGCGGCCATCCCGAGCATGCGGCCGAGCTGCCCGCCGCCGAGGATGCCGATGCGGCTGCCCGGCGGCAGCGGCTCAGAGGTCATCGGGCGCCTCGGCCACGGCCTCGGTCTGGGCCGCACGCCAGTCCTCGAGCCGGCTCGCGAGAGCGGCGTCGCGGGTGGCCAGCATGGCGGCGGCGAGAAGGGCTGCATTGGCGGCGCCGGCCGGGCCGATCGCGAGGGTGCCGACCGGGACGCCCTTGGGCATCTGCACGATGGAGAGGAGCGAATCGAGCCCGGAGAGCGCGCGGGACTGGACCGGCACGCCGAGGACCGGCAGGCGGGTCTTGGCGGCGAGCATGCCCGGCAGGTGCGCCGCGCCGCCCGCGCCGGCGATCAGCGCGAGAAGCCCGCGGCCGACCGCGGCCTCGGCATAGGCGAAGAGCCGATCGGGGGTGCGATGGGCCGAGACGATCCGGACCTCATGCGGCACGTCGAGCGCCGTCAGGACCTCGGCCGCGGCGCGCATGGTGTCCCAGTCGGACTGGCTGCCCATGACGATGCCGATGAGCGGTTCGGCCATTTGAGGACCCCCGGTTGCGTGAAGGCGGCGACTATAGCCGCGGGAAAGCCCCGCGCAAGGCGGTCAGGCGATGATGTCGGGCGTCAGCTCGTCGCCGATCCGCTGGATCTGGTCCTTGAGCATCAGCTTGCGCTTCTTCAGCCGCCGCAGCGTCAGCGGGTCGGCGCGGCCCTCGGCGTCGAGGGCGGCGATGGCGTCGTCGAGATCGCGATGCTCGCGCTGGAGGAGCTCGAGCCTGACCCGAAGCATCGCTTCGCGCTCCGAAACGTCCGAGTTGCTCACCGCAGGCATCCTCTTGGCATGGCAGGCTTATACGCGGCAGGCGCGGTTCCGCCTAGTCCCCGCTCCCTTGTTTTCGGCGCGGGCCATGCCCATTTCCAAGCCTGACGAGGCCGCCGCAACGGGACCTCGCTGCAAGAGTCGCTTGAGACAAGGGCTTGGAGAGCATGACAAAGGTCACCTTCGCTTCGCATCCGTACCTGCTCGGCTTCGAGCAGCTCGACCGGCTGGTCGAACGGACCGCCAAGTCCGGCAACGACGGATACCCGCCCTACAACATCGAACAGTGCAGCGATGCTTCCTATCGCATCACGCTCGCCCTTGCAGGCTTCGCCGAGGCCGATCTCGCGATCACGCTGGAGAACAACCAGCTGGTGATCCGCGGGCGGCAGGCCGAGGAGCCCGACGATCGCGTCTTCCTGCATCGCGGCATCGCCGCGCGGCAGTTCCAGCGCAGCTTCGTGCTGGCGGACGGGGTCGAAGTGTCGGGCGCCAGCCTGGAGAACGGGCTGCTGCACATAGACCTCGACCGCGCCGATCCCGAGACGGTGGTGCGGACGATCCAGATAAATGGCCAGCGAGCCTGAAGGAGACACCGATGACCGATTTTCCGAGCCTGCCCGCCGAGGGCGAGAACCGCATTGTCTACGTCCGCGAGGTGAAGACCGCGGATCTCCCCCAGGAGATCCAGGCGCGCACCACGCTGGATCATCTCTACGCGATCCACGCACCGACCGGCGAGGTCCTGGCGCTGGTGCCGGACCGGGCGCAGGCCTTCGTGGTTGCCCGGCAGAACGAGTTCTCGCCGGTCAGCGTTCACTGACCAGCCGCGATCACCCGGCGGCGGGCACGCTCGCCGCCACACCTGCGATCACCAAGAGCGCCGCTGCTCCGGCATAGTCCGCCCAGAGCGAGCGCCAGCCCGCCACGCCCCGGCACCAGAGGGCGAGACCGATTGCGCTCGCCTGCGCCAGGATGACCCCGGCGAAGATGGCGGCGACGATGACGGGCAGAGACGCCATGCTGGCGCCTTGCCGCGGCAGGACCTGCGGCAGCACCGCTAGGTAGAACACCAGGTTGTACGGGCTCGACATGCCGACCAGCAGACCCGCGACCCCGTCGCGTCGGGGCGCCAGGGCGGCGGGCTTTCGCGCAACGCAGAACGTGCGCAGCGCGAGCCCGACCAGGATGGCCACCCCGGCCCACTTCATCACCACCGTAGCCGAAGGCGTCATCGCGACGGCGCCGACCGTCATCGTCAGCGCCACTCCCACGAGAAGGGCATCGGCCGTCAAGACGCCGAGTGTCACGGCGAGGCCGGCCCGAAGGCCGGTATGCGCCGTGCGGCCGAAGGTCAGGATGGTGACCGGCCCGGGCAGCGCTGCATTGATCGCCGAGGCCATGAAGAGCGCGGCGATTGCGGTGATTTCCAAGGCGAGACCCTCCCGAAGCGGCAGGGCCTGAACCTGCACCGCCGGCGGGGTGGCGTCCGTGAACGGCTTCACAAAGGCCGGGCGCTACCCGGCTGCGGTCGCGGGGGTCAGCGCCGCGGCGTCCGGCGCAGGCTCGCCGGCCTCGCCGAGGGCCGCGAGGAAGCGTTCGGCGTCGAGCGCTGCCATGCAGCCCATGCCGGCGGAGGTCACGGCCTGGCGATAGATCGGGTCGGCGATATCGCCCGCCGCGAAGACGCCCGGGATCGAGGTGGCGGTCGAGCCGGGCTTGGTCACGACGTAGCCGCCGTGATGCGTCTCGAGCTGGCCTTCGATCAGCTGCGATGCCGGCGCGTGGCCGATGGCGACGAAGACCCCGTCGCAGGCGAGAACATGCTCGGCGCCGGTGCGCAGATCGCGCAGCCGGACGCCGATGACGCCGCGGGGGTCGGTCTCGCCGAGGACCTCGTCGAGGGCATGGTGCCAGATCGTGGCAATCCTCGGGTGGTTCAGCAGCCGCTCCTGCAGGATCTTCTCGGCGCGCAACTCGTCGCGGCGGTGAACCAGCGTGACCTTCGAGGCGAAGTTCGTGAGAAAGAGCGCCTCCTCGACCGCGGTGTTGCCGCCGCCGATCACCACCACTTCGCGGCCGCGGTAGAAGAAGCCGTCGCAGGTGGCGCAGGCCGACACCCCGAACCCCTTGAATTTCTCTTCCGACGGCAACCCCAGCCATTTCGCCTGAGCGCCGGTCGCGAGGATGACCGCGTCGGCGGTGTAGACGGTTCCGCCGTCGCCGATCGCGGTGAACGGCCGCTTGTCGAGCTCCAGGCGGGCGATGTGGTCGGGGACGATCTCGGCGCCCGTCGCCCTGGCATGGGCCTCCATCCGGGTCATCAGCTCGGGACCCTGGACCTCGACGTCGCCCGGCCAGTTCTCGACCTCGGTGGTGATGGTCAGCTGGCCGCCGGGCTGGATGCCCTGGATCAGCACCGGATCGAGCATCGCGCGCGCACCGTAGACAGCCGCGGTATAGCCTGCCGGCCCCGAACCGATGATGAGCAAACGAGTGTGGCGCGTCTGGGACATGAGTGAGCAACCTTGGAAGACGGCTTTCTCATATAGGCCCGGCCGCCCCCGGAGGGAAGGGCGGCGCGGCACCCGGGCCGGCCGCCCTCGACGCTCAGATCAGCTTGGCCCTGAGCTTCTGGTACTCGGCGTCGGAGATCGTGCCCGCCGATTTCAGGCTTTCGAGCTTGGTGAGTTCGTCCGCGACACTGAAACCGACGGCGCTGCGGATATGCTCGCGGGCCATCTCGGCCTGCTGCATGTCGCGGTCCTCCATGCTCCAGCCCTGGGTCATGAGGTAGGCGAAGACCCCGATGTAGGGCAGCACCACCAGCAGGATCACCCAGAGCAGCTTGCTTACACTGGACATGTCCTTGCGGCGGAAGAGGTCCATCAGGACCCTGATCAGGATCCAGAACCAGACCACGAAGAAAAAGATGAAAAGTGCATCGAGCAGGAATGCCCCGAAGGTCACCCCGCCCATATGATGTCCGTGCTCGACTACGTCCTGCTCCATCGTTCCCCCGTTGGTTCAGGTTGCGCCGTCCCGGTGCTGCCGGCGAATCCGGCAGATCGGATTACGACACGGCGCTTGTCAGGGAGCGTCGTTGAAAGATCAAGCACCACGCTCGGGGAAGATGCGCCAAAACGAAAGATTGTTGCGGGGCTCCGGGCGGATGCGTAAGAAGCGGCGTTGAAGGGAAGGTGGCATGCCCGGTGTAAGGCTCGACCCGATCGACCGCAGGATACTCGCGGAACTGCAGGCAGACGGGCGGATGACCAACGTCGAGCTGTCCCGGCGCGTCGGAATATCGGCGCCGCCTTGCCTGCGCCGGGTGCGGACCCTGGAGGAGAGCGGGCTGATCGAGGGATACCACGCCCAAATCAACGCGCGCGACCTGGGCTTCGAAGTGCAGGTGTTCGCGATGGTCGGGCTGTCGAGCCAGGCGGAACCCGACCTGTCCGCGTTCGAGGCGCGATGCCGCAACTGGCCGCTCGTCCGCGAATGCCATATGCTGAACGGCGAGACCGACTTCATCCTCAAATGCGTGGCGCCCGACCTTTCGACCTTCCAGAGCTTCCTGACCGAGGAGCTGACCGCTGCCGCCAACGTGGCCAGCGTCAGGACGAGCCTCGTGATCCGCTGCGCCAAGAACGAGCCGCTGGTGCCGTTCGAGGTCTACGAGGAACGCGCGAGGGCGCGCGACTGAAGGCCTTGGAAACGCCGGCGACCTTCGCCATATGGTGAGTGCCGTTACGAGGAGGTTCCGATGCAGACGCGCAGCAAGGTCCTGGACGATCTCACCCAGCTCATGTCCAACGCCATGGGCGTCGCGCAAGGCGCGCGCGTCGAGGCGGAAACCGCGATGAAGGGGCTGATCGATCGCTGGCTCGCCGACCGCAATTTCGTCACCCGCGAGGAATTCGACGCCGTCCGCGCCATGGCCCAGAAGGCTCGCGAGGAAAACGAGGCGCTGAAGGCCCGGCTCGAGGCTGTCGAACAGGCTGTAGCCGCCCGCGACTAGGGCGGCCGCGTCGCACACGGTTTCGTGGACGCAATTTTCATAATTTTCGCCTTTACAGGTGCTCGGGTAAGCACCTACCATATCTGGTAGGTCAGCAACTAGCACGGCTGACCTGTTGTTAACCTCACCGCCCCCGTGCGGGGTGATGTCCCCGCCGGCGGCCACTATGAGAGGGCACGGGTATGGGCATTGTCGAGCGCGAATTCGACTGCGAGGAGCTTCACCCCATCGATATCGTCGAGACCCTGGCCGAGGAGCGGTCCTGGGATTTCGACCGAATCGCCGATGACCAGATCGCCATGGCGATCGAGGGCAGCTGGCGGACCTATTCGGTGACGCTTGCCTGGTCGGCGCGCGACGAGACGCTGCGGCTGATCTGCGCCTTCGACATGAGCCCGCCCGCGCGACGCCAGAGCGCGATGCACACGATCATGGGCCTCGCCAACGACAAGGTCTGGACGGGCGCCTTCGTGCTCTGGCGCGACCAGAAGCTGATGGGCTATCGCTACAGCCTGAATCTCGCCGGGGGCGCGCAGGCGAGCTCTGCCCAGATCAACGACATGGTGCGGTCGGCCGTGATGGCCTGCGAGCGGTTCTACCCGGCGTTCCAGCTCGTCGCCTGGGGCGGCGAGACACCGGAGAAGGCGCTTGGCATCGCCATGGCCGAAGCCTACGGTCGCGCCTGATTTCAGACGGCCCCCTTCCCGGCACGCGGGGCCGGGAAGGGGGCCGCTTGGACCTTTCGGACATCGCTTCGCGCGGTCTCGTCCTGCTCGGTTGCGGCAAGATGGGAACCGCCCTGCTTGAGGGCTGGCTGGCCGGCGGATTGCCCGCCGATGCTGTCGCAGTGCTCGAGCCGCGGCCGGCACCGCGGCTGATAGATCTCGCCGAACGCGGGCTCAAGCTCAACGCCGCCTTGCCCGACGACCCGGCGGTGGCCGTCCTGGCCGTCAAGCCGCAGATGATGGGCGAGGCGCTGCCGCGGCTCGGGGCGCTCGGGAACGGTCGAACGGTCTTTCTCTCGATTGCGGCGGGAACGCCGATCCATGCGTTCGAGGCGGCCTTGGGTGAGCGCACCCCGATCGTGCGGGCCATGCCCAACACACCGGCGGCGGTCGGCCGCGGCATCACCGCGCTCGTCGGCAACGCCCATGCCGATGCCGGCGCACTCCTCCTCGCCGAGACGTTGATGCAAGCTGTCGGGCAGACCGTGCGGCTAACGGACGAAGCGCAGATGGATGCGGTGACCGCGCTCTCCGGGTCGGGACCGGCCTACGTCTTTCTGATGATCGAGGCGATGGCAGCGGCGGGCGAGGCCGAGGGGCTGCATCCGGATTTGGCGCTGAGGCTCGCCCGTGCTACCGTGGCGGGCGCCGGCGCCCTGGCCGAATCCTCGTCCAGCCCGCCGGCCCAGTTGCGTATCGACGTGACGAGCCCGGGCGGCACCACCGCTGCGGCGCTTGCGATCCTGATGGAGGAGGCGGACGGCCTGCCACCGCTGATGCGGCGCGCCGTTGCCGCCGCGGCCGACCGGAGCCGGGAGCTCGCCGGCTGATCCTTCCCTGCAATCAACCGGAGGAAGCGACCGATGTTCGATCCCAAGACCTTCTCTTTCGACGCCGAGAAGATGAGCGAGTTCTTCAAGCAGAACGATTTCAGCAAACTCGTCGCCAACATGAAGCTGCCCGGCGTCGACACCGAGACGCTGTTCTCGGCGCAGCAGAAGAACATGGACGCGCTCGTCGAGGCCAACAAGGCGGCCGCGGCGGGGTACCAGGACCTCTTCAAGAAGCAGATCTCGATCTTCGAGGAGACGATGGCCGAGGCGCAGAAGCACATGCAGTCGTTCGACGCGACCAAGCTCGACGCCGACACCGCCAAGGCGCAAGGCGCGCTGGCCAAGGCCGCGTTCGAGAAGGCGCTCGCCAACATGCAGGCGCTGGCGGAGAGCGCGCAGAAGGCCAATGCGGACGCCTACGAGATCGTCGCGGCGCGCATCAAGGAAAGCATGGCCGAACTGGGCGACATGGCGACCAAGGCGACCGGCCAGGGCTGAGCCGGCCGATCAAAACGCTTGCCCTCGCCCGGGCGGGCGGCTTTCCTGGCCCGGCGACGTGCAGGGGGAGCGCCGGATGGCCGAGATCGAGTTCGACGACTTCCTGAAGGTCGACATCCGGGTGGGCCGGGTGGTCCGCGCCGAGGCGTTCCCCGAAGCGAGAAAGCCCGCGATCAAGCTCTGGATCGACTTCGGCCCGGAGATCGGCGAGCGCAAGAGCTCGGCGCAGATCGCCGCAAACTACGATCCGGCGCAGCTGGTCGGCCGCCAGGTGCTGGCCGTCGTCAACTTTCCGCCGCGCCAGATCGGTCCGTTCCGCTCGGAGGTGCTGACTTTGGGTGTCACGGATTCGGCGGGCGCGGTGGTGTTGGTGGCACCGGATGCCGAGGTGCCGCTGGGCGCGCGGCTGCACTGACATGGCCAAGCCGCACATCGTCGTCACCCGCAAGCTACCCGACGCGGTGGAAGCGCGTCTGCTCGCGGAGTTCGAGCCGGAGCTCAATCCTGAAGATGCGCCGTTCTCGCGCGAGCGGCTGCTCGACGCGATGCGTACGGCGGACGGCCTCCTCTGCGTCGTCACGGACCGCCTCGATGCCGCCGTGCTCGGCGTCGAGGGTCGGCGCGTGGCAATCGTGGCGAACTTCGGGGTCGGGGTGAACCACATCGACCTGGCTGCGGCCGAGGCCGCGGGGATCGTGGTCACCAATACGCCGGGCGTCCTGACCGATGCGACGGCGGACCTGGCCATCGCGCTGATGCTGGCGGCGACCCGGCGGATGAGCGAAACCGAGGCGATCCTGCGCGCGGGCGGCTGGGACGGCTGGCGGCCGACCGGCTGGCTCGGGATGGGCCTGCAGGGCAGCACGCTCGGGATCATCGGCATGGGCCGGATCGGCCAGGCGGTGGCGCGGCGGGCGGCGCTCGGCTTCGGCATGCGGGTGATCTACTTCAACCGCTCGCCGGTCGGCCCGTTCGAGTTCCCCGCCGAGGCCCGGCCTTCCGTGGAGGCGGTCCTGGCCGAAGCCGACGTGGTGTCGCTGCACGTCCCCGGAGGCGGCGGCAACGCCCGGCTCCTGTCGGCGGAGCGCCTGGCGGCGATGAAGCCGGGCGCCTATCTCGTCAATACCGCGCGCGGCGACGTGGTGGACGAAGCCGCGCTGGCGGAGGCGCTGGCCAGCGGGCGGCTTGCCGGGGCAGGGCTCGACGTCTTCTCCGATGAGCCGAACGTCCCCGAAGCGCTGCTGAAGCTGCAGAACGTGACGCTGCTGCCGCATATCGGCAGCGCGACCTTGCAGGCGCGCACCGCCATGGGGATGCTCGCCGTCGACAACCTCGCCGCCCATTTCGCCGGTCGCCCGCTGCCGTCGCGCGTGGTCTGAAGCCTGATCCGGTCCGGGCTTTGCGGATGCCGGGCCCGTTCCATGTAATTCTGGGGTGGCCGGAGGACGGTCGTTCACAACGAAGGCAAGGAAAGACGACGATGGAAACCATCAAGTTCGGCAAGACGGGTCTCGAGGTGTCGCGCATCTGCCTCGGCTGCATGTCGTACGGCGAGCCGGACCGCGGCAATCACGCCTGGACGCTGCCGGAGGCGGAGAGCCGGCCGTTCATCCGCAAGGCGCTCGACCTCGGCATCAATTTCTTCGACACGGCCAACGTCTATTCCGACGGTTCCAGCGAGGAGATCGTCGGCCGGGCGCTCAAGGACTTCGTTCCGCGCGAGGAGGTGGTGATCGCCACCAAGGTCCACGGCCGGATGCGGCCGGGACCGAACGGCGCCGGGTTGTCGCGCAAGGCCATCCTCGGCGAGATCGACGCCAGCCTCAGGCGGCTCGGCACCGACTACGTCGATCTCTACCAGATCCACCGCTGGGACTACGGCACCCCGATCGAGGAGACGCTCGAGGCGCTGAACGACGTGGTCCGCGCCGGCAAGGCCCGCTACATCGGCGCCTCGTCGATGTACGCCTGGCAGTTCGCCAAGGCGCTCGACCTCTCCGAAAGGCACGGCTGGGCGCGGTTCGTTTCGATGCAGGACTACGTGAACCTGCTCTACCGCGAGGAAGAGCGCGAGATGCTGCCGCTCTGCCGCGACGCCGGCATCGCGGTGATGCCCTGGAGCCCGCTCGCGCGCGGCCGGCTGACCCGCGACTGGGACGAGACGAGCGCCCGTTCGGAGACCGACGAGTTTGGCAAGACGCTCTACGCCCGGACCGCCGAGGCTGACCGCAAGGTCGTCGAGGCCGTCGCCCGGGTCGCGGTCGCCCGCGGGGTGCCGCGTGCCCAGGTGGCGCTCGCCTGGGTGCTCCAGGAGCCGGGCGTCACCACGCCGATCGTTGGCGCCACCAAGCTGTCGCACCTCGAGGACGCGGCGGCGGCGCTGTCGCTGAAGCTCACCGAGGACGAGATCGCCACGCTGGAGGCGCCCTACGTACCGCACGCGGTGACCGGCTTCAGCTGAGGGGCTCGCCGGCCGGACGTTCCGCCGTCCGTCCGGCCGCGTCCGTGCGCAAGGCCCCTTGCGCCGCGGCAGTCCGATCGCTCATGCTGGCGGCGAACCCAACGAGGTCTCGACCTTGCCGGCGACGCCGCTCCTGCAACTGACCGAAATCCGCAAGAGCTTCGGCGCGATCGAGGCGCTGCGCGGCGTATCGTTCTCGGTCTCGGCCGGCGAGGTCGTGGCACTGCTCGGCGACAACGGCGCCGGAAAGTCCACGCTCGTCAAGATCATCGCCGGCGAGCAGCAGCCGACCTCCGGGCGCATGGTCTACGAGGGCCGCGAGCGCAACTTCGCGGCCCAGGGCGAGGCCAAGGCGGCAGGCATCGAGACCGTCTACCAGGACCTGTCGCTCTGCACCAACCTCGACGTCGTCTCGAACTTCTTCATGGGCCGCGAACTCAAGCGATACGTCTTTGGCGTCCCCTTCCTGCGCGACCGCGAGATGGAGGCCGAGACCCGCCGCGCGCTCGAAGCCGGCGGCACCCGCATCCCCAAGCTGCGCACCAACGTCGAGCACCTCTCCGGCGGCCAGCGCCAGGCGATCGAGCTCAACCGGTTCGTGCACTGGGGCGGCAAGCTGGTGATCCTCGACGAACCCTTCGCCGCGCTCGGGGTCGAGCAGACCCGCCGCGGCCTCGAGACCATCGACCGGGTGCGCCAGCGCGGCATCGGCGTGCTGCTGATTACCCACGTCATGGCCCAGGCCTTCGCGGTGGCCGACCGCATCGTCGTCCTGCGCCACGGCGTCGTGGCAGGCGACCTGCGCACCGAGGCGACCAGCCCCGACGCGGTCGTCCACCTGATCACCGGCGGCATCGAGCGCATCGGCCAGCCCTACAGCACAGACCAACCACCATCGGGAGCAAACGGATGAAATCACTGTTGCGCCTCGGCGCCGTGGCGATCCTCGCGATCGGCCTCGTCGTCAGCGGCCTCGGGACGGCCTACGCCCAGTCCAAGGGCAAGATCTACTATCTGGTGCCGACGCTGATCGACGAGTTCCAGACCGGCTCGATCGACGCCATCACCAAGTTCATGGGCGAGGTCGGCTACGAGGTGGTCTCGCTCGACGCCCAGAACCGCAGCGACCTGCAGCTCAACCAGGTCGACGACGTGCTGAACCTCGGGCCCAAGGCGGTGGTGCTGGCCGCCGTCGACTTCGACGCGATCAAGCCGGGGATCGAAAAGCTGCGGGCGGCGGGCATTCCGGTGATGATCTTCGACCGGCAGATCACCTCGACGCCTTCGGACCTGACCTCGGTGGCCGGCACCGTCGCCATCGGCCACATCGCCGGCGACGAGGCGATCCGGCTCCTCACCGAGAAGAACGGCTCGGCCAAGGGCAAGGTGCTGCAGATCCTCGGCGATCCGGGCGATCCCTACACGCTCGACATCCAGAAGGGCTTCGACGAGAAGGTGGCGCCACATCCGGAGATCACCGTCATCACCCAGGCGGCGATGCAGTGGGAGGCGACCAACGCCGGCAACATCGCCCAGGACCAGCTTCTGACCAACCCCGACATCGACCTGATCTTCAGCCATGCCGCCCACTTGTCGATCGCGGTTGCGGCGGTGCTCGAAGCGCAGGGCAAGAAGCCGGGCGAGATCATGATGATGTCGTCGAACGGCGCGCCGGTCGGGCTCGACCTGATCCGCAAGGGCTGGCTCAACGTCGAGGTTGAGCAGCCGATGTATGCCCAGGCGGCGGCGCTCGCGATGTTCGCCGACAAGGTGGTCAACCACGAGGAGCTGAAGCCCGGCACCTACGACGTGATCGGGCAGCCGTCGGAGCTGACGATCGAATCGTGGGGCCCGAACATCAAGATTCCCGGCGCCGCGATCACCAAGGAGAACGTCGACGACCCCAAGTTCTGGGGCAACCTCAAGCCGCCGACGACGCCGGTGACGTCGGTCGAGTGACGCCGCTTGGCTGACGTGCCCGCCAGTGCCGAACCGGTCGAGGAGCGCCACCGCGTGCTCCTCGCCGCGCTGCTCGACAATCTCGTCTGGATCATCCTGCTGATCGCGCTCGGCTGCTTCGCTGCCTTCATCCCGAAGTTCTTCCAGATCGGCATCCTGCTCAACATCATCGAGCAGTCGACGTTCGTCGGCATCATCGCCGTCGGCCTGTCGCTGACGCTGATCGCCGGCCAGATGGATCTCTCGGTGGAATTGGTGATGGCGCTGGCGGCGATGCTCGTCGCGCTGACCTTCGGCACCGGCGGCGCCGGCGGCGCGCTGGCGCTCGACCCGGCCTGGCTCGCCTTCCCGGTGTCGCTCGCGATGGCGCTCGGGACCGGCGCGCTCGTGGGCTGGCTGAACGGCATTCTCGTCGTTCGCTTCGAGATCAACGCCTTCATCGTGACGTTGTCGTCCTACATCTGGGGCCGCGGCCTGGTGGTGGCGCTCTCGGGCGGCCGATCGGTCTATGGCCTGCCCGACGCGCTCCGCGGGGCGGCGGTGACCCGGCTTCTCGGCGTGCCGATGCTCGCCTGGGTGCTGGTCGCGGTCTATGCCGTCTTCGCGCTGATTCTGGCCAAGACCCCGTTCGGCCGGCATCTCTTCATGATCGGCGGCAACGCCACCGCCAGCGCCCGCGCCGGCATCAGGGTCGGGCGCAGCGTCACGCTGGTGTTCGTCCTCTCGGGCGCTCTCGCCGGACTGGCCGGCTGGCTCCTGGCATCGCGGACCGCCGGCGCCACCGCCAACCTCGGCATCGGCATGCTGTTTCAGGCCTTCGCCGCGGTGGTGATCGGCGGCGTCAGCCTCAAGGGCGGCTCGGGCCGCCTCTCGGGGGTCTTCGCCGGCGTTCTGCTGCTGTCCTCGATCCAGACGGCGATCAACGTCATGGGCATGCCGCCGCACTACACCATGATGATCCAGGGGGTTCTGGTTCTCGCCGCCGTCCTGCTCGACACCGCCAAGAACGGCCTGCGTCGCCGCTATCTCTGAGGCTGCCGCGACGGTTCGGGTGGCGCCGCCGCCCGATGGCGCTAGGTGAGCCGGGCAGCAATCAAGGGGTTCTCATGCTTTATCGCCGTCTCGGAAAGTCCGGTCTGAAGGTCAGCGAGTTCTCGCTCGGCTCATGGGTCACCTTCGGCAAGCAGGTGGACGAAGGCGCCGCGCTGGCGCTGATGACGACCGCCTACGACGCCGGCATCAACTTCTTCGACAATGCCGAGGGCTACGAGGCCGGCGGCTCGGAGACGCTGATGGGGCAGGCGCTGAGCAAGCTCGGCTGGTCGCGCGACAGCTACATCGTGTCGAGCAAGGTGTTCTGGGGCGGCTCCAAGCCCACCCAGCGCGGCCTCAGCCGCAAGCACGTGACCGACGCTTGCCACGCCGCTCTGCGGCGGCTGCAGGTCGACTACCTCGACCTCTTCTTCTGCCACCGTCCCGACATCGACACGCCGATCGAGGAAACCGTCCGCGCGATGGACGTGCTGATCCGGCAGGGCAAGGTGCTCTACTGGGGCACCTCCGAGTGGTCGGCGCAGCAGATCACCGAGGCCTGGGCGGCGGCCCGCGACCTCGGCCTGACCCCGCCCACGATGGAGCAACCGCAATACAACCTCTTCGTGCGCGACAAGGTCGAGGGCGACTACGCACCGCTCTACGACACCTTCGGGCTCGGGACGACGATCTGGTCGCCGCTCGCCTCGGGCATCCTCACCGGCAAGTACAACGACGGTATCCCTGCCGACAGCCGGATGATGCTGCCCGGCTACGAGTGGCTGAAGGACGAACTCGCCAGCGAAAAAGGCAAGGCGCGGCTCGCCAAGGTCAGCGAGCTCGCGAAGCTCGCGTCGCGCCTCGGAATGCCGATCCACCACCTGGCGCTGCTCTGGTGCCTCGCGAACCCGCGCGTCTCGACGGTAATCCTCGGCGCGTCGCGCGAGAGCCAGCTCACCGACAACCTCTCGGCGCTCGACGCCCGCGAGAAGCTCACGCCCGACGTGCTCGCCGAGATCGACGCGATCATGCAGAACAAGCCCGAGCCGCCGCGCCGCTTCTGAGGTCAGCCGGCGCCGCGGCCGTGGATCGTCTCCGCCAGGAGGCGCGCCATCGCGGTCCCGGGCTCGCCCATCTCGGACAGGATCGTCATGTGGTTGAGGCCCGGCATCACCGCCAGCCGCCAGTCCGGCCCGTTGCGGCAGAAGCCCTCGGCCTGTTCGAGGAACGGGGCGGTCTCGTCGGCGCCCACCGCCACGATGCGCCGCAGCGCCCCCCGCCTGCTCGGCGCCGATCGGCGACCAGCGTTCGACCTCCTCCTGCGTCAGCCCGATCTCGGGCTGGAGGAAGCTCGCCGGGATCGGCGCGAGATCGTAGATGCCGCTGACCAGAAGCAGCGCGCCGGGGCGGTGCTCCGGTGGTGCCGCCTCGTGCGGCGCCCGCGCGGCGAGGTAGGAGGCGAGGTGCGCGCCCGCCGAATGCCCGCTCGCGGTCAGCCGCGCCGGGTCGCCGCCGAACTCGGACGCATGCAGCGCCAGCCATCCCGCCGCCCGCCGCACCTGCGCGACCAGGACGGCCATCCGCGCGCCGGGCATCAGCGAGTAATCGACGATTGCCGCGATCGCACCGGCAGCGACCACGGTTCGCGCGAAAAACGGGTAGCTCTCCTTGCGGTTCGCCCGCCAGTACCCGCCGTGGACGAAGAGGTGCACCGGCCGGGGGCCCGGCGCCGCCTCGGGAAAGTAGAGATCGAGCCGCTCGTCCGGCTCGCTGCCATAGGCGATGTCGAGCGAAGAGCGCAGGGCCGCACGCGCCGCGGCGCTGGCGCGGGCCTGCTCCGCCTCGATCGCGGCGAACTCCGGCACATGGCCCCGTATCCGGAACGGATCGGTCTCCATCCCTGGCCCTCTTCGAGAAGCGCCGACCTTTGGCACTCAAGTCATAAGGTGTCGGCGCGTTGAACCAAAGGCTTAGAT
The DNA here is from genome assembly GCA_963819995.1 of uncultured Alphaproteobacteria bacterium. Classification (GTDB taxonomy): domain Bacteria; phylum Pseudomonadota; class Alphaproteobacteria; order Rhodobacterales; family Rhodobacteraceae; genus Amaricoccus. Next base: position 132,154 of record CAWFYR010000004.1, on the reverse strand, counting down.
TGCAACCCAGGCCGAACCCCGGTTTGCCGGTCGGTCACGCTGGAGCCGCCGCATCGGTGAGACCGCGCGCACGGGTGACGTGAGCCGCCATACGTCCTATCTTCGTCGGGAAGAAGCCTCGATCCTGCATCGGAAGCGCCATGACCTTGATGACCAAGCCCGCCCTGAACCTCGATCCCGCCAGCATCTCCGGTGATCTGCGGATCGGCGCCGAGCGGCGTCCCGGCGGCACGGGCAAGCGCATCGACGTCCTCGACCCCTCGACGGGCGCGGTCATCACCACCGTCGCCGACGGCAGCCTCGAGGACGCGACGGACGCCGTCGCCGCCGCCCACGACGCCTTCCCCGGCTGGGCGGCGACCGCGCCGCGCAAGCGCTCCGAAATCCTGCGCCGCTGCTTCGAGCTGATGATCGAGCGCCGCGACATGCTGGCCGAGCTCATCTCGCTCGAGAACGGCAAGGCACTCGGCGACGCCGCGGGCGAGGTCACCTACTCGGCCGAGTTCTTCCGCTGGTTCGCCGAGGAGGCGGTGCGGCTGAACGGCGATCTCTACACTGCGCCCTCGGGTGCCAACCGCATCCTCGTCGAGCATCAGCCGATCGGCGTCGCGGTGATGGTGACGCCCTGGAACTTCCCCGCCGCCATGGCCGCGCGCAAGATCGCCCCGGCGCTGGCGGCCGGCTGTACCTGCGTCCTGAAGCCCGCCTCCGAGACGCCGCTGACCGCCTATGTCATTGCCGACCTGCTCGCCGAGGCCGGGCTTCCCGACGGCGTGCTGAACGTCGTGACCACGTCGCAGTCCGGCAAGACCGTCAGCGCCATGCTGCACGACCCGCGCGTGCGCAAGCTGTCCTTCACCGGCTCGACCGAGGTCGGCCGCAAGCTGCTGCACGAAGCCGCCGACCGGGTCGTCAACTGCTCGATGGAGCTCGGCGGCAACGCGCCCTTCATCGTCTTCGACGACGCCGACCTCGATGCCGCGCTCGACGGCGCGATGATCGCCAAGATGCGCAATGGCGGCGAGGCCTGCACCGCCGCCAACCGCTTTTACGTCCAGCACGGCATCCTCGAAGCTTTCGCCAGCGGCCTGACCGAGCGCATGGCCGCGATGACCGTCGGCGCGGGCTACGATCCGGCGACCCAGTGCGGGCCGATGATCAACCCCGACGCCGTCACCCGCATCGCGGGCCTCGTCGAGGATGCCGTCAGCCGCGGCGCCCGGCTGCTGGCCGGCGGCAAGCCGCTCCACCGCGACGGATTCTTCTTCCCGCCGACCGTGCTCGACGGCGTCCCGAGCGACGCCCCGATCATCCACGAGGAAATCTTCGGCCCGGTCGCCGCGATCACCGGCTTCACCGACGAGGCCGAGGTGCTCCGGCTGTCGAATGCGAGCGAGTTCGGCCTGATCTGCTACGTCTACACCCGCGACCTCGCGCGCGGCCTGCGGGTGTCCGAGAAACTCGAGAGCGGCATGGTCGGGCTGAACCGTGGTCTGGTCTCCGATCCCGCGGCGCCGTTCGGTGGCGTCAAGCAGAGCGGTCTGGGACGCGAGGGCGCGCACCACGGCATCCTGGAGTTCTGCGAGACCAAATACATTGCGGCGAACTGGTAGCCCCGGCGGATAGGTGCCGCAGGGCCACAATCGGCGATTGTTTGTGATCAACCTCTGGGCAATCCCGATCAAATCTGCTTAGTGCAGGCTACACACGCATCAGCGTATCCGACCCCGCGCCCGGCTTTTGCCGGCGACTTTCGAGCATACCGATGAACGCCCACGCCATCGAGGCTGCACCCGAGCGACGCGACGCCTTTGCGCACGTCAAGGCGGCCGGCTGGGGTCGCGGCGTCAACGCGCTGGTGCGCATCGCCCGAATGGCGATGCGCCATCCCTGGCAGTCGGGGCTCGCCATCGTCTCGACGTTCGTTGCGGCCTCGCTGCAGCTCACGATCCCGCGGCTCCTCGGCCACGCCGTCGACCAGAGCCAGGTCGCGGTGTCGGGCGGCGCCGCGGCGGCAGCGGCGCAGCATGCGCTCTGGGTGACCGCGCTCCTGCTTTTCGTCGTCAGCGTGCTGCGCGGCCTTTTTACAATGGTGCAGAACTACTATGGAGAGGCCGTCGGCCATAATGTCGGCTACGAGCTGCGCCTGGCGTTCTACGAGAAGATCCAGCGGCTGAGCTTCAGCTTCCACGACCGGGTGCATTCGGGCGATCTCATCACCATCGGCATGCTCGACCTCGAAGGCGTGCGGATGTTCTTCTCGACCGGCATCGTCCGGACGGTGCTCCTGACCATGCTGATCGGCATCGGCAGCTACCTGCTGCTCTCGACCGACCTCGTCCTGGGGCTCCTGGCGCTCAGCTTCGTGCCCTTCGTCGCCTGGCGCTCCTCGGTCACCCACCTGCGGCTGCGGGCGACCTGGCTGGTGCTGCAGGAGCGGATGTCGGTGCTGTCGCGGGTCATGGAGGAGAACCTCGGCGGCATCCGCGTCGTGCGCGCCTTCGCGGCGCAGGCGCACGAGCTGATCAAATTCGACGCCGCGTCGAAGAGCGCGCTGGAGCTCGGCCACGACCGCGTCGACATCCGTGTCGCGAACACCAGCGCGATGTCGCTGTCGTTCTTCATCTCCATGGGTCTCGTCCTCCTCGTCGGCGGCAACAAGGTACTGGCCGGCGAGATCAGCGTCGGCACGCTGACCACGTTTCTCACCTTCATGACCATCCTGCAGATGCCGGTCCGCCAGCTCGGCCTGATGGTGAACTCCTACTCGCGCGCCTCGACCTGCGGCGCCCGCATCTTCGGCTTTCTCGACCTCGACATCGACGTCGCCGATGCGCCCGACGCCCGACCCCTGGAACTGACAGACGGCGTCCTCCGCTTCGAGCACGTCGATTTTGCCTATGGCGGATCGGACAGGCGGGCGCTGCGCAACGTCAGCTTCGAGGCCCGGCGCGGCGAGACCATCGGCATCGTCGGGCCGCCCGGAAGCGGCAAGTCGACGATCGCGAGCCTCGTCCCGCGCTTCTACGATGTGACGGGCGGCCGTATCACGATGGACGGCCAGGACATCCGCGACGTCACGCTGCAGTCGCTGCGCCAGGCGATCGCCGTGGTGCAGCAGGACGGGTTTCTGTTCACCACGACGCTGGAAAACAACATCGCCTATGCCGACCCGTGGGCGAACGAGCCGCGCATCGAGCGGGCGAGCGGCTCGGCGCAGCTCCACAACTATGTGCTCGGGCTGCCGATGGGCTACCGCACCGTGGTCGGCGAACGGGGCGTGTCGCTCTCCGGCGGCCAGCGGCAGCGGCTCTCGATCGCGCGGGCGCTGATGCTGAAGCCCGCCGTGATGATCTTCGACGATTCGACCGCAGCGATCGACGCCGGCACCGAGCAGCGCATCCGCAGGGCGCTGCGCGCCTACAGCCGCGACCGGGTCACCATCATCATCGCCCACCGCCTGGGATCGCTGATGCACGCCGACCGCATCCTCTTTCTCGACGACGGCAAGGTGGTCGAGAGCGGCACCCACGACGAGCTGATCGCCCTCGGCGGCCGCTACCGTGCCTTGCACGATCTCCAGCTCCTGCCCGGCGACGAGCGGCTGGTCGCGGAGGCCAGGCCGTGATCCGCGAGCAATCCGAGACCGGAGGCCGCGATCCCACGTCCGAGCGCGGGCGCCCGCCGCGCGCCGTCGTCGGCTCGACCCGGATCGAGGAGGAGATGTTCGGCCGCGCGTTCGACGGCCATATCGTCGAGCGCATATGGACCTTCGTGCGGCCATACCGCCGGCAGATGGTGTTCGCGGTCGCCGCGGTCCTGACCTTCACGGCCAGCCAGCTCTGCATCCCGCTGATCATCCGCCACGCCATCGACCGCGGCATGGTGCCCGGCGGCGGGCGTGCCGCGCTCAACTGGTCGTTCGCGGCGTTCGTCCTGGTGATCCTCGTCAACTTCGCGGCAAGCTACGTGCAGGAGAGCGTCGTCGGCAAGGCGGCCGAGAACGTGCTCTTCGACATGCGGCGGGCGATGTTCTCGCACCTCCAGCGGGTGTCGCTGAGCTTCATGGACAAGACCGAGGTCGGCCGGCTGATGTCGCGCCTCGCTGGCGACGTGAACTCGATGCAGGAGTTTCTCGAGACGTCGGTGCTGTCGGTCGGCGACATCACGCTGCTCTTCGGCATCGTCACGGTGATGCTGGCGCTCGACTGGCAGCTGGGCCTCCTGACGCTGTCGGTCATGCCGGTGCTCTTCATCGTGCGGCTGATCTGGCTGCCGCGGGCGCGCGAGGCCTTCATGGCGGCGCACGAGACCAACTCGACCGCCAACGGTGCCCTCGCCGAGGGTATCAACGGCGTGCGCGCCGTGCAGAGCATGGACCGCCAGCGGGTCAACTTCATGCTCTACAACGACAAGGCGCGCGCGAACCTCGACGCCCACCTCAGGGCGGCGCGCTACGCCCAGGTCATGGTGCCCATCGTCGACACGCTGACCGGGCTCGCGATGGCCGTGGTCGTGGTGGTGGGCGGCGCGCGCGTGCTCGGCCAGGCGCTCGACGTCGGCGTGATGGTCGCGTTCCTGTTCTACATCCAGCGCTTCTTCGACCCGATCCGCTCGCTGACCATGCAGTACTCGGTGATGCAGCGCGCGATGGCCTCGGGGCACCGGATCACCGAGGTGCTCGACGTGCCGGTCGGCGTCTCCGACCGTCCCGGCGCCATCGCGCTCGGGCCGGACATGGACGGCTCGGTCGAGTTCCGCGACGTGACCTTCGGCTACGACCCCGAACACCCGGTGCTGAAGCACGTCAGCTTCCGGGTGAACCCCGGCGAGACGGTGGCGCTGGTCGGGCCGACCGGGTCCGGCAAGTCGAGCTGCATGGCGCTGGCGCACCGCTTCTACGACGCGCAGCAGGGCGAGGTTCTGGTGGGCGGCCACGATGTGCGCGAGGTCACGCAGGAGTCGCTCGGCCAGCAGATCGCCATGGTGCTGCAGGAGCCGTTCCTCTTCACCGGCTCGGTGATCGAGAACATCCGCTACCACAAGGCCGACGCCAGCCGTGACGAGGTGATCGCCGCGGCGCGGGCGGTGGGCGCGCACGACTTCATCATGCAGCTGCCGCAGGGCTACGAGACCGAGCTCGGCCAGCGCGGCGGCGGGCTGTCGCTCGGCCAGCGCCAACTCGTGAGCTTCGCCCGCGCGCTGGTCGCCGACGCGAAGATCCTTGTCCTCGACGAGGCGACGGCCAGCGTCGACAGCTACACCGAGATGCTGATCCAAAAGGCGCTGGTGCGCCTTCTCGAAGGCCGGACCGGCCTCGTGATCGCGCACCGGCTGGCGACGATCCGCGGCGCAGACCGGATCATCGTGCTGCAGGACGGCGAGGTGCTGGAGACCGGCAACCATGCCGAGCTGATCGCCGCCAAGGGCCTCTACGCCCGGCTCTACGCGCTGAACTACGCCTCGTTCGACGACCTGCCTGCCGACGCCCGCGAGGAGAGCGCGAGCGCCTGAGGCACGGCGCCGATTTTCCCGTACCGCCTCCACCGCTCCCATGATAGGTGCGGCGCCATGAACCGGCTTCCTTCCCCCGACGAGATCCTCGCCTTCCTGCGCGAAAACCCCACCCAGACCGCAAAGCGCGACATTGCCCGCGCGTTCGGCCTCAAAGGCGCGGCCAAGGTCGAGCTCAAGGCGCTTCTCGCCCGCATGACCCAGGACGGCCAGCTGGAACGCAAGCGCCGGCACGTGCGGCCGCAGGGCGCGCTGCCGCCGGTGCTGGTGCTGCGGGTCACGGGCGCCGACGCCGACGGCGACCTCTGGGCCGAGCCGGCGGACTGGGAAGGCGACGGCCCCGCACCGCGGGTCCAGGTCCTCGCGCACAAGGACGATCCCGGCGCTCGGCGCCGGCGACCGGCTGCTCGGGCGGATGACCGCGCTCGAAGGGCCGGACGCGCCGCTGGCGGCGCGGGTGGTGCGCCGCATCGGCATGGGGCCGAAGCGGGTGATCGGCATCTACCACGAAGGCGAAAGCGGCGGGCGGATCGCGGCGATCGACAAGCGCACCGACCGCGACTGGCAGGTGGCACCGGGCGACCGGGCGCAGGCGCGCGACGGCGAGCTGGTCGAGGCGGAGCAGATCGGCGAGGCGCGCGGCTACGGGCTGCCGCGGGCGCGGATCGTCGCGCGGCTCGGCGACCCGTCGGCGCCGAGGGCGGTGTCGCTGATCGCCATCCACGAGCACGGCATTCCCGACGAGTTCCCCGAGGCGGTGCTGGCCGAAGCTGAGGCCGCCGGCCCGACCGCGCTCGGCGCGCGCGAGGACCTGCGTGCGCTGCCGCTCGTCACCATCGATCCCTCCGACGCGCGCGACCACGACGACGCGGTCTTCGCCCATGCGGACGACGATCCGGCGAACCCCGGCGGCCACGTGGTCTGGGTGGCGATCGCCGACGTCGCGGCCTACGTCCGGCCGGGCACGGCGCTCGACCGCGAGGCGCGGCGGCGCGGCAACTCGACCTACTTCCCCGACCGGGTGGTGCCGATGCTGCCGGACCGGCTGTCGGGCGATCTCTGCTCGCTGATCGACGGCGTCGACCGGCCGTGCATCGCGGTGCGGATGGTGCTGGGCGCCGACGGCGACAAGCGCGGCCACCGCTTCACCCGCGGGCTGATGCGGTCGCGCGCGACGCTGACCTACGCGCAGGCGCAGGCGGCGGCGGACGGGCATCCCGACGCCATGACCGAGCCGCTGGTCGCAGAGGTGGTGGCGCCGCTCTGGGCGGCGTGGCGGGCGGCGCACCGGGCGCGCGACGTGCGCCAGCCGCTGAACCTCGACCTGCCCGAGCGGCGGATCGTGCTCGGCGAGGACGGCAAGGTGCTGTCGGTGGCGTTCCGCGAGCGCTTCGACGCGCACCGGGTGATCGAGGACTTCATGATCCTCGCCAACGTCGCCGCCGCCGAGACGCTGGAGGCCAAGCGCCTCAGGCTCCTCTACCGGGTGCACGAGGAGCCGAGCCCGGAAAAGCTCGACGCGCTGCGCGAGATCGTGGAATTGGTCGGGCTGACGCTCGCCAAGGGGCAGGTGCTGAAGACGGCACAGCTCAACCGCATCCTCGACGGGGTCGCCGGCACCGAGCACGCCGAGATGGTCAACATGAGCGTGCTCCGGGCGATGACCCAGGCCTACTACGCGCCGGAGAACTTCGGGCATTTCGGGCTGAACCTGCCGCGCTACGGCCACTTCACCTCGCCGATCCGCCGCTATGCCGATCTGGTGGTCCACCGCGCGCTGATCCGGGCGCATGGCTGGGGTGGCGATGGTCTCACGCCTGCCGAGGAAGAGGGGCTCGTCGAGACCGGCGAGCACATCTCGATGACCGAGCGGCGCTCGATGATGGCCGAGCGCGACACCACCGACCGCTATCTCGCCGCCTACCTCGCCGACCGGGTCGGGTCGGAGTTCGAGGGGACGGTGGCGGGGATCGCCCGCTTCGGGCTCTTCGTGAAGCTCGACGAGACCGGCGCCGACGGGCTGGTGCCGATCTCCTCGCTCGGCAACGAGTACTTCCGCCACGATCCGGACGCCCAGACCCTGACCGGCGAGCGGTCGCACCGGGTGATCGGCCTCGGCCAGCGGGTGACGGTGCGCCTCGCCGAGGCGGTGCCGATCACCGGCGGCCTGCTCTTCGAGCTCCTCGCCGTCGATGGCCGCAACATGCCGACGCCGTCGCGCCGTGCTGCACCGGGGACGCCGCGGCGCAAGCTGACCCAGCGGCGGATCAAGCGCGCCAAGGACGACCGCCGCGATCGCCGATCCTGAGGTCGCGCCGAAGGCCGAGTGAGCCCCGAGTCTGGGCATGTGTCAAGCCATTGATTTAATTAGACAACGTATTATGAAAACTTCGTAAATGCTTGCTGAGACTGCGCGAGCAGACCCTTCCGCTTTCGCCTTAAAGGCGCTACGATCCGCGAAAAAGCGGAACGAGCCGGAGGCAGGCCTTGCGCAGGATCACCGTCGCTACAATCATGCTCGCTCTCGTCGCCGGCGGCTGCGCGGATGCGAACCCGCCGGTGGAGAAAAGTGCACCGCCGATGCCTCGTGCCGCCCCGAGCCCGCAGCCTGCCAGCTTCACCGCCTGGCGTGACGGCTTCCGCAAGCGGGCGCTGGCGCAGGGGATCACGCCGCAGGTCTTCGACGCCGCGTTCCGGGGCGTGGGCGTCAACGCCGACGTGGTGCGGCTCGACGGCAAGCAGGCGGAGTTCACCAAGCCGATCTGGGAATACCTCGACAGCGCCGCCTCGACCGACCGGATCGAGACCGGACGGGCGAAGCGGCGCTCAGCTCAACGCGACGCTGGCCGCGATCGATGCGCGCTACGGCGTCGACCCGCAGGCGGTGCTGGCGATCTGGGGCATGGAGACCAACTTCGGCAAGAACCGCGGATCGATCCCGGTGATCGAGTCGCTGGCGACGCTGGCCTACGACGGCCGGCGGCGCGGCTTCGCCGAGGAGCAGCTGATCGCGGCCTTGCGCATCCTGCAGTCAGGCGACGTGACACCGGCGGGGATGCGGGGGTCCTGGGCCGGGGCGATGGGGCACACCCAGTTCATCCCGACGAGCTACCAGAGCTATGCCGTCGACTTCACCGGCGACGGTCGGCGCGACGTCTGGTCTGACGATCCGAGCGACGCGCTGGCCTCGGCGGCGAATTATCTCGCGCGCTCGGGCTGGCAGCACGGCCAGCCCTGGGGGATCGAGGTGCGGGTGCCGCAAGGCTTCAACTACGGCAGCGCCGACCAGTCGAACATCCGCCCGGTCGGCGACTGGCGCGCGCGCGGCGTCACCGCGCTCGACGGCTCGCCTTTGCCCGACCACGGCCAGGCGGCGATCATCGCGCCGGCGGGGTCGCGCGGCCCGAGCTTCGCGGTCTACCACAACTTCTTCGTCATCAAGAAATACAACAACGCCACCTCCTACGCGATGGGCGTCGGCCATCTCGGCGACCGCATCATGGGCGCGGGGCCCTTCGTCGGCGCCTGGCCGCGCGGCGAGCGCGAGCTGAGCCGGACCGAGAAGATCGAGCTGCAGCAGCGGCTGATCGCGCCGCGGCCACGACACCGGCTCGACCGACGGGGTGATCGGCCCGAACACCATCACCGCGATCCGCGCCTTCCAGCTGCGCGAGGGGCTGACGCCGGACGGCTTCGCCGATGCCTCGCTGCTGGTGCGGCTCCGCTGATGGCCGAGGGCACCCGCAAGCTCGCCGTGCTGATCGACGCGGACAACACCTCGCCGAGGATCGCCGAGGGGCTGTTCGACGAGGTGGCCAAGATCGGCGAGGCGAGCCTCCGGCGCATCTACGGCGACTTCTCCAAGGGGCAGCTGGTCGGCTGGGAGAAGGTCCTGGCGCGTTACGCGATCCTGGCGCAGCAGCAGTTCGCCTACACCACCGGCAAGAACTCCACCGACATCACCCTGGTGATCGACGCGATGGACCTGCTGCACAGCGGTCGGTTCGACGGGTTCTGCCTCGTCTCCTCCGACAGCGACTTCACCCGGCTCGCCGCGCGCATCCGCGAGCAGGGAACCGACGTCTACGGCATCGGCCAGGCCAAGACGCCGGAGAGCTTCCGGCAGGCCTGCACCCGGTTCATCTTCTCGGAGAACTTCGTGCCCGACACCGACGGCCCGACGGTGGTCAAGACCGCGCTGAAGCCGATGACCGAGGCGGCCGGACTGATCGACAAGGCGCTGGAACAGATGGAGGAGGACTCCGAGGGCTGGTTCCAGCTCGGCGCCGTCGGGCAGCGGCTGCAGAACCTGTCGTCGGAGTTCGACACCCGGACATTCGGGCATTCCAAGCTCAGCGACCTCGTCACCGCGACCGGCCGCTACGACATCGATCGGACCGGACCGCACGTGCGCCTGCGTCCGCGCAAGACCCGTCGCGGCCGCGGCGCCTGATCGCGCGGTTGCGAGCGATGGATCGGTTCCCGTCCATTGGCGTTGCATCGGGGTAGGCCAGAACCTGCCGCCCCGGTCCCGCCGGACGCGGCCCGGCGACGGCCAGGGCCCGAACCAGAGGGGGAAGCGGCATGGCCGAAGAACAACGGAGCGGCAATACGGACGGACGCGGCGGCGGCCCAGACCACACGGACCGGGGGGGCGGCAGTTCGCTGATGCGGCCGATTCCGCTGGCGCTGGCGGCGCTGGCAGTGATCGGCTGGGGCGTGGTGATCTGGCTTGCGGTCTCGCGCAACGAGATCCAGCGGGATCTGAACCAGCAGGTTCAGACCGTCGCGGCCGCGCGCGATCAGCTGCAGGCGAGCATGCAGGCGCTGCAGGACGCTTCCGGCGAGCTGTCGCAGGTGCAGGCGCAGGTCGAGACCGAGAAGGCCAGCCTCGCCGACATCTCCCAGCAGCGACAGGCGGCGCAGACCGAGCACGACACCACGCTCGCGGCGCTGACCGACGAGCTCGCGCAGGCCCGGCGCAGCTTCGAGCTCGAGGTCGCCCAGCTGACCGCGATCCGGGACGCCGCGCGCGGCAAGTCCGAGGCTGCCCAGGCGTCGCTGCAGGCGACCACCGACGAGCAGCAGCGGCGGCAGTCGGAGCTCGACGACATTCGCAGCCGCACGCTCCAGGTGGCGCAGCGGCTGATGACCGAGCAGGCGGCGCTCGGTCTTGCCGAGCAGCGCACTGCCCAGCAGGCGCAGGAGCTGCTTTCGGCGGGCGACCGGCTCGCCACGGTCCGGGACCAGTCGGCGCAGGCGCAAGCCACGCTCGCCGACCTGACCCAGCAGTCGGCGAAGCTCTCCTCCGATCTCGCCACCGCCGAGCGGCGGACCCAGACCGCCCGCGAGGCCGAGGCCAAGCTGCAGGAGCAGCTGGTTTCGGCGCGCAGCGAGACCAGCGGCCTGCAGGCGCAGCGCGGCGGCCTCGAGGAGGCGATCGCCCGGCTCAGCGAACGGCGCGACCAGCTCAAGGAAGACGTGGCGGCGGCGGAGGCCCAGCGGGCGCGGCTGCAGGACCAGGTCACCGAGCTCAGCGACACCCTCGCGCAGCGCAGCGACAAGCTCGGGGAGCTCGAGCACCGCATCGAGGAGATGCAGAACAAGGGCGCCGCGCTCACCGATGCGGGTTCCGGCGGTTCGAGCTCTGCGGCAGGCTCGAATTCGGATGCGGGCTCGAATTCGGATTCGGGCTCGAATTCGGATTCGGGCACGATGCTGCCGGGCACCTTCGAGGCCGGCAGGACGACGGCGGTGTTCGAGCCCGATGGCACCTTCGCGATGAACCGCAGCGACAGGTCCGAGCACGTCAGCGGCAGCTACAGCCTCGACGGGCAGATCCTGACCCTGAGCGACGCCGAGGGCGACGTCGGCAGCATGCAGTTCCCGGTGGAGTGCCGGATCGAGCCGCTTGACGACGGCTTCCGCCTCGACGAGCACGAGGGGTCGTGCTCGGTGCTGTCGGGGGTCACGTTCAAGATGCAGAAGCAGGCGAAGACCCCCTGACAGCCGGAGCCGCGGCGGCGCCGTACCGGGCGTCAGTGAACCGAGCCGGACGACCGGCCGGCCGGCGGAGTTCCGCGCGGGGCGGCCGGTCCGGTTGACAATGAAGTTCGCCACCGAACCTTCTTCCGGTGAACCCCGGAGATGGAGATCGGCCTGACCCTCCGCGACAGAGATTCTTCCACCGCTGACCCTTCCACGGCAGCCGGGGACCGGCCAGGGCTTACGAAGACGCTCTCGACCTGGGCGGGGCTGGTGGTTTGCTCGCTCGCGCTGGTGGTGCTGCTGGAGCGGAACGGGCTACCCGCCGCGCTGCTGCTCGGGCCGATGATCGCCGGCATCCTGTTCTCGGTCGCAGGGGCCGGGATTGCGGTGCCGACGCTGCCGTTCCGTCTGGCGCAGGCGGTGGTGGGCCTGATGATCGCGCGCATCCTCGCGGTGGAAGTGCTGCAGGAGATCGCCGGGAACTGGCCGGTGTTTCTGGCGGGAGTCCTGTCGGTCGTGGTGGCGAGCGCAGTCCTCGGCTGGACGCTGATGCGGCTCCGCATCCTGCCGGGCACCACCGCGATCTGGGGGTCCTCGCCGGGTGCTGCGAGCGCGATGACGCTGATGGCGGCGAGCTTCGGCGGCGACATGCGGCTCGTCGCCTTCATGCAATACAGCCGCATGGTGGTCGTCGCGACGCTCGCGGCGGTGGTCGCGCGCCTCTGGGCCGAGCCCGGAGCCGGCGCCGCCGAGGCGGTGGGCTGGCTGGCGGCCCCGGACTGGCCTTGGCTGGCAGTGACGCTGGCGGTCGCCGCCGGGTCGGTGCTCGTCGCGCGGTTCGTGCCGATCCCGTCCGGGCCGCTGCTGCTGCCGCTCGTCCTGGGCGTCGCGCTGCAGGACACCGGGCTGCTCACCATCGAATTGCCGCCGCTGCTCCTTGCGCTCGCCTACCTCGCGATCGGCTGGGGCGTCGGGCTGCGGTTCGATCGGAGGGTGATCCGCCACGCGGCGCGGGCGCTGCCGGCGGTGCTGGCGTCGATCGCCTGCCTCGTGATGCTCTGCGCCGGGTTCGCGGCGCTGCTCGTCGCCTTCGCCGACGTCGACCCGCTGACCGCGTATCTGGCGATGAGCCCCGGGGGCGCCGACACCGTCGCGATCATCGCCTCGTCGGCGCACGTCGACGTCGCCTTCGTGATGGCGATGCAGACCGCGCGCCTCCTGGTGCTGCTGATGACCGGGCCGCTGCTCGCGCGGGTGCTGGGCGCCCGGATGACCGCGCGCTACCCCGCGGCGAAGCCCCCGTCATCGAGTACGGCCTGAAGCTTACCCCGGCCACCCGGCGCTGCGCATCTCGTGCAGGCGCGAGGCGGTGCGGGCGAATTCGAAGGCGCCTTCGCCTTCGGGGTAGAGGGCGTCCGGCTCGGCGGCGGCGGAGCAGATCAGCCGCACCCGGGCCTCGTAGAGCGAGTCGATCAGCGTGACGAAGCGCTTGGCGTCGTTGTTGCGGGCGCGGCTCAGGATCGGGATGTCGTCGAGGAGCAGGACGTCGAGCGCCGCGGCGACGGCGAGATCGTCCGCCGGGCCGAGCGGGCGGCTGCAGAGCGCCTCGAACGAGGCGCGCCCGACCCGGTCACGGTGGAGGGGCAGCACGACCTCGTGGCCGTGCACCGTCAGCACCAGCGGTGCGCCGGGGCCGCCGGCCAACCGGCGCCAGGCGCGGTCGAGCGCCGTGGTCGCCTCCGGGCCGAGCGGCGTGTGATAGACCGTCTGCCCGGCCGCGCGATCGAGCCGGTGGTCCGAGGTGCTCGCGAGCTGGTGCACCTCGAGGCGCTCCTTGATCAGCGCGATGAACGGCAGGAAGAGCTGGCGGTTCAGCCCGTCCTTGTAGAGCTCGTCCGGCGCCCGGTTCGAGGTGGCGACGACGACGACGCCGCGCTCGAAGAGCCGCTCGAAGAGCCGTCCGACCAGCATCGCGTCGGTGATGTCGCCGATCTGCATCTCGTCGAAGCAGAGCAGCGTGGCGGAATCGGCGACCGCGTCGGCCACCGGCCGCAGCGGGTCGGCGACGCCTTCGGCGCGGGCGCGCCCGATGCCGGCGTGGATCTCCTGCATGAAGGCGTGGAAGTGGACGCGGCGCTTCGGCTCGACCGGGGCGGTCTGGAAGAAGAGGTCCATCAGCATCGACTTGCCCCGCCCGACGCCGCCGTAGAGATAGAGGCCCGGCACCGGCTTGTGCTCGAGCCGGTCACGTCCCCAGCCGAAGAGCCCAAGCCCGACCCGCTTGGGGCGCGCCGGGTTGTAGTCGGCGAGGCGCATCGCGAGAAGCTGCAGCTTCTCCACCGCGAGGCGCTGCGCCGGGTCGGCCTCGAGCACGCCTTCGGCGACGCGGCGACGGTAGAGCGCCATCGGGCCTTCGGCTGGGGTCATGCCCACGGCCCGTCGTGCCTGGCTCTGCCGCGGGACCGGCTCGCTCGAAGGCACGAGGCTTCGCGGTCCGGCGGCGCTTGCCGGATTTGACCGTCGGCAAATCCGGCCGCGGCCGCCCCTGCCGGGGGCGGACGCGTTTCACGCGCCCGCCGGGGCGGCCGCAACCGGATACGTCCGTCCGGGGCAGGCTGCACCCCCCTTCGCCTCCGCGCTCGCGCGCTCCGCCGAACGGCCCGGGAAACGCGATGCGTTTCCTTGTCGGGCCGGGGCTCGTGAGCGAGCACCCGCTTCGGTCGGAAGAGAGGTCGGCAAGAGGGGCCGATGCAACCATTCAGTCGGCGAAATGAAGCGCGACGCGGCGGTTCTCGCGGCCTTTCTTCTCGATCTTGCCGATGCGGAGCGGGCCGATCTCGGCGGTCGAGCGCACATGCGTGCCGCCGCAGGGCTGCAGGTCGACGGTGCCGATACGCACGAGGCGCACCCGGCCCTGGCCGGTCGGCGGCTTGACCTTCATCGTCTTGACCATCTCGGGGCGGGCGGCGAGCTCGTCGTCGGTGATCCACTCGTCGCTCACCGGCAGGCCGGCGGCGACGTGGGCGTTGAGCTGCGCCTCGACTGCCGCGATGTCCGCGGGCGGCTCGGGCATGTCGAAGTCGAGCCGGCCCTTGTCCTCGCCGATCGCACCGCCGGTTACGCCGAAGGGCAGCACCACCGACAGCAGGTGCAGGCCGGTGTGCATCCGCATCAGCCGGTGGCGGCGGTCCCAGTCGAGGTACAGCCGCACCGCGGTGCCGGGGCCGGGCAGCGCCGACCCCTCGGGAACGAGGTGCAGGACGCGGGTGCGATCGCCCTCAGGGTGGACCGCGCCCGTGACGGCGACCGCGCCGCCGTCCCACACGATGCGCCCGGTGTCGCCGGGCTGCCCGCCGGAACTGGCGTAAAAGATCGTCCGGTCGAGCTCGATTCCGCCCGGCCCCGCGGCGCGCACGGTCGCCACGGCCTCGGCGAGATAGGCGTTGTCGCGGAAGAGGAATTCGGTCATCGCTGCAGACCCTCGGGATCGGCCCCTCCCTAGCAGGTGCCGCCGCCCAGTCAACGCCGGGCGGCCATCACCGGGCGTGATGGCCGGCGTCACGCGATGTTCTTTGACCGCAGCAGCGGACCGCGGCAGGATGGACCCTCGTCCCGGAGCGACTGCCGATGACCACACGTGACACGCCGCGGTTGATCTCGCCGATCCTGATCGCGAGCTGCCTCATCCTGCTGGTGGGCTTCGGCATCCGCGCGAGCTTCGGCGTCTTCCAGATTCCCATCGCCGAGCAGTTCGGCTGGGCCCGCTCGGAGTTCTCGCTCGCCATCGCGGTGCAGAACCTCGCCTGGGGGATCGGGCAGCCGCTCTTCGGCGCCTTCGCCGAACGCTTCGGCGACCGGCGCGCCATCGCCCTCGGCGCGATCACCTACGCGGTCGGGCTGGTGCTGTCGGCCAACGCGGTGACCCCGGGCGCGCAGCAGCTCCTCGCGATCCTCATCGGCTTCGGCGTCGCCGGCACCGGCTTCGGCGTCATCCTCGCCATCGTCGGGCGCGCGGTCGCGCCGGAGCGGCGCTCGCTGGCGCTCGGCATCGCCACCGCCGCGGGCTCGGGCGGGCAGGTGGTCGGACCGCCGCTCGCCGAGGCGCTCCTCGGCGTCATGCCGTGGAGCTCGGTCTTCCTGGTCTTCGCCGGGCTGATCCTCGCGACGCTGCTGCTCCTGCCGTTCATCGCCGGCCCGAAGCGCGCGCCGGTCACGCTGGCGCCGCAGGAGGGGATGGCGACGATCGTCGGCCGGGCGGTGCGCGACCCGAGCTTCGTGCTGATCTTCCTCGGCTTCTTCTCCTGCGGCTACCAGCTGGGGTTTCTGACCGCGCATTTCCCCGCCTTCGTCGCCGAGGTCTGCTCGCCGGTGCCGGCCGGCGGCATGCTGGCGGCGCTGGGGATCACCACGACCTCGGCGCTCGGGGCGCTGGCGATCGCGGTGATCGGGCTCGCCAACATCGGCGGCACGCTGGTCGCGGGCATCCTCGGGCAGCGCTACCAGAAGAAGTTCCTGCTGGCGCAGATTTACGTGGCGCGCACCGTGGTCGCGGCGGCGTTCATCATGGTGCCGATGACGCCGGGCACGGTGATGCTGTTCTCGGTGCTGATGGGATCGCTCTGGCTCGCCACGGTGCCGCTGACCTCGGGGCTCGTCGCCTCGATCTGGGGGGCGCGCTACATGGGCACGCTCTTCGGCATCGTCTTCTTCTCGCACCAGCTCGGCGCCTTCATCGGCGTCTGGCTCGGCGGCCGGCTCTACGACATCACCGGCACCTACACGCTGGTCTGGTGGGTGGGCGTGGGGGTGGGCGCGTTCTCGGCGCTGGTGCACCTGCCGATCCGCGAGCGGGCAGCGCCGCTCGCGGCCTGAGGCCGCTCAGGCCGGATACCAGGCGCCGAGCACGACCTTGGTCTTGACGCCGGACGCCGATACCATCGCGGGAAGGCCGCTGATGTCGCTGCCCATGTAGTGGTAGGGGTAGACGACGGCCGGCGCGAAGGCGGCGATGGCGCTCGCGGCCTGGTCGACCGCCATGGTGTAGGGCAGGTTCATCGGCACGAAAGCGACGTCGATGTCGCTGAGCGCGCGCATCTCGGGCGTGTCCTCGGTGTCGCCGGCGATATAGACGCGGAGCCGTCGATCCCGAGCACAAAGCCGTGGTCGCCGCGCTCGAGCGGGTGGTACTTCAGCCGGTCGGGCGTGGTGTTGTAGGCGGGGATCGCCTCGATGGTGACGCCGTTGACCGTCGTGCTCTCGCCGTTGCCGATGACCGTGGCGCGGGCCTTGAGCGGGTCGGTCAGCTTCTCCTCGACCGAGGCGTTGGTGAGGATCTTGGTGTTCTCGCCGACGAGCGCCTCGAGCGTCGGCAGGTCGAAGTGATCGGGGTGGATGTGGGTGATCAGGATCAGGTCCGGCCGAGGCAGGCCCTCGTAGAGCCCGGCGCCGCCGACCGGGTCGTTGTAGATCACGAGCCCGGGGGTCGTCATCACGAAGGACGCGTGCTTCACCGGATGGACGGTGACCTGCCCGCTGTCGGTGGCATAGCTGTCGCCGGTCATCGCCGGCTCCTGCGCCCGAGCCGCCCCAATGCCGAGGGACGCCAGCGTGGCGGTTCCCGCGGCGAGCGCGTCGCGTCGTGAAAAGAGCATCTGATCCTCCCTGGGGGTCGAAACTGGTGTCAGGAGGGATCTAGGGCAGCGGCGCGTGAAGTCCCGGCCGGCGGCCCGGGGCACTTCGAGGATCGAGGCCGCGCTACTCCTTGTCGGCAGGAGAGGCGGCCTTGGCCTTGGCGGGCTTGCGGGCGGCGGGCTTCTTCTTCGGCGCCGCCTTCCTGGCGGCGGTCCGCTTCGGCGCGGCGCGCTTCTTGCCGGCGGGCCGCTTGGCCGCGATGAGCTCAAGCGCCTGCTCGAGGCTCACCGCTTCCGGGGCGATCTCCTTGGGAAGGGTGGCGTTGACTTTGTCCCACTTGACGTAAGGCCCGTACTTGCCTTCGTAGAGCGCGACCGGGCCGCCGTCGGGATGCTCGCCGAGCTCTCGCAAGGGCGTGGCCGCGACCCGGCCCGATCCGCGCGAGGCTTTCTGCGCAAGGACTTCCATGGCGCGGTTCATGCCGATGGTCAGGACCTCCTCGGGGTCCTTGATGTTGGCGTAGACCTTGCCATGCTTGATGTAGGGGCCGAACCGGCCGATCGAGGCCTCGATCGGCTCGCCGTCCTCGGGATGCAGGCCGATCAGGCGCGGCAGCGCCAGAAGGTCGAGCGCGCGTTCGATGTCGACCGTGGCCGGATCGAGGCCCTTGGGCAGCGACGCGCGCTTGGGCTTGGGGTTCTCCTCGCTGGCGTCGCCGAGCTGGACGTAGTGGCCGTACGGTCCCTTGCGCAGCGTCACCGGCACGCCGGGCTCGCCTTCGATCAGCTCGCCGTCCGAGGAGAGGCCGAGGAGCTTGCCGTCGGGGCCGAGCGCCTCGCCGCCGTCGGTGTCGCCGGCCAGCGGCCGGGTGTAGCGGCACTCGGGATAGTTCGAGCAGCCGATGAAGGCCGAGCCGTTGCGCGAGGTCTTGAGGCTCAGCCGGCCGGTGCCGCAGACCTTGCAGCGGCGCGGCTCGGGGTCCTCGGGGGTGACCGGGAAGAGGTGCGGCTCCAGCACCTCGTTGATCTTGTCGAGGACTTCGGTGATGCGCAGGCCCTCGGTCTCGCCGAGCGCGGCGGAGAAATGCGCCCAGAAGCGCGCGAGCAGCACCTTCCAGTCCTCGTCGCCGGTGGTGACGCGGTCGAGGTCGGTCTCGAGGTCGGCGGTGAAGTCGTAGTCGATGTAGCGGCCGAAGTAGTTCGACAGGAACGCGGTGACGAGCCGGCCCTTGTCCTCGGGAAAGAGCCGGTTCCCCTCCTTGCGGACGTACTCGCGCTCCTGGATCGTCGAGACGATCGAGGCGTAGGTCGACGGACGGCCGATGCCGAGCTCTTCCATGCGCTTGACCAGCGTCGCCTCGGTGTAGCGCGGCGGCGGCTGGGTGAAGTGCTGCTCGGGGGTGACGGCGCGCTTGTCGGCCGGCTCGCCGTTCACGATCACCGGCAGGCGGGTGTCATCGTCGCTGTCGCCGTCGAGCTCGACGTCGTCGCGGCCCTCGAAATAGACCTTGAGAAAGCCGTCGAAGGTCACGACCTGGCCGGTGGCGCGCAGGGCCACCGCGCGATCGGCGCTGGTGATGTCGACGGTGGTGCGCTCGAAGCGGGCGGCCTCCATCTGGCTCGCGATCGAGCGCTTCCAGATCAGGTCGTAGAGCTTGCGCTGGTCGGGCTCCAGCTGGCCGAGCTGGTCGGGCGAATGCGCCATGTCGGTCGGCCGGATGCACTCGTGGGCTTCCTGGGCGTTCTTGGCCTTGTTCTTGTACATCCGCGGGCTCGAAGGCACGTAAGATGCGCCGTAGCGCGCCTTGATGACGTCGCGCGCGGCCATCACCGCCTCGGGCGCCATGTCGATGCCGTCGGTGCGCATGTAGGTGATGTGGCCGGCCTCGTAGAGGCGCTGGGCGGCGGACATCGTCTGGCGCGCGCCCATGCCGAACTTGCGGCTGGCCTCCTGCTGCAGCGTCGAGGTCATGAACGGCGCCGACGGGTTGCGGCTCGCGGGCTTGGCCTCGACCGCCGCAACCGAAAGGTCGCGCGCGGTGATCGCGGCGACGGCGGTCTCGGCCGCATCGGCGGTGGCGAGGTCGAACTTGTCGAGCTTCGCGCCGTTCAGGCTGACGAGGCGGGCCTCGAAGGTGTCGCCGCGCGGGGTGGCGAGGAGCGCCTTGACCGTCCAGTACTCCCGGGCGCGGAACGCCTCGATCTCCATCTCGCGGTCGACGATCAGGCGGAGTGCCACCGACTGGACGCGTCCGGCGGACTTTGCCCCCGGCAGCTTGCGCCAGAGGACGGGCGAGAGCTTGAAGCCGACGAGGTAGTCGAGTGCGCGGCGCGCGAGGTAGGCGTCGACCAGCTCCATGTCGATCTTGCGCGGGTGCTGCATCGCCGTGGTGACGGCGTTCTTGGTGATTGCGTTGAAGACGACGCGCTCGACCTCGGTGTCCTTCCTGACCGCCTTGCGGCCGGTCAGCGCCTCGAGCAGGTGCCAGGAGATCGCCTCGCCCTCGCGGTCTGGATCGGTGGCGAGGATCAGCTTCTGGTCGCCTTTCAGCGCCTCGGCGATGGCGCGGATGTGCTTGCCGCTGTCGGCGCCGACCTCCCACTTCATCGCAAACTCGTGGTCCGGATCGACCGAACCGTCCTTGGGCGGCAGGTCGCGGACGTGCCCGTAGGAGGCGAGGACGGTGTAGCCGGGACCGAGATACTTGTTGATTGTCTTCGCCTTGGCGGGCGATTCTACGACGACGACGGCCATGGGGCTTCTCCTTGCGCTCCGTCGAAGCGGCGCGCGTCGGCGGCCTAGATGTGCCGGCTTCCGCCCATTGTCAACCAACGTACCGTCGGGGGCGGGGTCGTCAGAGCGCCGCGAAGAGCGCCTCGATCTCGATTTCGAGGCCCGGCGGATCGAGGACCACGGTGCCGTCCCGCAGGATGCGGGTCGCGATGGCCCCCGCATCGTCCCGCTGATGGTGGATCACGACCCGGTCGTCGGTCTGGACGATCAGGTAGTGGCGCACGCTGGGCAGCCGGAAGTAATCGGCAAGCTTCAGCCCGCTGTCGAGGCCCCGACTGGACGGTGAGACGACCTCGACCAGGATGATCGGGTCGTCGACTTCTATGGCGTCGCCGGGCGCCTTCGGCCCACAGCGAACGAGGGCGTCCGGCTCGTAGACGGTGCTGTCGTCAATGCGAACGGAGACCCCGTCGCCAATGACCTCGCACCCGAGGCGCTTGGCCGCGATCGCATTCCGAAGCGCGATCATCACCTCGTACTTGAGGCGGGTATGGGAAATCCGCTCGGGCGACATCGCGACGATCTCGCCGTGCGACAGTTCGAAGCGACCGGTCGGCTGCTCGGCGGCCCACGCCATGAAAGCATCGGCGGTCAGGGGCGCGTGTCTCGGCTGCGTCGTCATTTCGCGGCCGACGATAGCACGGCTCTTCGCTGTTGGCGACGGCATCAGCGGGCGGGGAGGCTGACCAGACCGCCGGGGTGGCGCAGGACGCGGCCCGAGAGCTCGAGGTCGAGGAGGGCGGCGGCGACGGCCGAGGCGGGCAGCGCGAGGTCGCGGATCAGGTAGTCCTCGGCGACCGGCGAGGGGCCGAGGAGGTCGATCAGGCGCGCCTCGATCCGCCCCGCCGGCAGGGGCTCGGCCGGCGGCGGGTTCGTCGGCCGAGGGGCGGCGATCGAGGGCCCGAGGATCGCGGCCAGCGCTTCGGCGATGTCGGCGGCGGAGCGGACCAGGGTGGCGCCGTCGCGGATCAGCTGGTTGCAGCCGCCGGCGCGGGCGTCCATCGGGTTGCCGGGGACCGCCATCACCTCGCGGCCCTGGTCCAGCGCGTTGCGGGCGGTGATCAGGCTGCCGGAGCGCTCGGCGCCCTCGACGACGACGACGCCGTGGGCGAGGCCCGAGACGATGCGGTTGCGGCGGGGGAAGTCCTGGGCGCGCGGCCCATGCCCCATCGGCATCTCCGAGAGCCGGAGGCCCTCCGCCGCGATCCGGGCAGCCAGCTCGGCGTTCTCCGGCGGGTAGAGGTCGTCCACGCCGCCCGCGTGCACCGCGATCGTCCCGGTGGCGAGCGCGGCGCGGTGGGCAGCGGCGTCGATGCCGCGGGCGAGCCCGGAGGCGACGACGAAGCCCGCGGCGCCGAGCTCGGCGGCGAGCCGCGAGGCCATGCGGCTGCCGAGGGCGGAGGCGTTGCGCGCGCCGACCAGCGCGACCGCCGGGCGCCGGGCGAGCGTGGCATCGCCGAGGGCCCAGAGAAGCGGCGGCGGATCGGCGATGGTCGCGAGAAGCGCCGGATAGTCAGCCGCGCCGAGAAGGAGAGCGCAGGCACCGGCGGCCTCGGCGGCGCGGACCTCGGCCTCGGCCTCGGCGCGCGAGGCTGCGGCATAGCTGCCGACCCCGGCCTCGGCGGCGATGCGGGGCAGGGCCTCGAGCGCGGCGGTGGCCGAGCCGTACTCGCGCAGCAGCCGGATGAAGGTGGCGGGACCGACCCGGCGCGAGCGGGCGAGCCGGAGCCAGTCGAGCCGGCCCGCGTCGGAGCGCGGCAGGGCCTCGGGCGGGATCTTGGCGGTGACGGGCGCGGCCATGGCACGGCAAGGCTTGCGCCGGCAGCGGTTAACGGCAGGTCAATGTCGGCTCCCTGCCACGTTGTCTGGATCGAAACCCCGCGTCGCACGTTCGAAGCTGATCGGACAACCAGGGAAATCGGACGAATGAACACTTCCTTGCTGATTGGCATCCTGATCTTCGGAACGCTCGGGGCCGGCGCGATCTTCGCCTACCTGAGCTCGGTCAAGACCGCCCACCGACTGCATTCCAACACGCGCAAGTCGACGCTTGCCGCCGACGCGCCCAACACGACCCCGCCGGGCGTGAAACCGATCGATACCTGAGGCTCAGGCCGCCGACCCGCCCACGGTGAGGCCGCCGATCAGCACGGTCGGCAGGCCGACCCCGACCGGCACCCACTGGCCGTTCTTGCCGCAGTTGCCCATGCCGGGGTCGAGCGCCATGTCGTTGGCGATCGCCCGGATGTGCTTGAGCGCGGTGGCGCCGTCGCCGATCAGGGTCGCGCCCTTGACCGGGGCGCCGACGCGGCCGTCCTTCACCCGGTAGGCCTCGGTGCAGGAGAAGACGAACTTGCCGTTGGTGATGTCGACCTGCCCGCCGCCGAAGCCGGTGGCGTAGAGGCCGTCCTTGAGGCTCGCGAGCACCTCGGCGGGATCGGCGTCGCCGCCGAGCATGTAGGTGTTGGTCATCCGCGGCATCGGCGCGTGCCCGTAGCTCTGGCGGCGGCCGTTGCCGGTGGCCGGGACGCCCATGAGCCGGGCGTTCTGGCGGTCCTGCATCAAGCCCACGAGGATGCCGTCCTCGATCAGCACGTTGCGCTGCGAGGGGGTGCCCTCGTCGTCGAACGAGATCGAGCCGCGGCGGTCCGGAATTGTGCCGTCGTCGACGACGGTGACGCCCGGCGCGGCGATGCGGGTGCCCATGAGGCCCGCGAACGCCGAGGTCTCCTTGCGGTTGAAGTCGCCTTCGAGGCCGTGGCCGATCGCCTCGTGCAGCAGGATTCCGGGCCAGCCCGGGCCGAGCACCACGTCCATGACGCCGGCGGGCGCGGCCTCGGCGTGCAGGTTGACGGTGGCGATGCGCAGCGCCTCGCGCGCGACCGACTTCCAGTGGTCGGTGCCCATCAGGGGCGACAGGCCATAGCGGCCGCCGCCGCCGGCCGAGCCCGACTCGCGCCGGCCGTTCTCCTCGGCGATCACGGAAATGTTGAGCCGGACCATCGGCCGGGCTTCGGCGAGCCGCGTGCCTTCGGGGCGGAGGATCTCGACCTCCTGCATCGAGGCGGCGAGGCTGGCGGAGACCTGGACGACGCGGGGGTCGAGCTCGCGCAGGAAGGCGTCGATCTCGCGCAGCATCTCGACCTTCACCGAGAACTCGGCGTCGTCGAACGGGTCGTGGTCGGTGTAGAGGCGCTGGTTGGTGGCTTTCGGCCCCACCGCCAGCGTGCCGCCGCCGTCGCCGACGGCCAGGCGCGCGGTCTCCGCGGCGCGGCGGAGCGCATGCTCGGAAATCTCGGTGGAGTGGGCGTAGCCGGCCGTCTCGCCGCGGACCGCCCGCAGGCCGAAGCCCTCGCCGGCATCGTATGCGGCGTTGCGCAGCCGGCCGTCGTCGAAGACCAGGGTTTCCGAGCGGCGCCGCTCGAGGAAAAGCTCGCCGTCGTCGGCGCCATCGGTGGCGCCGCGCAGCACCGAAAGCGCGGTTTCGGCGTCGAGCGCCGTCTCGAACGGGCGGAATCGCGGGGTCTGCTGCATCGTCGGCTCTCCGGAGCGTGATCTGGTCGCAGGGGGCCGTTGCGACCCCGCCGCGTCTTGTCCTCGTCTCGTTAATATGGTTGATCGGGCCGCAGCTACAACACGCAAGCCCGGAGGGCGCCGGACGATGCGCGCCGGGTCTGGGGCAAGAACGGACGCACGTGATGACATTGAACCGGATCGGCCTCGGCCTGCTCATGACCCTGACCGGAGCCGCCGCGTGGGCACAGGACTCCGCCGAGCCGACTGACCTGCCGGTGATCGGCGCCCCGGTGCCGGGCGGGATCAACTACCAGCCGGCGGTGACCGAGGTGGCGCGCGACATGCACTGGCTGTCGTTCTGGGTGCATTCGATCATGGGGCTGATCGTCGCCCTCGTCGTCGTGCTGCTGCTGATCGTGGTCTTCCGCTTCGGCAGGAAGCGCAATCCGGTGCCGTCGAGCTTCACCCACAACACCAAGGTCGAGATCGCCTGGACGCTGATCCCGGTCGTGATCCTGATCGCCATAGGCTCGTTTTCGCTGCCGATCCTGTTCAAGCAGCTGGAAGTGCCGACGCCGGACCTGACGGTCAAGGCGACCGGCAACCAGTGGTACTGGTCCTACTCCTATCCGCAGAACGATTTTTCGTTCGACAGCCTGATGCTGAACGCGGACGAGCTGGAGGAGCACGGCTACGCGCCGAAGTACAACCTGCTTGCGGCCGACAACGCGCTGGTGGTTCCGGTGAATGCGGTGGTCCACGTCGTCGTCACCGGCGCCGACGTGATCCACTCCTTCACCGTGCCGGCGTTCGGCATCAAGATCGACGCGGTCCCCGGGCGGCTGAACGAGACCTGGTTCAAGGCCGAGCAGGAGGGCATCTATTTCGGCCAGTGCTCGGAGCTCTGCGGCAAGAACCACAGCTACATGCCGATCACCGTCAAGGTGGTGAACCAGCAGGCCTACGACACCTGGCTGCAATGGGCGGTCAACGAATACGGCGGGACGCCGACTGCCGCGCCCGAGGCCGGCGCGGCCGCCGCTGCCGAAGTCCCGGTGTTGCCCGCCGCTTCCGAGGCGCCGGCAGAGGCGCCGGCCGCGACGCCGCCGGCGAACGACGAGCCTTCTGCAGCCCAGCCCGAGGCCCCTGCGGCTCCGGCCGTGGAGGCGCCCGAGGCCGCACCCGCCGCCCCGGGTGCGGACCAGCCGACGGTGGAGACGCCGGCCCAGAACGAGACGCCCGATACGTCGGAGCCCGCGGCGCCCCCGGCGGCGCCGCCCGCAGCGCCCGGCGCGCCGGCGACCTCGCCGCCGGCAGCCCCCGCGAATTGAGCCGACGATGACCGAGACCAGCTGGAGCCAGCCCGCCGCAGTCCACGAGCCGGAGTTCGGAGACTACGTCGAGCTCCTGAAGCCGCGGGTGATGCGGCTCGTGATCTTCACCGCCTTCGTCGGAATGATCTGCGCTCCGGTGCCGATCAACCCGGTGATCGGGCTTGCGGCGATGATCTGCATCGCCGTGGGCGCCGGGGCGGCGGGCGCGCTCAACATGTGGTGGGACAGCGACATCGACGCGTTGATGGCCCGCACCGCCAGCCGGCCGATCCCTTCGGGACGGGTCGAGCGCGGCGAGGCGCTGGCGATCGGGGTGGTGCTGTCGTGCTTTGCGGTGGTGATGCTGGCGCTCTTCACCAACCTGGTGGCGGCGGGCCTCCTGGCGTTCACGATCCTCTTCTATGCGATCGTCTACTCGATGTGGCTGAAGCGCGCGACGCCGCAGAACATCGTGATCGGCGGCGCCGCCGGGGCCGTGCCGCCGATGATCGGCTGGGCGGCGGTGACCGGCGGCGTCTCGCCCGAAAGCATCGCGATGTTCGCGCTGATCTTTCTCTGGACGCCGCCGCATTTCTGGGCGCTGGCGCTGTTCCGCAACGACGACTACGAACGTGCCGAGGTGCCGATGCTGCCGGTGGCGGCCGGCCCGCGGTCGACGCGCAACCACATCATGGCCTACACGCTGGTTCTGGCGGTGGCGGCGATCGCGCCGGCGTTCAGCGGCGTCGGCGGCCCGGTCTATCTTGCCGGGGCGCTGATCCTGAACGCGATCCTCGTGCGCCGCGCCTGGGCGCTCTGGCGGCGCGACGAGGCCGCCGCCGCCGCGGACCGGTTCCGGGTGGAGAAGCGGTTCTTCGGCTTCTCGATCCTCTATCTGACGCTGCATTTCGCGCTGCTTCTTGCCGCGGCAGGGCTGCGCGCGCTCGATCTCACGCCGGCCGGGTGGCCGGTTCTGTTCTGAGGGGACGATGATGCGACCGGACAGCCACGAGATCTACGGCCGCCGCCGGAGCCGCAACATGGGGGTGGGGCTGACGCTCGGCGCCTTCGTGGTGCTGGTCTTCGCGGTGACCGTGGTCAAGCTCACCGAGGGCGAGGACATGCGCGGCTTCGACCACACCTACCAGTCGCTGCCGCCGGCTACGAACTAGAGCCATGGCACGCCCCGGAAACAACCGCCGCATCGGCCTCGCGCTCTTCGCCGTCGTCCCGGTGATGGTCGGCGCGAGCTTCGCCGCGATCCCGTTCTATTCCTGGTTCTGCAAGGTCACCGGCTACGCCGGCACCACCGGCGTTGCCGAGGCGCCCGACACCCAGGTGGTCGACCGCATGGTGACCGTCAGCTTCGACGCCAACACCGCGCCGGACATGCCGTGGGAGTTCCGCCCCAAGCAGCGCTCGATCACGCTGAAGCTCGGCGAGACCGGCCTGGCGTTCTTCGAGGCCTACAACCCCACCGATCACGTGACGGCAGGGCAGGCGGGCTACAACGTGGTGCCGTTCTCCGTCGGCGGCTACTTCGACAAGATCGCCTGCTTCTGCTTCACGATGCAGGTGCTGCAGCCGCACGAGCGGGTGGAGATGCCGGTCAGCTTCTACGTCGACCCCGACATGGTCAAGGACATCGAGAGCCGCGACGTGACCGACATCACGCTCTCCTACACCATGTACAGCGCCGAGGTGCCCGAGGCGGACCAGGCCGCCGCGGTCGCGGCCCCGGTTGCCAGGGTTGCGTCGGCGCCCGCCGCCCCCGGCCAGACGATCGAACAATAAGAGGGACCCGCGCGATGGCCGGCCACAAGACCCACGACTACCACATCCTGCCGCCGAGCATCTGGCCCCTGACCGCCGCCGTCGGCGCGATCACCATGCTGGGGGGCGCGGTGCTGTGGATGCACGACAGCGGCCCCTGGGTGGCGCTCGTCGGCCTCGTGATCGTGCTCTACACGATGTACTCCTGGTGGGCCGACGTCATCGCCGAAGGCGAGGCGGGCGACCACACCCCGATCGTGCAGATCGGCCTGCGCTACGGGATGGTGCTCTTCATCGTCTCGGAGATCATGTTCTTCTCCGCCTGGTTCTGGACCTTCTTCAAGCACGCGCTCTATCCCTCCGGCACGATCGAGGGCGTCAAGGTCATTGCCGGCACCTGGCCGCCGACCGGCATCGAGACCTTCGACCCCTGGCACCTGCCGCTGATCAACACGCTGGTCCTGCTCTGCTCGGGCTGCGCCGCCACTTGGGCCCACCACGCGCTGGTGCACGAGAACGACCGCCAGCAGCTCAAGCAGGGCCTGCTGCTCGCCATCTGCCTCGGCCTGCTCTTCACCTGCTTTCAGGCCTACGAATATTCCGAGGCCGCCTTCGGCTTCTCCGGCAACATCTACGGCGCGTCGTTCTTCATGGCGACCGGGTTCCACGGCTTCCACGTGATCATCGGCACCATCTTCCTCGCGGTCTGCCTCTTCCGCGCCTACGCCGGCCAGTTCACCCCGACCCAGCACGTCGGCTTCGAGGCGGCGGCCTGGTACTGGCACTTCGTCGACGTGGTGTGGCTCTTCCTCTTCGCGTCCATCTACATCTGGGGCTCTGCCTGACATGGCGTCATCCCCGCCCGGCGCGGGGGACGAGGCGGAGCGGCCGGTCCTGCACCGGATGGTCGGACCGCTGGTCATCGGGATCGGCGGCGTCGCGATCCTGATCTGGCTCGGCGTCTGGCAGGTCCAGCGCCTGGCCTGGAAGACCGATCTGCTCGCGAAGATCGAGGCGAAGCTCGAGGCGTCACCGGTCGGGGTGCCACCGCGCCCGGCGCCCGGCACCGACCAGTACCTCAGGGTGCGGGCCGCCGGCAGCATCGAGAAGGGCGAGCTCGACGTCTACACCTCGGCCCCGTCGCGCGGCGTCGGCTACCGCATCATCGTGCCGCTGCAGCTTCAGGACGGCCGGCGCATCCTGCTCGACCGCGGCTTCGTGCCGATCGGCGAGAAGGACGACGCCCGCCACCTCGGCCCGATCACCGTCGAGGGATCGCTGGTCTGGCCGCAGGAGACCGACCGGTTCACCAGCGAGCCCGACCGGGCCAAGAACATCTGGTTCGCCCGCGACGTGCAGATGATGGCGGCGGCGCTCGACACCTGGCCGGTGCTGCTGGTGACCGCGGCCAGCGACGATCCCGACGCCCCGATGGCGCTGCCGGTGACGATCAACATCCCCAACAACCACCTGCAGTACGCCATCACCTGGTTCGGGCTGGCACTGGCCTGGGCGATGATGACAGTCTATCAGCTTTGGCGTATCAAGCGCCGGATCGATTGAAGGACGGCTTTTCCCCGATGCACTACGTCTCGACCCGCGGCGGCGCGCCCAGGCTCGGCTTCGAGGCGGCGATGCTGGCCGGCCTCGCCCGCGATGGCGGGCTCTACGTGCCCGAGAGCTGGCCGCAGATGGACGCCGCGGCGATTGCGGCGCTCGCGGGGCTGCCTTACGAGGAGGCGGCGTTCCGGGTGATGCGGCCGTTCGTCGGCGACGCCTTCACCGACGCGGAGTTTCGCGCCATCCTCGCCCGCGCCTATGCAGGCTTCGGCCACGCCGCCCGCGCGCCGCTGGTGCAGACCGGCCCGAACGACTGGCTGCTGGAGCTCTTCCACGGGCCGACGCTGGCGTTCAAGGACGTGGCGATGCAGCTGATCGGGCAGCTCTTCGAGGCGAGCCTCCGCCGGTCGGGCCGGCGGCTGACCATCGTCGGCGCCACCAGCGGCGACACCGGCTCGGCGGCGATCGAGGCGTTCCGCGGCAAGGCGGGCGTCGAGGTCTTCGTGCTCTTCCCGTCGGGACCTCGGGTGTCCGAGGTGCAGCGCCGGCAGATGACGACGCCGGTCGAGGCCAACGTGCATGCGCTGGCGATCGACGGCGACTTCGACGACGCGCAGGCGCGGCTGAAGGATCTCTTCAACGACCATGCGTTCCGCGACGGCGTCGGGCTCGCCGGGGTCAACTCGATCAACTGGGCGCGGGTGCTGGCGCAGACCGTCTACTACTTCACCGCCGCGGTCGCACTCGGCGCGCCGCACCGGCCGGTCAGCTTCACGGTGCCGACCGGCAACTTCGGCGACATCTTCGCGGGCTACGTCGCCAAGCGCATGGGCCTGCCGATCGACCGGCTGGTGATCGCGACCAACCAGAACGACATCCTGCACCGGACACTCGCCACCGGCGAGCACCGGCGCGAGCCGGTGGCGCCGTCGATCAGCCCGTCGATGGACATCCAGGTCAGTTCCAACTTCGAGCGGCTGCTGTTCGAGCTCTACGACCGCGAGGGTGCCGCGGTGACGGCGCTGATGGGCGAGCTCGCCATCGGACGGCGGCTTCGCGCTGTCGCAAGGCGCGCTGGCGCGGCTGCGCGGCGGATTTCGACAGCGCCAGCGCCTCGGAAGACGAGACGCGCGCGGCGATCGCGGCGACCTACCGCGACAGCGGGCAGGTGGTCTGCCCGCACACCGCCGTCGGCATCCATGCCGCCAAGGTGCATCGCGGCGACCCGGCGGTGCCGATGGTCGTGCTCGCGACCGCGCACCCGGCGAAGTTCCCCGACGCGGTCGAGGCGGCCTGCGGCATCCGGCCGGCGCTGCCGCCGCGGCTGGCGGAGCTGATGACGCTGCCGGAGCGGATGGAGACGGTGGCGAACGACGTGGAGGCGATCAAGGACGTGATTGGACGGGAGACGGTACGATGAGTGTCGAGTTGAGCGAGCTGCCGAACGGTCTCAGGATCGCGGTGGAGCCGATGCCGAGCCTGCGCTCGGCGACGATCGGCATCTTCCTGACCGCCGGCGGGCGGCACGAGCGGGTCGAGCAGAACGGCATCGCGCACTTTCTCGAGCACATGGCGTTCAAGGGCACGCCGACGCGAACCGCGCGGGCGATCGCCGAGGAGATCGAGGACGTCGGCGGCTACATCAACGCCTACACCGGCAAGGAGATGACCGCCTACTACGCCCGGGTGCTCGAGGCCGACGTCGAGCGCGCGCTCGACATCCTCGCCGACATCGTGCTGAACCCGCTCTTCGCCAAGCCCGACATCGAGGTCGAGCGCGGCGTGATCCTGCAGGAGATCGGCCAGGCGCTCGACACGCCCGACGACATCATCTTCGACTGGCTGCAGGAGGCGGCCTATCCCGGCCAGCCGTTCGGGCGCACCATCCTCGGGCCGGCGGAGCGGGTTTCCGGGTTCGCCAAGCCCGACCTCGCGGGGTTCGTCGGCGAGCATTACGGACCGGACCGCATCATCCTCTCCGCCGCGGGCGCGGTCGATCCGGACCGGCTGCGGGCGGCGGCCGAGCGGCTCTTCGGGCACCTCGCGCCGCGGCCGCGGCTTGCGGTGCTGCCGGCGCAGTTCGCCGGCGGCGAGCGGCGCGAAGCGCGCGATCTCGAGCAGGTGCACGTGGCGATGGCGTTCGAGTCGCCCGGCGTGCGCGACGAAGCGGCCTTCACCGCGCAGATCTATGCCACCGCGGTCGGCGGCGGCATGTCGTCGCGGCTCTTTCAGGAACTGCGCGAGCGGCGGGGGCTCTGCTACACCATCTTCGCCCAGGCCGGCGCCTACGAGGACACCGGCCTCATCACGCTCTATGCCGGAACCGGGGCGCACCAGATTCGCGAGCTGACCGAGCTGACCATGGACGAACTGCGCCGCGCCGCGGACGGCCTGACCACGGCCGAGCTCGACCGGGCGCGCGCGCAGCTCAAGGCCGGCATGCTGATGGGGCTCGAGAGCCCTTCGGCGCGGGCGGAGCGGCTGGCGCGGATGCTGGCGATCTGGGGACGGGTGCCCGAGATCGACGAGATCGTCGCCAAGATCGACGCGGTGACGCCGGAGCGGCTGCGCACCTTCGCCGAGGGGCTGGCGATGCGCGCAGACCCGGCGATGGCGCTGCTCGGCCCGGTCGAGGATGCCCCGCAGCGCGCCGATCTGGCCAGGCGGCTGGCGGCCTGAGGCGATGGGGGTGCTGAGCTTTCGCCGGAACGCCGCGCCCGCCATCGAGACGCAACGGATGACCCTGAGGCTGCCCGACATGGGCGACCACGCCGAGTGGGCGATGCTGCGCCGCAACGGCGAGGCGTTCCTGCGCGAGTGGGAGCCGACCTGGTCGCAGGATCACTTCACCCGCAAGGCGTTTCGCAACCGGGTCTACTGGGCGTGGCGCGCCCGCGAGGAGGGCCGGGCGCTGGCGCTCTTCCTGATCCGCCGCGAGGACCAGCGGCTGATGGGAGCGATCACCCTCGACAACATCCGGCGCGGGCCGTCGCAGTCGGCGCAGGTCGGCTACTGGATCGGGCCGAACTACGCCCGCCAGGGCTTCATGAGCGAGGCGCTGGCGGCAGTCGTGCACCACGCCTTCGGCATGCTCGACCTCAGCCGGATCGAGGCGGCTTGCCTGCCGGAGAACGTGCCCTCGCGCGGGCTCCTCGAACGCTCCGGCTTCAAGTACGAAGGCGTGGCGCAGAGCTACCTGCAGATCGGCGGGCGCTGGCGCAACCACGTGCTCTACGCCAACCTCCGCGGCGACCGGCGCGGCCGCGCCGGGCCGGAGCCGGCGTGACGCGGAAATTAATGAAGATGAATCGGTTTAGTTTCATAACGTTAGCCTTAGTTTCGCGTGCGAAATCGCACTTGGCGCGATGAGCGCGCCGCTCAATCCTGCCGACGAAGCGTTGCTGGACCGGCTGGCGGCCGCGCTCGGTCCGGGGGGCGTGGTGCCGCCCGAGCCGCGCTACCTCGAGGAGCCGCGCGGGCGGTACCACGGCCATGCCGCGGCGGTGCTGCGGCCGGCCTCGACCGAGGCGGTCGCCGCGGCGGTCGGCCTCTGCGCCGCGGCACGGGTCGGGATCGTGCCTTATTCCGGCGGCACCGGCCTCGTCGGCGGTCAGGTGATGGAGGCCGGCCCGCTGCCGGTGCTCCTCTCCTTCGAGCGGATGGCACGCATCCGCGACCTCGATCTCGTCGACGGCGTGCTGGTGGCCGAGGCGGGCTGCATCCTCGCCGACGTCCACGCCGCCGCCCGCGAGGCCGGCCGGCTCTTTCCGCTGACGCTGGCCTCCGAGGGCTCGGCGCGGATCGGCGGCCTCCTCGGCACCAACGCCGGCGGCGTCAACGTGCTGCGCTACGGCAACGCCCGCGACCTCTGCCTCGGCATCGAGGCGGTGATGGCCGACGGCAGCGTGCTGAACGGCCTGAGCCGGGTGGTCAAGGACAACATGGGCTACGACCTGCGCCACCTCCTGATCGGCGCCGAAGGCACCCTCGGCCTGATCACCGCCGCGAGCCTTCGCCTCTTCCCGCTGCCCGGCGAGACCGCCACCGCCTGGGTCGGCGTCGCCTCGCCCGAGCGCGCCCTGGCGCTCCTCGCCGACCTCCGCGCCGCCCTCGGCGGCACCATCGCCGCCTTCGAGCTGATCAGCGTCCAGGGCCTGCGCTTCCTCGCCGAGACGCTGCCCGACCTGCCGGTGCCGCCCGACATGCCCACCGACTGGCGCGTGCTGGTCGAGGCCTCCGACGCCGCAGGCGCCGGCATCGGCGACCGCCTCGCCGAAGCACTGGCCCGCGCCCTCGAAGCGGGAGCCATCGCCGACGTGCTGGTCGCCCAGAACGAAGCCCAGCGCGGCGTCTTCTGGGGCGTGCGCGAGTCGATCCCCGAGGCGAACCGCCGGGTCGGCGCCATCTCGAGCCACGACATCTCGCTGCCCCCCTCGCGCCTCGCCGAGTTCATCGCCCGCGGCGCCCCCGCCATCGCCGCCCTCGATCCCGCGCTCCGGATCAACTGCTTCGGCCACCTCGGCGACGGCAACCTGCACTACAACGTCTTCCCGCCCCAAGGCCGCAGCCGCGACGCCTACGACGCCCTGCGCGAGCCGGTGAAGACCACGGTGCACGACCTGGTCCACGCCCTGAACGGCTCGGTCGGCGCCGAGCACGGCGTGGGCCGCCTCAAGACCGGCGATCTGGTGCGCTACGGCGACCCGGGAAAGATCGCGGCGATGCGGGCGATCAAGGCGGCGCTCGATCCCGAGGGCATCCTCAATCCCGGCGCTGTCATAAGCTGAAAAGACTGCGCCCCTTCTCTCGGGGGGGAGGAGAGAAGGGGCGCTATATCCAGACTGGAGGGTCTGAGTTTCGCAAGCAGCCCGTCCGTTTGGACACCCTCTTTTTGGCGGCCAAAGGTTACCAAAAGTTTAACGCGATAGGTTAATTTCTACCTAAAGCTGAAAATCATTGTCCGGTCGGACGGATCATGCCGAACACCTCGGTGACCGCGGCGTAGTCGCGGTAGCCGAGCCGCGCGACGGGCTGGTAGCGGGTGACGTCGACCTTGCCG
Source organism: uncultured Alphaproteobacteria bacterium (assembly GCA_963819995.1). Taxonomy (GTDB): domain Bacteria; phylum Pseudomonadota; class Alphaproteobacteria; order Rhodobacterales; family Rhodobacteraceae; genus Amaricoccus. Next base: position 99,007 of record CAWFYR010000004.1, on the reverse strand, counting down.
TCAACGACGACGGCGGGGTCGATGTGGACGCCGACCACCTCGCCGATCACCAGGTGGTTGGCGGCGCCCGGGAGGTCGACGATGCGCCAGAGCCGGCATTCGAGGGCGGCGGGGGCTTCGGCGACGCGGGGCGCGGCGACCAGGCGGCACGGCGCGGGGGTGAGGCCGGCGAGCGCGAATTCGTCGGCGTCGGCCGGGTAGGGGCCGGAGGTGAGGTTCATCGCGTCCTTGAGCGCAAAGCTCACGACGTTTGCGACGAATTCGCCGGTGGCGCGGATGTTGGCGAGCGTGTCCTTGCGCTCGGAGGGCGTGCCCTTCTCGCCGGTGCTGGCGTAGGCGACCATCGGCGGGGTGTCGGCGATGGCGTTGAAGAAGCTGTAGGGTGCGAGGTTGGCGCGGCCTTCGGCATCGATGCTGGAAATCCAGCCGATCGGGCGGGGTGCGACCAGGGCCTTGAACGGGTTGTGCGCGAGGCCATGCGGGTCGAGACCGGGTCGGTAGAACATGCGCGCGCCTCCAGGTTTCGCCTTGGCCGCGAGCCTAGGGGCGTGCTAGCTGCCTGTCGAGCGGCCCGCCGCCGTGCGCCCCGTGCCCGCCACCAGCCCCGCCGATGTTCCGGATCCTGCGCGAAACACCCTACGACACTGCCGAGGTGGAAAGCCTCTATGACCTGGCGTTCGCGCCGGGGCGGACGGCGCTGAGCTCGTACCGGCTGCGCGAGGGCTCCGATCCGGTGGCCGAGCTGAGCCTCGTCGCCCGCGACGAGTACGACGTGCTGGCCGGGGCGATCCGCTACTGGCCGGTCCGGGTCGGCGCGGCCGGGACGCCGGCGCTGCTGCTCGGGCCGGTGGCGGTGCATCCGACCCGTCAGGGCGAAGGCGTGGGGTCGCTCCTGATGACCGAGAGCCTGTGGCGGGCCGGCCAGCGCGGCTGGACCCGGGTGATCCTGGTCGGCGACGAGCCCTACTACGGCCGCTTCGGGTTCAGCCGGGACGCGGCGCGGCCGCTCGACTATCCGCCGCCGACCAACCCCGACCGGCTGCTGGCGCGAGCGCTTGTTCCGGGCGCGTTCAAGGGCGTCGAGGGGATGGTGCGGCGCTGGAACGACAGCCCCCCGAGTTTGGGGGGCATCTAAATTACTGATCTTGAAAGAAAAGAGATTCTTACTGCTTTCTTAATCGGCGGCCGGGGTCAGCCTCCACGACGTGTCCGGTCAACCCCGAGGCCGAGCGAAATCAGGGCATGGGCCACGACCGCCGGCCAGAGCAGAATGCCGCTCGCGACGCCGGTCACGCCGAGATAGGCGAGATAGACGGCGACGCCCGTGCTGTAGATCAGCATGCCGGTCCGCGGAGGGCCGGGCCAGCAGGCGACCCCGAGCCCGATCAGCGCCAGGCCGGCGACGCGCGCAATGAGCACGGCGGCGCCGGCAAGGTCCTGGCCGAGCAGAAGCCCGGCCACCAGCCCCGGGACGACCAGCAGTCCGAGGCCCGTCGCAATCTCGGCAATCGCCGCGACGGTGAGGGCGCTCTTCATGCCGATGAACCGGCGCCAGTCATCGCAGGTCAACCGTCAGCTTGTCGATCGTCCCGGTAAACTTGAACGGCGAGTTGTAGCGGTACTCGACGAGCGCGAGCGGCGTGCGGGTGTCCAGACCGACGTCGAAGGTCTCGTCCTCGGGAAAGGTGACCGGGATGGTGTGGTCCATCGTGTTGCGGGCGACCTCCTTGCCGTCCACCGACAGGACGCCGGTGCCACCCTTGCCGAGGCCTGGGCCGTCGGGGTTGAAGTCGAAGACGATAGTGTGCTTGCCGGCCTCGAGCTCAGGCCCCTCCCAGGCGGTGCGCTTGAGGTCGAGGAGGTTGTAGAGAAAGACCGGCCTGCCGCGGCCGACGCCGAACTCGCCCTTGCTGAGGAAGAGGCCGTAGCCGCCGAAGCGGCCGCCTTCGGTGACGATCATGCCTTCGGCGCCGCCTTCGGGAATCTCGACCTCGGCGGTGATGGTGTAGGCGCGGTCGAGGATGCGCGGCGCGGCGCTGGCGGGCACGCCGCTGAGTTCGCCCGAATAGGTGAACTGGGTGCGGCCGCCGGTCAGGTTCGGCCGCGGCGCGTTCCAGCGGGCGATCGTCGAGTTGTCGAGCGGCAGGACGTCGTACTTCGCGGCCTCGGCGTAGAAGAGATCCTGCAGTTCCTTGAGCTTGTCGGGCGACTTTGCCGCGAGGTCGTCGGACTGGGTGGGATCGGTGGCGACGTCGTAGAGTTCCCAGGTGTAGCCGGTGATCACGTCGGGCGGGGTCGCAGAACTCAGCTCCCAGGGCAGCGTCGCCGGGGTCGTCGCCGCGACCCAGCCGTCGTGATAGATCGCGCGGTTGCCGAGCATCTCGAAGTACTGGGTGGTGTGCCGGGTCGGGGCGTCGGCGTTCGCCTTGTCCCAGGTGTAGGCCATGCTGGTGCCCTCGATCGGCGCCTGCGGGATGCCGTCGATCGCGGGGGGCGCCGAGACGCCGGTGGCGTCGAGGATGGTCGGCGCGATGTCGATGACGTGGGAGAATTGCCGGCGGATGCCGCCGGTGTCGGTGATGTGGCCGGGCCAGGACATGACCACGCCCTGGGCGGTGCCGCCGAAGTGCGAGGGCACCTGCTTCACCCACTTGAACGGGGTGTCCATCGCCCAGGCCCAGGGGGCGGCGTAGTGCGGGAAGGTGCGCTCCGATCCCCAGAACGGGTACCAGAGCATCTGGTCCTTCACCGGCACCGCGACGCCGTTGAAGGTGGTGAACTCGTTCGGCGTGCCGTTCAGCATGCCCTCGGCGCTCGCGCCGTTGTCGCCGCCGATGTAGATGATCAGGGTGTTGTCGAGTTCGCCGAGGTCGTCGACCGCCTGGATCACCCGGCCGATCTCGTTGTCGGCATAGGCGAGATAGGCGCCGTAGACGTCGGCCTGGCGGATGAAGAGGGTCTTGGACAGCTCGTCCAGGCTGTCCCACTTCGGCAGCGTGTCCGGCCAGTCGGTGAGCTTGGCGGTCTCTGGCATGATCCCGAGCCGCTTCTGGTTGGCGAAGATCGTGTCGCGCACCTTGTTCCACCCGTCGTCGAAGAGGTGCATGTCGCTGATCTTCTTGACCCATTCCGGGCGTCGGATGGTGCGGGGCGTGGGTGGCGCCCGGCACGTAGTAGACGAACCAGGGCTTTTCGGGCGCGATCTCCTTCAGCTGCTTCACGTAGCCGATCGCCTCGTCGGCCATCGCCGTTTCGAGGTTCCAGCCGGGATTGTTCTCGAAGGGGTAGATCGCGGTGGTGTTGCGGAAGAGGTTCGGCTGCCACTGGCTCGCGTCGCCGCCGACGAAGCCGTAGAAGTAGTCGAAGCCCATGCCGTTCGGCCACTGGTCGAACGGACCGGCCTGGCTGGCCTGGTAGAAGGGCGTGTTGTGGTCCTTGCCGAACCAGGCGGTGGCGTAGCCGTTGTCGCGCAGCGTGGTGCCGATGGTGCCCTTGTCGAGCGGGATGATCGAATCGTAGCCCGGGTAGCCGGTGGCGATCTCGCCGACGACGCCGAAGCCCACCGAGTGGTGGTTGCGCCCGGTGATCAGCGCGGCGCGGGTCGGCGAGCAGAGCGAGGTGGAGTGGAAGTTGGTGTAGCGCAGGCCGTCCTGCGCCAGCTTGTCCATCGTCGGGGTCGGGATCACGCCGCCGAAGGTGCTCGGCGCGCCGAAGCCCTGGTCGTCGGTCATGATCAGGAGCACGTTCGGCGCGCCTTTGGGCGGCACCACCTGAGGCGCCCACCACGGCGTCGACTCCGAGGCCTTCTCCTTGATCACGCCGCCGAACTTGGGGGCAGGCGGGGGGAGCGGCGCAGCGCCGAGCGTGGTCGTCGCGTGGGGCGAGCCCGGCGTGCCGGTGACCTCCTGCCCCAAGGCGGCCGTGGCCGCGATGAGGAGCGACGCGGCGGTCGCCACGACGATATAGTCGCGCCGCGCGCGCGGCCCGGCTTGAGTGTACATGAGGCGTCCCCGTCACGCCGGGCCACAGGGATCCGGCAAGGGAGCGTACCCGAAGAACCCGGATTGCGCTTGATCTATGTCAAGGTCCAGAGAGAGCTGAATCAACGAGCTTCAGCAGGAACTTCGTGGAGCCCGGGACGCCTTCGGCGAGGCGGGCGGCGGCGACCACGGGCAGCCAGGCGAGGATGGCTTCGCGGGGGCAGCCGGATGCCTCGGCATAGGCTGTGACGTAGGCTTCGGCGAGGTCCGGGCGGGTGGGGCGCATCAGGACCCAGGAGCGGCAGACGTCGGCGAGGGGATCGCCGCGGGCGGCGTCGAGCCAGTCGATCACCATGGCCTCGCCGGGCGGGCCGACGACGTTGCCGGGGTGAAAGTCGCCGTGACAGAGCCGGTCGCCGTCGGGCAGGCCCGCCAGCCGGTCGAGGACACGGCGGCGGCGGCCGGGATCGAGGCAAGGCGCCGCCGCGATCCGCCCGGCCAGCAGCGCCCGGCGGTCGGGCAGGCGGTCGCCGGGACAGGCGTGCATCCGGACGTGCAGGGCGGCCATGGCGGCGAGGCAGCGCGGCACCAGGGCGGGGTCGCGGCGCATCGCCTCGCCGAACGGAACGCCGGGGGCGCGGGTCATCGTCAGGCCCCAGAGGCCGCGGGTCTCGACGACTTCGCCGACCCGGGGCACCGGCAGGCCGAGCGGCTCGAGGATCGCCAGCGTCGCCGCCTCGCCGAAAGCCGAGGCCTTGGCCTCAGGGCGGCGGTAGCGCTTGAGCACCAGCGAGCCGAGCTCGAAGACCTCGGCTTCCTTGCCGGCGCCGATCAGCGGTCCGATCGCGGTCTCGTCCATCGCCCGAGTGGGTCATGCGGCCGCCTGAGCGTCAACCCGAAGCGTGGAAGATCGGGGCCTCCAGTGTGGAAGCGCAAAATAGCCATTGATTTTATTGGGTAAAATGGCTAGAATTTACGGGTTTTTAGGAGTTAGCCGACCGATTGCATGTGGCCGCGGCCGATCGGCCATGTCTGGTGAAGTCGCACGATGAGGCTGTCATGGACGAGGCGTTGCGCGCTGTAGCCGAGCGGTATCGACAGTTCGCGGCCGAGGAGGCGAGCGGGTCCTCGCCGCTCTACGAAACGCTCGCGAACCATGTCGCCGAGGCGCCGGCGCTGCTCGCCTTCGTGGCACAATTTCCGCCGGAGATGCAGCAGCCGAACCTGTTCTTCGGTGCGGTGCGGTTCGTCGCGGGGACGCCCTCCGGACCCGATGCGCTTGACGAAATCGTCGAGCGGAGCGGGACGAGCATCGCCAAGACGATGCGCAGCCGAACGACCCAGACCAATGAGCCGAACCGGTGCGCGGCGCTGCTCCCGAGCCTTGCCGGGATTGCGGGACCGATCGCGTTGCTCGAGGTCGGGGCGTCGGCGGGGCTCTGCCTGCTGCCGGACAAGTTCGCCTACGACTACGGGCGCGTGCGACTGGACGCGCCGGCCGACACGCGGGAAATCGCGCCGCTGCTTGCCTGCGAGGCCTCGACGAACACGCCGCTGCCGCAGGCGCTGCCCGAAGTGGTTTGGCGGGCTGGGCTGGACGTGGCGCCGCGGAGCGTGAGCAGCGCCGATGACATGGAGTGGCTCGAGATCCTCGTCTGGCCTGAGCAGGAGACGCGGCTGGCGCGGCTTCGGGCGGCCGCCGCCGTGGCCCGGAAGGTCGATCCCGGCGTCATCCTCGGCGACCTGCGCCGGGACCTTCAGGCGCTTGCGCATCGGGCTCCCGCGGATGCGACGCTGGTGATCTTCCACACGGCGGTCCTGGCCTACGTCACGGCGCAGGATGAGCGCGATCGTTTTGCCCGGGCGTGCCAGGACCTGGGCGCCACGTGGATCTGCAACGAGTTCCCGTGGGTCTATCCGTGGATCGGGGCGAAGGTGAGCGGAGCGCATCCCAAGGGAATGTTCCTGGTGTCGGTCGACGGGGAGCCGGTCGCCTGGACCATGCCCCACGGTCAGAGGCTGGAGTGGCTGTGATGGGGGTCACCCGGAGAAGACCGTCCGCAGAGGGCCGTCGATCCAAGGATTGATCGTCTGCTTGGAGCCGGGAAGGTCGCCTCTTTTTCCGAAGACCGAAGGCGCCAGTCGGCGCCGTTGTGGCGGGAGGCGGAGCGCGCCCGAGCGGGGGACGGTCCGCAGGCGATGGTGCTTGCCAACGGGGCGGGGAGCGGCTACATGCGCGGCACTCTGAATCCACAGGCGGGGGCGCGGCTCGCGGGGGAGACATCCCCGTCAGTCCACCGGTTGGGCCGAGAGGCTCTTCTCCCCGCCGAGGCCAAACCGGAAAAGGACGTAGCGAGCCATGGCTCTGCCTGAATTCACTTTGCGCCAGCTCCTGGAAGCCGGCGTGCACTTCGGCCACCAGACCCACCGCTGGAACCCGCGCATGGGGCCGTACATCTACGGCGACCGCAACGGCATCCACATCATCGACCTGACCCAGACCGTCCCGCTGCTCGACCAGGCGCTGCATGCGGTGCAGCAGACGGTGTCCAAGGGCGGCCGCATCCTGTTCGTCGGCACCAAGCGGCAGGCGCAGAAGGCGGTCTCCGAGGCTGCCGAGCGCTGCGCGCAGTACTACATGAACCATCGCTGGCTCGGCGGCACGCTGACCAACTGGAAGACGATCTCGCAGTCGATCTCGCGGTTGAAGTCGATCGACGAGAAGCTCGATTCCGGCGCGAGCGGGCTGACCAAGAAGGAGCGGCTGGGGCTCGAGCGCGAGCAGACCAAGCTGCAGCAGTCGCTCGGCGGCATCCGCGAGATGGGCGGCACGCCGGACATGATCTTCGTGATCGACACCAACAAGGAAGATCTGGCGATCCTGGAGGCGCGCAAGCTCGGCATCCCGGTCATCGCGGTGCTCGACTCGAACTCCTCGCCGGACGGCATCGACTATCCGATCCCCGGCAACGACGACGCGGCCCGCGCGATCGCGCTCTACTGCGATCTGATCGCCCGCGCGGCGCTCGACGGCATGGCGGCGCAGATGGGTGCGTCCGGCATCGATGTCGGCGCGCTCGAGGAGGCGCCGGCCGAGGACGTCGAGGCGAACGCGGCCGAGGCCTGATCCAAGCCGCTCCAGGACGCCGCGGTCGCGGCGTCCGACCCGATTTCACTAAGCGCTCGAGGGAGAGCCCCAGATGTCGATCACCGCAACGATGGTCAAGGAACTGCGCGACGCATCCGGCGTGGGGATGATGGACGCCAAGAAGGCGCTGACCGAGACGAACGGCGACATGGAGGCCGCGATCGACTGGCTCCGGACCAAGGGGCTGGCGAAGGCCGCGAAGAAGGCCGGGCGCACCGCCGCCGAGGGCCTGGTCGGCGTCGCGGTGAAGGACGGCGTCGGCGTCGCGGTCGAGGTGAACTCCGAGACCGATTTCGTGGCGCGCAACTCGGACTTCCAGGCGATCGTCCGCGCGATCGCCGAAGTCGCGACCGGCTGCGCCGATCTCGAGGCGCTGAAAGGCGCGCCGCTCGACGACAAGACCGTCGAGGCGGCGGTGACCGAGAAGATCGTGACGATCGGCGAGAACCTGCACCTGCGCCGCATGGTCTCGGTCGAAGGCGAGAGTGTCGCGTCCTACGTCCACAACGCCGTCGCCGAGAACCTCGGCAAGATCGGCGTGCTGGTGGCCTTGAAGGGTGCCGACAACGGCATCGGCAAGCAGATCGCCATGCACGTCGCGGCGACCGCACCCGCGTCGCTGAGCGAGACCGATCTCGATCCGGCGATGATCGAGCGCGAGAGGGCGGTGCTGACCGAGCAGGCGCGCGAGAGCGGCAAGCCGGAGGCGGTGATCGAGAAGATGATCGTCGGACGCATGAGCAAGTTCTTCGAGGAAGTGACGCTCCTCAACCAGAAGTTCGTGATCAACCCCGACATCACCGTCGGCCAGGCGGCCAGGGACGCCGGCGTCGAGGTGACCGGCTTCGCGCGGCTCGCGGTCGGCGAGGGCGTCGAGAGGGATGTCGAGGACTTCGCCGCCGAGGTCGCCAAGACCGCCGGGCGCTGACGCCCGGGCCGTCGGCCGGACCGCTTCGGCGGTCCGGATCCGGGGGGGAATAGGCGTTGAAACCCTGCCCGAATTCCGCCATTTTGGCGCGCGATCCAACGAGGCGAGGTGCGGGCATGACCGACGGCGTGGCGACCATCGCGGCTCCACACGCCCGCCCCGCCTACAAGCGCATCCTCCTCAAGATATCGGGCGAAGCGCTTATGGGACCGCAGCAATTCGGGCTGCATCCGCCAACGGTCGAACGCATCGCCACCGAGGTCGAGGCGCTTTACGGCCTGGGCGTCGAGATCGCCATGGTGATCGGCGGCGGCAACATCTTTCGCGGGTTGCAGGGCTCGGCGCAAGGCATGGAGCGCACCACCGCCGACTACATGGGGATGCTCGCGACGGTGATGAACGCGCTCGCCATGCAGGCGGCGCTGGAAGCCCGCGGCATCCACACCCGGGTCGTCTCGGCGATCCCGATGGACCAGGTCTGCGAGCCCTACATCCGCCGCCGCGCGGTGCGCCACCTCGAGAAGGGCCGCGTGGTGATCTTCGCCGCCGGCACCGGCAACCCCTACTTCACCACCGACACCGCGGCGACGCTGCGGGCGAGCGAGATGTCCTGCGAGGCGCTCTTCAAGGGCACGCAGGTCGACGGGGTCTACGACAGCGATCCGCGCAAGAACCCGCAGGCGCGCCGCTACGACCGGATCAGCTACGACACGGTCCTGCAGAAAAACCTCAAGGTGATGGACGCCTCGGCGATCGCGCTCGCCAGGGACAACGGGCTGCCGATCATCGTCTTCGCGCTTGACGAGCCGAACGGGCTGGCCGGCATCGTGCAGGGGCGTGGGCGGTTTACCATTGTCGAACCCGGGTAAGCTAAGAGCCCTGGGCAAGGAGAAACCGATGTCGGACGACGAAATCGACATGGCGGCGCTCGAGAAGCGCATGGAGGGCGCGTTGAACGCGCTCCGGAGCGAATTCGGCTCGCTCCGGACGGGACGGGCGTCGGCATCGATGCTCGACCCGGTCACGGTCGAGGCCTATGGCACCCCGATGCCGGTCAACCAGCTCGGCACGATCACCGTGCCGGAGCCGCGCATGGTGCTGATCAACGTCTGGGACAAGGCGCTGGTCAACACCGTCGACAAGGCGATCCGCAACTCGGGGCTGGGGATCAATCCGCAGATGGACGGCACGATCCTGCGGCTGCCGATCCCGGAGCTGAACGAGGAGCGCCGGCGCGATCTCGCCAAGGTCGCCGGGCACTATGCCGAGCAGGCCCGGATCGCCATCCGCAACGTGCGGCGGGACGGCATGGACCAGCTCAAGAAGGCCAAGGCCGACGGCATGGCCGAGGACGACCAGAAGTTCTGGCACGACGAAATCCAGGAACTCACCGATGCGACGATTGCCCGGGTCGATGCAGCGCTGAATTCGAAACAAGAAGAGATTATGCAGATCTGACGCGGTCCGGTCGAACCGATTCGGGGCACGAGGTAGATTACACAATGTACATGGACGAGAAGCCGCCACACGTCCCCGGGCCCCAGCACGTTGCGATCATCATGGACGGCAACGGCCGGTGGGCGACCAGCCGCGGGCTGCCGCGGCTGGCCGGCCACAAGCGCGGCGCGGACCGGGTGCGCGAGATCGTCGAGAGCTGCCCGGACCTCGCGATCAGCCACCTGACGCTCTTCGCCTTCTCGACCGAGAACTGGAACCGGCCGGACGGCGAAGTCGTCGGGCTGATGCGGCTCTTCCGGCGCTACATCAAGAAGGAGGGTGCGCGGCTGGTCGCCGAGGGGGTGCGGGTGCGCTTCATCGGCGGGCGCGAGCGGCTGGAAGCCGACCTCCAGGTGCTGATGGCCGGGCTCGAGGCGCAGACGCGGTCGAACGAGCAGCTGCACCTGACGGTGGCGATCAACTACGGCGGACGGGACGAGATCCTGCGCGCCACCCGGCGGGTGGCCGAGGCGGTGCGGACCGGGCTGATCCGCGCCGAGGAGATCACCCCCGAGACGATCGAGACACACCTCGACACCGCCGGGTTGCCGGACCCCGACCTGATCCTGCGAACCTCCGGCGAGTACCGGGTCTCGGGCTTCCTGCCGTGGCAGTCGGCCTATTCGGAATTCGCGTTCATCGAGACGCGCTGGCCGGATTTCACGGCCGAGATGTTCGCGGCCCAGGTCCGCGGCTTCGGCAGCCGCGAGCGTAGGTTCGGCGCCGTGGCTCGATGAAGGGCGTCAGGCCCCGGCCGGTGCGCTTCGCCGACCTGGGACTTAGGCTCGCCTCGGGACTGGCGCTCGCGGTGATCGCGCTGCTCGACCTCTGGGCCGGTGGCGTATGGGCCGCGGGGTTCCTGATGATTGCGCTCGGGCTGATGCTCTGGGAGTATCACCGGATGGTGACCGGATCGGACAGGCTCGCGACGCCGGAGCTGGTGGTGCCGGCCGTGGCCGGCATGGTCGCGATCGCCGCGACGGCGATCTGGGGCCCGCCAAAGGGCCTCCCCTGCCTCGCCGGTGGCGCGGTGCTGGTGGCGCTGGTCAGCCGCGAGGCCCGGGCCTGGCTGGTCGGGGGATTTCTCTACATGTCGCTCGCGATGGGGGCGCTGATCGTGCTGCGCAATCGCGAGCCCGAGGGCGTCTTCCTGATCCTCTGGCTGGTGCTGATCGTTGTCGCGGCGGATGTCGGCGCGTACTTCGTCGGGCGGCGCCTGGGCGGGCGCAAGCTCTGGCCTAGGGTAAGCCCGGGCAAGACCTGGTCGGGTGCGATCGGCGGACTGGTGTTCGCCGGGATCACCGGCATCATCTTCGGCATGGTCGTCGGCTGGCAGCCGGAGCGCATCGGCGTGCTGAGCCTCGGCATCGCGGTCTGCTCGCAGCTCGGCGACCTGCTCGAATCCGCGGTCAAGCGCCGCTTCGGGGTCAAGGACGCGAGCCGGCTGATCCCGGGGCACGGCGGGGTGCTGGACCGGCTCGACGGGGTGATGGGCGGCGTGTGGTTCTTCGCGATCGCCGACAGCCTGGGTCTCGGCGCGATCGGCCATTAGCGACATGCGGCGGCGGATCAGCATCTTCGGCGCGACCGGCTCGGTCGGCCAGAACACCGTCTCCCTCCTGGCCGAGCAAGGCGGCGCGGAGGCCTACGAGGTCGTGGCGCTGACCGGCGCGCGCAACGTGGCACTCCTGGCCGAGCAGGCGCGCAAGCTCCGGGCCAGGGTCGCGGTGACCGTCGACCCCGCCCTGCTCGAAGAGCTTCGGGCCGCGCTCGAAGGCAGCGGGGTCGCCGCGGCGGCCGGGCAGGAGGCGCTCCTCGCGGCGGCCGCGGAGCCGGTCGACTGGGCGATGTCGGCCATTGTCGGCGCCGCCGGGCTGGCGCCCGGGCTGGGGCTGGCGCGGCATGGCGGGGTGCTGGCGCTCGCCAACAAGGAGAGCATGGTCTGCGCCGGCGACCTGCTGCGGCGGACCTGCGCCGCGCACGGCACCCGGATGATCCCGGTCGACAGCGAGCACAGCGCGATCTTCCAGGCCTTGCGCGGCGAGGCGGTGGACGAGGTCGAGCGGCTGATCCTGACCGCCTCGGGCGGGCCGTTCCGCGACTGGAGCCTGCGGCGGATGGCCTCGGTGACGCCGGCCCAGGCGCGGGCGCATCCGAACTGGAGCATGGGGCTGCGCATCTCGATCGACAGCGCCACGATGTTCAACAAGGCGCTGGAGGTGATCGAGGCGCGGGCGCTCTTCGACATTAACCCAGAGCGCATCGAGGTGCTGGTCCACCCGCAGTCGATCGTGCATTCCATGGTGGGGTTCCGCGACGGCTCGATCATCGCGCAGCTCGGGCCGTCGGACATGCGGGGCGCGATCGGGCACGCGCTCAACTGGCCGGAACGGCGGGCGCTGCCGGTGGCGCGGCTGGACTTCACCGCGCTCGCCCGGCTCGACTTCGCCGCGGCGGACCCGGTGCGCTTTCCGGCGCTGCGGCTGGCGGGGCAGGTGATGGCGATGGGCGGACTGGCGGGGGCGGTCTTCAACGCGGCCAAGGAGGCGGCACTCGATGCGTTCCTGGCGGGGGCGATCGGATTCCTTGACATGGCGGTGCTCGTTGAACATGTGCTGGAGAGGCTCGGACCCGAGGCGGGCGCCCAGGGCCCCGGCTACGACCTCGAGGCGGTGATGGCGCTCGACGGCGCGGCACGCCGGATGGGCGAGGTCTGGGTGAAGGCATTTCGCGGAAAGTGATGACGTGATGGATACGATTGCCAGCATCCCCCTGATCGGCGGCTTCCTGTCGACGGTGCTGCCGTTCGTGGTCGTGCTGGGGATCGTGGTCTTTGTGCACGAGTTCGGCCACTACATCGTGGCGCGGTGGTGCGGGATCCGCTCGGAGGTCTTCTCGATCGGGTTCGGCCCGGTGCTCTGGTCGCGGCGGGACCGGCGCGGGACGCTGTGGCAGGTGGCGGCGCTGCCGCTCGGCGGCTACGTCAAGTACGTGGGCGACGCCGACGGCGCGAGCCGGACCGACGCGGACGCGCTGGAGAAGATGAGCGCCGAGGAGCGCGCGCACAGCTTTCACGGCGCGACGGTGTGGCGGCGGATGCTCGCGGTGCTGGCGGGGCCGGCGTTCAACTTCCTGCTGACCATCGTGGTCTTCACCGGGCTGTCGCTCTGGCAGGGCGTGCCGACCGAGCGGCCGACGATCGGCGGGATCGAGGCGCTGCCGGGCGTCGAGCAGCCGCTCCGCGCCGGCGACGTGCTGCTCGCGGTGAACGGCACGCCGGTGAAGGGCTTCGAGGACTTCTACGCCGCGGCCGAAGCGATGCCGTCGCCGGGGCCGATGCACATCAGGATCGAGCGCGACGGCGCGACGCTCGAGGTCGACGCGCCCTACCTGATGCCGCCGCTCGTCAAGGGTGTCGGGCCGCTGTCGCCGGCGAGCGAGGCCGGTCTGCGGCCGGGCGACTTCATCGAGAAGGTCGACGGCAAGGACGTGGCGTCGTTCGAGGACCTGCGCACCATGGTGCTCGCCTCGGGCGGGCGCACCTTGCCGCTGACGGTCTGGCGCGACGGCGCGGTGCTGACGCTCTCCATCACGCCGAAGGAGCAGGACACCGAGGACGGCAAGGGCGGCTTCGAGCGGCGGGTGATGATCGGCGTCGCCGGGGCGCCGATCTACCTGCCTGCCACGGTGACCCCGGCGCCCTGGACCGCCGTCGGGTTCGGCGTCGAGCGCATGGGCTCGGTGATCGTGCAGTCGCTGAACGGGATGCGGGCGATGCTGACCGGGGCGATCGGCGCCGACAACCTGCAGGGCCCGCTCGGCATCGCGATGGTGTCCGGCCAGACCGCGGCGCAGGGCCTGCCGGCCTTCATCGTGCTGATCGGCATGATCTCGACGGCGATCGGGCTCTTGAACCTCTTCCCGATCCCGATCCTCGATGGCGGCCATTTCATGGCTTTCGTCATCGAAGCGGTGCGTGGACGCCCGCCGAGTGCGGCCGTGATGCAGGTCGCGATGTCGATTGGTCTTGGCTTGATCCTGCTCCTGATGGTATTTGCTACGTACAACGACATCATGCGCATGGTGAGTTGATAAACAGGGCGGCGAACCGCCCACGGGCAGAGGGGCAAGAGGCCGATGAGGCTGCGGCAGTGGATGCGGGGATTCACCCGTTTCGTCCTCGTTATGGCTTTGCTGATCGCGGTGCTGCCGTCGCCGCTGACCCTCGCGCAAGGCACCGCCGTCTTCAGCCGCATCGACGTTGCCGGCAACCAGCGGATCGAGGCCGACACCATCCGGGTCTTCGCCGGGATCGAGCCGGGGCAGGCGGTCACGCCGGAAGAGCTGAACCTCGCCGTGCGCAAGCTCTTCGAGACCGGGCTCTTCGAGGACGTGACGGTGATGCCCGAGGCCGGACGGCTGGTCATCACCGTCAAGGAAAACCCCACGATCAACCAGATCGCCTTCGAGGGTAACGACTCCGTCGACGACGAGAAGCTCAATGCGGTGATCCAGCTCCGGCCCAGGCTCGCCTATTCGGTGGCGGCTGCGGAGGCGGATGCCCAGCGCATCATCGACGCCTATCGCGCCGAGGGGCGCTATGCCGCCTCGGTGACCCCGGTCATCATCCGGCAGCCGGAAAACCGCGTCGATCTGGTCTACCAGATCTCCGAGGGCCGCAAGACCACGGTGCAGCGCATCAGCTTTCTCGGCAACCAGGTCTTCTCCGACCGGCGCCTGCGGCGGGTGATCCAGACCAGCCAGTCGAACTGGCTGAGCTTCATCATCGGCAAGAACACCTACGACGCCGACCGGCTGGAGGTCGACAACGAGCTCTTGCGGCAGTTCTACCTGCAGCGCGGCTACGTTGACTTCCGGGTGCTGTCCTCGACCGCCGAGCTGGCGCGCGAACGCAACGGCTTTTTCCTGTCCTTCACGATCTCCGAGGGAGAGCAGTACAACTTCGGCAAGATGTCGGTGACCTCGGCGGTGCCGGGGCTTAACGCCGCCGACTTCCAGGCGCTGCTGGCGCCGGCTGCGAACGGCGGGGTCTACAACGTCAAGGTGGTCGACCGCATCGTGCAGCGGATGACCTTCCAGGCCGGGCAGGGCGGCTACGCCTTCGTCGAGATCCGGCCGCAGGTCACCAAGAACGCGGCGGCGCACACCGTCGACATCAACTTTCAGCTCGCCGAAGGCGACCGGGTCTTTGTCGAGCGGATCGACATCTCGGGCAATACCCGCACCCTGGACCGGGTGATCCGGCGTCAGTTCCACATCGTCGAGGGCGACGCCTTCAATGCCCGCGAGGTCAAGGACGCCCAGGACCGGATCAACGGGCTTGGCTACTTCAAGTCGGCGACGGTCGATGTCAGGCCCGGCTCGGAATCCGGCAAGGCGCTGGTCGAGGTCAACGTCGAGGAGCAGCCGACCGGCAGCCTGAGCCTCGGCGGCGCCTTCTCGTCCAGCGAAGGCCTGACGGCGCAGGTCAGCCTGACCGAGCGCAACTTTCTCGGGCGCGGCCAGACCCTCTCGGCGGCGGTCACCGGCAGTACCCAGTTCGGCAACTTCGAGTTCGGCTTCACCGAGCCGGCGCTGTTCGACCGCGATCTGCTCGCCGGGTTCAACATCTACTACCGCAACACGAACCTGAACGAGCAGTCGTTCAAGACCAAGAACATCGGCTTCGAACCCCGGATCGGCTTCCCGCTGAGCGAGAACGGCCGGCTGACGCTGCGCTACCGGCTGTCGACCAACGACATCTACGACGTCCAGGCCGACACCTCGCGGATCATCCTCAACGAGGAGGGCAACCTGCTGACCTCGGCGGTCGGGCTCACCTATGCCTACGACCGGCGGAACTCGGTGGTCGATCCGACCGCAGGGTTCATCCTGACGTTGAACCAGGACCTCGCCGGGCTCGGCGGCGACACGCAGTATTCGAAGACCTCGGGCAAGGCGCGCGTCTACAGCAGCCTCTTCGAGGAGGAGGTGGTGCTGTCGGCGGAGCTCGAAGGCGGCCTCATCGTCTCGAACGACGGCACCCGCATCACCGACCGGTTCAATACCGGCGGCGACAGCTTCCGCGGCTTCGCCCGCAACGGCCTCGGCCCCCGCGACTATTGCGCCATCGGCGACTGCCTTCCGCCGCAGCAGGACCTCAAGGTCGACGATGCGCTGGGGGGCAACTACTACAGCGTGCTGCGGCTCGACGCGAGTTTCCCGCTCGGCATTCCGCAGGAATACGGCGTCTACGGCGGCGTCTTCGCCGACGTCGGCTCGCTCTGGGGCCTCGACGACACCAACGGCAGCCAGGGGCAGGTCGACGACGCCTTCCACCTGCGGTCCTCGATCGGGGTCAGCCTCTTTGTCGACACCCCGTTCGCGCCCCTGCGGTTCAACTATGCAATTCCGCTGCAGACGCAGCCCCATGATGTCGTCGAGCGGTTCCGGTTCACCGTTCAGACCCGGTTCTGACCCGGTGGCACACGGCGGCAGGGCATGGGCGGCCGGCCTGATCCTGGCGGTCCTGCTTGCGCTGGCGGTGCTCCCCGCAGCGGGTGCGGCGCAGGGCGCGGCGCCGAGCCCGTTTCTCTTCATCAACCAGGAGCGCATCCTGACCGGCTCGAAGGCCGGCCAGGTGCTCCTGGCGGACGAGGAGAAGCGGCGCGACGCGCTGCGCACCGAGGCCCGCTCGCTCGACTCCTCGTTCGAGGCGGAGGAGCGCAGCCTGACCGACCAGCGTCCGAAGCTCGCTCCCGAGGAGTTCCGCAAGCTCAGCGACGCGTTCGACGCCCGGGTCGTCAAGGCGCGGCAGGACCAGGACGCCCGCGCCAGCGCGCTGGCGGACGAATTTGACCAGCGCCGCAGACAGTTCTACGCTCAGGTTGCCCCGATCCTGGTCAGCTTGATGGACCGGTACGGGGCCAAGGCGATTTTCGACGAGAACAGCGTCCTGGTGGCCGACCAGACGTTGAACATAACCGAGGCGGTCATCGCCGAGATCGACGCCCGCGCCGCTGCCGCACCTCCGGCCGCAGCCGAGCCGGGGACGCCGACGCCGGGGAGCAACGCGCCGAGCGCGGGAGATCAACCCGCGCCGGCGCCGCCCGCCGCGGGAACGGACGGAGGAAACTGATGATGGCGCTGGCGCTTGACCAGAGCTTGCCGCAGGTGGATATCGCGACGATCAAGCGGATGATCCCGCACCGCTATCCGTTCTTGCTGATCGACCGGGTGGTGAACATCAAGGTCAACCGCTTCGCCGTCGGCATCAAGAACGTCACGGTGAACGAGCCGCATTTCAACGGGCATTTCCCGGTGCTGCCGGTGATGCCCGGGGTCCTGATCATCGAGGCGATGGCGCAGACCTCGGCGGTGCTGGTGGTCCAGACGCTCGATCTGATCGACAAGAACCTGCTGGTCTATTTCATGAGCGTCGAAGGCGCCAAGTTCCGGCACGTGGTGGTGCCCGGCGACACGCTGGAGTTGCACGTCACGGTGATCCGCGGGCGCGGCAAGATCTGGAAGTTCCGCGGCGAGGCGAAAGTCGGCGAGACCCTCTGCGCCGAGGCGGAGTTCGCCGCGATGATCCTGAGCCAGGAAGAGGCGAGCGCGAAGGGCTGAAGCCATGGCGATCCATCCCACGGCGGAGGTCCACCCGAGCGCGGTCGTCGCCGACGGCGCCGAGATCGGCGAGGGCTGCCGCATCGGACCGTTCTGCGTCCTCGGCCCCGAGGTCGTGCTGGGGGAGCGCGTGGCGCTGCTCAGCCACGTCGCGGTGGCCGGCTGGACCCGGATCGGCGCGGGGAGCACGGTCTTTCCCTTTGCCTCGCTCGGACATGTGCCGCAGGACCTGAAGTACGCCGGCGAGCGCGTGGCGCTGGAGATCGGCGCGCGCAACACCATCCGTGAATACACCACGATGAACCCCGGCACCGCCGGCGGCGGCGGGGTGACCAGTGTCGGCGACGACAACCTCTTCATGATGAGCACGCACGTGGCGCACGACTGCCGGATCGGCAGCCACGTGATCATGGCCAACAACGCCACCCTGGGCGGGCACTGCGTCGTGGGGGACTACGTGATCCTGGGCGGCCTCGCGGCCGTGCACCAGCACGTGCGGCTCGGGCGCGGCGCGATGATCGGCGGGCTCGCCGGGGTTGTGGCGGACGTGATCCCCTACGGCTCGGTGATGGGCGAGCGGGCGCATCTTGCGGGGCTGAACCTCGTCGGGCTCAAGCGCCGGGGTGCGGCGCGGCAGGACGTGAACGGCCTCCGAGCCGCGTTTTCCGAGATGTTCGAAGGCGACGGCACGCTGCAGGAGCGGGTGCACCGTGCGGGCGAGAGCCACGCCGGCAATCCGCTGGTCCGGGAAGTCGTGGACTTCGTCACCGTGGAAAGCGCGCGGTCGTTCACCACGCCGGCGGACTGATCCGGTCGGTGGGCGAGGCAGGGCTCGCCATCGTCGCCGGGCGGGGCGACCTGCCGCGGCTGATCGCCGAGGACTGCGCCGCGCGCGGGCGGGTCTACCGCGTGGTGGTGTTCGACGGCGTGGCGCTCGACTGGCTCGGCCCGCATCCGGTGGTGCGGGCGCGCTACGAGAAGCCGGGACGTCTCTTCGGCGACCTGCGCGCGGCCGGGTGCAGCCTCGTCACCTTTGCCGGCGGCATCACCCGGCCGCACTTGCGGCCGGCGCGTTTCGACTGGAAGATGTGGCGGCTGGCGCCGCGGCTGGTCCGCGGCATCCGCAGCGGCGACGACACCACGCTCCGGCTGGTGGCGCGCATCTTCGAGGCCGAGGGCTTTGCGGTGCGGGCGCCGCACGAGATCCTGACCGATCTCGTGCCGCCGGCGGGCATCCTCGGCAAGGTCGCACCGCAGCCGGTGGACAGATCGGATGCGGCACGGGCGGCGGCGATCGTGGCGGCGCTGGGCGCGGCCGACGTCGGGCAGGCCGCGGTGGTGGCAGCCGGGATCTGTCTCGGCGTCGAGTCGATCCAGGGTACCGATGCGCTGCTGCGCTTCGCAGGCGGCACCGCGCCCGGCGTGCGTCCCGCCCGGGCGCGCGGCGTGCTCTACAAGGGACCGAAGCCCGGGCAGGACCGCCGGATGGACCTGCCGGCGATCGGCCCCGGGACGCTGCGCGGCGCCGCCGCGGCGGGGCTCGCCGGGGTCGCGATCGAGGCCGGCGGCGTCATGGTGCTGGGCTACGCCGAGACGGTGGCGGCCGCGGATGCGGCGGGGCTCTTTCTCTGGTCGCGCGAGCCGGATTAGTGGACCTGCTGCGGATAGAGGCACTTTCGCTCGCCATCCACGGGCGGCCGATCCTGCGCGACGTGGCGATGGCGGCGGGCGCCGGCGAAGTGCTGGGGCTGATCGGCGAGAGCGGGTCGGGCAAGTCGCTGACCGCGCTTTCGGTGATCGGCCTGCTGCCGGAGGGGTCGCAGCCATCGGGGCGGGTGCTGCTGGACGGCGCCGATCTGCTGGCGCTGTCGGAGGCCGAGATGTGCCGGGTGCGCGGCCGCGACATCGGCATGATCTTCCAGGAGCCGATGACGGCGCTGAACCCGTTGCAGACGATCGGCGACCAAGTGGCGGAGACGGTACGGGTGCACCGGCAGGCGGGTCGGCGCGAGGCGCTGGCCCTCGCCGCGGCAACGCTCGCGCGCGTCGGTATGCCGGCGGAGCGGTTCGCGCTGACGCGCTTCCCGCACGAGCTCAGCGGCGGGCAGCGGCAGCGGGTCGGCATCGCCATGGCGATCGCGCTCCGGCCGAAGCTCTTGATCGCCGACGAGCCGACGACGGCGCTTGACGTGACCACCCAGGCGCAGATCCTTCGGCTGTTGCGGCGCCTGGTCGACGAGGACGGCATGGCGCTGATGCTGATCACGCACGACCTTGCGGTGATGGCGGGTCTGGCGGACAGGCTGGCGGTGATGAGTCGGGGCGAAGTGGTGGAGGCGGGACCAGCCGACGAGGTGAGGCGGCAGATGCGGCATCCTTATACCCGCGCGCTCTTCGCTGCGTCGGCGCACCAGCCGAAGCGCACGGCGGAGCCGACGCGGACACCGCTGCTGCAGGTCGAGGGGCTGGTGCGGGACTATCCGATGCCGCGGCAGGGGCTCTTTGCCGCGCCGAAGGTCTTCAACGCGGTCAAGGGCGTGAGCTTCACGCTCGACAAGGGCGAGAGCCTGGGGCTCGTCGGCGAGAGCGGGTCGGGCAAGTCGACGCTGGTCAGGGCGGTTCTCGGGCTCGAGCCGCTGCAAGGCGGCAGCGTCAGGGTGGACGGCGAGGCGGTGCGGGCCGGCGAGCGGATGCCGCGCGCGCTGCGCGCCAAGATGCAGGCGGTGTTCCAGGACCCCCACGGCAGCTTCGATCCCCGCCACAAGGTCGGCCGGCTGGTCGCCGAGCCGTTCCACCTCGTCCCGGATGCGCCGCGGGGGCCGGCGCTCGACGCGGCGGTGGCGGCGGCGCTCGGCGCGGTCGGGCTGGAAGCGGAGGACGCGGACAAGTACATCCACGAGTTCTCCGGTGGCCAGCGGCAGCGGATCGCCATCGCGCGGGCGCTGATCATCCGGCCGAAGCTGATCGTCCTCGACGAGGCGGTCTCGGCGCTCGACGTGCAGGTGCGGGCGAGCATCCTCGATCTGCTCGCGGGCCTGATGACGCGGCACGGGCTGTCGTACCTCTTCGTCAGCCACGACCTCGGCGTCGTGAGGTCGATCACCGACCGGGTGATGGTGATGCGGGCGGGCGAGATCGTCGAGACCGGGCCGACGCAGCAGGTCCTGGACGCGCCGCAACATGCCTACACGCAGGCGCTGATCGCGGCCACGCCGCTGCTGGAGGACCCCGAATGAGGAGGCAAGCGCGATGGAGAAGGTGAACCTGGGCGGGAAGCTCGCGCTCTTCGAGGACCGCTGGGTCCCGCGGATCGTGGCCACCTACAACGGCAACGACGTGATGGTGGTGAAGATCGAGGGGGAGTTCGTCTGGCACTCGCACCCGGAGACCGACGACTTCTTCCTGGTGCTGGCGGGTGAGCTCGCCATCGAGTTGCGCGACCGGACGGTGGTGCTGGGGCCGGGCGAGCTCTTCGTCGTGCCGGCGGGCGTCGAGCACCGGCCGGTGGCGCGCGGCGAGGTGCACCTCATGCTGATCGAGCCGGCGGGCACGCCGAACACCGGCGATCCGGCGACCGCGGTGGAGAAGCGCCGGCTATGATGCGACCGGGCCGGCTGAACCTCATCACCGACGTGCCGGGCCTCCTGGTCGGCAATGCCTCGGAGGCGCGGCTGAAGTCGGGGGTGACGGTGCTGACCGCGGCGGCGCCGTTCACCGCGGGGGTCGACGTGCGCGGCGGCGCGCCCGGGACGCGCGAGACCGAGCTGCTGGCGCCGGGCCGGCTGGTGGGCGGGGTCGATGCGCTGGTGCTGTCGGGCGGGTCGGCCTTCGGGCTCGACGCGGCGTCCGGGGTGGTGGACCGCCTGCACGCGCGCGGGCGGGGCTTTGCCGGGCGGCACGCCGGCGTTCCGGCGGTGCCGATCGTCCCGGCGGCGATCCTCTACGACCTCGCGAACGGCGGCGACAAGGACTGGGACCAGAACCCCTACCGGGCGCTCGGGGCGGCGGCCTGCGACGCGGCGGCGGTGACGTTCGAGATCGGGTCGGTCGGCGCGGGCACCGGCGCGATGACGGCGCGGTTCATGGGCGGGCTCGGGTCGGCGTCGCTCGTCGTCGAGAGCGGGGCCACGGTCGGGGCGCTGGTCGCGGTCAACGCCTTCGGCGACGTCTGCGTGCCGGGGACGCGGCGGTTCTGGGCGGGGATCTTCGAGATCGGCGAGGAGTTCGGCGGGCTCGGCGCGGCGGGCGGGCGGGTCGCGCCGTTCACGCCGCGGCCGATGAAGCCCGGGCCGGCGACGCCCGCTGCAAACACCACGATCGGCATCGTCGCGACCGACGCGGCGCTCGACAAGGCCGGGGCGCGGCGGCTGGCTGAGGTCGCTCACGGCGGATTGGCGCGGGCGGTCTATCCGGCGCACACGCCGTTCGACGGCGACCTGGTCTTCGGGGTCTCGACCGGGGCGCGCGCGCCGTCGGCCGAGCCGGTGCTGGAGGCGCTGGAGCTTGCCCACGCGGCGGCGCTCTGCCTCAGCCGGGCAGTGGCGCGGGCGGTGCATGCGGCGCGGCCGGCGCCGGGGAACCTGCTGCCCTGCTGGTCGGAGACGTGAGGCCGGCGGGCACTTCCGCCGGCTTCGACCGTGGAGCGATCGCTAAGAATCCGAGGTTTCCCGGGCCATCGGCTCGGGTGAAGGGTCCGCCGGCACCGGGTCGGGGGTGGCACGCAAGGCGCGCTCGATGTGGGCGACGACCCGGCGGTCGGGCGCGGTGTCGAGCTTGATGACCTTCATGTCCTGGTAGGCGCCGAGGCGGCCCTGGGCGAGGAGCGCGGTGCGGCCGCCCGGCTGCTGGATCGCAAGGCGGATTTCCTCGACCGACTGGCGCGGGATCTCGAAGACCTGGCCGATCTGCAGCCCCTGCAGCGCGGCGAGGCTGAGGTTCAGCCGGTGCAGCACGGCGTCGACGCGCACCGGGGCATTGGCGGCGGCGCGGCGCATCAGCGTCTTCCAGAGATCGTTCGGCCGGTCGCGCGCCGCCTGGACGTTGCGGGCCTGCACCGAGGCGCGGATCACGTCGAGGGTCGAGAGCGGCAGCACGAGGGTGAAGTTCCCGCGGCGGCCGGCCTCGCCGAGGCTGAGGTCCATCCCGATCACCAGGACGTCGATGTAGTCGGGCGCGAGGCGGAGCTGCGCCAGGTTCTGCCGCAGGTCGCGGATGCTCAGGCCCTTGGTCAGCGGCCGGCCGAGATTGGCGCCGAGCGCATGGGCGAAGGCGCCGAGGATGGCGTCGATGTGCAGGCGGCAGAGCGCCATGTCGATCGCGGTGAACGCGCGCGGCTGCGGCTCGGGCGCCAGCACCGGGTCGCCGCCGAGCGTGAGGTCGACCAGATGGTAGGCGAGCTCCGAGGAGAGCGCGATCAGGCCCGGCGTATCGGCGTCCTCGACATCGACGAGCCCGAGCATCGAGGGGCCGTTCAGCGCGGACGTGGCATCGGCGAGCTTTGCGACCCGCGCCGCGCCGACGGTGGTGCCGATCATCGTCTTGACCAGCAGCCGGATCCTGTCCTCGACGCCCCGCGCGAAGGTCTCGCCGAGCAGATCGGTGTCGGCGAGCGGCGAGCGGGCCAGTCCGCCATGCCGGAGCTTCTGGGTGAGGACGCTGGCCGAAGGCGGCATCGTGGGGTCTCGCGAGGGGTCGACTTGAGGCCGCGAGTTTCGGGGCCATTCCTTTCCAAGGTCTGAACGGGTCTGAACAATGCGAGACAGATCCGCATGTTGCAGTGCAGTTGCGGTAATCCCGGCTTCAGCTTTCGCGGGTTAGGTCGGCGCGGGGCAGTCGGGGGGTCGGAGCATGGATCGCAAGTCGGGCAATATCGTCATCATCAAGCGCAAGACCGTGGTCGAAGGCGGCCATCACGGCGGCGCGTGGAAGGTCGCCTACGCCGACTTCGTCACGGCGATGATGGCGTTCTTCCTTCTGATGTGGCTGCTCAGCACGACCGACAAGCAGACCCGGCTCGGCCTCGCCGACTACTTCAGCCCGACGATCCCGATCCACGAGAGCCGGGGCGGCGGCGACGGGCCGTTCGACGGCGACAGCATGTTCAGCCAGGACGTGCTGGCGCACGACGAGACCGGCCAGAAGGGCGACCCCAAGAAGATCGACGTCCCCGGCACGCCCGACCAGAGCCTCTTCGACGTCGAGCAGGAGCTGCTCGGCGGCAGCGGCGACGCGATGGAGGCCGACCCGATGCTCGAGCATATCCGCACCCGCGTCACCGACGAGGGGCTGATCATCGACGTCTTCGACATCGAGGGCTCGCCGCTGTTCGACGGACCGACGACGACGCCGAACCCGATCTTCGCCGACCTCGTGGGGATGATCGGCCGGGTGCTGTCGCGGACCGTCAACCCCGTCGCGGTGACCGGCCATCTCGCGACCGGCGACACCGGCCGGGGCGGGCCCGATCCCTGGCGGCTTTCGGCGGACCGGGCGCAGCTGGCGCGCGACCTGCTGGGTGCCGCGGGCGTTTCGGATGCGCGTGTCGCCCGGGTCACCGGCAAGGCCGACCGCAGCCCCGAGGCGGACGACCCACGGGATCAGCGCAACCGGCGCGTCGAGATCACCCTATTGCGGCACTTCGACAAGTAGGCGCTCAGTAGGGCGCCGGCGCCGGCTTGAAGTCCGCGAGTACGTTGCCACTGAGCCCGATGTCGTCTGGATCGAGGACCCGCACCGGCTGGCCGGCGTCGAGGTTCATCGCCTCGAGATCGACCCAGATGACGTTCGGGCTGGTGGTCAGCTCGAAGAAGTACCGCTTCGCGGTCAGGTCGATCGCCGTGCGGTATTCGGTGTTGTAGATGCCGAAGCCCTTGTAGGGGGCGCCGAACGGCACCGAGACGTTGCGGGCGATGGCGAGGATGCCGGCCGCCGCCTCGCGCTCGTTTGCGGGCTTCGGTAGCAGCGCGAGGTAGTAGGAGGCACGCTGGAAACGGTCGACCGGGTTGACGTTGCCGGGCAGCGGCATGTCGCTGGCGGGCTTGGAGAAGTCCTGCTTGTCGAGGAGTGCGAGCTGCTGGTCGTAGGCCGGATCGTTGGTCATCACCCGGAACTCGCGGCCGTGGTGGATCACCGGCTTGCCGTCGATGAACTCGATGATCGCCGAATCGCCCGACGCGTCCTCGAGCGCGAGATGGACGGTCGCGTCGCGGCCGTGGGCGCTCACCATCACCAACTGCACGCCGTCGAAGAGCGCCAGCGCCTCCGCGACCGTGGCGGCGTTGTCGAGCATGTACTGGCCCCAGAGCCCGGCCTGGAGCCCGGGCCTCGACGGGTCGCGCGGGCCGAAGTCGGTGGCGTTGAGGTAGAGCATGTGCATCGCGAGGCCGGCCTCGTTGAGGCCGTCGGCGGCGCCGATCCCGTAGGTGGTGGTGACGAGGCTGCCGTACTTCGAGGTCCACCGCGCCGGGTTCTCGGACACGACGACCGCGTCGCCGGCCTTGCCGCCGTCGCGCGCCATGCCGCGCGGCAAGGCCGTCAGGATCGGCTGGGTCGATTCCGGCCAGTCCATCGTCCTGCCGACCATCACGGCATAGCCGTTGTCGTTCCAGAGGATGCGCGTGCAGGCATCGGCAGCCGTGGTCAGGAACGCGGCCGCGGCGAGTAACCCGAGCAGGAGCCTTGCGGCCATGGTGTCCCCCTTTGTCGCGGTGGAACCCTAGGCCGATCGCATTGATCGCACAACGACCGCGGCGTGTTAGCGGGATTTTAAGCCCCGGCGCCAAGGATGCCCACCAGACCCCACCGGACACCGCCCCTCACGGACAAAGGATCGAGCATGGGAATTTCTTCGTCGTTGAACGCCGGCGTGTCCGGTCTGAACGCGAACGCCAACAAGCTGGCGACCATCTCCGACAACATCGCGAACTCGCAGACCTACGGCTACAAGCGCTCGGACATCGACTTCTCGTCGATGACGGTCAGCGACAACGGCTCGCCCAACACCGTGGGCGGCGGGCGCTGGTTCACCGCCGGCGGCGTCCGGACCAACGCGATCTGGGACATCGAGCAGAAAGGCGCGCTGACCACTACCTCGAGCGCCACCGATCTCGCGATCACCGGCCGTGGCATGCTGCCGGTGACGACGCTGGCCTCGGTCGGCCAGGCGAGCGGCGACACACCGTTCATGCTGACCTCGACCGGGTCGTTCCTGCCGGACGCCGACGGCTACCTGCGCACGCCCTCGGGGCTCGTGCTGCTCGGCTGGCCGGCGGATCTCAACGGCGCCATTCCGGCACAGCCGCGCGACAGCGCCGCGGGCCTCCAGCCGGTGCAGATCAACCGCGCCTCGTTCGCGGCGCAGCCGACCTCGACGATCCAGCTCAACGCCAACCTGCCCGCGACCGAGACCCAGGCCGGGGCGGCGGGCACGGCGCTGCCGGTGACCGTGGAATACTTCGACAACCTCGGTGCGTCGCAGACGCTGGCGATGAGCTTCACGCCGACGGTGCCCGCGGTGGGATCGCCGCAGAGCAACACCTGGACGCTCGACATCACCGACCAGGCGTCGGGCCTGTCGGCGGGGTCGTTCCAGATCGTCTTCGGCGACGTGCCGCCGAACGCCGGCGCGCCGGTCTCGATCACCCAGACGGCGCCCGGCACCGCGCCGCTCTCGACCGCGTACAACGCGGCGACGGGCGCCATCGCACTGGGGCTCGGCAACCAGAACATCGACATCCAGATCGGCTCGACCACCGGCGGCACGCAGCACCTGAGCCAGCTCTCCTCGACGTTCTCGCCGGTCGGCGTGACCAAGGACGGCAACCCGGCCGGCACCTTCATCGGGGTGACGGTGGACGAGAAAGGGATGATGTACGCGAGCTATTCGAGCGGGTTCTCCAAGGCGATCTATCAGATACCCGTCGCCGACGTGCCCAACCCCAACGGGCTGACCGTGCTCGACAAGCAGACCTTCGCGCTGAGCCGGAACTCGGGCTCGATGTTCCTCTGGGATGCGGGAAGCGGGCCGACCGGCGGGATCGAGGGCTTTGCCCGCGAGCAGTCGACGACCGACATCGCCAACGAGCTGACGCAGCTGATCCAGACCCAGCGGGCCTATTCGTCCAACGCCAAGATCATCCAGACCGTCGACGAGATGCTGCAGGAAACCACCAACCTGAAGCGCTGACGTCTGAGCAAGGGACCGACCGATGAGCATCTCCGGCGCGCTGAACAACGCCGCTTCGGGCCTCGCCGCCTCGGCGCGGCTGGCCGACACCATCTCGAACAACGTGGCGAACGCGCTGACGCCGGGCTTCGGCAGGCGCACGACCGAGCTCAGCTCGCTCGCGCTCGGCGGCTACGGCTCGGGTGTGCGGGTGACGGGCACCAGCCGGGCGGAGAACCCGTTCCTGACCTCGGAGCGGCGCGGGATGGATGCGGCCCTCGGCGCGACCGGCACGCGGTCGGACACCTACGAGCGGATCATGGCGGCCGTGGGCGAGCCCGGGAGCGACAATGCGCTCTCGACGCTCGCGACCCGGCTCGAGACGGCGCTGATGTCGGCGACCGCCTCGCCGCAGTCGATGGCGAAGCTGACCGACGCGGTGAGCGCGGCCAAGAACCTCGCGGCGGCGGTGAACCGGGTGGCCGACGAGAACGTCCGCATCCGCACCGACGCCGACGCGGAGATCAACCGGCAGGTCGGGCAGGTCAACGACGCGCTGCACGCGATCGACGACCTCAACAAGAAGATCGCGACGCTGGCGCCGAAGGGCGTCGACGTCACCGGGCTGCAGGACGAGCGCAACCGGGTGATCGACGGCATCTCGTCGATCGTGCCGGTCCGCGCCGTCAAGCGCGACGGCGACCAGGTGGCGCTCTATTCGGCCAACGGCGGGGTGCTCTTGGACGGGCGGGTCTTCGAGCTGAAGTTCACGCCGGCGCCGAACGTGGTGACGCCTGAGATGAGCCTCGGCGCACCGCTCGGCGGACTGATGCAGGACACCGGCGCCTCGAGCGGGCCCGTGGCCGTCGCGGCGGGGAGCGGGTCGGGGCTGCTCGACGGCGGCACGCTCGGCGCGCTCTTCGAGGTGCGCGACACGCTCGTGCCGGAGTTCGACCGCGAGATGGACCGGTATGCCAACGACCTGATCGAGCGCTTCCGCGACCTGATGCCGCCCACGGCGCTGGACGCGGCGGGCGACGGGCTGTTCGTGGACGGCAATCCCGGCGCGCTGACCGGCCTCGCCGGGCGGCTCGACCTCAACGCCGCGGTCGATCCGGGGCAGCCCGGCGGCGCGGTCTGGCGGCTGCGCGACGGGCTGACCGCGACGGCCCCCGGCAACGAGGGCAACGGCGCGGTGCTGCAGTCCTGGTCGGACGCGATGAGTGCCGCGCGCGATCCGGTCGGCTTTGTCTCGCAGAACGCCAAGGCCGGCGCGGCGCAGTTCGCCTCGGAGATCGCCTCGTTCTTCGCCGGGCGCGGCGCGCGCAGCGACGACGACCGGGCCTACCTGACCGCGCGGCAGTCGACGCTGTCCGAGCAGGAACTCAACGACACCGGGGTCGATACCGACAGCGAGCTGCAGTCGCTGACGCTGGTCGAGCAGACCTATGCGGCCAACGCCAAGGTGCTGTCGGTGATCGACGACCTGATGAAACTGCTGCTGGAGGGATGATGCGATGCGCGTGACCGGAGGCTCGGACCTCGCCCGGCTGCAGATGCTGCAGAAGCAGGCGTTCGCCACCCGCAACAAGCTCGACGTCGCCGGGCAGGAGCTGAGCTCGGGGCTCAAGGCCAGCCGCTACGATGCGACCGGCGGCAACCTGACGCGGCTCTTCGCGCTGGAACGCTCGCTCGACCGGAACGCAGTCTTCAGCCAGACGATCTCGTTGACCGAGCTCCGGCTCGACGTCATGCAGGAGAGCCTCGGCCGCATCCAGACCTCGGCGGAGGACCTGTCGCTCGACCTGTCGGAATCGGTGAGCCGGGGCGACTATGCCGCGGCGCTGCTGCACGCCACCGCGACGCGGCGGGCGTTCAGCGACACCGTTGGGACGCTGAACACCCAGGTCGCCGGCCAGTCGCTCTTCGCCGGCACCGCCACCGACAGCGCGGCGCTGGCACCGGCAGACGCGATGCTCGCAGACCTCGACGCGCTGGCCGCCGGCGCGCCCGACGCCGCCTCGGCGATCACCGCGATCAACGGCTACTTCGCCAAGACCCCGCCCGGCGCCTTCTACACCAACGGCTACATCGGGGCGACGAGCGACCTCAGCCCGGTCGAGATCGGCGAAGGCCAGCGGCTCGACTACGGGATGCGGGCCGATGACGACCAGATCGTCGCGGTGCTGCGCTCGCAAGCACTGGCGGCCGTTGTGGCGGGCGGCGCCTTCGGCGGCAACCAGACCGAGCAGATGGCGCTGATGGGCGAGGCGGGCAAGCAGATGCTGGCGGCCAAGGAAGGCGTGCTCGACCTGCGCTCGGCGGTCGGCAGCCTGCAGGAGGCGGTTGAACATGCCAAGGCCTCGCGGGTGTCAGAACACGATACGCTGGAGCTGGCGCGGACCAGGATCGTCGCGACCGATCCGCTGGAGTCCGCCTCGGCCTACCAGACGCTGCAGGACCAGCTCGAATCGATCTACACGATCACCGCGCGTCTGACCAACCTGCGGTTCCTGAACTTCATGAAGTAGGCCCATGACCGCGCGTCCCCTCCTGCTGCTTCTGGCGCTGCTCGTCCTCTGGTTCGGCGGTCT
The DNA here is from genome assembly GCA_963819995.1 of uncultured Alphaproteobacteria bacterium. GTDB lineage: Bacteria > Pseudomonadota > Alphaproteobacteria > Rhodobacterales > Rhodobacteraceae > Amaricoccus. Next base: position 70,071 of record CAWFYR010000004.1, on the reverse strand, counting down.
CTTCACGCCGGGCATGGCGTCGCCGGCGCGGATCAAGGATCTCGTCGAGGTGGACGGGGTGCGCGGCAACGACCTGCTCGGCTACGGCCTGGTCGTGGGGCTCAACAACACCGGCGACAGCCTGCGCAACTCGCCCTTCACCGAGGACGCGATCGTCAACCTGCTGGAGCGGCTGGGCGTCAACGTCACCGGCGAGCAGATCCGGGCGCGCAACGTCGCGGCGGTGCTGGTGACGGCGGCGTTGCCGCCGTTCGCCCGCGCCGGCAGCCAGGTCGACGTCACGGTCTCGGCGATCGGCGATGCGCGGAGCCTTCTCGGCGGCACGCTGGTCATGACGCCGCTGAACGCGGCGGACGGGCAGATCTATGCGGTGGCGCAAGGCTCGATCATCGCCGGCGGGATCGTCGCCGAGGGGAAGGCGAGCTCGGTGACCCAAGGCGTGCCGACCGCGGGACTGATCCCGTCGGGCGCGCGCGTCGAGCGCGAGGTGGCCTTCGACTTCACCCAGGTGCGCGACATGCGGCTGGCGCTGCGCAATCCGGATTTCACCACGGCGGCCCGGATCGCCGCGGCGATCAACCAGAACGTCGGCGCCAAGATCGCCGCGATGCTCGATTCCGGCACCGTGCGGCTCGATCTCGCGCGCTTCGGGGTGGACCAGCCGGCGCAGCTGATGGCGCAGATCGAGAACATCGAGGTGCAGACCTCGAGCAAGGCGCGGGTGGTCGTCGACCAGCGCTCGGGCACGATCATCCTCGGCTCTGACGTCCGGATCAGCCGGGTGGCGGTGACCCAGGGCAACCTGACGCTGCGGGTCGAGGAGGCGCCGCTGGTGGTGCAGCCCAACCCCTTCGCCGAGGGCCAGACCGTGGTGATCCCGCGCACCGACGCCTCGATCCAGCAGAACCCGGGCACCGGCCTTGCCATCGTCGACGATTCGGTCTCGCTGCCGGAGGTGGTGTCGGGGCTGAACGCGCTCGGCGTCTCGGCGCACGACATGATCGACATCCTGAAGTCGATCAAGGCGGCCGGCGCGCTGCAGGCGGAGTTCGTCGTGCAATAGCGGCGACCCGCCGATCTTGCGCGGCATGAAGCTCGCGGGCTGTTTCCCGGTGCCGAGCGTAAGCCCCTGACCGATCGTCGATACCGAACGGCGGGTGGTGGTTCACCATGGGCGCGGCGGCGAAGGCCGGATCGAGGTGCAGGTGCTGCACGATGGGGTCGTTGACCCTCGACCCAGCGGGGCAGGCGATCGAGGTACGGGACCTCTTCGCCGGCCTCTGAGCCGGCGCCAAGCTTCAGGACGCGGCCAGCAGCCGCGCGGCGCGGGGGGCGAAGTAGGTGAGGATGCCGTCGCAGCCGGCGCGGCGGAAGGCGGTCAGCGTCTCGATCACCGCGCGGTCGCGGTCGATCCAGCCGTTGGCGGCGGCGGCCTCGATCATCGCGTACTCGCCCGAGATCTGGTAGGCGAAGAGCGGCACGCGGAACGCGGCCTTCACCTTGGCGCAGATGTCGAGATAGGGCAGGCCGGGCTTGACCATCACCATGTCGGCGCCTTCGGCGAGGTCGATCCCGACCTCGCGCAGCGCCTCGTCGGCGTTGGCGAAGTCCATCTGGTAGGTCTTCTTGTCGCCCTTGAGCGCGCCGGTGGCGCCGACCGCATCGCGGAACGGCCCGTAGAAGCACGAGGCGTACTTGGCGGCGTAGCTCATGATCAGCGTGTCGGGAAAGTCGTGCGCCTCGAGTGCCGCGCGGATCACCCCGACCCGGCCGTCCATCATGTCCGACGGCCCCAGGATGTCGCAGCCCGCCTCGGCCTGCACCAGCGCCATCTTCTCGAGTGCCAGCAGCGTCTCGTCGTTCAGGATCACCCCGTCGCGGACCAGCCCGTCGTGGCCGTCGGAGTTGTAGGGGTCGAGCGCCACGTCGAGCAGCACCCCGACCTCCGGGACGGCGGCCTTGATCGCGCGGGTGGCGCGGCAGACGAGGTTCTCGGGGTTCCAGGCCTCGGTCGCCTCGGGGTTCTTGTCGGCGGCGTCGGTGTAGGGGAAGAGCGCGATGCACGGGATGCCGAGCGTTGCGGCCTCCTCGGCGGCGCGGACGGCCCGATCGACCGAGAGCCGCGCGACGCCGGGGAGCGACGTGATCGGCTCGGCCACGTCATCGCCTTCGCGCACGAAGATCGGCCAGATCAGGTCGGCCGCCGTCAGCCGCGTCTCGGCGACCATCTCGCGGATCCACGGGGTCCGACGCAGGCGCCGGGGCCGGCCGTGCGGGAACGGGGCGAAGGGGGTCAATCGGGCTCCTCCGAAGGGTCGGCCCGGGGTTTGCCACGCGGGCCGCGCGCTCTCAAGGCCAAAGGTCGCCGCCGTTAGCGAAACCGCCGCGACAGGGTTGACGGCCGGCGACGTCCGCGGCCACACAGGGGGCCACAGTCCCGGCCGCAGCCGGTTCGCTCCGTTGCTGGCCCCGGGTATCCGTTGCTCCAGACTTTCGCCGCCGCGAGCTTTCAGAGCATCTGGTACTGGGTGCTGCACGTCGTGGTCTGGTCGCTGGCCTGCTACCGCACGCTCGGCGTGCCACACGACATGCTGCTCCGCGCCGGGCGGCTGCCCGAGGTCGCCGCCCGCATCGACACGCTGGCCGCGATCGCCGCGGCGCGGATCGGCGGCGTCTACGACCATTTCGGCGTGCCTCTCGCGGCCGCCGCGGGGTTCCTGCTAGCCGCACTCGGGGCGCTCGGCTTCGTCAGCCGGATCGAAGTGGCGCAGGCGGCGTTCCTGCTGGCGCTGCCGCTCTGCGTGATCGGCTATTCCAAGCTGCGGCTGGCGCTGGCGGTGCGCCGCCGCGGGCTCGCAGGCCCCGCGCTGGTGCTGGCGCTGTCGCGGCGGCGGGTCTGGCACCAGTTCATCGCCGTCCTCGCCATGTTCGCCGCGGTCGCGACGGCGCTGGCGCTGCATCCGCGGCTCGGCTGACGCCGGTCCGAGCGGGCTCCGGCGGCGACTAGAGTGGTGCCACCGGTGCACCGAGCTGTCCCAGGCAGTGTCCGGAGAAGGCATAGGCGTCGCGGTCCGGTAGAATCAGTGGCCCGAGGCGCTGCGACCCGTAGACCGCGCTCACGGCGCCGGCCGACAGGAAACTGGTGAAAAGCGGAACCGGGATCGGACCCGTGGCGACGATCCCCCGACCGTCCTCTGCGGCCCGCGCGGCGAACCTGTAAGTCGCGTCCAGAGTGCCGAAGGCCAGTTCCCGGCTGCCGGCTTCCGGCGTGAAGGTGAACGCCTCCACCCGCAGCTGGTCGCTCGCATTCTCGCAGGAGAGCCGCAGGACCGGGCCGTCGTCGAAGGCGGTCATCGAAGCGCTGCCGGACGAGTCCTCGACGGACCAGCGCACCGTTTCCAGCGATGCGTCTCCCCGGGAGGCGTCCCCGGTGCAGGCGCCCAAGGCCAGAAGGGCAGGGGCGGCGAAGGCTTCAAGCCTCATGAGGTTCTCCTGACTGTCGCTGCCGCCGGGCAGGCGGGGCGAACGTACGGTGGCAGTTGTCAGGTCGTTTTGGACCCGTTCGCGGACTCGCGGCTTGCCAAGGCAAGTCCCGAGGCGGCGTGATGTTCCGTTGCGCGGCCGGATTCGAACCGGACGGCCGGCGTGCGGCGTCGATCGGCTTGTATGCGATCGGGGCTTGCGCTAGGTCGCGGCCCATGACCGAGCTCCGGCCTCTCGTCCCAGGGCGCCTGCTCGTCGGCGGGTGCCCCGAGGGATTCGACGCGCGCTACCTGGCAGCGACCATCGCCCGCGCCAACGGGCCGGTGATCCATGTCGCGCGCGACGACGCCCGGCTCGCGACGCTGCGCGCGAGCTTGCGCTTCTTCGCGCCGGAGCTGCCGGTGCTGACGTTCCCGGCCTGGGACTGCCTGCCCTACGACCGCATCTCGCCCAACCCCGAGATCGCCGCGGCGCGGATGGCGACGCTCGCGGCGCTGGCCGGCGGCTTCGCGCGGCGGGCGGCGGTCCTGACCACGATCAACGCCGCGACCCAGCGGGTGCCGGCGCGCGACGTGCTGCGCGCGTCGAGCTATACCGCCGAGGTCGGCGGCCGGATCGACGTCGCGGCGCTGCGCGGCTACCTCGCGCGGATGGGCTTCCAGCAGGCGCCGACGGTCACCGAGCCCGGCGAGTTCGCGATCCGCGGCGGGCTGATCGACCTCTACCCGCCGGGCGCCCGCGGGCCGGTGCGGCTCGATCTCTTCGGCGACGTCCTCGACAGCGCCCGGCGCTTCGACGCCGAGACCCAGCGCACCACCGAGACGGTGAAGAAGGTCGAGCTCGCGCCGGTCTCCGAGGTGATCCTCGACGACGCCTCGATCGGCCGGTTCCGCACCCGCTACCGCGCGATGTTCGGCGCCGCGGGCAGCGACGACCCGCTCTACGAGGCGGTCAGCGCCGGCCGCAAGCACCAGGGCTACGAGCACTGGCTGCCGTTCTTCCACGAGCGGCTGGAGACGCTCTTCGACTACCTGCCGGGGGCGCCGGTGATCGTCGACGACCACGGCGAAGCGGCGCGCACGGCGCGCTGGACCTCGCTCGCCGACCAGTACGACGCCCGCGCCGTGGCGCTGGCGGCGAAGTCCAAGCTCGGCACCGTCTACAAGCCGGTGCCGCCGGGCGAGCTCTACCTTGACGACGCGGCGTGGACGGCGGCGGTCGCCGAGCGGCCGCTGCACCAGCTGAGCGAGCTGCCGCAGCCGCTCGGACCCGGCGTGATCGACGCCGGCGGGCGGATCGGCCGCGACTTCGCGCCGGAGCGGCAACAGGAGCAGGTGAGCCTCTTCGGCGCGCTCGCGACCCACGTCGCGGCGCGGCGGAAGAAGGGCGACGTCGTCATCGCCAGCTACTCCAAAGGCGCGCGCGAGCGGCTGGCGGGGCTTCTCGCCGACAGCGGCGTCACCGATGCCCGCGACATCGCGCGCGCGGCGGAGATCGCCGGCGGCGGCAGCCTCAGCCTTGCGGTCTGGCCGCTCGAGCACGGCTTCGAGGCGCCGGGGCTGACGGTGATCGCCGAGCAGGACGTGCTCGGCGACCGGCTGATCCGCCCCGCCCGCCGGCGCAAGCGCGCCGAGAACTTCCTGACCGAGGCGGCCGGGCTGACGCCGGGCGATCTCGTCGTGCACGTCGACCACGGCATCGGCCGCTACACCGGGCTCGAGACCATCACCGCGATGGGGGCGCCGCACGAGTGCCTGAGCCTCGAGTACCTCGGCGGCGACAAGCTCTACCTGCCGGTGGAGAACATCGAGCTCCTCTCGCGCTACGGCCACGAGGAGGGCCTGCTCGACCGGCTCGGCGGCGGCGCCTGGCAGGCGAAGAAGGCGCGGCTCAAGGCGCGCATCCGCGACATGGCCGACCGGCTGATCCGGATCGCCGCCGAGCGGGCGCTCAGGAAGGGCGCCATCCTGACCCCGCCCGACCACCACGCCTGGGAGGAGTTCTGCGCGCGCTTTCCCTACACCGAGACCGAGGACCAGCTGAACGCGATCGCCGACGTCCTCGCCGACATGGAATCGGGGCGGCCGATGGACCGGCTGGTCTGCGGCGACGTCGGCTTCGGCAAGACCGAAGTGGCGCTGCGCGCGGCCTACGTCGCGGCGATGTCGGGGATGCAGGTCGCGGTGATCGCACCGACGACGCTGCTCGCGCGGCAGCACTTCAAGAGCTTTTCCGAGCGGTTCCGCGGCCTGCCGCTCCGGGTGCGGCAGCTGTCGCGGTTCGTCTCGGCCAAGGACGCCGCGGAGACCCGCGACGGCCTCGCCGACGGCAGCGTCGAGGTCGTCGTCGGCACCCACGCGCTCCTCGCCAAAGGGGTGAAGTTCAAGTCGCTCGGCCTTCTCGTCATCGACGAGGAGCAGCACTTCGGCGTCGCGCACAAGGAGCGGCTGAAGGCGCTCCGCACCGACGTCCACGTGCTGACGCTGACCGCGACGCCGATCCCGCGCACGCTGCAGCTGGCGCTGTCGGGGGTGCGCGAGCTCAGCCTGATCGCGACGCCGCCGGTCGACCGGCTGGCGATCCGCACCTACGTCAGCGAGTTCGATCCGGTGACGGTGCGCGAGGCGCTGCTGCGCGAGCACTATCGCGGCGGCCAGGCGTTCTACATCGTGCCGCGCATCTCGGACCTGCCCGACGTCGAGGCGTTCCTGCGCGAGCAGGTGCCGGAGGTGAGCTTCGTCCTGGCGCACGGCCAGATGGCGGCGCACGAGCTCGACCAGCGGGTGAACGCGTTCTACGACGGCAAGTACGACGTGCTGGTCTCCACGACGATCGTCGAGAGCGGCCTCGACATCCCGGCCGCCAACACGCTGATCGTCGAGCGCGCCGACATGTTCGGGCTGGCCCAGCTCTACCAGATCCGCGGCCGGGTCGGGCGCTCGAAGCTCAGGGCCTACGCCTTCTTCATGACCGAGCCGAGGAAGAAGCTGACGCCGCAGGCGGAGAAGCGGCTGCGCGTGCTGGGTGCGCTCGACAGCCTCGGCGCGGGGTTCACGCTGGCGAGCCAGGACCTCGACATCCGCGGCGCCGGGAACCTGCTCGGCGAGGAGCAGTCGGGGCAGGTGCGCGAGGTCGGCTTCGAGCTTTACCAGGACATGCTGCAGGAGGCGATCGCCAAGCTGCAGTCCGGCGAGATCGAGATGCCCGACGACGGCGAGTGGTCGCCGCAGATCAACCTCGGCGTGCCGGTGCTGATCCCCGAGGCCTACGTCTCGGACCTCGACGTCCGGCTCGGGCTCTACCGCCGGCTGTCCTCGCTCGAGCGCAAGGTCGAGATGGAGGGCTTCGCCGCCGAGCTCATCGACCGCTTCGGGCCGCTGCCGGCCGAGGTCGAGACGCTGATGCTCGTGGTGCGCATCAAGGCGCTCTGCAAGCGCGCCGGCATCGCCCGGCTCGACGGCGGCCCGAAGGGGGCGACGGTCACGTTCCACAACGACAAGTTCGCCAACCCCGCGGGACTCGTCAGCTTCCTCAACGACCAGAAGGGCCAGGCCAAGGTCAAGGACAACAAGATCGTCGTCCGCCGCGACTGGCCGAGCGACAAGGCCCGCCTCGCCGGCGCCTTCGGCATCGCCCGCGACCTCGCGGCCCTGGCCAGGCCGGCGCTGGCCGCCTGAGGGCGGTTGCCCACCGGGCCCCGTCTCGGCCTATCCTCCCCAGACCAGACTTTGACACGCTCAAGATCGAAGATTGCCTATTCTGGCTTGCAACGCCTCCCACGTCGCCTGCATGTCCTTGCGAGTCGCTGCTTCAAAGTGAAGCTTGAAAAGGCCACGCAGTATCCACCCTTTGACGTACATGGTCTTTTCACATCTCACCCGATTGCCGGGAAGCGCTTCGTAGCGATTTTCAACCTCCAAGGTTCCGATCAGCATCTTGTTCGTCAGTGACCAAGACTGTTCGTGTTGAACCTGGGTCAGCACCCAGTGCGCGGCCGGCCCGCCGCGCGGCTTGGAATAGGCTTTGGTTCCCGGGACAAACGCGCCGTAGATTTCGCCAGCCTCTTCATGGGGATCCCATTCCGGCCACCGTGCCACGTCGGTCGCAACGCGCCAAACATCAGCAATGCCGCCTGAAATGATCCGTTCTTCATGCAACTTCATGTGTCACCGAATCCATTTACCATTTGCAAGACCACGCTCTATCCGGTGATGCGTCGGGAGCACACCCGCATTGGTTGAAGATTCGGGGCTTTGAGCCTGCGCGTTGATCGCCTATAAGGCGATCAACCGGAGGTTGTTAACCATGATCAGACCCGTTGCGCTCGCCTTGCTCCTCCTCGCCGCCCCCGCCCATGCCGTCACCATCACCGAGGTCTCCGGGCCGGGCGGCGGGTCGCCGCTCGATCCCGATCCGGCGGCGTTTCAGGGCTTTGGGCCCTGCGGCTCGGGCGGCAGCGTGATCAACGACGGCTGCTCGGTCGCCGTCAAGGACGCGAGCAGCCGCGGGCTCTCGGGCCGCTTCGATCCCTTCGGCGGGTCGTGGATCGACAGCCAGGACCGGCCGCAGATCGTCTGGACGATCCGGCAGGCGACGCCGTTCAACTCGGTGCGCTTCGCCCTGACCGATGCCTTCGACCAAGGACCGAACGTCGGTCTGGGAGGCGCGAGCTTTTTCTCGTTGGCCGCCGGCGACGCCACCTGGAAAATCGATCAGCGCGAGCCGGACGGCACATTGCACTGGATCGACGTGCTGCTCGAGGCGCCGACAACGTCCACCCAGCTCACCTTCGACACCCGGCTGAACGACGGCTGGGGCGTGCGGCAGGCGAGCGTCGCGACGGTGCCGCTGCCCGCGGGCGGGCTGCTGCTGCTCGCCGCCATCGGGACGCTGGCGGGCCTGCGCCGGCGGGCCGTGGCGGTGCCGGCGCAGGGATAGGGCAGGGCCGTCACTTGCGGCCGGTGCGGACCACCTCCGCGAGGCTGCCGCGCTCGAGCCCCATGTCGCGCAGCAGGTGATCGTCGAGGCTGCGCAGCCGGCGCAGCGCGACGCGCCCCTCCTGCGCCTTCCTGAGGCGCCGCAGCCAGCCGCGGACCCGCCCGGGGAACGGTCGCGTTGCGGTCGGCCTCGGTGCTGCGGGCGTGCGCCGGCGCGGTGAGAACGTAGGTCATCGGTTTTCTCCTCGATGGATGCCACTGGACGGTCAACCGCCCGATGGCTTCCTTGTGCCACAGGCCCCCTGACAGCCTTGTGTCAGGAGAGACCGGACCTCCTGACAGCGTCGTGTCAGGAGTGTCGGCAGCGGGAGAAGATCAGTGGAGGACGACCGCCTCCGGGGCGTCGAGCCGGGCGATGAGCTCGCTCCAGAACGCCGGCGGCTGGGCGCCCGAGATCACGTAGCGGCTGCCAAGAATGAAGGTCGGCACCCCGGTCACCCCCATCTCGTGCGCCGCCGCGGCCTCTGCGCGCAGTTCGTCGCAGTCGGCGGAGCCCGCGAGCAGCCGCTCGATCACCGCGCCGTCGAGCCCGGCCTCCTCGGCGGCGGCGCGCAGCACCTCCGCGTCGGAGATGTCCTCGCCGAGCTCGAAGTACCGCCGGAAGAGCGCCATCGCGGTGCGGGTCTGCAGGCCCTCGGCCTCGGCCCAGTGGATCACCCGGTGGGCGTCGAGCGTGTTGGGTGCGCGGGTGATCCGCTCGAAGCGGAAGCTGATCCCGCTCTCGGCGCCCATCGCGGCGAGCCGGGCATGCGTGGCTTCGAGCTGGCCCGGGTCGCCGAACTTGCCCGCGAGATAGGCCGCGCGGTCGACGCCCTCGGGCGGCAGCGTCGGGTCGAGCTGGAACGGCCGCCAGCGCAGCGCGAAGGGATGCGCGCCGTCGTGCTCGGTGATCGCGCGCATCAGGTTGGCCGCCCCGAGGTAGCACCACGGGCAGACCGGGTCGGAGATGATGTCGAGCCGGGTCACGGGTCCGCCTCCGGATGGTTGGGGTCGATCCATCGCACCTCCTCGACCGTCTCGGCGGGCTCGATGTCGAGTCCGACCACCACGGCCTCCTGGTCGCTGCGCACCACGACGCACTGCAGCGGCTCGTCGGTCAGCGCATTGATCTCCTGGTGCGGCACGTAAGGCGGCACGAAGATGAAGTCGCCGGGGTCGGCCTCGGCGACGAATTCCAGGTGCTCGCCCCAGCGCATCCGCGCCCGTCCACGCACGACGTAGATGATGCTCTCCAGATGCCCGTGGTGGTGCGCGCCGGTCTTGGCGTTCGGCGCCACGCTGACGGTGCCGGCCCAGAGCTTGTTGGCGCCGGCCCTGGCGTGATTGATCGCCGCGGCGCGGGTCATGCCCTCGGTCTGTGGAGTGTTGAAGTCGAGCTCTGATCCCTTCACGATGCGCACGCCCTGCGTCCGCCAGTCGATGCCCTCGTCCGCCATGCCGCGATCCTCCATCCTCAACCGATATTTGTAGTGCGTGCTACCGGCGGCGCAATGGCGGCTGCCCCTCGCGAAGACCGGGGGCGGCGTGGTATTGTGCCATCGAAGCGGCGGAGCGGGGGACAGGATGCGTCGGTGGCTGGCGTTGGCGGCTGTGACGCTGGCGATGGCCGGCGCGGCGATGGCGCAGGATGCGCCGGCGCGCAGCGAGACCCGGGACGGCGTCGTCAGCGTCGACAGCTGGAACGCGCGCTACTGCGAGGTGCTGATCGCCAGGGGCACCCTGCTCAGGGTCCACGCCGACGTCTACAACACGCTCGGCCTCAACACCTGCCCCGAGGCGGCATGGCAGGCGGTCGACGCCGACGCGATCAAGCAGCGGTTCGGCGCCCGGGCGGTCTTCAAGAACGGCCCACGCTACTGGGTGGTCTCGACGCTCTCGACGCACGTCGCCACACAGGAGGCGCCGGTCGAGAGCTTCGGGGGCATCGAGGCGCGGCTGGTCGGCACGCTGCAGATCCCGCCCGGCATGCGCCACGGCTCGAGCCCCTATGCGGCGACGACCATCCAGCGCGACACCGAGTACGGCTACCCCGCCGGCCGGCCGGTCTTCATCCTCGACGACCCCGACGGCAACCCCTGGGTGATGCAGGCCTACAGCCAGATCGTCGACCCGGCGCTGACGCTCGGCGACCTCGCCGGGCTCGGCGGGCGGCTGAAGCTGCCGGAGGGCTGGCGCTACCGCAGCGAAACGCTGGAGAGGCCGCTGGTCGTGCATCCGGTCAAGGGCACCGCCCGCATCCTGCAGGACGACCTGCAGAACACCTACGACCTCTGCTTCGAGACCGCCTGCAGCTTCCGGCCGTAACGCGTCGGCACCGGCGCGCCGACGACCGTTTCGAGCTCAGATCACCCCGAGCCGCCCCAGCAGCACCGTCGCGACCAGCACCGCGAGCACGGCGATGATGGCGTAGACCGCGGCGTATTGCAGCTGGTCGAGCCGGTCGCCGCCGCGCCCGACCGCGCGCCGCCAGCCCAGGATCGCGCCCAGAACGAAAGCAACCACCAGGAGCATCGCGCCTCACTGCTTCTCGAGGCGAACGAGGGCGGCGAGCTGGGCCTGCTCGCGCGCCAGTGCCCCGTCGCTGTCGCCGAAGCCATAGCGCGCCCAGCCGAGGCTGTCGAGGCGGACCGCCTGGGCCGCCTCGGTCTGGCCGGTCGCGGCCAGCGCCTCGGCCTTGATCGAGAGAAAGCCCGCCAAGAGGATTGCGTTCTGCGCCACCACCGCGTCGGGGGCGTGCAGGTCCGCAAGCGCGATCGCGGCCTTGTACTGGCCGGTGCCGATCGCGAGCGCCGCGAGGTGCACCCCCGCCTGCGCGGTGCGGAGGTCGTGCGGGCCGAGCTGGTCGCGAAAGAGCGTGTAGGCCTGGCTGAAGTCCTTGGCGGCGGCGGCGGGGTCCTGGCGCAGGCTGAGCCGGCCGAGCGTCAGGAGCGACACGCCGAGCCGGTGGTCGACCGGCCGCATCTCGGCCGCGATCTGGGTGGCCTGCACCGCGGCGTCGAGCCGTTCCTGCCGCGGCGCGTCGCGCGACAGCGCGGTCTCGATCGCCGTGGCCCAGGCCTTCGATTCGGGCTGGCGGGGCTTTCTCGGCACGGTGCGGCCCTTGGGGTTCACCCGGTTCAGCACCTCGGGCAGCACCGCCGCGACCGCGGGCTTCGACATGCCGCTGTGCAGCTCCGGCTGGTAGAGCGTGCGCAGCATCAGCATGTCGAAGCGCGTCGCCATGCCGTGAAAGTTGTCGTCGTTCCAGATCGTGTCCGGCAGGCGGTAGAGATCGTTCGCCGGCCCCAGCGCCTGGGTGATCTCCTCGTTGAGGCAGTCGCGCACGTCCTGCGGCGTGGTGTCGAGCGGCAAAAAGATCGCGGCCCGGCCCAGCGTCTTCTGGTCGGACCAGCGCACGCGGGTGTCCGCCCGCCTGCGGGTGAAGCTCTGCCAGTCGGTCTCGCCCGGCACGATGAAGCAGGCCGCGGTGGGGAAGACCTTGGCGATCTGCGCCGCGGTGACTGCCTCGATCTGGATCTGCGCCTTGGCGGGATCGCCGGTCTCGGCGATGTCGATGCCCGCCTCCGAGCGGATGCGCGCGAGGAGCGCCGTGAGGTCGACCCGGTAGGCCGCGAGCTCCGGCGAACGGAGGTAGATCCGCACCGGCTCCTCGTAGCGCAGGATCGAGGTGAGCTGCTCGCCGCTCTCGAGCGCGAAAGTCAGGTCGAGGAAATCCTGCGCCAGGTCGAGGTTCGAGCGCGCGACGCCGCGCGGCAGCCCGACGGCGCCGAACCGGACGGAGGTGATCTCGGTCGGGGCGGGCGCGGTGGCGCAGGCCGAAAGGCAGACGAGCGCGAGGCAGGCGAGGTGGCGGGTGCGCATCGCGATCGTCTCAGGCACGATGCCGGACGCGCCGCTCCGGGCGCGGAGCCGGCTTCAGCGGCGGTACTTGCGCACGTTCGCGCGCGTCTTGGCCCCGATCGGCCGCAGCGCCGCGGTGGCGATCCGCGCCGCGTCGCCACCGGCGGCAGCGGCCACGGTCGCCCCCTCGGTCGCCGCCGCGAAGGCCGTGGCCTTCTCCATCATCATGCCCATCGCCTCGGGCGCAGTCATCGCGCCCTGGGACATCCGGATGCTGCGCCGCAAGATCACCTCGCCGGCGGCGAGGGACATCTGCGAATATGCCACAGCGTACTCCATCCAGGCCTTTGCAAGCCTGACCTGGGAAAAGGGGGTATACATCCGGGGGTTCCTCGATATGTTGCACCGCACAATAGCACCGCCCCAGGGGGGTGTCATCAGCGAATGCGACGGGCGTGATCACGATCCGCGGCCGCGCGCGAGGCGGGCCCGCGACCCGGCCGCGGCGGTCGGATCGGGCGCGGCTGCGCGGCCGGCGGTGCCTTCGAATTTCAACGCCATTTCCGCCCGTTGGCCCGCATCCTTTGGGGTAGCCTAGCAGGGCGCAGGCGTTAAGCAAGTTGGCTGATGTTCCTCGTGACAACGTGTCCGAAACCCTATATCGGGTGGCCAGCGAAAATGATCGGGGCCAGGGCAACGCGCTGCGGGACCATCGGCGGCGAAGAACTCAGCCAGGCAGCATTGAGGTGTGTGAGTCGATGAAGGCCGAAACCAAGTTCGACGTTGAGTACCAGCCGACCGAAGACGAACCCTTCATGAACCCCCGACAGCTCGATTACTTCCGCCGCAAGCTCTTGGCCTGGAAGGCGTCGATCCTGGCCGAGAGCCGGGGCACCATCGAGCAGATGCAGGAAGGCACCCGCAACATTCCCGACATCGCCGACCGCGCGAGCGAGGAAACCGACCGCGCGCTGGAGCTGCGCACCCGCGACCGCCAGCGCAAGGTTGTCTCCAAGATCGACGCCGCGCTGCGCCGGATCGAGGAAGGCAGCTACGGCTACTGCGAGGAGACCGGCGAGCCGATCTCGCTGCGCCGGCTCGACGCCCGCCCGATCGCCACGCTGTCGCTCGAGGCCCAGGAGCGGCACGAGCGCAAGGAGCGCGTCCACCGCGACGAGTGACGCGGCGGGCCGGTCCGCCGGTCTGAAGGCTGCCTCAGCTGACGACCGCCGGTCCGCAGGCCAGCGGCATGTCGCTGACCGAGGTCATGTTCTGCGTCATCGCCGTGTCGGTGCCGTCCTTGGACTCGATGATGCGGATCTCGTCGCCGACCCGGACGTGCCGGAAGCAGGACGCCTGCTGGCCTTCCCAGTGGAAGCAGTAGAGCGGGTCGGCGTAGTCCCAGGTGCCCTGCATGCAGCTGCCGTCGTAGAGCTGCAGCGTCACGTGGTTCGTCCCGGGATAGTAGTGCTCCATCGCCCAGAACTCGCCGTTGATGCGGTAGGTCAGCGTGTGACCCATCGCCATCGCCTGCCATTCCTCGACCGGGATGTTGGCGGCGGGCTCGGCGGGCAGCTGCGACGCGCCGGGCAGCGCGAAGAGGATGAGGGCGACGACGGCGGCGGCTGAGGTCGGACGCATGAAATCTCCGGTTCCGGCGGGAAACCCCGCGAGGATAGACTGGACCGCGACGCCGTGCCAGCGTCGCGATGCCGCGTCGGGGGCTGCGCGGAGAAGCGCCGCAGGCGAGACCCGGGCGGCGGCGAGCGACGGAAGGGCAGGGGACCGGTGGACGAGCGCAAGGGCATCTGGAAATCCGGCAAGGGCCGCGGGCGCAACCAGCCGCGCGGCCGCCAGCTCGACGACGCGGCGCTGGCCGAGGTGCGGCGGCTCCTCGGCGACCGGCCGCGGCGGCGCGACCTTCTGATCGAGCACCTGCACCTGATCCAGGACGCGCACGGCTGCCTCTCGGCCGCGCACCTGCGCGCCCTCGCCGAGGAGATGCGGCTCGCCCAGGCCGAGGTCTGGGAGGTCGCGACCTTCTACGCCCATTTCGATCCGGTCCGCGAAGGCGACCCCGTGCCGCCGCCCCTGACGGTCCGCGTCTGCGACGGCCTCTCCTGCGCGCTCGCCGGCGCCGAGGCGCTGATCGCGGCGCTCGGCACCTCGACCCCGCCGCGGTCCGCGTGGTGCGCGCGCCCTGCATGGGCCGCTGCGACACGGCGCCCACCGCCGAGATCGGTCATTTCCACGCCGACCGCGCCACCGCCGCGTCGGTCGCCGACGGCGGTCGCCGCCGGCCACGTCCACCCGGTCATTCCCGACTACCAGCCCTTCGCCGACTACACCGCGGACGGGGGTTACCGCACACTTTTGGCGCTGCGCGACGGCACCCGCACCCCCGACGATCTGCAGGAGGCGCTCACCGCCTCGGGGCTGCGCGGCCTCGGCGGCGCCGGCTTCCCCTCGGGGCGCAAGTGGAGCGCGGTTCGCAGCTTCCCCGGGCCCCGCTTCGTCGCGGTCAACGGCGACGAAGGCGAGCCCGGCACCTTCAAGGACCGCTTCTATCTCGAGCGCACCCCGCACCTGATGCTCGAGGGCCTCTTGATCGCCGCCTGGGCCGTCGCGGCCGAGCGCGCCTATCTCTACATGCGCGACGAATACCCCGCGGTCCTCGCGATCCTGCGCCGCGAGATCGCCGCGCTCGAAGCCGCCGGGATCGTCGCGCCCGGCTTCATCGAGCTCCGCCGCGGCGCCGGCGCCTACATCTGCGGCGAGGAATTGGCGATGCTCGAATCGATCGAGGGCAAGCGCGGCCTGCCGCGCCACCGGCCGCCCTACGTCGCCGAGGTCGGCCTCTTCGGCCGCCCGACGCTGGTCCACAACGTCGAGACCCTGCACTGGATCGCCCGCGTCGCGCGCGAAGGCCCGGAGATCCTCAACGCGCACGACGCTGAACGGCCGCATCGGCCTGCGCAGCTACTCGGTCTCCGGACGGGTGGCGCGGCCGGGCGTCTACCTGCTGCCGGCCGGCTCCACCATCCGCGACGTCATCGCCGCGGCGGGCGGCATGGCGGCGGGGCACGCCTTCAAGGCCTACCAGCCCGGCGGGCCGTCCTCGGGCCTCCTGCCGGCGTCGCTCGACACCGTTCCGCTCGACTTCGACACGCTGCAACCCCACGGCAGCTTCATCGGCTCGGCGGCGATCGTGGTGCTCTCCGACCGCGACAGCGCCCGCGACGCCGCGCTCGGCATGCTGCGCTTCTTCGAGGCCGAGAGCTGCGGCCAGTGCACGCCCTGCCGCGTCGGCTGCGCCAAGGCGGTGCAGCTGATGGCGGCCGAGCACTGGGACCGGGAGCTTCTGACCGAGCTCTGCCGCACCATGGCCGACGCCAGCATCTGCGGCCTCGGCCAGGCGGCGCCGAACCCGATCCTCTCCACCATCCGGCATTTCCCCGACGAGATCTGACGGGCTGCCCCCGGCAAGCGCCGTTAACCACTTGTTCGCGAGGCCCTGCGCCAATATCCCGGAACGGGAGGCGCCATGTCGAAGCGAAGTCCGATCCGCCTGGCCGCGGCGCTGGCGCTGGCCGCCGCCGCGCTGCCCGCAGGCGCGGCGGAGGTCGCCGGCACGGCGCGGATCATCGACGGCGACACCCTCGAGATCGACGGCACCCGCATCCGCCTCGTCGGCATCGACGCGCCGGAAAGGCACCAGACCTGCGGCGCCGCCGCGGCGGGGGCCGTGTGGGACTGCGGCGTCGCCGCGGCGGCCCGGCTGACCGAGCTCGGCCGCGGCACCGTCCACTGTTCCGGCAACGAGCGCGACCGCTACGGCCGGCTGCTCGCGACCTGCAGCGTCGAGGGCGAGGACATCGGCGGTCGGCTGGTCTCCGAAGGCCTCGCCCGGGCCTACGTCCACTTCAGCGACGCCTACCTGCCCGACGAGGCCCGCGCCCGCTCGCGGCACGCCGGGCTCTGGCAAGGCGCCTCCGAAGCGCCCTGGGACTACCGCGCCAACCCCTTCGAGCCCGCCGCGGGCTACCGCCGCCGCCTTGGAGCGCGCCCCCGCCGTATCCCCCGACGCCCCGGCCGGCTGCGCGATCAAGGGCAACATCAACGGCAAGGGCGCGCGCATCTACCACCTGCCCGGCGAGCGCGACTACGCCCGCACCCGCATCGACCCCGCCCACGGCGAGGCCTGGTTCTGCGACGAAGCCGCCGCCCTGGCCGCCGGCTTCCGCCCCGTCGCCGGCCGCTGACTCTCCGCCCTTGCCCCGGCGCTCCCGAACCGGAAGGCAACGCATGCGTTGCCCGGTTCGGTCGCCTGGAGCGCGCGAGCGCGGAAGGCGAGGGGGGTGCGGCCTGCGCCGACGCACGCAATCGGGACGCGGCTGCCCGGCTGGCGCGTTGAAAACGCGCCTGCCCCGGCAGGGCAGTCGCGTCACGATTTTGCCGACGGTCAAAATCGTGAAGTGGGAATCCGCACCCGTTCCGGAGGCTGTGCGGAGGGCCAAGGGTATCCTGCCAATCCCTTTCAGCAAAAATTATTGAAGATTAATCCAAAGCGTATCAATGACATACCCACAGTTTCGCGTGCGAAATCGCCCGATTTCACACGTCGAGCTCGTCCTCGTCCACGAACCGCGCGTTCTCCTGGATGTACTGGAAGCGCATTTCCGGGCGCTTGCCCATCAGCCGCTCGACGAGGCTCGCGGTCTCGCCTTCGTCGTCGAGGGCGGTCACCCGGATCAGCCGCCGGGTCGCGGGGCTCATCGTGGTGTCCTTGAGCTGGGCCGGCATCATCTCGCCGAGGCCCTTGAACCGCGACACCTCGACCTTGCCGCGGCCGCCGAGACCCTTTGCCAGCAGCGCGTCCTTCTCGGCGTCGGTCTGGGCGTAGACCGACTTCGCGCCTTGGGTCAGCCGGTAGAGCGGCGGCGCCGCGAGGTAGAGGTGCCCGCCGTCGATCAGGGGCTTCATCTGGGTGAAGAAGAACGTCATCAAGAGGGCTGCGATATGCGCGCCGTCGACGTCGGCGTCGGTCATGATGATGATCTTCTCGTAGCGCAGGTCGTCGACGCTGAACCGCGACCCCGACTGCACCCCCATCGCCTGGCAGAGGTCGGAGAGCTCCTGGTTGCCGGACATCTTGGCGCTGGCCGCCCCGAGCACGTTCAGGATCTTGCCGCGCAGCGGCAGCACTGCCTGGGTCTTGCGGTCGCGCGCCTGCTTCGCCGATCCGCCGGCGCTGTCGCCCTCGACGAGGAAGAGCTCCGAGCCTTCCTTGCCGGTCGCCGAGCAGTCGGCGAGCTTGCCCGGCAGCCGCAGCTTCTTGACCGCGGTCTTGCGGCTGGTCTCCTTCTCGGCCCGCCGCTTCAGCCGTTCCTCGGCCTTCAGCACCAGGTAGTCGAGGATCGCCCCCGCGGTGCGGGTGTCGCTGGCCAGCCAGTGGTCGAACCGGTCGCGCACCGCGGTCTCGACCAGCCGCGCCGCCTCCTGCGTCGCCAGCCGGTCCTTGGTCTGGCCGACGAACTCCGGCTCGCGGATGAAGACCGAGATCATCGCCGACCCGCCGGCCATCACGTCCTCGCGGGCGATCTGCTGCGCCTTGCGGTTGGCGCTGAGATCGCCGTAGCCCCGCACGCCCTTGAGCAGCGCCGCCCAGAACCCCGCCTCGTGGGTGCCGCCTTCGGGCGTCGGGATGGTGTTGCAGTACGACGCCACGAACGGGTCGCGCTGCGGCGTCCAGTTGATCGCCCACTCCACCGAGCCGACGGTGCCCGCGCCGAAGCGCTCGGAGAAGTCGACCTTGCCGGTGAACGGCCGGTCGGCGTAGCACTGCGCGCCGTCGAGCCGCTCGGCGAGGTAGTCGGCAAGGCCGCCCGGAAAGTGGAACGTCGCCTGCTCCGGCGTGTCGTCGCCCTGGCCGAGGCACTCCGGCGCACAACGCCAGCGGATCTCGACCCCGGAAAAGAGATAAGCCTTGGACCGCGCCATCCGGTGCAGCCGCGCCGGCCGCAGCCGCGCCGAGGCCCCGAAGATCTCCGCGTCGGGATGAAACGTCACCGTGGTGCCGCGCCGGTTCGGTGCCGGTCCGAGCGCCTGCAGCGGCCCCTGCGGATGCCCGCGCGAGAACTCCTGCCGCCAGAGCTGCCGGTTGCGCGCCACCTCGACCGTCAGCCGGTCGCTGAGCGCGTTCACCACCGAGACGCCGACGCCGTGCAGCCCGCCCGAGGTCTGGTAGGCGTCGCCGGAGAACTTGCCGCCGGCGTGCAGCATGCAGAGGATCACCTCCAGCGCCGACTTGTCGGGAAACCGCGGATGCGGGTCGACCGGCATCCCCCGGCCGTTGTCGCGCACCGTCAGCGAGAAATCGGCGTGCAGCTCCATCTCGATGCGGCTGGCGTGGCCCGCCACCGCCTCGTCCATCGCGTTGTCGAGCACCTCGGCGACGAGGTGGTGCAGCGCCCGCTCGTCGGTGCCGCCGATGTACATCCCCGGCCGCTTGCGCACCGGCTCGAGGCCTTCGAGAACCTCGATCGAGCTGGCGTTGTAGGCGCGGGATGCCGGGTCGTCGTCGCCGAAGAGATCGGGGGCGTGGACCATGCGGGCCTCTTTTCTTTGTCGTTGCCTTTCGCCATGGAGTGCGAAGGACTGCTCCCGTCCTTCTATATCTGGACCGGCGGCGGCGGCAAAGAGCTTTGGCGAGACGCACGATGACAGCGATCCTCCAGACCCGTCTGCCAGTGGCGCCGTGGATGGCCGACCACACCCTGCGGCTGCCCGGCACCACGCCGATCGCACTCGCCGACTGGCTGCAGCGCGACGAGGTGTTCGCGGCGCAGATGGCGGTGCGCGACCGGCTGATCGCCGAGCGGCCGAGTGCCGTCCATGCGATGGCCGAAGACTGCCGCCCCGCCGCCGAGGAGCTCTTGGCGCTGGTCCTCGACCATCTCGCCGGCGTGCCCGGCTACGGGCGCGAGGGCGATGCCGTCCGCCGGCCCGACGGGGTGCTGGTGCCGCTGGACGGCCCGCCGCTCGTCGCCGCCGGCCGGCTGGTGCAGGAGGACCTGCTGATCCTGCAAAGGCCGGATGCGGAGGCCGAGCACCGCCTCACCGGCGCCATCCTGTGCTTTCCGTCGAACTGGACGCTGGCGGAAAAGTTCGGCCACGGCCTCGCGCGCATCCACCTGCCGGTCGACCGCTACGACGAGACCGTCGCCCGCCGCGTGCAGCGCCTGTTCGACGCGCTGCGCCCCGAGGCGCCGCTGATGCGGGCGAACCTGCTCTTCTACGCCGACCCCGCGCTCTTCAACGCGCGCCGCGAATTCGACCGCCACACGCCCGAACCGGGATCGGTCCGCTTCGTCCGGGTCGAGCGCCAGGTGCTGCTGCGCCTGCCGGTCACCCGGGCGGTGGTGTTCTCGATCCACACCTACATGGTCGCCCCGGAGGCGCTGACCGCCGAGCAGCGCGCCCGGCTCGACACCGTCCGGCCCGACGCCTTCGCGGGGAGCGCGCCCGCGTGAGGCTCTTCGTGCTGACCGGCGCCGGCGTCTCGGCCGAGAGCGGCCTCGGCACCTTCCGCGACAAGGGGCGGCCTCTGGGCACGGTTCGACCCGATGAAGCTCGCGACGCCCGAGGCCTTCGCCCGCGACCCGGCGCGGGTGCACGACTTCTACAACATGCGCCGCCGCGCCGCACTCGACGCCCGCCCCAACGCCGCCCACGCCGCGCTGGCGCGGCTCGCGACGGCGCCCGGGATCGAGCGTCTTCCTCTGCACCCAGAACATCGACGACCTGCACGAGCGCGCCGGCAGCCCGGAGGTGCACCACATGCACGGCGAGATCCTGCGCTCCCGCTGCCTGCACTGCGGCGACGGCCGTCCGTGCCGCGACGATCTCGACGCCGCGCAGACCTGCCCCGCCTGCGGGCGCCCCGGCGGCCTGCGGCCCGACGTCGTCTGGTTCGGCGAGATGCCGCTCGGACTGGAGCTGATCGAGGCCCGCCTCGCCGCGGCCGACCGCTTCGTCGCGATCGGCACCTCCGGTGCGGTCTACCCCGCCGCAGGCCTCGTCGAGGAGGCCTGCTCCCGCGGCATCGCCACGGTCGAGCTCAACCTCGAGCCCTCCGACAACGCCGCCCGCTTCGACGAGCGGCACTACGGCCCGGCCACCGAGACCGTTCCGGCGTTCGTGGATCGCCTGCTGCGGTAGACGGGCGGGCTTCGCGCCCGCCCGGACCGTCAGAGGCTGTAGTACATCTGGTATTCGACCGGATGCGGCGTGTGCTCCATCATGTAGACTTCCGGCCACTTCAGCGCGATGTAGCCCTCGATCTGGCCTTTGGTGAAGACGTCGCCCTTGAGCAGGAACTCGTGGTCGGCGGTGAGGCACTCGAGCGCCTCGCGCAGGCTGCCGCAGACCGTGGGTATCTCGGCGAGCTCCTCGGGCGGCAGGTCGTAGAGGTCCTTGTCGGACGCCGCACCCGGGTCGATCTTGTTCTGGATGCCGTCGAGCCCGGCCATCAGCAGCGCGGCGAAGCCGAGGTAGGGGTTGGCGCACGGGTCGGGGAAGCGGCACTCGACGCGCTTGGCCTTGGGGCTCTCCGCCCACGGGATGCGCACCGATGCCGAGCGGTTGCGCGCCGAGTAGGCCAAGAGCACCGGCGCCTCGAAGCCCGGGATCAGCCGCTTGTAGCTGTTGGTCGTCGGGTTGGTGAAGGCGTTGATCGTCTTGGCGTGCTTCAGGATGCCGCCGATGAACCAGATCGCCTCGCTGGAGAGGTCGGCGTACTTGTCGCCGGCGAAGACCGGCTTGCCGCCCTTGAAGATCGACATGTTGACGTGCATGCCCGAGCCGTTGTCACCGTAGTAGGGCTTGGGCATGAACGTCGCGGTCTTGCCGTAGGCGTGCGCGACGTTCTGGATGACGTACTTGTACTTCAGGATGTTGTCGGCCTGCTCGGTCAGCGAGCCGAAGATCAGGCCGAGCTCGTGCTGCGGCGAGGCGACCTCGTGGTGGTGCTTGTCGACCTTCATGCCCATCCGCTTCATCGTCGTCAGCATCTCGGCGCGGATGTCTTGGGACGCGTCGACCGGCGGCACCGGGAAGTAGCCGCCCTTGACGCCCGGGCGGTGGCCCATGTTGCCCATCTCGTAGACGGTGTCGGTGTTCCACGCCGCGTCGACCGCATCGACCTGGAAGCTCACCTTGTTCGGGGTGTTCGAGAAGCGCACGTCGTCGAAGAGGAAGAACTCCGCCTCGGGTCCGAAATAGGAGGTGTCGCCGATGCCGGTCTGCTTGAGATAGGCCTCGGCCTTCTCGGCGGTGCCGCGCGGGTCGCGGTCATAGGGCTCGTTGGTGTCGGGCTCGAGCACGGTGCAGTGCAGGCAGAGCGTCTTCTCGGCATAGAACGGATCGATGTAGGCCGAGGTCGGGATCGGTCATCAGCTTCATGTCGGATTTCTCGATCGACTTCCATCCGGCGATCGAGGAGCCGTCGAACATGAAACCCTCGTCGAGGAAATCCTCGTCGACGAGATCGGAGACGATGGTCACGTGCTGCAGCTTGCCGCGCGGATCGCAGAACCGCAGGTCCACGTACGCGATGTCGTCATCCTTGATCGATTGAAGGACCGAATTTTTGTCGCTCATCTCGTTTCCTTGTTCCAGTTCGAAATTGCCGGCCGCGCGGGGCTCAGAGCGCGTCGTTGCCCTCTTCGCCGGTCCGGATGCGGATCGCCTGCTCGACCGGCATGATGAAGATCTTGCCGTCGCCGATCTTGCCGGTCTTGGCGGCGTTGATGATCGCCTCGACCGCGGCATCGACCTGCTCGTCGGCCAGCACCACCTCGATCTTCACCTTGGGCAGGAAGTCCACCACGTACTCGGCGCCGCGGTAGAGCTCGGTGTGGCCCTTCTGGCGCCCGAAGCCCTTGGCCTCGATCACGCTGAGGCCCTGGATGCCAACCTCCTGAAGAGCTTCCTTGACCTCATCGAGCTTGAACGGCTTGATGATGGCTTCAATCTTCTTCATGTCTGCGGGCTCCCGACCGTTCTTGTGGCGATCCTTTCGCCAGATCGCGGCCCGGAAAAACAGCTTGTCCGGAGGGATTCAATCCGACGGAGGGAAGCGCGTCGGGAGCGTTTCGAGAATCCGGCGACGCTGCTTGTAAAATCACCAGACTGCCCAAGGATTGGGCAGAATTCGAAGGCCACGGCAACGGGCCGCGCGACGGCGCGAGGCGCGATTTTTCGCTCGCGCCCCTCGGGACGCTCTGCTAGGAAGCGGCCTCGATTGGCCCGGTTTTCGCGCAGGGCCGCGGCCGCGGGCGTGGCGGAACTGGCAGACGCACCAGATTTAGGTTCTGGCGCCGCAAGGCGTGGGGGTTCAAGTCCCTCCGCCCGCACCAGAGGACGAGAGACAAGGAATTCCCACGATGCAGGTCACCGAAACCCTGAACGAAGGCCTGAAGCGCGGCTACGCCATCCGGCTGCCGGCGACCGAGCTGGAGGCGAAGGTCACCGAGAAGCTGGAAGAGGCCCGCAAGGACTTCCAGATGAAGGGTTTCCGCAAGGGCAAGGCCCCTGCGGCGCTGATGAAGAAGATGTTCGGCAAGTCGGTGCTCGGCGAGGCGATGCAGGAGCAGATCGACCAGGCGATGCGCGATCACTTCGAGGCGAGCGGCGATCGTCCCGCGCTGCAGCCCGAAGTGAAGATGACCAACGAGGACTGGGCCGAAGGCCAGGACGTCGAGGTCTCGATGACCTACGAGACCCTGCCGCAGGTCCCCGAGGTCGCGCTCGCCGACATCGCGCTCGAGAAGCTGGTCGCCGAGATCGACGACAGCGCCGTCGACGAGGCGCTGACCAATCTCGCTGCCTCGGCCAAGGACTTCGAGGACCGCGAGGCGGGTGCCGCCGCCGAGGACGGCGATCAGGTGACGATCGACTTCGCCGGCACCGTCGGCGGCGAGCCGTTCGAAGGCGGCACCGCCGAGGACTTCCCGCTGGTGCTCGGCTCGGGCAGCTTCATCCCGGGCTTCGAGGAGCAGCTCGTCGGCGTCAAGACCGGCGACGCCAAGGACGTGGCGGTTTCCTTCCCTGAGGAATACGGCGCCAAGCACCTCGCCGGCAAGGAAGCGGTCTTCGCGGTGACGGTGAAGGCGGTGAAGTCGCCCAAGCCCGCCGCGATCGACGACGCGCTGGCGGTGCGCTACGGCGTGGACAACCTCGCCGCGCTCAAGGATCAGATCCGCACCCGGCTCGGCGACGAGTACAACCAGGCCAGCCGCGCGATCCTGAAGCGCCGGCTGATGGACGCGCTCGACGAGCGGGTCAGCTTCGAGCTACCGCCGTCGCTGGTCGACGTCGAGGCCGGCCAGATCGCCCACCAGCTCTGGCACGAGGAGCACCACGACCACCAGGGCCACGACCACGACGCGATCGAGCCGACCGACGAGCACAAGCGGCTGGCCGAGCGCCGGGTGCGGCTGGGCCTGCTCCTGGCCGAGATCGGCACCAAGCACGAGATCACCGTCTCCGACCAGGAGCTGCAGCGCGCGCTCTTCGCGCAGGCCCGCCAGTATCCCGGCCAGGAGCGGCAGTTCCTCGAGTTCGTCCAGAAGAACCCGCAGGCGATGCAGCAGATCCGCGCGCCGCTCTTCGAGGACAAGGTGGTCGACTACATCCTGGAGCTCGCCAAGATCACCGAGACGCCGGTGAGCAAGGACGAGCTGCAGAAGGCGATCGCGGCACTCGACGAGGAGAACCCCGACGTGGTCCTGCCCTCGCCCGAAGCGAGCTGAAGCCTAGGGCAGCGGCGCAGTCGCGCGCGGCGTTCCTCGCACCTGCAGGCGGCGGCGCACGGTGGCCGCGAGCCGCGCGAGAAGGCCGGGCCGGCGTCGCGCCGGCCGGGGCGCCGGGCGGGCAAGCCGCTCGAGTTCGGCGAGATAATACCGGTGGTTCAGTTGGCTGATGTCGGCCACGGCAGGGGCGCTCTCGGGTTCGAGGATGGATGTTCGCCGGTCCTCGGGGCGCACCCGACGGCCGTGCCGTCAGCATCGCTCCGAAATGCCAACGAAAGATTTACACCTCGCCCCGCACCTGACCTTTCGGCCGGGGGACCTTGCGGAGGCCCCGGCGGACCACTATTCCTCTCCTCAACCCCGGCGCGCATTCGCGCAGACGCCGGCAGCGAAAGGCAGTTTCTCCATGAAGGACCCGGTCGAGACCTACATGAACCTCGTGCCGATGGTGGTCGAGCAGACCGCGCGGGGCGAGCGCGCCTACGACATCTTTTCCCGGCTGCTCAAGGAGCGGATCATCTTCGTCTCCGGCCCGATCCATGACGGCATGTCGACGCTGGTCGTGGCACAGCTCCTGTTCCTCGAGGCCGAGAACCCGAAGAAAGAGATCTCGATGTACATCAACAGCCCCGGCGGCGTGGTGACGTCGGGCCTCTCGATGTACGACACCATGCAGTACGTGCGTCCGCCGGTCTCCACGCTCTGCGTCGGGCAGGCGGCCTCGGCGGGGTCGCTGCTGCTGACGGCAGGCGCCAAGGGGATGCGCTTTTCGCTGCCGAACAGCCGGATCATGGTCCACCAGCCGTCGGGCGGCTTCCAGGGCCAGGCGACCGACATCATGATCCATGCCCGCGAGACGCAGCTGATCAAGGATAGGTTGAACGAGATCTATCACAAGCACACCGGCCAGTCCGTCGAGGCGGTCGAGGCGGCGCTGGAGCGGGATCGCTTCATGTCCGCGCAGGATGCCAAGGACTGGGGCCTGATCGACGAGATCGTCACCCAGCGCGACCTCGAGGTTAAGCCTTCGTGATCGGGCGGCAGCCACGGCAACGCTGCGGCGCTTTGGACTTGTAATTGGCGGCTCAAGCATGTTCCAATGGATCATGCGGCCGGGGGCATTGGGCCGGGCGGGCCCAGTGGCGCAGGAAGATATGGCGAAAGCCGGAGGCGTGAGATGAGCAAGACGGCCGGCGGCGACGCGAAGAACACTCTCTACTGCTCGTTTTGCGGCAAGAGCCAGCACGAGGTCCGCAAGCTGATCGCGGGTCCGACCGTGTTCATCTGCGATGAATGCGTCGAGCTCTGCATGGACATCATCCGCGAGGAGACCAAGAGCAGTCTGGTCAAGTCGTCGGACGGCGTGCCGACGCCGCACGAGATCTGCAAGGTGCTGGACGACTACGTGATCGGCCAGCAGGTCGCAAAGCGCGTGCTCTCGGTCGCGGTGCACAACCACTACAAGCGGCTGAACCACGCGACCAAGAACACCGACGTCGAGCTGCAGAAGTCGAACATCATGCTGATCGGCCCGACGGGCTGCGGCAAGACGCTCTTGGCGCAGACGCTGGCGCGCATCCTCGACGTGCCGTTCACCATGGCGGACGCCACCACGCTGACCGAGGCGGGGTACGTCGGCGAGGACGTCGAGAACATCATCCTGAAGCTGCTGCAGTCGGCGGAATACAACGTCGAGCGGGCGCAGCGCGGCATCGTCTACATCGACGAGGTCGACAAGATCAGCCGCAAGTCGGACAACCCCTCGATCACCCGCGACGTCTCGGGCGAGGGCGTGCAGCAGGCGCTCCTGAAGATCATGGAAGGCACCGTCGCCTCCGTGCCGCCGCAGGGCGGGCGCAAGCATCCCCAGCAGGAGTTCCTGCAGGTCGACACCACGAACATCCTCTTCATCTGCGGCGGCGCCTTTGCCGGGCTCGACAAGATCATCGCCCAGCGGGGCAGGGGCTCGGCGATGGGCTTCGGCGCCGAGGTGAAGGACCCCGACGAGCGCCGCGTGGGCGAGCTCTTCCAGGCGCTCGAGCCCGAGGACCTGCTGAAGTTCGGGCTGATCCCCGAGTTCGTCGGCCGCCTGCCGGTGCTGGCGACCCTGACCGACCTTGACGAGGCGGCGCTGATCACCATCCTGACCGAGCCGAAGAACGCGCTGATCAAGCAGTACCAGCGCCTCTTCGAGATGGAGGACGTGCAGCTCACCTTCACCGAGGACGCGCTGAAGGCGATTGCCAAGCGGGCGATCAACCGCAAGACCGGCGCGCGCGGCCTGCGCTCGATCCTGGAGGAGGTGCTGCTCGACACCATGTTCGAGCTGCCCTCGATGCAGGGCGTCGAGGAGGTGGTGGTCAACGAGGAGTGCATCAACCGCAAGGGCGAGCCGCTCCTGATCTACGCCGACCGCAAGGAAGGCTCCGCCTCGGCCTCCTGAGGCCGAGGCGTGTTACGCGACTGCCGTAACACGCGTGAAATCCGGGGTATCGCATTGATTTCAAAGCGATTCCCTGTTCACTAGCAACGTTGCGCGAGCGCCCGGACGGCTGCGGTTCCGTGATCGCTGCCTTAGGGGTGACCCGAGGCAGGACCAGGGTCACTCTGCCTTTGCGACGTCGGGCAGGACCCATGTCTTGTCGGCGAGCGCCTCGGTTGGCCCGTAGAGCCTGAGCATCAGCTCGAAGTCGCGCTCGGGGTCGGTCGGCACCCAGTTCGCTTCCTTGCCGGCCGGCGCCTCGGGGCCGAAGTAGACATCCACCGATCCGTCGGCGTTCACCTGCAGGTCCGACACCTGGGAAGAGCGGCTTGCGCGCGGCATGTTGCGGATCAGGGCGTGGGTCTCCCGGTCGTAGGCAGTGACCGACCAGTACTGCCGGACCGGCACGTCCGTCGGGACGGTAAGCCGGTAGGTCTGGCCACCGTGGAATGCCTCGCCGTCGGCATCCCGCAGGCTGATCAGGTAGAATTGCCCGGCGCCCAGGCGCTTCAGGCCCACATAGGCGTAGGTATAGGCGAGCCCGCGCGCGTCGACGGGGTAGCTGTCGGGGTCGGTGAACCCGGCCTGCGCCGCTTCGATGAGTTCCGGCACCGTCGGCAGCGTCCAGCGGCTGCCCTCCCAGAAGGGTGGCAGGCCCGCGTCGTACTGCGCCGCGAGCTCGGCCTGCGCCTCATGGATGCCAGCCTCAAGAGCGGCGGTGGTGGTCGCGTCCGGCGCGAACGGCTTGCCTTTCTCGATGCCGATCGTCCGCAGCGCGTCGATCATCGCCCGGTCGCGGGCCAGCCACGGTTCGCCCTGCACGATGCGGTCGAGGTGCTGGTAGAAGCTCGGGTCATAGCGGATCGTGGAATCGAACAGCACGCCCGCGGCGTCGGTGAAGACCGTCGGCGGCGGGTTCGCAGCTTCGGACAGCGGATAGACCCGGATGCGCTTGCCGTAGTCGACCGACTTCGCGATGTCGGCGTCGGAGTGGCTGGCGAGATTGGAGCGCAGCAGGGCGTACCCGGCGAAGGTGTCCGATTGCAGCGGGATGTAGCCCTCAGGGACCGGGTCGGCATACCCGGGCGGCAGCAGCAGGTACTTGCCGCCTTTGCCCGCATCCGCCCCGGACGGTCCCGCATCCTCCAGCGGCATCTGCCAGACGTTCACGATGTTGCCGTTGATCGAGCCACCGTCGGCCGGCGGCACCTCGATCACGACCGGTCCGACGTCCCGGGTGTCCCAGAAGGCCATCAGATAGATCGAATCCGGGTTCGGGGTGAGCGTCTGATTGTGCCAGTCGAGCGGCCTGCTCCAGTAGAGCACCTGATTGACCTTGCCCGCGGTCCTGGCCAGCATCTCCTGGAGCATGAGGTCGTAGTTGACCGCCGGCATGCCCCAGATCGCGGCCTCGGTGGCGCGCCTTTCCAGGGCACGCTCCCGCAAGGCCTCGAGCGATGGGGCCTGGGCGGGCGCCGCCGTGGCGCAAACCATCAGCAGCGCCCCCGCGATCAGTCTTTGCATGGCATCTCTCCCCGCGCCTCGGGAGCGCGTCGATGACGTGGCTCTCACCCGGACGCTACCGAATTCCTGCGCCGACATGCAAGGCAAGGGAGAGCACCGGCCCGGTTCAGCCGGCCATCTCCTGGTTGGGCGACCTGCCCGGCCCCCGCTGCCGGACCGTCGCCGCTGGCTGCTCCGGACTAATCAATATTAACGGCTTTAATTCAGAGAGTTAGCTGTAGTTTCGCGTGCGAAATCGCGCGAAACGGGGTCGCCGTCGCGCCCGTCGGAACGCTGGCATCGGTCACCTCCGGTCGCGGCGGCGGAAGCGGCCTTGCCGGGCTTGTGAGGACGGCGTCCGGTTCCGCGCGGGCCTCGGCGCTGGACCGCCGCCGCCGGTTGCGCCATAACGGGGGGCGACGCAGCCCGAGGATGCCGATGAGCCTCAAGACCTTCATGCTGAAGACGTTCACCTGGTGGAACGGGCAGACGCTGGGCACCCAGCTCTTCACCTGGCGCAAGGGCAAGCGGGTCGGCGAGGATGCAGCGGGCAACATCTACTACCAGAACGCCGACGGGTCGCGGCGCTGGGTGATCTACAACGGCGACATCGAGGCGAGCCGGGTCGGGCCGGAGTGGAACGGCTGGCTGCACTTCACCTACCAGGACGCGCCAACGGTTGCGCCGCTGCCGCGAAAGGCCTGGGAGCTGCCGCATGTTCCGAACATGACCGGCAGCGCGCTCGCCTACCGACCGCCGGGGAGCATCCTGTCCGCCGGGCCGAAGATCCGGTCGGACTACGAGGCCTGGACGCCGGAATAGGGAGCGGACGGTGGCGAACAGCGTTGCGGAGACCGTGCTCGGCGCGGTGGTGCTGGTGGCGGCGGCGGGCTTCGTGCTCTACGCCGGGCAATCGCGCGGCCTGCAGCTCTCGAGCGACAGCTACCCGCTGAAGGCGAGCTTCCGCAGCGCCGAGGGCATCACCGTCGGCACCGACGTGCGCGTCGCCGGCATCAACGTCGGCTCGGTCACGGCGCTCGAGCTCGACCCCACGAGCTTCCAGGCCGAGGCCACCTTCACCGTGCGGAACGCCTTGAAGATTCCCACCGACTCCGACGTGAAGATCGCCTCCGAGAGCCTGCTCGGCGGCAACTACGTCGAGATCACCCCCGGCGCCGCGGACGACGTGTTCGCGGCCGGCGACGAGATCGTCAACACCCAAGGGTCGGTCAGCCTGCTCAACCTGCTGATGCGGTTCGGGACCGGCAAATGATCTATCCGGCCCTCGTGACGGTTCTGGCGCTCGGCGCCGGGCAGGCGGTGGCGGCGCAGTCGGTGCAGTACGGCGACGACCGCGCCACGGTCGAGGCCAACGTGCTGCACCTGCGCGGGCTCGATTCGCTCAACGGCATCGCCCAGGACATCGACATGCGGGTCGGCCAGACCACGCGGTTCGGGCACCTGGAAATTCTCGCCGAGGACTGCCGGGTGCCGCGCGACGACCCCTCGGGCGATGCGGTCGCCTTCCTCAAGATCCGTGACATCCGCGAGCAGAACCCGCGTTTCGCCGGCTGGATGTTTGCCTCGTCGCCGGCGCTCTCGGCGCTGGACCACCCGCGCTACGACGTCTGGGTGGTCAGCTGCAGCATCGACTGACGGCTGGTCTCGGCCGGCAGGGCCAGGAACCGCGCCGGCCGGCTGATCGCCGCCTCCAGCTGCTGGTGATAGGCGGCGCGGCTGATCTCGATCGCGCCGAGGCTCGCCAGATGCTCGGTGACGAACTGGGTGTCGAGCAGCCGGAACCCGCCGGCGCGGAGCCGCGCGACCAGCGCGATCAGCGCGTACTTCGAGGCGTCGCGGTGGCGGCTGAACATGCTCTCGCCGAAGAAAGCCGCGCCGAGCGCCACGCCGTAAAGGCCGCCGGCCAGCCGGTCCTCGTGCCAGATCTCGACGGAGTGCGCATAGCCCATGCGGTGCAGCTCGCAGTAGAGCCCGGTGATCTTGTCGTTGATCCAGGTCTCCGGCCGGTCGGCGCAGGCGGCGACCACGCCCGCGAAGTCATGGTCGACGCGGACCTCGACGTCGTCGCGCAGGAAGCTCCGTGCCAGCCGGCGCGAGACGTGCAGGCCGTCGAGCGGCAGGATGCCGCGGCGCCGCGGATCGACCCAGAAGAGCTCGTCGGCCTCTGCCGCGACGGCCATGGGAAAGACGCCCGAGCCATAGGCCTGCAGCAGCAGCGACGGGGTGATCTCGGGGTAGCCGTCGTCCCGCATGGCTCAGGGGTGCCGGTCCGAGCGGGAACGCCCGAGTCTGGGCATGGGGTAAGTCATTGAATTTGCTTCGAAACGATTTCTTGCCACTGTGTTAACGCGCCGGCGTCAGGTCTCGCGCGCGAGCCATTCCTCCAGCCAGTGAATGTTGTAGGTCCCGGCCTGGATGTCGGGCTCGTCGAGCAGCGCATTGAAGAGCGGCGTCGTGGTGTCGACGCCGTCCACCACCAGTTCCGAGAGCGCCCGGCGCAGCCGCGCCAGCGCCAGCGGGCGGGTGCGGGCGTGCACGATCAGCTTGCCGATCAGGCTGTCGTAGTAGGGCGGGATGGTGTAGCCGTCGAAGATCGCGCTGTCCATGCGCACCCCGAGGCCGCCGGGGGCGTAGTAGGTGGTGATCTTGCCGGGCGACGGCTGGAAGTGCGGCAGCTTCTCGGCGTTGATGCGGCATTCGATGGCGTGGCCGGCGGGCTCGAGGTCGGCCTGGGTGAACGACATCGGCAGGCCGGCGGCGACGCGGATCTGCTCCTGGACGAGGTCGACGTCGAAGATCGCCTCGGTCACCGGGTGCTCGACCTGCAGGCGGGTGTTCATCTCGATGAAGTAGAACTCGCCGTTCTCGTAGAGAAACTCGATGGTGCCCGCACCGGCGTAGCTGATCCGCGCCACCGCGTCGGCGCAGATGCGGCCGATCCTGGCGCGGGTCCGGGCGTCGATGACCGGGGAGGGGGCCTCCTCCATCACCTTCTGGTGGCGCCGCTGCAGCGAGCAGTCGCGCTCGCCGAGGTGGACCGCGCCGCCCCTGCCGTCGCCGAACACCTGCACCTCGATGTGCCGCGGCGTCGAGAGATACTTCTCGAGGTAGACCTCGTCGTTGCCGAACGCGGCCTTGGCCTCGGAGCGCGCGGTCTGGAAGGCGCTTTCCATCTCGTCGGCGGACCGCGCGAGCTTCATGCCGCGGCCGCCGCCGCCGGCGGTCGCCTTGACGATCACCGGATACCCCAGTGCCGCGGCGACGCGGCGCGCCTCCTCCAGCGTCGGCACGGCGCCGTCCGAGCCGGGGACACACGGCACGCCGAGCGCCTTCATCGTCTCCTTGGCGGTGATCTTGTCGCCCATCAGCCGGATGTGCTCGGAGGTCGGGCCGATGAACTTCAGGCCGTGGTCCTCGCAGATCTGCACGAAGGTGGCGTTCTCGGAGAGAAAGCCGTAGCCGGGATGGATCGCCTCGGCGCCGGTGATCTCGCACGCGGCGATGATGTTCGGCATCGCGAGATAGCTCTGTGTCGCCGGCGGCGGGCCGACGCAGACGCTTTCGTCGGCCATGCGCACGTGCATGGCGTTGCTGTCGGCGGTGGAATGGATCGCCACCGTCTGGATGCCCATCTCCTTGCAGGCGCGGTGGATGCGGAGCGCGATCTCGCCCGCGGTTGGCGATCAGGACCTTGTTGAACATGGGCGCCTCAGTGCCGGGCCACGGCGCGCGCGATCATTCGAGGATCAACAGGGGAGCGCCGAACTCCACCGGCTGGCCGTCGGTGATCAGGATGCGCGTGACCTTGCCGGCGCGTGGTGCTGCGATCTGGTTCATCGTCTTCATCGCTTCGATGATCAGGATCGTCTGGCCTTCGGAGACGGCGTCGCCGACCTTGACGAACGGCGGCGCCTCAGGCTCGGCCTGGAGGTAGGCGGTGCCCACCATCGGCGAGGGCACGACGCCGGGGTCCTCGGCGGGGTCGGCAGGCGCCGGCGCGGCGGGCGCGGGAACGGTGGCGATCTGAAGCGGGGCGGCGGCGACCGGCGCCGCCGCCGGCGCCGCCTGGGTCTGGCGGGCGACGCGGACGTTGAGCGAGCCCTCGGTAGCGTAGTCGCGGCTGACCTCGATTTCGCTGAGGTCGTTGGCTCGAAGAAGTTCGGCGAGGGCCCGGATGAACTCGACGTCGGAATCCTGCGGTCTCTGGCTCATCGTTCGCGCGCCCTGTATTCTTGTTGAGGCGGACTGCGCCGCCTGTTCTCATTTGGCCGGGTGGAGCCCTGTATAGTTGGAGGGGATCGGGCTGGAAAGCGCGGAATGCGTCCGCCCCCCGCCGGCCTCAGTTGCTGGCGCGAAGCTGGCCGACGATGTCGCGCATCTGCGCGAGCGGCAGGTAGCCCCGCACCATCTCCTGGTCGAAGACGAAGGTCGGGGTGCCGGAGATCGCGAGCTTGCCGGCGAGATCGCGCGTCGCGTCCAGCCGGCGGTCGATCTCGGGGTCGGCCATCGCGACGCGGATCTCGGCCGGGTCGAGCCCGGTGTCGGTCAGCGCGGTGTCGAGGCTGGTGTCGGTGACCTGGCCCTTGAGGGTCATCAGCCGGGAATGCAGTGCCGCATAGCTCTCGGGGCCCTTGGTGATCATCGTGGCGATCGCCGCCCGCGCCGCGAGGTCGGAGCCGGGACCGAGGATCGGCATTTCCTTGACGATCAGGCGGATGTCGCCGTCGGAGGTGACGAGCTCACCGAGGTCGGGCTGCGCCTTGCGGCAGAAGCCGCACTGGTAGTCGAGGAACTCGACGATGGTGAACTTGCCATCGGGGTTGCCGCCGACCCAGGAGAAGCCGTCGTCGAAGATCGCCTGCGAATTATCGGCGATCAGGCCCTTGTCGCCTTCCTCGGTCGCCGCCTTCTGCTTCTCGTCGAGGAGCTTGATCATCTCCATCAGGATGTCGGGGTTCGCGAGCAGGTAGGCGCGGATCTCGGCGTGCAGCGCCTCCTTGTCGCCGCTGCTGAAGGGCGACGACTGCGCGGCGTCCTGCGCGGCGGCATCCTGGGCGGCGGCGGGCAGGGCGATCATGAGGCCGAGAGCGGTGGTCAGGCCGAGGAGGAAACGTCGCATGAGGACCTTCAGTTCTGGGCGCGTCTGGCCATGGTAATCATATCCTGGGCCCGCCGCCAGCCCGGTGAGCCCTCGGGAAGCAGCGCCGCGGCACGGTTGGCGTTGCGTTCGGCGTCGCGGAACTGGCCTTCCAGGGTGAAGCGCTCGGCGGTGGCGAGGGCGGCGGCACCCTCGTGCCCGAGGCGGGCTTCGGCGAGGGCGAGGTCGCGCAGCACGTCGCCGTTGGCCTCGTCCTCCTCGGCGGAGCGGGCCAGCGCGTCGCGCGCTTCGGCCGTCACGGCGGGGTCGTCCATGTTGAGGAGCGCGCGGCCGAGCCCGCCGAGGATCAGCGGCTCCTCGGGCGCCAGTGCCACCGCCTTGCGATAGGCGGCCGCCGCCGCCGCGGCATGGCCGGATTCGAGGAGAATCTGGCCGTCGAGCTCCTCGTAGTAGGGATCGTCGGGGCGCAGCCGCATCAGCGCGGCCATGCTGGCCGAGGCGCGGGCCGGGTCCGGGCGGCGGTGCCAGGCAATGGCGCGCGACAGGAGTGCCGTCTCGGAGGTGTCGCTCTCGGGGTACTTGCGCAGCGTCTGGGCAGGGCTTTTGAGGAACGCGTCGAGCTTGGCCACCATCCGGTCGTACCAGTAGGTGTCCTCCGCCGAGGGGCCGCTGCCGTGCGGCATCTTCTCGACCTGGTCCTGAAGCATCGCGATGCGGTCGCTCCACATCGGGTGGTTCTGCGCGTAGGGGTCCATCATCGTGCCGAGCAGCATCTCCTGGCCTTCGAAGTGGTCGAGCACCTTGATCATCGCTTCGGGGTCGCCGCCGGCCGCCGCGAGGTAGCGCAGCCCGGCCTGGTCGGCGCTCGCCTCCTCGGTGCGGCTGTAGGCGAGCATGCTCCGGTGCGCCACCTGGGTCGAGCCTGCCGCCAGCGCCACGCCGGCCCCGGGGCTGCCGGCGACCGCCGCCGCCGCGGCGCCGAGCATGCCGATGGCGGCGATGCCGCGCGCGCCCTGCATCGCCTCGTTGCCGCGGACCTGGTGCCCGGCGGTGATGTGGCCGGTCTCGTGCGCGATGACCGCGCGCACCTCGTCGAGGCCGTCGAGCTCGGTCAGGAGCCCGGTGTTGACGAAGATGTTCTGGCCTCCGGCGACGAAGGCGTTGGGCTCGGGGTCGTTGACGATGTAGATCTGGACGGTGCCGGGGTTCAGCCCGGCGGCCCGGAACAGCGGCCAGCACATCCGCTGCAGCGTGTGCTCGATCTCGGCGTCGCGAATCAGCGAGGCTGCACCGGCGGGGCCGGCAGCGAGCGCCAGCGCCAGGAGCGGCGCGGCAAGACGGGCGATCAGCGGCAAGGCGGACCTCGGTTTGCCTCCGCCTGCTTTTGGTCGTATGGCGCGGAGCGGGCAACCCTAGGAGACGCGGCGTGCGGACATCAAGCCGGGGCGAAGTCGATCCCTTCATCGTGATGGACGTGATGGAGGCCGCCCGCGCCGAAGAGGCGCGGGGGCGCTCGGTGATCCACATGGAGGTGGGCCAGCCCGGCACTCCCGCACCTGCCGCGGCGCGCGCCGCGCTGGCGCGGGCGATGGAGGCAGGTGCGCTCGGCTACACCGTGGCGCTCGGGTTGCCGGCGCTCCGGGCGCGGATCGCCCGGCTCTACCTGCGACTGGTACGGCGTCGATCTCGATCCGGCGCGGGTGGTGGTGACGGCGGGGTCGTCGGCGGGGTTCATCCTGGCGTTCACCAGCCTCTTCGACGCGCGGCGACCGCGTGGCGATCGGCGAGCCCGGGTATCCGAGCTATCGCAACATCCTGCGTGCGCTCGATCTCCTGCCGGTCGGCATCGCCACCGGTCCCGAGGACCGGTTCCAGCCGACCGCCGCCGATCTGACGGGCGATCTCGCGGGGCTGCTGGTCGCGAGCCCGGCCAATCCGACCGGGACCATGCTGGCGCGGTCCGAGCTCGCGGCGCTGATCGAGCGGTCGGCGGAGCTCGGCCTCGCCTTCATCTCGGACGAGATCTACCACGGCATCCAGTACGGCGCGCGCGCGGTCTCTGCGCTGGAAATCTCCGACGACGTCTACGTCATCAACTCGTTCTCCAAGTACTTCTCGATGACCGGCTGGCGGATCGGCTGGATGGTGGTGCCCGAGGCGCATGTCCGCCGCATCGAGCGGCTGGTGCAGAACTTCTTCATCTGCGCGCCGCATGCGAGCCAGGTCGCGGCGCTGGCGGCGATGGACGCAACCGAGGAGCTCGAGGCGAACCTCGCGGTCTACCGCGCCAACCGGGCGCTGATGCTCGAGGGGCTGCCGAGCGCCGGGTTCGAGCGCATCGCGCCGCCGGACGGGGCGTTCTACATCTACGCCGATGTCGGCGAGATCACCGCCGACAGCCGCGCCTTCGCCACCCGCATCCTGCAGGAAGCCGGCGTCGCCGTGACGCCGGGGCTCGACTTCGACCCGCGGCGCGGCGCGGGCACGCTGCGGTTTTCCTATGCCGGCTCGACCGCCGACATCGCCGAGGGGCTGCGGAGGCTGCAAGTCTGGGCCGGCGCCCGCGAGGCGCCGGCCGGCTTGCTCAGGAGCCGCTGATCGTCCGCGACCACCAGCCGCGACGCTTCGGCCCCTCCTCGGCCTTGCCGGCGTCGGCCGAAGCGGTCTCATGCTCCGGCTCGGCCTCATGCTCGGGCTCGGGTTCGGGCGGTGCTTCCGCCTGCGGCTCTTCCCGGGGTTCCTGCGCTTCGGCCTCCGTGACCGTCTCGTCTTCGGCTGGGCGCTCCTCGTCCGAGCCGAAATGCGGGGTCGCGCGCTCGACCGTGGCGGCGATCACTTCGAGCACCGCCGCGACCGGCTTGCGGACCCGCTCGCGCGGACGCCGCTCGGGCTGCGGCGCATTGGTCTCGGGCACCTCGACGATCTGCGGGCCGGCTTCCTCGCCGAGATCGATCACCTCGCCGAACGGCGAGGCGGCCGCGCTTTCGCTGACCGCGTCCTCGGCCGCGGGCTCGGCCCCGCGCTTGCTGCCGCCGCGCGAGCGGCGGCGCGACTTCGGTCGCGGCTCGCTCGCCTCGGCTTCTGCAGCCATCGGAGCGGCTTCGGGCTCGGGCTCGGCGGCACCGGCGTCCGGCTCGCTCTCGCCGGAGTTCGCCTCGGCCTCGGCCTCGGCCGGCTCGCCGGCGAACTCGCCGGGCGCGGCCTGCTCGCCGCCGGACTTGCCGCCACGACGCCGGCGCCGGCGCTTGCGCTTGCCGCCGTTGGCGGCACGCTCGCCCGAAGCCGATGCCTCGCTGGTCTCGACGGCCTCCTCCTCGTCCTCGGCGACGGTCTCGTCCTCGTCGCTCTCGGGCTCGGGGTAGGCGACCGGCGTGAGGTTGAGGCTCTCGGGCACCGGGATGATCCGCGAGGCGACCTTGAACTTCTCGACCTTGTAGTCGGGGCTGATCAGCGACGCATCGCCCTCGACCCGCACCGAGAGGCCGAACCGCGCCTCGATCATCGCGATGTGCTCGCGCTTGTGGTTGAGCAGGTAGTTGGCGATGTCGACCGGCACGACGATCAGCACTTCCTTGGAGCGCTGCTTGACGCCTTCCTCCTCGATCTCGCGCAGCAGGGACAGCGCCATCGAGTTCGTCGGAGCGGACCCGGCCGGTGCCGTGGCAGTGCGGGCAGCCCTTGGTGGTCGCCTCGATCATGCCGGGGCGCAGCCGCTGGCGCGACATCTCCAGCAGGCCGAACGCCGAGATGCGGCCGACCTGGATGCGGGCGCGATCGGTCTTGAGCTTGTCCTTGAGCTTCTTCTCCACGGCGGCGTTGTTGCGCCGGTCCTCCATGTCGATGAAGTCGATGACGATGAGGCCGGCGAGGTCGCGCAGACGCATCTGGCGGGCGGCTTCTTCGGCCGCCTCCATGTTGGTCTTGAGCGCGGTGTCCTCGATCGAGGACTCGCGGGTGGCGCGGCCCGAGTTCACGTCGATCGCGACCAGCGCCTCGGTGACGTCGATCACGATGTAGCCGCCGGACTTGAGCTGGACGGTGGGGTTGAACATCGCGCTCAGGTAGGATTCCACCTGGAAGCGGGAGAAGAGCGGCAGGACGTCGGCGTAATGCTTCACGTTCTTCGCGTGCGAAGGCATGAGCATCTTCATGTAGTCCTTGGCCTCGCGGTAGCCGCGCTCGCCGTCGACCAGAATCTCGTCCATGTCGCGGCTGTAGAGGTCGCGGATCACGCGCTTGATCAGGCTGCCTTCCTCGTAGATCGGCGCGGGCGCGATCGACTTCAGCGTCAGGTCGCGGATCATCTCCCACTGGCGCAGCAGGTATTCGTAGTCGCGCCTGATCTCGGTCTTGGTGCGGGCCGCACCGGCGGTGCGGATGATGAGGCCGGCGCCGTCCGGAACGGTGATCGAGGAGGAGATTTCCTTGAGCTTCTTGCGGTCGGCGGCGTTGGTGATCTTGCGGCTGATGCCGCCGCCGCGCGCCGTGTTGGGCATCAGCACGCAGTAGCGTCCGGCGAGCGAGAGATAGGTGGTGAGTGCCGCGCCCTTGTTGCCCCGCTCTTCCTTGACGACCTGGACGAGCAGGATCTGGCGGACCTTGATCACTTCCTGGATCTTGTAGCGGCGGGCGCGAGACATGCGCCGCGGAGCGCGCTCCTCGGCGACATCGTCGCCGCCTACGGCTTCGTAGTCGCCGTCAGGCGCGTGGTCGTGCGCTTCATGCGCCCCGTGATCGTGATCGTGATCGTGATCGGAATGGTCGGACTCGCCGGCCAAGGGCTCCTCGGTCGAGCCCGGCTCGTCGGGAACGTCGATCTCGATGTCGCCCGCCGCGGCGGACGGCGGCGGCACGTCCTCGAGCCCTTCGGCCTCGGGGCCTTCCGGCACCGGGGCTGCGAGCACGGCGTCGTCGCCGGCGGGGGCGCCTTCGGAGGCCGCCTGCGGCCGCCTGCGGCTGCGCGAGCGGCCGCCGCGGGCCTTGGGCCGCTCGGCTTCCTCGTCGGCCTCGCGGGCGAGTGCGGCCTCCTCGGCCATCAGCGCCTCGCGGTCGGCCTTGGGGATCTGGTAGTAGTCGGGATGGATTTCCGAGAACGCGAGGAACCCGTGGCGGTTGCCGCCGTAGTCGACGAACGCCGCCTGCAGCGACGGCTCGACGCGGGTCACCTTGGCGAGATAGATGTTGCCGGCGAGCTGCCGCTTGTTCAGCGATTCAAAGTCGAACTCTTCGACCCGGGTTCCGTCCACCACGACGACGCGGGTCTCTTCCGCGTGCGTGGCATCGATCAGCATTTTCTTGGTCATGGTTTCTTTCGTGAACGCCAGCGGCACCCGGTGCCGTGCGGCACCGGGTGTCCCGGGTTCCAGGGGGTAATGCGGAAACGCGTCCACCAGCCGATATCGCCCGACCCTGGTCCGGGACGGATCGCGTATGCGGGTAGGGTCCTTCGCGCTTCACCGCGGTTCTGCTCCGGTCCGGGGACAACACGAGCCCCGAACCCCTGTCTGTCCGGGCCGAAGGCCCGGGATTCCCTTGCGGCGCGAACGCCTGTCGCAAGTCTGCCGGGATCATCCAAGACAACTGAAGCGGTCTTGCAATGCCGCTAGCATGCGACGAATACGAGTAGGACGCGGCAGAAAGCGAGACCGGGTCCAAGGCCCCACTTTATGCACGTGCCTTCAAGATGACAAATGGTTTTAGCCGCGGCGGATCGCAAGAGGCCGCGCAGGCGCGCCGGTCGGGCGGCGTCGCTCGGTTTTTGACGTTTTGCGGCGGCTTCGGTAGTGTGCCGCGAGCATATACGGGACACGAATCGTGCTGCGGATCGTCTTGAGGTTTTTCGGTTTTCTTTTCAGTTGGTTGGCGCTCGGCTCGATCATGGCCCTGGCGGCGGTCGCGGCGATCTTCGCGATCTACGGCAAGGATCTGCCCGACTACGCCCAGCTCGAGAACTACGAGCCGGCGACGCTGAGC
Source organism: uncultured Alphaproteobacteria bacterium (assembly GCA_963819995.1). Lineage (GTDB taxonomy): Bacteria > Pseudomonadota > Alphaproteobacteria > Rhodobacterales > Rhodobacteraceae > Amaricoccus. Next base: position 30,861 of record CAWFYR010000004.1, on the reverse strand, counting down.
CGGATCTACTCCGGCCAGGGCCGGCTGATGGACGAGTTCGCCCGCGAGCGACGCATCTTCACGCCGATCGACGAGATCCCCGACCGGGTGAAGGACGCCTTCATCTCGGCGGAGGACAAGAACTTCTACGTGCATCACGGCTTCGATCCGCGTGGCATCGCCGCGGCCGTCTACGACGCGGCGGTGAACGGCGGACGCCTGCGCGGCGCCTCGACGATCACCCAGCAGGTGATGAAGAACTTCCTCCTGACCGGCGACCGCTCGGGCGAGCGCAAGATCAAGGAGATCATCCTCGCGACGCGGCTGGAGAACACGCTCGACAAGGACGACATCCTCCAGCTCTACCTGAACGAGATCTTCCTCGGCCAGAACTCCTACGGCGTCACCGCGGCGGCGCAGATCTACTTTGCCAAGTCGCTCGAGCAGCTGACCCTGGCCGAGACCGCCTATCTCGCGGCGCTGCCGCAGGCGCCGAGCGAGCTGCACCCGGTGCGCAACGAGGCGCGCGCCGTGGCCCGGCGCAACTACGTGCTCGACCAGATGGCCGACAACGGCTACGTGACCCGCGCCGAGGCCGAGGCGGCCAAGGCCGAGGATCTGGTCACCGTGCAGAGCGGCGCCATCGCCTCGGCGCGCAGCGAGATGCCGCCGCGCGACTACTTCACCGACGAGATCCGCCGCCAGCTTTCGGAGAAGTTCGGCGACGAGGAGCTCTTCACCGGCGGCCTGACCATCCGGGCCACGGTCGACCCCGACCTGCAGTCGGTCGCGGCCAAGGCGCTGCGCGACGGGCTGGAACAGTACGATCGCAACCTCAACGTCTACCGCGGGCCGGTGGCGGAGATCGACCCGGCGAGCTTCGACCCCGCCGATCCCAAGAGCTGGCGCCATGCGCTCGGCACGACCCGGGTGCCGCGCGACATCGACGGCTGGCACCCGGCCGTCGTCCTGTCGGTGGACGCCGACGCCGCGCGGATCGGCGTCGAGGGGGTGCCGGCGACCGCGGGCGGCGACACGCTCGCCTTCTCCGAGGCGAGCTGGGCGCGCATCCGCGCCTCCGACACCGGCCGGCTGCGCGCCGCTGAGGGCGCGGACGACCTCTGGAAGGTGGGCGACGTGGTGATGGTCAAGGCCGTCGAGAAAGACGGCGCGTTCGACCACTGGTCCTACCGCCAGATCCCGGCGATCCAGGGCGGCTTCGTGGCGATGGACACCCAGACCGGGCGCGTCCTCGCGATGCAGGGCGGCTTTTCCTACCAGTCGAGCGTCTTCAACCGCGCCACCCAGGCGCTGCGCCAGCCCGGCTCGTCGTTCAAGCCGTTCGTCTATGCCGCAGCCCTCGACAGCGGCTACAGCCCGGCGACGATCGTGCTCGACGCGCCGATCGAGGTGGCGACGGGCGCCGGCATCTGGAAGCCGGAGAACTCGGGCAACACCTACTACGGCCCGACGCCGATGCGCACCGGCATCGAGCAGTCGCGCAACCTGATGACCGTGCGCATCGCCCAGGACGTCGGCATGGACACCGTGGCGAAGTACGGCGAGCGCTTCGGCATCTACGACGACATGCCGCCGCTGCTCAGCTACTCGCTCGGCGCCGGCGAGACCACGCTCTACAAGATGGTGACCGCCTACGCCGAGATCGCCAACGGCGGCCTCAAGGTCGAGCCGACGCTGGTCGACCGGGTGCAGGACCGCTACGGCAAGACGATCTACCGCCACGACCAGCGGGCCTGCGAGGAATGCACCGGCGAGGACGTAAGCGACGCGGAGAACCCGATGGTCCATTCCAACGCCGACCGGATCATGGACCCGATCACCGCCTACGAGGTCACTTCGATGCTGCAGGGCGCCGTCGCCCGCGGCACCAGCGCCGCGACCGTCGGCCAGCTGCACCTGAACCTTGCGGGCAAGACCGGGACCACCAACGAGGCCAAGGACGTCTGGTACATCGGCTACAGCCCCCGTATCGTCGCCGGCTGCTACATGGGTTACGACACGCCGCGGCCGCTGGGAAAAAGCGCCTTCGGCGGGACGCTTTGCGCGCCGATCTTCGAGGAATTCATCAAGAAGGCGATGCAGGGGCAGGGGCCGGTCACCTTCCCGGTGCCGCCGGGCGGCCACTTCATCAAGATCGACCGGCACACCGGCCAGCGGCTCGCCGACGACGCCACCGGCGACAACGTCCAGGCGGAATACCTGCGCGACGGCCAGGAGCTGATGGTCGGCGGCTACGGCAACACCGTCGACGCCGGCTGGAAGATGGGCGCCGACGTGCCGCTCTTCGACGACGTGCGGAACTCGCCGGCGATCGAACGCGTCATGGTCAGAGGCCAGGCCCGGACGCTGCCCAAGAACCCGTCTCTCGGTTCGATTTCAAGTGGAGGGCTCTATTGAAGGCACGAGCCCTGACGCCCAAGGTCTTCTGCATCGGCTTTCACAAGACCGGCACCACCACGATGGGCGAGGCGCTCGAGATCCTCGGGTATCGCGTGACCGGCCCGAACGGCACCAAGGACCCCGACATCGCGACGACGCTGATCCCGATGGTCGAGCGGCTGGCCGTCGAGTACGACGCCTTCCAGGACAATCCCTGGCCGCTGGTCTACCGGCGGATGGACATGCTCTTCCCCGGGTCGAAGTTCATCCTGACGCTGCGCGACGAGGACAAGTGGTACAAGAGCACGCTCGACGACTTCGGCGAGCGGGATTTGCCGATGCGCGCGCTGATCTATGGTCCCGGGCACGGTCATCCGGCCGGCAACGAGGCGGTCTACAAGCGCCGGATGCGGCGGCACAACGCCGAGGTGCGCGAGCATTTCCGCGAACGCCCGCACGATCTCTTCACGATGGAGCTGGCGCGCGACGCCGGCTGGGACGGGCTCTGCGCCTTTCTCGGCAAGCCGGTGCCCGCTCGTCCGTTTCCGCACTCGAACACCAAGCGGCAGGTCGAGCTCAGGCGCCGGTGGGGCGGCATCGGGCGCATCGCCGGCCGGTTCATCGGCTGACCGGCAGCGACCGCGTCTGCGATTGACCCTTGCTGACGGCATGACTAGAAGCCGGTCGGAGGCGGTTGCGGCGGCCCCGACACGTCCTGCGCGCCGGAACCCTGGGAACTAAGACGATGCGCGCAGAAACCGAACGACTGGTGGAGGAGATCGAGCGCTCGCTCGCGCTGCTGCGCCAGCGGCTGGGGTGGGAAACCGCCGGGCACCGGCTGGAAGAGCTGAACGCGATGTCGGAGAACCCCGAGCTCTGGAACGATCCGGCGCGGGCACAGAAGCTGATGCGCGACCGGCAGATGCTGGCCGACGCGCTCGACAGCTACCACGCACTGGCGCGCGAGCTCGCCGACCAGCAGGAGCTGATCGAGCTCGGCGAGGCCGAAGGCGACGAGGCGGTGGTGGCCGACGCCGAGGCGGCGATCCGGGCGCTGCGCGAGCAGGCGGCGCAGCGCGAGACCGAGGCGCTGCTCGACGGCGAGGCCGACGGCAACGACACCTTCCTCGAGATCAACGCCGGCGCCGGCGGCACCGAGAGCTGCGACTGGGCGGCGATGCTGGCGCGGATGTACGTGCGCTGGGCCGAGGCACACGGCATGAAGGTCGAGCTGATCTCGGAGAACCCGGGCGAGGAGGCCGGCATCCGCTCGGTCACCTACCAGGTCAAGGGGCCCAACGCCTACGGCTGGCTCAAGACCGAGAGCGGCGTGCACCGGCTGGTGCGCATCTCGCCGTTCGACAGCGCGGCGCGGCGGCACACCTCGTTCTCGCTCGGTCTGGGTCTATCCGGTGGTCGACGACAACATCGAGATCGACATCCAGCCGAACGACATCCGCATCGACACCTATCGCTCCTCCGGCGCCGGCGGCCAGCACGTCAACACCACCGACAGCGCGGTGCGCATCACCCACCTGCCGACCAACATCGTGGTGACGAGCTCGGAGAAGTCGCAGCACCAGAACCGGGCGAACGCGATGGCGGCCCTGAAATCAAGGCTCTACGAGCTGGAGCTGAGGAAGCGCAACGAAGCGATCACCGCGCAGCATGAGGCAAAGGGCGACGCCGGCTGGGGCAACCAGATCCGCAGCTACGTGCTGCAGCCCTACCAGATGGTGAAGGACCTGCGCACCAACCACGAGACCTCCGACACCTCCGGGGTGCTCGACGGCGATCTCGACCCGTTCATGGCGGCGGCGCTGGCGCTGCAGGTGTCGGGCAAGAGCCGGGCAGAAGCGCAGGCGGCCGAAGAGTAACGGCTCAAACGCTTCGAACCGGCAAAAGCGACGCACCGCGTCGCGCCGGTTCGTCGCCCGGAGCGCGTGAGCGCGAAGGGCGAGGGGGGTTCAACTTCACCGTTGGCTTGCAATCCGCGCGCGCCTGCCTGGCGGGTGCGTCGGAGACGCGCCTGCCGGGGCAGGCAGGCGCGCGCGGATTTGTCGACGGACAAATCCGCGAAGTGAAAGCGGCCTCAGGCCATCGCCGGTGCTGGCGCGGCGAGACGTGCGGGTTCGGCCTTGCCTTTGCCGAGCGGGTCGTCCTGCCGCTGCACCGAGCCTTCGAAGTGGGCGCCGCTCTCGATGGCGATCGTCTTGTGGACGATGTCGCCCTCGCAGCGTGCCGAGGCGCTGAGCCGGACCTTCAGGCCGCGCAGGCGGCCGACGACGCGGCCGTGCACCACGACCTCGTCGGCGATCACCTCGCCCTTGACCGTGGCGCCTTCGCCGACGATCAGCACCTGGGCGCGGATGTCGCCTTCGACGTTGCCCTCGACCTGGATGTCGCCGCTGGAGCGCACATTGCCGAGGATGGTGATGTCCGAGGAGAGGACCGACGCGGCGGGCTTCGCCTTGGGAGCGGCGGGCGCGGTCGGCACCGCTGCAGGCGCCGGCCTGCTGTCGAGCGAGGTGGGGATCAGGGTGTTCGGCGTCGACGTCGCGCTCGGCGGCGGGGCCTCGTCGGGCTTCGGCTTAGAAAACATCCTTTGCGGCCTCCAAATAGGTCATCGGATTCACAGGCGCGTTGTTGACCCGAACCTCGTAGTGGAGATGCGAGCCGGTACTACGCCCGGTTGAACCCATAGCACCTATTTGCACGCCACGCGATACCTGTTGGCCGACCCTGACCATGATTTTGCTCTGGTGGGCATAGACTGTCTCGAAACCGAACTCGTGCTGGATTCGCACGACGTTGCCGTAACCGCTCTCGGGGCCGGCCGCGACGACGACGCCGTCCGCGGTCGCGTAGATCGGCGTGCCCTTCGGGCCGGCCAGATCGACCCCGGTGTGCATCCGGGTGCCGCGTCCCTTGGGGTCGTGCCGGACGCCGAAACCGCTGGTGAAGCGGAACTCGTTGTGGAGCGGCATCGCCACCGGCACCTTCAGCGACGCGATCCGCATCAGGTTCATGCGGTCGAGATCGAGCATCAGCCGGTCGAACCGGGTGCTGACCGAGGGATCGGCGAAGGAGCGTGTGCCCACCGAGACCTGACCGAGCGGGCCGCCCTGGCCGGAATAGCTGCTGCGGATCGTGGCGATCAGGCTGTCGACGTCGATGTTGGTGTTCTTGAACATCTTCTGCAGCGGTCCGAAGGACATCGACACCGCCTGCTCGAGCTGGTCGACCATCTCGTCCTGGCGCTGCGTGTTGATCTTGTCCTTGAGCTCGAGCTCGGCGAGCTGCTGGGTCAGGGCGGCGCTGTCCGCGGTCGCCGCGTCACGCACCGCAACCGCTTCGTTGAGGGCGGCGGTGATGGTGTCGAGCGTCTGGCTCAGGTCGCTGCTGTTCTGGCCTGCCAGCGACTTGCTCACCTCGTTCATCTGAGCGAGCAGGCGGTCGTTGGCGCTCGCCACCGCGTCGCGCTGTCCGACCGCGTCCTGGAGCCGCTGGCGCATCAGGTCGAGCGCGGTCGAGAGCTCGCGCCGCTCCTCGACCGACTGCAGGATCGCCGTCTGCTGGCGGCTGATCTGGTCCATCGCCACCTGGAAGCGCTCCTGCGCCGAGCGCGCCTCGGCGGCGCGCTGGTCGCGCTCGGAGGCGAGCTCCTCCAGCCGGGCCTGGTAGGCCTTCTGGATCACCACAGACTGGTTGAAGCCGGCCTCGGGCCCGGCAAGGCCGACCGCCACGGTCGCCCCCGCTATCGCCAGGAACGCCACCGCGGCCATCCCCATGCCGCTGGACAGGAGCTGGGAAAGGGGCGTCAGGCGCAGGTATCGCGTGGAGCCTCCGGATTGGATGAACAAGCGTTTTTCGGGGAAATGCGGAGACAGTACGTTGTTCAGCCGGTAACGAAGACCCGCCATGCGGTCACCCTCTGGTTGTTGCCTTATTTGAGCGCAGCCCCCATGCGTGGGTCGTGTCTAGGAAGGTTGGCCGCCTGTTGCAACGCGAGACGGCCCGGGCGGACGCACCGGTTTTCGCCTCGGCGGATACTTGCCGAGAGACAACGTCAGGTTGTAAGTCTCTGACTTCAACCGTAATCGCAGGTCTGCCCGGGCAACCCGTTGGACTGCGAACGTTTCCTCGCGATCGGCAATCGCGGCGCTCTTCAGAGTGCCGCGGCGGCCGCCAGAACTTCCTCGACGTGCCCGGGGACCTTCACGTTGCGCCAGACCTGCGCGACGCGGCCGTGGACGTCGATCAGGAAGGTCGAGCGCTCGATTCCCATGTACTTCTTGCCGTACATCGACTTCTCGATCCAGACGCCGAACCGCTCCACCACCGCGCCGGTCTCGTCCGACAAGAGGATCACCCGCAACCCGTGCTTGTCGCGGAACCTGGCGTGGCTCTTGACGCTGTCCTTGGAGATTCCCAGCACCGCGGTCCGCGCCGCGTTGAAATCGGCCATCTTCGCGCTGAATTCGACCGCTTCGACGGTGCAGCCGGGGGTATCGTCCTTGGGATAGAAGTAGAGCACCACCTTCTGGCCGGCGAAGTCCGCCGGTCCGGTGCTGCCGCCGCTGTCGTCGGGCAGGCTGAAGGCGGGAACCGGCTGGCCGGTCTCGATCGGTGAAGTGCTCTCGGGCATCGGGTCGCTCCGGGTCGGGATGAGGCGCCTTACCCGACTGCCACGGAGCGGCCGTCCGCCGCAAGTCCCCGAGGTTGTGGCGCCGCGGCCTTGCGACTATACCGCCCGCCGGGAGGGCCGGGATGCGCCTCGACGAGTTCGACTATCCCCTGCCGGAGGAGCTGATCGCGCTGCGTCCGGCCCGGCCGCGGCCGGCGTCGCGGCTGCTCGTCGCCGGTCCCGACAGCCTGCACGACACAACCGTAGCGCGATTGGGCGATTGGCTGCAGCGCGGCGATCTCCTGGTCTTCAACGACACCAGAGTGATCCCGGCGCGGCTCGCCGGGACCCGGCGCCGGGCCTCCGGAAGCGAAGCCCGCATCGAGGCGACGCTGATCGCAACCGCCGGTCCGGGGCGCTGGCGGGCGCTGGCGCGGCCCGGCAAGCGGCTCGCGGTCGGTGATCGCATTGCGTTCGGCGACGCCCTCTCGGCCGAGGTGACCGACAAGGACGGCGCCGAGGTGGTGCTGGCCTTCGACCGCGACGGCATGGCGCTCGACCGCGCGCTCGAGGCGGCCGGCGAGATGCCGCTGCCGCCCTACATCGCCGCGCGCCGCCCGGCCGACGCCCAGGACCGCGAGGACTACCAGACGGTCTTCGCCACCCGTCCGGGCGCGGTCGCCGCCCCGACCGCCTCGCTGCACTTCGACGCCGCGCTCCTCGACGATCTCGCGGCGCGCGGCGATCGCGCGCACCTTCCTGACGCTGCACGTCGGCGCCGGCACCTTCCTGCCGGTCAAGGTCGAGGACATCGAGGCCCACCGCATGCACGCCGAATGGGGCGAGATCGGCGCCGAGGCCGCCGACGCGGTCGCCGCCACCATCGCCGCCGGCGGCCGGGTGATCCCGGTCGGCACCACCGCCTTGCGCCTGCTCGAGACCGCGGCGACCGGCCCGCGCCGCATCGCGCCCTGGACCGGCGACACCGACATCTTCATCCGCCCCGGCTACGCCTTCCGCATCGCCGACGGGCTGATGACCAACTTCCACCTGCCGAAGTCGACGCTGATGATGCTGGTCTCGGCGCTGATGGGCACCGAGCGCATCCGCGCGATCTATGCCCACGCCATCGCCAGCCGCTACCGCTTCTTCTCATACGGCGACAGTTCGCTGCTGCTTCCCGGCGGCTGAAATCCGGCTATTGTCCGCGCGAACCGGAAACGCGGGGGCAGGGCTCGCATGCTGTACGTCCTGAGGAACTCCTGGCCGCTGCTGCTCGGCATGCTGCTGCTGCTGCTCGGCAACGGCCTGCAGGGGACGCTCCTCGGCATCCGCGGCGCCATCGAGGGCTACGACGCGGCGACGATGTCGCTGGGTGATGAGCGCCTATTACGTCGGCTTCCTGATCGGCTCGCGCCGCGCCACGCCGCTGATCGCCCGCGTCGGCCATGTGCGGGTCTTCGCGGCGCTCGGCTCGCTGATCTCGGCCGCCTTCATCCTCTACGCCGCCGCACCCAATCCCTGGGTCTGGAGCGCGATGCGGCTGATCGTCGGCTACTCGTTCGCCGGCGTCTACGTCGTCGCCGAGAGCTGGCTGAACGACGCCGCCACCAACGAGACCCGCGGCCAGGCGCTTTCCCTGTACATGATCGTGCAGATGGTCGGGATCATCTCGGCGCAGTTCATTCTCAACCTCGCGGACCCGGCCGGCTACACGCTCTTCGTGGTGATGTCGGTGCTGGTCTCGATCTCGTTCCTGCCGATCCTGCTGACCGCCGGCACCGCCCCCGCCTTCCAGACCACCAAGCCGATGACGCTGGTGCAGCTCTTCCGCATCTCGCCGCTCGGCTGCGTCGGTACGTTCCTGCTCGGCGGCGTCTACGCCGGCATCTTCGGCATGGGCTCGGTCTTCGGCACCCAGAAGGGGCTGACCGTCGCCGAAATCTCCGCCTTCGTCGCGGCGATCTACTTCGGCGGCCTGGTCTTTCAGTATCCGATCGGCTGGGTTTCCGACCGGATGGACCGGCGGGTGCTGATCATGGGGCTGACCTCGGTCGGCGCGGTGCTGACGCTCGCCGGCACCGCCTTCTCGGCGCACTACGTGGTCGTCCTGGTGCTGGGCTTCGTCATCGGCGGTGTCGCCAATCCGCTCTATTCGCTGATCATCGCCTACACCAACGACTTTCTCGCGCCACCGGACATGGCCGCGGCCTCGGGCGGCCTTCTCTTCATCAACGGCCTGGGTGCCATGACCGGGCCGCTGGTGATCGGTGCGGCGATGACACGGTTCGGCGCCGACGCCTTCTTCGTCTACATCGCGGTGCTCTTCGCGCTGATCGCGATCTATGCGGTCTACCGCTCGACGCGGCGATCGGCGCCTTCGGTGGCGAGCACTTCGCCTTACGCGCCGGTGCTGCCGCAAGCCTCGGCGGTGGCGCTCGAAGTGGCGCAGGAGGTCGCGATCGAGCGTGCCAGCGAAGCCGCGGCCGGCCGCGGCTGAGGCGGCTTCCCTTTTTGTCCCGCCTCGGTGAGACTGGGGAAAAAGCCGGGGACGAGACGATGGATCACAAGGCGCAGGAACTGCTCGACTTCTGGATCGGCGACGTCGGGCCCGACGGCTGGTATGCCGCAGACGACGCGCGCGACGCGACGATCCGCGACGGCTGGGGCGATCTCTGGGAGACCGCGCGCGGCGGCGGCCTCGCGAACTGGCGCTCGGGACCGAAAACCTGCCTCGCGCTCGCCATCCTGCTCGACCAGTTCCCGCGCAACATGTTCCGCGACGACCCGCGGGCCTTCGCCACCGACGCGCTGGCGCGGGCGGCGGTCAAGATCGCCATCCTGCACGGCCAGGACCGGCAGGTCGGCCTTCCGGAGCGGCAGTTCTTCTACACGCCGCTGATGCACTCCGAGCTGCAGACCGACCAGGACCGCTCGGTGCGGCTCTTCCTGGTGAACTTCGGGGCCGGCGACGACCTCATGCTCCACGCCCGGGCGCATCGCGAGGCCATCCGCCGCTTCGGCCGGTTTCCGGCGCGCAACGCCGCCCTAGGCCGCGAGAGCACGCCCGAGGAGAAGGCGCACCTGGAGGCGGGCGGCTACCGGGCAATGCTGACCGAGCTTGCCGGCTGAACCGGCCCGCACTGGCCGGGCCGGGCAATATGCGCTAACAGCGCGGGGGCTTTTCGCGGACCGAGGGAGAACGCACATGGCAGCCACGACCTACGATGTCGCCGTGATCGGAGCCGGGCCGGGCGGATACGTCGCCGCGATCCGCGCAGCGCAGCTCGGCCTCTCGACGGTGGTGATCGAGCGCGAGCATCTCGGCGGCATCTGCCTCAACTGGGGGTGCATCCCGACCAAGGCGTTGCTCAGGACCTCGGAGATCTTCCACCTGATGCACCGGGCCAAGGAGTTCGGGCTCAAGGCGGACAACATCGGCTACGACCTCGACGCCGTGGTCAAGCGGTCGCGCGGCGTGGCGAAGCAGCTGTCGAGCGGCGTCGGCTTCCTGATGAAGAAGAACAAGATCGCCGTGGTGATGGGCGAGGCGAAGCTCGCGGGCAAAGGCAGGATCAGCGTCAGGACGGAGAAGGGCACCGAGGAGATCGAGGCCAAGTCGATCATCCTGGCCACCGGGGCGCGGGCGCGCGACCTGCCGGGGCTCGAGGCGGACGGCAAGCGGGTCTGGAACTACAAGCACGCGCTGGTGCCGCCGCACATGCCGAAGAAGCTCTTGGTGATCGGCTCGGGCGCCATCGGCATCGAGTTCGCGAGCTTCTACAACACGCTCGGCGCCGAGACGACGGTGGTCGAGGTGCTCGACCGCATCCTGCCGGTCGAGGACGCCGAGATCTCGGCCTTCGCCAAGAAGCAGTTCCAGAAGCAGAAGATGACCATCCTCGAGAGGCGCGATGGTCAAGAAGCTCGACCGCTGGGCCGACAAGGTGACCGCGACGATCGAGCACGGCGGCAAGGCGACGACGACCGACTTCGACACGGTGATCTCGGCGGTCGGCATCGTCGGCAACGTCGAGAACCTCGGGCTCGAGGAAGCCGGCGTGAAGGTGCAGCAGACCCATGTCGTCACCGACGAGTTCTGCCGCACCGGCGTCGACGGCCTCTATGCCATCGGCGATCTGGTCGGCGCGCCCTGGCTCGCGCACAAGGCGATGCACGAAGGCGTCATGGTGGCCGAGCTCATCGCCGGCGGCCACCCGCACCCGACCCGGCCCGAGGAGATCGCCGGCTGCACCTACTGCCAGCCGCAGGTCGCGAGCGTCGGCTGGAGCGAGGCGCGCGCCAAGGAGAAGGGCTACGAGGTCCGGGTCGGGCACTTCCCGTTCATCGGCAACGGCAAGGCCATCGCCCTCGGCGAGCCCGAGGGCATGATCAAGACGGTGTTCGACGCCAAGACCGGCGAGCTTCTCGGCGCGCACATGGTCGGCGCGGAAGTGACCGAGCTGATCCAGGGCTACGTGATCGGCAGGAAGCTCGAGACCACCGAGGTCGAGCTGATGGACACCGTCTTCCCGCACCCGACGCTCAGCGAGATGATGCACGAGGCGGTGCTCGACGCCTACGGCAAGATGCTGCACATGTGATCCGGCCTCCCGAGGGGGCGTGACGGAGGCTTTCACGTCGCCGGCAATCCGCGCGCGCCTGCCTGGCGGGCGCGTCTATCGCCGCCTGCCGGGGGCAGGCAGGCGCGCGCGGATTTGTCTCCGCCAAATCCGCGAAGCAATTGCCTCGACGAAGGCCTGAATTGCGGCTGTTTTTCCCAATGAAATCAATAGTCATCTGGCGGTTGCACAGGGGAACCGTCGTTTCCATTGGTTTTGCCCTGGTGGCTTTCCCTGCTAACCTCCGCCCCGGAACATCAGGGGAGACAGCATCCATGTCGCAGTTCATCAGGTCCGGCGCGATCGCCGCGATCGGCCTCGCACTCCAGGCCGGTGCGGCGCTGGCCGAGGGGCCGGGGCTCTGGGCGGTCTACGACGATGCGCTGAAAGGCGCGAAATACATCGATCTCACCCACACCATCACTCCGGCGATCCCGGTCTGGTCGGGCTTCGGCCCCTCGACCTTCGCGCCGAGCCAGGCCGGCGGCGACTTCCCCGGCTTCGCGACCAAGGGCGAGACCTTCACCTGGGCCAAGAACGGCTTCGAGGCGACCGCCTACAGCCTCACCACCGACCAGCTCGGCACCCAGCTCGACCCGCCGGCGCACTGGGCGCCGGAATATCCCGCGATCGACGAGATCCCCGCGACCTACACCATCCGCCCGCTGGTGGTGATCTCGATCGAGGAGCAGGTCGCCAAGGACTGGGGCTATTCGCTGACCGTCGCCGACGTCGAGGCCTTCGAGGCCGCGCACGGCCGCATCCCCGAAGGCTCGGTGGTCTTCGTCCGCTCCGGCTGGTCGAGGTCGTGGCCCGACCCGGCGCTCGCCACTACCTCGCCGTTTCCCGGCGTCAGCCTCGACGCGCTCAAGTTCCTGCACGAGGAGCGCCACATCCTCTTTCACGGCCACGAGCCGCTCGACACCGACGCCTCCGCCGACCTCGAGGGCGAAAGCTGGCTGATGCATCACGGCTACGCCCAGGCCGAAGGCGTCGCCAATCTCGACCAGGTCGCCGAGACCGGCTGCCTCGTCGCGATGGGCTTTCCGAAGTTCGGCGGCGGCCTCGGCGGCTACGCCCGCTACGTCGCGATCTGCCCGCCCGACTGGCCGCACGGCGTCACGATCTCGGCCGCCGATGCGCCGCTGCCGAAGTCCGACAAGCCGCTGCACTGGGACGCTGCCGCGGGCATGCGGGTGCGTTGAAGGTTGCGGGCGAGGCCGGGTGCCTCGCCCGCCCGGTCCGGTTCAGCCTTCGGCGTGCTGCGGCGTCATGTCGGTGACCGAGATCGCCTTCGCCGGGTCGCCGTGCGCCGCGGCGTGGGCCGCCCGCACGCCGGCGCCGTACTCGGGATGCACCTGGTCGAAGAGCTGGCACTGGCGCTCGACGATCTCCGCCGGCACCCCGCCCATCGCCGCGGCGATGTTGGAGAAGAGCCGCGCCTTCTGGTCGGCGTCGAAGAGCATGAAGAGCGCCCGCGGCTGCCCGAAGTCGTCATTGCCGACCCGGTGGTCGTAGCGGTCGGCCGCGCCGTCGATGCGCAGCGGCGGCTCTTCGACGCTCTTGTCCTCGACCGGCCCGTCGAAGCTGTTCGGCTCGTAGTAGGCGTCGGGATTGCCGGTGTCGTTGCGGAAGAACCGCATCGCGCCGTCCTTGTGGTAGTGGTGCCGCTCCGAGCGCGGCGCGTTCACCGGCAGCGCCTCGTAGTGCGTGCCGAGGCGGTAGCGGTGCGCGTCGGCGTAGGAGAAGACCCGCGCCTGCAGCATCTTGTCCGGCGAGTAGCTGATGCCCGGCACCACGTTCGAGGGGCTGAACGCCGCGTTCTCGATCTCGGCGAAGTAGTTCTCGGCGTTGCGGTTCAGCTCCATCACGCCGACGTCGATCGGCGGGTACTCCGCGTGCGGCCAGACCTTGGTCAGGTCGAACGGGTTGTAGCTGGTCTTCTCGGCGTCCATCTCGGGCATGACCTGCACCTGCACGGTCCAGCGCGGGAAGCGCCCCTCGCCGATGCCGCCGTAGAGCTCTTCCTGGTAGCTCTCGCGGGTCTTGCCGATCAGCGCCTCCGCCTCGGCGTTGGTGTAGTGGACGTGGCCCTGCTGGGTCTTGAAGTGGAACTTGACCCAGAACCGCTCGCCCGCGTCGTTCCAGAGCGAGTAGGTGTGGCTGCCGTAGCCGTTCATGTACATCGGCGCCTTTGGGATGCCGCGGTCCGACATCAGGATCGTCACCTGATGCAGGCTCTCCGGGCTCAGCGACCAGAAGTCCCACATCGCGGTCGGCGAGCGCATGTTGGTCGCCGGGTGGCGCTTCTGGGTGCGGATGAAGTCGGGAAACTTCATCGGGTCGCGCACGAAGAAGACCGGCGTGTTGTTGCCCACCAGATCCCAGTTGCCTTCCTCGGTGTAGAACTTGAGCGCGAAGCCGCGCACGTCGCGCTCGGCATCGGCGGCGCCGAGCTCGCCCGCGACGGTCGAGAACCGCGCGAGCATCGGCGTCACCGCGCCGGGCTGCAGCGCCTTGGCCCGTGTGTAGCGCGAGATGTCGCCGGTGATCGTCAGCGTGCCGAACGCGCCCCAGCCCTTGGCGTGCACCACCCGCTCGGGGATGCGCTCGCGGTTCTGATGCGCGAGCTTCTCGATCAGCTGGTAGTCCTGCAGCAGCAGCGGACCCCGCGGCCCGGCCGTCAGCGAATTCTGGTTGTCCGGAACCGGTGCGCCGGCCGTCGTCGTCAGCCTCTTGGCCATTGGTCTTTCCCCCTGAGCATGTCCGTGGCTTCGTGCGCTATAGAACGATGCGGCGAAAATGGGAACCGCTGCCGATCAACCCGCGGTGGCGACGAGATAGGCGGAGTAGGCGACGAAGGCCGCCAGCAGCAGACCGCCCTCGATCCGGTTGATCCGGGCCTGCCGCCCGAAGCCGGTCGAGAAGACCAGGAGCGCGACCGTCAGGCCCATCATCACCGGCAGGTCGCGGGTCAGCACCTGCGGCGGCACCGCGAACCCGCTGATCGCGCCCGCGATCCCGACGACCGCCAGAGTGTTGAAGAGGTTCGACCCGATGACGTTGCCGACCGCAATGTCGTGCTCGCCGCGCCGGATCGCCGCCAGCGAGGAGGCGAGCTCGGGCAGCGAGGTGCCGATCGCGACCACCGTCAGGCCGATCACCAGGTCGCTGACCCCGAGCGCCTGCGCGGTCTCAACGGCGCCCCAGACCAGCACCTGCGAGCTGACGACGAGCAGGACGAGCCCGAGCACCGTCAGCCCCGCAGCCCTGCCGATCGGAACGCCACCCTCGGTCTCGCGGGTGATCTCTGCCGCGAGGCTGTCGCCCGGCTCCGCCCTCGCCTGGCGAATCGACCAGAGCACCAGGCCCGCGAAGACCGCGAGCAGGATCGCAGCGTCGAGCCGCGTCGAACCGGAGATCGTGGAGCAATGCGAGGCTCAGGACCGTGACGCCGAGGAGGATCGGGAGCTCCCGCATCAGCACCTTCGAGTTCACCGCGATCGGCGAGATGAGCGCGGTCAGGCCGAGGATGAGCGCGATGTTGGCGATGTTGGAGCCGTAGGCATTGCCGAGCGCGAGGCCGGGGCGGCCTTCCCAGGCGGCGAGTGCGGAGACCAGCATTTCCGGCGCCGAGGTGCCGAACCCCACGATCAGCATGCCGATGAGGAGCGGCGGCATGCCGAACGCCCGGGCCAGCGCCGCCGCCCCGGCCACGAAGCGACCCGCGCTCCAGACGAGCACGGCGAGGCCGCCGGCGATGGCGAGGACGGGCAGGAGGGTCATCGGCGGCTCCGCGGAGGGTCTCCGGGGCCATATCGGGGTTGCACCGAGCGCAGGCAAGCCTCTCGCTATTGGCCGCTGACTTTCGGCTTGCGCACCCATATTATGTCAGGTGACCGCCGAACGAGGATGCGCATGACCAGCCCCCGCGACCTGAGCGACCGTGCCCAGCGCCACCCCGAGAAGGCGCATCACGCCGATGCGCCGATCCTGCGCAAGCCCGACTGGATCCGGGTGAAGGCACCGACGTCGGAAGGCTACAAGCGCACGCGCGACATCCTGCGCGAGAACCGGCTCGTCACGGTCTGCGAGGAGGCGGGCTGTCCCAACGTCGGCGAATGCTGGAGCCAGGGCCACGCCACCATGATGATCATGGGCGAGGTCTGCACCCGCGGCTGCACCTTCTGCAACGTCGCGACCGGGCGGCCGGACGCGCTCGACGTCTTCGAGCCGGGCCGGGTCGCCGTGGCGGTGGAGAAGCTGGGCCTCAACCATGTCGTCATCACCTCGGTCGACCGCGACGACCTTGCGGACGGCGGCGCCGAGCACATCGCGCAGACGATCCGCGCGGTGCGGCGCAAGAGCCCCGACACCACCATCGAGGTGCTGGTGCCCGATTTTCTCCGGTGCCCGGCTTCGGCGCTCGAGACGGTGGTGGCGGCGAAGCCGGACGTCTTCAACCACAACCTCGAGACGGTGCCGGGGCTCTATCCCGAGGTCCGTCCCGGGGCGCGCTACTTTCACAGCCTGCGCATCCTGCAGCGGGTCAAGGAGCTCGATCCGGCGATGTTCACCAAGTCCGGCATCATGGTCGGTCTCGGCGAGGAGCGGCAGGCGGTCGGGCAGGTGATGGACGACCTGCGCGCCGCGGACGTGGATTTCCTGACGATCGGCCAGTACCTGCAGCCGACGCCCAAGCACCACGCCGTCGCCCGCTTCGTGACCCCCGACGAGTTCGAGAGCTACCGCAAGGCCGCCTACGGCAAGGGTTTCCTGATGGTCTCCGCCACGCCGCTCACTCGCTCGAGCTATCATGCCGGGGCCGATTTCGCCCGGCTTCGCGCCGCACGCCTCGCGAAGCTCGGGCGCGCCTGACCGCAGACCTCGCCGTCACCGCGGCAGCCGGAGCACGGCCCGCAGGCCGCCGAGGTCGCTGCTGGCGCCGAGGTCGAGGCTGCCGCCATGGCTGCGCGCGACGTCGAGCGCGATCGAGAGGCCGAGGCCGACGTTGCCGTGCTCGGTCTGGGTGCGCGCGGCGTTCAGCCGGGTGAACGGCTGAAGGGCGCGGGCCCGGTCGGCCTCCGGGATGCCGGGGCCGTCGTCCTCGACGATGTAGCTGAGCGCCCGCGAGGTCAGACGGACGGTCAGCGCGACGTGCTTTCCGTGATGGGCGGCGTTGCCGACGAGGTTGTGCAACGCCCGGGTGACGCCACCCGGCCGCATCGCCACTTCCCGGCGGTCGGGGGTCTCGTCGTCCTCCACCAGCCGCAGGTCGGCGCCGGCGCGGCGGGCCTCGTCGCCGACGCTGGCGGCGAGCGCGAAGGGATCGGTCGCGACCGTCGGCTCGAGGCCGTCGCCGCGCGCGAAGGCAAGGAACTCGCCGAGCATCCGCTCCATCTGGTCGGCGTCCTGGAGCAGGTCGCGGGTTTCCTCGCTTTCCTCCATCAGCGCCAGCGTCAGCTTCATCCGGGTCAGCGGCGTCCGCAGGTCGTGGCTCACCCCGGAGAGCATCTGGGTGCGCTGCTCGATCTGCCGCTCCAGCCGCGAGCGCATGGAGAGGAACGCCGCTCCGGCGCGGCGGACCTCCTCGGCGCCGGCGGGGCGGAACGGCAGCGAGCGGCCCTTGCCGAAGGCCTCGGCCGCTTCCGCAAGGGCGCGGATCGGGCGGATCTGGTTGCGCAGGAAGATCACCGCCACCGCCGAGAGCAGGATCGCCGCGAGGATCATCAGGACGAGCAGCTGGTGCGGGTTCGAGACCGACAGCCGGTCGCGCGGCACTTCGGCGTGGAGCACCCCGCGGCTGGTCTGGACGTCGATCAGTGCCGCATGCTGGTCGGAGACGAGGTCGATGGCGAGCGGCCGTTCGAGCGCGTCGATCAGCGTCGCCACCACCGTGCTGCCGGTGATGTCGAGGAACTCGCGCCTGACGCCCGGCACGAGCGTCGCGTCGGGAGCGAGCCGCAGCGTCAGGTCGAGCGGCAATGCCAGCTCGGCGATGCGGTTGGCGGCGCGGACCGGGTCGTCGGAGGCTTCGATCTGCTCGATCCCGTAGGTCAGCTCGTAGGCGACGTTGCGGGTCATGTGCTCGGTCACCCGCTGGTAGTGGCGCTGGAAGAACACCAGGCCCACCACCAGTTGCAGCGCGACGATCGGAACCAGTAGGATCACCAGCGCCCGCCCGAACAGGCTGCGCGGCAGGAGCGATCGGAGCGTCGGCACGGCCATGGGCGTGAGATATGCGCCGGCTTTCCGGCACGCAAGGAAGGAGCGCATGGCGGCGAGCCCGTTCGACCTGAGCCATGCGCCGCCGGTGGGCGTGGCGGAAAACCTGGCGCCGGGCCTGCGCGTCGTGACAGCCCCCAACGCCGGGCCGATGACCTTCACCGGCACCCGCAGCTACATCCTGGGCGAGGACGAGGTTGCGGTGATCGATCCGGGTCCGGACGATCCGCGGCATCGCGCGGCGCTGCGCGCCGCCGTCGGCGACGCCCGGGTGACGGCGGTCCTCGTCACCCATGCCCACCGCGATCACAGCGCCGGCGCCCGCGGCTTCGCGGCGGAGGTCGGGGCGCCCGTGCTCGCGCACGGCGATCCGGTCGGCGCGCGTTCGCCCGCCATGGCACGGCTCGCGGCAGCGGGCGGGATCGGCGGCGGCGAGGGGCTCGAACCCGGGTTCCGGGCGGACCGTGCGATCGGCCACGGGAGCGTCGTGGCGGGGCCGGGCTGGACGCTGACGGCGGTGGCGACGCCGGGCCACACCGCCGACCACCTCGCCTTTGCCTGGGCCGAGGGCAACGCGCTCTTCAGCGGCGATCAGGTGATGGGGTGGGCCACCCCGCTGATCTCGCCGCCGGACGGCGATCTGGGGCAATTCCGCGCCAGCCTGGCCCGGCTGCAATTGCGCGGCGAGGCGGTGTACTATCCCGGCCACGGCGCACCGGTCGCCGACCCGCAACGGGTCATCGCCCATGTTCTCGCCCATCGCACCGCGCGGGAGGCGGAGATCCTCGCGGCGCTGGCGCAAGGTCCGTGCACGATACCGGCGCTGGTCGAGGCGATTTATGCCGCGGTCGATCCCGCACTCCACCCGGCGGCGGCACGAAACGTCCTGGCGCACCTTCTCGATCTCGCCGAGCGCGGAGCGGTGGCTGCCGACGGCCCGGCCGCCTCGACGGCAGCGTGGCGGCTGGTCTGAAACTTATCCGGAGGCCGTCCCGTAATTCTGGGTATCCGCAACACGCGGAACGGAATTATCGGAAGGAAAATGCTCATGACCTCCTCGTTCGCCAAGGTTGCCCTCGGGGCCGCGCTCTTTGCCGGTTCGGCGCTCGCCGTGCAGGCCGCCAACCCGATGGTCGGCGGCGCCGCGATGTATCCGCAGAAGAACATCGTCGAGAACGCGGTCAACTCGGCCGATCACACCACGCTGGTCGCGGCTGTGAAGGCTGCGGGGCTCGTCGACACGCTGGAAGGTCCCGGGCCGTTCACGGTCTTCGCGCCGACGAACGAAGCGTTCGCCGCGCTGCCCGCCGGCACGGTAGACATGCTGCTGAAGCCCGAGAACCACGACAAGCTGGTGCAGATCCTGACCTGCCATGTCGTTGCCGCGGACGAGATGTCGTCGGCGATCGAGAAAGCGGCGATGCAGTACGGCGGATCGGTCGGGATCAAGACCGTCGGCGGCTGCATGCTCACCGCGATGGCCAAGGACGGCATGCTGATGATCCGGGACGGCAACGGCACCGTCGCCGACGTGACGATCGCCGACGTCCAGCAGTCGAACGGCGTCATCCACGTGATCGACAAGGTCATGCTGCCCGCCTCGTGAGGCAGGGGCCGGTCAGGACGAGGGCTCGTGTCCCGGGCGCGCGTTCGGACCGGCCAGCAGGCCGAGGGCGGCATTGAACGCCCCGGTCTGGCGGATGCGGGCGATCTTGGCGGCGAGCGGGGACCAGTCGTCCTCGCGATCGATCGCCGACCAGATCGCTTCGACCTCCGCGATGACGAGCGTTTCAGGTTCGGCGCGTTCGGCACAGGGGTGGGCCGTCGCGCCGGAGAGGCCGGGGGCGGGAGGCAACGCGCGAAGCCCCTCGATCACCTCGGCCCAGGCGGCGGTCTCGAAGAGCATTCGCATCGGGGATCTGCGAATTCGCTCGGGCAGGCCGCCGCCGATCAGATCGTGGAAGACCTGCTGGAACGGCGGTGCGGTCTCGTGCATCGTCGCCCAGAAGCGATGCATGAGCGCGAGGCTTGTATCGGGCTCGCCGACCAGCAAGCCGAGCCGGGCGAAGGTCTGGCGGGTCAGCGCCGCGTGAAAGCGCCCGGCGAAGCTCTCGAAGACCGGCTCGATCGCGGCGCGGGTGGTCAGCGGCATCAGGCATTCGGCGAGCCGTGCCAGGTTCCAGTTCACCGCTTCGGGCTGGCGCCCGAACGCATAGAGGCCGGTCTGGTCGAAGTAGGCGGCGGTGAAGCCGGGATCGAAGCGGTCGAGAAAGCGCCACGGACCGTAGTCGAAGCTTTCACCGGTGATGTTGAGGTTGTCGGTGTTCAGGACCCCGTGGACGAACCCGGCCGCGAACCATTCGGCCGCGAGCGTTGCCGAGGCGCCGAGGACGCGATCGTAGAGGGCCGCCACCGGGTCGGGCTCGGACGCCGCCTCGGGCCAGTAGTGCGCGATCGAGTGGTCGACGAGGCGGCGCAGCGCCGCGGTCTCGCCGAGGACGGCGAGCCGCTGGAAGCTGCCGATGCGGATATGGCTGTGGCTGAGCCGCACCAGCACCGAGGAGCGGGTCGGCGAGGGCTCGTCGCCGCGCTGGAGCGCCTCGCCGGTCTCGACCAGCGAGAGCGTCTTGGACGTGTAGACGCCCAGGGCCTCGAGCATCTCGGTGGCGAGAAGCTCGCGCACGCCGCCCTTGAGCGTCAGGCGGCCGTCGCCCGAGCGCGACCAGGGCGTGGTGCCGGAGCCCTTGGTGCCGAGGTCGAGCAGGCGGCCATCCACCAGATCGCGCGCCTGCGCGAAGAGAAAGCCGCGGCCGTCCCCGAGGTCGGGGTTGTACACGCGGAACTGGTGGCCGTGATAGCGCAGCGCCAGCGGCTCGGGAAAGCTGCCCGGCAGCGGCTCGAACCGGCCGAAGTGCCGGAGCCAGTCGCCCTCGGAGAGCGAGCCGAGACCGATGCGCGCCGCCCACCGGTCGTTGCGGAAGCGGAGCACCGTCTGCGGGAAATCCGCCACGCGCACCGGGTCGAAGAACTGGTCTCCGAGGGCGGCATGGATCGCTTCCGGGCGGTAGGCGGGCGGCGTCATGACCTCGCATATGCCGGCCGCGGCGGGTGGTCGCAAGTGGCAAAGGTGGGGAACCAACTGGCAGGAGGGGCGTTCTCACCACGTGCGGGCGGTATTCGCTCCTGCTAAGTCTTATCGTAAAGTAGAGGAAGGATCGTCCCGTGAAAAGTAGATTTCTTATAGCAGTTTCGGCGGCCGCGCTGTCATTGTCGCTGGCCTCCGGCCCGTCGATGGCGCAGACCGCGCAGCTGAGCGATTCCGCGATGTCGGGCATGTCTCAGCTCGGCATCGACACCACCGGCGTCGACGTCTCGGCGGAGCAGGCGGCCCAGATCGAGAACGTGCTCGGCTCGAGCGACAACGACGAGATCAAGGTGGGTCGCATCCAGCAGATCCTCGGCAACGAGGCGACGGCCACTGGCCGGCTCGGGACCGATCAGCTGCGCTCGTCGGTGAGCTCCGACATGGCGGCGCTCGGCATGGACACCGAGATGGTGCCGATGCTCCAGGTCGAGCAGCTCGCGGCAATCGAGAACGTCACCGGCGCCGGGTCATCCACGTCCGACGACCAGAAGCGGTCGCAGATCGAGACGATCATCGGCTCCACAACTCCGGGCGCCGGTGCGATGGGGGCCGGTGACGACGCGACGATGGCCGACATTGCCAATCTCGGCATCGACACCACAACGATCGGCACGCTCAGCGACGCCCAGATTACCCAGATCCAGACCGTGATGAGCGGAACGGACTCCGACATCGAGAAGCGCAGGCGCGTCGAGCAGATCATCGCCAACTAGCGCGGGTTCTTCGAAAGCGAAGAGCGGCCGGCCCCCTCGGAGGCCGGCCGCTGGCGTTCTTCAGGCCGGTGCGCCGGTCATCTGGTGCAGCTGGTCGACGGTCGCTTGATCGAGGTTCAGGGCTTGGGCAAGCTGCTGCAGGTAGGCTTTCTCCTGGTCGCTGTCGATGTCGATGGCGAGCAGCGACGCCGCATAAATCTGCGCGGCCTGTGCGGGATCGCGGGCTTCGGCGGCGAGACCCTGGATGTCGAGCGGCTTGGCCATTTCCTCGAGGACGAACTGCTTCTCTTCGGGCGTGACCTGATCGGAGCTGATCTTTCCGATGATCTTCTGCATCTCGGCCTGATCGATCTGGCCGTCCGCCTTGGCGGCGCTGATCATCGCCTTGAGCAGGGTCTGTTCGGCCTGCTCCCCGGTCAGCGACCGGACTTCCTCGGGCTGGACTGCCGGGATCGCTTCCGTGCTGTCCGCCCGGCCGGCCTGCGCCCGCTTCAGCGCGCCGAGCGCCAGCGTGCCGAGGACCGCCATCGCCCCGCCGCGGGCCGCGCCGCCGAGGCCGCCGCCGAGGAGCGCCCCAGCGACCGCGCCGATGCCGCCGATCTGCGCGCCAGAGAGCGTGCCGACCTGATCCTTCTGCATGAAGTTCTTCGCCATCTCGGCGAAACCACCGGCGCCGCCCTGGCCTGCACCGGAGGTACCGCCGCCAACGCCCGAAAGCGCGCCCTGCAGCTGGCCGAAGATCGCGTTCAGCCCGCCGCCGCCCGTGCTGTCGAGGTTCTGCGCCGTGGTCTGCAGGCGGCCGCGGGTCTGGCTCTGTCCGCCGATGCCTTGCTGCATGATCTGTCCGAGAATGTCGCCGAAGCTCATCGTTTCGCTCCCCTGGGTGTTCGGCCGCTTGCCCCCACGACCCGCGGCCGGCCTTGAAATCAAAGATAGACACCGGTGAGAGCTAGCAGAACCGGGCTCCCGGCGCCAAAGATTTCAGCGCCCGGCTCAGGCGTCGATGCGAGGGAATGGGGGGTAAGGTGGCGCGGTTGACGGGGCTCGAACCCGCGACCTCCGGCGTGACAGGCCGGCACTCTAACCGACTGAGCTACAACCGCGCAGTGTGAGTGGAGCCGCGATCCGCCGGGGCGGGGCGCGATGCGCCGCATCACCGGCGCCTTGTAGGAGGCCGGGCAGGGGGCGTCAAGCGGATTGCGCCTGCGGTCTCCCCGGCTCGTTTCGAACGCAAGCGGGTGGCCGAGCGTTGACGGGCAACGGCGCTTCCTGTCTGTAAAAGGACCGGCATGTAACGGGAGGGCGAGCGATGGCGGAGCGTGTGACATGCTCGGGACTTCAGGTCGAGCAAGGTCTTGTCGACTTCATCGAGCGGGAAGCCCTGCCGGGCACCGGGATCGGCGCCGAGGCGTTCTGGCGCGACTTCGCCGACATCGTGGCCGACCTCGCGCCGCGCAACCGCGCGCTGCTCGCGATCCGGGACCGCCTGCAGGAGCAGATCGACGCCTGGCATCGCGCGCACGGGATGCCGTCCGATCCGGCGGAGTACCAGGCGTTCCTGCGGGAGATCGGCTATCTGGTCGAGGAGGGACCGGACTTTGCGGTGACGACCGAAGGCGTCGATCCCGAGATCGCCGAGATCTCCGGGCCGCAGCTGGTCGTGCCGGTGATGAACGCACGGTATGCGCTGAACGCGGCCAACGCGCGGTGGGGGTCGCTCTACGACGCGCTCTACGGCACCGACGCCATCCCCGAGACCGAAGGGCGCGAGAAGGGGCTGCGCTACAATCCCGGCCGCGGAGCCGCGGTCATCGCCTGGGCGAGAGGCTTTCTCGATGAGGCGGTGCCCCTCGCCGGCGCCTCCTGGAGCGACGCCCGCGGCCTCTCGGTGGAGGATGGGATGCTCCGCGTGGCGCTCGGCGGCGGTGACAGCGCGCAACTGGTCCGGTCGGAACAGTTCGCCGGGCATATCGGCGATGCGGCCTCGCCGACCCAGATCGTGCTCCGCAATCACGGGCTGCATATCCGCGTGGTGGTGGATGCCGAGACGCCGACCGGCAAGGACGATCCGGCGCAGGTCTCCGACGTGCTGCTCGAGGCGGCGGTGACCGCGATCATGGACTGCGAGGACTTCGTCGCGGCGGTCGATGCCGAGGACAAGGTGCTGGTCTATCGCAACTGGCTCGGCCTGATGCGGGGCGACCTGGCCGAGGCGGTGGAGAAAATCGGGCGGACGTTCACTCGGCGGCTCAATGCCGACATCGCCTACACCGCCGCGGACGGGTCTGCGGCTTCGCTGCGCAGCCGGGCGCTGATGCTGGTGCGCACCGTCGGCCACCTGATGACGAACCCGGCGATCCTCGACGCCGCGGGCAACGAGGTGCCCGAGGGCATCATGGACGCGATGATCACCGGCATGATCGCGCTGCATGACGTGGGGCCGGGCGGACGGCGGGCGAACTCGCCGGCGGGGTCGGTCTATGTGGTCAAACCCAAGATGCACGGGCCGGAGGAGGTCGCCTTCGCGGTCGAGCTCTTCGGGCGGGTCGAGGCGGCGCTCGGCATGGCGCCCAAGACGCTCAAGATCGGCATCATGGACGAGGAGCGCCGGACGACCGTCAATCTCAAGGAATGCATCCGCGCGGCGCAGGAGCGAGTGGTCTTCATCAACACCGGCTTTCTCGACCGCACCGGCGACGAGATCCACACCTCGATGGAGGCGGGGCCGGTCATCCCGAAGGGCGAGATGCGCGGCGCGGCCTGGTACCGCGCCTATGAGGACTGGAGTGTCGACGTGGGCCTCGCCTGCGGGCTGGCGGGGCATGCGCAGATCGGCAAGGGCATGTGGGCGGCGCCGGACCTGATGGCGGCGATGCTCGCCGAGAAGGGCGCGCAACCGGGGGCCGGCGCGAACACCGCCTGGGTGCCGTCGCCGACGGCGGCGACACTGCACGCGACGCATTATCACGAGGTCGGCGTGAGGGCGGTGCAGTCGCTCCTGGCCGGCCGTCGGCGGGCGCTGCTCGAGGACATCCTGACGCCGCCGGTCGTGGTGCGGCCGAACTGGTCGGCCGAGGCGGTGCAGAGCGAACTCGACAACAACGCTCAGGGCATCCTCGGCTACGTGGTGCGCTGGATCGATCAGGGCGTCGGCTGCTCGAAGGTGCCGGACATCCACGACGTGGCGCTGATGGAGGACCGCGCGACCTTGCGCATCTCCTCGCAGCACATGGCGAACTGGCTGCGCCACGGCATCACCACGCGCGAGCAGGTCATGGAGACCCTGCGCCGGATGGCGGCCGTGGTGGACGGGCAGAACGCCGGCGATCCGCTCTACCGCCCGATGGCGCCGGACTTCGACGCCTCCGTGGCGTTCAAGGCCGCGTGCGACCTGGTCTTCGAGGGGACGCGCCAGCCGAACGGCTATACCGAACCGATCCTGCACGCCCGCCGGCTGGAGCGCAAACGGCTGGACGCGGCAGGCTGAAAGCCGGGCCGTCCGAGTCTAGGCAGGGGCCAAGCCCTTGATACGGAAAGATGGTAGGAAACTTCCTTCACCGCGGTGCCGCATGGCTAGCGCGCGGGGCGTTGTCCTGGCGCCGAGGGGCCTCGCAGGACGCGCTGGTGCAGGACGAAGTTCTCGACGGTGAGCTTGACCACGGTGGCGAGTGCGATCACCAGTTGCCGGTCGCGGGCGACGCCGAGGCTTTCGTAGCCAGCGAACACCTCGGCGATCTGCGAGGCTATGAGGTCGTAGACGGTTTCGCGGTCGAGTTCGACATCGCCCCAGGCGATCGGATCGCCCGCCTCGACCTCGCGCGCCAGCGACGCCAGCATCCGATGATCGAGGGTCAGGCCGGGGGTGGGTTCGCTCATGTCGACTCCTTGTCGTGTCAATCCCGCCGCCGGGGAGCTGTGGCCGGCGGCCCAACCGATCGACTTCGCTCCGCGGGGCGCGTCGTGCCGGACGGCGGCGTTGCGGGCGGTGACGCGCGCACCCGGCCACGGCCCGACGAAGGTGGTCCGCAGCCGGAGCGGTCCTGCAGCGGCGGACCGACCGTAGCCCATGTCCGCGGACGAGCGAAAGCCTCGGGCTGGCGGCGGGTTGACATCGCCCGGCGGCGCCCCGATGCAGGGCCGGACCGCCGACCGGAGCCCCGATGCCCCTCGTCCTGCCGTTTCCCCCGATCGATCCGGTGCTGTTCTCGTTCCACGTCCTGGGGCTGGAGTTCGCCATCCGGTGGTATGCGCTGGCCTACATCGCCGGGCTGCTGCTCGGCTGGCGGTACGTGGTCGGGCTCTGCCGGCGGCCGGGCCTCTGGGGCGGGACCGCGCCGATGCGGCCGGAGCAGGCCGACGACCTCCTGAGCTGGATGATCCTCGGCGTGATCCTCGGCGGGCGGCTCGGCTACGTGCTCTTCTACCAGCCGGGGTACTTCGCCGCGAACCCCGCCGAGATCCTCGCGGTCTGGCACGGCGGGATGTCGTTTCACGGCGGCCTTCTCGGGGTGGCGGCGGGAGTGATCGGCTTCAGCCTGCGCAACGGGCTGCGCATCCTGAGCGTCGGCGACGCGGTGTCGGCGGCCGCGCCGATCGGGCTCTTCTTCGGGCGGATCGCCAACTTCATCAACGGCGAGCTCTGGGGGCGGCCCTCGACCGCGCCCTGGGCGGTGGTCTTCCCCGGCGAAGCGGCCGCGAGCTGCCCGCTCGACTGGGTGGGACCGTGCGCGCGGCATCCCTCGCAGCTCTACGAGGCGGGGCTCGAGGGGCTGGTGCTCTTCGTCGTGCTGGCGCTGGCGATCCGGGCCGGCGCGCTGACACGGCCGGGGCGGGTCTTCGGCATCTTCCTGATCGGCTACGCGCTGGCGCGAACCGCGCTCGAGGGCTTCCGGCAGGCGGATGCGCAGTTCGTATCGGGCGCCAACCCGCACGGGCACGTGCTGCAGTTCGGCGCCGGGTGGGGGATGACGATGGGGCAGGTGCTGTCGCTGCCGATGCTGCTCACCGGCATCGCGCTGGTGGTGCTTGCGGCGCGCCGGGCGTGACGCCGCTCGAGCGGCTCATCCGGGCGCGGATCGCCGAACGGGGGCCGATGCGGGTGGATACGTACATGGCGATCTGCCTCGGCCATCCCGATCACGGCACTTACGCGACCCGCGATCCGCTGGGCGCCGCGGGCGATTTCGTCACCGCGCCCGAGGTCAGCCAGATGTTCGGCGAGCTGATCGGCGCCTGGGCGGCGCAGGTCTGGGCCGACCAGGGCCGGCCCGCGCCGTTCGTGCTGGCCGAGCTCGGACCCGGGCGCGGCACGATGCTCGGCGATGCGCTCCGGGTGGCGGACCGGGTGCCGGGGTTCCGCGATGCGGCGCAGCTCTGGCTGGTCGAGACCGGCGCGGTGCTCCGGGCGCGGCAGGCGGAGGTGCTTCAGGGCCGGGGCGCGCGCTGGGTCGAGCGGGTGGAGGCGCTGCCGCAGGGACCCGCGATCGTGCTCGCGAACGAGTTCTTCGATGCGCTGCCGGTGCGTCAGTTCCAGCGGCTCGATGCGCTCTGGCGCGAGCGGCTGGTCGGGATCGAGACGGACCGGCTGACGTTCACCTGGGGAAGGGCGCAGGGCGACCGGGAGCTCGACGCGCGGTTTCCGCTGGTCGGCGATGGCGGGATGGTGGAGGTGAACGCTTCGGGCGAGGCGATCGTGGCGGTGCTGGGCCGGCGGATCGCCGCGGACGGCGGGGCGCTGCTGGTCGTCGACTACGGGGCGTGGGACGGCACGGGCGACACGCTGCAGGGACTGAGGGGCCACGCGCCGGTGCCGGTGCTGGCCGCGCCGGGGTCGACGGACCTGACGGCGCACGTGGGGTTCCGCGCCCTGGCGGAGGCGGCCCGGCCGGCGCGGGCGCACGGGCCGGTGCCGCAGGGCGTATTTCTGGAGCGGCTCGGGATCACCGCGCGGGCGCAGGCGCTGGCGCGGAGCAGGAGCGACGCCGAGGTCGACGCGGTCGCGGCAGCACATCGTCGCTTGACCCACCCGGAAGAAATGGGAAACCTCTTCCAGGTTCTGGCGCTGGTGCCGGAGAGGGCGCCGACACCGCCGGGATTTGGCCCATGACGCTCGATATTCTCACGTCCGACCTCCTGGCCGGGGTCCGTCACGGGTTCTTCGGCCGGCGCGGCGGCGCATCGTCGGGGATCTATGCCGGGCTGAACTGCGGGCCCGGGTCGCGCGACCAGCGCGAGGCAGTGCGGCTCAACCGGGAGCGCGTGGCAGCGGCGATGGAGGTAGCGCCGGCGCGGCTGCTCTCGCTGCACCAGGTGCACTCGACCGACGTCGTCGTCGCCGGCGCGGCGGGCTGGGCCGAGCGGCCGCGGGCCGATGCGGCGGTCAGCGCAACGCGTGGGCTGGCGCTCGGCATCCTGACGGCGGATTGCGCGCCGGTGCTGCTGCACGATCCCGACGCGGGCGTGATCGGCGCGGCGCATGCCGGCTGGCGCGGCGCGCTGGAGGGCGTGGTCGAGGCGACGCTCGCGGCGATGGAGCGGCTGGGGGCACGCACGGCGTCGGTGCGCGCCGCGGTGGGCCCGACGATCAGCCAGCGCGCCTATGAGGTCGGGCCGGAATTCTTCGACCGCTTCCGCGACGAGGCGGCGGGCTACGAGCGCTTCTTCGCGCCCGGACAGGGCGACCGGCTGCGCTTCGACCTGCCGGGCTTCGTCGTCGAGCGGCTGCGGGCGGCGGGGGTCGCGAAGGCGGGCTGGGTCGGGGCCTGCACCTATTCGGAGCCCGACCGGTTCTTCTCGTACCGGCGCAGCACCCGCGCCCGCGAGCCTGATTATGGGCGGCTGATTTCGGTGATCAGGCTCTGAAAGCGGCCGCTTCCACGATGGAAGCGGACGTATGCGTTGAAATTACTCAATAAAAACTCAGAAATTCCCGGGCCGTCAACGAAGGGTCGGGTTTTCGGGTCTCGCGGAGGGCAGGAGCGGTGTGCTGCGCTTCCGGCGTGTCGGGAGCGCCGGCCTCGGGGGCCTGAAGGCCCGCTCGGCCGGCGCTTGACGGTCGGCCGCCTTTGCGGCCTTCCTCCGATGGAACGGCCTTCGGCCGTGAGGTGCAGATTTCTCCCCGCCTGTTGGCGGGGCCCCTGTCCTGCCCGATAGGGTTTCATGCCAGTATGAATCCTTAGGGGAGGCGGGCGGGCGGGGCCGCGTCGCCGAGACGGGGGCGGGGCGTGGTCAGGAATGCGGCGCGCGCCGGCATGGTCGCCGGGAGATCAGCATGGCCGGAGGATGGGCGCGGGCGACGCCGGAGGCTTCGAGCCAGGCGGCGGCACGGAGTGCCAGGGCTCCGCGCCAGGGCGGGGCGACGCGCTCGATGCCGATCGGCAGCGTGCCGGGGGCGAGGTTCAGCCCTTTCCGGCTCAATGCGGCGGGCACGATCGTCGAGCGGCGGCGCCTGCCACGACTGGTGGCGCCGCATGATGCTTCGGCTTGTCCTCTGGGTGCTCTTCCGCGCGGTCCGCTGCGCACTTTCCGAACGTCGACAGCTTCGTGTTAATCGCCGGGCCTGCAACACCGACCCACGGGCTTCGCAATCCCGCCACGATCTGACCGACATGCTGGAGATGACTGAGGCCGACGCCGGCCCGACGGTCACGCTCCAGGGGCCGGAATGCCCGTCGAGGAAGGCGGCCCCCTGCCGCAATCAGGTCGTCGACGCGCTGCGGACGGGAATGGCGCGAGCAATCCTCGCATGCAACAGAGCCGGGTCCCTTTGGCGCCGGCTACGCTCCACGGCCCGGGGCCGGGACGTGGCCGGGGATAGTGCTGACCGCCAAGGGGCGTTCGCTGACCGTGAAACCGCGCTCGGCGGCGGGGCTGATCTCTGCCTGAGCAAGCCCTTCTCCAATGCCGAACTGAACGCCGTGGTCGGGTGGATGGCGAGGCGGGCCGGGTCAGCCGTTCGTGGGGTCCGTGTCCCGCCTGGCGCCGGTCCCCGTCGAGCTGTCGCTGTACTCGTGCCAGATGCCATTCAGGATCGCGACAGCGACCGCGAAGCCGAGGCCGAGAATCCAGGCGAAGTACCAATCCGAAAGGCTCCTCAGTAAAGGTCGGGGTCGAAGGCGACCTGCTGGCTTGTCACCCTGCGAACATCACCGATAGGCCGAGGCGGTGTAGGCGAGCAGATCGGCAAGAAAGAACGACGGTGACCAGCAGCTTGATGAACAGGGTCAGGTGGCTGGACGAGGCGTTCCAGATCTGAGGCTGGAGCCCGGGTCGATCGTGCTCGGCAGGACGAAAGGGAACATCGCAAGGCCGACGGCGGAGATGATGCCGACATTGGCCAGCGAGGAACGGCAAGACCAGCACGTCGTTGCGACCGCGAATGCCCAGGAGCGCAAGAACCGGTCCGAGAAGACGGGCGAGAGGAGCGAGAAGCAGCAGAGGATACTGGCCGAAATTGCCGAGCCAAGCGCCCGGGGCCGACGACGGCACCGGCCAGATGCGGATTGGACGGCCCTGCGTTCGACGATGCCGGGAAGCGCGAAACCGAGGCCGCCCCAGGCGACGAAGACGCCGCCCGCCGCGAAGAGAAGGACGCCGAGGACGGCGGCGATCTGCCGACGCGCGGGGCGCTCGAGCGCGGGCCCCTGCCTGAGCTCGAGGCTCAGCGAGCCGGCACCGTGCAGGACCAGCATGGCGACGGACAGCAGCCCGGACAGGAGGGCAAAAGGCGGGAGAGCCGAGCAGGCTGCCGTCGAGAACGCGCGCAGCTCGCCGTCGAGGCGGAAGGGAACGCCGCGCAGCACGTTGCCCACAGCGACGCCGAAGACCAGCGCCGGCACGAAGCCCCGACGAACAGCGCCCAGTCCCACGGCTGCGCGAGACCGGATCGTTGCGCTTGGAGCGATCCTAAAGCCCATCCGCCGCAGGATCAGCGCCGCGAGGA
Organism: uncultured Alphaproteobacteria bacterium; assembly: GCA_963819995.1. GTDB lineage: Bacteria > Pseudomonadota > Alphaproteobacteria > Rhodobacterales > Rhodobacteraceae > Amaricoccus. The sequence goes on along the minus strand of CAWFYR010000004.1, from coordinate 209 downwards.
CGAGGAACATCGCCAGGTAGAAGCCCGAGAAGCTCACCACATAACGATGGGCCAGGCCGCGAGATCGGGCCCCCGGAGGATGAACCAACTTGGTCGCCTTCCCACGTCGTGCCACGTGTTGATGACCATCCGCTGCTCGGCGTCGGTCCGGCCAACGAACGGAAGGAGCGCCGCAACCCCGAGATCGAAGCCGTCGGTCAGCGCGAAGC
>CAWFYR010000003.1:0-279861 GCA_963819995.1 uncultured Alphaproteobacteria bacterium | reverse complement strand
TTCGGCGATCGTTTGGACGATGGTCAATCCCAGACCGCTGCCGGCGCCGGCGCCTGATCCCCGCTCGAAGCGGGACGTGAGCCTTTCCAGGGTTGCAGGCGCGATCGCAGGGCATTCGTTGGCAACCGTCAGAACCCCTTCCGCCGTCAACCCGATCTTGACGACGGTGTCCGGCGCCCCATGCCTCAGAGCGTTCTCAATCAGGTTGCGGCACAGGATGCCGAAAGTGTCCGCGTCGAGGTCAGACAGGACGGCGGCGTCGGACATCACCAGGTCGAACCGGTCCGCGCCTGCCGACCTTGCGAAATCGGACACGACAAGACCAAGAATGGGTCTCAAGTCCCTGGGGTCGCCAGTTCGCAGGCGTCCGCCCTCGGCACGGGCAAGTTGCAGCATCTTTTCCGAAAGCCGTGTCAGGCGCTTGAGCGCCTCCTCGATCTCGGCCCCGCGCCGTGCCGCTTCGGGGTCCCGGGTCTCCGACCGCAGACGCTGCGCCTGCGCGATGGCCCCGGCAAGCGGCGTTCGCAACTCGTGCGCGGCATTGGCGGCAAAGCTGCGCTCGGCGTCGAAGGCCGCCTTCAGCCGGTCCAGAAGGCTGTTCAGGGTCGACGCCATCGGTGCGATCTCGGAAGGAAGATCCTGCAGCGGGCACGGGCGACAGATCCCGTGCATTGCGCGCCGCGAGCCTGTTCCGAAAGCGGCGCAGGGGGGCGAGACTGGCCCGAACCGCGAGGACGATCGCGAGAAGGGCGAGCGGAATCACGACGAGAAGCGGCAATCCCAGGCCCATCTGGATTTCACGCGCCACTGTCGCGCGGTGCTCCAGCGGCTCGGCCAGGGTGATCCGGATGCTGCCCTGCAGGGCCTCGTCGTTGTAGAGCCTGTGGGTCGCGGTCTGGCGAAAGCCCGGCCCGTCCCATGCCGGGAACACTGCCGGATCCGCCGCGTGCGATTGCACCAGGATGCGCCCTTGTGCGTCGCGGACGATGTAGGTGAAGAACTCATCATGCGCCCGGATCGCCCCGAGCCGCTGGGTGACGCCATCCTCCTCACGCCCGACGATATCGACGACCGCCAGCGGCAGGAGACGCTGCGCGGTCTCCTGCAGCGCCGAGTCGAAGACTGCGTCCATCTCGTGCCGGAGGATGATCGCCGTCACGGAGGCGGCGGCGATCCACAGGAGCGTCAGAAGGATGCCGAGCGACAGCGCCAGCCGGGCCTGAAGGCTGCGCGGCAGCCTCATGGCGCGCCCAGACGATAACCCATGCCTCGCTCGGTCTCGATGACGCCGAAACCCAGTTTCTTGCGCAGTCGGCTGACATGGACCTCGATGGTGTTGCTCTCCACCTCGGCGTCGAAGGCGTAGAGCTTCTCCTCCAGCTGCGCCTTGGACAGGATCTGGCCCGGGCGCGACAGCAACGCCTCGAAGAGCGCCCATTCGCGGGCGGTCAACTGGACCGGCTTGCCTTCGCGACGGATGCTGCGGGACGCGAGATCGATGTCGAGCGGGCCGTGCGTGATGATCGGGTTCGGGTTTCCCGAGTAGCGCCGGGCGACCGAGCCGATCCGGGCGGAAAGCTCGGCGAGGTCGAAGGGCTTCACGAGGTAGTCGTCGGCGCCGGCGTTCAGCCCTTCGATCCGGTCCGAGACCTGATCGAGCGCCGTCAGGATGATCACGGGCGTCACGTCGCCCCTGGCGCGCAGGGTCTTGAGGAACCCGATGCCGCGGCCGTCGGGCAACATCAGGTCGAGCAGGATCAGGTCGTAGGATGCGCCGCGCACCGCGTCGCCGGCCGCATCCAGCCGAGTGACCCAGTCCACCGACTGGCCATCGCCCGCGATCTGGTCCCGCACGGCAGCGCCCAGAACAGTGTCGTCCTCGATCAGCAGGATGCGCATGGCCGGTCCCGTTTCCTCTCCCGATGACCCTCCATCATCTGTCTGGCTGACGGGAGGCTGACGCTGCGCGGTCCCCGGCTTCAGGCTCCCGTCAGCTTCGCCGCGCATGAGTTGCATCAAGATGGCCGCATCGAGGAGTCTGGCCCATGAAGAAGACACTGACAATCCTCGGGTCTCTAGGGGTCCTTCTGGCCGGGGTGGCCCTGGCCGACGATGACTGCTTCGTGCCGATGGCGGACTGGCAGCCCCGGGACGCCGTTGCGCGGCTGGCCGAAGAGAACGGCTGGGCGGTGCGCCGCATCAAGATCGACGACGGCTGCTACGAGATCGACGGCATCGACGCGGAGGAGCGCCGGATCGAGGTGACGGTCCATCCCGCCACGCTTCAGGTGATCAAGGTCGAATACGAGGACGACGATGACGATCGTCCGCGACCGGATCGCGAAGGAGGCGAGCATGACTGACGCCGCCACGCATGACGCGCACGAGGTACTCGCCAACCTGATGCTGGTGGCGACGATTGTGGGTGGGGTGGTGCTGGCGTCCATCCGGCATCACGAGCCCACGCCATGGCGACCGGCGACAAACGCGTGCCCGGTACCGGCGTTATCGGCTGACCGCGGACCCAAGGCCGGCAGTCTCTCGCCCTCACCCGACCCCGTCTTTTTCCGGCGGGGTCTTTTTTCTTCCTGACGGCAAGCTGAAGCGGAAACCGCCGCCCTGTCAGGAAGCACTCAGGTCGAACCTCCAAACGGGTCTCAGCAGACGAAAAGGAGACCCTGCCATGCGAAAGACTCTCACGCTTCTTGTCGCCTCCACGGCGCTCACGGCCGCGATCGGCTTGCCGGCCTGGAGCGCGGTGCATGCGCCCGCCGACGAGAGCGTTCGGCCCGAAACGGCGCCCTTCGAGGAGAGGACCCGGGCGCTGCCCCTCATCCTGGCCAGCGACGATGATGACGACGACAACCGCGGCTTCATGCAGAGCTCGCGGCGTGGTCACGACGACGACGATGACAACGACTGCGACGATGATGGCGACGAATGCCGTGGCGGCGCCCCCAATCCCGCGCCCGCCGGCGCCGTCGCACCTCCGCGGAACGGGCTCTTCGGGAACGGCGCCCCGCCGCAGGTCCAGGTGAACTGAGCCTCTCGAAAACAACTCCCGAACAAGGACCCACCCGATGAAAACGCTTCTCGCGACCCTCGCGCTGACCACGGCGCTGACGCTTCCCGGCCTCGCCATGGCGCGACCGGTCACGCTCACCACGACGCTCAACAATTACGGCGGCGATGGCGCTTATCTCGCGCTCTACGTCACCGACGCCTCGGGCGCCTACGTGGGCAGCCTCTGGATGGCCGGCGGCAAGTCCAAGTACTACGAGCACCTGACCGACTGGTACCGCGCGACCGGCGGCGACGCCGCGCAGGTGAACGGCATCACTGGCGCCAGCGTGGGCGCGGGTCGGACGTTGGAGATCACGCTCGACCTCGCCGATGCGCTGCTCGACGCCGGCTATTCGCTGCACATCGACGCGGCCGTCGAGAACATGCGTGACAGTCCGGACGAGGTTGCCGTGCCGCTGACGACGGGTGGCGCAGGCACGCCAGTGGCTGGTCGCCGCTACGTCGCCAGCTTCGCCTACGACATGTGAGGGAAGGGGCCCATGATCCGCGCCCTTCATCGCTGGCCGGGTCTGCTGGCCCTGGCGCTTGTCACGGTGCTCGCGCTCAGCGGCGCGGCGCTGTCAGTCTTCCCCGCGGTCGAGCGGCTTGCCGCGCCGCAGGCCGAGGCAGGGATGAGCATCGCCGTCCTCGTCGAGCGCGTGCGGGCCTCCTATCCGGCCGTCGAGCAGATCCGCCGCGCGCCGTCGGGACGGATCACCGCCTACTGGTTCGATCAGGGCGCGCCCGGCGCCGCCGTCATCGACCCCGCCACCGGGCAGGGCGTGGCCTCCGCCGACCCGAATCCGGTCGAACGCTGGCTCACCAATCTGCACCGCTCGCTCTTTCTGGATGATGCCGGCCGCATCACCATGGCGGCGGGGGCGGCGGCGATGCTGGTGCTGTCGCTGTCGGGCGCAGCGCTGGTCGCGCGGCGCGCGGGAGGCTGGCGGCGCTGGTTCGCGCCCCTGCGCGGGCCGCTCCCCGGTCGGCTTCATGTCGAGATCGCTCGGATCGCGGTGCTTGGCCTTTTCCTGTCGTCCGCCACCGCCCTGTGGATGACGGCCTCCACCTTCGACCTGCTCCCCGACAGCGGTGCCACATTGGCCAACCCGGCCGAGGTGAGCGGCGAGACCGGCGTGCCGCTCGCCGGGATGGCGATGCTGGGCGACACGCCGGTTGCGGCACTGCGCGAGCTGAGTTTCCCATATCCCGGAGACGCGACCGACGTCTTCACGCTGAAGACGGACGGCGGAACGGGGTATCTCGACCAGGGCACGGGGGCGCTGCTGGCCTGGGCCGATCTGACTGGATGGGAGCGCGTCTCGGAAACCATCTACATGCTGCATACCGGCCGGGGCGCCGCCACGCTCGGGCTGGCGCTGGGGCTCATGGCGCTCGGCGTACCCGCGATGGGCGGCACCGGCGTGCTGATCTGGCTCGCGGGTCGGCGCGCACGGCCGCGCATCCGCGGCAACCAGCCGGCGGCCCGGGCCGAGACGATCCTGCTCGTCGGCAGCGAGGGCGGCAGCACCTGGGGCTTCGCCGCGACGCTGCATGCCGCGCTGACCGAGGCCGGCCAGAGCGTCCACGCGGCGCCCATGTCGACCTTCGCACCGAACCGCTACGCACGCGCCGAACGGATCATCGTCCTCGCGGCGACCTATGGCGACGGGGATGCACCGGCCTCGGCCAAGGGCTTCTTGGACCGGCTTGAGGCGCTTGACCGCGCGCCCGACGCGGCCGTGGCCGTGCTTGGATTCGGCGATCGCAGCTTCCCCGCCTATTGCGCCTTCGCGAGGGCCGTTGCGGCGGCGGCCGAGGCGAAGGGCTGGCCCGAACTCTTGCCGTTCGAAACGATCGACCGCCAGTCGCCGCAGGATTTCGCGCGCTGGGGGCGCGCCCTCGGGCAGGCCCTGGGGATCGAGCTGGAACTGGCCCACCAACCGGTTCTGCCAGCGACCGAGACGTTGGCGTTGGTCTCGCGCCGCGACTACGGCGTCGAGGTGCAGGCCCCGACCGCGATCCTGCGCTTCGCCATGCCGCGCGCGACGATCTGGCAGCGCCTGACGGGACGTGGCTTCGCGCGCTTCGCCGCGGGCGACCTTCTCGGTATCGTGCCGGAGGGCTCCGCCGTGCCGCGGTTCTATTCGCTCGCCTCCGGCGACCGCGACGGTTTCGTCGAGATCGTGGTGCAGGAAACACCCCGGCGGCCTCTGTTCGGGGCAGCTCATGGCGCTCGACACCGGGCGACGCCGTATCCGCATTCCTCCGACGGAACCCCGGTTTCCAGGCGGGTCAGGATCGCGCGCCCCTGATCCTGATCGGGGCGGGAACCGGTATCGGCCCGCTCGCCGGTTTCGTGCGCGCCAATGCGCGGCGCCGTCCCGTCCATCTGTTCTTCGGGATGCGCCACCCCGACAGCGACTTCCTCTATGGCGAGGAGCTCTCCATCTGGCAGACCGCTGGACGCCTCAAGCGGCTCGTCACGGCGGTCTCGCGGGGCGCCCGGCCCCACTATGTGCAGGATGCCCTGCGCGCCGAGGGCGAAGAGGTCGCCCGGCTTATCCGCGACGGCGCACGCGTCATGGTTTGCGGCGGTCGCGACATGGCGGCGGGGGTCGCCCACGCGCTCGCCGACATCCTCGCGCCCATCGGGCTTACGCCGGTCGAGCTGAAGGCGGAGGGACGGTATGTCGAAGATGTCTACTGACCTCGTGCGCCACGCGCTGCACGGCCCCACCATGGGCACGCGCTGGTCCGCGCTGTTCCACACGGCTCCCGGCTTCGACCCGGCGCCGGTCCGAGCTGCGCTTCAGGCGGCGGTCGATGAGGTGGACGCGCAGATGTCCACGTGGAAGCCCGGCAGCGATCTGATGCGTCTCAATGCGGCCCCGGTTGGGGAATGGGTGGCGGCGCCCACCCGGCTGCTGCACGTCCTGGGCATCGGGCTCGAGATCGGGCAAGCCTCGGGCGGAGCCTTCGATATCGGCCTGGGCGACGCAGTGACCGCCTGGGGATTCGGACCAGAAGCCGCAGTCCCTGACCGCATCTGCGCGGCGATGACCGCGCCGCGCAGGGCGGCACATGAGATTGCTCGAACTCGACAAGATGGCGGGTCGGGCGCGCAAGCGAGCCCCGATTGCGCTTGATCTGAACGGGATTGCCAAGGGCTACGGCGTCGATCGCCTCGCCGAGACGCTCATCGGCTTCGGAATCGCGTCCGCCCTCGTCGGCATCGACGGCGAGATGCGCGCGAAGGGACTGCGCCCGGATGGCGAGCCGTGGATCGTCGCGGTCGAGGCGCCCGACCCGGAGCGTCGCGCGCCGCATTCCATCATCGCGCTCCACGATGCGGCTGTCGCGACGTCGGGCGACTACCGGCACTGGGTTGATGTCGGCGGCAGGCGGCTCTCGCACACCATGGACCCGGCGCGCGGCGGACCGCTCTCGGCGCCTCCCGCCTCGGTCACGGTTGTTGCGGCGACCTGCGTAGTCGCTGACGCCTGGGCGACCGCGCTCATGGTGCGAGGAAGCTTGGAGGGGGCCGAACTTGCGCGTAGACAGAATCTCGACGCCCTCTTCATTGACCGGGAAGGCGACCAGCTTCGCGAAACGCTGGTTGGACGGCTCTTCGAGACCCGTTCAGACCCGGGCGTGCGGCCTGACCCCGGGATGCAATCATGAACCCACTGCTTCAAGACCGCCTGAAGGTCGCGTTGCTGGTCATTGCACTCCTCGGCCTGGTGGCGGGTCTCGGGTTCTGGGTGGCGGGCAAACCGGATCTCGCGACCATTGCATGGGCGGCGGGCGTCATTCCGGTTCTTGCGGCGCTGCTGGTCGAGATCGTCCGGAGCCTCTCAAAGGGAGAGGTAGGGCTCGACATCGTGGCGGCCTTGTCCATGTCGGCGGCGCTTCTCTTTGGCGAGACGCTCGCGGCGGCGGTGGTCGCCCTGATGTATTCGGGCGGCACCTTTCTGGAGAGCTTTGCCGAGGGCCGCGCCCGGCGCGAGATGAGCGACCTTCTGTCCCGGGTGCCCCGGACTGCGACCCGGCACCACGAATGGCGCGCTGGACGAGGTGCCGCTGGACGAGATCGCGCCGGACGACCTGCTTCTGATCCGGCAGGGCGATGTGGCGCCCGTCGATGGCACGGTCGAAGGCGACCGGGCGATGCTGGACCAGTCGGCTCTGACGGGCGAGTCCATGCCCGTGCGTCTGAACCGCGGCCAGGACGTGATGAGCGGTTCCACCAACGCGGGCGATGCCTTCGATCTGCGAGTCACGCGGCGCGCGGCGGACAGCACCTATGCGGGGATCGTCCGGCTGGTCGAGGCGGCGCAGAGCCTCCAAAGCGCCGATGGCCCGGCTGGCCGACCGCTAGTCGCTCCTGTTCCTTGCCGTCACTGTGGCGCTGGCGACCGCCGCCTGGTGGTTCACCGGCGACCCGATCCGCGCGGTGGCGGTGCTGGTCGTGGCGACGCCCTGTCCCTTGATCCTCGCCGTGCCGGTGGCGCTGGTGGCGGGGCTGTCGCGGGCGGCGCATTTCGGCGTGCTGATCAAGGGCGCCAAGCCGCTGGAGGCGCTGGCGCGGATCAAGACGCTGATCCTCGACAAGACCGGCACGCTGACCGACGGGCGGCCGCAGATCGTGTCCATCGACACACAAGGCGACATGTCGGAGGACGAAGTCCTGCACTATGCCGCGGCCCTCGATCAGGCGTCGAAACACCCGATCGCGCAGGCGATCGTCGCGGCGGCCCGAGAGCGGGGCGTCTCCTTGCCGGTTCCGGAAAACGTGGTCGAGACGCCCGGAGAAGGCGTTGCGGGAACCATCGAGGGCCGGAAGGTGGTGGTGGGCGGCGCAGATTTCGTCGCATCGCAGGTTGGTGCGGCTGACGTTGAAGGCGCGGTGGCGGAGGCGGGTTCGGTCGTCGTGGCGCTTGGTGTCGACGGCAAACTCATGGGCCATCTGGTGATGGCGGATGCGCTGCGATCGGGCACGGCAGAGCTTCTCGCAGGGCTGCGCCGGCTCGGCGTCGGGCGCATCCTGCTGGCGACCGGCGACCGCCGCGCCGTGGCCGAAGCCGTGACCGAGGGACTGGGGCTCGACGCCGTCAGGGCCGACCTGACCCCCGACCAGAAGGTGCTGCTGGTCCTGACCGAGCGCAAGAACGGCCCGGTGATGATGGTCGGCGACGGCGTGAACGATGCCCCGGCCCTTGCCGCCGCCGATATCGGGGTCGCCATGGGCGCGCGCGGAGCGGCGGCCTCGGCCGAGGCGGCGGATGTCGTGCTGCTGGTCGATCACCTCGACCGACTGCTGCCGGGGATCGAAGTGGCGCAACGGTCCCGCCGGATCGCGCTTGAAAGCGTCGCGGCCGGGATCGGCCTTTCCGTCGCCGGGATGATCGCCGCCGCGCTCGGTTACCTGACACCGGTGCAGGGCGCCTTGCTGCAGGAACTCATTGACGTGGCGGTCATCCTGAACGCCCTGCGGGCATTGAGGATCGAACCAGGTCGGGCGGCTATGTCCGCAAGCCCGAAAGATGCGGAACTCGGACCGCCGGAATTGAAGGTACACAGCCCATGAGCCGCCTGACGCATTCCGAAATCCACATGGTCCATCGCATCGGCTGGCTCCGCGCGGCGGTGCTGGGGGCGAATGACGGTCTTGTCTCAACGGCCAGTCTGGTGGTCGGCGTCGCGGCCGCAGGGTCCGGGCACACGGAGGTTCTGATTGCCGGTCTCGCCGGCCTCGTTGCCGGCGCCATGTCGATGGCGGCCGGCGAATACGTCTCGGTCAGCTCGCAAACGGATGCAGAGCAAGCCGACATCGCGCGCGAGACACGGGAACTTCGGGAAACGCCCGAGGCGGAACTGGATGAGCTGACCCAGATCTACAGCGCGCGTGGCCTTGACGACGCCCTTGCACGGCAAGTCGCCGTGCAACTGACCGAACGGGATGCGCTTGGGGCGCACGCCCGCGACGAGCTGGGGATCTCCGAAACCGTCATGGCCCACCCGATCCAGGCGGCCGTGGTGTCCGCGCTGACATTCGCGGTCGGCGCCGTGATCCCGCTGCTCGTCGCGCTCCTTGCGCCCGCAGGATACATCAGTCTGGTCGTAGCAGGGACGACATTGATCGCTCTGGCGGTTCTCGGAGGGCTGGGCGCATCCGCGGGCGGGGCCGGCCTTCTCAAGGGGGCAGCCCGCGTGACCTTCTGGGGTGCCCTCGCAATGGCTGCCACGGCCGGCGTCGGAATGATCTTCGGCGTCGCAGCATAGCCGCGGCCCGGTGCGTCTCCTGCACCGTCAGGAGGCGCGTGTTTCGATCGGGCCGTCGCCGCTGCGCAGCTCAACGCTCGGTGCAGCCAGCGCGTACAGGACGCCACATCGGATCGCCCTAGACCAAGCAGCCATCCGCGGACTGGGGAAGACCGCTGGCGACCCCGAGCCTCACGCGGAGGGCGGCCCGAGGAACCGCCTCCTCGCGGGCGGAAACTCGGTCCGCCGCCGCAGATAACCAGGTCGCCGGGCGCCGCTCAAGGAAATGCATCGTCGCGGCCGTCAGCCTGAGGCTACGCGAAACTCGCCAACGAATGCGGCCGGGATTGATCTGCATCAGGAGACCGGACGGCTGCCCGTGCGACCATCACTCGTCGCAGTATCTGCATGGGAGGACGAGGCGTGACGCGGACAGCATTCTTCACGGCCACGGCAACGGTCATTCTTGCAACCTTCGCCGGCGGCTGGACACTCGCCGCGGAGCCCGGACTGCGCGATGACGCGCTCGCCCTCTTCGAGCCGATTCCCGAAGTCTCCGGACCCTGCGCCCGACCCGGCCGCCGTCGCACTCGGCAAGGCGCTGTTCTTCGAGCCCCGCCTGTCGGAGGGGCACAACATCAGCTGCAACACCTGCCACAATCTTGGCACCGGGGGCGCGGATCTCGGCGCCAGTCTCGCTCGGCCATCGCTGGCAGAAGGGCGGGCGCAACTCGCCCACGGTGCTGAACGCGACATACAACACGGCGCAGTTCTGGGATGGCCGGGCGGCGGACCTGGCCGAGCAGGCGGGCGGACCGATGGTCAACCCTGTCGAGATGGGCTCGACGCAGAACATGTCGTGGAGCAGCTGAAGGGCATCCCCGGCTATCTGCCGCTCTTCGCCGCCGCCTTTCCGGCCGACCCGGACCCGGTGAACTTCCCGAACGTCGAAGCCGCGATCGCGGCCTTCGAGCAGACCCTGATCACCCCGAACGCGCCCTTCGATCGCTTTCTCCGCGGCGACGACGCGGCGATGACGGCGAAACAGCAGGCGGGGCTGCGCGCCTTCATCGATCAGGGCTGTGCCGCGTGCCACAACGGCATCAACCTCGGCGGCAACAGCTATCAACCCTTCGGCGTGGTCGAAAAGCCGGACTGGGCGATCATGCCGCCAGGCGACAAGGGCCGATTCGAGGTCACGCGCGCCGAAGCGGATGCCTACGTCTTCAAGGTGCCGACGCTGCGCAACATCGCGATCACGCCACCCTACTTCCATTCGGGCTCGGTCTGGGATCTGAACCTGGCGGTCGGGGTGATGGGCTCGGCCCAGCTTGGCGCGGCGCTCGACGCGGACGCAGGAGGCGAGCATCGTGGCATTCCTCGACAGCCTGACCGGCGAGATGCCCCAGGTCGTCTACCCGACACTGCCGCCAAGCACAGCCGATACGCCGCGACCGCAGCAGTGATTTGCAGAAGCCTCAGGGCTGCGAGAGCGGACATCTCTGGGAACGCCCCCTCTCTGAGGCGAACCGATCTCCGGATCGAAAGGAACTGGATATGACCATGATCTCGGACCGGATCGGCCCCGTCCGCGGCTATTCGACCCTTCAGATCGGCCTGCACTGGCTGATCGCGGCGCTCGTTCTCGTGCAGCTTGTCTTCGGCGAAAGCATGACCGAGTTCGTGGAGGCGGCGGAGGACGGCGAGCCGGTCTCCGCGCTGGACGCCAATCTCGCGGGGGTCCACTACTATTTCGGCATCGCCATCCTGGCCCTGGTCGCCGTCCGGCTGGCGCTGCGCTTCGGGCGCGGAGCGCCACCGTCCCCCGACGCAAACCGCGCCCTCGAACTTGCGGGCAGAATTTCCCATTGGCTGTTCTATGCGCTGCTGGTCGTGGTGCCGATCACGGGGCTGCTCGGCTACTATTTCGGCGATCCGTTCGGCGAAATTCATACACTGGCGAAGCCTGTCTTCATCGCGCTCATCGCGCTGCATGTGGCCGCCTCACTCTATCACCAGTTCTGGCGCAAAGACGGTCTTCTGATGCGGATGCTGCGGCCTCAATGACTTGTACTGGTCCAGTAGCGCCGCTTTCGGGGCGAGCACGGAAGGTTGAACATGCCGGACACTCGACACCTTCCTTTCGCGCTGGCTTCGGAAGACCGGGGCCAGATCGGGCTGCCGCGGCGGGATCCTGGCGCTGAGGTGGCTCGCAACCGGTGCGCCTTCGGGAGCTTCCAGAAGCGCGCTTAAGGGGAGCGACTGAAGGCACAGTAGAATTGGTTCTTCGGCAAGGAGGTAACGTCAATGGCACACGTGGTGATTCTCGGAGCTGGACTTGGCGGCACCATCATGGCCTACGAACTGCGCGACAAGCTTGGCAAGGAGCACGACATCTCGGTCGTCTAACAACGGCGGCAGCTTCTGCCTTCGTGCCGTCGAACCCCTGGGTGGCGGTGGGCTGGCGCGACCGCAAGTCCGATCGAGGTCGAGCTGGCGCCGGCGATGGCCTCCCGTGACATCGAGCTGCATCCCCAGGGAGCCCAGCGGCTCGACCGCGGCGGAGCGGCGCATCGAGCTGAACGACGGCGGCACGGTCGACTACGACTATCTGGTCATCGCCACCGGACCCGAACTCGCGTTCGACGAGATCGAGGGCTTCGGGCCGCAGGCCAACACCCAGTCGGTCTGCCATATCGACCACGCGCTGCAGGCCAAAACCGCGGTCGACGCCCTTGTCGCGAACCCGGGGCCGGTGATGATCGGCGCGGTGCAGGGCGCGTCCTGCTTCGGCCCGGCCTACGAGTTCGCCTTCATCCTCGACAAGGCGCTGCGCGACGCCAAGGTGCGCGACCGGGTGCCGATGACCTTCGTCACCTCCGAGCCCTACATCGGCCATCTCGGCCTCGACGGCGTCGGCGACACCAAGGGGCCTGCTCGAGAGCGAGCTGCGCCAGCACCACATCAAGTGGATCTGCAACGCCCGCGTCGACAAGGTCGAGCCCGACCGCATCCTCGTCTCGGAGATCGCCGAAGACGGCAGCGTCGCCCGGCCCACGAGCTGCCCAAGGTCTTTGCGATGCTGCTGCCGGCCTTCCGCGGCGTTGCGGCGGTGCGCGGCATCGACGGCCTGACCAATCCCGCGCGGCTTCATCCTCGTCGACAAGTACCAGCGCAACCCGGCCTTCCCTGAGATTTTCGCGGTCGGCGTCTGCGTCGCGATCCCGCCGGTCGGCAAGACGCCGGTCCCGGTCGGCGTGCCGAAGACCGGCTTCATGATCGAATTGATGGTCACCGCCACAGCCCGCAACATCGAGCGGCTGGTCGCCGGCCAGCAGCCCGACGCCCAGGCGACCTGGAACGCGGTCTGCCTCGCCGACTTCGGCGATGGCGGCATCGCCTTCGTGGCGCAACCGCAGATCCCACCGCGCAACGTCAACTGGTCGTCGTCGGGAAAGTGGGTGCACACCGCCAAGATCGGCTTCGAGAAGTACTTTCTGCACAAGGTCCGCTCCGGCAAGTCCGAGCCGTTTTACGAACGCCTCGCCCTGCAGGTCCTCGGCATCGACAAGCTGAAGGAAGTAAAGATCGGGTCCGAACCCGTCGCCTGATCCCGGCGGGCAACGCCCGTCGAAGTCCCCATTCAATCCGGAGAAAATGATGTCCCTCGATCGCTCCGTTCTGGCATTCGCCGGATCCATGGTGCTTCTGTCCCTGATGCTGACCGCCTGGGTCTCGCCGCTCTTCGTCTGGTTCACGGCGTTCATCGGCCTGAACCTGCTGCAGTCCGCCTTCACCGGCGTCTGTCCGGCCGCCTGGGTCTTCCGCAAGCTCGGCGTCAGGCCGGGCACCGCCTTCTGAGCTCGCAAATGCATGCGCTGGTCGCCATCATAGCCCTCTTGGCCACCGGCGCCGCCTCGGCGGGGACGCTGACGCTTGCGCCGACCCAGACTACCGAGTGGAAGGCGGTTTATGGCCGGGTCGAGGCCCGCGATACCGTGCCGGCCCGCGCCCGCGTCGGCGGCATCGTCGAGGACCTCGCGGTCACCGAGGGCGACACGGTGACGGCCGGCCAGCATATCGCCACGGTGCGCGACGAGAAGATCGCGTTCCAGATTGCCGCGCTCGACGCCCAGCTCCGCGCACTTCAGGCACAGCTCGCCACAGCAGAGACCGAACTGACCCGGGGCGAGACGCTGGTTGAGCGCGGCGTCGCCACCGCCCAGCATCTCGACCAGCTGCGCACCACCGTCGACGTCACCCGCAACCAGCTCGCCGCCGCCCAGGCCCAGCGCGAGGTCATCGTCCAGCAGGAGGCCGAGGGCGAGGTGGTGGCACCCGGCGCCGGCCGCGTGCTGACGGTCCCGGTGACCCGCGGCGCCGTGCTCCTCGCCGGCGAGCCCGTGGCCACCATCGGCGGCGGCGGCTTCTTCCTGCGCCTCGCCATCCCCGAGCGCCACGCCGCCTCGCTCAAAGAGGGTGCGCCGATCCGCATCACCGCCAACGGCGCCGAATCCCCGGGGCGTCTCGCCAAGATCTACCCGCAGATCCAGAACGGCCGCGTGATCGCCGACGTTGCGGTGGACAGCCTCCAGACCACCTTCGTCGATGCACGTGTGCTGGTCGAGGTGCCGGTCGGCACCCGCGAGGCGCTGATGGTGCCGCGCGCCGCCGTCGAGACCCGCTCCGGCCTCGACTTCGTGACGCTGCGCGAGGGCGACGCCGACACCGCCCGCGCCGTGGTGCTCGGCGACGGCGGAAGCGGCGACCTCGTCGAGGTGCTGACCGGGCTCGAACCCGGTGACGTGGTCGTCACCCCGTGACGCCGCCGCCCCGGCTCGGCATCGCGGGTGGGCTGACCCGCGCCTTCATCACCTCGCCCCTGACCCCGCTGTTCCTGCTGGCGGCCATCGTCTTCGGCATCGTTGCGCTGATCTCGCTGCCGCGCGAGGAGGAGCCGCAGATCTCGGTGCCCATGGTCGATATCCACGTCCGCGCCGACGGGCTGAAGGCCGAGGACGCCGTCAAGCTGATCACCGAGCCGCTCGAAACAATCATCAAGGGCATCGACGGGGTCGAGCACGTCTATTCCCAGACCGAGGACGACGCGGTGATGGTCACCGCCCGCTTCATGGTCGGCACCTCGTCGGACGCCGCCATCCTGCGCGTCCACGAGAAGATCCGCGCCAACATGGACCGCATCCCGGTCGGGGTTCCCGAGCCCCTGATCGTCGGCCGCGGTATCGACGACGTGGCGATCCTGTCGCTCACCCTCTCGCCGAAGCCCGGCGCCGCCGATCGCATCACCGCCAACGACCTCACCCGCATCGCCCGCGAGCTGCGCACCGAGGTCGCCAAGATCGACAACGTCGGCCTGACCTACCTCGTCGGCGAGACCGACGAGATGATCCGCATCGCTCCCGACCCCGAGCGCCTCGCGCTCTACGGCGTGACGCTGCAGCAGCTCGCCGCCAAGGTCTCGGGCGCCAACTCGGCCTTCCCGGCCGGCCGGGTGCGCGACGAGGGCCAGCAGGTCATGCTCGTGGCCGGCGAGACCCTGCGCACCTCCGAGGAGATCGGCAACCTGCTCGTCACCACCCGCGACGATCGCCCGGTCTACGTCCGCGACGTGGCCGACGTCGGCTTCGCCACGGAGAGCGGCGACGCGCTGGTCTCGACCGTCGCCCTGACCGACGGCGCGCCGCAGCGCCTGCCCGCGGTGACCCTCGCCATCGCCAAGCGCTCCGGTTCCAACGCCGTCACCGTCGCCGACGCGATCCTGCAACGGGTCGGCGGCCTGCACGGCAGCCTGATCCCCGCCGACATCAGCATCGAGGTCACCCGCAACTACGGCGAAAGTGCGAACGAGAAGGCCAACGAGCTCCTCTATCACCTCGGCCTTGCCACTCTCTCGATCATCGCGCTGGTCGCCTTGGCCATCGGCCGCCGCGAGGCCCTCGTCGTCGCGATCGTCATCCCGGTGACGATCCTGCTGACGCTCTTCGCCTCCTGGCTGATGGGCTACACGCTCAACCGCGTCTCGCTCTTCGCGCTGATCTTCTCCATCGGCATCCTGGTCGACGACGCCATCGTCGTCATCGAGAACATCGCCCGGCACTGGGGCATGGCCGACGGCCGCGACCGCCGCCAGGCCGCGATCGAAGCCGTGGCCGAGGTCGGCAACCCCACCATCGTCGCCACACTGACGGTCGTCGCAGCGCTGCTGCCGATGCTTTTCGTGTCGGGGATGATGGGCCCCTACATGAGCCCGATCCCGGCGAACGCCAGCGCCGCGATGATCTTCTCCTTCTTCGTCGCGGTTACCGTCACCCCCTGGCTGATGCTGAGGACCGCCGGCCGCGCGCCGGCCGCCGCCCACGACGCGCACGCCCACGGCGGCCGCCTCGGCCACATCTACGCTTGCGTCGCCCGCCCGATCCTGCGCAGCAAGGCGAGGAGCTGGCTGTTCCTGCTGGTGGTCGGCGCCCTGACCTTGGGGTCGCTGTCGCTCTTCTACACCAAGCACGTCACCGTCAAGCTGCTGCCCTTCGACAACAAGTCCGAGCTTTCGGTGGTCATCGACCTGCCCGAGGGCTCTTCGGTCGAAGCCACCGACGCCGTGGCGCAGTCCGTCGCCCGCACGGTGCTGGCGCTGCCGGAGGTGCTATCGGTCCAAGTGGCTGCCGGGACCGCCGCACCTTTCAACTTCAACGGCCTCGTCCGCCACGCCTACCTGCGCGCAATGCCGGAGCAGGGCGACGTCGCCATCAACCTCACCCCCAAAGGCGATCGTGACCGCGCCAGCCATGCGATCGCCCTCGATATCCGCCAGCGTATCGCAGCACTTCCGGTGCCGCCCGGCACCAGCCTCAAGGTGGTCGAGCCGCCGCCCGGGCCGCCGGTCCTCGCGACGCTCCTCGCCGAGATCTACGGTCCCGACCCCGACACCCGCCGCGCGGTGGCAGCCAAGGTCGAGGACGCCTTCCGCTCGGTGCCCTTCATCGTCGACATCGACAACTCCTACGGCCAGCCGGCTCGGCGGCTGCGCGCCACCATCTCCACCGACGACGCCGAGTTCTTCCACGTCCAAGAGAGCGATGTCTTCGACACCATCGCCATGCTCAACGGCGGCGAGACCGTCGGCTATTCCCACCGCGGCGGCGGCCGCCAGCCGATCCCGATCCGCATCGAGCGCCCCGCCGGCGCCCGCACCCTCGACGAGCGCTTCCTCACGACGCCGATCCCCGCCAACGTGCTGCCCGGCGACCGCGGCGTCGTCGAACTCGGCGACGTCGTGCACGTCGCGGCCGAGCCCGCCTCGTTCCCGATCTTCCGCCACAACGGCCGCCCGGCCGAAATGGTAACCGCCGAGCTCGCCGGCGCCTTCGAAGCCCCGCTCTACGGCATGCTGGCCGTGCGAGATGCGCTGGACGCCCAGAACTGGACCGGCCTGCCGAAGCCCGCGATCAGGCTCCACGGCCAGCCCGACGACGAAAGCCAGCCCACGCTCCTCTGGGACGGCGAATGGGAGGTCACCTGGGTCACCTTCCGCGACATGGGCGCCGCCTTTGGCGTGGCGCTCCTCGCCATCTATATCCTGGTCGTCGCCCAGTTCGGTTCATTCCGCGTGCCGCTCGTCATCCTGACGCCGATCCCCCTCACCTTCATCGGCATCATGGCCGGCCACTGGCTGTTCCACGCCCCGTTCACCGCCACCTCGATGATCGGCTTCATCGCGCTCGCCGGCATCATCGTGCGAAACTCGATCCTGCTCGTCGACTTCATCCGCCATTCCGGCACACCCGGAAGCACGCTGACCGAGGTGCTGATCGAGGCCGGCTCGATCCGCTTCAAGCCGATCCTGCTCACCGCTCTCGCCGCCATGATCGGCGCCAGCGTCATCCTCACCGACCCTATCTTCCAGGGGCTCGCGATTTCGCTGCTCTTCGGGCTGGCTTCGTCGACCCTGCTGACAGTGCTGGTCATCCCGGCGATCTACCGTGTCCTCCGGACCTAGCCCCGGCGCCTTCCGCCATGTCCGGAACTTGTGGCGACAACACCGAGCCCTCCTGATCGCCTTCGGGCTCGCGCTGCTCCTTACGGTCTTCTTCGGCTTCCGGCTGGCCGTCCACGCGGTCTACTGGAGCAAGCACCGCGAGGCCGAACTCGCCGAGTAGATGACGATCGGATACGTTGCGCAGTCCTACGGTGTCGAGCGCAATGATCTCGCGCTTGCCGCAGGCGTCGACCGGAGCTTCGGCCAGCGCCTCACTATCGCAGAGATCGCTGAGCGCACCGACCGGTCCGTTGACCAAGCCGAGGCGGCGTTGATGGCGGCGATCGAGGTCCGGCGGGCAGAAGACGTTCCCGGCAAGCCATGACCGAAACCCTGCTTCGGATCGTGCCAACCTATGGACCGCTGGCCGTCTTCGCCGCGACGCTGCTCTGTTGCTTCGGTTTCCCGGTCCCGGGATCGATTATCCTGCTCGCAGCAGGCTCTTTCGTCGCGAGTGGTGAGATGGCGCTTCCCGGTATTCTCTTCGGCGGTCTTGCCAGCGCCATCATCGGCTACCGGGCCGGCTACTGGCTGGGAGCTTACGGCGGTGAGGCGGTCGTGGTGCGCTTGTCACGGCGCCACCAGTTCGCGACGGCCGCAGGCGCCGCCCGAGCTTTCACACTTCGATGGGGCAGACTTGGCGTATTCTCCAACCGATGGCTAGATTCTCCCCTCTCGGCCCGCCGATCAACCTAATTGCCGGATCGCTTGGCATGTCCTGGGTCGCGTTCAGCCTTGTCGGGGCCCTGGCCGCCGCGGCGCGATCGCATCGCCCCGCAGGTCCCGGAGCGGCCGATGCAGCGCTGGTCGCTCGACTTCGTCAGCGACCAGCTGGACCAACAATCGCTCCAGGGCGGCGAGCCACAGCTGGTAGTAGCCGGCAAGGTACTGCGAGCGGGGAACACGCTCCTCCGCCCACCGGAACGCCTCCTCGCCGATGCCGAGCACCGCACACGAGATGAGCAGGGACGCGCAAACGCGGGTCGCGTCTGGGAGTTGGTGGAAATTCTCGAACGGCGCTCTCCGAGCATGGTGATGTCGGCCTGATCAGGCAGCCTGGTCAAGGGCGGAGGGCTCGATGGGCTGGGAGAGGGTCTCCCATCCGTCGACCTTGCGCATGGCGATCTGTCCGGAGGCGAGCAAGGCCTTCGGGCACGTCCACTTCAGCAGTAATGGTGAACGCCCGGGCAACCAGGTCGGGCGCGGCCGACATCGTCGCCCACTGCTGCGATGCCTGGAACGACCTTATCGACCAGCCCTGGCGCATCCGTTCCATCGGCCGACGTTCATGGGCCGAAGGGTTCTGATCAATGCGGGTTGGTATAAGGCGGGCTGGGCAGGGCGGTGCGCCGCTGCGCGAGGCCATCGCCGGCAACGCCGATCGGCATGCTCGGGACCGCGTGGAGTGAGGCGCCCGGGTGCGGCCACTCTGTTGAGCGGCCAGAGCGCTCGGTTCAGCCCAACCGGTAGACCCGCCCGCGCCCTCGACCTTCTCCGAGCCGATCGTCAATCCAAACCGATTCTTCAGCGTTCCGGCCGAGGCACCACGAACATTGTGCGGCTGCCAACCGGTGGTCGCGACCACGTCGGCGATCGTCGTGCCCTCCACGCGCTGCAGCATGGCAATGAGCGCCGCCTGCTTGGTGCCCTCGCGGGTCTTGCCTGCAGCGGAGCCGTGCGCCTCGCCTAAGGGGGCCTCTGCTGCAGCCACGCTCAGGGGGGGGACTTGGCAGGCGTTGATGCGTCTGCGTGGCCCGCTCCCGGCCACATAGAAATTCTTTCAGATCGGAATAGTCCAAACACCCACTTCTCCAACTGCAGTTCGGCGCCGCTGGCCCGGATTAGAGCCTCCACGTCGGAGAGGATCAGCCCTTCGGGGACAGGCGGAGGTGGGGTGACGAGGTCGTCCGGCAGGTTCTCGCACTGGTCCGTCGAGAACACCGTGAAGCGTTTGAGGGACGGGACCGCCTGGGTGGCGTCGCCAGTCTCGTGGGCGCGACGCTTCTCATCGTCGGGCACGAAGCGGTCGGCATAGACGACGGTGGTCCCACGCTCGCCTTTGCGGGCGTTCCCGCCTTGGCCGAGCGCCTGACGGAAGGTGAGCCAGGACTGAGTGGAGTAGCCCCGCGTCACCACTGCGCCCCAGAGAATGAGCACGTTGATGCCGGAGTAGCTCCGGCCGGTGGCCGCGTTGCGCAGCATCGCGAGGGGGGCGGCGGGTGCGCGCCATGGGCTGGGTCTCCGCGACGGGCGGCGGCAAGACCTTCTCTCGACCTCCAACCCGTCACAGCGACAGCCGCTGCCCTCTCCCTCTCTCTTGCGACCTCGGTTCCCGTTGCCCGCGCGGCCGTCGTGGCTCCCATTGGGGGGTTGCGGGGCAGCCCGCCCCCGCCGCGCCGGATCGCTTCCCCTCCAGCTGCTCGCCGTAGCGCGCATCCGCCGCGACCTTCCATTTCGCCGCCCCTCCCGAGGCAGCGGAGTTCAAGCCCTGCGCGCCGGCAGGTCTTCGATCCGCGCCCCGGAGGCGGGATACCCCGGACGTGCGCCTCATGGCAAAGCCTGCTATGCTGGCGCAGCACGTTCCGCGCCGGGGAAACTGGTCATGTCGGACACTGGGGCCGCAACGGACCGCACCGAGCTCGATCTGCTCATCCACGGTTTCCAGATTTCCCGCATGCTGCGACTGGTGGCCGAGCTAGCGGTCGCGGATAGGATTGCGCCGGACGAAGTCAGTACCATCGGTGACCTGGCCGATGCCTGTTCGGTCCAGGCCATACCGCTTCTGCGTGTGCTGCGCGCCTTGGCCGCGTTCGACGTCTTTTGCATCGCGGCGGATGGTTCGGTGTCGCATTCGCCGAAATCGCTGCTGCTCCGCGCCGAGGCGCTGGTCAGCCTGCACCACGCCGCCAGATTCTGGACGGCACCGAGATCGTGGAAAGCCTGGGGCGAACCCGACGCGGCGTTGGCCGGCGGCAGCCCGCATCAGGCCGCATGGGGGATCGGCCGATTTGACTACCTCCGCGAGCACCCAGTGGAGGCCCGAAGTTTCGACGCCTTCATGGCGCATTTCTCCGACGACCGGCACCGTGCGGTCGCAGCCGCCTATGACTTTTCCGACGCTGCGCTGATCGTCGACGTTGGCGGCGGCAACGGCGAAATGTTGCGGCGGATTCTGGCACGATTTCCGGCGCCGCAGCCGCGCCTAGTCTGAACGGACCGTGATGAGCCCCGACACTAATCCTTTCGAGAAGACGGAACTCGACAAGGCCATTCGGCTGCAAAACGGACTGATCGCCCGCGCGACGGGCAGCGATTTTGACGGTGGCAATCCGGCCTACAAAGAGCTGCGCCTCACCTTCGCCGAGCGCGCCGACACGAAGGCGAAGCTGCCTGATTTCCTCCGCCGATGTAGCGATCTCGGGCAGTTCTGGGGCTGGATCAAATACGAGAAAAGCACCTATCACGAGCGGCGCGAGCTGATCTGGACAGGCTTCCGGCCGCTGATCGAATACCTGGAGGCGCAGGACCGCAGCCCGGCCGTCGCGCCAATCACCGAGACGCTGAGCGTGTTCGACGCCGAGTACGTTCAGGCTGCCTGGCAGAAGGCCCTGGACCGCCGCGTGGCAGACCCCGAGGGCGCGATTACCGCGGCGCGCACCCTATTGGAAATCGTCTGCAAGCACGTCCTGGACGACGCAGACGTGAACTACGCCGACGATGCCGACCTTCCGAAGCTGTGGGCGCTCGCGGCCGAGCAGATGAACCTGGCGCCGCATCAGCACCAGGAAACGGTGTTCAAGGCAATCCTCGGCAACTGCCAGTCGGTCGTTAACAATCTCGGCGCGATACGGAATTGCATCGGCGACGCGCACGGGCAGGGGCGACAGCCGGTCCGCCCAAAGCCTCGCCATGCAGAGCTGGCGGTGAACCTCGCCGGGACCATGGCGGCCTTTCTAGTCGCCACCTGGCAGGAGCGGCAATCGGGGCGGGGAGGCGACCTCACTCTGAGATGAGCATCATATTCTCGGTCACTTTAGGGTCTCCTTCAGCGCCGGCACAGCGTCGCCCGACCGACCTTGAGGGATCGCGCCAGCTATCGCGTTTTGAGAAGCTCAATAACCTTGGCCTTACCCCTGAAAAGTGGTCCTCCCTGAAGTAGGCTTTCGCGCCTTAGGAGGATGCCAGGAATGCCGCAGAATGTGGCTCGGCGTCGAAGATTGACCCCCCTTCCTCTGTGAGCGGCAGTGCCCGTCTGGTTTTTCTGGATGGGTGGCGGGGGATGAAGGGCGTGGACACGATCGCGCGGGTGCGCCGCGAGTTTTACGTGCGCGGTCGGTCGATCAAGGAGATCTGCCGGGAGCTCGACGTGTCGCGCAACACGGTGCGGAAGATCCTGCGGAGCGGGGCGACGGCGTTCGAGTACGAGCGGAGCGTGCAGCCTCAGCCGAAGATCGGGCCGTGGCGGGAAGAGCTCGACCGGCTGCTGGTGGTGAATGCAGCGCGGGCGAGCCGGGAGCGACTGACGCTGATCCGTGTCTTCGAAGAGCTGCGCGGGCTCGGTTATGAAGGTGGCTACGACGCGGTGCGGCGGTATGCGGCCGGCTGGCAGCGCGAGCGGGCCGCGGCGACGGCGGCAGCCTTCGTGCCGCTGAGCTTCGCGCCGGGCGAGGCCTACCAGTTTGACTGGAGCCATGAGATCGTGC
The DNA here is from genome assembly GCA_963819995.1 of uncultured Alphaproteobacteria bacterium. Classification (GTDB taxonomy): domain Bacteria; phylum Pseudomonadota; class Alphaproteobacteria; order Rhodobacterales; family Rhodobacteraceae; genus Amaricoccus. The sequence goes on along the minus strand of CAWFYR010000003.1, from coordinate 257,775 downwards.
TGATCGCCGGCACCACGGTGACGGTGAAGGTGGCGCAGGTCCGGCTCTGCCACAGCCGGATGCTGTTCGTTCGGGCCTATCCTCGCGAGAGCCAGGAGATGGTGCTCGACGCGCATGACCGGGCGTTCGCCTTCTTCAAGGGCGCCTGTACGCGCGGCATCTACGACAACATGAAGACCGCGGTGGACGCGATCCTGGTGGGCAAGGATCGGGTCTACAACCGGCGCTTCCAGCAGATGTGCGGGCACTACCTGGTCGAGCCGGTCGCCTGCACACCGGCATCGGGCTGGGAGAAGGGCCAGGTCGAGAGGCAGGTCGGCACGGTGCGGCAGCGGTTCTTCTCTCCGCGGGTGCGGGTAAGAAGCTATGATGAGTTGAACGTCTGGCTCGTCGACCGCTGCATCGCCTGGGCCAAGGCGCAGCCGCACCCGGACGTCCGCGGCAGGACGATCTGGCAGATGTTCGAGGCGGAGCGGCCGAGCCTGGTGCCCTATGCCGGGCCGTTCGATGGCTTCCACGCGACGCCGGTGTCGCCGTCGAAGACCTGCCTCGTGCGCTTCGACAACAACAAGTACTCGGTGATGGCGAGCGCGGTCGGCCGGCCGGTCGAGTTGCGCGCCTACGCCGATCGGATCGAACTCCGGCAGGACGGTCGCGTGGTCGGCCAGCATCGTCGCGCCTTCGGTCGCGGCGAGACCGTCTACGACCCCTGGCACTATGTCCCTGTGCTGGCCCGCAAACCCGGCGCCCTGCGCAACGGCGCGCCGTTCCAGGACTGGGTGTTGCCGGGTGCGATCGAGCGCGTGCGGCGCAAGCTGAAGGCGGCGCGCGACGGCGACCGCCAGATGGTCGAGGTTCTCGGCGCCGTGCTGACCGACGGCCTGCCGGCGGTCGAGGCAGCCTGCGCCGAGGCGCTCGGCGAGGGCGTCCATTCCGCCGACGTCATCCTCAACATCCTCTCCCGTCAGCGCGATCCCGGACCGCCGGCGACGATCATGACCCCCGAGGCGCTGCGGCTGCGGCACGAGCCGACCGCCGACTGCGCCCGTTATGACAGCCTCAGGAGGGCAAGCGGATGATGGAGCGAAGCGAGATCATGACGACGATGGGCGACCTGAAGTTGTTCGGCATGAGGGTCGCCTATGACGAGATCGTCGCCACCGCCGTGAAGCGCCAGCACGAGCCGCAGCGTGTCGTCAGCGACCTGCTGACCGCCGAGCTCTCCGAGAAGCAGGCCCGCTCGATCAAGTACCAGATCGCCATCGCCAGGCTGCCGATGGCCAAGGAGATCGACGAGTTCGTCTTCGACGGCACCCCGATCAACGAGACCCTCGTCCGCGACCTCGCCGGCGGCGGCTTCCTCGCCCAGCAGCGCAACCTGGTCCTGGTCGGCGGCACCGGCACCGGCAAGACCCACCTCGCCGTCGGCATCGCCCGCGCCTGCATCCGAGGCGCCGCCCGCGGCCGCTTCTTCAACGTCGTCGACCTCGTCAACAAGCTCGAGGCCGAGGCCCGCGCCGGCCGCCAGGGCCGCATCGCCGACCACCTCTGCCGCATGGACCTCGTCGTCCTCGACGAACTCGGCTATCTGCCCTTCGCCCAGGCCGGCGGCCAGCTGCTCTTCCATCTCGTCAGCCGTCTCTACGAGCAGACCTCGGTCATCGTCACCACCAACCTCGCCTTCGGCGAATGGCCCGCCGTCTTCGGCGATCCCAAGATGACCACCGCGCTCCTCGACCGCCTCACCCACCACTGCGACATCGTCGAGACCGGCAACGAGAGCTGGCGCTTCAAGAACCGCGCCTGACCTCCATCGCCAAGCCGGAGCAGAACCCGGCCCGGCTCCGCCACCCGCACCGCTGCGCCGGGCCGGGTCCCGCTCCTCACCCAATCGGGGGGCAAGATTCCGTGCCGATTGACACTGCCACCCTCCGGTGAGCCGGCGCTGAACGTGCCGATCGTGCGCGCGGGCCGGCTCCCCGATCCGACTCGCCCCGACGAGGTGGCCGTCAACGCCCCCCTTTGCCGAGGCGCACGGCTTCCACCCCGGCGACGGCTTCACCGCGGTCCTGAACGGCCGGGTACGCCAACTCGTCATCGTCGGCACGGCGCTGAGCCCGGAGTTCATTTACACCATCGGCCCGGCCGGGCTGATGCCCGACGACCGCCGCTTCGGCGTGGTCTGGATGGGCCACGAGGCCACCTCCGCCGCCTTCGGCCAGCAGGGCGCCTTCAACGACCTCGCGCTCGGCCTCGTGCGCGGCGCCTCGGAGGACGCAGTCATCGCTGCGGTCGACCGATTGCTCGCCCCCTACGGCGGCACCGGCGCCTACGGCCGGGCGCACCAGGTCTCTCACCGCTTTCTCGACGACGAGTTGCGCCAGCTCCGGGACACGGCCTGGGTGATGCCGCCGGTGTTCTTCCTGGTGGCGGCCTTCCTGGTAAACCTGGTTCTTGCCCGGCTGATCGCGCTCGAGCGCAGCCAGATCGGGCTCCTCAAGGCCGTAGGCTCTTCAAGCGCCGCAGTCGCTTGGCACTACCTGAAGCTCGCCGCCGCCATCGGCGGCATCGGCATCGCCCTCGACTGGGGCTTCGGCTGGTGGACCGGCCAGGGAATGACCCGTCTCTACGGTGAGTTCTTCCGCTTTCCCTATCTCGTCTACGTGGCGAGCCTCCACACCTTCGCCATCTCCGCGCTCGCCGGATTCGCGGCCGTGCTCTCCGGCGCGCTCTTCGCCGTGCGTGCGGCCCTGCGCCTCACGCCTGCGGTGGCCATGGCGCCGCCGCTACCGGCACGCTATCGACACCATTCCAGCGACCGGATCGGCGACCTTATCGGCCTGCCGACCACGGCGCGCATGATCCTGCGCAGCCTGACCCGCTGGCCCGGCCGTGCCTCCTTAACACTGCTGGGCGTGGCTGCCTCGGTGGCGATCCTGGTCGGCTCGCTCTTCACCTTCGTCGCGATCGAGTTCCTGATCGACGAGAGCCTGTTTCGCGCTAACCGCCAGGACGCGACCCTGACCCTCAACTTAACCTTTCCCCGCGTTTAGGGCCGCGCCAAACTGGAATCTCCCGGGTTGTGCTGTGCGATGAGCGGCAGCGCGGAGCCCGGCTCGGCGTTGGCCCCGGCGCAGTCCTCGACGTCGAGTTCATGGACGGCGCTCGCGAAACCCGCTCGGTGCCGCTCGCAGGCACGGTCCGCCTCCACTACGGGCAGGGCGTCTACATGGATGCCGCGGCGCCCGGGGCACTGCGCGTCACCGGTCCCGAAGTGAACCTGGTGAACCTCTCGGCCGATCCCCACGAGCACGCGCCTCCTTGGCCTCCTGGACGAGCTTGGGAGGACCGCGGTCGCGGGGAGGCGGCTCCGGTACAGCCTCGGTGGTCCTGTGGTAAGCCTGTGGGTGGTGGAGGACGACGGCTGTGGAACATGGCGGTGCTCACCGCTCCGGCCTCTTCAAGTTCATGGGATACCACCTGCCTTACGACTGAAGGCTCACCAAGCCTCTGCTGAGCGACACGCGTTGTCGAGCGAGTCTCAATTCGAGTAGCGGAACGTCGGCCGGTGCGCACGGGGTCAAGTTGATGTGGGGGTGTTCGACCCCGCCCACGCGACGGGGCGATCCCGCTGGCATGAGACCCGCTGGATCGAGATGGCGATCCCGAAGCTTGGCGGCCACGCATATCGCTCCTCATCTGCGAGGAGAGCTGCGCGTCAGAAATCCGTTTGCCAAAGTTGCCTGCAAGGCCTTGATCTACAACGGAGGTGGTTTTGACAAACTCTTGAACAAGTCATTGTCCTTACCCGATAAGCGAAATCCTGCCGGGGTCATTCCTCAGTCTTTGCCGGCGGCGGCGGCCGCGTGTCTGTTGTGCGGCGCAAAAAAAATCTGCTCTCCGACCTTGCCGTTCGTAAGCAGGGTTATTATAACCATGCCCATGAACATCAAACAGACCTCTCAGCCCAGTCTCGGAATGCTGCTCGCCGATGCGTCCAGGCTGCTGCGCCGGCGCTTCGAGCAGGAGAGCCGCGACATCCCGATGACCTCGGCGCAATTGCACATCATCGCGCGGCTGACGCGCAACGAGGGCATCGGCCAGGCGGCGCTCGCCGCAATCCTCGACATCGAGCCGATGACACTCAGCCGGCATGTCGACCGGATGGAGGCCGCGGGCCTCGTCGAGCGGCGGCAGGACCCGAGCGACAGGCGGGCGCGGCAGCTCTTCACCACGCCGCGGAGCCGCGAGTTGCTGGCGCCGATGCGCGCCAAGGCCGCGGTCGTCTACGACCAGGTCCAGGCCGGGCTTTCCGAAGAAGCGCGCTCCGCGCTGCTGGCCGCGCTTGAAACCATCGTTGCCAATCTCTCCGCGACCGTCTGCGACCAGGCCACGGAAACCGTGAACCGTCGTCGGTCGGAAAAGGAACTCGCATGACTGCCCAGCCTGCCAGAAGATCGCTCGAGCAAGCGCGCCCCGTTCGCGAGCCCGAGGCGCCCGACGCCCCGGAGAGGCCCACGGTTCCGGCGCAGGAGCCGGCTGGCGAACCCACGGCGGCCGAACCCGCCAGGAAGAGCCGGTTGCGGCGGAACCTTCTGATCGTCGCGCTGCCGCTCGCGCTTGCGATCGGCGGCGGCTACATGTGGGCGACCGGCGGCCGCTACATCGGCACCGAGGACGCTTACGTGAAGCAGGACCGCATCGCGGTGATGCCGCAGGTCAGCGGACAGATCGCCGCGGTGAAGGTCGACGAGAACGACACCGTGCATGCGGGCCAGACGCTCTTCACCATCGACCCGGCGGTCTACCGCAATGCCGTGGAGCAGGACCAGGCCAAGCTCGAATCGGCGCGGCTCGAGGTCGAAAAGCTCAAGGCGGCGTATCAACAGGCGCTGTCGGAGGAATCGACGGCGCGTGACGCCCTGGCGACGGCCAAGACCCAGGACGACCGGCAGCGGTCGCTGCTGAAGTCGGGCGTCGTTCCGCAGGCGACAGCCGATGAGAGTGCGCTGAAGCTGCAGCAGGCCCGCGGTGCTGTCGCCCAGGCGGAAAGCCAGGTGCTGGCCGCCAAGGCGGCGCTGGCCGGCAACCCCGACATCGAGACCGACAAGCACCCCGAGGTGCTGGAGGCGCTCGCGTCGCTGCACGCTGCCGAGCTCGACCTGTCGCACACCACGATCACCGCACCGACGGACGGCGTGGTCAGCCAGACCGACCGGCTCCAGCAAGGCCAGTACGTGACGCCGGCGACCTCGGTGCTGAGCCTCGTCGCCACCGACAACACCTGGATCGAGGCGAACTACAAGGAGACCGACCTCACCCACATGGCGGACGGCCAGCCGGTGGAGGTGACGCTCGACACCTATCCCGATCACACGCTGAAGGGCGTCGTCGGTTCGATCGGCGCCGGGACCGGGTCGGAGTTTGCCTTGCTCCCCGCGCAGAACGCCAGCGGCAACTGGGTGAAGGTCGTCCAGCGCGTGCCGGTGAAGGTGCAGCTCGACGACGGCCAGGACGTGCCGCCGCTGCGCGCGGGAATGAGCGCCGGAGTCGAGGTCGACACCGGACACGCCCGCGGCCTGCCGGACTTCATCTCCAGGCCCCTCGCGGCGCTGGGGCTCGGCGGCGGGCCGGTCGTGGCGGCGCAGACGGCGCCCGCGCAATGAGCGCCGCGGCTTCGGCCGCGGGCGCGCCTCCCGTGGTCGCGAACAAGGCGCTGATCACCGTCTCCATCATGCTGGCCACGATCATGCAGGCGCTCGACACCACGATCGCCAACGTGGCGCTGCCGTCGATGCAGGGTTCACTCGGGGCCGCGCAGGACCAGATCACCTGGGTGCTGACCTCCTACATCGTCGCCGCGGCGATCATGACGCCGCTGACCGGCTGGCTGTCGGACCGCTACGGGCTGCGCGAGGTCTTCATCGTGTCTGTGTCGGGGTTCATCCTGACCTCGATGGCGTGCGGCCTCGCGACCAGCCTCGGACAGATGGTGATCTTTCGCACGCTGCAGGGCATCGGCGGTGCCGCGCTGGTGCCGCTGTCGCAGACGGTGCTCCTGAACATCAACTCCAAGGAAGAGCACGGCCGGGCGATGGCGATCTGGGGCGCCGGCATCATGATCGGGCCGATCGTTGGGCCGACGCTCGGCGGCTACCTGACCGAGACGTTCAACTGGCGCTATGTCTTCTTCGTCAACCTGCCGGTCGGCATCGTCGCGCTTGGCGGCCTGATCGCCTTCCTGCCGAAATCCACGCCCCGGGTACGCGGCTTCGACTTTTTCGGCTTCGCGATGCTGTCGCTGGCGATCGGTGCGTTCCAGCTCTTTCTGGACCGAGGCGAGCAGATCCAGTGGTTCGCCTCGCCGGAGGCCTGGATCGAGATCGGCCTCGCCGTGACCGGGCTCTGGGCGTTCGTGCTGCACATCACGGGGCGCGAGAACGCCTTCATCGACCCGCACATCTTCAGGGACGCCAACTTCGTGATGGCGCTGGTGATGATCTTCATGGTGGGCATGATCCTGCTCGCCGGCTTGGCGCTGCTGCCGCCGATGCTGCAGGGGGTCATGGGCTACCCCGTGGTGACGACCGGCATGGTGCTGGCGCCGCGCGGGGTGGGCACGATGATCTCGATGATCGTGGTCGGCCGGCTGGTCGGCAAGATCGATGCGCGGCTCCTGATCCTGGGCGGGCTGACGCTGACGGCGGTCTCGCTCTGGCAGATGACCCACTTCTCGATCACGATGGATTCCATGCCCATCCTGGTCTCGGGGATCGTGCAGGGCTTGGGGCTCGGGCTCGTCTTCGTGCCGCTGACGACGATCGCGTTCGCGACGCTCGAGCCGCGGTTCCGGGCGGACGCGGCGGCGCTCTTCAGCCTGATCCGCAACATCGGGTCGTCGGTCGGCATCTCGGTCGTCTCGATGCAGCTCGCGCACAGCATCGTCATCAACCGGGCAGAGCTGGTCGCGGGCCTGACGCCCTACAATCCGAACATGGACCAGATCACCGGCAGCGGGCTCGACCCGACCACGGCGCTGGCGGTGCTGAACAGCCAGGTGCAGGCGCAGGCGGCGTTCATCGGCTACATCGACGATTTCAAGCTGATGATGTTCGTGACGCTGGCGGTGATCCCGCTGCTCTTCTTCATGCGCACGCCGCGCAGCGCGGCCCCCGGCGGCGGCGCGGCGGCGGCGATGGAGTGAGCCCCGGTTGCGGCTTCCACGGTGGAGCCGCACCCGGCTTTTGTAAACATTGAGTTTTCTGTGTGAATTGACGTTCTGTCAGGATTTGCGGCGATTTCGGCCGCGCCTAGAGGGACTTGACTGCCGCCACCGCCGGCCCTTCGGCGGCCTCTTCAGCGGGTTCTGGAGCGGCAGGCCGAACGGCGTCGCCTCGATCTCGAAGACGTCGCCGGGCTCTGGCCTGATGCCGTCGGCGAAGGAGAGGGTGGCGGTGCCGAACATGTGGACGTGCACGTCGCCGGGCTCGCGGAAGAGCGCGTACTTGAAGTGGTGGTGCTCGAGGTTGGCGATGGTGTGGCTCATGTTGGCCTCGCCCGACAGGAACGGCTTCTCCCAGAGCACCGACCCGCCGCGGCGGATGCGGCTAGTCCCTTCGATGTGGTCGGGAAGCGGCCCGAGCAGGATCTCCGGGCCGAAGGACGCGGGCCTGAGCTTGGAATGGGCGAGAAAGAGATAGTTCTGCCGCTCGGTGACGTGGTCGGAGAACTCGTTCGCCAGCGCGAAGCCGACGCGGTGCGGCGCGCCGTCCGGGCCGACCAGGTAGATGCCGGCGATCTCGGGCTCCTCGCCGGCGTCGAGCGCGAAGGCGGGGCTGACCAGCGCGGCGCCCGGGCCGACGGCCTGGGTGCCGTTGCCCTTGTAGAACCACTCGGGCTGCACGCCGGGCAGGGTGTCGGGCTTGCCGCCTTCGAGGCCCATGCGGAACATCTTCATCGAGTCGGTCAGCGCCTCGGCGGTCGCGCCCTGGTGCATCGCGTCGCGGGTCGAGGCGCTGCCGAGGTGGGTGAGGCCGGTGCCGGTCAGGTGCAGGTGCGCCGGGTCGGGATGGGTCAGTGGCGCCAGCATCCGGCCTTCGGCCAGTGCTGCGGCGAGGTCGATCTCGACGCCGAGACCGCGGGCGCGGATGGTCTCTTCGAGGCTCTGGCCGGCGATGATCGCCTCGTGCGCCAGGTTGTAGGTGGTGTCGGCGCCGTCGACGACGCGCGCGGAGGCGCCGTCGCGGAAGACGACCCGCCGGGTGCCGTCGCTGTCGATCACTTGGGAGATATGCATCCGGTCAGGCCTTGTTCTTGTTGTAGACGTCGAAGATCACCGCGATCAGCAGCACCAGCCCCTTGATCATCTGCTGGAAGTCGATGCCGACGCCGAGGATCGACATGCCGTTGTTCATCACCCCCATGATGAAGGCGCCGATCACCGCGCCGACGATCCGCCCCACCCCGCCCGAGGCCGAGGCGCCGCCTATGAAGCAGGCGGCGATGACGTCGAGCTCGAACGAGACGCCGGCGCTCGGCGTCGCCGAGTTGAGCCGGGCGGCGATGATGAGGCCGGCGAGCGCCGCCAGCATGCCCATGTTGGTGAAGACCAGAAAGACCAGGAAGTTGGTCTTGATGCCCGAGAGCTTGGCCGCCTTCTCGTTGCCGCCGAGCGCGTAGATGCGCCGGCCGATCGTGGTCCGGTTGGTGACGAACGTATAGGCGGCGATCAGCACCGCCATGGTGATCAGCACGTTGGGCAGCCCGCGCGCGGTCGACAGCAGGTAGGTGATGTAGACGATCGCGAGAGCGATGACGCCGTTCTTGAGCAGGAAGAAGGTGAAGGGCTCGTCGACCGAGGCATAGCGCGTCGCCTTGGCGCGCGCGCGGACCGCGGACCAGACGATGATCGCCGCGGCGGCGCAGCCGAGCAGCAGCGCGGTCAGGTTCAGCCCGTCGGCCCCGCCGAGGACATCGGGAACGAACCCCGAACTCAGGAGCTGGAAGGACTTGGGGAACGGGCCCACCGACTCGCCGTTCAGCATCGCGAGGTTGAGCCCGCGGAAGACCAGCATCCCGGCCAGCGTCACGATGAACGACGGAATCCGCCAGAACGCGATCCAGTAGCCCTGGGCCGCGCCGATCGCCGCGCCGGCGACGAGGCAGATCAGGATCGTCGGCACCACGGGAAAGCCGTTGCGCACGATCAGCACGCCGGAGAGGCCACCGACGAAGCCGGCCACCGATCCCACCGACAGGTCGATGTGGCCCGAGACGATCACCAGCAGCATGCCGAGCGCCATGATGACGATGTAGCTGTTCTGCAGGAACAGGTTTGTCAGGTTGAGCGGCCGGAGCAGCACCCCGTTCGTCATGTACTGGAAGAACGCCATGATGACGACGAGCGCCATCAGCATGCCGTACTCGCGGAAGTTGGCCTTCAGGTGCCCGCCTGTCGAGGTGCCGAGCTGCGTGTCGGGGATGCTTGCCATTGCCCTATCCGTTCAGAATCATCCGCATGATGCGCTCCTGGCTCGCGTCCGCCGCAGCCAGCTCGCCCACCATGGCGCCTTCGTTCATCACGTAGATCCGGTCGCACATGCCGAGGAGTTCCGGCATCTCGGAGGAGATCATCAGCACTCCCTTGCCTTGGTCGGCCAGCGCGTTGATCAGCGTGTAGATCTCGTACTTCGCGCCCACGTCGATGCCGCGGGTCGGCTCGTCGAGGATCAGCATCTCGGGGCCGGAGAACAGCCACTTGGAGAGCACCACCTTCTGCTGGTTGCCCCCCGAGAGGTTCAGCACCTTCTGGTAGACCGACGAGCAGCGGATGTTCATCCGCTTGCGGTAGTCGAGCGCCACCTCGCGTTCCTTGTGGCTGTCGACGATGCCGTATTTCGAGACGCCGGGCAGGTTCGCCAGAGTGATGTTGTTGGTGATGTGGTCCTCGAGGATCAGGCCGAGGCTCTTGCGGTCCTCGGTGACGTAGGCGAGGCCGGATTTCACCGCATGGCCGACGGTGCCGACGTCGATCGGCTTGCCGTGCAGCCTGGCGGTGCCGGTGATGTGGTGGCCGTACGAGCGGCCGAAGATGCTCATGGCGAGCTCGGTGCGCCCCGAGCCCATGAGCCCGGCGATGCCGACGATCTCGCCGGCGCGGACCTTGAAGCCGATGTCGAAGATCTGCTGCCGGTCGGAGTGCACCTGGTGAAAGACGTTCCAGCCTTCGACCTCGAAGAGCACGTCGCCGATCCTGGGGGTGCGGTGGGGGTAGCGGTCGGACATCGAGCGGCCGACCATGTCGCGGATGATGTGGTCCTCGCTGACGTCCTCGGTGTGGGCGTCGAGCGTGCTGACGGTGGCGCCGTCGCGCAGCACGGTGATGCGGTCGGCGACGCGGGCGATCTCGTTCAGCTTGTGGCTGATCAGGATCGAGGTGATGCCCTGGGCCTTGAACTCCAGCAGCAGGTCGAGCAGCGCCTGGCTGTCGGTCTCCTGCAGGCTCGCGGTCGGCTCGTCGAGGATCAGGAGCTTGACCTTCTTGGAGAGCGCCTTGGCGATCTCGACCAGCTGCTGCTTGCCGACGCCGATGTCGGTGACGAGCGTGGTCGGCTTCTCGCGCAGGCCGACCTTGCGCAGCAGCTCGGCGGTGCGGGCGTAGGTCTCCTCCCAGTCGATGACGCCGTTCGTCGCCACCTCGTTGCCGAGGAAGATGTTCTCGGCGATCGAGAGCAGCGGCACCAGCGCCAGTTCCTGGTGGATGATGACGATGCCGAGTTCCTCGCTGTCGGCGAGGTCGTCGAACCGGCGCACCTCGCCCTCGTAGAGGATGTCGCCGTCGTAGGTGCCGTGCGGGTAGACGCCCGAGAGGACCTTCATCAGCGTGGACTTGCCCGCGCCGTTCTCGCCCACCAGCGCGTGGATCTCGCCCGGCATCACCGCGAGGTTGACGTTGTCGAGCGCGCGGACGCCCGGGAACGTCTTGGTGATGCCGCGCATCTCGAGGATCGGCTGCATTCGGATCGGCTCCCCCCCGGAGAGGCGGCGGGCCTGAAGGCCCGCGCGCCGTGGCCAGTCTTACTGGATCTGGTCCTTGGTGTAGTAGCCGGAGTCAACCAGCGCCTTTTCCCAGTTCGACTTGTCGACCTCGACCGGCACCAGCAGGTACGACGGCACGACCTTGACGCCGTTGTCGTAGGTCTTGGTGTCGTTGACCTCGGGCTCCTTGCCTTCGAGGACGGCGTTGACCATGTCGACGGTCACCTTGGCGAGGTCGCGGGTGTCCTTGAAGATGGTCGAGTACTGCTCGTCCGCGAGGATCGACTTGACCGAGGGCACCTCGGCGTCCTGGCCGGTGACGATCGGCATCGGCAGATCGGCCGCGCCGTAGCCCACGCCCTTCAGCGACGACAGGATGCCGATCGAGAGGCCGTCGTAAGGCGAGAGCACGCCGTTCAGCTGCTTGTCGGTGTAGTTGGCCGACAGCAGGTTATCCATGCGGGCCTGGGCGGTCGCCGGCAGCCAGCGCAGGGTGCCGACCACGTCCATGCCGGTCTGGCCGGACGGGATGACGATCGAGCCGTCGTCGATCAGCGGCTGCAGCACGCTCATCGCGCCGTCATAGAAGAAGAAGGCGTTGTTGTCGTCGGGCGAGCCGCCGAAGAGCTCGACGTTCCAGGGCTTGGTGTCGGGGAAGCGTTCCTTGAGGCCCTTCACCAGCGAATTGGCCTGCAGCACGCCGACCTTGAAGTTGTCGAAGGTGGCGTAGTAGTCGACGTTGGCGCTGTCGCGGATCAGCCGGTCGTAGGCGATCACCGGGATGCCGGCGGCGTGCGCGCTCTCGAGCGCGTTCGAGAGCGTGGTGCCGTCGATCGCCGCGATCACCAGCGCGTCGACGCCCTGGACGATCATGTTCTCGATCTGGGCGAGCTGGTTCGGGATGTCGTCGCCGGCATACTGCAGGTCGGTGCCGTAGCCCGCGGCCTGGAACTGCTTCACCATGTTGTCGCCGTCGGCGATCCAGCGCGCCGAGGTCTTGGTCGGCATCGAGATGCCTACCGTCTTGTCCTGCGCGAAGGACGGCAGCGCGACCGCGGCCGCAAGCGCGGCGCCGGCCAGAATCCTGGTCAATAATTTCATCGAAGTCTCCCCGTTGCGAGGCATGGTCGGGCCGTTCCGCCCGATCCAAGCCCCGGTGTTTCCTCCGGCCGGACAGGCGCGAGCCATTCCCGCGTGCCCCCCGCAACCGGGTTGCACCATAGGCCGGGTTCGCCATACCGTGCAATTGGCATTCGACGCAATCAGCATAGCGGTGGTGGTATGCTTAATAGCCCCGGGGCGGACCTCGAATCGATCCGGTCGGCGGAGCGGCTGATCGGGCGGGGCCTGAAGCTCACGCACCTGCGGCTGATCGCGGCGCTGTCGGAGACCGGGCAGCTCACCTCGGCCGGACGGGCGCTGCGCCTGACGCAGCCGGCGGCGTCGCGCCTGCTCGCCGAGGCCGAGAGCATCGCCGGCCACCGGCTCTGCGAGCGGCAGCCCAAAGGCATCGCGATGACGGCGGCGGGCGAGGCGCTGGCGCGGCGGGCGCGGAGCGTGCTGAGCGAGATTGCCGAGGCCGGCCGCGAGATCGGCGACGTGGCCGAGGGACGGCTCGGCACCGTGCGCATCGGCGCGGTGACCGCACCGGCGGTCGATCTGGTGGTGCCGGTGCTGCAGCGGCTGCAGCGGCTGCATCCCGGGCTGCAGGCGCAGGTCGACGTGACCACGAGCGACGTGCTCCTCGCCGACCTCGTGCGCGGCCGCCACGACTTCGTCATCGGTCGGGTGCCGGCGGGCATGGACCCGCGCCCGTTCGACTTGCGCAGCCTCGCCTCGGAGCTGCTGGCGCTGATCGTGCGGGCCAACCATCCGCTGGCGCAGCTGCCGAAGGTCACCGCGGCGGATCTCGCGCCTTACGACTGGGTGATGCAGCCGCCGGGATCGCTGCTGCGCACCACGCTCGAGGACACGCTGATCGCGCGCGGCGCCGCGCTGCCGAACTGCCGGCTCAGCACGGCGTCGCTTCTGGTGACGCTGGCGATGGTCACCCGCTCGAACGCCATCGCTCCCTGGGCCTCCGAGGTGGCGCGCATCCTGACGGCGCAAGGCGGGCTCGGCCGCGCGGTGGCGATCCTGCCCATCGACTTCATCGTCGAGGTCAAGCCCTATAGCCTGATCCGGCTGCGTGGCCACCGGCTGTCGCGCTCGGCCGCGTTGCTGCACGACGCGCTCCTCGAGGCAACCGGCGGCCAGGCTCTGGCCGCGGCGGCAAATGCGAATAGATAACGCGGTGCAAACCAATGGAGCTGCAATGTCCCCCGATCTCTTCTCGCCGATCCGCATCGGCGGCCTCGACTTCGCCAACCGCATCGCCGTGGCCCCGATGTGCCAGTACTCGGCCGACGACGGGTCGGCGTCGGACTGGCACCTGCAGCACTGGATGATGCTGGCGATGACCGGCGCGGCGATGGTGACGGTCGAGATGACCGACGTCGAGCGCCGCGGCCGCATCACCCACGGTTGCCTCGGGCTCTATTCGGATCACAACGAGGCCGCAGCCCGGCGCACCCTCGAAGCCGCCCGCACGGTCGCGGCACCGGGGGCGAAGTTCGGCGTGCAGCTCGCCCATGCCGGGCGCAAGGCGTCCTGCCAGCGGCCCTGGGAAGGCGGCGGCCCGCTGCAGCCGGGGCAGGACCCCTGGCAGACTGTCTCGGCCTCGGCGATCCCCTATGCCGACGGCTGGCACACCCCGCACGCGCTGACGGCGGCGGAGATCGAGACGCTGGTCGAAAAGTTCGTCGCCGCGGCCGAGCGCGCCCGGCGGGTCGGCTTCGACTTCATCGAGCTGCACAGCGCCCACGGCTACCTGCTGCACCAGTTCCTGTCGCCGCTCTCGAACCGGCGGGAGGACGGGTTCGGCGGCACGCTGGAGAACCGGCTGCGCTTTCCGCTCGAGATCATCCGGCGGGTGCGCGCTGCCGTGCCGGAGCTGATGCTCGGCGCGCGCATCTCGGCGACGGATTGGGTCGACGGCGGGCTGACCGTGGAGGAGGGCGTCGCTGTCGCCGCCGCCTATCGTGAGGCCGGCGTCGCCTACGTCTGCGCCTCCTCGGGCGGCAACTCGCCGCACCAGCGGGTTCCGTCCGGCCCCGGCTACCAGGTGCACCTGGCCGAGGCGGTGCGCAAGGGTGCGGGCGTCGTCTCGCGCGCCGTCGGGCTGATCGACGACCCGCACCAGGCCGACGCCATCATCCGGGACGGCCGCGCCGACATGGTGGCGCTGGCCCGCGCCTTCCTCGCCGACCCGCGCTGGGTCTGGCGCGCCGGCGCCGCGCTCGGCCACGACGTCTACCACGTCAAGCAGTACGCCCGGGCCGCCGATACCGCCAAGAAGTGGCAGAAGGCGGCCTGACGGCCGGTGGCCGCCCGTCCGCGGGCGGACCCTGTCCCGTAACACGCGTGAAATATCGGCTATCTGCTTGATAGAAAACGCAATATTCTGTTGCTAATTGCCAGGCCCGCGTCTCTTTCCTGTCGGTGCGGGGTCACGTGCCGGACAGCGATGTGGCTGGCGGGAAGCGCGACCGCCCGCCAGCGGGCGTGTACGCGGCTCTTGGGGCTGGCGGGTGGTCATCGGGTTCTTCGGGCAGGATCGGGGTAGCAACGCTACACCACGTCAGGGGACGTGATCCGATCCGGCCGGGAGGTCGCCTGAGTTAACGTCCGAGTCATAAATGACTTTCTTTTAAAATCAATTGGTTAGTCAGTGCCCAAACTCGGGCAAATCGAAAAAGCCTCAGGCGGGAGCCTCCGACGCGCCGCGCTCGCGATACGGCGTGGTCTTGTAGAGCGCCCGGTAGCACTTGGAGAAATGCGACGGCGAGGTGAAGCCGCAGGCCAGCGCCACGTTGATCACGCTCATGTCGGTCTGCATCAGCAGGTTCCGCGCCTTGGCGAGCCTCAGCTCCATGTAGTATCGCTTCGGGCTGCGGTTGAGGTAGCGCCGGAACAGCCGTTCGAGCTGCCGCGTCGACATGCCGACGTCAAGGGCCAGCTCCGGCGGCGACACCGGCTCCTCGATGTGCGCCTCCATCCGGTGGATCACCGTGGCGAGCTTGGGATGGCGCACGCCGATCCGCGTCGGGATCGACAGCCGCTGCTCGTCCTTGTCCGAGCGGATCGCGGTGTGGATCATCTGGTCGGCCACGAGGTTCGCGAGCTCCGCCCCGTGCTTCAGCGCGATCAGCTTCAGCATCAGGTCGGTCGACGCAGCACCCCCTGCCGCGGTGTAACGGTCGCGGTCGATGACGTAGATGTTCTGCGTCAGGTCGATCTCGGGAAAGTCCTCCTCGAAGCTGTCGCGGTTCTCCCAGTGGATCGTGCAGCGCCGCCCGTCGAGGAGCCCCGCCGCGGCGATCACCTGCGCCCCGGTGCAGACCGCACCGATCGCGAGCCCGCGCCGCGCCTCGCGCCTCAGCCAGGTCAGCACCGGCCGGCTGATCGCCTGCTTCACCTGCAGGCCGCCGACCACGATGATCGTCGCGTCGCGCCCGGGTTCGTCGAGCCCGCCGTCGACCGCGAGCGCGACCCCGTTCGAGGCCTGCACCGGCGCGCCGGTCTCGCTGACCACCCGCCATTCGTAGAGCGTGCGGCCCGCCATCCGGTTGGCGATCCTGAGCGGCTCGATCGCCCCGGCGAACGCGATCAGCGTGAACTTCTCCAGCAGCAGGAAAACGTACCGCTCGAGGCGGTCGGCGGGCTTCGGCAGAGCGGCGGCGGCAGGACACATGCCCTGACTACGCGACCCGCCGGAGCCATGGTCAAGCACAATCCATGCCGCGGGAGCCTATAGCCAAGCTGGCGCCGCTCGCCTATAGAACAGCGCCAGAAACGACCGACCGGAGAAAGGGAGGAAGCCATGGGCGAATGGACCAAAACCGCCTGGAGAGCGCTCCCGCGCATCCAGATGCCCGCCTATCCCGACGCCGCCGCGCTCGCCGGGGTCGAGCGCAAGCTCGCGTCCTATCCGCCGCTGGTCTTCGCCGGCGAGGCGCGCCGGCTCAGGCAGCAGCTCGCCGAGGTCTCGGCCGGCCGCGCCTTCCTGCTGCAGGGCGGCGACTGCGCCGAGAGCTTCGCGGAATTCTCCGCCGACAACATCCGCGACACCTTCAAGGTGATGCTGCAGATGGCCGTGGTGCTGACCTTCAGCGCCAAGGTGCCGGTGGTCAAGATCGGCCGCATGGCCGGCCAGTTCGCCAAGCCGCGCTCGTCGGACACCGAGACCATCGGCGGCGTGACGCTGCCGGCCTACCGCGGCGACATCGTCAACGGCTTCGAGTTCACCCCCGAGGCGCGGGCCAACGACCCCGAGCGGCTGCTGCAGGCCTACACCCAGTCGGCCGCGACGCTGAACCTCTTGCGCGCCTTCAGCCAGGGCGGCTACGCCGACATCGCCCGCGTGCATTCCTGGACGCTCGACTTCACCGCCGGCGCCGGCGGCTACGAGCAGTACCACAAGCTCGCTAACCGCATCTCCGACGCCCTCGACTTCATGGGTGCGGCCGGCGTCGAAGGCGCCGACGCGCTGCACCGGGTCGACTTCTATACCTCGCACGAGGCGTTGCTCCTCGAATACGAGGAGGCGCTCTGCCGCATCGACTCGACGACCGGCGTGCCGGTGGCCGGTTCGGGCCACATGATCTGGATCGGCGACCGCACCCGCCAGCCCGACGGCGCCCACGTCGAATTTGCCCGCGGCGTGCAGAACCCGCTCGGCCTGAAGTGCGGCCCGACGATCACCGAGAGCGACCTTCTGAAGCTGATCGACCGGCTGAACCCGCTGAACGAGGCCGGCCGGCTGACGCTGATCTGCCGCTTCGGCGCCGGCCAGGTCGCCGAGCACCTGCCGCGGCTGATCCGCGCGGTCGAGCGCGAAGGCCGCGACGTGGTCTGGTCCTGCGACCCGATGCACGGCAACACCATCAAGTCGTCGTCGGGCTACAAGACCCGGCCGTTCGAGCGGGTGCTGCGCGAGGTGCGCGAGTTCTTCGCGATCCACGCGTCCGAAGGCACGGTGCCCGGCGGCGTGCACTTCGAGATGACCGGCCAGGACGTCACCGAGTGCACCGGTGGCGTCAGGGCGGTGCGCGACGAGAACCTCGCGGACCGCTATCACACCGCCTGCGATCCGCGGCTCAACGCGGCGCAGTCGCTCGAGCTCGCGTTCCTCGTCGCCGAGATGCTGCACGAGCGCCTGCAGGCGCGCCGCGCCGCCGTCTGAGGATGCCCGCCGCGTCGGTGCTGGTGCTGACCGCCGCGGCGGGCGTCTCCGACGCCGCCGCCGCCGACGCGGGCAGGGCCGTCGGCGGCACGCCCCGCCGGCTGGCGGCAAGCGCCGTCGAGATCGACCTCGCCGCACCGCTGCCGGAGGGTTTCACCGTCCCGGACTGCGACGCCAATGTGGTTCCCGCCGCCGGCCGCCTGAAGCGGCTGCTGATCGCCGACATGGATTCCACCATCATCGGCGTCGAATGCATCGACGAGCTGGCCGATTTCGCCGGCCTCAAGGCCGAGGTCGCCGCCATCACCGACCTCGCGATGCGGGGCGAGCTCGACTTCGAGGCCGCGCTGACAGCGCGCGTGGCGCTCCTCAAGGACCTGCCGGCCACGGTGCTGGATCAGTGCTATGCCGAGCGGGTGCGCCTCAATCCCGGCGCGCGCGTCCTCGCCCGCACCATGACAGAACTCGGCGCCGAGACCGCCCTGGTCTCGGGCGGCTTCACCTTCTTCTCCGAGCGGGTGGCCGCCGCCGCCGGCTTCGCCCGCCACCAGGCCAACACCCTCCTGATCGAGAACGGCCGGCTGACCGGCGAGGTCGCCCGCCCGATCCTCGGCCGCGAGGCCAAGCTCACCGCGCTGCGCGCCATCACCGCCGACCTCGGCCTGGGCCCGGAGGCGGCGATCGCCGTCGGCGACGGCGCCAACGATCTCGCCATGGTCGAGGCTGCCGGCCTCGGCGTCGCCTACCGGGCCAAGCCGGCGCTGGCGCAGGCGGCCGATGCGCGGCTCGTGTTCTCCGATCTGACGGCGCTTCTGGCGCTGCAGGGCATTGCGGAGACCGAGTGGCAGACGGACTGACCCCTGTCGCGAGGCTACTTGCCGTCGATGATCCGGAGCTTCGGTCCGCCGCTGCCCTCGCGCGGCTTGGCCTGGGCGTTGGGGTTGCCGTCGATCGACCGCAGCTTCGGCGCCGGCGGCGGCGCCGGCGCGAACCGCGTCGGCCCCTCGGCGAAGCCCGGCATCGGCTGCCTGGCCTCGGGGGCCATGCTGGCCTCGACCGGCGTGACCGCGACCTCGTCGATCGAGAACGACAGCGGCGGCGCATAGAGCTCGCCGTCGCCCGAGGTGCAGCCGATCACCCGGTTGATGTCGCCGAAGTCGCTCCGGAGCGGCATCATCAGCATCGTCGCGCGGTAGAGCCCGGCCCGGTTCGGCGCCGTCAGCTTCAGCTCGACGACCGCCGGCTCGCCCATGACGACGTTCAGGAGCCGGTCGAACCGGTCCCGGTCAGGCTCGTCGATCAGGAAGCCCGGCTGCATGCCGCGCACCTCCATGCCCATCATCTCGCAGATCTTCATTCCCGCGAGCCGGATGCGCATGTTGTCCGGCGCGAGCTTCTCGATGATGAACATGTTCTCGAGCGCCGATTCGAACTGGCGCGGATCGATCTCGGCGCGGTAGGGAGCCACACGGCCCGCCCGCAACCGGTCCCAGTAGGTCTTCAGGGAGGAAAGCATGAGATCGTTCATCTGCAAACTTGACCGCGTCGAACCTGCCTGCTTACCCTCGCCCGGCGCCCCCAGCGCCGACCTTAGGTAAATGCTTTCTTCATACGCTATACCACCCCTGCCGCAATGTCGCGCGGATTGCACCGATACTCTTAATTTGCAGCAAATTTGGCGAGGCTGTCGGCAGAAGTTCGCCTATAGCGCGAGTGAACGCCGATGGCGCTGATTTCGATGACCGGTTTCGCCGATCGCCTCGGCACCGCCGAGGACGCGTCCTGGAGCTGGGAGGCGCGCAGCGTCAACGGACGCGGCCTCGACCTGCGGCTGCGCCTGCCCGAAGGATTCGAGGCCCTCGAGGCGCCGCTCCGGGCCGCCGCCGGCCAGCAGCTGGCGCGCGGCTCGGTCACCGTCACGCTGCGGCTGACCCGCGGCGGCGGCGCGGCGCTGCCGCGCGTCAACCCCGAGGCGCTCGAGGCCGCCGTGCGCGCGGCGCTGATCGCGTCCGAGGCCGCCTCGCGGCTCGGGCTCGACCTCGCGCCGATGACCGCCGCCGACCTCATCGCCACCCGCGGCGTCGTCGAGGCCGAGGCCGCGGACCCCGCCGGAAACGCCGCGCTCCTGGCCGAGATCGCCGCCGGCATCGACCCGCTCCTGGCCGCGCTCGCCGCCGCCCGTGCCGCGGAGGGCGAGGCGCTCGAGCGGCTGATCGCGGGCCAGCTCGGCCGCATCGCGACATTGGTCGCCGCCGCTCGCCTGACCGCCGACGCCCGCGCCGCGCGCAGCGGCGCGCTGCTGCGCGACCGCCTCGACGCGGTCCTCGCGGCGACGGCCGCAGTCGACGAGGCCCGCCTCGCCCAGGAACTGGCGCTGATCGCCGTCCGCGCCGACGTCACCGAGGAGCTCGACCGGCTCGAGGCCCACGTTGCCGCCGCCCTGACGCTGCTCGCCGAGACCGGCCCCGTCGGCCGCAAGCTCGATTTCCTGGTGCAGGAGTTCAATCGCGAGGCAAACACGCTCTGCGCCAAGGCCAACGCCGCCGATCTCACCGCGATCGGGCTCGAGATGAAGGTGCTGGTCGACCAGATGCGCGAGCAGGTCCAGAATGTGGAATAGCCCGTGACCCCGGCCGAGCGCCGCGGCCTGCTGATCATCCTCTCCTCGCCGTCGGGCGCGGGCAAGTCGACGCTGTCGCGCCGGCTGCTCGAGGTCGATCCCAACGTCCGCTTCTCGATCTCCGCCACCACCCGCCCGCCGCGCCCGGGCGAGCACGAAGGCCGCGACTACCTGTTCAAGAGCCGCCGGGAATTCGAGGCGATGGTGGCGCGCGGCGAGATGCTCGAACACGCCGAGGTGTTCGGCAACCTCTACGGCACTCCGCGCGCGCCGGTCGAGGAGGCGATCGCCCGCGGCCACGACGTGCTCTTCGACGTCGACTGGCAAGGCGGCACCCAGCTCCGCAACTCCACGCTCCGCGACGCGGTGGTCTCGGTCTTCATCCTGCCGCCGTCGATCCCGGAGCTGGAGAGCCGGCTGCGCGCCCGCGCCCAGGACGCCGCCGACGTCGTCGCCTCGCGCATGGAGAAATCCCGCGACGAGATCAGCCACTGGGCGGAATACGACTATGTGCTGGTCAACGAGAACCTGGCGCAATGCGAAGGCGAGCTGCGCGCGATCATCGCCGCCGAGCGCCTTCGCCGCGAGCGCCGCCCGGACCTGCTGGAGCTGGTCCGCCGGCTCAACAGCGAATTCGAGGAGCGGCTGAAATGAGCCTCTACAGCCTGGACGGCATCGTCCCCGAGCTGCCGCCGGACGGCGACTGCTGGATCGCGCCCGGTGCCCGCCTCTCCGGACATGTGGTGCTCGAGCGCGGCGCCTCGGTCTGGTTCAACGCGGTGCTGCGCGGCGACAACGAGCCCATCGTCGTCGGCGAGGGCTCCAACGTCCAGGACAACTGCGTCTGCCACACCGACTTCGGCTTCCCGCTCGACCATCGGCGCCGGCTGCACCATCGGCCACATGGCGATCCTGCACGGCTGCACGCATCGGCGACGGCAGCCTGGTCGGCATGGGCGCCACGGTGCTGAACGGCGCCGTCATCGGCCGGCAGGTGCTCGTCGGGGCCGGCTCGCTCGTCACCGAAGGCAAGGAGATCCCGGACGGCGACGCTGGTGGTCGGCCGGCCGGGCAGGGTGGTCCGCGACCTCACACCCGCCGAGATCGAAGGCCTCGCCCAGTCGGCGGCACGCTACCGCGCCAACGCGGCCCGTTTCAGGACCGGACTGCGGCCAGCACCGGAGCCGAGGCCACCGGCATGAGCGCCACGTCGACGGCGTCCTCGCCGAAGCGCGCCTCGATGCGGTGGCCGGTCGCGGCCAGCGCCTGGCGCAGCAAGGCGAACTGCACGCCGTCCGACTTCAGCTCCGCCAGCGCCGCGCCATCGGTCACATGCGCCCAGAGCGCCGCCGGCGGCGCCGTGCGCCGGCCCGCGACGGCGAGGCCGATCCGGTCGCGCCCGACGCTGACCCGGACCTGGCCGCCCATCGGCAGGCTCTTCTCCAGGCAGAGGATCGTGAGATAGGCGAGC
The DNA here is from genome assembly GCA_963819995.1 of uncultured Alphaproteobacteria bacterium. Taxonomy (GTDB): domain Bacteria; phylum Pseudomonadota; class Alphaproteobacteria; order Rhodobacterales; family Rhodobacteraceae; genus Amaricoccus. Next base: position 236,364 of record CAWFYR010000003.1, on the reverse strand, counting down.
CGCGCCTCGGCCCGCGGCAGGTCGCCGCCCGCGGCGTCCCAGGCGACGGTGAAGCGGCCGTGAAACATCGCATCGGTGATCTGCGCCGCCTCCTCGACGGACTGGCGCGCCTGCGCGTCGGCCGGGCCGAAGGCGATGCGGAAGAACCGCAGCTTGGCCAGCGCGGTCGCCAGGCTCTCGTTCACCAGCGCCAGCTCCGCCGCCGCCGGGCCGCCCGCGAGCTGCATCAGTTCCAGCCCGTTGCCGATGGCGCCCATCGGGCTTATCAGGTCGTGGCAGAGCCGGGCGCTGACCAGCGCACTGAGGTCGGGTCCCTCCGCACCGCAGGCAATCGAACCGGGCGCATTCATGGGCGGCGCTCCCCAGGAGAGGCGATGGATGAGTATCTGGAGCCCGGCATGCTGGTGCGCCACCCCGAGCGTCCCGACTGGGGGCTTGGACAGGTGCAGTCGGTGATCAACGGCAGGATCACGGTCAATTTCGAACACGCGGGCAAGGTGGTCATCGTTGGCTCCCGGATCAGGCTCGAGCCTGAGTTCGGCTCGCCGGAGAGCCAAAGTTAAGCACTCGCATCCGCGGGTTAAAGGAGCGTAAACGGCCCATGGCGTCAGCGGAGATTTGCCTAACCCCGGACGAGCGACTAAAGGGAGGTTGGCGGACGCAGGATTGTCCGACCGCCGGGACACAAATGCAGATCGATCTCAGCCGTTATCGGGTGAAGCTTGCCGAGACCGAAGCGGAGCGGGAAGGCGCCCAGCGGCTGCGCTACCGGGTCTTCGTCGAGGAAATGGGTGCCCACGCCACCGCCGAGGAGCACGCGCTCCGCCGCGAGTGGGACGAGTTCGATCCCTTCTTCGACCACCTGATCCTGACGACGCTCGACCCCGCGATCGCCGATCCGCTCGACCGCGTGGTCGGCGTCTACCGGCTGATGCGCGGCGATGCCGCACGGGCGGGCCGCGGCTTCTACGGCGCCGGCGAGTACGATCTGGCGCCGATCACCGAGTCCGGCCGGCTCTGCGTCGAGCTCGGCCGTTCCTGCGTGGCGCGCGAGCATCGCGGCGGGCCGGCGATGCACCTGCTCTGGAACGGCCTTGCGAGCTACGTGCTCGAGCGCGAGATCCAGCTCCTCTTCGGCGTCGCGAGCTTTCACGGCACCGATCCCGCGCCGCTGGCCGAGGCGCTCTCCTACCTCCACCACGAGCACCTCGCGCCGCCCGATCTGCGGGTCCGCGCGCAGCCTGCCCACTACCTCGACATGAACATGATGCCGCGCGCGGAGATCGACGCGCCACGTGCGCTCCAGGCGATCCCGCCGCTGATCAAGGCCTACCTGCGCACCGGCGGCTTCGTTGGCGACGGCGCCTTCATCGACCGCGATTTCAACACGATAGACGTCTGCGTCGTCATGGACACCGGGCGGATGACCGAGCGCTACCTTGCCTTCTACCGGCGGACCCGGGGGCGCAAGCCGTGAGGTCGGGATGGAACGGGGCCGACCCGCCGGACCTGCCGCCCCTGAGGCCGCGCGAGCGGGTGCGGCTGATCCTGCGTGGCCTCTGGTCGGTCGCAGCGCTCGTCGTGCTCTTCGCCGTCTTCCTCGTGCTGCGGGGCATCGACCATGCGGCCGCCCGCATCGCCGGACGGCCGGTCTCGGCGCTCGGTCCAGGCGTGGTCAGGCTCTGGGCGGCGCAGGCGCTGCCGGTCCTCGGGCTGCGGTTCGTCATGCACGGCGAGCCGATGCGCACCGGCGGCGCGTTCGTGGCGAACCATTCGAGCTGGATCGACATCGTTGCCCTGCAGCGCGCCGCGGCGCCGTTCCTCGTCTCCAAGGCCGAGGTCAGGCGCTGGCCGGTGATCGGGCAGATCGGCCGGGCGATCGGCACCATGTTCATCGACCGCAATCCGGCGCAGGCCAAGCGGCAGCAGGTGCAGCTCTACGACCGGCTGCGCCGCGGCGACCGCATGGCGATCTTTCCCGAAGGCACCAGCACCGACGGCCAGCGGGTCCTGCCTTTCAAGTCGGCGCTCTTCGGCGTCTTCTACTCCCCCGAGTTCAGGAACGGCATCGCGATCCAGCCGGTCACCATCGCCTACCAGCCGCGCGCCGACCTGCCGCCGACTTTCTACGGCTGGTGGGGCGAGATGGAGTTTGCCAGCCACATCCGCGACGTCCTGGCACGCTCGACCGACGGCATCGTCGAGGTCACGTTCCATGCCCCATTGCACGCCGCCGACCTCGCCGGCCGCAAGGAGCTTGCCGACAGGGCGTGCGCCCTCGTGCGCCAGACGCTGCCCGCCACCTTCGGGCAGCGGTACCAGCGCGCAGGCTCGGGTTACCTTCATTGACAGGGTGTGAATTCGCCGGAAAGACCCAGTGTATCAAGGGGCTAATTTCCTTCCACTGGAAGCCCCTGAAGACGGCCGGGGAATGAGGGCCTCCCGATCGGGCCGCTAGCCGGTCGTGCGGCCCATCCGTTCGAGGTAGCCCGCCAGCGCGATCTCCGGGCCGTCGACGTGGCCCCAGACCTCGTTGCCCAACGCGAGGAAATCGGCGACCGGCGCGAGGTCGGCGGCCAAGGCCGTGTCGAGCCCGCCTTCGGCCACCACCGGCACCTCGATCATCTCCGACCACCAGGCGAAGAGGTCGAACGGTGCGATCTCGCCGTCGCCGAGGCCCGTGTCGCCGACCGGCCCGAAGCTGACATAGTCCGCGCCGATCTCGGCCGCGGTCATGCCGTCGTGGCGCGACGCATGCGCGTAGGCGCCGACGATCGCGTCGGCGCCGAGCGCCTTCCTGACCGCGCGGACCTGCCGGGAGCCGTCGCTCAGGTGCACGCCGTCGAGGCCGAGCCGCGCGGCCAGCCGGAAGTGATCGGTCACCACCAGCGGCACGTCGCGGTCGTGGCAGACCGCCCGCAGCGCGTCGGCGGCGCGCGCGATGTCGTCCTCCGAGCCGGTGGCGAGCGCCAGCCGCACGCAGGCGATGTCGAACGTGTCGAGCAGGCGCCGCGAGCTGCACCGGCAGGTCGGCCTCGAACGTCGGCGGGGTGATCAGGTAGATCCGTGGCGTGCCCCCGGGGGCGGGCGTCTCGGCCAAGGTCAGCGCTTCAGGATCGAGCGCCCGGCGAAGATCGCGTCCTCGCCGAGGTCCTCCTCGATCCGGATCAGCTGGTTGTACTTCGCCAGCCGGTCCGAGCGCGACAGCGAGCCGGTCTTGATCTGCCCGCAGTTGGTGGCGACCGCGAGGTCGGCGATCGTCGCGTCCTCGGTCTCGCCGGAGCGGTGCGACATCACGGCGGTGTAGCCGGCGCGGTGCGCCATGTCGACGGCGGCCAGCGTCTCGGTCAGGCTGCCGATCTGGTTGACCTTGACCAGGATCGAGTTGGCGATGCCCTCGTCGATGCCGCGCTCCAGCCGCTCGGTGTTGGTGACGAAGAGATCGTCGCCGACCAGCTGGCAGCGACCGCCCAGCCGCTCGGTCAGCATCTTCCAGCCTTCCCAGTCGTCTTCGGCCATGCCGTCCTCGACCGAGATGATCGGATAGTCGTCGACCAGCCGCGCGATGTAGTCGGCGTTCTCCCCGGACGAGAGCCGCCGCCGCTCGCCCTTCATGTCGTAGACGCCGTCGCTGAAGTATTCCGTCGCGGCGCAGTCGAGCGCCAGATAGACGTCGCGCCCCGGCTTGTAGCCGGTGTCCTCGATGCTCTTCACGATGAAGTCGAGCGCCTCGGTGGCCGAGTTCAGCCCCGGGGCGAAGCCGCCCTCGTCGCCGACGTTGGTGTTGTGACCGGCCTTGGCCAGCCCCTTGCGCAGCGCGTGGAACACCTCCGAGCCGGTGCGCACCGCCTCCGTCAGGCTCTCGGCGCCGACCGGCATGATCATGAATTCCTGGATGTCGATCGGGTTGTCCGCATGCGCGCCGCCGTTGATGATGTTCATCATCGGCACCGGCAACACCCGCGCCGACACCCCGCCGATGTAGCGGTAGAGCGGCGTGCCGAGGCTCGAGGCCGCTGCCTTCGCGGTGGCGAGGCTCGCGCCCAGGATGGCGTTGGCACCGAGCCGGCCCTTGTTCGCGGTGCCGTCGAGCTCGATCAGCACCCGGTCGATCCGCGTCTGGTCGGTGGCGGCCAGCCCGGTCAGCGCGTCGCAGATCGGCCCGTTCACCGCCTCGACCGCGCGCCGCACGCCCTTGCCGCCATAGCGCCCCGGATCGCTGTCGCGCAGCTCCACCGCCTCGTGCGCGCCGGTCGAAGCGCCCGAGGGTACCGCCGCGCGGCCCATGGCGCCGTCCTCGAGCATGACGTCGACCTCGACGGTCGGATTGCCCCGGCTGTCGAGGATCTCTCGCCCCACGACATCAATGATCACCGACATCGGCTGAAGCCCCCCGCTAGCGCCCTGCTTGTTCCGCAAGTGCTTAGCCGAAAGCCCCTGAGGGGGGAACCGAAAAGTCGCGTAACCAAAGGCTTCGCCCCGGTGCGGCTCAGCCAGCCAGGCGCACCACGGCGTGGCGCTTGCGCCCGGCCGAGAGCTTGCGCGGCGCGCTCAGGGCGTCGGCGCCGAGATGGAGCCCGATGTCGGTCACCGCCACGTCGTCGAGGCGCGCGCCGCCTTCGGCGATCAGCCGGCGCGCGTCCTTGCCCGAGCCCGCGAGGCCGGAGCGCACGAGAAGCTGCAGCACCGAGATGCCGCCGTCGGGGATGTCGCCCGCGGCAAGCGTCAGCGTCGGCAGCGCGTCGCCGGCGCCGCCTTCCTCAAAGACCGAGCGCGCCGTGGCCTCGGCCGCCGCCGCCGCGGCAGGGCCGTGGCAGAGCGTCGTCACCGCGTTCGCCAACGTGATCTTGGCGGCGTTGATCTCGGCGCCGCCGAGCGCGCCGAGCCGGTCGCACTCGTCGGTCGGCAGCTCGGTGAAGAGCTTCAGGAAGCGGCCGACGTCGGCGTCGGGCACGTTGCGCCAGAATTGCCAGAAGTCGTAGGGGCTCAGCGCCTCGGCGTTGAGCCAGACGGCGCCGCCGGCGGACTTGCCCATCTTGCGGCCGTCGGACATGGTGAGGAGCGGCGAGGTCAGCCCGAAGACCTGGGCGTCGGCGACGCGCCGGGTCAGATCGATCCCGTTCACGATATTGCCCCACTGGTCCGAGCCGCCCATCTGCAGCAGGCAGCCCACGCGGCGATGGAGCTCGAGAAAGTCATAGGCCTGCAGGATCATGTAGTTGAACTCGAGAAAGCTCAGCGACTGCTCGCGGTCGAGCCGTGACTTGACGCTCTCGAAGCTCAGCATCCGGTTGATCGAGAAGTGCCGGCCGATATCGCGCAGAAAATTCAAGTAGTTGAGCTCGTCGAGCCAGGCGGCGTTGTCGAGCATCAGCGCACCGGTGGGGCCATCACCGTAGTCGAGGTACTTGGCAAAGACCCCGCGGATCGTCGCGATGTTGGCCGCGATCTGCTCGGGCCCGAGCAGCGGGCGTTCGTCGTCGCGGAACGACGGATCGCCGACCTTGGTGGTGCCGCCGCCCATCAGCGTGATCGGACGGTGGCCGGTCTTCTGCAGCCAGCGCAGCATCATGATGTTGAGAAGGTGCCCGACGTGCAGCGACTGGGCGGTGGCGTCATAGCCGATGTAGGCCGGAACCACGCCGGCGATCAGGCGCGCGTCGAGGCCGGCGAGGTCGGTGCAGTCCTGCAGGTAGCCGCGCGTGACCATGACGTCGAGAAACTCGCTCTTCGGACGGAGGGTCATGGGTGGGGTCCTTTCGCGCGCGGCGGCGCCGTTCTATAGCGGAACCCGGCAGGACGGAAGGGCAGGATGCGGGCGCTGGGACTGATGTCGGGCACCTCGATGGACGGGGTGGACGCCGCCGTGCTCGAGACCGACGGCGAGACGATCGCGGGTTTCGGGCCGAGCGCGTTCTCGGCCTATGCGCCGGCGGACCGGGCGCTGCTCAGGGCCAGCCTGGGAAGCTGGCCGGGCGATGCCGGGCCTCGACGCGGTCGAGGCGCGGGTGCGAGCGACGCACGCCGCGGCTGTGGCGGCGTTCGAAGGGCTTGAAATCGTTGGCTTTCACGGGCAGACGCTGGCGCACGATCCGCGGGGGCGGGGCACGCACCAGGTCGGGCGGGGTGATCGGCTGGCGTGCGAGGTGGGGGTGCCGGTGGTCTGGGATTTCCGCACCGCCGACGTGGCGAGCGGCGGCGAGGGCGCGCCGCTGGTGCCGTTCTTTCATTTCGCCTGCTCGCGGTGGATCGGGGCGGATGCGCCGGTGGCGTTCCTCAACCTCGGCGGCGTCGGCAACGTGACCTGGGTCGATCCGCGGGCGGCGGGGCCGGAGGCGCCGGGGGCGCTGGTGGCCTTCGATACCGGGCCGGGCAACGCGCTGATCGACGATTTCCTGGCGCTCCGGCGGGGTCAGGCGTTCGACGACGGCGGTGCGGTGGCGGCGGCGGGGCGGGTCGAAGCGGCGGTGCTGGAGGGGCTGGCGGCGCATCCATACCTCAGAAGAAAGCCGCCGAAGTCACTCGACCGGCAGGATTTTCACGGCTTTCTCGACCTCGTCGCGCCGCTCTCGACCGAAGATGGAGCGGCGACGCTGGCGGCGCTGACGGTTGCCTGCGTGGCGGAGGCGGCGCGGCACTTTCCGGAGCCCGCGACGCGGTGGCTGGTTTGCGGCGGCGGGCGGCGCAACCGGACGATCATGGCGATGCTGGGGGCCGGAACCAACGCTTCCGTGGATGCGGTGGAGGCGGTCGGGCTCGACGGCGACATGCTGGAGGCGCAGGCCTTTGCCTACCTCGCGGTGCGGGTGCTGCGCGGACTTCGCCACCTCGGCGCCCGGCACGACCGGGGCGCGGTTGCCGGTGTCGGGGGGACGGATCAGCTATCCGGGGTCAGGTGCCTGATTTCGCTGTGGAAAGCGCGTATGGCAAGCGTATGGAACGCGTATGGATTGCATCTGTACGATTAGGCCTCTGCGACCGCTACTGCGTCTGCGCGGCGACCGGCGTCCAGCCGTCGTTGGGGTCGAAGCTGTCGATCGCCGCCGCGGCGGCGATCGTGTCCTCGCCGAGGTCGGCCTGGTAGACCACGTTGTTTTCGCCGACCATGAAGCTCATCACCCCGGTGTCGCCGTAGTCGGCCGGGAACGCCAGCAGCGCATGGCCTGCGACCATGTGGCCGTTGACCATGTAGTCCATCGCGCCGCCGGGGGCGTCCGCGCCCTGTCTGGTCAGCACCCGGAAGTAGTAGCCGAGGTACGGGTCGGGCGCCTGGTCGGTACCGTCGAAGTTGTAGCCGTCCGCGGCGGCGCGGGCCATGAAGTCGCCCACCGGGCTCTCCGGCGCGCCGGGCTCGGCCGGCCAGTAGAGGCCGTCGCGCTTGCCGGCGTCGCTGATCACCGCATCGGCGAAGCTGCGCACGCCGTCGCCGTCGGGATCCTCGGCGCGGTAGGCCGCCTGCGCCCGGACGTAGCCGTGCATCAGGTCGATCACGTCGAGCTCGTTCTGGCCGATCCGGCGCAGCCGCACCTCCTCGCGGGCGCTTTCCGCATCGAACTGCCAGCCGGCGTCGGTCTTGACGATCGACGCCGGGAACGGCCAGAGGTCGCGGCCGATCGACAGGGTGGCGACGGTGTCGCTGTCGTTGCTGATCCTGTGCAAGTCCTTGTAGTTGGCGAGGAACTCGGTCCAGGTCTGCCGGTCGTCGGCGTCGTCGCCGGTCAGGATCACGTCCTCGTTCTCCGGGCCGAAGATCTTGATCAGCCCGTCGCGATCCTTGGCTTCGAGTGCCGCCACCACGGCATCCGCCGCGGCTTGCGGCGTGGCGAAGCTTTCCGGTTCTGCCCGGGCCGCGGAGGCCGCGGCCATCGCGACGGCGAATCCGAAGGCCGAAACGCAAAGCAAGCTCGTCAGTCGATGCGGTCTCATGGTCCTCGATCCCCCTCTACCGGCCGCGTCCGCCGCCGCCGCGGCCACCACCACCCCCACCCCCGCCGCGTCCGCCACCGCCACGCCCCGCACTGCTGCTGCCGCGCGACGACGACGCCCTCGCCTTCGAGCCGCTCTGCGACTTCTTGAACGCCGAGGATTTCTGCGAGGACGACGCCCGCGGCGGGGCCGCGGTCGATTTCGGCCGCGAGATGTTGGTCGGATGGGATTTCGTGCGCGGCTTCGCGGCGCTGGCGCGCGCCTTGCTGCCGCTGGAGAGCTGGCTCCTGTCGATGCTGCTCGCCCCGCGGGAAGCGGCGGCGGAGGACCGCGCGGCCCCGCCTTCGCCCGGCTTCAGCGCGCTCGAGGCAACGGCGGGCTTGCCGCTCGCCGCACGCCGCTGGTTGGCGGCCTCGAGCTGGCCGCGCGCGCCGTTGTCCGACGCCTTCAGCCTGGCGTTCGATACGGCTGCCCGGTCGCTGCCCGGGTCGCGGCTGGCGATCCGCTCGCGCGCGTCGGCCTTCTGGGCGGGCGAGGGGTCCCAAGCGCCGGTCCGGTCGATGGCGTTGCGGTCGCCGTTGCCGACCCTGACCCGGTTGCGGTCGACGTCGATGTTGACGTCGCCGTTGATGTCGTTGTTTCCCCCCCGACGCGGATAGAAATCGCCGTTGTCCCAGTCGACGTGATTGGGTCCGTGCCAGTAGTCGTAGTCGTCATTGTCGTCGAAGATCTCGTTGATCAGGAGCGCGCTGCCGAAGGCGATGGCGCCGGTCGTCAGGATGCTGCTCGTCGACATCCCCGAATCGTAGACCACCGGCGCTGCGGTCGCAGGCGTCGTGTAGACCGTGCTGGAATCGTAGGTCGGAACGTAGACGACGTTCGGGTCGGCAGGCTCGATCGCGATGGCGTCGCCTTCGGTGTCGACGACCTGCGCCTCGTTGCTGGTCAGATAGCCCGTGGCGACTGCCCGTGACCGCTGCCGCTGCACCGCGTCGAGAACGCCGTCGGTCTGGGCGAGCATCGCGTCGCCGAGCTGCTCGGTCCAGTCGATCTCGTCGGCCATCTTCTGCACGACGGTGGGGAAGCCCCCGACCAGCGCGGCGATGCTCGGGTCCCAGTCCTCGGCCTCGGCCTTGGTGTTGCGCTCCTTGTCGGAGAGCGCCGCGTTGGCGTCGATGAAGCGGTCGGCCTTGATGATGTCGATGGGATAGGTCGCAGCGACGAAGATCTGCGCGAGCAGCGCATCGGGGTAGAGCGCGATCGGCGCGACCAGGGCGTCGAGCGCCTCCTCGCCGAGCAGGTCCTCATCCGCCGCCGCTGCCTGCGCCTCGGCCTGCACCGGCCGCGGCAACGGTCCCGGGTCGTTCGCCTGCTGCGCGGCCGCCGACCCCGCGGAAACCAGCACGACAAGCCCGCCGATCAACGGCAAGCGCCACGTCGTCATCGCCATCCTCCCCCCAGGATCGCAGCCGTTCTCATGATAAACCCATGACGCCTCCGGTCACAGTACTTTCTCGGTCCGCCCGGGCCTCTCAGCGCGGCCCGACGCGGCCCCCGAGTTCGTCCTCGATGTGCGCCGCGATGATCGCGTCGAACGAGGCGTCGGCCTCGAAGCCGAGCGCCCTGGCGCGCGTCGCCTCGAACTGCGTCGGCCAGCCGGCCACGATCCTGGCGATCACCGGGTCCGGCTCGCGGCGGATCAGCGCCACCGCGTCGTCGCCCGCGGCGCGGCGCAGCGCCTCGATCTCGTCGGCCACCGTCGCCGAGACGCCGGGCAGGCCGAAGCAGCGGCGCGGCCCGATCCGGTCGGTGTCGAGGGTCAGCGCGTGGCGCAGGAAGCCGATCGCCGCGCGGGGGCTGGCATGCCAGTGCCGCACGTCCTCGCTGACCGGCAGCACCGCCTCCTTGCCGACCAGCGGCTCGCGCAGGATGTTGGAGAAAAACCCCGACGCCGCCTTGTTGGGCGCGCCCGGCCGGATGCAGATCGTCGGCAGCCGCAGCCCGATGCCGTCGAGAAAGCCGCGCCGGGTGTAGTCGTTGAGCAGGAGCTCGCCCATCGCCTTCTGGGTGCCGTAGCTCGTCAGCGGTGCCAGGTGGAATTCGTCCGGGATGGTCTCGGGGAACGGCGCGCCGAAGACCGCGATCGACGACGTGAAGATCACCCGCGGCCGGTAGTCGGGCTGCGCACGGATCGCCTCGAAGAGATGCCGGGTGCCGTCGAAGTTGACGGCGTAGCCTTTCTCGAAGTCGGCCTCGGCCTCGCCCGAGACGATCGCGGCGAGGTGGAAGATCACGTCCGGCCGCTCGGCCACGAGAGCCGCGACGGCGCTCGCGTCGGTCAGGTCGAGCGTCGCCGTGACGACCGGCACCGCGCCCTCGGCCGGCGGCTTCGGCGGGATCACGTCGACGAGCGTCAGCTTGTCGAGGCCCGGCTCGGGCGTCGTCGCCAGCGATGCCGCGAGCTTGGAGCCGATCATTCCAGCCGCGCCGATGATCAGGATGTGCATCTTTTCGGTCCTCCCGGCGCCGTCGCTAGCACGCCCGCCGCGCCGCCGGCAATCCGCGTCGCGGGCGGCACTTCCGGTTTGACTTGGGGGCGGCGCCGCCCGACGTTGTCCGCGGACAGCCGGAAGGGACAGCCCATGAGCTTCAGCGCGATCGTCGTCGAGCGCGACGCCGACGGAAAGACCGCCGCCGCGGTGCGCGAGCTTGCGCTCGAGGACCTGCCGGAGGGCGACGTCACCGTCGCGGTCGAGTATTCGACGCTCAACTACAAGGACGGCCTCTGCCTCGGACCGGGCGCCGGGCTGGTGCGCAAGTACCCGCATGTGCCGGGCATCGACTTCGCCGGGCGCGTCGAGGCGTCGTCCGACCCGCGCTACCGCCCCGGCGACGCGGTGGTGCTGACCGGCTGGCGGGTCGGCGAGGCGCACTGGGGCGGCTATGCCCAGAAAGCGCGGGTCAGGGCCGACTGGCTGGTGCCGCTGCCCGAGGGTCTGACGCCGCGGCAGTCGATGGCGATCGGCACCGCCGGGCTCACGGCGATGCTGGCGGTGATGGCGCTCGAGGACCACGGCCTGACGCCGGAGCACGGCCCGGTGCTGGTGACCGGCGCCGCGGGCGGCGTCGGCTCGGTCGCCGTGGCGGTCCTGGCGCGGCTCGGCCACGAGGTCGCCGCGGTGACCGGCCGCGCCGAGGCCGCCGCCTATCTCACGGAGCTCGGCGCCAGCCGGATCGTGCCGCGCGCCGAGCTTGCCGAGCCGTCGGCGCGCGGGCTGGAAGCCGAGAGCTGGGCGGGCTGCATCGATGCGGTCGGCGGTCCGATGCTGTCGCGGGTGATGAAGCAGCTCAAGTACCGCGCGGCCACCGCGGCGGTCGGCAACGCCGGCGGCATCGACGTGCCGCTCAGCATCATTCCCTTCCTGCTGCGCGGCGTCAGCCTGATCGGCATCGACAGCGTGCTGCAGCCGTTCGAGAGCCGGCAGGCCGCGTGGCGCCGGCTGGTGCGCGACCTCGACCTCGGCAAGCTCGAGGCGATGGTGCAGCCGGCGACGCTGGCCGACCTGCCCAGGCTCGGCGCCGACATCCTGAAGGGCCGGGTGCGGGGCAGGGTGGTCGTGGACGTGAACGCGTGATCACGCCGGCCTATGCCCGGACGATGGCGGCCTACAATGCCGAGATGAACCGCCGGGTCTATGCCGCCGCGCTGCGGCTGCCGGATGCGGAGCGGCGTGCCGACCGCGGGGCGTTCTGGCGCTCGATCCACGGCACGCTGTCGCATCTCTACTGGGCCGACCGCATCTGGATGGCGCGATTCGGCCTCGGCGAGAAGCCGATGGTTGCGATCGCCGGCAGCGACCGCATGGTCGAGGACTTCGCCGAACTCTGGTCGCGGCGGCAGGGCTTCGACGAAGCGCTGATCGGCTGGGCGGACGTCCTCGAGCCCGCGGCGCTCGAGGGCGATCTCGCCTGGTGGAGCGGCGCCCTGGAGCGCGACATGGTCAAGCCGCGGGCGCTCTGCCTGGTGCAGGTCTTCAACCACCAGACCCATCACCGCGGCCAGGTCCACGCCATGCTGACCGCCGCGGGCGAAGCCACCGGCGCCACCGATCTGCCGTTCGTGCTCTGAGCCGGCGCGGCGTCGTCAACGATCGAGAGTGGAAATGGGAAAGGGCCAAAGTGGCCGACTTTTAATTCGCCTGCAGCGGCTCTACCCCGCCGCTACCGTGGTCGACTTTTGCACCGCCGTTTCGATCCCTCCGGGCGCCGCTGAGTCCGGGAGGAGCCGGTCCCAAGGGTTCCGCACGAAGGCGAACTTGAAGTAGCTCTCGTAGGTCTGCCAGTCGTAGACCACCTGGTAGTGGCGGAGCCGGGCGTGGCTGATGATCGGGGTGCCGTAGAGCGCCTCGCAGAGGCTGACCCCGGCGGTCTTCGGGATGTGGATGAAGATTGAGCGGGTCTCGTCGAAGCAGCGGTAGGAGGGCCCCTTTCCGATCGGCGCCCGGCGGCGCTCGTCGTTCAGCCGGAACGCTCCGGGGAGGGCAATCCGGTAGGCGGCGCGGACCCCGTCGTGGAGGAGCGGGCGAAGCGTCGGGGCGCTCACCGGCCCGCCTCTCGCGCCGACGCGAGACGGGCCATCGCCGCGAGCACCGTGCCCGACCAGACGGTCCAGTTCAGCCGCGCCTCGAAGGCCGCCCGGCTGCTCGCTCTGAGCGCCTGGTAGCGCGTGGGGTCTGTCCAAAGCTCGGCGATCCGCGCCGCATAGCCAGCGCCGTCGTCTTGGGGCGGGAATGTGAACCCGTTCTCGCCCTCGCTGATCACGTCGGGCACCCCGCCGGTGTGGGTGGCGAGCGACGGCAGGCCGTAGGCCGAAGCCTCGCAGAACACGATGCCGTAGCATTCATTGCGGGTGGGCAGCACGAAGAAGCTCGCCTCCCGGTAGAGCCGATTCAATCGATTGCGATGTTCGGGGAGGTTCTTGTCGAGATAGCCAACGAACTCGACGCCGGGCAGGTCGACCGGCTCAGGCGGCGCCGCCCCGACCAGTGTCATCCGGGCCTGCACCCCGAGCCCCTGCAGCCGGCGCAGCACCTCGAGCGCTATCGCCCCGCCCTTACGCCCCCAGTCGGTGCCGACGAAGAGCAGCCGGCAGACCCCGTCTCCGGGCTGTCCGGCGCCCGGATCGATCTCCGCGTCGACAATGTTGGCCCCGAACGGCGCGATCAATATCTTGCCCGGGTCGGCGCCGTAGTCGCGGACTGCCGAAGCAGCCGCCCAGCCAGTCGGATATACGAGCAGCGCCGCCCGGGCGATCGCGGCGCGCTCGAGAGCGTCGGCGGTCCGCGCCGCCCGATCCGTGAGCCCGGTGAAGTCGGGATAGTAGTCGCGCATCAGCCGGAACGTGGTGTCCGAGAGGTAGACGATTGGGATCTCTGTCTCGAGGTTGGCGACGAGCCGCGAGCCGGCAGGCGAGAACACCACGTCCGGCCGACTTGGCAGCCGCGCCAGTCGCGCCGCAGCGACCCGGCCGCAGAGCCGGGAATAGGCCAGCGACGCACCGGGCAGCGAGGCACGGAGGCCGAGTTTGCGCTCGATCCGGCGCCGCACCTCCATCGCGCGCTGCGGCCAAGCCGGCATCGGCCCGATGTGGACGACCTCGGCGCCCTGGCGAGCGAGGCTCTCGGCGGCGTATGATGGAGTCCCCGACCACGAGCGAGGATCTAGCGCGTTCCGCGCCGAGAGAAACGCGATTCTCAGAGCCACCACCTACTCCACGCACCGCGCGCGACCGGGCCGCGGGCGAGGCCGCCGGCGCCGGTGGTCTTGCGTTCGTGCTCGGAGCGGCGGGGCGTCGTTAACGATCGAGTCATAACCTGTTTGCCAGCAAGATCAACAAGTTGGACCATGCCCAGACTCGGGCGCGCAGGGATGTGCGCTGGAAGCCCCGTGCGGCGGCCGGGTCGGGGTGCGGCGGCTGGGCTCTTGAAGCGGCGGCTCGGCTCGGCCAAGGTCCGGGGCCGCGTGCGGGAGGTTCGATGCCGTTTGCCGACAGTCCGACCCGTCCGGCTCGGGCGTGATGCCCGAGCGCGCCCCGCCGAGCCTGGTCTGGCTGCGCCGCGACCTCAGGCTCGCCGACAATCGGGCGCTGACGGCGGCTGTCTCGGGTGGCGGCCCGGTGATCCCTGTCTTCATTCTCGATCCCGAGACCGAGGCGATCGGCGCGGCGTCGCGATGGCGGCTCGGCCTGGCGCTCGCCGACCTTGCCGGGCGGCTGGAAGCCCTCGGCAGCCGCCTCGTGCTGCGCCGCGGGCCGGCGCCGCAGGTCCTGACCCGCCTCGCCGCCGAGACCGGCGCCCGGGCGGCGCACTGGACCCGCTACTACACCGCCGACGCCGTCGCACGCGACACCGCGGCCAAGCAGGCGCTGACGGGCGCGGGCGTCGCGGCGACCAGCCATCCCGGCCACCTGATCCGGGAGCCCTGGGAGATCGCGAGCAAGGCCGGCGGCGCGTTCAAGGTCTTCACCCCGTTCTGGAACACCCTGCGCCCCCTCGGCGCCCCCGACCCGCTGCCGGCGCCCGACCGCCTGCGGCCGCCGGACGCGTGGCCCGCCTCCGACGCCTTGGAGGACTGGAAGCTCGGGGCTGCGATGAACCGCGGCGCCGCCGTCGTGGCCCGCCACGCCTGCGTCGGCGAGGCCGCGGCGCTCGACCGGCTGGACGCGTTCCTCGACGGGCCGATCGCCGCCTACGGCACGGACCGCAACCGTCCCGACCGGCCCGGCACCTCGCGGCTTTCGGAGAACCTGACCTGGGGCGAGATCTCGCCGCGGACCGCCTGGCACGCCGCCGAGCGGGCGGGCGAGCACGGCGCCGCGGGTGCCGCGGGCTTCCTGCGCGAGCTCGGCTGGCGCGAGTTCGCCTGGCACCTCATCTGGCACGACCCGGCGCTGCCGACCGCCAACTGGCGCCGGGCCTGGGACGCCTTCCCGTGGCGCGGCGACAATCCCGACGCCGAGCGCTGGCGCCGCGCGATCACCGGCGAGCCGATGATCGACGCCGCCATGCGCGAGCTGTTCGTGACCGGCACGATGCACAACCGGATGCGGATGCTGGTGGCGAGCTACCTGACCAAGCACCTCCTGACCGACTGGCGCGTCGGCCTCGCGTGGTTTCAGGACTGCCTGATCGACTGGGACCCCGCCTCCAACGCGCTGGGCTGGCAGTGGGCCGCGGGGTCAGGGCCTGACGCTGCGCCCTACTTTCGCGTCTTCAGCCCGACACGCCAGGCCGAGCAGTTCGACCCGGACGGCGCCTATCGGCACCGCTTCCTGCTGGGCTTCGGCGCCGGAGCGCCTCACCCGGATGCGGCGCGTTATTTCGACGCGGTGCCGCGGCGATGGCGCCTCGGCCCTGCCGATCCTTATCCCGAGCCGGTGATCGGCCTCGCCGAAGGCCGCAGGCGCGCGCTCGCCGCCTACGAGGCATTCCGCGCATGAGGCGCGAGCGGCTGCACCACGAGGCAAAGGCAGCTCTCGGCATCGTCAAACAGGCAATCTCTTGACCGATATCTTCATCCACTCTCCTTTCGATGCCGCCGATCTGCTCGACCGCATCCTGGGTCTCTCTCCGCGGATAAGCCGTCCGACGACCCTGCGCGACCATGCGCTGCGGGCCGACAAGGACGGGCTGCGCATCGGCATGGTCCCCGAGCCCGCCGGGAGCGTCGCGGGACACGTGATCAGCCCGGACGCCGCGGCGCGCGCACGGCTCGATTTCGCGATGGCGGCCTTCGGTGCGGCGCCGGTCCCGGTGCTGGTCGACAGCACGTCGGTCCTCGCCTACGTCTTCGAGCCCGGCACGGCGCCGCAGGACGAGTGGCCCGGCGATCTGGCGACGCCGGAAAGGCGCCTCCGGCTCGACGAGGCGCTGGTCGAGATCATGGATCACTTCGGCCGGATCGAGGCGGCGGCGATGCCGGGGCTGCTGTCGGGCATCGGTGTCCGCGCCCTGGCCCGCGCCCGGGGCCGCGCGACGCGGAGCCCTTCGGAGATCGGATCGGGGTTCGGCCCCGCCGACCTCGAGCCGGTCGCGTCCGCGACGCCCTACGCGCATTTTTTCGCCGTGGAGGAACACCGGCTGCGGCATCGCCGCTTCGACGGCCGGATGTCCGACACGCTCGACCGGGCCGTCTTCACCAGCGGCGACGCGGTGACGGTGCTGCCGTTCGATCCCAGGACGCGCACCGTTCTGCTGATCGAGCAGTTCCGCGGCGGACCCTACGCGCGGCGCGACCCCCAGCCCTGGTGCCTGGAGACCGTTGCCGGCCGATGCGACCGCGCCGAGCCCCCCGAGGTCACCGCCCGGCGCGAGGCGCGCGAGGAAGCAGGGCTCGAGCTCGGCCGTCTGGAGCGGATCGCCGCATACTACCCCTCGCCGGGCGTCGCGGCGGAATACATCACCGCCTTCGCCGCCGAAGCGGACCTCGCAGCGGCGGGCGGCGTCCACGGCCTTGCCGAGGAGCACGAGGACATCCGCTCCGTCGTCGTTTCTCTCGACGCAGCGATGGCAGCGGTCGCGAGCGGCGAGGTGCGCAATGCGCCGCTGCTGCTGTCGCTGTTCTGGCTCGACCGCAACGCGGACCGTCTCGGCGCAGCCTGGACGTGACGCCCGCTTGATGACGGGGTTCGGAGCCGCTAAGCCAGCCGGGCGTTCGTTGGTGGAGAGATGAAGGCGATGATCGTAGCTGCGGAGCTGTCAGCTGCCGTCGGCAACACGCCGCTGATCCGCCTGCGCCGGGCTTCGGAGACCACGGGCTGCGAGATCTGGGGCAAGGCCGAGTTCATGAACCCCGGGCAGTCGGTCAAGGACCGCGCCGCGCTCTGGATCCTCCGCGACGCGGTGGCCCGCGGCGTCCTGGCGCCGGGCGGCACGATCGTCGAGGGGACCGCCGGCAACACCGGCATCGGCCTGGCGCTGATCGGGGCGTCGATGGGCTTTCGCACCGTCGTCGTGATCCCCGAGACCCAGAGCCAGGAAAAGAAGGACATGATCCGCCTCGCCGGGGCGGACCTCGTCGAGGTGCCGGCGGTGCCCTATCGCAACCCGGACAACTACGTGCACTATTCGAGCCGCCTCGCCGCGAAGATGGCGGCCGTGGACCCCGACGGGGCGGTCTGGGCGAACCAGTTCGACAACGTCGCCAACCGGCGGGCCCACGTCGAAGGCACCGCTCCGGAGATCTGGGAGCAGACCGGCGGCCGCATCGACGGTTTCATCTGCGCCGTCGGCTCCGGCGGCACGCTGGCCGGGGTCGCGGAAGGCCTGCGGACCCGAAACGCCGACGTGAAGATCGGCCTTGCCGACCCCTACGGCGCGGCGCTCTGGCACTACTACGCCCACGGCACGCTCGAGGCCCAGGGATCGTCGATCACCGAGGGCATCGGGCAGGGGCGGATCACCGCGAACCTCGAAGGGCTCGCGGTGGACATGCCCTACCGGATTTCCGACGCCGAGGCGGTCGCGACCGTCTTCGACCTGCTGCGCGAGGAGGGCCTCTGCCTCGGGGCCTCCTCGGGGATCAACGTGGCGGGCGCGATACGGATGGCGCGCGACCTCGGACCGGGGCACCGGATCGTGACGGTGCTCTGCGATTCGGGATCCCGCTACCAGTCGAAGCTGTTCAATCCCGCGTTTCTGCGCTCGAACGGCCTGCCGGTTCCGGATTGGCTCGAGCACCGCCGCAGCGACATTCCCGATGCATGGGCGGACTGAGCGCGCGCCAGGGACGCAACGCCTGATCCGCTGGCTCCAGGCCGCCGGGTTCTTCCTCCTGATGGCAGCGAGCGCGCTGGCGCAGCAGCCTGCCGACGATCAGCGCGAGGCGGCGATCTGGGACGCCGTCGCCGCGCGGATCGAGGCGCAGATCGACGATCCGGCGACGAGCACGGCCGAACTCGAGGCGCTCCGCGACCAGCTCTCGCGACAGCGCGAATCGGCTCTGGCGGCCGAGAAGTCGCTCGCACCTCCGATCGAAGACCTCAAGAACCGGCTGAGCGCCCTCGGCCCGCCTCCCGCGCAGGGCGTGACCGAAGCGCCCGAGATCGCCGAAAGGCGGACGGCGCTGAACCAGATGATCGTCGACGCCCAGGCACCGCTCTTGGAGGCGCAGGAGACCTACGAGCGCAGCACCACCCTGATCGGCGAAATCGACCGCATCGTCAGGGGCCGGTTCACGGCCGAGCTGACCGCGAGAGGGCCGAGCCCGCTTCTGCCGGGCACCTGGACGGCGGCCGGCAGCGAGGCGCTCGCCCAGATACGCAAGGGCGGCGAGGATCTGGCATCGCGCTTTCGGGAGCCCGTCAATCGCCGCCTCGCAACGGAGCGGCTCCCGTTCAACCTGCTCCTGCTCGCGGCCGGCGTCATCGCGGCCTTCGCGCTGAGGCGCGTGCTGATCCGCTGGGTCGAGCGGCGGCTCGCGACCACCAGCAACCGCCGGGCGGCGGCCTGGATCGTGGCGCTGCGGAACCTGACCCGCCTGGTGGTGCCGGCGGTCGGAGCGGGCCTTCTCTTCGCCGCTTTCGATCCCAACGGCCTGCTCGCCCACACCGGCGAGGGGCGGCTCTTCGAGCTGCCGGGCTTCGTGATGACGATGATCGGGGCAGGCTGGCTGGGCGGCAGCCTCTTCGCGCCGCGGCTGGAAGCACACCGGCTGGTGCCGCTCGACAACGCCGAGGCGCTCGCCGCCTCCCGCCTGGTGCTGGCGCTGGGCGGCGTGATCGCGCTTCTGTCGCTCGCCTATGCCGTGATCGGCTACTCCGACCTGTCGCAGGCCGGCCAGACGGCGCTCTACTACCCGCTGACCGTGCTCGGCGCCGTCGGCCTCTGGCAAGCGGCCAACGTGATCGGCGAGATGCACGCCCGGATGTCCGGGCGGCCGGCGACGGAATCGCCGACGGCCCAGATCGGCCTGCGGTTCCTGGCCATCCTGGTTCGGGTGCTGCGGGCGATCGCGGTGACGGCACCGCTGATCGGGCTCTTCGGCTACATCGCGGCCGCTGCCTACCTGGTCTTCCCGACCATCCTGACGCTCGGTCTGATGGGCGGGATGATCGTGATCTACGATCTGCTCAACAAGACCGCGCTGACCTTTCTCGCGGCGCCCGTCTCGCCGTCGGAGGACGGCGGCCTGATCCCGGTGATCGTCGGCGCGCTGGTCGGCATCGCCTCGCTCCCGGTTCTGGCGCTGATCTGGGGAGCCCGCCCCAGCGATCTCGCCGAGGTCTGGGCGGCGCTCGCGAACGGCGTGACCCTCGGCGGCATGCGGGTTTCCGTCACCGTGGTGCTGACGTTGATCGTCGTCTTCGGCATCGTCAGCGCCTTCACCCGGCTCCTGCAGACGATCCTGCGCGGCACGGTCCTGCCGCGAACCCGCCTCGACGCGGGCGGCCGCAACGCCATCCTGGCCGGTGTCGGCTACCTCGGCTTCGGCCTCGCGGTGCTCGCCGCGGTCTCCGCTGCCGGGCTGGACCTCTCCAACGTGGCGCTGGTCGCCGGGGCGCTCTCGGTCGGCATCGGCTTCGGGCTGCAGAACATCGTCTCGAACTTCGTCTCGGGGATCATCCTGCTGGTCGAGCGGCCGGTGAAGGAAGGCGACTGGATCGAGGTCGGCGGCTTTTCCGGCTACGTGCGCGGGATCAACGTGCGCTCGACCGAGATCGAGACGTTCGACCGGGCGAGCGTGATCCTGCCGAACAGCGATCTGGTGGCGGGAACCGTCCTCAACCGTACCCACGCGGGGCGCATCGGGCGCGTCCAGGTGCCGGTGGGCGTCAGCTACGACAGCGACCCGCGACAGGTCGAGGAGATCCTGCTCGCGATCGCGGAGGCCAATCCGCTGGTGCTCGAGGACCCCGCTCCGGTCGTGCTCTTCCTGGGGTTCGGCTCGGACGCACTGTCCTTCGAAATCCGCTGCTGGCTGCGCGACGTCAACTTCTCGCTGTCTGCGCGCTCGGACATGAACTTCGAGATCCATGCGCGGTTCAAGGCGGCGGGCATCAGCATCCCGTTCCCGCAGCGCGACCTGCACGTCACCGGTCTCGACGACCTCACCAAGGCACTGGCACGACCGGCGCCGGACTCCGAGACCAACGGTCAGGACACGGCTGTTCCGCTGCAGCGTGGTCTCACCAAGGAAACTTGACACCGGCTCCCGACTTCGCGATATACGCGGCTCCCGTCGATCCACGATCGCGCGGGACGCAAGCTATGAACACAAGCGCGCAGTCCACAGGCGCGGGCCTCGCCCGCGAAACGCCGGTTTACCGGGGCCGCAGGACGCGGGTGAGAAAAAAGGAAGGTCGCGGATGTTCGCGGTTCTGAAGACCGGCGGCAAGCAATACAAGGTCGCCGCCAACGACATTCTCCTGGTGGAGAAGCTGGCGGGCGACGCCGGTGACACCGTCGAGTTCGCCGAGATCCTGATGCTGGGCGGCGATGCGCTCACGGTGGGCGCGCCCTTCGTCGCAGGGGCAGTCGTCAAGGCCGAAGTGCTGGAGCAGACGCGCGGGGAGAAGGTGATTTCCTTCGTGAAGCGCCGGCGCAAGCACTCGTCCCAGCGCAAGCGGGGCCACCGGCAGCACCTGACCCGGGTGCGGATCACCGACATTCTCGCCGGCGGCGAAAGGGCCGCTGCGGCGAAGGCCGAGACGCCCGTGGCCGCCGAAGCGGCTCTCGAGCCCGCGGTCGCGATCTGAAGGAGCGATAAGGCATGGCACACAAGAAAGCAGGCGGCTCGTCCCGCAACGGCCGCGACACCGCGGGCCGGCGGCTCGGCGTGAAGAAGTTCGGCGGCGAAGCCGTCGAGCCGGGCAACATCCTCGTTCGCCAGCGCGGGACGAAGTGGTGGCCGGGCACCGGCGTCGGCCTCGGCCGCGACCACACCATCTTCGCCGTCGAGACCGGGAAGGTCGCCTTCCGCAAGGGCTTCAAAGGCCGGACGTTCATTTCGGTACTCCCGCCGGCAGAAGCCGCGGAGTAGCCGCAGCCGTTCGGCAGGCATGCCGAGGAGGCCGGCGGCACCGCCGGCCTTCTTTCGTTTCGAGGAGAGGTTTTCCGGCCATGTCGGAAACGCATGTCCGCATCCAGCCCGAGATCGCCACACCCCGGCTCCGCCTGAGGCGGTTGCGGGGTGCCGATTCCGGGCTGATCGCGCTCCATTCCAGCGATCCCCGGGTCGCGCGCATGACCACGTCCATTCCGCACCCCTATCCGCCTGGCCTTGCCGAAACCTTCGTCGAGCGGGCGCTTTCGCCGAGCGTGGCCGAAACGGTCTGGGCGCTGGACGCAGGCGAGGACGACGAGAACGGCCTGATCGGCCTCATCTCGCTCAAGCCGCAGGCCGATGGCGAGGCCGAGATCGGCTACTGGGTGGCGCCGGCGTTCTGGGGCACCGGTTTTGCCAGCGAAGCGGTCGAGGCGCTGGCCTCCTGGGCGGATGCGAACGGTCTGAGGGCGCTGACCGCGCAGGTCTTTCAGGACAACGCCGCGTCGATCAAGGTCCTCACGCGCGCCGGCTTCGCCTACGAGGGCGAGGGCGAGGTCCACGCGCTCGCGCGGGCTTCGATGGTGCCGACCTTCCGCTATCGTCGCTATCTCGGCGGGGCCTTGGCAAGATGAAGTTCCTTGACCATGCCCGTGTCGAGATCCGCTCGGGTGCGGGCGGCCACGGCTGCGTCGCGTTCCGACGCGAGAAGTTCGTCGAGTTCGGCGGGCCGAGCGGCGGCGACGGCGGCAAGGGCGGCGACGTGATCGCCGAGGCGGTCGAGGGCCTCAATACGCTGATCGACTATCGCTATCAGCAGCATTTCTTCGCCAAGAACGGCCAGCCTGGCGGCGGTCAGCAACGCACCGGCAAGAGCGCCGATGACATCGTCCTCAGGGTTCCGGTGGGCACCGAGATCCTCGAGGCCGACGGCGACACGCTGGTGGCCGACCTGACGCGCCCGGGTCAGCGGGTGCTCCTCGCCCAGGGTGGCAATGGCGGCTGGGGCAACGCGCGCTTCAAGACGTCCACCAACCAGGCGCCGCGCAACGCCAATCCGGGCCAGGAAGGGCTGGAGCGAACGCTCTGGCTGCGGCTGAAGCTGATCGCCGACGCCGGACTGGTCGGGTTGCCCAACGCCGGCAAGTCGACGTTTCTCGCCGCGACGTCGAACGCCCGTCCGAAGGTCGCGGACTATCCGTTCACCACGCTGCATCCCGGGCTCGGCGTCGTCGGCGTCGACGGGGCAGAGTTCGTGCTGGCCGACATCCCCGGGCTGATCGAAGGGGCGCACGAGGGCAGGGGGCTCGGCGACACGTTCCTCGCCCATGTCGAGCGCTGCGCAGTGCTGCTGCACTTGGTCGACGGGACATCCGAGACACCGGCCGAGGACTACCGCATCATCCTGGGCGAGCTCGAGGCCTATGGCGCGGGATTGGCCGAGAAGCCGCGCGTGCTTGCGCTGAACAAGGTCGATGCCCTCACCGCCGAGGCGGCCGGCGCCGCAGCCGAGGCACTCGCCGCCGCGTCGGGTCTGCCGGTCCACCGGCTTTCCGGGGCCACCGGCCAGGGCGTGCCGGAGGTGCTTCGGGCGCTGCGCGCGGCGATCGCCGCCGTGCGCCAGCCGGCGGGGGCCTCTGCGGCGGCCGGACCATGGCGGCCCTGACCTCGGCGGCGCGGCTCGACGCTGCGCGCACCATCGTCGTCAAGATCGGCTCGGCGCTGCTGGTGGAGCCGGAGAGCGGCGAGCTCCGCATCGACTGGCTGGAAGGTCTCGCGTCCGACGTCGCTGGCCTGCGCGGCGCCGGGCACGACGTGATCCTCGTCTCGTCGGGATCGATCGCGCTCGGCCGCCGGGCGCTGCGGCTCTCGGAGGGCGAGCTTTCGCTGGAGCAGAGCCAGGCGGCGGCCGCGGTCGGCCAGATCAGGCTCGCCCGGGCCTACGAGACCGTGCTGGCGCCGCACGGCATCACCACGGCGCAGGTGCTGGTGACGCTGGAGGACAGCGAGAACCGGCGGCGGTACCTGAACTCGCGCCGCACGCTCGGGACGCTGACCGATCTGGGCGCTGTCGCGATCGTGAACGAGAACGACACGGTCGCCACGGACGAGATCCGCTTCGGCGACAACGACCGGCTCGCGGCGCAGGTCGCGAGCATGGCGTCGGCGGACGTGCTGGTCCTGCTCTCCGATGTCGACGGGCTCTACACCGCCAATCCGCGGGTCGATCCTGCTGCGAGACGGCTCGATACGGTCACGACGATCACCCCGGCGATCGAAGCGATGGCGGGGGGCACCGGCTCGGCGCTGTCGCGGGGCGGCATGCGGACCAAGCTCATCGCAGCGCGGACGGCGATGCGGGCGGGCTGTGCGATGGCGATCACCTTCGGCGCGGTGGACCGCCCGTTGACCGCGCTGGCGGAGGGCGCGCCCTGCACGTGGTTCGAGCCGGACGGCGACCCGCATGCGGCGCGCAAGCGCTGGATCTCCGGGATGAAGCCGCGGGGGCGGGTCAAGGTGGACGCCGGTGCGGTCGCGGCGCTGGGCCGCGGCAAGTCGCTGCTGCCGGCCGGGGTCACCGCCGTCGAAGGCGGGTTCCTGCGCGGCGATCCGGTCGAGGTGCTAGGCCCCGACGGGGCGGTGGTTGCGAAGGCTCTGGCGGGCTACGATGCTTCGGAGGCGCGGCTGATCATGGGATACCGGTCGGACCGGATCGCCGAGCTGCTCGGCCATCAGGGGCGGGCCGCGCTCGTCCATCGCGATGACCTGGCGTTTTAGGGGGCAATGAAGATGGACGTGAGGCTCGACGTGAAGTCGCTGATGCAGGACATCGGCGAGCAGGCGAAGGACGCCGCCGCAGCACTCGCCTTCGCACCGTCGGAGCAGAAGGATGCGGCGCTCCGCGCTGCTGCGGCTGCGATCGAGGGTTCGGGCCGGGAGATCCTCGCGGCGAACGCGATGGACATGGAGATGGCCGAGGCGAAGGGGCTCGGCGGGGCGATGCTCGACCGGCTGCTGCTGACCGAGGCGCGGGTGGCCGGCATGGTCGAGGGGCTGCGCGCGATCGCGGACCAGCCCGATCCGGTGGGGCAGGTGATGGCCGAGTGGGACCGGCCTTCGGGCCTGCACATCCGCCGGGTGCGCACGCCGATCGGCGTCGTCGGCGTGATCTTCGAGAGCCGGCCGAACGTGACCGCCGATGCGGGCGCGCTGTGCCTGAAGGCGGGCAACGCCGCGATCCTGCGGGCTGGGTCGGAGAGCCAGCGCTCGTCCCGGGCGATCCATGCCGGGCTGGTGGCGGGGCTCGCGGCGGCGGGGCTGCCCGAGACGGCGATCCAGCTGGTGCCGACGACCGACCGGGCGGCGGTGGGCGAGATGCTGACGATGACGCGCTATATCGACGTGATCGTGCCGCGGGGCGGCAAGGGGCTGGTCGGGCGGGTGCAGGCGGAGGCGCGGGTGCCGGTCTTCGCGCACCTCGAAGGGATCGTGCACATCTACGTCGACAAGGCGGCCGACCTCGGCAAGGCGCGGCGGGTGATCCTGAACGCCAAGACCCGGCGGACGGGGGTCTGCGGCGCCGCCGAATGCATCCTGATCGACCGGGCGTTCTGGGAGGCGGAAGGCGCGCCGTTCCTCACCGACCTCGTCGAGGCCGGCGTCGAGGTGCGCGGGGACGACGATCTGCAGGGGCTGCCCGGCGTGGTGCCCGCCGGGGAGGACGACTGGGGGACCGAATTTCTCGACATGATCGTCGCGGCGAGGATCGTCGAGGGGGTGGACGGGGCGATCGCGCACATCAGGCGCTATGGGTCGCAGCACACCGACTGCATCCTGACCGAGGACGACGCGGCGGCGGCGCGGTTCTTTCAGCGGCTCGACAGCGCCATCCTGATGCGCAACGCGTCGACCCAGTTCGCCGACGGCGGAGAGTTCGGGATGGGCGCGGAGATCGGTATCGCTACCGGTAAGCTCCACGCCCGCGGCCCCGTCGGAGCCGA
Source organism: uncultured Alphaproteobacteria bacterium (assembly GCA_963819995.1). Lineage (GTDB taxonomy): Bacteria > Pseudomonadota > Alphaproteobacteria > Rhodobacterales > Rhodobacteraceae > Amaricoccus. Next base: position 211,396 of record CAWFYR010000003.1, on the reverse strand, counting down.
ACAACTCACCAGTTTTAAGTACCTGGTCGAAGGGAACGGAACGGTCCGCCCCTAATCTTCAGATCGCTTCCACTGTGGAAGGAAATTGCCGTTCGGTCAGCCGTGCCAGGAGCGGACCGGGCCGCAATCCATGTGGACGAAATTCGAGCGATTGTAGATGCCGACCCCACCGCCGTTGCAGGCAAATGCGGCGCCGGAAATCTGCTTGACGCTGCGGCTCTTGAGCCGGACGTCTGCCGCCATCGCCCGAAGATGGAACGAGTTGCTGGCCGCGCCCCTCAGCATGCGGTTGGTCTGCGGGGTGCGGTACCCGGAGATCATCAGATAGGGCTCGTTGGTGTCCATGAGGGCGAGCGTTGCCGCCAGATTGTCGACGTTGTGCGCGTCGTACTTCATCACCTGGTTCTGTCGCCAGTCGCGCATGAAGTAGCTGATTTCGGTCAGGGCTTCCGGCACGTACTTGCCGTCGGCATAGTAGATCGTGTTGATCGACTCGCCGGTACGCTGGCTGTACATGGTGACCCTGCGTACATCGCCGGCGCGGCGGAGAAATCCCGGTGCCTTGGCGTAGACCGGAGCCGCCGCAACTGCACAGAGTCCCGCAAACACACCCAGAACCGCCCGCCTAGACGGGCGAAAACCGTTGTCTTCCATGTGAGCACTGCCTCGATTTGCCTGTTTGAGCGACTTGTGTTCGCGCCCCTGTACTTTTGATGCCACAGCGAAGCGCTATTTCCAAGTGCGGCATTGTCGAAATCGGCCCACGTCGGCGGTTTTTTGCCGATCTGCATCCTAACCGCCGCTCTGGCTTGAAAAGGTAAATTTTCCGTTCCGGAGCGGCGCTTGCCCGAAGCGGCCTTCCTTGTTAGCCTGTGGCAAAACAGCAATAGCATTTCGAGAGGCAGGCACGATGTTCGAGACCAAGACCGGATTACTGGCCGCGCTCCTCGCTTGCGGCATGAGTGCCTCGGTGCCGGCGCTGGCCCAGCAGGCGGTGGAAACGGCGTCGGCCGCGCCCGACGTGACGCTGCCTCCCGACGCTCCGGTGGATGCAGCCCTCCCCGAAGGCCCGGTGCTGTCGCCGCAAGCCACCGCGTTCAAGGCCGCGATCCAGAGCGCGCTGGTCAACCTCACGGCGGACGAGCGTGCGGCGATCGATGGGTTCTACGCCCGGCGCGACTACGCTCCGTTCTGGACCGAGGCGGGCAGCGATCGGCCGTCGGTGCTGACCGCAGCCCTCGCCACGAGCGCGGCCCAGGCCCTGCCGCCTGCGCGGTACCAGTCCGAGGCTCTGGCGCTGGCCTTCGAAGCCGCGCCGGCCGCCGACCCGGCCGGCGCCGCGGCGCGCGAGGTGGCGGCGACGCGCGCCTACCTGCGTTACGCCAGCGACGTTTCGGCGGGCGTGCTGGTGCCGCTCCGCATCAACCCCAACATGAGCGAGCGTCCGGTCCGCCCGGCCGCCGCGGCGCTGCTCGCGCGGCTCGACAGTGCGCCGCTCGGCGACGTCCTCAAGGGGCTGGAGCCGTCCGACCCGGACTATGCCCGCCTCGTTGCCGAGAAGGCGCGGCTGGAGGCCGTCGCCGACGGCGGCTCCTGGGGACCGGGCGTGCCCGACGGACCCGACGATCCACCCCGGCGAGAGCAGCGCGCGCGTCGCGGACCTGCGTGGCCGGCTGGCGCGGCTCGGCTATGTGCAGCCCAGCGACGAGGTCGTGGGCCTCGACTACGACGATGGCCTGCAGCAGGCCGTCGAGCGGTTCCAGCGCGACAACGGTCTCAACGACGACGGGGTGATCGGCTCGCTGACGCTCGACGCGATCAACGCGCCGATCGAGCACCGGCTGGCCCAGGTGATGGTCAACCTCGAGCGGATGCGCTGGACCAACACCGATCCCGGGCCGCGCTACCTGCTGGTCAACATCCCCGACTTCACCGTGACGCTGTTCGACGGCGGCGCCGCGACCTGGAGCTCGAAAGTCGTGGTGGGCAAGACCCATGTCACCGAGACCCCGGAGTTCTCCGGGGTCGTGCGCACGATGGTGGTCAACCCGACCTGGCACATTCCCGACAGCATCGCGATCCGCGACTACCTGCCCAAGCTCCAGCGCGACCCGATGGTGCTGAAGCGGCAGAACATCCGCCTCTTGACCCGCGGCGGAACCGAGATCAACCCCAAGCTCGTCGACTTCACCCAGTACACGCCGGAGAATTTTCCCTTCCGGATCAAGCAGCGGCCGAGCGACGATAATGCGTTGGGCGAAGTGAAGTTCCTCTTCCCGAACGAGTTCTCGGTCTACATGCACGACACGCCGCACCGCGAGCTTTTCGCGCGGGACGTGCGCGCGTTCTCGAACGGCTGCATCCGCCTGCAGAAGCCGGTCGAGCTCGCCCATATCGTACTGACCGGGCAGGTGCCCGACCCGGCGGCGACCTACGACCAGCTGCGCGCGACCGGAACCGAGCACGCGGTGGCGCTGAAGCGGCCGATCCCTGTGCACATCGTCTACCGCACCGTCACCTTCGACGATACCGGTGCTGCGCGGTTCCGGCCAGACGTCTACGGCCGCGACGCGGAGGTCTTCCGCGCGCTCGAGACCGCCGGAGTGACCCTGCCCGCTGCGCAGGGCTGATGCCTCCGCAAGGGGGAGGCGGCGGGGACCCGGCGCGGCGTAGAGGCGACGCGATCAGCATAGCGGAGCTTGCCGATGCGCTGGGCGCCGAGGCGCATGGTGACGGCGCACTCGTCGTCCGCGGCGCGGCCGAGCCCGCGTTGGCGGAAGCCGACCAGATCGCGCTCGCGATGCAGCCCGCCTTTGCGGACGATCTCGCCAAGGGCAAGGCGCGGGCGGCGCTTCTCTGGCCGGGGGCGGACTGGCAGGGACTGGGGCTCTCGGCCGCGATCCTGGCGCCGCGGGCACGCTATGTGCTGGCCGGCATCGGGCGGGTGTTCGAGCGCGCGCCGGCCATCGCTCCGGGCGTGCATGGCAGTGCCGTGATCGATCCTTCGGCGGAGGTCGGGGCCGGCGCGTCAATCGGCCCGTTCGTGATGATCGGTGCGCGGGCGCGGATCGGTGCCGGGGCGCGGATCTTCAGCCACGTCACCATCGCCGAGGATGTGGTGATCGGGCGCGACGCGCTGATCCAGAGCGGTGTGCGCATCGGTGCGCGGGTCCGGATCGGCGATCGCTTCATCGCCCAGCCGAACGCGGTGGTGGGCGCCGACGGCTTTTCCTTCGTCACGCCGACGCCCGGCCTCGTCGAGGAGGCGCGCGCCACCGGTGCTGTCACCGCCGCCGAGCAGGAGGAATACGTCCGCATCAACTCGCTCGGCGCCGTCGTCATCGGCGACGACGTCGAACTCGGCGCCTGCAGCTGCATCGACCGCGGCACGATCGCCGACACCACGATCGGCGACGGCACCAAGATCGACAACCTCGTGCAGATCGGCCACAACGTGAAGGTCGGCCGCACCTGCCTGATCTGCGGTCATGTCGGCGTCGGCGGCTCGACGGTGATCGGCGACCGGGTGGTGCTCGGCGGCAAGGCGGCCGTCGCCGACCACCTGTCGATCGGCGCCAACTCGATCATCACCGGCAATACCGGGGTCGCCTCGAACGTGCCGCCGGGGCGGATCATGATGGGTTATCCGGCGGTGCGGATGGAGCAGAACGTCGAGATGTACAAGGCGCTGCGCCGGCTTCCCCGGGTCCTCGCCCGGCTCGAGGCGGCGCAGAAATCCATTTCCAATCCGGTCGTGAGCGACTAGACCTGCCGTTCAGTTTTGACCGACGGAGGGTCGATGTCCGACGCTGTCAAGGAAACCGTGCGGGACAGGATGATCGCCATCCTCGCCGAGCAGGCGGTTCTGGACCCGGTGGACGTGCGCCCGGAGGCGACGCTGGAGGAGCTGGGCATCGACTCGCTCGGCCTTGTCGAGGCGGTCTTCGCGATCGAGGAGGCGTTCGACATCCAGGTGCCGTTCAACGCCAACGAGCCCAGGCACTCGGAGTTCGACATCAGCAGCGTCGACAGCATGGTGCGCGCCGTGGAGACCCTGATCGCGGCCAAGAAGTAGCGTGACCCGGCCACGCGTCGTCATCACCGGCCAGGGCGCCGTCAACGCGCTCGGGCGGACGGCGGACGCCACGAGAGCCGCGATGCGCGAAGGGCGCTCGGGGATCGGTGCGCTCGACTTCGAGGACGTCGAGCGGCTGTCGATCTCGATTGGCGGGCAGATCCGCGGCTACCGGCCGGAGGATCATTTCGGCCGCCAGGAGCTGACGCTCTACGACCGGTTCACCCAGTTCGCGCTGCTTGCGGCCTGTGAGGCGGTGGCGCAGTCGGGGATCGAGGTGACCGAGGCGCTGGGCGAGCGGGCGGGGGTGGTGCTGGGGACGTCGGGCGGCGGGCTCCAGACCCAGGACGAGAACTACCGGCTGGTCTACCAGGAGGGCAAGAACCGGGTGCATCCCTTCGTGGTGCCGCGGTTGATGAACAGTGCTGCCGCGAGCCACGTCTCGATGGCCCATGCCCTGCGCGGCCCGACATACACGGTCAGCACCGCCTGCGCATCGTCGAACCATGCGATGGGCCAGGCGATGATGCTGATCCGCTCGGGCCAGGCCGACGTGGTCCTGACCGGCGGCAGCGAGAGCATGCTCTGCTTCGGCGGCATCAAGGCGTGGGAGGGCCTCAGGGTGATGTCGAAGGACGCCTGCCGGCCCTTCTCGCTGACCCGGAATGGGATGGTGCAGGGCGAGGGCGCGGCGGTCTTCGTCTTCGAGGCGCTCGAGCATGCCCGCGCCCGCGGGGCGACGATCCTCGCCGAGGTGACCGGCTTCGCGATGACGTCGGATGCGTCCGATATCGTGACGCCGAACCTGGGCGGGGCGGTGCGGGCGATGCGCGGCGCGCTCGGCGACGCGGGCCTGCCGCCCGAGGCGATCGGCTACATCAACGCCCACGGCACCGGGACGACGGTGAACGACAAGACCGAGTGCGCCGCGGTGCGCACCGTATTCGGGGCGCATGCCAACCGGCTGATGATCTCGTCGACCAAGTCGATGCACGGCCACCTGATCGGCGGCACGGGGGCGGTCGAGTTGCTTGCTTGCCTGATGGCGCTCCGTGACGGGGTGATCGCGCCGACGATCAACTACGAGGAGCCAGATCCGGACTGCGATCTCGACGTCGTGCCGAACGTCGCGCGCGAGCGTCGGGTGCGGGCGGTGATGAGCAACGCGTTCGCGTTCGGCGGTCTCAACGCGGTGCTGGTGCTGGAGGCGTTCGCCTGACGAGCGGGCGTCCAGTTCGGGCGCCTGCCGTCATCTGCGTTGGGCTCAGTTCTTCGGGGTGACCAGCTGCGCCGGCGGCGGCGTCGGGTTGGCAGGGACTTCCAGCGAATCGAACGCGGCCGTGAAGCCGGAGAGCGACAGGTTGAGCGTCACCGGGGCCTCGGGCTTGTTCACGGCAACCAGCGTGACTTCGCCTGCCTTGCCTCGCCGCATCGTGTCGAGCGTCGGCTTGGTGAGACCGAAGCGGGCGAAGCAGCCGACCTGGCTGCACCAGGAAAACGGATACTGCCGCTTTTCGCCGGCGTCGACCTGAAGGATCACCCCGTTGGTCAGGAGGGTCCCGAGCGGGGTGACGATGGTGACGCCGGCCACCGCTTCGGAGGTGTCGGGCAGCTTCAGGATGCTGACCTCGGCGACCGGGTTCTTGGCCTGGTCGAGTGCGAGCTGATACATGAAGCACTCCTTGCCGTCGGGGGCGCACCGCACCTGCCAGTCGCCGAAGGTGTCCTTCACGATCTCCATCACCTCGGGCTTGGCCGGGTCGCCATTGCCGGGCATTGCCGCTTCGGCCGGAGCGCCGGCGGCAGGGGCCGGAGCGGCCGAGTCGGGCGCCGGCGTCGTCGCCGGCGCTTCGGTGGCCGGAGCTGCGGCGGCGGGAGCCTCGGGGGCCGGAGCCGTTGCCGGCGCTTCGGTGCCCGGGGCGGCTGGAGCAGGGGTGGTGTCCTGCGCCGCGACCGGCGCTGCCAGCACAAATCCGAGCGCGGCCAGGATGAGGCGATTTCGGAGTGGTTGCATTTGCGGCTCGCATCCCTTTCGATTGCGTCTGGCGGGAGTGTCATCCCGCGCTTCGGCTGTCAACCAAAGTTGAAAGCTGCGTCAGCCGGATCGCGCCCAAGTGAAAAGGGCACCACAAAGGCGCCCTTTCCCTCGCTTTCGCGACTTCCCTGTCGGACGGGCCGAACGATGCCCGAACGCTACGCCGGATGAGAAAGAGGGTCAAGCGCGGCTTGCAAGTGCCGCGTGCGTCAACGTGAAATGTGAATAAAAGAACGCCGCGGAGCTTGCTCCGCGGCGAGTCAACAGCGAGGAAGACGCGCCCCGCGGCCCTCGGGCCACCGCGACACGACTGCACGAGTACCGCGCAGTTCTTAACATCTGGTTTGATTCGAAACGACATTTCGCGGTCGGACTACAGGCTTACGCGCCTGGCGATCAGCACATCGGGTCTTCACTTCGTAGCGGACTTCAATATCACCCATGAGCAGGCGGATCGCGCGCTGGATCAAGTAAGCGGGCCTTGTCGCGACGAGGAGCAGGGATCTGCGAAGTGACCGCTGCGGAACGATTCCTTTGCAACCACAAACCAGGCTCTTGCGCGTCCGGCTCGTACACCATCAATTCGGTAACGTGCACAGTCGAGTGCCCCAGGGGAGGATGACGTAGGCATGGCAGAGGACGGGATTCTGGTCGGCGGCGGTGGCAAGGACTACGCCGAGCCGCTCGATCTGCTGCTGCGCTACGCAAATCGCCACGGGCTGATCACCGGCGCCACGGGAACCGGCAAGACGGTGACGCTGCAGATCCTGGCCGAAGGGCTGTCGGCGGCCGGGGTGCCGGTCTTGATCCAGGACGTCAAGGGCGACATCTCGGGCCTGTCGCGCGCCGGCGACCCGGCCGGCAAGGCAAACGAGGCGCTCCTCAAGCGGGCTGCGGAGATCGGCATGGCCGATTTTGCCTATCGCGGCTATCCGGTGGTGTTCTGGGACCTGTTCGGGCAGTCCGGCCACCCGGTCCGCACCACGATCACCGAGATGGGGCCGTTGCTGCTGGCCCAGATGATGGCGCTTTCGGAGCCGCAGGAGGGCGTGCTCAACATCGCCTTCCGGGTCGCCGACGAGCAGGGGATGGCGCTTCTCGACCTGAAGGACCTGCAGGCGATGCTGGTCTGGCTCGGCGACAACGCCGCCGAGGTCAGCCGGACCTACGGCAACATCGCGACGGCATCGATCGGCGGCATCCAGCGTGGACTGCTGGTGCTGCAGAACCAGGGGGCTTCGGGATTTCTCGGCGAGCCCGCGCTCGAGCTGAAGGACCTGATCGCAACCGACGCCGACGGGATGGGCCGCATCAACGTCCTGATGTCGGACAAGCTCATGCAGTCGCCGCGGCTCTACGCGATGTTCCTGCTGTGGCTGTTGTCCGAGCTTTTCGAGCAGCTCCCCGAGGTTGGGGACCCGGAGAGGCCCATACTGGTCTTCTTCTTCGACGAGGCGCATCTGCTCTTTTCCGATGCGCCCAAGGCGCTGGTCGACAAGGTCACGCAGGTGGTTCGGCTCGTCCGCTCCAAGGGCGTGGGCGTCTACTTCTGCACGCAGAATCCCGACGACGTGCCGTCCGACGTGCTGGCGCAGCTCGGCAACCGCGTCCAGCACGCGCTCCGCGCCTTCACGCCGCGCGACGCCAAGGCGCTGAAGCAGGCCGCCGAGACCTTCCGGCCCAATCCGGAGTTCGACACCGAGACCGCGATCCGCGAGGTCGGGACCGGCGAGGCGGTGGTGTCGCTGCTCGAGGCCAAGGGCGTGCCGGCGATGGTCAGCCGCACGCTGATCCGCCCACCGGAATCGCGGATGGGTCCGATCACCGAGGGTGAGCGGGCGGAAACGATCGCCGCCTCACCCTTGGCCGGCAAGTACGACACGCCGGTCAACCGGGAGTCCGCGCAGGAAATCCTCGCGGCGCGAGCGGACAAGGCGGCCAGAGAGGCGTCGATGGCCGAGGAGATGCTGCAGCAGAGCGCCGCGCAGGCGAAGGAGCTGAAGCAGGCGCGCCGCTACGAGCCCAATGCGTCCTCGCCGACACGGTCGCAGCCTTCGATCGGTTCCGAGCTTGCCCGCGCGGCGGTCAAGCAGCTCAACTCGCGACAGGGCCAGGCGCTGGTGCGCGGCATCCTCGGGAGCCTCTTCAAAGGGCGCTGAAGCCGGAGGTTCCCGGCCCGCTCATACCAGCTTGCGGACGCGGATGCGGGTCAGCCGGTTGTTGTCGCGGCCGATCACCTCGAAGCGGAAGCCGTGGAAGCTGAAGACCTGGCCCTCGTTGGGGATCGCCTGCGCCTCGTGGATCACGAGGCCGGCGATGGTGTTGGCTTCCTCGTCGGGCAGGTTCCACTCGCAGGCGCGGTTGAGGTCGCGGATGGTGACGCTGCCCTCGACGTCGATCGAGCCGTCGGGCTGCGGATCGATGCCGGCGGCGGTCTCGACGTCGTGCTCGTCGGCGATGTCGCCGACGATCTCCTCGATGATGTCCTCGAGCGTGATCAGGCCCTGGAGCGCGCCGTACTCGTCGACGACGAGGGCGAAATGGCCGCGGCGGCGCAGGAATTCGCGCATCTGCTCGTCGAGCGGCGTCGATTCCGGGACGAAGTAGGGCTCCATCACCACGTCCATGATGTTGAAGCCTTCGAGCGCGCCTTCGCTGGTCCGATGCGCTTGCACGAACCGGTGGACGGCGCGCGACAGGTCCTTGGCGTGGATGACGCCGACGATGTTCTCCGGCTCACCGCGGAAGATCGGGATGCGGGTGTGCGGCGAGTTGATCGCCTGCTCGAGGATGTCGGCGGGCGGCGCGTCGGCGTCGATCATCTCGATGTCGCGGCGGTGCATCATCACCTCCTCGACCTGACGCTGGCCGAGGTCCAGCGCGCCGAGGAGGCGGTCGCGATCGGCCTTCTCCACGCTGCCTTCGGAGGCGTGCAGCGTGATCGTGCCGGCGATCTCCTGCTGTGCGGCGAGGAAGTTCGTCTGGGGGTCGACGTTCACGCCGAAGATGCGCAAGACCAGCCGCACGAAGGCCCGCACGGCGTTCACCACCGGCGAGAACGCGACGACGAGGACCCGGATCAGCGGCGACACTTTGGTCGAGAACGCCTCGGCGTTGGTGATGGCGTAGGTCTTGGGCAGAACTTCGGCAAAGATCAGCACCAGCGCGGTCATGACGAGGGTCGCGATGGCGACGGCGCCGGCGCCGAAGAGCACGGTGAAGAAGCTGGTTGCGAGCGACGCGGACAGGATGTTGGCAAGGTTGTTGCCGAGAAGAAGCGCGCCGATCAGCCGCTCCTTGTCCTCGGTCACCTTGAGCGCGTCGGCGGCCCCGGCCTCGCCGCGGTCGGCCATCGCGTTGAGCTTGCCGCGGCTCGCGGTGGTGAGCGCGGTCTCGGAGCCCGAGAACAGCGCGGAGAGCAGCAAGAGCACCACGATCCCGGCGCCCGTTGCCCAGAGGGCGAGGGACTGCGGCGCCTCAGTCAGGGAGTCCATCGGGGTCCTCGTTCGGTGACGGATTGCCCGCTTATGCGGTCAGGACGGTTCCGGTTCAAGGGCGGCGGCGGCCTCGGCCAACGGGTGCTTCTCGAGCACCAGCTCGCGCAGCCGCGCTTCCAGGACGTGGGTGTAGATCTCGGTCGTGGCGATGCTGGCGTGGCCAAGGAGCGTCTGGATCACCCGCAGGTCGGCGCCGTGCGCGAGAAGGTGGGTGGCGAAGGCGTGGCGCAGGGTGTGCGGCGAGATTTGGGTCGCATCGAGTCCGGCAAGCCGGGCGAGGTCCTTGACCAGCAGGAAGAAGCGCTCGCGGGTCATGTGGCCACGGCGGCCGCGGGCGGGGAAGAGGAACGGCGAGCGCGGCCGGGGCAGGCCGTCGCGGTCACGGTCGAGATGGGCGAGCCAGGCGGCCAGCGCCTCGCGGGCCGGCGGCGACAGCGGCACCATGCGCTCGCGACCGCCCTTGCCGCGCACGAGGATCATCCTGGGGTCGCCGCGCGCCGCAGCGAGCGGCAGCGAGACGAGCTCGCTGACGCGGAGGCCGGTGGCGTAGAGGATCTGCATCAGACAGGTGTCGCGCAGCCGCTCGGCCTCGGTGCGCCCGATCGTCGAGGCGGCGTCGAGCAGCCGGTCCACCTGGGTCTCGCTGAGGCTGGCCGGCAGCGAGCGCTGGCGCTTGGGGCCCTTGATCAGCGCCGCGGGATCGTCCTCGCGCCACCCTTCGAGGAAGGCGAAGCGGTAGAGCTGGCGGATCGCCGAGAGCCGTCGCGCGCGGGTCGCCTGCGCCATGCCGCGATCGGCCTGATCGATGAGGTAAGCTTCGATCTCGGCGCGGCCGGCCGTGGTGTAGTCGTGATCGCGCGCCTTGAGGAAGGCGGCGAAGTCGTTGAGATCACGGGCATACGAGAGGATGGTGTTCCGCGAGGCGTCCCGCTCCGCCTGGATCGCTTCCAGATAGCGGCCGAGCCAGGTGCCGGCGGGCGCCATCAGCCGGAACCCGCGAGCGCCGTCTGGATCGCGATGACCCGCGCGGTCGGGGTCTGCCCGGCCAGCCGCAGGGTCAGGAGCGCCGCACGCAATGCCGGCGGATCGACGGCGGCACCGGGTGCGAGGAGGTCGAGGGCACCGAGGATCGCCTCGCCCTGACGGCCGGCAGCCAGCATGTCGGCGAGCCGCATCTCGCGGTCGTCAGCGGGATTGTCGGCGGCGAGCCCGGCCAGCGCCGCGGCGAGGAGCGGGTCGTCGACGTTGTCGGGCGGGAAGCCGGCCCCCGCCACCGCGAGAAGCGCCTTGAAGCGGGGATCGGGCGAGGGTCCGGCGGCGTGCCGGGCCGCATCGACCGCGCCGCCGAGAAGAAGGAGCTGCGCGAGCTTCTCTCGTGCCCGGGGCCGCAGTGCCGCGGCGTCGACGCCGGCCAGCCGCACGACGTATTCGTCGGCCAGGGCGACGCGGAGGCCGCGGGCGGAAAGGAGTGCGTCGGCGGCCAGAAGCGCTTGGCCGATCTTGTCGGGGTCGCCCGCGTCCAGTGAGGCATCGAGGTCCTGGACGGCCCGCGCCCGGTCCCAGACGCCGCCCGAAGCGGCCGGGACACCGGAGCGGTAGGCCGCAAAGACCTCCGCGTAAGGGACCGCGCCCGAGAGCGTCAGCCGTTCCGCCGCGACGATACGGCTGCGCATCGGCACATGCTCGCCGAGGTCCTCGTGGAGGAAGGCCAGCGGCAGCGCGCCCGGCGGTCTCGGCAAGCCCACGGCTTCGCGCATCAGGAAGTCGAGCGCGGTCAGCGGCACCGGCATCGGCGGGTCGGCCGCCTCCTCGAAGAGCTCGGGATCGAGGAACCGGCCGAGGAGCGCCTGCTCGTCGGCCGGGATCGAGCCGACCTGCTCGCCGAGCGTGAGCGTGATCTCGGCGGCATTCCAGTCGCCGCCGCGGGCCAGACAGAACACTCGCGCCGGCAGTGTCGGCGACAAGGAGGGGTTCTGCCGCAACGCCGCGCAGGGCGGTCCGGCCTGATCCAGAAGGAGGCCGACGTCGAACCAGCGCCGGAAAAGCTCCGGCGTCTCGGGCCCGGCGCGATCGAGGAGCGCCTGGGCGGGCTCCAGCGCCCCGGCCTGCAGCAGCCGGTCGACACGCGCGACGAGCACGGGCGCCTCTTCGTCCGGCCCCGCCGGTGCGTCGGCCTCTGCGAGGAGGATCCGCCGGAAGAGCGCCCGGGCCTCGGGCACGCCCTGATCGGGGTGCGCCTCGATGAGCTGGCTGACCTCGGCTGCGGTCGCCGAGCCCCAGAGGGCGCGAGAAAAGCCGGTGGTCTCGGGGGGCAGTAGCCCGACGGCATCCCGGCGAACGCTTCCGAGCGGCGTCACGGTGATGGCGTCGTCGCCTCCCGGCTGGCTGCCCATGGAGGTGGCGCGGCTCGGCGGCGGCGGCGGGTTCCCGATCTCGATGCTCTGCGAGAGCCAGGGGATCGCGCTGCGCGGCTCGGCGGCCGGGGCGGGCAGGGCGGTAACCAGGGCGACCGCGAATCCCGCACGGCGCACTGACTTTATGTTCACTTGACCACGACCGGCAGATCGACCTGGCTCTCGGGCGCGGGAAGGTCCGAGAAGAGCGCGAACCCAAGCAGCCCCGCCGTAGCGATCAGCACGAGGGAACCCGCAATCCTGACAAACATCCGCATCGTGTCCTGCTCTGCCCGTGCTGGCTTGACGCCGCATCGCTAAGTGTCCAATCACGGGGACCAACCGCCGCGATCGCGTTTGCGGAAGTTTAGCTTGGGCGCGGGCATACGGCAATTGCGATGATCGACCCTCCGCTATCCACGCGCGAAGAGAAAGCCGATCTGCCCAGGCTCACGCGTCCCCTGGTGTTGGTGGGGCTGATGGGAGCCGGCAAGACCAGCGTCGGCCGGCGGCTCGCGACGATGCTCGGGGTGCCGTTCACCGATTCGGACAACGAGATCACCGCGGCCGCAGGCATGTCGATCGCTGAGATTTTCGCCTCTCTCGGCGAACCGGCATTCCGCGACGGCGAGCGGCGGGTGATCGCGCGGCTGCTCGCGGGGGGCCGCCCGGGGGTCCTTGCGACCGGCGGCGGCGCCTTCGTCGAGCCGCGCACCCGCTCGAAGATCCTCGACTGCGCCACCTCGGTGTGGCTTCGCGCCGATCTCGACCTGCTGTGGGACCGCGTCCGAGAGCGGCCGGGCCGGCCGCTGCTGCAGGCCGCCGATCCACGCGCGGTGCTCGCCGATCTGCACCGCGAGCGCGCGTCGATCTACGCCGAGGCCGATGTGATCGTCGACAGTCGCCGTGGCGCCAGCCACGAGACAACGGCGCGCGAAATCCTTGCCGCGGTGAAGGCGCACGACCGCTCCGCCGCCGGGCGGGGCCCGACACTGGAGCCCGAAGGATGATCGAGACCGTCACCGTACCGCTCGGCGCCCGCGCCTACGACATCCGCATCGGCGCGGGGCTGCTCGCCCGTGCTGGAGCGGAGATCATGCCGCACGCCCGCCGCCAGCGCCTCGCGGTGCTGACCGAGGGGCGGGTCGCGGCGCTGCATCTTGCGGCGCTGCGCGAGAGCCTTCGCAAGGCCGGCTTCGATGTGGTCGCGCTGGAACTCGAGCCCGGCGAGGCGACCAAGGGTTGGCGGTCGCTCGAGACCGCCGTCGAATGGCTGATTGCCCAGAAGGTGGGCCGCGACGATCTGGTCGTGGCTTTCGGCGGCGGGGTCATCGGTGATCTTGCAGGTTTCGCGGCAGCGGTGCTGCGCCGCGGCGTGGGTTTCGTGCAGATCCCGACGACGCTCCTCGCCCAGGTCGACAGCTCGGTTGGCGGCAAGACCGGCATCAACTCGGCGAGTGGAAAGAACCTCGTCGGGGCTTTTCACCAGCCGCGGCTGGTGCTGGCCGACACCGGCCTGCTCGATACCCTGCCGGAGCGCGACTTTCTTGCGGGCTACGGCGAGGTGGTCAAGTACGGCCTGCTCGGGGACGCGGCGTTCTTCTCCTGGCTCGAGGTGAACGGCACGGCGCTGCGCGCCGGCGACCCGGCGGCGCGGCAGCACGCGGTGCGGCGATCCTGCGAGATGAAGGCCGGCATCGTCGCGCGCGACGAGACCGAGCAGGGCGAGCGCGCGCTCCTCAACCTCGGCCATACCTTCGGCCACGCGCTCGAGGCCGCGACCGGCTATTCCGAGCGGCTGCTGCACGGTGAGGCGGTGTCGATCGGCTGCCAGCTCGCCTTCGATCTGAGCGCGCGGCTCGGCCACTGTCCGCAGGAGGCGCCGAGCCGGGTGGCGGCGCATCTCGCCGGGATGGGCATGAAGCACAGCCTCTCCGCCATTCCGGGCAACCTGCCTGGCCCGGATGCGCTGATCGCCCTGATGGGACAGGACAAAAAGGTGCGCGACGGCCGCATCACCTTCGTTCTCGCGCACGAGATCGGCGCGGCCTTCGTGGCGCGCGACGTGAGCCTCTCGGCCGTGCGCGACCTCCTCGCGGATGCGCTGGCCGCGCCGGCCGCCTGAGGCGCGCTTCGACCGCCACAGGTTGCGGAAGATTCCATGACCGTGTGGGCTGAAGGCTTGGATTCCCAAACTGTTGTAGTTAGATATCGGTAACCGTTTTGCAGAACGCTGACGAAAGCGTCACAGGTCCGATTCGCCGAGGAGACGATTGGATGACGACAGCTCGGCGATCCATTCGGACGGTTCTCGCAGGCACGGCGGGAGTCTGGATCGCGAGCGTCGGTTTGTCTGCGGCGCAGACGGCGCCATCGCCTGCGCCTCTGCCGGCCGCACCCACGTCACCGGCGCTGACGACGGCAGGCGGCATCTTCAATGCCGCCAATCCCGATCTGGTCCTCACGGTCCGCGCCGGCGTGGCTTTCAGCCCGTCCTATCTGGGGTCGGACAGCTACGACCTCGGGCCGGACTTCTCGGCACGCCTCGACTACGTGCGGCTTCCGGGCGGGTTCGAGTATGGCTCGGGCAAAACGGTCGGGTTCCGGACCGGCTTCGGCATCCGAGGCTCGGTGCGCTACATCGGCAACCGCAATTCCAAGGACGACGACCAGATCAAGGGCCTCGACAACATCCCGTGGTCCTTCGAGGCCGGTCTCGGGGTCGGCTACGAGCAGCGGAATTATCGCGTGTTCACCGACGTGCGCTACGGCATCGTCGGCCACAATGGCTGGGTCGGGCAGATCGGCGCCGACGGGATTGCCTATCCGATCGACGGTCTCACGCTGACGCTTGGTCCACGCCTCGACTTCGGCGACAATCACTTCACCGAGACCTACTTCGGCGTCAGCAACGAGGAATCGGCGAACACCGGCGGGGCGCTGCAGCCGTTCAAGGCCAATGGCGGCCTGGTGTCGGCGGGCGTGGAGCTCGGCGCTCGCTATCTCTTCAACGATCGCTGGGGCGTCGAGGGTGCCGCGAGCTGGAACCGCCTGGTCAACGATGCCGCCAACTCGCCGGTCACGGCGACCGGCTCGGAGGACCAGTACGGCATCCGCCTCGGCGTCACCCGCAGCATCAGCCTCGACTTCTAGCTGCCGCGAAGCGCCCGCTGCCGGGCCAACCCGCTGTCGACGTCCGAGACGCCGAGAAGATTCGCGACGAGCCGCATCAGGCCGTGTTCGTCGGCGTTGATGCCGTCCGCGGCTGCAACGCGCCACAAGGCCTCGACGATGCCGCTGCGCTCTTCGTAGGGCACGGCATCCTTGATCAGCCGGGTGAACTGGACGGTGTCGGGCGCGCCGTCCTCGGCGATCTCGGCTTCGGCGCGCAGCCTCTGGCAGGCGCCCTGGTCGATCCGGTATTGCGACGCCAGCACCCGGTCGATCCGGGCGCGCTCGTCGGCGGTGTAGTTCCCGTCGGTGCGCGCGACCCGGACCATGAGGGCGGCGAGCGCCAGCCGGCTCTTGTCGGGGTGGATGTCCCGGGTTTCCGAAGCGGCAGTCAGATGGCGGAGAAGATCGCTGAACATGATCGGCTATATAAGGGCAGCGGCGGCTCAGACCAGCCGCGACTGCTCGAGCGCCGCGCGGATGAAGTCGGCAAAGAGCGGGTGCGGGGCGAAAGGCTTGGATTTCAGCTCGGGGTGGAACTGGACGCCGATGAACCAGGGGTGGCCGGGAATCTCGACGATCTCCGGCAGCCGGCCGTCGGGGGAGAGGCCCGAGAAGAACAGGCCGCAGCCTTCGAGCTTGTCCCGGTAGGCGATGTCCACCTCGTAGCGGTGGCGGTGGCGCTCGGAGATGGTGGTCGAGCCGTAGATGCCCGCGGCCTGGCTCCGGTCGGCGAGGATCGCGTTGTAGGCGCCGAGCCGCATCGTGCCGCCCTTGTCGTCGCTGACCTCGCGCTTGATGGTGCGGTTGCCCTCGAGCCATTCCTTGAGGTGGTAGATCACCGGGGTGAAGCGCCGCGCGCCTGCCTCGTGGTCGAACTCCTCGGAGCCCGCGTCCTCAAGGCCCAGGAGGTCGCGCGACGCCTCGATCACCGCCATCTGCATCCCGAGGCAGATGCCGAGGTAGGGCACCTTGCGGTTGCGGGCGAACTGGGCCGCGTGGATCATGCCCTCGGTGCCGCGCTCGCCGAAGCCGCCGGGGACGACGATGGCGTGGTAACCCTCGAGCAGCGGCGGAATGTCTTCGTCGCGCTCGAAGAGTTCGCTGTCGATCCACTCGGCCTTGACCTTGACCCGGTTGGCGATGCCGCCGTGGGTCAGGGCCTCGGCGATCGACTTGTAGGCGTCCTCGAGCTGGGTGTACTTGCCGACGATCGCGACCTTGACCTCGCCCTCGGGGTTCTTGATGCGGTCGACCACGTCCTCCCACTTGGCGAGATTGGGCTTGGGCGCCGGCGAGATCATGAAGGCATCGAGCACCGCCTGGTCGAGCCCTTCGGCGTGGTAGGCGAGCGGCGCCTCGTAGATCGATTTCAGGTCCTGCGCCGCGACCACCGCCTCGGGCCGCACGTTGCAGAACAGCGCCAGCTTCTCGCGTTCCTTGGGCGGGATGGGCATCTCCGAGCGGCAGACCAGGATGTCCGGCGCGATGCCGATGGCGCGCAGCTCCTTGACCGAATGCTGGGTGGGCTTGGTCTTGAGCTCGCCCGAGGCCGCGAGAAACGGCAAGAGCGTCAGGTGGACGTAGATGCACATTCCGCGGGGTCGCTCCTGGCCGAACTGGCGGATCGCCTCGAAGAAGGGCAGGCCCTCGATGTCGCCGACGGTGCCGCCGATCTCGCAGAGCATGAAGTCGACCTCGTTCTCACCAACGCGAATGAAGTCCTTGATTTCGTTAGTAACATGGGGAATGACCTGGATGGTCTTGCCCAGGTAGTCGCCGCGACGTTCCTTTTCCAGGACGTTGGAATAGATCCGTCCCGACGACACTGAATCCGTGCGCCGGGCGGCGACGCCGGTGAAGCGCTCGTAGTGACCAAGGTCGAGGTCGGTCTCCGCGCCGTCGTCGGTCACGAAAACCTCGCCGTGCTCGAAGGGCGACATCGTGCCGGGATCGACGTTGAGGTAGGGGTCGAGCTTGCGGAGCCGCACCGAATAGCCACGTGCCTGCAGCAACGCTCCGAGCGCCGCCGAAGCGAGCCCCTTGCCGAGCGACGAAACCACGCCGCCGGTGATGAAAATGAACCGCGCCATCGATGTGCTGCTCCCGCGCCTGGGCCTGTTGAGTCTGCGAAAGCCCAAGGCTCCACGGGACTCAATCTATAGGCGAAAACCGGCGGCACGGCAAGTAGCTCCGCAACATGCTGTAGTCCGGAAGGAGTAGGGCAACCAGAAGTTGCCCAAGAAAGCCGAGAGACGTCTATTTCACGGGAGGCGGGGCCGCCGGGCCTTCGCTGTCAGGAGCGGTCGCGGGCGTCGCCGGCAGCAGGTCCCCCTGCAAGCCCGGCTCGGCCGGTGTCGCGGGTGAAGTGGCCGTAGCCGGGGCAGGGGTCGCGGTCTCGGTGGTTCCGAGGCGGTCGACGACCGAACTCGACCCGCTGGTATGCGCCGACAGCACGGTCAGGATCAGGCTCGTCAGCACGAAGGCGGTGCCGATCGCCCAGGTCACCTTGGAGAGCGCCGTGGCCGCACCCCGGCTCGTCATGATGCCGCCGCTGCCCATGCCGAGCCCGCCGCCTTCGGAGCGCTGCAGCAGCACCACGAGAATGAGCGCGAGGGCCAACAGCAGGTGAATGGTCAGAACGACGGCTTCCATGACAGTCCCGGGCTTCCTCGGATCAGCGGGCTCTCTAGCCCCTGCCAACCGGATTGTCGATGCCCGAAACGCGTTCCGACCGAGAGGTGCCTGGCCCGCGCCGGGTCAGTCGGCCGCGGCGAGCATGTCGGCCGCCGCCGCGTGGCGCTCTGCGGTCCGGAGCGCCACGATGGCCGCCGCCTCCGGCGCGATCCTCGGGCTGGCGCCTTGCAGTGTCCAGAACGCCTGCTCCGTTTCGGCTTCCTCGATCCGCGGGGGTGATGGCACGGAGATGACCACGGCGAGCGCGGTGGCGGCGGCAACGATGGCGGCGAACGATTGCAGGCGGGTCATGGCACGGGGTCCTTTCGTGCAGGATGAGGGCTGCCCGAAAGCTTACGCCTGCCGCCCGCCGCCCGATGTGACCCCGGTCACAGTCTCGCGGTCACAGCCCCGCCTCGGGATGGTCGAGGATCACCGGCACCACCAGCTCCTCCTCGTCGACGAGATGTCGGTCGAGCAGCCGCCCGAATTCCGCGAGCTCCCCGTCGAGCGCGCCGGCACTTGCAGCGCCCTGCTTGCCGTCGCGCACCGCCGCCAGGACCGCAGTCGCCGCCTCCGCCAGCCCCTGGATCGCCGCGTCGAGCGCATGGTGGTCGGTCTCCAGCAGATCGAAGCCATGCGCCACCCGCGGTTCCAGCCCCTGCAGCAGCGGAAAGTAGTGCTGGTCCTCGATGGTGTGATGCCCGTGCAGCTCCTCGAAGAGCCGGTTCGCGACCTGATAGAGCCCGCCCGCATAGACGCGCGGATCGCTGCCGCCGTCGAGAAAGCCCCGGGTATCCGCCACCAGCCGCGCTTGCATCTGCCGGAACCCAAGGTGCCGCTCCAGCCAGAACCGGGTGAGGTCGGTGAAATGCGGGTGCGCCTCCCAGCCGAGCCGGGGATACCGCTCGACGAGCAGCCGCAGCGGCTCCGGCAGCCCGGTCCGGACCCCGAGCGACAGATCGGTCATCCCCCGCTCCCCCGCGCCGCGTCAAAGGCCTTCAGCGTGCGCTTCATCACCTGGCCCCGCCAGACCCGCTCGATGTTGGCCCGCGCCCAGCCGGGATCCACCCCCTCCGGCCGCGCCAGGACCAGGGGCCAGGGCCGGTGATGGTCGGTGGTGAAGAAGGTTTCGGGATCAGCCTCGATCAGGAAGTCGCGCTCCTCGCGGTCGACCTTGAAGACCGGGCAGTCGTACGTGGTATTCCAGTAGAGGATCACCTTGCCGTTCACCTTGAACGAACGCGCGTCCCAGGAGGTCGTCTCGACCGTGTCCGGCAAGGCCAGAATCATCGTGCGCAGATCCTCGAACGTCACCACCTCAGG
The DNA here is from genome assembly GCA_963819995.1 of uncultured Alphaproteobacteria bacterium. Taxonomy (GTDB): domain Bacteria; phylum Pseudomonadota; class Alphaproteobacteria; order Rhodobacterales; family Rhodobacteraceae; genus Amaricoccus. The sequence goes on along the minus strand of CAWFYR010000003.1, from coordinate 192,223 downwards.
GGCACTCCGTTCGGGCCCGGTTGTCGAGCGGCACCCGCAAGGCGGCAAAGCAGTCGACCACGACAGATGCGATGAACGGCGTACATGCCGGAAGGATGCCCATGGCGACGTTTCTCCCGTATCCTGCACGTTCCCATAACCACTCGAGCCGTTGCGCTCAACCGCTTGCCCCCGTCCGTCCCCATCCTCCTCGGATCTGCCGAGTTCCGCCGGCGCGACGTGACTTGAACGGCCGGCTCGCGCAAGCGCCGGGATGCTTGTCGTTGAACAGCCATCACGGATATGCTGATCATGACGTGGATCGAGGCAGACGCGAGCAAAGGGAAGAATGCGATGATTGTCAGGCGAATGACCCTCGCGTTTGCGGCCGTGCTGGTAGCCGGACCTGCGCTAGCCCATCCCGGGCATGGCACCGGATTTGCCACAGGGTTCCTGCACCCGGTCACCGGCGCGGATCACCTGCTGGCGATGGTGGCGGTCGGGCTCTGGGCTGCTTTGGCTGCACCGCGTCTGTTCTTGGTGGCACCGGTCGGCTTCATGACCGGGATGCTGCTCGGTGGCGCCGCCGGGATGTCGGGGCTGACGGCGCCCGGCACCGAACTGATGATCGGGACGTCGGTCGTCGTCTTCGGCGTTCTAACGGCGCTGATGGTCAGGGTGCCTGCGGCGGCAGCTTTCGGAGCGGCGGCGCTCTTCGGCACGTTCCACGGCCTGGCCCACGGGGCGGAGATGCCGGCCAACGCCGGCGGCGCGGCCTTCGCCGGAGGCTTCATCTTCGCGACTGCGCTGCTGCACGCCTCGGGCGCGTCGCTTGGCCTGCTGACGCAGCGGCTGGCGCAGCCGAGCGTGGCACGCGCCATCGGCTGGCTGGTCGCCGCTGCCGGGGCCACTATCCTCGCTGTTGGCTGATTGTGGCGATACCGAGGTGGAGCGCCGATGAGGATTTCTGACCAGACTGCCGAGGAATCGAAACGCATCCTGGTGACCGGCGGCGCGGGTTTCATCGGCAGCCATCTTTGCGAGCGACTGGTGGCTCAGGGACACGAGGTGCTCTGCGTCGACAACTACTTCACTGGCCGGCGGTCGAACGTGGCGCAGCTTCTGGATGCGCCGGGGTTCGAGCTGATGCGGCACGACGTGACGTTCCCGCTCTATGTCGAGGTCGACGAGATCTACAACCTGGCCTGCCCGGCATCGCCAGTGCACTACCAGTTCGACCCGGTGCAGACGACCAAGACCTCGGTGCACGGCGCGATCAACATGCTGGGCCTCGCGAAACGCGTGCGGGCGAAGGTGCTGCAGGCTTCGACATCCGAGGTCTACGGCGACCCCAGCGTGCATCCTCAGAGCGAGGACTACTGGGGCAACGTCAATCCGATCGGGCCGCGCTCCTGCTACGACGAGGGAAAGCGCTGCGCCGAGACGCTGTGCTTCGACTACCACCGCCAGCATGCGCTCCGGATCAAGGTCGTGCGCATCTTCAACACGTACGGGCCGCGCATGCATCCCAACGACGGCCGGGTGGTGTCGAACTTCATCGTTCAGGCGCTGCAGGGGAAGCCAATCACGATCTTCGGCGACGGGAGCCAGACACGGAGCTTTGCGTACGTCGATGACCTGATCGAAGGTCTGCTGAAGATGATGGCCAGCCCGGATCGGGTTACCGGGCCGATCAACATCGGCAACCCCGGCGAGTTCAGTATCCTCGCGCTCGCCGAGAAAGTGCTGGAGCTGACCGGGTCCCGGTCTCAACTCGAATACCGGCCGCTGCCGGAGAACGATCCCTTGCAGCGGCGGCCCGACATCAGCCGCGCCGAGGCTGTGCTCGACTGGCATCCGACCGTCGCGCTCGAGGCCGGCCTGATCCGCACGATCGCCTACTTCGAAGCCCTGCTGTCGGCGGCGGACGAAACCACCGCGGACACCGACGTTGATGCTGATGTCCAGCTGTAATCCCAGCCCCGTGCCGACAATGTCGGAGGCGTGATCGGGGTAGGCAAGTCGATGGCGAAGAAGGTCATCAAAGGCAACGGAGAGGGCTCTGGATCCGTGCGATACGACCGTCCCGCTCCGAACGTCGGACCGGAGCAGGACACGGTAGGGTCAGGGCGAGGCGTCAGCTTTCGAGCGTGGCGTCCATGGTGATGTCGACCGAGCCGTTCAGGAGCTTGGAGATCGGGCAGATCTCCTTGGCCTTCTGTGCCGCCGCCTTGAAGGCGGCCTCGTCGGCGCCGGGGACGCTGGGCGCGGACCGTCAGGTGCACGTCGGTGATGGTGAAGCCGCCGCCGTCCATCGCCCCGTGACGGCGGCGGTGGTGTTGATCTCGTCGGCGACGAGGTCGGACTGGCCGAGGACGCCGGAGAGCTGCATCGAGTAGCAGGCCGCGTGCGCCGCGCCGACCAGCTCCTCGGGGTTGGTGCCCTTCTCGTCGCCGAAGCGCTTGGCGAAGCTGTAGTTGACGCCGTCGAGCGTGCCGCTCTCGGTGGAGAGTGCGCCCGTGCCGTCCTTGAGGCCGCCTTTCCAGACGGCGGAACCGGTGCGTTTCATGTCAGGTCATCTCCCGTGGTGCGGCGGAAAGGGGCGAGCAGAGCCGTCACCGCGCCGGCGGATCGCTCGCAGGAATTTCGGCATCATCCCAGCCGTCGGGCAGGTGCAGCGTGCTGCGGCGCGAGCGGGTCCGGCTGCGGACAGGCTTGGCCGGCGGCAGCATCGGAATCGCCTGCCGCTCGGCGGCGGCTTCGCGGACGATCGCCCGGACGAGGAATGCGACGCCGGCGTAGACCGAGAGGCGCATGAGGGTTGCGGGGTGCAGCATCTGGCGGGCTCCTCTGCCGTTGTGGCCGGACAACGGCCGCCACCCGGCTCCGTTCCGACGTCAGCCGCCGGTATGGCTCATGTGGCGCGACACCCGGCCCGCGACTTCCTGCCGGGAATAGTCGAAGTCGTGGCCGCGGGGCTTGCGCGCGATCGCGGCGGCGATGGCGGCCACGACCGGCGCGTCGTCTTCGGGGTTCGCCCTCAGCACGCCGCGCAGGTCGGCCTCGTCCTCCTGGCCGAGGCACATGAAGAGCTGGCCGGTGCAGGTCAGCCGCACCCGGTTGCAGCTCTCGCAGAAATTGTGGGTAAGCGGGGTAATGAAGCCGATGCGCCCGCCGGTCTCGGCGACGCGGACGTAGCGTGCCGGGCCGCCGGTGCGCTCGGCGGTGTCGCTCAGCGTCCAGCGCTCTTCCAGGTCGCGGCGCAGGTCCTTCAGCGACCAGAACTGGTCGAGCCGGTCCTCGGCGCCGAGATCGCCCATCGGCATGACCTCGATGAAGGTCAGATCGAACCCGCGCTCGCCGCACCAGGCGACGAGGGCGTCGATCTCGTCGTCGTTGACACCCTTGAGCGCCACGGTGTTGATCTTGACCTTCAGCCCCGCCTCGGCCGCGGCGTCGATCCCGTCCATCACCTGCGCGAAACGCCCCCAGCGGGTGATCCGGGCGAACTTCGCCGCGTCGAGCGTGTCGAGCGAGACGTTGACCCGCTTGACGCCGCAGTCGGCGAGCTCTGCCGCGAACCGGCGGAGCTGGCTGCCGTTGGTGGTCAGCGTCAGCTCCTTCAGCGCGCCCGACGCGAGGTGCCGCGACATCGCCCGGAAGAACGTCATGATGCCCTTGCGCACCAGGGGCTCGCCGCCGGTGATCCTGAGCTTCTCGACGCCGAGGCCCACGAAGACCGAGCAGAGCCGGTCGAGCTCCTCCAGCGTCAGCAGTTCCGCCTTGGGCAGGAACTCCATGTGCTCGGACATGCAGTAGACGCAGCGGAAATCGCAGCGGTCGGTGACCGACACGCGCAGATAGCTGATCGCGCGCGCGAACGGGTCGATCAGTCGAGGCATGTCGGTCAAGGTCGGTCTCCCCTCCCGGGAGAGTAGGGGCGGCCGCGGCCGCTTTCAAGGCGCGACCGCTTGTCCGCTGCTTGACCGCGTTGCCGAGTGCTCGTACTCCGATAATGGTGACCCGATCACCTGGAGGGCAGAACATGGGGCCCACCGATTTCGACCTTTCCCTCGAGCATGCGGCACGCCTTCCGGACGTATGGGCCCTGCTGGCCGAGTTCGCGCTCACGATCGGCGTCAAGCGGATCGCGTACCATCACCTGCCGCCGCCGGGGGCGCCCGACGCGAAGTTCATGCGGATCGAGAACGAGGGCTTCGGCGAGGTGCTGCTGGCGCAATACCTCGCCGCGCGTTCCAGTGGAATCGCGGTTCTCTCCAGCGTCATCCAGAACAGCGTCCGCCCGGTCTACCTCGACGAGCTCGAGGTGCTGGTCCACCTCAGCCCCGACGAACGCGCCAACATCGCGGCCTACCGCCGCGCCGGCGTGATGAACGGCCTGGGCCTTCAGGTCTTCGGTCCGCACGGGCGCAACGGCATCTTCGCAGTGGACCTGCCCGCGGAGATGCCCCGGCTGCCCGCGGAGCGCCTCGGCGAGCTGCGCTGGGCCTGCCAGGCAATGCACCTTCGTTACTGCGCGTTGCTGGTGCCCGAGCTCGGCCGGCTGCCGTCGCTCTCGACCCGGGAGGCCGAGGTGCTGGCGTGGGTCGCGCGCGGCAAGACCAACGCCTCGATCGGCGACATTCTCGGCATCTCCGCCCACACGGTCGACGCCCACCTGCGGCGCATCTACCTCAAGCTCGGGGTCTTCGATCGAATATCCGCCGCGCTGCGCGGCCTGGGGTACGGGCTCATCAACGTCGATCTCTGACGTGTCCCGCGATCACGTTAGTGCGGTTTACCAATTGCCGCTGACGTAACCGTGCGGTTACAGACGCCCTCCACACCAACGGGGGGTCTGAAAGTGAATCTTGACTTGGACTACCGCCTGGTGCGGGCGATCCGTGAAGGCACCGATGCGTTGCCGGACGATGTCGGCCAGCTGGTCCGGTATCTGCGGCTGATCGAGTCGCTGCTCGCCGAGAAGGCGAGCGAGATCGAGCCGACGTGGGAGCTGGCGTGCGCCGCCGCGACCGAAGTCGAGACGCTGCACGCGCTCGAGGCCGCCGTCGCCGAGCGCGTGATCGCGATCGAGGCCGATGGCCTCGAAGCGATCAGAGGCAAGCTCGCGATCTGGCGGGCCTTGGCCGACGGCGACGAGGACGGCGATCCGGCGTCGCTGCGCAACCGGTTGATCCTCTCGGTCGCGGCCGATCTCGAACGCCTGGCGGGGTGCCCGGCCCGCTGAGCTCGACCGAATGGTGGATGCGCGAGCGTTCGCGGCACGCTAGTCTCGAATTCGGGACATGAGGGCTCACCGTGCCTGACCGGAGCGCGACAACCACGGGATCGATCCTTTCGATCGCATCTGAAGACCTGCGCCAGGCGATGCAGGCGGTCGCCGTGCGCACGACGCTGCCGGCGGGGCAGGTGCTCTTCAGCCACGGCGAGGCTGGCGACGCGGTCTACGTCATCGAGCGCGGCGAGGTCGAGATCAGCGTGCACTCCTTCGACGGCCGCAAGCTGGCGCTCGACGTGCTCCGCGACGGCGAGGTCTTCGGCGAGATCGCGCTGTTCGGCGGCAACCGCACGGCAACGGCGACGGCGCTCGGCGATTGCGTGCTGCGCAAGATACGCCGCGCCGACGTGCTCTCGACGTTGCGGGCGCGGCCGGAGCTCGCCCTCGACTTCATCGACGTGCTGTGCGAGCGCCTGCGCCGGCTGAGCGACAAGCTCGAGGAGCGCTCCTTCCAGCCGGTGCCGGTGCGGCTGGCCAACCGCCTGCTCTATCTGGACGCCAAGCTCGGCGACACCGAGACCGGCGTCTCGGTGTCGCAATCCGACCTGGCGGACTTCGTCGGCGCCACCCGCGAGGCCATCGCCAAGACGCTGGCCATCTGGCGCGCGAGCGACTGGGTCGCCCTGTCGCGGGGCTCGATCCGCATCGTCGACCGCGCCGCGCTCCAAGAGCTCGGCGCAGCCTTCCGCGAGTAGGCGGGACTCTTCAGCAGCAGGTGAACGGATAGGTCCGGCCGGTGTCCTGGTAGGCGGTGATGGCGATCGCCTGGATGTCGGCCGGCGGCGCCGGGGGCAGGGCGATTGTCAGTTCCAAATCCGGCAGCTTCGACCAGGGGTCGTTGGGATAATCGGCGTCGGCATCGTAGGTGGCGCCCGCGGGCGCGTCCTCGATCTTCAGCTTGAGGCTCGGCGACAGCTTGTAGCCGAACGCCTCGTTGATCGCCTTGTGCGGATCTGCCTTGAGTTCCTTGTGGAACTCCTTGTCCTCCCAGGCCAGCGCGATGATCCGGGGCCAGATCACCTGCCAGTGGTTGTGCGACTCCATCGCACCGGGCAGGAAATCGGCGCCGAGGTCATGCTCGCTCTGCGGGCCGCGGGGCAGCTGCTGCGCCTTGAAGCGCCGTTTCCCGGCGGAGCGGCGCTCATCGAGTTCGGCCTTGGTCGGCGGCATGAGCCAGGACATTCAAATGCTCTCCCTTGTGTTTAACTTGAACTATCAGTGTGCGGTCGACTGGGCAACATCGCGCGGGGCCCGCTTCGTCTTGTCCGCCTCGGCGAGAGCGGCCGCCCGTCTTGCAACCTCGGCGGGAAGCTCGATGTTGCCTCGCGCGAGAAGCTCGGCAAGCCGCGCATCCCGGCCACGGCGCATGGCGCGGAGATCTTCGAGGTCGAGGAGCGCCATGGCCTCGAGGACCGGGGCCCCCATGTCGCGCGCAGCTTTCGCAGCCTGCGCCAGGAGCGCCGCGACCGCCTCGTCGTCGCCGCCGCGGGCCCGGGCGATCCCCGCCTTGAGCCGCAGGAGCTGCGGCTCCCAGTAGCGCTCGCCGGCTTCCGCCGCCTGCTGCAGCGCCGGGGCGAGGATTGCCTCGGCATCGTCGAGCCGGCCGCCGTCGATCGCGTTCTCGACGGCGAGGCTGCGGTAGTAGGTCATCCCGAGGTGCGCGCCGATCGCCTTGTGCATGTCGAAGATGCCGAGCGAGCCCTCGAGGTCGCCGCTGGCCCAGTTGGCGATCATCGCCGCATAGGTCATCGGTGTCGTCACGCCCATCCGCTCGCAGAAGGCCTGGGTCTCCCGGCCGAGTTCGATCACCCGCTCGCGATCGCCGCGCTGCTGGTGGATCATCATCAGGAAGAGCATGGCGATACCGACGCTGTTGGCGTGGTTGATCGAGCGGGCATGCGCCACCGCCGCCTCGGCCTCGCGCAGGCCCTCAGTGCCGCGGCCGGTAATCCAGAGCACCTGGGCCAGCGTCATCCGGCTGTAGGTCAGGAAGTCGAAGCCGTACTGGTAGGCATAGCGCGAGTGCTGCTCGGTGTCGTAGATCTGCACGGCCCGGCGCAGCACCTTCTCGGCGCCGGCGTGGTCGCCCTCGATCCAGCAGCACTGGGCGATCTGCCCCAGCGCGGCGGATTCCATGCTGAGATCGCCGGTCTTCGCCGCCAGCGACAGCAGGCGCTCGGCCAGCGCGCGCGCCTGCGGCCGGTCTGAGCGGACGTGGTGGAACTGCTTGAGGCAGTAGATGACCGAGAACATCTCCGGCTGGTCGCCGAGCGCGTCGACGAGCTGCAGCGCCCGGTTGGCCGCCGCCTCCACCTCGTCCGCGGCGTAGCCCCGCGCGACCATGAGGGCAGGGGTCAGCATGGCGTTGACGCCGAGCTCGATCCGCGAGCGCTCCTCGCCTTCGGGCAGGTTGGTCAGCCACTCGAGGCAGGCGTGGGCGTGGTCGATCGCCTCGGCATTGGCCGAGCGGGTCAGCGCGGTCATGCCCGCGGTCATGCCGAACTCGACGGCGCGGCGAAATTCTCCGGCGCGGCTCAGGTGATGCGCCATCAGCTCGGGATGAAGCCGCGGCTCGTCGGGTGACCGCGTCTCGATCGCCTCGGCGATTCGCGCGTGCAGGTCGCGTCGCCGGCTGCGCAGCAGGCTGCGGTAGGCGGCCTCCTGCAGCAGCGCGTGCTTGAAGTACCAGGTCCGCTCGCTCTGGCCCGAGCGCTCGAAGATGATCTCGGCGTTCTCCAGCGCGGCGAGGCCGCCGAGGAGCTGATCGACCGGCTGCCCCGCGACCGTCGTCATCAGGTCGAGGCTGAACTCCCGCCCGATCGTGGCGCCGACCTGGGCCAGCTCCTTGGCCGATGCCAGCCGGTCGAGGCGCGCCATCAGCGAGTCCTGCAGCGTCGCGGGCACGGTGATCCGTGTCAGGCTGTCGGCCAGCACCAGCCGGCCGGCGACCTCGCGCAGCTGGCCGGTCTCGATCAGCGTCTTGGTCAGTTCCTCGACGAAGAGCGGGTTGCCGTCGGACTGCTTCCAGATCAGCTCGACGAGCCCCGTCGGCAGCGGGATGCCGCCGCCGATCCAGCTGACCACGCCCTTGACGTCCTCGAGCGTCAGGCCCTGGAGCAAGACCTTCTCCACCCGCGGGTCCGTCGCGAGGGCGAGCCCGCTCTCGGGCCGCGCCGTCATCAGGAGCAGCACCGGCTGGCCGGCGAAGTCGTCGATCATGCCCGAGACGAAATCCAGCGTGGTGACGTCCGCCCAATGCAGGTCCTCGACGCAGACGAGGAGCGGCGCCCCGCCGGCCATCGCCAGCATCAGCCGGCTGGCGGCGGCGAAGAACGCCTGCCGCTGGCGCTGCGGGGCTTTCCGCCGGCGGCGTGTAGAGCCCCTCCGGCGGGATCTTCAGCATCGCCGCGAAGAGCGCATGCGCGTCCGCGCCTTCCTCCAGGTAGGTGTCGAGCAGCGCCGCGAGCTTGCGGAAGCGCACGTCCTCGCCGTCGTCGCGCTCGATGCCCGCGCGGCGCTGCAGGAAGGCGATCACCGACTGCAGCGTGGTGGTGCGGAACTGCGGCTGGCAGGAGAGCACGATCGAATGGAAGCGGTCGCTGGCGATGCGCTTCTCCAGCGCATAGATCAGCCGCGATTTGCCGACGCCGGCGTCGCCGGCGATCAGCACCGACGCGCCGCGGCCCTCGACCGCCTTTTGCCACATCGCCTCGAGCGCGGTCACCTCGGCCTCGCGGCCCTCGAGCGGCGGCAGGCTGCGGCCCTCGCGTGCGGCGAGGAACCGGCTCTCCACGTCCCGCTCGCGCAGGACAACGTGCGCGGGCATCGGCTGCGGGAAGCCCTTGAGCTCCAGCCGGCCGAGCGGGCGGCAGTCGAAAAGGTTGCCGACGAGATCGCGCGTCGATCCCGCGATCACCATCGCGTCGGGCTCGGCCACGGCCTGGAGCCGCGCGGCGAGATTGGGCGTCTCGCCCTGGGCGCCGACCTCGCCGCCGTAGAGATCGCCGATGACGACGAGACCGGTCGCGGCACCGATGCGCGTCCGCAGCCGGTGCCCGGGCACGAGGTCGAGCTTCGCGACTTCTGCGATCACGCTCAGGCCCGCGCGCACCGCGCGCTCCGCCGAGTCCTCCTCGGCGTGCGGGTAGCCGAAGTAGACCAGCGCGCCGTCGCCGAGCCATTGCGCCACCGTGCCGCCGTGGGCCTCGACCACCTCGGTGCAGCACTGGCTGAACGACCACATCAGGTCGCGCACATCCTCCGCGTCGCGGCTCGAGGCGAGCGTCGTGGAGCCGACGAGGTCGATGAACATCACCGTCAGCTGTCGCCGCTCGGGAGCCGCCGACTTGCGCGGGGTGTTCCGGTCGGGGTGCAGGCTGGCGATCGCCTTGCGTAGCCTGGCGCGCTGGCCGACGTTCAGCCCCAGCTCGCGCAGGTCGGCCTCGCTGAGGTCGGGAAGCACGTCGGCATCGACGCCGTTGGCGACGAACACGTCGTGCAGTTCGGCAAGCTTGACACTCTCCAGCCAAACAAGCAGGTCACTCAAAGTCCAGGCCTCCGTTCATTTCGTGGGAGGCAGCGCGCGGCTACTGTTGCGCGTTGAAGGCCAAGGCTACGTCAGAGCCCTTGGCCGCCCTCCGAGAAACAGTGTAGTAGCCTTCCGCATCGATTGCGAACGGTAAAATGGACGCACTTTCCAATGACGATTGTTTCGACGTCTCGCCCGACGTTGCGATTGAGTGCATCGATGGCGTCGGCGTGTTCTTCATCGCAGAGCACCGGCAGTGGAAGTCCGCGGCACGTATTGTGGTTGAATTGTGCGGCCTCATCGACGGTCGCCGCGACACCACGGCGCTGATCGCCGCCGCCGCGCCGCGCCTGGCGCCGGCGGAGGTTCTCTTCGCCCTCTCCAGGCTGGAACGGCTGGGCGTGATCGTCCGCCGACCGAAATCTCCCCGAGATCCTGCCGACTTCCGGAGAGCGCCGGGCGGCCTCAGCCTGGCAGGGCGACGGCTTCGTCCTGCACGGCGCACCGGGCCCGGCGCTCGACCTCGCGGCGGCGGCTCTCGGTCCCCTATCGCCATGCGAGCACGACACACCTCTGCCCCGGCTATTGCTGCTGGACGACTATCTCGACCCCGCGGCGATCGCCGCCATCGCCGATGCAGAGGCCGCGGGCGCGGTCTGGATGCCGCTGAAGCTCGCCGGCGAGCGCGCCTGCTTCGGCCCCGCCTTCGGTCCCGGCTTGCCCGCATCGTGGCCTCGCCTCCGCGAGCGCCTGCGCACGAATCGCCCGGTCGAATCGTTTCTCCAGCGTCGGACGGGCCGCCCGTTCGGCATCCGCGCCGGCCGCGCGCCCGGTCCGGCAGGCGTGGCGCTCGCCGCCGCGCTGGCCCGTCACCTCTCGGCAGGCGGCTTCCGGGCCACCGATGCGCTCTTCGAATGGCGCGAGGGCGGCCTCAGCCGCCATGCCGTTCCGGCCGGTGCCGCGCCTCGCGAAACACCCCAGCGGCGTCCGGCTCTGGCGAGCAGCGTGCCGCTGGTGCGCCGGTCCGGCGGCTACCGGGCCGAGGCGGCCGAGGCGACCTGCCGGCGGCTCGAGCCGCTGGTCAGCGACCTCACCGGCCGGATCGCCTCGCTCGGCCGGCTCGACACCGGCACGGCGACCCGGCACGTCTACGCCGGCACCACCCTGATCGTGCCGCGCGCCGAGCGGCCGGCGCCGGAGGACTTCCAGGGCGTCTGCCTCGGCAAGGGCCGCGACGACGCCCAGGCCCGCGCCAGCGCGCTCTGCGAGGCGGTCGAGCGCATCTCGGCGCACTGGCGCGACGCCATCCCGTCGCGCACCGCGACGCTGGCGGAGCTAGGGGACGCCGCGATCGCGCCCGAGCGGCTCTGGAACTTCAGCGCCGCGCAGACCGCGCAGCGCGACGCCTGGAACGCCACGACCCCCGACCCGCGCCGCCATGTGCCCGAGCCGCTGCCGCCCGACCGCCCGATCGCCTGGGTGCGCGCCTGGTCGCTGACCGCCCGGGACTGGCGCTGGCTGCCGCGCGACCACTGCTTCGCCAACACCCCCGAGCCGCGCCACGGCCGCTTCAACCCCAACGGCCACGCCGCCGGCGGCACGCTGGCCGAAGCCGTGCTGCAGGGCTTCCTGGAACTGGTCGAGCGCGACTGCACGGCGATCTGGTGGTACAACCGGCTGCCAGCGCCCCGGCCTCGATCCGCTGCGCTCCGACGACGACTACGTCCGCGGCGTCGCCACCGCGCTCGCCGCACAGGGCTGGCGCACCTGGCTCCTCGACCTCACCTCCGACCTCGCCATTCCCTGCTTCGCCGCGCTGGCCCGCGCCGACAGCGACGGCCGCTGGTGCATCGGCTTCGGCTGTCACTTCGAGACGGCGCTGGCGGCCGAGCGGGCAATCAGCGAGCTCGAGCAGCTCTTCCGCGCCGACGGCCGCGACGGGCCGCCGCCCTGGGGGCCGATCCCCGACGGCGACGAGGCGTTCCTCCATCCGGCCGGCTGGGCGACGCCGCCCGACGCCCCGACCGGAGGCGCGGAGACTTTCGGCGACCTCGTCGCCTGGTGCCGCGACCGCGTCGCCGCGCACGGCATGGAGATGCTGGTGATCGACCAGACCGATCCCGACATCGGCCTGCCGGTCGCCAAGGTGATCGTCCCCGGCCTCCGGCACTTCTGGCCGCGCTTCGGGCCGGGCCGGCTCTACGACGTGCCGGTGGCGATGGGCTGGCGCGATGCGCCGCTCGCCGAGTCGGCGCTCAACCCCTCGCACCTCTTCCTGTGATTGCCTCGCCTCCGATTGCCTCGACGCGCGGCGATGTGCACTGACTGAACGCGACGACCAAAGGGGGACACCATGCGCGACGGATTCCGCATCATCGACGTCGACCGCCACGTCTACGAGCCGCTGGCGCTCTGGCCGGACTACCTCGACAGGCGCTTCGCGGCGTTCGCGCCGTACCTCGCCTACCAGGACCGCGGCGAGCCCCTGAACGAGCGCATGGCGGCGGAAGGCCCCGACGGCCTCTTCCCGATGCCGCCCGACATGATGGTGGACGGCGAGCTGGTGATGAACGTCTCGCGCGCCGCCAAGCAGCAACTGGTGATGGCCGCGGTCGACCGCCCCGACGCGCTCGCCGAAGGCGAGACCGCCGCGGGCCAACTCGCCGCGATGGACCGCGACGGCATCGACGCGGCGCTGCTCTTGCCGACCTATGCCTCCTATCTCGTCGCCATGCCGCACCGCCAGCCCGGGCTCGCCGCGGGCTACGCCGCCGCCTACAACCGCTGGGTGGCCGACATGTGCGCCGCCGACCCCGGGCGCCTGCGCGGCGCGGCGCTGATCGCCCGCTTCGACCTCGACGGCATGATCGAGCTCGCCAAATTCGCCGTCGACCGCGGCTGGCCCGCCGTGGTGCTGCGGCCGAACCCGATCGGCGGCCGGCTCCTCGGCGATGCGGACAACATGCCGTTCTGGGACTATTGCGCCGACAACGGCCTCGTCGCCGTGGTGCACGAAGGCTCGCACTGCCGCGCGCCGAGCGCCGGCGCCGACCGCTTCACCTCGCGCTTCGCCATGCACGCCTGCTCGCACCCGATGGAGCAGATGATGGCCTACCTGTCGCTGATCGAAGGCGGCGTGATGGAGCGCCATCCCGGCCTGCGCTTCGCGTTCCTCGAGGCCGGCTGCGGCTGGATGGTCAACTGGCTCTGGCGGCTCGACGAGGTCGAGTACGCCAACCTCGCCGGCGAGGTCGCCGACACCATCAAGCGCCCGCCCTCGGAATATTTTCACCGCCAGTGCGCCATCGGCGTCGAGCCCGACGAGCCGATGCTGCCCGAGACCATCGACCACCTCGGCGAGGACCGGGTCTTCTTCGGCAGCGACTTCCCCCACCTCGACCACGCCGCCGACATCGTCGGCACCGCCATGGCGCTGCCGCTCGGCCGCGACCGCCTCGCCAAGCTCCTCGGCGAGAACGCCGCGGCGTTCTTCAACATCAGGTAGGCCTCCGGCAAGGGCGTCTCCGGACCGAAGGTGCCGACGCAAAATCGCGCGATCGCGGCCAGCGTGCGCTTCGATGAGAGACCCGCTTGCGCGTTTCTCCCGTCAGCCCTCGCTCGGCGGCGGCGGGGGGGCCGAGGCGGAAATCGCGGAAGCGGACGCGAAAGCCGCCGCGCTCAGGAGAGCAGCACATCGGCCCGACCATCGCGTCGCCGCCTTCGGGGAAGTAGCCCATCCGCAGCATGCCGAAGGTCTGCGGCGCCGGCCCGGCCGCCCAGTGGACGTGCACCGTGCCGCCGATCCGGGTCAGCCGCAGGCCGATCCAGTCGGCCTCCCCCGGCAGCGGCATCGTCGACCAGTCGGAGAACTCGCGCGTCAGCACCACGCTCAGCATCCGCCGGCCGCCGACGAACTCGATCCCCGCCTTGATCCAGGTCCCGGCGTCCAGCCGCAGCATCAGTCCGGCCTGGTCGTAGAGCGCCTCGTAGTCGCCGAGAAACGCCACCTCGGCACTGAAGTCGCCCGACGCCCGCTCGAACCGCAGGTGCCCGTCGTCGCGGACGAACCCATAGTGCGTCTTGCGCCAGAAATCCGTCCGCGCCCCGGTGACGACGCGGAGCTCGCCGCCGGTCTCCTGCCACTCCGGCGGCTCGTTCAGCCACTCCATCAGAACCGCCTCAGCCGCGACTGCACGGCGAAGAGGTAGATCGAGACGCCGACGAGGATGATCGCGAACATCGCCGTGGCGATCGCCGCCCCCATGTTGGCGTCGCCGAGCTGCAGCTGGAAGCCGAAGAACGTGCGGTAGAGGAAGGTGCCGAGGATGTCGGTGGCGAAGTTCGGCCCCGCCAGCGCCCCCTGGCTGACGTAGACTAGATCGAACGCGTTGAAGTTGCCGACGAAGGTCAGGATCGAGATGATGCCGATCGAAGGCAGGATCATCGGCAGCTTGATCTTCCAGAACTGCGACCAGCCGGTGATGCCGTCCATCTCCGCCGCCTCGATCACCTCCTCGGGGATCGAGATCAGCGCGGCGTAGATCAGCATCATCGGGATGCCGACGAACTGCCAGACCGAGATCAGCGCCAGCGCCGTCAGCGCCGAACCCTCCTTGCCGAGCCACGGCGAGAACAGCGCCTTCAGCCCGACCGCATCGAGCATCGACGGCGCGATGCCCCAGAGCGGCGACAGGATCAGCTTCCAGACGAAGCCGACGATGACGAAGCTGAGGATCGTCGGCACGAAGATCGCCGAGCGGTAGAACGCCGCGAAGCGCAGCCGCGGCGCCGACAGAATTGCTGCCAGCAGGATGCCGACCGGGTTCTGCACCAGCATGTGGATGACGAAGAACCAGAAGTTGTTGCCGAGCGCATTCCAGAAGCTCGCCGACCAGCGCGGGTCGCCGAAGAGCGTGCGGAAGTTGTCGAGCCCGACGAAGCCCGTGACCCCCTCGACCGTCCGGTAGAGCGCGAGCTGCAGCGTCGCAAAGAGCGGCAGGATCATCACCGCGGTGTAGACCAGCACCGCGGGTGCCAGGAAAACCGGGACGTGCCAGGGGAAGGGCTTGCGGTCCATCATGCCAGCCTAGCCGCGATGCCGCCGGCCGCGAAGCGGGAATCGGCCTCGTCCGGTCACGGGACGAGGCCGGTCCGGCTTACTTCTGCGGGTCGTACCAGCTCGCGAGGCCGTCCTGCAGCTGCTTGGCAGCCTCCTCCGGCGTCTGGGTACCACGGATCACGTTGGCCGAGGCGTTCCAGGTCTCGTTCTCGAGGTTCGGCGTGCCTCGCGACAGGATCTGGTAGGTCGAGCGGATCGTCGACTTGCAGGTGTCGCGCCAGGAGACGAACTCCTGCGCCAGCGGGTCCTCGATCGTGACGGGCTGGTTCAGGAGCGGGAAGAACCCCGGCAGCGCGTTGGCATAGAGCACCGCGAAGTCCGGCGAGCCGACCCATTCGAGGAAGGTCTTGGCCGCGTCCTTGTTCGGCGTGGCGGCGTTCATCCCCAGCGCGATGTCGGGATGGTCGGAAATGTAGCACGTGTCGCCTTCGTTCGGCACCGGCGGCGGGAACGCCCCCATCTCGAAGCTGTCAGCGATCTGCGTCCGGAACGGCGAGATCTCCCACGATCCGGCGGGATAGATCGCCGCGCGGCCGAGGGTGAAGAGGTTCTGGCTGTCTGGATAGGTCTGCGCCTCGAAGCCGTCGCCGAGGTAGTCCTTCCACTTGGCGAGCTCGGTGAAGGGCGCCACCCAGTCGGGGTCGGTCAGCTTCTGCTCGCCCTTGATCAGCGCCAGCCGGCCTTCCTCGCCTTTCCAGTAGTTCGGGCCGATGTTCTGGTAGCCCATGGTCGCGGCTTCCCACTGGTCGTTGGTGCCCATCGCCATCGGGATGTAGGTGCCGTCCGCCTTGATCTTGTCGAGGGCGGCGAAGAACTCGGCCTCGGTCTTCGGCGGGGTGATGCCGAGTTGGTCGAACGCGTCCTTGTTGTAGATGAAGCCGTGGATCACCGAGGCCATCGGCACGCAGAAGGTGTGGGCGCCGTCGTCGGTGGTCCAGGCCGCCTTCGCGACGTCCGAGAAGTTCGCCATCGCCGAGAGGTCGCTCAGGTCGGTGAGCTTGCCCTTGTTGTAGAGCTCCAGGCTCGCGTCGAAAGGCCGGCAGGTGATGAGATCGCCCGCGCTGCCGGCGTCGAGCTTGGAATTCAGCGCGGCGTTGTATTCGGTCGGCGCCGACGGCGAGAAGGTGACCTTGATGCCGGGGTGCGACGCCTCGAAGGCGGGGATGATCTTGTCCTGCCAGATCGTCAGGTCATCGTTGCGCCAGCTCTCGATCGTCAGCGTCACGTCCTGCGCCCAGGCGCCGCCTCCGGCGACGAGCGTCGTGCCGAGGAGCAGGCCCTTCAGCGGATTGAGGTGCATTCCGTTCTTCTCCCTGTCGTTGGCGCCGCGTCGGGCGCAAGAAGTCAGCGGCCTGCCTGCAAGGCCTGCAGGGCCGCTTCGAGAAATCCGCCGCTCCTCGCGAGGAGCGCGTCGGCGTGCTCGCCGTCGCGGGCTCCCGCGGCGACGAGGACCGCGGGCTTGACCGCCCCGGCCGTCGCGGCCAGCGCCTCGCCCGCGGCGGCCTCGCCGCTGCCGGAAAGTGCTGCGACGATGCCGACCGCCCGCGAGCGGAGCTTGGCGTTGTCCGCCACGACGTTGACCATGTAGCCGTCATGGACGTGGCCGAGCCCGAGGCCCGCCAGCGTCGAGATCATGTTGAGCGCGACCTTCTGCGCCGTCGCGGCGCCCATCCGCGTCGAGCCCGCGACGATCTCCGGGCCGGTGTCGAGCAGCACCGCGACGTCGGCCAGCCCGAGGAGCCGGCTTCCCGCGACGTTGGCGACGCCGATCACCGCGGCACCGGCCGCGCTGGCCGCCTCGGCCACCGCCACCGTGTAGGGCGTCCGGCCGCTCGCCGAGACGCAGATCACCGCGTCGCCGTCGCCGAGCCCGATCCGCGCCACCTCCGCCGCCGCCCCGGCGGTGTCGTCCTCGGCCGCGTTGACGAGCGCCAGCAGCGTCGTCGCGCCGCCGGCGATCAGCACCGGCGTGCGGTCGGGCGCAATGCCGAAGGTCCCGGCGAGCTCGAGCGCATCGGCGAGCGCCATCAGCCCCGAGCTGCCCGCGCCGGCGTAGGCGAGGCGCCCGCCGCCGCCGAGAACCCGCACCGCCGTCGCCGCCGCCGCTTCGAGCGCCGGCAAGGCGGACGCCAGCGCCGCGACGGCGCCCCGCTGCCCCTGCAGCAGCCGCGCCAGCACCTCGGCCGGCGGCAGGGCGTGCAACCCTGCGGCAAGGTCGTGCCGCGCTTCGGTAGCGGTGGTGGCCATCTCGATTCCCCTCGCGCTCGGATGATGCCAAATCAATACCAGCTGTCCAGTGCAAAACAGGCGTGGGGCACTGCGGCGCCGAAGGGGTGGAAGGGCTTCCCTTCTGGTATTGGTTTGGTATTGTCGCAACCGCTGGGGGTGCGATGGCTCTCTATCTCGGAATCGACGGTGGCGGCACCGGGTGCCGCGCGGCGGTCGCCGATGGCGCGGGCCGCGTCGTCGGCCGGGGCGCGGCGGCGTCGGCCAACATCTGGACCGATCCCGACGGCGCGCTTGCCAACATTCTGGCCGCGGCAGGCGAGGCGCTGCAGAGCGCAGGCGAGGGCCGCGACCTGTCGATCCTGACCGCGGCCCTCGGCCTCGCCGGCGCCAACGTTCCCGAGGCGGCGGCGCGGCTGGCCGGGCGGCTGCCTTTCGCGCGGTCCCGCGTCGAGAGCGATGCGCTCGTCGCGCTCCGCGGCGCGCTCGGGGCATCCGACGGCATCACCGCGACGCTCGGCACCGGCTCGGTCTTCGGCGTTCAGCGCAGCGGTGTCGTGCGGATGATCGGCGGCTGGGGGTTCGTGCTCGGCGACCAGGGCAGCGGCGCCCGGATCGGGCGGGCACTCTACGAGGCGGCGCTCCTCGCCCATGACGGCCTGGCCGAGGCGACCCCGCTTCTGAGGACGGTGATCGACGAGGCCGGCGGTCCCGCGGGCCTCGTTTCGTTCGGCCAGCGCGCGCAGCCTGCGGATTTCGCCCGGCAGGTGCCGCGCATCCTCGAGGCAGCGGCGGCAGGCGACGCCGCGGCAGCGGCGATCCTCGCCGACGCCGACCGGGCGGTGACCCGGGCGATCGATCGCCTGCAGGCAGACGGACCGCTGCCGGTCTGCTTTCTCGGCGGGCTCGGGCCGGTCTTCGCCGCCCGGCTGGCCGAACGCTATAAGGGCCTCATCCGCGCGCCGCTCGGCACCGCGCTCGACGGCGCGCTGGCGCTCGCCCGGGAGGTGCGATGAGCACCGCCGCCGCGTTCGACCCCCAGGGCTTCGCCGGCAACGGCGGCGGGCCGCTCTACCTGCAGCTCAACCGGCGCATCGCCGAGGCGATCGAGACCGGCGCGCTGAAGCCGGGCCAGAGCCTGCCTTCCGAGCGCGAGATGGCGCAGCTGACCGGGCTGAGCCGCGTCACCGTGCGCAAGGCGGTGCAGTCGCTCGTGCAGGCGCGGCACCTGGTGCAGCGGCGCGGGTCGGGCACCTTCGTGGCGCCCCGCGTGGAGCGGGTCGAGCAGGCGCTGTCGCTGCTCACCTCGTTTTCCGAGGACATGCGGCGGCGCGGCCGGGCGGTGCGCTCGGTCTGGCTGTCGCGCGAGGTGCTGGCGCCTTCTCCCGAGGAGATGATGGCGCTGGGGTTGACCGCGCACGACCGCGTGGCGCGCCTCGAGCGGGTGCGGCTGGCCGACGAGGTGCCGCTGGCGATCGAGCGCGCGACGCTGCCGCGGGCTGTCCTGCCCGACCCCGAGGCGGTCGGCAGCTCGCTCTACGCTCATCTCGGCGGCCGCGGGCTGCGGCCGGTGCGCGCGGTCCAGCGGATCTCCGCGGCCAACCTCGGGGCGCGCGACGCCGGCCTGCTCGAGGTGCCGGTCGGCGCGGCCGGGCTGCGCATCGAGCGGGTCTCCTATCTCGCCAGCGGGCGCGTGGTGGAATTCACCCGATCGCTCTATCGTGGCGACGCCTATGATTTCGCCGCGGAGCTCAGGCTGCCGCCGGATGGGGAAGGACCCGGAGAATGACTGCCGAGACGACGCACATGCAGGCCGAGGTCGAGGAGATCCCCAAGGCGGCGGCGCGCTTCCTCGACGAGACGCGCGAGCCTCTCGCGGCGGCGGCCGCGGCGATGCGCGCGACCGACCCGCGGCTGATCGTGACCGTGGCGCGCGGCTCGTCCGACCACGCGGCGACCTACCTCAAGTACGCCGTGGAGATCATGGCGGGCATTCCCGTCGCCTCGGTCGGGCCGTCGGTCGCCTCGATCTACGGGGCGCGGATGCGGCTCGGGGGCGCCGCCTGCATCGGCATCTCGCAGTCGGGCCAGAGCCCCGACATCGTCGAGATGATGCGCAGCGCCGGCGAAGGCGGCGCGCTGACCATCGCGGTGACCAACGTCGAGGGCTCGCCGATGGCGGCGGCGGCCGACCACGCGCTGCCGCTCCGGGCCGGACCGGAGCGGAGCGTCGCGGCGACCAAGACCTTCGTCACCTCGGTGCTGGCGGCGCTGGCGCTCGTCGCCGAGTGGCGCGAGGACGACGGGCTGCGCGCGGCGGTGGCAGCACTGCCCGAGCAGTTCGCGGCGGCGCTCGGCTGCGACTGGGCGCCGCTCGCCGACCGGCTGGTGCGCGCGAGCCAGGCCTTCGTCATCGGCCGCGGTCCGGGCTTTGCCATCGCCAGCGAGATGGCGCTGAAGTTCAAGGAGACCAGTGCGATCCACGCCGAGAGCTACAGCGCCGCGGAGGTGCTGCACGGGCCGGCGGCGCTGGTGCAGGCGCACTTCCCGGTGCTGGCGCTGGGGGTGGGCGACGCGGCGCTGCCGCAGCTGATCGCCACCGCCGAGCGGCTGGCGGGGCAGGGCGCGGACGTCTTCCTGACCGGCGAGGGCGCCGGCGCGGGCGTCACGGCGCTCGCTTCGGTCGCGGGCGTGCATCCGCTGACCGCGCCGCTGGTCGTCGCGGTGTCTTTCTACCGCTTCATCGAGGCGCTGGCGCGGCGGCGGGGGTTCAACCCCGACACGCCGCCTTACCTGCGCAAGGTCACTGAGACGACGTGAGGCGAGGATCGGAGCCGCCCGCCTCGCGGCGGCGGCGGAGGCGGCGCGGCGGCGACCCGCATCGTGCTGCGTCGCGCACGCGCCGCGTTGAGAGGGTGGCGAGGGCTTGGGCCGGGCAAGAGAAGGCAAGGCTTGCTGGGGAGGCGCCTGAGGAAGCGGCTGCTTCCTCGGGGCGCCTTTCCCATGATGGGGCTGCGAGTCGCGCCGGCGTCAAGGGCAAGCGGGCTTGCGCCCGCCGCGTGCCGCGGCCCTTGACCCCGGCGCGACTCGCGAAGAAGGCAAGGAAGAGGACGGGATGGAGCGGACGGTCTTTGCGGGAGCGGCGGTGTTCGACGGGCTGCTGCTGCACGCGGATGCGGTTGTCGTGGTCGAGGACGGCCGGGTGGCCGCGATCGTGCCGCCGGACGAGGCGCCGGCGGGCGCGCGGGTGCGGCTGGGCGGCGGGGTGCTGGCGCCGGGGTTCGTCGACCTGCAGGTGAACGGCGGCGGCGGAGTGATGCTGAACGGCCAGCCGGACGTGGCGGGGATCGCGACGATCTCGGCGGCGCACGGTCGGCTCGGGACGACGGGTCTCCTGCCGACCCTGATCACCGACACCCCCGACGTGACGCGGGCGGCGGTGGCGGCGGGGGTCGCGGCGGCGGAGGCGGCGGTGCCGGGGTTTCTCGGGCTGCACCTGGAAGGGCCGCATCTCGATTCTGCGGCGCAAGGGGGCGCACGATCCGACGCTGATCCGGCCGATGGCGGCGGAGGACCTCGACCTGCTGTGCGAGGCGGCGCGGCGGCTGCCGGTGCTCCTGGTGACGGTGGCGCCGGCGAGCGTGACCCCGGACCAGATCGCGGCGCTGGCGGCGGCGGGCGCGGTGGTGAGCCTCGGGCACAGCGACGCCACGGCGGCGGAGGCGGCGGCGGGGTTCGCGGCGGGCGCCACGCATGGTGACGCACCTCTTCAACGCGATGAGCCAGCTCGGCAACCGCGAGCCCGGGCTGGTCGGAGCGGCGCTCGACGCCGAGGGCGTGCGGGCCGGGCTGATCGCCGACGGCATCCACGTGGCGCCGCTGGCGATGCGGCTGGCGCTGGCGGCCAAGCGCGGCGAGGACGGCGTCTTCCTCGTCACCGACGCGATGGCGGTGGCGGGGACCGGCCTCGACGGGTTCGAGCTCAACGGGCGGCGCATCCTGCGCCGGGGCGGGCGGCTGACGCTGGCGGACGGCACGCTCGCCGGGGCGGACATCGACATGGCCGGCGCGATCCGGGTGCTGGTGCGCGAGGTCGGGCTGACCCTGCCGCAGGCGCTCCGGATGGCGACGGCGGTGCCGGCGGCGGCGATCGGGCTGGGCGACCGGCTCGGGCGGCTGGCGCCGGGGCTGCCGGCCGACATGGTGCATCTCGACGCCGGGCTGGCGCTCGGCGGGGTCTGGCGCGGCGGGGAGCTGTTCTGATCCGGGGTTTGCCCGGGGACTTCCACCTTGGAAGCGGAGAACGGCCCTTGTTTTGCTTAGCGCCGCTCGCTCGAAGCCGGTCGGGCGCTTGGCTGATCGCCGCCGGCGGACCGGCGTTCCTGTTGCGGGACGGGCGCGAGATTGCTAGGCCAGACGGATGGCCGCGCGCGCGTGTCGCGGGCCTCCAAGGGAGGGCAGAATGAACCGTTTGAGCCTCTTGCTGGCGTTCGGGCCGCTGGTGGTCGTCGCCGCCTGCGCGCCGAAGCCGCCGCCCCCGCCGCCGGTGATGCTGAGCGGACCCGAGCAGGTCTGCGCGGCGCGCGGCGCTTCCACCGCGGGCGTCGACGTTTCGACCGTCACCGTGGTCCCGGCCTCGTCCACCAAGATGGGCGACACGATTTACACCGTCACCGCCAACGGCATCAGCTACAACTGCGTGGTCGAGCCGAACGGCACGACGATCTCGACGTTCGCGCCGCAGTAGGCAGACCGCCTGCGGGGCCGGCACGCGGCCCCGCAGCACGACCGCGGGAGACAGGGGAATGCAGCGGATCGGGCTCTGGGTTGTCGCGGCGGCCCTAACCGGGTGCGCGCTGCAGGGGACCTCGCCGGACGCGGTCTCCGAGACCACGGTGGCGCAGCGCGCGGCGCAGGAGCAGGCCTGCGCTGCCGCGGTGGCCAGCCACGTCGGCAAGAGCGTCGATGCGGTGAGCGCGGCCTGGACCGGGCTCAACCCGTCGGGAACCGCGACGGTCACCGTCTCCGACGTCGATGCCGGGGCGGCGACGGGCGAGCGCGTCCATGCTTGCGAGGTCGACGCCAACGCCCGGGTGCTGGCGATCCTGCATCCGGGGACATGAGCCTCGAGTACCACCTGCGCGTCTACTGGGAGGACACCGACGCCGGCGGCATCGTCTACTACGCCAACTACCTCAAGTTTATCGAGCGGGCGCGCACCGAGGCGCTGCTGGCGGCCGGGCTGAGCCAGCCCGCGCTGCGCGACCGCTTCGGGCTGGCCTTCGCGGTCAGCGAGGTGACGGTGCGCTACCTGGCGCCCGCCCGGCTCGAGGATCAACTTTTCGTGACGACGCGCGCCGGTCCGCCGGGCGCGGCGCGGCTCCTGATGGCGCAGGAGGTCTGGCGCGAGCGGACCTGTCTCGCGAAGGCACGGGTGACGCTCGCCTGCCTCGGCCCGGAGGGCCGGCCGATGCGCATGCCGGAGGCGCTGCGCAGGGCGCTCGGCACGCTGCCGCCGCTCTGAGACGGCTCTGGACAGATCGCGGGATTTCCGACAAAACGCCGCGAAAATGGGCTATGGTCCTGCACGAGCCGGACGAACACGGCCATTCATCGAGCACGACCTTGTCAAGCAGGCACCCATGCAACCCGATACCCTAGCTGCCGCCCAGAACATCGACTTTTCGCTTCTGGCGCTGTTCTTCCGTGCGACCTTCACGGTCAAGATCGTGATGCTCCTCCTGATCGCGTCGTCCTTCTGGTCCTGGGCGATCATCATCCAGAAGCTGATCGACCTGCGCCGGGTCCGCGGCGAGGCCCGCGCCTTCGACCTCGAGTTCTGGTCGGGCGAGCCGCTCGACACGGTCTACGATCGGGTCGGTCCCGATCCGGTAGGGCCGTCGGAGAAGATCTTCGCCGCGGGCATGACCGAGTGGCGGCGGTCGCACCGCAAGGACGGCGGGCTGATCGCCGGCACCCAGGCGCGGATCGAGCGGGCGATGAACGTCCAGATCGGCCGCGAGGCCGACGGGCTGACCAAGGGGCTGACGTTTCTCGCCACCGTGGGGTCGATCGCGCCCTTCGTCGGGCTCTTCGGCACGGTCTGGGGCATCAAGCACGCCTTCGAGGAGATCGCGCTCCAGCAGTCGACCAACCTCGCGGTGGTGGCGCCCGGCATCGCCGAGGCTTTGCTCGCCACTGGCCTGGGGCTCCTCGCGGCGATCCCGGCGGTCGTCTTCTACAACAAGCTCAACCAGGATACCGAGGCGGTGATCGGCGGCTACGAGGGCTTCGCCGACGAGTTCTCGATGATCCTGTCGCGCCAGCTCGACCAGGCTGCCTGACGTGGCGGTGAACCTGCAGAGCGGCGGCCGCGCGCGTCGCGGCCGGCGGGGCCGCAGCCGGCCGATGGCCGAGATCAACGTCACGCCGATGGTCGACGTGATGCTGGTGCTGCTGATCATCTTCATGGTGGCGGCACCGCTCCTCACGGTCGGGGTGCCGATCGAGCTGCCCAAGACCGCCGCGACGCCGCTGCCCACCGAGAAGGAGGAGCCGCTGACGATCGCGCTGACCGCCGACGGCACGATCCTGGTGCAGAACGAGGCGGTCGAGCGCGACAAGCTGATCCCGCTGCTGCGCGCGGTCTCCGAGGAGCGCAAGAGCGACAAGATCTTCCTGCGCGCCGACGGCACGCTTCCCTACGAGGGGATCATGCAGGTGATGGGGGCGCTCAACGCCAGCGGCTTCAACAACATCGGGCTCGTGACCGAACAGGGCGGGCCGCGGTTCGACGGCAAGTCGGGCTAGGCGCACGGGGATGCGGACCGGGACCAGACTGTCGGCGGTCGGGCACGGCGTGCTGATCGTGCTGGCGATCTTCGGGCTGCCGTGGTTCGGCCCGCGCGAGCGGCCGCCGATCCGGGTGACCGAGGTGAGCTTCGTCACCGAGGCCGAGTTCGCCGCCGCCCAGGCTTCGGCCCCCGCCGAGGCGCCGCGCGCCGAGGCGGCGCCGCCGCTGATGCCGGCGCCGCGGCCGGCGGCGGCCGCGCCGGAGCCCGCCGCGCCCGATCCGGTCGCCGAGGCCGAGCCGCAGCCGGAGGAGGCGGTGGCGGCGCTCGAGCCGCCCGCGACCGAGGCGCCGCCGGAGCCGCCGGCGCGGATCACCCCCAAGATCGTGACGCTGGATCCGCCGAAGGCGGCGACGCCGCCGCGTGAGCAGCCGGCCCCGCGGGTCGAGCCCGAGCCGGTGCCGGCCCCGCCCGAGGCAATCCGCCCGGCCGAGACGCCGAAGCCCGCGCCGGCGCCGGACCCCAAGGTGGCCGAACGCGTCGACGAGACGCCGGCCGCACCGCCCGAGGCCGGACCCGAGCCCGCCGCCGAGGCGGTGCCGGTGGCGCCGCAGGCGCTGCGAACCTCGGGCCGGCCCAAGCCGCGCCGGGGCAACGTCGCGCCGCCGAAGACGCCGCAGCCGGACAAGCAGGCCGAGGCGGTGCTCGCGGCGCTGCAGCAGAACGCGACGCCGCCATCGGCGACGCCCGCGACCAAGCCTGCCCGCACCCAGCCGACCGCGCCGGCCGCGGCGACGTCGCTGCCGGTCGGGCCGCCGATGACAGGCGCCGAGAAGGAAGGGCTGAAGCTCGCGGTGCAGCGCTGCTGGAACGTGCCGGCCGGGGTACGCGACGCGAGCGAGCTCAAGGTGACCGTGGGCGCGGAGCTTGCGGCCGACGGCACGGTGATCACCGCCTCGATCCACCTGGTCGAGCCGAAGCCGGTGCCCGACGGTCGCTTCCAGCAGGCCTACGAGGCGGGGCGGCGGGCGCTGATCCGCTGCTCGCCCTACAGCGACCTGCCGCGCGACAAGTTCGCCGAATGGCGCACAATCGAAGTCGTTTTCAATCCCGAGGGGATGGTGTCATGGTAGACAGCCTGCGGCGCAACCTCCTGCTCGGCGTGCCCGCCGCGCTGCTGTTGCGGCCTTTTGCGGCGGTGGCGGCGCCGCTCAGGATCGAGATCACCGAAGGCGTGGTCGAGCCGATGCCGTTCGCGGCGCCCACGTTCGTCGCGGACACGCCGGACGCCGCGGGCCTCGCGGCGCAGATCACCCAGGTGGTGGTCGACGACCTGACCGGCACCGGGCTCTTCCGCGAGATTCCCGCGGCGGCCCAGATCGGCAGGATCAGCAACTTCGACGCGCCGGTCGCCTTCGCCGACTGGAAGGCGATCAACGCGCAGGCGCTGATCACCGGCGCGGTCGGGGTGAGCGGCGACAAGGCGCAGGTGCGCTTCCGGCTCTGGGACGTCTTCGCGCAGACCGGCCTCGGCGAGGGGCTGCAGTTCGCCGGCAGCACCGCCAACTGGCGGCGGCTGGGGCACAAGGTGGCGGACGCGGTCTATTCGCGGCTGACCGGCGAGGGTGGCTACTTCGACAGCAAGGTCGCCTTCATCGCGGCGAGCGGGCCCAAGGAGGCGCGGATCAAGCAGCTCGCGATCATGGACTATGACGGGGCGAACCCGGTGATGCTGACCGACGGCAGCGCGCTGGTGCTGACGCCCCGGCTGTCGTCCGATGCCAAGCGGGTGCTCTACACCAGCTACGAGGACGGGCCGCCCAAGGTGATGCTGATGCAGGCCGGCGGCGGCAGCCGCACGGTGATCGACGACACCTCGGGGATGACCTTCGCGCCGCGGTTCTCGCCGGACGGCAAGCGGGCGGTCTTCTCGATGTCGGTGGGGACCGGGTCTGACCTCTTCGTCACCGATCTCGGCTCGCAGGGGCACACCCAGCTGACGCGGACCTCGTCGATCGACACCGGGCCCGCGTTCTCGCCCGACGGCAACCAGATCGTCTTCGAGAGCGACCGCTCTGGCACGCAGCAGCTCTACGTCATGCCGGCCTCGGGCGGCGAGGCGGTGCGGATCAGCTTCGGCGAGGGCCGCTACGCGACGCCGGTCTGGTCGCCGCGCGGCGACCAGATCGCCTTCACCAAGATCGACGGCGGGCGGTTCTTCATCGGGGTGATGCGCACCGACGGGTCGGGCGAGAAGCTGCTGACGGCGAGCTATCTCGACGAGGGCCCGACCTGGGCGCCGAACGGACGGGTGCTGATGTTCTTCCGCGAGACCCCGGGCGCCGAGGGCGGGCCGTCGCTCTATTCGGTGGACATCACCGGGCGGAACCTCAAGAAGGTGCCGACGGCGGGCTTTGCCTCTGATCCGTCGTGGTCGGGGCTGCTGTCATGAGCGAGAACGGCTCCGAACGAGCGGGAAAAGGACAGGACAGATGAAGACGATCACGACCGCCGCGCTCCTGGCCATGGCGCTGGGCGCCGCGGGCTGCGCCGGCCGCTCCGACGTGACGGTGCCGGGCACCGATGCCGGCTTCAGCGGCACCGAGGGCTCGCTTGGCGGGCTCGGCGCTGACGGCGCGATCAGCGGCGGCACGCTGCCCGGCAGCTCGGTCAGCGACCGGGTGCTTTTCGCGGTCGACCAGACCACGCTGAGCCCCGAGGCGATCGGTGCGCTCAACGACCAGATCGGCTGGCTGCGGCAGAACCCGACTGCGCCGATCCTGATCGAGGGCCACGCCGACGAGCGCGGCACCAGCGAGTACAACATGGCGCTGGGTTCGAGCCGCGCCAGCGCGGTGCGGAATTACATGGTCAGCCAGGGCATCCCCGACAGCCGCATCTCGATCATCACCTACGGCCGCGAGCGTCCGATCGCCACCTGCCCAGACGAGAGCTGCTTTGCGCAGAACCGCCGGGCCGTCACGGTTGTGACTGGCGGCGCGGGCGCCTGATGCGCTAGCCTCGGCGGCCAGAGGAGGAGGGCAGGGATGCGCGCGACGCTCTCGGGATGGCTGGGCGCCATGACGCTCGCCGCCGCGCTGGCCGGCGCGGCCCCCGTGCCCGCGGCCGAGACGCTGGCCGACATCAAGGCCGAGCTGACGATCCTGAACGGCCAGATCGGCCAGCTCCGCGACGAGCTGGTGCGCACCGGCGCCGCCCGCGGCCTGCCGACGCAGGCCGCCCCGGCCCTGACCCGGCTCGACCAGCTCGAAGCCGAGCTGAAGCGGCTGACCGACCGCGTCGACGTGCTGATGAACGACGTCGAACGCATTACCGCTGACGCCACCAACCACGTCGGCGACATCGAGTTCCGCCTGACCGAGCTCGAAGGCGGCGACACCAGCGTGCTCGCCAGGCCGGAGCCGCTCGGCGGCGGCGTCACCCGGCCGAAGCCCCGGCCGTTCCCGCCGGAAACCGCCTCGGTGAACGACACCGGCGCGCCGATGGTCGCGGCGGAGAAGTCCGACTTCGACGCCGCGGTGGCGGCGGCCGACGCCGGCGACAACGCCAAGGCGGCGCAGCTCTTCGCAAGCTTCCTCAGCGACTATCCCGGCGGCCCACTGACCACCGAGGCGCAGTACCGCCGCGGCCAGGCGCTGGCGGCGCAGTCGGACTGGCGCGGCGCCGCGCGGAGCTATCTCGACGCCTTCAGCGGCGCGCCGCAGGACCCCAGGGCGCCGAACGCGCTCTTCCAGCTCG
The DNA here is from genome assembly GCA_963819995.1 of uncultured Alphaproteobacteria bacterium. Classification (GTDB taxonomy): domain Bacteria; phylum Pseudomonadota; class Alphaproteobacteria; order Rhodobacterales; family Rhodobacteraceae; genus Amaricoccus. The sequence continues at coordinate 164,522 of CAWFYR010000003.1, read as the reverse complement.
CCGTCAGCCTCGGAAAACTCGGCCAGACCGAGGAAGCGTGCCTGACGCTCGGCGAGGTCGACAGCCGCTACCCGGGCTCCGACGTCGCCGCCGACGTCTCGGCCGAGCGGCAGGCGCTGGCCTGCCAGTGATCCCCCCCGACGGGCTGGCCGAGGCGCTGCAGGCGGCGCCGGCCGGCCCGCTCGGGGTCGCGGTCTCGGGCGGCAGCGACTCGCTGGCGCTGCTCCTGCTGCTCCAGTCTTTCGGCGGCCGCCCGCTCTCCGCCGTCACGGTCGACCACGGGCTGCGCCCCGGCAGCGCGGGCGAGGCCGCGGCGGTGGCGGCGCTCTGCGCCGGTCGCGGCATCCCGCACACCACGCTGCGCTGGGAAGGCTGGGACGGCCGCGGCAACCTGCAGGACCATGCCCGCCGGGCACGGCGCGCGCTGATCGCCGGGTGGGCCGCCGCGCACGGCATCGGCGCCGTGGCGCTCGGCCACACCCTCGACGACCAGGCGGAGACGGTCGTGATGCGGCTCGCGCGCGGCTCCGGGGTCGACGGCCTGAGCGCCATGGCCGCGGCGACGGCCGGCGACGGCGTCGTCTGGCTGCGGCCGCTCCTCGCGCTGCGCCGCGCCGACTTGCGGCGCTGGCTCGTTGCCGAAGGCGTCGCCTGGGCGGAGGACCCCAGCAACGACGACGCCCGCTTCGACCGGGTGCGCGCCCGCGCCGCGCTGCCGGCGCTCGAGGCGCTCGGGATCGGGCCGGAGCGGCTGGCTGCGACCGCGCGGGCGATGGCGCGCGCCAGGGCCGCCCTCGAGCACGCGACCGCGGCGCTCGCAAAAGCTTGCCTGGAGGTCGGCAGCGCCGGCGATCTGACCCTCGATGCCGCGCCGTTGGCCCAGGCGCCGGTGGAGATCAGGCTGCGGCTTCTGGCCGCGGCGCTCTCGTGGGTCTCCGGCGCGGTCTATCGCCCGCGCCTCGTGCGGCTGGAAGCGGCGCTCGCGGCCATCGAGGCGGGGCGCATCGGTCACGGCCTGACGCTGCACGGCTGCGTGCTGCGCGCCCGCGGCGGGCGCATCGCGATCCGGCGCGAACTGGCGCGGGTGGCGCCCGCGGTGCCGCTGGCGCGCGGCCGCTGGGACGGGCGCTGGCAGCTTGAAGGCACGCCGCCGGCGCGGCCCGGCCTGACAATCGGCGCGCTCGGCGCCGGCGGCCTCGCCAAGGCGGGCGAGCACCCCGCGGGGATGGCGCGCGAGGCGCTCGCCACAACCCCCGCGATCTGGGACGCTGGCGTGCTCGTCGCGGCCCCGCTGGTCCGGCCGGAGGCCACTTTCAGCTTCCGGCACATCTCCGCTGTACCGCCGCCATGGCGAGAGGATATACTCCGTTGAATCCGCGGCGTCAGGGCTTATGTTAGGCGCCAAGACCCGCGGGCCACCGTGTCCGCACCCGGTCGCTTCAGGAGACGTCACGCGTGGGCAACACCAAGAATATCGCGTTCTGGATCATCCTGTTTCTTCTGATGGTTGCGCTGTTCAACGTCTTCTCGAACGGAAGCCGCACCTCGATGGGACGCGAGATCAGTTATTCCGATTTCCTCAACCGCGTCGAGGCCGGACAGGTGGCTGCGGTTCGTCTCGACGGCGAGCGGGTCTACGTCACCAGCGTCGACGGCGCCGCGTTCCAGACCGTGCAGCCGCGCAACACCGACGTGCTGCCCGACCTGCGCGAGCACGGCGTCGAGATCCAGGCCGCACCGCAGGAGCAGTCGGGCTTCGTCTCCGCGCTCGGCCTGTGGCTGCCGTTCCTGCTCCTGATCGGCGTCTGGATCTTCTTCATGAACCGGATGCAGGGCGGCGGCCGCGGCGGCGCGATGGGCTTCGGCAAGTCCAAGGCGAAGCTCCTGACCGAGAAATCGGGCAAGGTGACGTTCAACGACGTCGCCGGCATCGACGAGGCCAAGGAGGAACTCGAGGAGATCGTCGAGTTCCTGCGCGACCCGCAGAAGTTCTCGCGCCTCGGCGGCAAGATCCCCAAGGGCGCGCTGCTCGTCGGGCCTCCGGGCACCGGCAAGACGCTGCTCGCCCGCGCCATCGCCGGCGAGGCGGGCGTCCCGTTCTTCTCGATCTCGGGCTCGGACTTCGTCGAGATGTTCGTCGGCGTCGGCGCCTCCCGCGTGCGCGACATGTTCGAGCAGGCGAAGAAGAACGCGCCCTGCATCGTCTTCATCGACGAGATCGACGCGGTCGGCCGCCATCGCGGCGCCGGCTACGGCGGCGGCAACGACGAGCGCGAGCAGACGCTGAACCAGCTCCTTGTCGAGATGGACGGCTTCGAGGCGAACGAGGGCGTGATCCTGATCGCCGCCACCAACCGCCCCGACGTCCTCGACCCGGCGCTCCTCCGCCCCGGCCGCTTCGACCGGCAGGTGCAGGTGACCAACCCCGACATCAAGGGGCGCGAGAAGATCCTCGCCGTCCATGCCCGGCGGGTGCCGCTGTCGGCCGACGTCGACCTCAGGATCATCGCGCGCGGCTGCCCGGGCTTCTCCGGCGCCGATCTCGCCAACCTCGTCAACGAGGCGGCGCTGATGGCGGCGCGGACCGGCAAGCGGTTCGTGACGATGGACGACTTCGAGAACGCCAAGGACAAGGTCATGATGGGCGCCGAGCGCCGGTCCATGGTGATGTCCGACGACGAGCGCAGGCTCACGGCGTACCACGAGGCCGGGCCACGCGGTGGTCGGGCTGAACGTGCCGCAGCACGACCCGATCCACAAGGCGACGATCATCCCGCGCGGACGGGCGCTGGGGCTGGTGCTGAGCCTGCCGGAGCGCGACCAGCTGTCCGTCACCATGACCAAGTACAAGTCGATGATCGCGATGGCGATGGGCGGCAAGGTCGCCGAGCAGCTGGTCTTCGGAGCGGACAACGTCACCAGCGGCGCGGCCAGCGACATCCAGCAGGTGAGCCGGATCGCGCGGGCGATGGTGACGAAGTTCGGCATGAGCGACAAGCTCGGCAACATTGACTATGCCGGCGAGCAGTTCAGCTATCTCGGGCCGCAGTCGGGCGGGGTGAACGCCGGGCCCGATACCCACGAGTTGATCGACGCCGAGGTGCGGGTGCTGGTCGACGAGGGTTACGAGACCGCAAAGCGCATCCTGACCGAGAAGCGCGACGACCTCGACCGGCTGGCGAACGGCCTCCTCGAGTACGAGACGCTGACCGGCAAGGAGATCACCCGGGTGATCCATGGCCAGCCGCTGAACCGCGGCGGCGGGGACGACGACGCCAAGGACGAAGGCGGCGCGTCGGGGATCGCCGCGATCCCCAAGACCGGCAAGGCCGCGCGCCCGGCGCGCGGCGGCGACGACCTGGAGCCCGAGCCGGCGGCCTGACGGCCGCCGCGCCGGCGGCTCGCGCGCCGACGCCATCTCCTTATCTCTTCGGGAAGCAAGACGACGCTCCGCCGGTCCGACCGGCGGAGCGAAGTTGCGTTCGGGCGCCGGGTCTTGACGGCGAGGGGAAAAACCGAGCAGCTTCACGAAAAGGGGAGGATCGGGAATGGTCGAATGTGCGCGCTGGGTGGCGGGACTGACGGTTGCTGCGGTGTTGACCGGCAGCGGCGTCCAGGCAGCCGATCTTGCCATCGTCACCGGGGATCTCGGCGCCTACTCGGAGTTCCTGCGGCGCCAGCTCGACAAGTTCGAGGAAATGACCGGAAACCACGTGACGATCGTCCCGTCGCCGGCGTCGTCGACCGACCGGTTCAGCCAGTTTCGCCTGTGGCTGGCGGCAGGCAACTCTGACATCGACGTCTACCAGCTGGAGGACCAGTGGGTTCCGCAGCTGGAAAGCAGCTTCCTCGATCTGAAGGACGCGGCGTCGGGCGTGATCGCCGAACACTTCCCGTCGCTCGTCGCCGGTCAGACGATCGACGGCCGCCTTGTCGGAATGCCGTTGTTCGCCGACGCCCCGGCGCTCTTCTACCGCAAGGACCTGCTCGACAAGTACGACAAGGCCGTGCCGAAGACCTGGCCGGAACTTGCCGCGACGGCCGACGCGATCATGAAGGCCGAACGGGCGGGCGGCAATCCCGACATGTGGGGCTTCGTCTTTCAGGGCGACGCTTACGAGGGGCTGACGTGCGATGCCCTCGAGTGGGTGAAGTCCTACGGCGGTGGCGAGATCGTCGAAGCGGACGGCACGATTTCCATCGACAACGAGCACGCGATCGCTGCCGTCGAGGAGGCGAAGAGCTGGATCGGCACGATCGCTCCGCCGGGGGTTCTGGCCTACAAGGAAGAAGAGAGCCGCGGCGTCTGGCAGCTGGGAAACGCGGTCTTCATGCGCAACTGGCCCTATGCCTACGCGCTCGGGAACGCCGAGGACAGTCCGATCAAGGGCAAGTTCGACGTCACCCCGCTTCCGGCCGGCGAGGGCCCCGGCGCGCAATCCGCGGCGACGCTCGCCACGCGTTCGGAGGCCGTGTCGAAATACTCGGCCCATCCCGAAGGAGGCGATCCAGCTTGTCCTGTTCCTCTCGTCCTTGGACGTGGAGAAGCAACTGGCGTCCGAGCTTGCCTACCTCCCGTCGATCAAGGCGCTCTACGACGATCCCGATGTGGCCGCCGCGCAACCGATCATCCCGAAGTGGAAGGACGTCTTTCTCAGCTCGGTCTGGCGTCCGGCCGTCGTCACCAAGTCGAAGTACAACGAGGTGTCATCGCTGTTCTGGTCGGCGGTGCACGACACACTGGCGGGGAACGGGTCCGCTGCGGACAACCTCGAGGCACTGGACGCCGACCTGACCGAGCTGAAAGGCAGCGGCTGGTAGTCAGAATGAGCCTTCCGGGTGCCGATCTGCAGCACATCGTGGTGATGGGCGTCTCCGGCTGTGGCAAGACCACGGTCGGCGAAGCCGTCGCCGCGGCGCTCGGCTGGCCATTCGACGAGGGCGACCGGTTCCACACCGAGGCCAACGTCGCCAAGATGGCGGCGCACGTGCCGCTGACCGACGAGGACCGCTGGCCCTGGCTGCAGCGGCTGGCGGAGATCATCGCGGTCCACGAGGGCGACGGGCAGTCGTCGGTGATGGCGTGCTCGTCGCTGAAGCGGGCGTACCGCGACCTGCTGCGCACCGGCGGCAAGCGGGTGCGGTTCGTGCACCTCCACGGACCGTTCGAGGTGCTGGCGGCGCGGCTCGCGACGCGCAAAGGGCACTTCTTCCCGGCGGATCTCCTCGCCTCGCAGTACGCGACGCTGGAGCCGCTCGGGCCGGACGAGGACGGCATCGTCGTCGACGTGGCGCTCGACCCCGAGGCGCAGCTCCGGGCGAGCCTGATCGGGCTGGGGCTGGGCTGAGCCTGTGGCGATCCTCAGCGCCACGACGATCGGCGGGCGGGTGGCCTGGCTCGGGCTGGTCGGCGACCGCGACGGTTCGATGCGCTCGGCGCCGGCGGAACGGCTGGCGCTGACGTTCGCGGGGATCGCGGGCGAGAGCCATTTCGGGCTGACGCGGCCATCGTGCTCGCGGGTGACAGCGCAGTATCCGCGCGGCACGACGATCCGCAACGTGCGCCAGGTCAGCCTGGTGTCGCGGGAGGAGCTGGCGGCGATCGCCGCGGCGATGGCGCTGCCGGCGCTGCGGCCGGAGTGGTTGGGCGCCAACATCGTGCTCGAGGGCTTGCCGGACCTGACGCTGGTGCCGCCGTCCTCGCGGCTGATCTTCGCGGGCGGCGCGGCGCTGACCGTCGACATGGAGAACACGCCCTGCACCATCCCGGCCCGCGAGATCGAGCGCGAGCATCCCGGGCACGGCGGCGCGTTCCGGACGGCGGCGACGCACCGTCGCGGGATCACCGCCTGGGTGGAGCGCGAAGGCACGATCGGGCTCGGCGACGAGGTCCGGCTGCACGTGCCGCCGCAGCGCGCCTATCCGCCGCTCGCCCCCGGCTGAGCCGGCAGTTGCGCCGGCGGCGGGTTGCCGATAAGGCGCGCGAAGCGGAGAGGGAGACACCGGTGGGCGCGGACATCATCGACGGCAAGGCGATCGCGGCAGGGCTGCGCGCGAGGGTGGGCGGGTTGGTGGCCGAGCTTGCCGGGCGCCACGGGGTGGTGCCGGGGCTCGCGGTGGTGCTGGTCGGCGACGATCCCGCGAGCGAGGTCTACGTGCGCAACAAGGGGCGGCTGACCCGCGAGGCGGGGATGCGCTCCGAGGAGATCCGCCTCGACGCCGGCACGTCTGAGACCGAGGTGCTGGCGGTCGTCGAGCGGCTGAACCGCGACCCGGGCGTGCACGGCATCCTGGTGCAGCTGCCGCTGCCGCCGCAGATCGACGCGAACCGGGTGCTCGACGCGGTGGCGGCCGAGAAGGATGTCGACGGCTTTCACGTCAGCAACGTCGGCCGGCTCGCGAGCGGGCGGCCGGCGATGGTGCCCTGCACGCCGCTGGGCTGCCTGATGCTGCTGCGCGGCCACCTGGGCGATCTTTCGGGTGCCGAGGCGGTGGTGCTCGGGCGCTCGAACCTCGTCGGGCGGCCGATGGCCCAGCTGCTGCTGCGCGACAACGCCACGGTGACGATCGCGCATTCGCGCAGCCGCGCCTTGCCGGCGCTCTGCGCTCGGGCCGACGTGCTGGTGGTGGCGGTGGGGCGGCCGGGTCTCGTGACGGCCGAGTGGATCCGGCCGGGCGCCACGGTGATCGACGTCGGGATCAACCGCGTCGACGGCGAGGACGGCAAGAGCCGGCTGGTCGGCGACGTCGACTTCGCCTCGGCCGTGGACGTCGCGGGAGCGATCACCCCGGTGCCGGGCGGGGTCGGGCCGATGACGATCGCCTGCCTTTTGTCCAACACGCTCACGGCATGCTGCCGCATCAGCGGCCTGGCGGAGCCGGAGGGGCTGACGCCCTGACGCCCGGTTGGCGGCCGGTCCGCTTCCGGCCGGCGTGCCGGGGGAGCGCCGGCCTCGGGGGGCCTGAAGGCCCCCGCTCGGCCGGCGCTTGGCGGTCGGCCGCCTTTGCGGCCTCCCTTCGATGGAACGGGCTTCGCCCGTGAGTTTCAGATTTTCTCCCCGCCTGTTGGCGGGGCCCCTGTCCTGCCCGATAGGCTTCATGCCAGTATGAAATCCGAAGAGGGCTGCGCGTCAGGCTGCGGGTCGGGTCAGCGGCAGGGCGACGCAGGGGGCGCCGGTCAGGACGGCGCGGGCGCCGGGGCCGAAGAGCGCGGCGAAGGCCGGGTGGTCGGCGAAGAGCCCGCCGGTGTAGGCGCCGAACGCCGGCAGGATCAGCCGGGCGGCGTCGGCGAGAAAGCACGGCCGGGTGACCGCGCCGCCGCGCACCGCGAGGCGGTACTTGGGGTGGTAGTGGCCGGAGACCTCGCCCGGGACCGCTGCGGCGGCGGCGGCATGGCGGAACGCGAGGGGGCCGAGCCGGAGCTCGGCGAGGTGGCGGCCGCCGAGCGCCAGCGGACCCGGGTCGTGGTTGCCGGCGATCCAGACCCAGTCGCGCCCGGCCATCAGCGCGGTGAGCCGCGCGGCGTCGGCTTCGGCGAGCGCCGCGCCGGCGGCGCAGTCGTCGAAGCTGTCGCCGAGGCAGACGACGCGCGCGGGCGCCAGCGCCGCGACCTCGGCGGCGAGGCGGTCGAGCGTCTCGGTGGTCTCGTAGGGCGGCAGCAGCGCGCCGCGCAGCCGCGCCTGGCGCTCGGACTTGCAGAGGTGCAGGTCCGCCACCGTGAGCAGCCGCTCGGCCGGCCACCAGAGGGCGCCGGATGCGCGGGCGACAAGGCTGGCGCCGGCAAGGGAGAGCGGCTGTCCGGTCATCGCCCGCGGGAGTGCATCATGCGCCGCGCCCGCGCAAGGGGCGTCGGGTTCCTTGCCGCGGCGGCGGGGGAAGCGCATGCTCGCGGCGCCGTCAACGCAAGGGGGAGAAGCGTGATGTCGATCTACGGGAAGCTCGAGGCCGCGATGCAGGACCGGGACGCGGACGCGTTCATCGGCCTTCTGGCCGACGATTTTACCTTCGTCCGCCACCAGACCGGCACGACGATGGACAAGGCGGCGATGGCCGAGATGATCCGCAAGATGTCCGGCAGCAGCGGGCTGGCGGTGCACGACCAGCGCTGCCTCTACGAGAACGGCGACATCCTGGTCGAGCACTCGGTGATGGATTTCCCCGACGGCTCGCGCGAGGCGGTGATGGCGGTCCACACGCTCAGGGACGGCAAGATCGTCCGCACCGAGACGGGCGCGACGCCGCTCTCGCGGTAGCGCGCCGGGCGAGCGGCCGCCGGCGGTGCCGGCGGGCCGCAAGCGGTCACTCGGCGGCGCGGGCCACCGGGGCCGGCAGGATGTTGTGGTTCATCCGGAAGAGGTTCGCCGGATCGAACCGGGCCTTGATCGCGCGCAGCCGGTCGAGGTTCCGCCCGTAGGCGGAGCCGACCCGGCCCGCCTCGTCCTCGGGCATGAAGTTCACGTAGACGCTGCCGGCGGCGAAGGGCGCCATGCGGTCGAAGAGGTCGCGCGCCCAACCGATGCAGCCGGCGTCGTTCGCGGCGTCCTGCCAGCGGGTGTGCACGTTCATCGTCATGTGCGCGGCGCGCTGCGGGAACGCGGTCGCACCGGCGGGCACCCGCGCCATCGCGCCGCCGAGATGCGCGAGGAAGATCTCGCACTGCGGATCGGGCAGGCTGTCGATCGCCCCGAGCATGACGTCGATCGCCGCGTCGGGGAACTCGATGAAGTCGTGGCTCTTCCAGTAGTTGCGCGCGCCGGGGGTCAGCAGCGGGTCGAACGCCTGCTGCCAGCCGGCGAAAGGCACTGGGCCGATCACGTCGGCGATCGGCTGGCCGAGGCCGCGCAGCTCGGCCATCGCCTTCTCGCCGTCGGCGACGGGCCCGGCGTAGCAGGCGGCGAAGACCAGCACCTCGCGGCCGTGCCAGTCCTCGGGCAGGAAGGGCAGCGGCGGCGCCTTGCGCATCACCGCCCAGACGGTGAGCTCGTCCGGCGCCTCGCGGCCGATGCGGCGGAAGTCGCGCAGCAGCTCGGGCGCCGCGGCGATCGGATGGACGATCAGCCCGGCAAGCACTTCCGGCCCGAGCGCCTGCAGCCTGAACTCGAAGGCGGTCACCACGCCGAAGTTGCCGCCGCCGCCGCGGATCGCCCAGAAGAGGTCGGGGTTCTCGTCGGCGCTGGCGCGGCGCATCGCGCCGTCGGCGGTGACGATGTCGGCCGCAAGGAGGGTGTCGATGGTCATGCCGAGCTTGCGGCTGGTCCAGCCGAAGCCGCCGCCGAGGGTGAGCCCGGCGATGCCGGTGGTGGAGTTGATGCCCATCGGTACCGCGAGGCCGTGCGCCTGCGTGGCGGCGTCGACATCGGCGAGCGTGGCTCCGGGCTCGACGCGGGCGGTGCGGGCCGCGGCATCGACGCTGACGGCCTTCATCGGCGAGAGATCGAGCAGCAAGGCGCCCTCGGCGACCGCGAGCCCGCCGATCTGGTGGCCGCCGCTGCGGACGGCGATCACGAGGCCGTTGTCCCGGGCGAAGTTCACCGCCGCCTGGACGTCGCCGGGCGCCTCGGCCCGGACCACGAGGCCGGGGCGGCGATCGATCATCGCGTTCCAGATGGTGCGGGCCTCGTCGTAGCCGGGCTCGCCGGGTGCGACGACGCTGCCGCGAACGCTGGCGCGGAGCGCGTCGATGCTTGCTTTGGACACGGTGCGGCTGCCGCCGTCGAGGGCAATCAATGAAGCTGACATGCGATCTGTTCCTTCCCCAAATCGAACTTCGCCCGACGCGGGGTCGCGGGGACCGGGCGTCATCAAGCGGGCCGGGTGCGGCCTTGGGCGAAGCGGAATTGGACGCCCGAGGTGTTTCAGGTTCGTCCCAGGCGATGTTGCAACCGGTCCCGGGCTGCGGTCGGCGAGACGAAGTCAGGCGGCGGCGTCGGGCGCGAGGCCGGCCTCGGCGAGGAGTGCCTCGGCGGCTTCGCTGACCAGCCGCGCCTCGGCCCGGCCGCGAATCGGCACGCGGCCCATCTCGAGGAAGAGCGGTGCTGCCAGCGGGGTGACGTGCGGCGCGCGAACCAGGTCGATGCGTCCGGCGCTGCGGTCCAGCATCTCCTCGATGCGGCCGAAGTCGACGAGGCCGCGGCCGGCTTCCTCGCGGGTGATGCGCAGCAGCAGGTGGTCGGGGTCGTACTTGCGCAGCGTGTCGTAGAGGATGTCGGAGGAGAACGTCGCCTGCCGGCCGGTCTTGCGGTTGCCGGGCAGGTTCTTCTCGATCAGCCCGGCGACGGTCGCGGCGTTGCGGAAGGTGCGCTTCATCACCGCGTTCTCGCCGAGCCAGCCTTCGAGGCCGTCGCGCAGCGCCTGCGGCGCCAGCAGCGCCGCGGGGTCGCGGACCTCGTCGAGGCCCCAGATCAGCAGCGCGTAGTCGTTGGCGACGAAGCCCATCGGGTCGAGGCCGGCGGCCTCCATGCGCCGGGTGACCAGCAGGCCGAGCGTCTGGTGGGCGTTGCGGCCGGCGAAGCCGTAGAGGCAGAGGTGCGCCTGCGGCCCGCGGAAGAAGGTCTCGGCGAGCAGCCGCCCGGGCTGCGGCATCCGGCTGACCTCGGTCTGGGTGGCGAGCCAGTCCTGCATATAGGCGGGCAGCCGGCCCCAGGCGTCGGGGCGGGAGAGGAGCTCGACGACGCGGTGGGAGAGCAGCGTCGAGGTGGCGAGCTTGGTGCCCATGTAGGCGGCGATCTTCGGGTCCTTCGATGGCTGGCGGGAGACCTCGACCACCATCTCGCGCAGGCTCTCGTAGCGCACGGTCTCGCCGCCGATCAGGAAGGTGTCGCCGGGGGTGAGCGAGGCGGCGAAGTCCTCCTCGATCTCGCCGAGAGGGGAGCCCGAGCGCCTGATCCGCACCTTGACCGTCTCGGTGGCGACGATGGTGCCGACGTTCATCCGCAGCGCCCGGGCGCGGCGCGGGTCGCGCAGGCGCCAGCGGCCGGCGTCGAGGACCAGGCGCTGCCAGCGGTCGTAGGCGCGGAGCGCGTAGCCGCCGGTGGCGCAGTAGGCGAGGCAGGCGTCGAAGTCGGCCCGCGCCAGCCCGCGGTAGGGGCCGGCGCGGCGGACCTCGGCGAAGAGCGCGTCGGCGTCGAACGGGGCGGCGCAGGCGGTCAGCAGGATGTGCTGGCAGAGGACGTCGAGCGGGCCGGGGCCGCGCGGCTCGCCGTCGAGGTCGTGGGCGTGGACCGCCTCGAGCGCGGCGCGGCATTCGAGGACCTCAAAGCGGTTGGCCGGCACCAGCACGGCCCTCGAGGGGGCGTTGTAGCGGTGGTTGGCGCGGCCGATGCGCTGGACGAGCCGCTTGACGTTCTTGGGCGCGCCGACCTGCACCACGAGATCGACGTCGCCCCAGTCGATGCCGAGGTCGAGCGAGCCGGTGGCGACGATGCCGCGCAGCGCACCGGCCACCATCGCCGCCTCGACCCGGGCGCGGACCTCGCGGGCGAGCGAGCCGTGGTGGAGCGCCAGCGGCAGCGCCTCGTCGTTCTCGGCCCAGAGCGCCTGGAAGAACAGCTCGGCCTGGGCGCGGGTGTTGATGAAGACCAGCGTGGTGGTGGCGCCGCGGATCAGGTCCATCACCGCGCGGGCGGCGTAGCGCGCGTTCTGGCCGGCCCAGGGCGGCGGCTCCTCGGTCTCCAGGATGCGGACGTCGGGCTCGGGACCGGGGTCGGCGAGGAGGATCCGTGTCCCTTCGCCGAGGAAGGCGGCGAGCGCCGCGGGGTCCTCGACGGTGGCGGAGAGGCCGATCCGTCGCATGCCGGGCGCCAGCGTCTTCAGCCGGGCGAGGCCGAGCATCAGCTGGTCGCCGCGCTTCGATTCGGCCAGCGCATGGATCTCGTCGACGATGACGCGGGCGACGCCGGCGAAGATGACGGGGGCCTCTTCGTAGGAGAGCATCAGCGCCAGCGATTCCGGCGTCGTCAGCAGGATGTGCGGCGGGTCGACGCGCTGGCGGGCGCGGGCGGCGGCGCCGGTGTCGCCGGTGCGGTCCTCGATGCGGATGCCGAGGCCGCATCTCGGCGACCGGGGCGCTGAGGTTGCGGCGGATGTCGGCGGCCAGCGCCTTCAGCGGCGAGACGTAGAGGGTGTGCAGCCCCGGCGGCGGGGCGGCGCCGAGCGCGATCAGGCTCGGCAGGAAGCCCGCCAGCGTCTTGCCGCCGCCGGTCGGGGCGATCAGCAGCGTCGCCGCATCGCCGGCGCGGTCGATGAGGTCGAGCTGGTGGGGGTGCGGTGTCCAGCCCCGGCGCGCGAACCAGGCGTCGAACGGGGGCGGCAGCGTCACCGGACCGTTCCGGTCGGTGGCGGCGGTGCCACGGGAGGGCGGAAACGCGCCGGAAAACCGGTGCGCTGCAACCTATCGCTCCCTTCCGCCGTAATAGGCTGGGAGGGCGGCGAGGCGTGTGTTCGAAACGAGTACCAGTTGAGGCGGCGTTCGTGTCCCCCGTGTTCGCCGCGGCGTCGCCCTCTCTTCACTCCGCAGCGACGCTCCGCGCCGCCAGGATCGCGGCGAGATAGTGGCCGGTGTGGCTGGCCGCGACACGCGCGATCTGCTCGGGCGTGCCGGTCGCGACGATGCTGCCGCCGCCGTCACCGCCTTCGGGCCCGATGTCGATGATGTGGTCGGCGGTCTTGATGACGTCGAGGTTGTGCTCGATCACCACGACGCTGTTGCCCTGCTCGACCAGCTCGTGCAGCACTTCGAGGAGCTTGCGGGTGTCCTCGAAATGCAGGCCGGTCGTCGGCTCGTCGAGGATGTAGAGGGTGCGCCCGGTGGAGCGCCGCGCCAGCTCCTTGGAGAGCTTGACCCGCTGCGCCTCGCCGCCGGAGAGCGTCGTCGCCTGCTGGCCGACCTTGATGTAGCCCAGGCCCACCTGCATCAGCGTCGTCATCTTCTCGCGGATCGCCGGGACCGCGGAGAAGAACTGCTCGGCGTCCTCGACCGTCATGTCGAGCACGTCGGCGATGCTCTTGCCCTTGAAGTGGACCTCCAGCGTCTCGCGGTTGTAGCGCTTGCCCTTGCAGGTTTCGCAGGTGACGTAGACGTCCGGCAGGAAGTGCATCTCGATCTTGATGACGCCGTCGCCCTGGCAGGCCTCGCAGCGGCCGCCCTTGACGTTGAAGCTGAAGCGGCCGGGCTTGTAGCCGCGGGCCTTGGCCTCCGGCAGTCCGGCGTACCAGTCGCGGATCGGGCCGAACGCGCCGGTGTAGGTGGCAGGGTTCGAGCGCGGGGTGCGGCCGATCGGCGACTGGTCGATGTCGATGACCTTGTCGAGGTGCTCGAGCCCCTCGATGGTCTCGCACGGCGCCGGGGTCTGGCGCGCGCCGTTCAGCCGCATCGAGGCGGTCTTGAACAGCGTCTCGATGGTCAGCGTCGACTTGCCGCCGCCCGAGACGCCGGTGACGCAGGTGAAGGTGCCGAGCGGGAAGGTCGCGGTGACGTCGCGCAGGTTGTTGCCGGTGGCGCCGCGCACCACGACCTTCTTGCCGTTGCCCTTGCGACGGGTGGCGGGCACCGGCACCGACCGGGCGCCGGTCAGGTACTGGCCGGTGATCGAGTCGGGTGAGGCGGCGATGTCGGCGGGGGTACCCTCGGCGATGATCCGGCCGCCGTGGATGCCGGCGCCCGGACCGATGTCGACGACGTGGTCGGCCTCGCGGATCGCCTCCTCGTCGTGCTCGACGACGATCACCGTGTTGCCGGCGTCGCGAAGGTTCTTGAGCGTGGTCAGCAGCCGGTCGTTGTCGCGCTGGTGCAGGCCGATCGACGGCTCGTCGAGCACGTAGAGGACGCCGGTCAGCCCGGAGCCGATCTGGCTCGCGAGGCGGATGCGCTGGCTCTCGCCGCCCGAGAGCGTGCCGGCATTGCGCGCCATCGTCAGGTAGTCGAGCCCGACGTTGACGAGAAAGCCGAGCCGCTCGCGGATTTCCTTCAGGATCGCCTTGGCGATTTCGTTGCGCTGCGCGTTCAGCGCCTCGGGTACGCTCTCGACCCAGGCGAGCGCCTCGCGGATCGAGAGGCGCACGACCTGGCCGATGTGCAGGTCGCCGATCCGGACCGCGAGCGCCTCGGGCTTCAGCCGGTAGCCGTGGCAGGTGCCGCAGGGGCGGTTGTTCTGGTAGCGCTCCATCTCCTCGCGCGACCAGGACGAGTCGGTCTCGCGGTAGCGGCGCTCGAGGTTCGGGATCACGCCTTCGAACGGCCGGCTGATCTCGTAGACCCGGCCGCCTTCGTCGTAGCGGAAGCGGATCTTCTCGCCTTCGGAGCCGTAGAGCAGCACCTTCTGCGCCTGCTCCGGCAGGTCGCGCCAGCGCTTGGTCTTGTCGAATCCGTAGTGGTTGGCCAGCGCCTCGATGGTCTGGCGGTAGTAGGGCGACTGGCCCTTGGCCCAGGGCGCGATGGCGCCGCGCAGCAGCGGCAGGCCTTCGTCGGGCACCACCAGGCGCGGGTCGAAGAAGAGCTCGACTCCGAGGCCGTCGCAGGCCGGGCAGGCGCCGAACGGCGCGTTGAACGAGAAGAGCCGCGGCTCGATCTCGGCGATGGTGAAGCCCGAGACCGGGCAGGCGAACTTCTCGGAGAAGGTGATCCGCCGCGGCTCCTCGCCTTCGGGCGGCACGGTCTCGAGGATGGCGATGCCGTCGGCGAGGTCGAGCGCTGTGCGCAGGCTGTCGGCCAGCCGGGTCTCGAGGCCCTCGCGCACCACGATGCGGTCGACGACGACGTCGATGTCGTGGCGGTACTTCTTGTCGAGCTCGGGCGGCGCGTCGAGCTCGTGGAACTCGCCGTTGACCTTGACCCGCTGGTAGCCCTGCTTGCGCAGGTCGGCGAATTCCTTGCGGTACTCGCCCTTGCGGTCGCGCACGATCGGCGCCAGCAGGTAGGCGCGGGTGCCCTCCGGCAGCGCCATGGTGATGTCGACCATCTGGCTGATCTGCTGCGCCTCGATCGGCAGGCCGGTCGCCGGCGAGTAGGGGATGCCGACGCGGGCGAACAGCAGCCGCAGGTAGTCGTAGATCTCGGTGACGGTGCCGACGGTCGAGCGCGGGTTCTTCGAGGTGGTCTTCTGCTCGATCGAGATCGCCGGCGAGAGGCCCGAGATGTGGTCGACGTCGGGCTTCTGCATCATGTCGAGGAACTGGCGGGCATAGGCCGACAGGCTCTCGACGTAGCGGCGCTGGCCCTCGGCGTAGATGGTGTCGAAGGCGAGGCTCGACTTGCCGGAGCCGCTGAGGCCGGTGATCACCACGAGCTTGTCGCGCGGCAGGTCGATGTCGATCGACTTCAGGTTGTGCTCGCGCGCGCCGCGGATCTCGATGAACTTCTGCTCCGGCATGTCCCGCTCCTGTGAAGCGTCTTAGATAGTCGGTTCGCGCGCCGATACGAGTCGCGATTTGAGAACAAAGCGGAACCGCGCGCAAGTCGCAACGGCGGCCGTGCAACGTATCGGCGGCCACGCCGTTAAGCATCGCCGGATGTCGGCGAGCGGCGGGCCGGCCTCCGGTGCTATGCGAAGCAAGACCGGCGAACCCGACGAACCCGGCGACCAGGGGAGAAGAAGACCAATGGCAGATCGCGGGCGCGCCGCCGCCTTCGCGCCGGCCGAGGCGGAGCGGCCGGTCGCGCGCAGCGGCTGGTCGGCGCCGACGCCGCGATGGGCGGGCATCGGCATCTTCATCCTGCTCCTCGTTGCGGGCCTCGCCTACGCCAAGGACTTCCTGATGCCGGTGGCGCTGGCCTTCATGCTGGCGTTCGTCTTCAGCCCGCTGCGGCGGTTCATGGAGCGCTGGCATTGTCCCCCTGCGATTTCGGCGCTGCTGATCGTGGGATCGCTGGTCGGGGTCCTCGGCGTCGGCGGGTCGATGGTGGCGGCGCCGGCGAGCGACTGGATCGCCAGCGCGCCGACGATCGGGCGGGAGCTCAACGACAAGCTGCGCGAGCTGAAGAGCGCGGCGGAAGGGGTGCGCGAGGCGGCCAAGCAGGTCGACCAGATCACGGGGCCGGCGGCCGACGGCGACGTGCAGGAGGTCGTGGTCAAGGGCGAAGGCATGACCACGCGCTTCGCGGCGACGGCTCCGGCGCTGCTGGCGCAGCTGGTGCTGATGCTGGTGCTGCTCTACTTCATCCTCGCCTCGGGCGACATGATCTACGAGAAGATCGTCTACGTGCTGCCGACGTTCCGCGACAAGCGGCTGGCGGTTCGGATCGCCCACGATATCGAGCGGCGGGTGTCGCGCTATCTCTTCACCATCACCATCATCAACGCCGGGCTCGGCTGCGCCATCGGTCTGGCGATGTGGCTGCTCGGCATGCCCGAGCCGCTGCTCTTCGGGGTCATCGCGTTCGTGCTGAACTTCATTCCCTACATCGGCGCGGTCACCGGCATCGGGCTCGCCGTCGTCATCGGCCTCGTCAGCCTGCCGCATGCCGGCCAGGCGCTGGCCGCGGGCGGCGTCTACCTGGGTCTGACCTCGCTCGAGGGGCAGTTCATCACGCCGTACTTCATCGGGCGCAGCCTGAAGCTCAACACCGTCGTGCTGTTCCTCTCGGTGACGCTCTGGGCCTGGCTCTGGTCGGTGGTCGGGATGATCGTGGCGACGCCGCTCCTGGTGTCGTTCCGGGTGCTCTGCGAGCATATCCCGGCGCTGGAGGGCGTCGGCCACTTCCTGTCCGCCCGCGGCGAGGAGCACGAGACCGAGGAGCACGTCCGGACCGGCCTTCGCAGACCTGAGGGTCAGTTCGCGAGGGCCGCGGCCGCCGTCCGGTCGCAGCCGGACGGTGATCACGTCGCCGGGCGCGACCCATTCGCCGGCGCCGGCCTCGGCAGTCACGCCGGCCTCGCCGGAGAACCGCGTGACGGCATAGACGACAGGCCCGCTCGCCAGCTCCAGCCGGCGCTGCACAGCGTCGGGCGCCAGCATCACCGCCTCGCGCAGCAGCGCGGCCTGTGTGGCGATCGCCGCGCGGGTCTCGCGCAGCCGCTCGTCGGCGTCTCGCAGCGCCGCCGCGGCCTGCGAGCGGCGGTCGTCGGCGAGGCTGAGCAGCGCCTGCTCGGTCTGGGCGATCGCCTGCTGCGCGCGCAGCCGCTGGGTCGCCACCTCCTGCTGGTCGCCGGCGATGTCGGCGGCGAGCCGCTCGAGCTCGAGCCCCCGTGCCTGCGGCGCCAGCCCCTTGTGGACCAGGATGCGCGTCGAGACGAGCTCCTGCTCGACCGTGGCGATCTGCTTGTCCTTGAGCGCGTTCTGCCGGTCGAGTGCGGTCACCTCGTCCTTCAGCGACTGCACCAGCCGGTCCAGCGTCGCGATCTGCTTGAGGAAGGCCTCGCGCCGCACCGCGAAAAGCGTGCGCTGCCGCCCGGTCACCGTCTCCGCCATCGCCGGATCGGGCGCCGAACCGTCGAGATCCGGCGGGAACGCCAGCGCCGCGTCGTCGCGCAGCTCGGCCTCCAGCCGCGCGGCTTCGGCCAAGAGGTCGAACTCCCGCGCCTTCAGCACCCGGATCTCGCCTTCCGCCGCGATGGCATCGCGCGACAGCCGCACCAGCCCGGGGTCCTGCAGCCGGTAGGTGCCGCCGGCCAGCGCCAGCGCCTGCACCATCCGCAGCCCCGGCTGGTAGGCGTAGGGCCCGGGGTTCTGCACGTCGCCGAGGATGAAGAACGGCCGGTAGGCCACGACCTCGACCGTCGCCGAGCTGGCCGCCGCACTCTTCGACACCGCCTGCAGCCCGGCGTTGATCTTGGCCGCCAGTTCCCGCGGGGTGATCCCCGCCACGTCGACCTCGCCGAGGAGCGGCAGTGCCACGGTGCCCGAGCCGTCGACCGCGTACTCGCCGTTGAGGTTGGGGTACTCGTAGACGTCGATGCGGACGCGGTCCTGCGCGCCGAGCCGGTACTCCTCCGCCGCGGCGGGACCGGCGGCGAGGAGCAGCAGAGCGAGGAGAAGTCGTGCCATTCCGTCCCAGGCAATCCGGCTACGGCGGCGAGACTGCCCGGGGACCGGTTAACAAATCCGGAACGCCGCCCCGGCTCAACGTCGCTGGCCAAGCGCCTCTCCCAGGAACGCCAGCACCGCCTGCCGCATCGCCGGCGCCTCCTGGTGCCCGCTCTCGGGCTCGCGGAACACGGTGAGCGCGGCCTCGGCGCCGGCCGCCGCATAGGCGGCCCGCAGCGCCGCCAGCGCCGGCGCGGTGGCGTCGGCCGGGGTCAGCGCGTCGCGATCGCCGAGGCCGACGAACTGCGGCCGCGGCGCGATCAGCCCGGCGATGACGCCGTTCGAGGCGATCCCGAGCAGCCCCGGCACCGTCAGGTAGTGCCCGTGGCCGTCGTGGGCGCCGCTCGCCACCATCGGCGCGAAGTCGGCGAAGCAGCAGAGATGCGCCACCGCCGCCAGCCGCGGCTCGACGGCGCCGAGCCAGTAGCCGAGCGTCGCCCCCATCGAGAGCCCGTAGACGCCGATCCGCGCCGGGTCGGTGGCCGGGTCGGCCGCGAGCCAGTCGAGCGTCGAGGCGAGCTCGCCCAGCATCTGCCCCGCGAGCGAGCCGCCCCACCACTGCGCCGCCTTGGCCGCAGCGCCTTCGCTTGTGCCGGCGCGCCCGCCGAAGCACGGCAAATCGAGCGCCAGCACCCGGAACCCGGCCCTGGCCAGCGCCGGCCCCGGCGGCCCGTCGAGCGCGGCGCGGCCGTCGACCGCCTCGGCCGCGCCGATGTCGTAGCGGCCGCCATGTGCATGGATGTAGAGGATCGCCGGCGCCGGCCCAGCCGCTTCGGGCTCGAGCAGGTAGCCCTCCACCCGCTCGCCCGCCGCGTTGGCGAAGGCGACCCGCGTCAGCGGCACGCCGGACCGCTCCGCCGGCCGCGCCTCGAGAAAACGCAGCGGGTGCGCGCCGATCTCGAAGCGCTCGCGCAGCCGGGCGCGCAAGACTTCGTTAGCGCCTTCGGCCGATCCTCGCGCGCCGGCCGCCTCCGAACCCAGGTCATCGCTCTCGTGCAAGCCTCGCCCTCCGCCAAGCGCGTGCTGATCTACGTGCCGCATCTCTTGCCGGTCTACCAGCCCTGGGTTCGGCAGCACGCGGAACTTCTGCCGGGGGCCGTGACCGCGCTCGCCGGGCGCCAGCGCAGCGCCGCGACGCTCGATCTCGGCCGCGTGCCGAACTTCGCCCTTTCCGACGCGGCGGCGGGCGGCATCGAAGGCCGGCTGCTGCTCCTCAGCGGCCGCAGCCCCCGCCTCGAGGCGTTCGTCCGCGGCTTCCGCCCCGACCTCATCCACGCGCACTTCGCGCCGGCCGCCACCGAGATCATGGACATCGCCGGCCGGCTCGGCGTGCCGCTCGTCGTCAGCTACCACGGCTGGGACGCCCGGATCGGCGCAGGCGCCCCGACGCTCTACGAGCGCCGCCACCTGCACCGCCGGCCGCGCCTGTTCCGCGAGGCGGCCCTGGTCCTCGCCGGCTCCGAATGGCTGCGCCGCGCGGTGGTGGCGCTCGGCAGCGACCCCGCCACGACCGAGGTCCACAGCCTCGGCATCGACCGCTGCCTCTTCGACGGCCGCCGCAGCGAGCCCGGCGGCCACCGCATCGCCATGATCGGCCGGCTGGTCCGCTCCAAGGGCACGCATTTCGCCCTCGACGCGCTCACCCTCCTGCGACAGCGCCTGCCGGACGCGGAACTGGACATCATCGGCGGCGGTCCGGAGCAGGCGGCCCTCGAGCGGACCGCCGCCGAACGCCGGCTGCCGGTGCGCTTTCACGGCGCGCAGGGCCAGGCGGCGGCGCGCGCGCTCCTCGCCCGCTCGCGCGTCCTCTGCTTCCCGTCGACCGCGACCGAGAACCTGCCCGTGGAGACCCTCGGCCTCGTCGCCGCCGAGGCGCAGGCGATGGGCGTGCCGGTGGTCGGCGCGCGGACCGGCGGCATCCCGGAGGTGGTCGAGGACGGCGTCAGCGGCCTCCTCGTGCCCGACGCCAGCCCGCCGGCGCTGGCCGCGGCGCTCGAGCGGCTCCTCACCGACGAGGCGCTCCACGCCGCGATGAGCGCCGCCGGGCAGGCACGCGTCGCCCGCAGGTTCGACGTCCGCGTCAACCTCCAAGCGCTGGCCTGCCGCTACGAACGCCTGCTCGCCCGGTAAAGAAAAGGGCCGCCCGAAGGCGGCCCAGGAGGCATAGCGCGTCCGGTATCGACCGGACTGATCGGGCCTTGCGGCCCTTCGCGCTATTTCTGGATGCAGGTGTCGGCGGTTTCCTGGGTGCACTCGTCGAGGCCGGTGAAGACCGGGTCTTCGACCTTCTCGCCCTTGATCAGGCTGATCATCACCGAAGGCGCCTTGTAGCCCATCTCGAACGGCCGCTGGCCGACGAGCGCGGTCACGAGGCCTTCCTTGGCGATCGCCACCTCGTCGCCGATCGTGTCGGCGGCGCCGATCACGAAGTCACCGGACGCGATCTTGTCCGCCATCGGCTTGAAGAGGTCGCGGTAGGGCTGCGGCGCGCCGAAGAGCGGCCAGCCGCCCATGATGCCGAAGGCGTCCATGTCGGGGTTGGCGGCGAGGATGTCGGTCATCGCCTGCACGCCCTTGGCGCCGTCGTCGTTGGTGAAGACCGGGCAGCCGGCAACCTCGGTCCAGCCGCCTTCGCCGGCGAGCGCGGTCAGGCCCTTCTGGCCGGTCAGCGCATCGCGCATGCCCTGAGCGCGGCGCAGGATGTTGTCGGCGCCGGGATTGCCCTCGATCGTGCAGATCTTGCCGCCATCGGGCTTCTTGGCCTTGATGTACTCGCCGATCTTCTGGCCCATCAGGTAGTTGTCGGTGCCGAGGTAGGTCTGGCGCAGTGCCGAGTCCTCGGCGGCGAGGTCGGCGTCGACGGTCATCACCGGGATCGTCGGTGCGGCGGTCTTCAACGTCTGGGCGATCAGCTTGGCGTTCGACGGCGAGATGGCGATCGCGGCGGTATCGGGCTTGCCGAGCACGTCCTGGATGATCTGAGCCTCGCCCGCCTCGTCCGAGGTCGACGCCGGGCCGGTGTAGAAGCATTGGTACTCGGAATCGCCGTTCTCGCTATTCCATTTCTCGCAGCCCTGGTGGATCGCTTCGAAGAAGGGGTTGTCGAGCCCCTTGACGACGATCACGAGCTGCTTCTTGTCCTGGGCCATCGACGTCCCGGCGGTCAGCGCCAGGGCGGCCGCGGCGGCCAGCAATGTCAGTTGTTTCATAAGTGACCTCCCGTTGCACGAAAGGACACACGGACTGAGCCCACGGTCTTTTGCCGGGTCATCAGGCCGCAACGTCCTCCCGGCGTCACCTAACACGGGCCGGCCCCGTCGCGTCAACGACTCTGTTGGTTAATTCCGAGACTCCCCATCCGAGCGACGACGACGATGTCCGCGACGCCGTCGGGGCGGCTCTCGCGCCTCCGCCGATTAACGAAGTTTTCATAACACGAATCTCATTGTAATCAATGACTTGACCCATGCCCAGACTCGGGGGCCCGGTTTTTTGTGCTCAGGGCGTGTTCCGCAGCGAGGCGCTCGATTGACGGGCGGGCCGGGGTTCGGCTAATCCCTTGCGGCGGTCGGCCGCGAAGAAGCCGGGAGGGGCACCGGAACGGCGCCGTCGCGACGGGAGGAAGCTGAACGGTGGCCGTACTCGAGCTTGCCAACATCTCGAAGCATTTCGGGGCCATCCAGGCCGTCAGCGACGTGTCGCTGTCGCTGGAGCCCGGCGAGGTCGTGGGCCTGATGGGCGACAACGGCGCCGGCAAGTCGACGCTGGTCAAGATGATCGCCGGGAACTTCCCGCCGAGCCACGGCTCGATGCGGATGGACGGGCGCGAGATCGTGCTCAGCCGGCCGCTCGAGGCGCGCCGGCATGGCATCGAGATCGTCCACCAGGACCTCGCCCTCTGCAACAACCTCACCGCCGCCGCCAACGTGTTCCTCGGCCGCGAGATGCGCCGCAAGGTCGGTCCGGTGCCGATCCTCGACTACGCCGGGATGTATCGCCGCGCCGGCCAGCTTTTCGGCGAGCTCAAGTCCGAGACGCGGCCGCGCGACCTGATCCGGATGATGTCGGGCGGCCAGCGCCAGGCGGTGGCGATCGCGCGCACCATGCTGGCCGACGCCAAGATCGTGCTGATGGACGAGCCGACGGCCGCCATCTCGGTCCGCCAGGTCGCCGAGGTGCTGCACCACATCAAGCACCTGCGCGACCAGGGCATCGCCATCGTGCTGATCAGCCACCGCATGCCCGACGTCTTCACCGTCGCCGACCGCATCATCGTGCTGCGCCGCGGCCGCAAGGTCGCCGACAAGCGCGCCGACACCAGTTCGCCCGAGGAGATCACCGGCCTGATCACCGGCGCGATCGACCAGGTCTGAAGGAAACGCCCGCCATGGCCCTGACCCTCGACGAGACGATCGCCCAGCGGGAGCACACCTGGCGCTCGTCGCTGCTCGGCAGCCAGACCTTCTGGGTGGTGATCGCCATCATCGCCGCCTGCCTCTTCCTGTCGTTCGCGACCGACAGCTTCGCGACGTCGAAGAACCTCTACAACATCACCCGCAACATCACCTTCACCGCGATCATCGCGCTCGGCATGACGATGGTGATCATCACCGGCGGGATCGATCTCAGCGTCGGCTCGGTGCTCTGCCTCTGCAGCATGGTCCTCGCCGTGACGATGCACGCGGGCTACAGCATCTAGGTCGGCATCCTCGCCTCGGTCGCGACGGCGCTGGTCGTCGGCGCCTTCAACGGCGTGCTGATCGCCTACCTCAATTTCCCGCCGTTCGTGGTGACGCTCGGCATGCTGTCGATCGCCCGAAGCCTGGCGATGGTGCTCTCCAACAACACCGTGGTCTTCGAGTTCGGCCCCGACCACGACAAGCTCCTGGCGCTCGGCGGCGGCGCGTTCTTCTTCGGCATCGCCAACCCGGTGATCTACATGATCGTGCTCGCGCTCATCACCGGCTTCATGCTGCGCTGGACCCGGTTCGGCCGCTATCTCTTCGCGATCGGCGGCAACGAACACGCGGCGACGCTGACCGGCGTGCCGGTCCGCGCGATCAAGGTCACGGTCTACATGCTCTCCGCACTCTCCGCCGGCATCGCCGGCATCGTCGAGACCGGCTGGCTGGGTGCCGTCACCACCAACATCGGCACCGGCATGGAGCTGCAGGTCATCGCCGCCGCGGTCATCGGCGGCGCCAACCTCGCCGGCGGCGTCGGCACCGCCTTCGGCGCGCTGGTCGGCGCGGCGCTGATCGAGGTGATCCGCAACAGCCTCGGGCTCCTCGGGATCAACGCCTTCTGGCAGGGCACCTTCATCGGCGCGTGCATCGTCATCGCCGTCGCCTTCGACCGCCTCCGCCGCACCCGCTGAGGCGGGTGCCACCGTCCGGCGGCGAGCGGCTGACGGAACATTTCGCGCGCGAAACTATTGCTAAGCTATTGCGAAAACTACGCTTTTGGCGCGACATTAACCGCTTGGCAAGGTTCGCGTACCTCCAGCGGAACTCGGCTGAACGTCGGCTCTCGGCCCAAAGCAGACATTCAGCACATGCCGGCGCGCGTCACTTCCCCGAGCCCATGGTGGCACGTGGGATCGTCGGTGACGCCGGTGCGCAGCGGTTCTCCCTTCATGCGCTGCGCCGAATCGATGTCGGGCGAATTGAGGGGCCAGCACCCGCGCATCTCCCCAGCGCGTTTCGGGCCCGGCTGTTCGAGCGGGCTTCCCGAACGAGCACCTAGCGCCGCCGTATGATTCCTTGCGTCTACCTGAGCTCAGCCAAGGCGGCCTCGACCGTTTGCAGCATTTCGTCGGTGAGCCCGCCGTTCGAGTAAGGCTGAACCATGCGCAGGCTCATCGTCTGGTACATCTCGTAACCGGGATGCGTCGTCGTCCCGGGCAAATAGGTGTCCAGGACGGCTCTAGCGCGCTCGTCGGCGACCAGCACTTCGATCGGTGTGTCGAGATTGAACCTGGCGGCTGGGGCGAGGGCGGGGGCCGGCGTGGGCTGGGCCAGTACAATGCCCGGCGTCAGGCAGGCGAGAACCAACGCAGTGGCTGAAGCGCGCTTCATCGGTCGTCCTCTCGGAGACTCGGCGCCAGACGCGCCAGCGCCTGTAACACTATTTCTTAGCCCACTATTCGTCCAGCACGTCAGCCGAAGCAGTTCTGGTCTCCTTCGGAGATCATGGGTTATTGGCCGAGTGGCCGGAAGGCGGCCACCGGCAAGCGGAGACGCTGGCAAGTCTCTCTGGAATCGTGGTCGACACGATGGAGATGGTGCGGAGGCCCGCTCCCGGCCTAAAAAACTTGGAGCAGTTTTCCAGCGCTTCTTTAGACGATGACGCTTTCTCGGTAGACTCTTGGAGGAAGCCGCCGAGCAGAAGATCGAAAAGTAGACGTGTCTACGTAGTCGCGGATGATTCGTTCGGACCTCTGTTCGGCGTCATGTATGAGAGAGGCGTTGGAATCATAATCCGCGTGTCGGGGGTTCAAGTCCCTCCTCCGCTACAACTCGCCCCCCCGAGAGCAGGAGGCAACAGGAACCGCTGCCCGAGTAGCGCCTCCATCCGTCTTCGGTCAGAACCGGCCGTTCTGCTCGAACGAGAACGTCCTTTCCGCCCGCTTGCCGGCAGGCGGGGGCAGGGGGTAGGGTGCCGAGGCGCTGGCGGGGAGGGCCTTTGGTGCGACGGCTCCTGTTCGCTCTGGCAATGGCGGTGGCCCTCGGGGGCGGGGCGCTGGCGGCGCAGATGCCGGCGGCAGCGGGGCCGCGGTACGTGGGCTCGGCCGGTTGCGTCGGCTGCCATGGGGCGGAGGCCGCGCTCTGGAAAGGGTCGGACCACCAGCTCGCCTGGACCGCGCCGGGACCGGAGACGGTGCTCGGCGACTTCGACGACGCGAGCTTCGAGAGCCGCGGCGTGGTCACCCGGTTCAGCCGGCGCGGCGACGCCTACGTGATCGAGACCGAGGACGGCGACGGCCAGCGCCGCAGCTTCGACGTGGTGGGGGTCGCCGGCGTCCACCCGCTGCAGCAGTACCTGCTGTCGCCGGAGCCGGGGCGGACGCAGGCCTTCGACATCGCCTGGGACACCGTGCGGCACCGCTGGTACGACCTCTATCCCGACCAGGTGCTGCAGCCGCACGACGGCCTGCACTGGACCGGCCCCTACAAGAGCTGGGAGGCGCGCTGCGCCGAGTGCCACGCCACCGGCTTCAGCCGGAACTACGACAGCGACAGCCGCACCTATGCCGCGAAGGAGGCCGAGATCGGCGTCGGCTGCGAGGCCTGCCACGGCCCCGGCGAGGCGCACAACGCCTGGGCGGCGGCGCCGGACAGCTACGACCCGGCACGCTGGCCGGGCCTGACCCCGCACGGGCTGACCGTCGATCTCGCCGCCTCCGCCGAGGCGCAGATCCAGCAATGCGCCGGCTGCCACTCGCGCCGCGAGGACTTCGGCGACGGCAACCCGCTGCCCGGCACGCCTTACCACGACAGCTACAACCTCGCGCTGCTGCGCGAGGGCACCTACTTCGCGGACGGGCAGATCCAGGCCGAGGACTACGTCTACGGCTCGTTCCTGCAGGCCAAGATGTACGCCCGCGGCGTGCGCTGCTCGGACTGCCACGACCCGCACGCGCTGAAGCTCGTGGCCGACGGCAATGCCGTCTGCACCCAGTGCCACTCGCCGGCCGGCAACCCGCGCTTTCCGACGCTGCCGCTCAAGGTCTTCGACGGCCCCGAGCACACCTTCCACCCGGCGGGCAGCCCGGGCGCGCAATGCGTGAGCTGCCACATGCCGCAGCAGGTCTACATGGGCGTCGACGCCCGGCGCGACCACAGCTTCCGCATCCCGCGTCCCGACCTCGCGGCCGCGACCGGTGCGCCCGACGCCTGCACCGCCTGCCACACCGACAAGGACCCGGCCTGGGCGGCGGCGGAGATCGCCAGGCGCTTCCCCGACAGCAGCCACCGCGGCCCGTCCTTCGCCACGACGATCGCCGCGGCGCGCTGGGACCCGGCGGCGCGGTCGGGCGAGCTGGCGGAACTCGCGCTCGACGCCGGCCTCGCCGGCATCGTGCGGGCGACCGCGCTCGAGATGCTGGCGCCGGTCGCCGACCCCACGCTCGCCGACCGCATGGCGCCGCTCCTCGCCGATCCCGATCCGCTGGTGCGCGCCGCCGCGGCCGGCGTGCAGCGTCCGCTCGATCCCGGACCGCGGCTCGAGCGGCTGCTGCCGGTCCTGCAGGATCCGCTCCGCAACGTGCGGATTGCCGCGGCCAAGGCGATGCTCGGCGCCGATCCCGCCGGCGCGCCCGAGGCCGCGATCGCGGCGCTGCAGTCCGCGACGCGGGAGTGGCAGGCGTCGCTGCTGGCGCGGGTGGACTTCCCCGAGACCCACATGCAGATCGGCGGCGCGGCGCTCGGCGGGCGCAACCTCGCAGGTGGCCGAGAGCGCGTTCCGCGAGGCGACCGGCCTCGACCCGCAGATGGTCGACGCCTGGGCGATGATCGCCCGCATCCGCGCCGCGACCGGCGACACCTCCGGCGCGAAGCAGGCGCTGGCCGACGGTCTCGCGGCCAACCCCGGCGACCCCAACCTCGCCGCGCTGCGCCAGCAGCTCGGGCCGTAGCATTGCGGAGGAGCGGAGCGCTTATGGAGAGCCGGAGCACCATGCCGGGCGACTGGACACTGCGGCCGATGCGCAGCGGCGATCTCGGCTGGATCGTCCACCGGCACGGCGTGCTCTACCACGAGGAATACGACCTCGACCAAAGCTTCGAGGCGCTGGTCGCCGAGATCGCTGCGGCCTTCGTGCGCGACCACGATCCCCGGCGCGAGGCCGCCTGGATCGCCGAAAGCGGCGGCTCGATCGGCGGCAGCGTCTTCGTCGTGCAGAAGGAGCCCGGTGTGGCGCAGCTGCGTCTGCTCTATGTCGAGCCGACGGCACGCGGGCAGGGGCTCGGGCAGCGGCTTGTGGACCGGGCCACGGGCTTCGCGCGGGACAGTGGCTACCGGCAGATCACGCTCTGGACCAATGACGTCCTCACCGCCGCCCGGCACCTCTACCAGCGCGCCGGCTTCGTGATGGTCGCCTCAGCGCCGCATCGGGCGTTCGGCCGCGACCTCGTGGGCGAGACCTGGACGCTGGACCTCTGATGCGTCCGGGGCGGCCGCGCGGTCAGCCCGTTGCCGCGCCGAAGCTGGCGAGGAAAGTGACGACGGCGGATTCGGCGTAGGTGCGGACGCGGGCAGGGTCGGGCGGTTCCTGGCCGGCGAGGACCACGTGCACGGTCACCGGATGGCAGCACATCCCGAGGAACTGCCAGGCGGCGAGTTCCGGGTCGGGCATCACCAGCCGCCCGCGGTCCTGCTGGGCGATCAGGTACTCGGTCAGCCGGCGGCGGCCGTGATTCGGGCCGGCCTCGTAGAAGACCTGGGCGAGGTCGGGAAATTGCTCGGCGGCGCCGATCACCATGCGCACCATCGCGACGTGCTGGGGCGCGGAGAGCTTCTCGATCAGGCGGATGGCGAACTCGGTCAGCACGCCTCCGACATCCGGGTCCTCGACGTCGAACTGCATGGCGCGCTCGGCCGTCTCGCGCTTGGCGTCGTCGATCAGCGCGGCAAAGAGCGCTTCCTTGCTGTCGAAATAGACGTAGAGCGTGCCTTTGGAGACCTTCGCCTCGCGGGCGATCTCGCCCATGCTGGCGGCGGCGAACCCCGAGGCGAAGAAGACGCGGCGGGCGCCTTCGAGGATCTGCTTGTGCTTGGCGCTTTCCGGCTCGGCGTCCCGGGACGCTTCGGGGCGCGCGTCGAGCGACGTGCTGGCTGACATCTCTTTGGCTTCCTCCTCGGGGACCACCACGGCCGGGCGGTTTCCCGCGTGATCTTTTTGACCGAACGGTTCAGTCATCCTTGAATTGGCCGTTCGACTGGGTTATGTCAACCACCGACCGAACGGTTCGGTCAATGCATTTCGGTGCATTTCGGACCGACCGGCCGCTGTGGAGGGACCCCGTGATGCCCAAGGATTTTGCCGACAACCGCCTGCGTCTCCAGCCCCAGGCCGAGGGAGCCGCGTCCGCGCCGCAACCCCTGCCGCAGGCCGTGCCGGAGACCCCGCCGCCGGCTGTCGTCGTCGATCCCGCCCCAGACTTGAGCAAGCCGGAACAGGAGAAAAAGAGCGGCGGCCGCCGGCGCATCGTTCTGGGGCTCGTGGCGCTGGTCATCCTGTCGCTCGCGGCCTGGTACGGCCACAGCTACTGGACCGTCGGCCGGTTCATGGTCGATACCGACGACGCCTACGTGCAGGCGGACTTTGCGGTGATCGCGCCGAAGATCACCGGCTACGTCGCGTCGGTGCCGGCGACCGAGAACCGCCCGGTCAAGGCGGGCGACCCGCTGGTGGTGCTCGACGACGGCGACTACCGCGACGCGCTGGCGCTCGCCGCGGCGCAGCTCGCCGGGCAGAAGGCCTCAGTGGCGCGGATCGACGCGCAGGCCCAGGCGGCGGATGCCGGCATCGACCAGGCCCGCGCCCGGGTTAGCGCGGCCGAGGCGTCGCTGGCACAGACGGCGGCCGATCTGACCCGCTACCAGCGGCTGGCAAAGAGCGACGTGACGAGCCAGCAGCAGCTCGAGGCGGTGCAGGCCGGCAACGCTGCCGCCGCGGCGGCGCTGCAGGAGGCCCAGGCCGGCGTCGCCACCGCCGAGGCGAACCGCGCCGTCATCACCGCGCAGAAGGCCGAGGCCGAGGCGATGATCGCGGGCTACAGCGCCTCGCGGGACAAGGCGCAGCGCGATCTCGACGCAACCGTTCTCAGGGCGCCGTTCGACGGCACCGTCGGCAATCTTTCGGTCGCGGAGGGCGATCTCGTCGCACCGGGCAAGCGGCTGCTGGCCGTGGTGCCGCTGCACGAGGTCTACATCGAGGCGAACTTCAAGGAGACGCAGATCGCCGAGCTCGGCGCCGGCACCAAGGTGACCCTGACCTTCGACGCCTTTCCCGGCCGCGAGGTGATCGGAACGATCCAGGGCATCGCCCCGGCGTCGGGCGCGCAGTTCAGCCTGCTGCCGCCGGAGAACGCCACCGGCAACTTCACCAAGGTCGTGCAGCGCCTGCCGGTCCGGATCACGGTGCCCGACGACGTCGCCGCCGAAGGCTGGCTGCGTCCGGGTCTCTCGGTTGCGGCGAGCGCCGACATCCGCACCACCGGCGTGCCGGCCGCGGCGGTCGCCGCGAAGTAAGGCCGGGAGCACCCGCGCGATGCCTGCTCCCGAGCCCGTCGTCACCACACGCCGGCTGATCGCGTTCTTCGCGCTGGTCTTCGGCATGTTCATGGCGATCCTCGACATCCAGATCGTCTCGTCCTCGCTCAGCCAGATCCAGGCGGGCCTCTCCGCGGCGCCCGAGGAGATCTCCTGGGTGCAGACGAGCTACCTGATCGCCGAGGTCATCATGATCCCGCTGTCGGGGTTCCTGTCGCGGGCGCTTTCGACGCGGGTGCTCTTCACCATCTCGGCAGCCGGTTTCACGCTGGCGAGCGTCCTCTGCGCGACGGCGACGAACATCAACCAGATGATCGTCTACCGCGCGCTCCAGGGCTTCATCGGCGGCGGGATGATCCCCACGGCCTTCGCCGCCGCCTACACCATCTTTCCCAAGAAGGCGCAGGCGCCGGTGATGGCGGTGGTCGGGCTGACGGTGACGCTGGCGCCGACGGTCGGCCCGACGGTCGGCGGCTATCTGACCGATCTCTTCTCGTGGCACTGGCTCTTTCTGGTCAACGTGCCGCCGGGCATCCTCGCGACGCTGCTGGCCTGGTTCCTCGTCGACTTCGACGAGCCGGACTATGCGCTCTTGCGCCGATTCGACTTCATCGGGCTGATCTCGATGGCGATCTTTCTCGGCAGCCTCGAATACGTGCTCGAGGAGGGGCAGCGGAACGACTGGTTCAGCGACGGCACGATCCTGGCGCTGGCGGTCACCGGAGCCGTCGCCGGCGTCGCGTTCTTCTGGCGCGTGCTGACGGCGGGGACGCCGATCGTCGATCTCAGGGCGTTTCTCGACCGCAACTTCGCGGTGGGCTCGCTCCTGACCTTCGTGCTCGGGATCGGGCTCTACGGTCTCACCTACCTCTACCCGCTCTATCTGGCGCGGGTGCACGGCTTCTCGTCGCTGCAGATCGGCGAGACGGTGTTCGTGACCGGCATGTTCATGTTCATCACCGCGCCCATCGTCGGCAACCTGGGGCGCAAGGTCGACCCGCGCATCCTGATCTTCATCGGCTTCGCGCTTTTCGCGTTCTCGAGCTACGACCTGACCGGCATCACCTCGGACTGGGTGTTCAACGAGCTCTTCCTGCCGCAGGCGATGCGCGGCGTTGCGCTGATGTTCTGCATGATCCCGATCAACGTGATCTCGCTCGGGACGCTGCCGCCGGACCGGATCAAGAACGCCTCGGGCCTCTTCAACCTGACGCGTAACCTCGGCGGCGCCTTCGGGCTCGCCGCGATCAACACCATCCTGCAGAGCCGCACCGACCTGCACGTCGAGCGGCTGAGCGAGCACGTCGCCTGGGGCTCGGCGATCGCCGAGGATCGGCTCGCGGGCATGACCCAGTCACTCGAGCCGGTACTCGGGGCAGACGCCGGTGCTGCGGCGCTGCAGCGGCTCGGCGGCATGGTGCAAAAGCAGGCGCTGGTGATGTCCTTCGCCGACGTCTTCCTGATCATCAGCGTGATCTTCGCGGCGATGATCCTCCTGATCGGGCTGGTCGAACGGCCCAAGGCGCCCGCCGGGGCGCCGGCGCACTGAGGCCTCAGCCGCCGGCTTCGGCTGCCCGGCGCTGGCCGGCGCCGGCCAGCGTGTGCTGGTCGACCAGGTAGCGGTCGAAGAGCGGCAGGCTGGCGCCGCCGAGGGCGCGGGCGATCGGGCCGATGCTGCCGGCCCGGAGCGCCGGCGGATCGATGCCCGAGAGGTCGAGTTCCTGCAGAGCGATGCCGACGTCGCGCAGCAGGCGTGCCTGGACCGGCGCGGGAAAGGCGCCGTCGATCACCGCCACCTCGAAGTCGATGATCGCCGCCGCCGCGGCAACCGCATGCGCGATGCCGCGGGTGGCGGTGGCGAGCCAGGGCTCGAGATGCGCCTCGTACGGCGTCCAGTCGGCGGCCGGATCGTAGAGCGCGTCGACCGGCAGCCCGGCGGCGCGCAGCCGCCGCTCGAGCAGCACCAGCGAGGCCACGTCGATCAGCTGGGTCGAGCCGCCGGCGCTGTCGGGCACCGGCATCGAGCCGAGCGCCGCGGCGTTGCCGGTGCGCCCGGCGAAGAGCCCGCCGTTCAGCACCAGCCCGCCGCCGACGAAGGCGCCGATGTAGAAGTAGATGAAGTCCTGCACCCCGGCGTGGTCGCCGAACACCAGCTCGGCGCCGCAGGCGGCGGTGGCGTCGTTCTGCACGTAGACCGGGTAGGGCAGGGCGTCGGCCAGCTCGGCGCGGATGTCGCGCTGGCGCCAGGCGGCCATCTCGGCTTCTGGCGCGCCGATCTCCTCGGTCCAGTTCCAGAGCCCGAACGGCATCGCGAGGCCGAGGCCGGCGATGCGCCCGGCGCGGTCCCCGAGCAGCGCCTCGCAGGCCGCGACCTCGCTGCGGATCAGCCGCACCGTCTCGTCCGGCGTCGGGAAGGCGTAGGTGACGCCGGTGCGGTGGCGGATGCCGCCGACGAAGTCGACAAGCACCAGGTCGAGGCTGCGCCGGCCCACCTTGGCGCCGAGAAAGAACGCCCCCTCCGGGTCGAGCGACAGCGGCACCAGCGGCTGTCCGACCCGGCCGCGTTGCGGTTCGCCGCGCCGGAGCAGCCGGTCCGCTTCGAGGTGGCGCGTGATGACCGACACGGTCTGTGCCGACAGCCCGGTCATCCGCGCGATCTCCGATTTCGCCAGCGCGCCGTGCCGCCGCACCAGGCTCAGCACGAGACGCTCGTTCTGGGCGCGCATTTCCGATTGATTCGTGCCACGCTGGACGACCAGCGTCGCCGCATCGCGCAGATTCTCGATCTCCGGCCGCATTGCCTCACCTTTCGAGCGCAGGCAGACACTATTCCGCGAAAATAAATCAGAGTGAATTAATTATTGACACGCGCTCCGGTTTGAGGTTTCGTCAGCGTGCCGGACCGGTGGGTGCCGGCTATGAAAAAACCGGGAGGACATCTGACCATGACGACTGGAACGCTCAAGGGCGGTCTTTGGGCTGCGGCCGCGGCGGCGGCGCTGATGGCCGGGCCGAGCTTCGCGGCGGACGTATCCGCCTGCCTGATCACCAAGACCGACACGAACCCCTTCTTCGTGAAGATGAAGGAAGGCGCGCAGGCCAAGGCCGATGAGCTCGGGATCAAGCTGACCGCCCTCGCGGGCCGGGAAGAGGGCGACAACGAGGGCCAGGTCGCGGCGATGGAGTCCTGCATCGCCAACGGCGTGACCGGCATCCTGCTGGTGCCGACGGATTCCAGCGCGATCGTCGACACAGTGAAGACCGCACGCGACAACGGCATCCTGGTGATCGCGCTCGACACGCCGCTCGACCCGATCGATGCGGCCGACGCGACCCTGGCCACCGACAACTTCAAGGCGGGTGAGCTGATCGGGAGCTGGGCCAACGCACAGCTCGGCGACAAGGCTGCCGACGCCAAGATCGCCTACCTCGACCTCATGCCGTCCCAACCGACCGTCGACGTGCTGCGGGACCAGGGCTTCATGCAGGGTTTCGGCATCGATCTCGGCGATCCCAAGAAGATCGGTGACGAGAGCGATGCGCGCAACGTCTGCCACGACGTCACCAACGGCAACCCCGAGGGCGGCCGCAAGGCCATGGAGAACTGTCTGCAGAAGGACCCCGACATCAACGTCGTCTACACCATCAACGAGCCCGCAGCCGCGGGCGCCTACGAGGCGCTGAAGGCCGTGGGCAAGGAGAAGGACGTGCTCGTCGTATCGGTCGACGGCGGCTGCCCCGGGGTCAAGAACGTCGAAGAAGGCGTGATCGGCGCCACTTCGCAGCAGTACCCGCTGCTGATGGCGGCCATGGGCATGGAGGCGATCAAGAAGTTCGCCGAGACCGGCGAAAAGCCGAAGCCGACCGAAGGGCTCGACTTCTTCGACACCGGCGCCGTGCTCGTCACCGACAAGCCGGTCGAGGGCGTCCAGTCGATCGACACCAAGGAAGGCTCCGACAAGTGCTGGGGCTGAGACCCTAGCTTTCGCCAGCACCGGGGACGGCCGTAGCGGCCGTCCCCCCCGAAGCGGCCGGGGCGCGGGCCGCAGGATTGCGGGAGGATTGCATGACCGACGCCAAGACCCATGGGCCGCAGGAATACGAGACCGCCCTGAAGGACAGCGCCACCAGCGTCGCATCCTTCGAGCGCCACGACCGCCCGTTGATCGAGCGCATCCAGCACGTGCTGCACTCGCATCCGGCGCTGGTGCCGCTGATCGTCCTGGCGATGTCGGTGGCGATCTTCGGCTTCGTTCTTGGTTCGAAGTTCTTCTCGCCGTTCTCCATGTCTCTGATCCTGCAGCAGGTGGCGATCACCGGCATCGTGGGCGCGGCACAGACCCTCGTGATCCTCACCGCCGGCATCGACCTCTCGGTCGGCGCGATCATGGTGCTGACCTCGGTCGTGATGGGCCAGTTCACCTTCCGCTACGGCATCCCGGCACCGATCTCGATCCTCTGCGGCTTCGCCGTCGGGGCAGGCATCGGCTGGATCAACGGCTTTCTGGTCGCGCGGGTCAAGCTGCCGCCCTTCATCGTCACGCTCGGCATGTGGCAGATCGTGCTCGCCGCCAACTTCCTCTACTCGCGGAACGAGACGATCCGCAGCCAGGACGTTGCCGCGAACGCCCCGCTGCTGCAGATCTTCGGCGGCTCGATCCGCTTCGGCGGGGCGGTGCTGACCTTCGGCGTGGTTGTCATGGTCGTGCTCGTCCTCGTGTTGAACTACGTCTTGAGCCAGACCGCCTGGGGCCGGCACGTGTATGCGATCGGCGACGATCCTGATGCGGCCGAGCTTTCCGGCGTGCAGGTCCAGAAGATGCTGATCTCGGTCTACACCATCTCCGGGCTGATCTGTGCGCTGGCCGGCTGGGTGCTGATCGGCCGCATCGGCTCGGTGTCGCCGACCTCGGGCCAGTTCGCCAACATCGAGTTGATCACCGCGGTGGTGATCGGTGGCATCTCGCTCTTCGGCGGCCGTGGCTCGATCCTCGGCATGCTCTTCGGCGCGCTGATCGTCGGGGTCTTCGGGCTCGGCCTGCGTCTCGCCGGCACCGACCCGCAGTGGACCTTCCTCCTGATCGGTGTCCTTATCATCGCCGCGGTCGCCATCGACCAGTGGATCCGGAAAGTAGCGGGGTAATCGCCATGACCGAGCCAATCCTGACCGCCCGCAAGCTGGTGAAGCGCTACGGCCGCGTCACCGCCCTCGACCACGCCGACTTCGACCTGATGCGGGGCGAGATCCTCGCGGTGATCGGCGACAACGGCGCCGGCAAGTCGAGCATGATCAAGGCGATCTCCGGGGCCGTCGTCCCGGACGAAGGCGAGATCAAGCTCGAGGGCAAGCCCATCCACTTCACCTCGCCGATGCACGCGCGCGAAGCCGGGATCGAGACGGTCTACCAGAACCTCGCGCTGTCGCCGGCGCTCTCGATCGCCGACAACATGTTCATGGGGCGCGAGATCCGGGTGAAGGGCTTCATGGGCGACTGGTTCCGCAAGCTCGACCGCGGCGCGATGGAGACCTTCTCCCGCGCCAAGCTTTCGGAGCTCGGCCTCCTCACCATCCAGAACATCCACCAGGCGGTGGAGACACTGTCGGGTGGCCAGCGCCAGGGCGTCGCCGTGGCGCGGGCGGCGGCGTTCGGTTCGAAGGTGGTGATCCTCGACGAGCCGACGGCGGCGCTGGGGGTGAAGGAGAGCCGCAAGGTGCTCGAGCTGATCCAGGAGGTGCGAGCCAAGGGGATGCCGGTGGTGCTGATCAGTCACAACATGCCGCACGTCTTCGAGGTCGCCGACCGCATCCACATCCACCGTCTCGGCAAGCGGCTCTGCGTCATCAACCCGCGGGACTACAGCATGTCCGACGCGGTCGCGTTCATGACCGGCGCGAAGGAGCCGCCGGCCGAGGCGATGGCCGCGTGAGCCTCGCGGCCCTCGCGGCCGACATCGTCGGCCGCGCCGCCGGACGGCCGCGCTACATCCTTGCCGTCGCCGGCGCGCCCGGCGCCGGCAAGTCGACGTTCGCCGAGGCGCTGGTTGTCGCGCTCGAGGCGGCTGCGCCCGGACGCACGGCGCTTATGCCGATGGACGGCTACCATCTCGACAACGCCGTTCTGGCCGAGCGGGGCCTCTCCGAACGCAAGGGCGCGCCGGAGACCTTCGACGTCGCCGGCCTCGACCACGCGCTCGGCCGCCTCCGCGAAGGATCGGAACCGGTGGCGGTGCCGGTCTTCGACCGCAGCCTCGATCTGGCGCGGGCTGGCGGCCGGGTGATCCGCCCGGAGCAGGCGATCATCGTACTGGAGGGTAACTACCTCCTGCTCGGCCGGCCACCCTGGGACCGCCTCGCCCGCCGCTTCGACCGAACCCTCTTTCTCGACGTTCCGATGGCCGAGCTGCGGCGGCGTCTGCTCGACCGCTGGCTCGGCTACGGCCTCGATCCGGCGGCGGCCCGGGCCCGAGCCGAAGGCAACGACCTGCCGAACGCCGCGCTGGCGCTTGCGCAGTCGCTCCCGGCCGACCTGGTCTGGCGCAACGGCACGGTGACATCTGCGTCCGGGGAGCAGGTTCGACACACGCCGCCGTAGAGCGTTGCGGATTTTGCGACCGAAGTCAGGCGGTTGGATTGTCCGGGGTGTGCGGACACCGACCAGCCGCTGACTGAAACCGCGGCAATTCGGATACAGTGCGTGGTTTTCCTGCGGCGGCCGCTGCTCCTTGTCGGATAGAGGTTGATTTCTCCCGCAAAAGCACGAATTAAAGTCTAGACATCGATCGCGGGGGTATCGTGCTCGTCGGAGCCCAAGGCACCGGAAAGAGCGCGTAGACTGTAATCAGTATCGTGTATGCGCCGGACACGTGTATCAGCGGCGCTTCCAGTGGATTACCGATTTGTCTGTGGTTGCCCTTCGAGGGGGGCGGGCGCTCGCTTCGCGAACACCCGCCTGAGTAAAGGCCGTGACGACGTCGGTGTGATGGGTGGGGTGGTGTCGTCGGGCCCCGTGATCAACTGTGGAGGGGATCACGGGGACCATTAACCGCCAAGAGCGGCATTGACGCAACCAGTAATAATCCGTGATGTGCCTACCCGGCCGGCTTTGGGGGCTGCGGAAG
Organism: uncultured Alphaproteobacteria bacterium; assembly: GCA_963819995.1. Lineage (GTDB taxonomy): Bacteria > Pseudomonadota > Alphaproteobacteria > Rhodobacterales > Rhodobacteraceae > Amaricoccus. The sequence goes on along the minus strand of CAWFYR010000003.1, from coordinate 128,111 downwards.
CGTCCTGCAATAGGCGCGAAAGTTGTAACTCACCGCAATTTCGCAGAACGGTTAGCGGCCAGAGTCTAGAGCTTTGACCCGATCGCGCAACCAAGAGGAGTGCGGGACTTGCAGACACTGCCGCATTAGGCAGCTTTCCGCCGACGCGCGATCTCCTGCCCGCCGAGCGCACCCTCCACAGGCTTAGGCTCGCCGGGCTCAGCCGGTCCGAAAGGTAGCGGGCGAAGTCGTAGTTCGGCCGCTCGAGGTGCGAAAGGTGCCCGGCCCGCGCCAGCATTGAGGAAAGTCCGCGGAAAACCTTCTCGGTGCACCCGCGATCCTCGACATTGACCTCGTCGAGCAGGGTCTTCAGCGCGCGAAAGTGCGCCTGCGCGTCGGGGTCGTTGACGAAGTCGGGCGACATGCCGCCGCCAAACCCGATTCGCACCTGGCCCGGTCCCTGCGGGTGCAGCGTCAGGTACCAGAAGTAGCCGGGCGTCAGCGTGATCAGGAGGCTCGGATAGATCGCGAGCAGGTAGGTCATCCGGCGCCGGTCGCCTTCGAGCCGGGTGTTCGACGGATGCGCCAGCGCGATCTTCAGCGTGCCGTCCTTGAGGATCGTGTGATGGTTGAACGCCGGCCGCCCCGGCGGGCAGACCATCTCGTCGAGCCTGGAGAGGCCGCCGATCGTCGCCGCGTGGCAGACCGGCAGGTGGTAGCTCTCCATGAAGTTCTCGGCCAGCACCTTCCAGTTGGTGTCCCAAACGTGGTTCTCGTAGAAGGTCTCGACGTAGTCCTCGAAGCCGAAGTCCGCGATCATGTCCTCGACCTCGGCGAGCCGCTCGGTGACCGGGGCGGCGTCGGGATCGAGCGTCACGAAGACCCAGCCCAGCCACTCCTCGCAGCGGACCTGCGGCAGGCGGTAGTCCTCGCGGCGAAAGGCGCTGTTCAGCGTCATCGCCGGGGCGCCGCGCAGGCTGCCGTCGAGGTTGTAGGTCCAGGCATGATACGGGCAGACGATGCTGCGGACCCGTCCGCGGCCGGTCAAGAGCGTCGACATCCGGTGCAGGCAGACGTTGGAGAAGGCGCGGAGCCGGCCGTCGCGGTCGCGTACCACAGCTACCGGCTGCCCGGCGATCTCCCAGGTCAGATAGTCGCCCGGCTCGGCCAGCGCGCTGGCGCGCCCGACGCAGAGCCATTCGCGCCGGAAGAGGCGATCAAGCTCTGCCGCGAGAAACTCGGGCGAGGTATAGACCTCGGGCGGCATCGCCCGCGCTTCCTCGAACGGGCGCGAGACGTTCTCGCGCAGCAGCGCGACCGGATTGGGATCGGGCAGGTCCTTCATCGCGCCATTCTGCCCCGTCGCGAGGCGTTGTCAAACCGCACGGTCATTCCATCGCCAGGATCATGTTGCGCACCACCGGATAGACCTCGGCCTGCCAGCGCCGGCCGCTGAAGACCCCGTAGTGCCCGACGTTGGCCTGCAGGTGGTGCCGCTTCAGGTGCGGCCGCAGTGACGTGCAGAGCTCGTGCGCCACCGCCGTCTGACCGACCGCGCAGATGTCGTCTTTGCCCCCCTCGACGGTGAGGAGCGCTGTGCCGCGGATCGCGCCGGGATCGACGATGCGGCCGCGGTAGCTGAAAGTCCCCGTCGCGAGTTCGGCCCGCTGGAAGATCCGGTCGATCGTCTCGATGTAGAACTCCTCGGTCATGTCGAGCACGGCGAAATACTCGTCGTAGAACGCCTTGATCCGGGCGGCTTCCTCGATCTCGCCGTTCGCCAGCAGCCGGTAGAGCTTGCTGTGCGCCGCGCGGTGGCGCGGCATGTTCATGGTCAGGAACGCGGCCAGCTGGACGAACCCGGGATAGACCTTTCGGCCGCGGCCGGCAAAGCGGAAGGGGACGCGGCCGATCAGCGAGCGCTCGAACCAGGCGAGAGGCTTCGAGGTGGCCAGCTCGTTGACCGCGGTCGGGCTTTCGCGCACGTCGATGGGGCCCGCCATCAGCGTCATGGAGCGGGGCGTCGCCGGGTTCTTGTCCTCGGACATCACCGCGACCGCCGCGAGCGCCTGGACGCAAGGCTGGCAGACCGCGAGGATGTGCGCCCCCGGCCCGATCGCCTCGAGAAAGCGGATCAGGTATTCCGTGTAGTCCTCGACGCCGAAGCGCCCGGCCTCGAGCGGCACGTCTCGGGCGTTGGCCCAGTCGGTGACATAGACGTCGTGGTCGCGCAGCAGCGTCTCGATCGTGCCGCGCAGCAGCGTCGCGAAATGCCCCGACAGCGGCGCTGCGACCAGCACTCGCGGCTGCGGCGCGTCGACGTCCTTGGCGAAATGCAGGAGCTTGCCGAACGGCAGGTCGAGCGTGATCTCCTCGGTAACCGGCACGTCGCGGTTGCCCACCCGCACCGGCCCGATCGCGAATTCGGGCCGCGCGTGGGTCAGCTCGAACCGAGAGACCAGCTCCAGCGCCGCGTCGAACGGGCCAGGAACGACGAAGGGCATGTTCATCGCACTCGCCCAGCGGGCGACCCATCGCATCGGCGCGATCAGGTCGTCCTGCAGCTGGTAGGATTCGTAGAGCATCGAGCAAGCTCCCAGCGCCCGGCGCCCGCGCGTTCGAGAAAAGTAGTGCAATTCGTTTTGCGGTGCGAGAGGATTGTTTGCACTGCAACCGAAACCCAGGAGGCGGCACCCGGCAATGGCACGCGCCACGTTGACGATCTCGTCGAAGAACTATTCCTCGTGGTCGCTGCGAGGCTGGCTGCTCTGCCGGATGGCCGGGCTGGACTTCGAGGAGCAGCCGGTCGACCTCGAAGACGTCGGCGCGCGGCAGGAGCTGCTGCTGCTTTCGCCGTCGGTGAGGGTGCCACGGCTGACCAACGGCGAGGTTTCGGTCTGGGACACGCTGGCGATCGCGGAATACCTGCGCGAGATCAGGCCCAAGGCACGGCTTCTTCCGGCGGACCGGGCGGTCCGCGCGCACTGCCGCGCCGTCTCGGGCGAGATTCATTCGGGCTTTTACAACCTGCGCTCGGCGCTGCCGATGAACCTCAAGGCGCGCCACGCGTCCTTCAAGATGTTCTCCGGCGCCCGCCCCGACGTCGAGCGGGTGCGCGAGATCTGGAGCGAATGCCTCGAAGCCTATGGCGGCCCTTATCTTTTCGGCGCTCCGACCGTGGCGGACGCAATGTACGCGCCGGTCTGCACGCGGTTCCGCACCTATGCCGTCGTCCTCGAACCCCGGCTGCAGGCCTATTGCGAGACGATCTTCGCCTGGCCGCTGATGCAGGAATGGACCGAAGGGGCGATGGCCGAGCCCGACGAGATCATCGAGCTCGACGTCGAGTTCTGACGCTAACCCGCCGTTAACGCTGACGCACCACCCTCCGGCGACGCCTGGAGGATGCGGGAATGGCCGACAACAAGGATCGACCCGGAGGGTTTTCCGAGGAGGCGCTGCGCGGCCTGCGCGACATGGAGGTCCGCCTGCCGCCGCCGGCGGCCTACGCCGAGCCGCTGGCTCCCGATCCGGGGCCCGTCTCCGACATCCGGCCGCACTACTGGGGGCACCGCGACCGCCTGCGCAAGCGCTTCCTCGAAGGCGGCCACGCGGCGATGCCGGAATACGAGCTGCTCGAGCTGGTGCTCTTCAACGCGATCGGGCGCGCCGACGTCAAGCCGCTCGCCAAGGCGCTGCTTGCGACCTTCGGCGACCTCAACGGGGTGGTCGCCGCCTCCGAGCACCGGCTGCTGCAGATCCCTGGCGTGACCGACAAGGTCCACCTGCAGCTCCGCATCGTTGAAGCGATCGCGCACCGGATGGCTCGGGCGCGGGTGATCCACCGCTCGGTGATCTCGTCGTGGGCCGAGCTGATGAGCTACTGCCGAACGGTGATGGCCTACCGCGACACCGAGCAATTCCGCATCCTGTTTCTCGACCGCAAGAACGTGCTGATCGCCGACGAGCCGCAGGCGCGTGGCACGGTGGATCACGTCCCGGTCTATCCGCGCGAGGTGGCCAAGCGCGCGCTGGAACTCAACGCTTCGGCGCTGATCCTGGTCCACAACCACCCCTCGGGCGACCCGACCCCGAGCGACGCGGACGTCGCGATGACCGAGCAGATCGACCTCGCGTGCCAGGCGATCGGGGTCGTGCTGCACGACCACGTGGTGATCGGAAAGGGGCGGAGGCCTCGTTCCGCAGCCTCGGGCTGATCTGACCCGGCGACGGCCGAACGCTCTTGCACTTCGACGCCGATGGTCGCAACCTCTGTGAAACTTTGTTAGGCTTGCGACCAGAAACGATCAATTTGGGGAGGAACCTGATGCTTCTTGAGAGGCTGCCGCTCGCACGGGCGGCCTTTGCCGCGGGGGCTACATTCGCCACCCTCTGGGCAACTTCGGCCGGCGCGGTCAACATCAACTTCGTCTCGGGCTCGACCGGCAACGATCTTGCGGTCTTCCAGGAGCTGGTGAAGCCCTGGGAGAAGGAGACCGGCAACACCGTAACCTTCGTGCCGATGCCGTCCTCCACCACCGACCAGTTCGCGCAGTACCGCCTCTGGCTCGCGGCCGGAAACGCCGACGTCGACGTCTACATGACCGACGTGATCTGGGCGCCGCAGCTCTCCGACCAGTTCCTCGACCTGACCGAGGCCTTCGCCGACGTGAAGGACCAGCACTTCCCGTCGATCGTCGAATCGCAGACCGTCGACGGCAAGCTCGTCGCGTTCCCGTTCTTCACCGACGCGCCGGCGCTCTACTATCGGACGGACCTGCTCGAGAAGTACGGCGCCGAGCCGCCCAAGACCTGGGACGAGCTGGCCGCGACCGCCAAGAAGGTCATGGACGGCGAGCGCGCCGCCGGCAGCCCCGACCTCTGGGGCTTCGTCTGGCAGGGCAACGCCTACGAGGGCCTGACCTGCAACGCGCTGGAATGGATCAAGTCGAACGGCGGCGGCCAGATCATCGACCCCGACGGCACCATCACCGTGAACAACCCCGAGGCGGTCAAGGCTCTCGAGATGGCCAAGGGATGGGTCGGCACGATCTCGCCGCCGGGCGTGCTTTCCTACCAGGAAGAGGAATCCCGCGGCGTCTGGCAGACCGGCAACGCGGTCTTCATGCGCAACTGGCCCTATGCCTATGCGCTCGGCGACGGCGCCGACAGCCCGATCAAGGGCAAGTTCGCCGTGGTGCCGCTGCCGAGCGGCGGCGGCGACAACCAGTCGGCCGCGACCCTCGGCGGCTGGAACGTCGCGGTGTCGAAGTACTCGCCGAACCCGGACGCGGCGATCTCGCTGGCCAAGTACATGGCGTCGGCCGACTTCCAGAAGCAGAACGCGATCAAGACTTCACACCTGCCGACGATCGTCTCGCTCTACGACGACGCCGACATCGCCGCGGCGCAGCCGATCATCCCGAAGTGGAAGGACGTCTTCCTGCAGGCGGTGCCGCGTCCCTCGGCGCCGACGAAGGTCAAGTACAACGAGGTGTCGTCCAAGTTCTGGTCGGCGGTTCACGACACCCTGTCGGGCACCGGCACCGCGGCGGACAACCTCGAGATCCTCGAGGCCGACCTCGACGAGTTGAAGGGCGGCGGCTGGTAGGCCTCGCACCACGCCAAGGCGGCGGGCCGGCGGCCCGCCGCACGGCCCAAGGCGGAAGATACCGCCGGCCGCACGGACTGGAATGCTAGGGGAGGGCTGCGCCGTGGCGACCACAACACTCGAAGTCCGGCCGAACGTGGCCGCCAAGCCGGCGGGGCGCTCCGAACTGCAGTCGCAGCGAGTCCGTGCGGCGATGCTGTTCCTGCTGCCGATGCTTGCGGCGCTGTTTCTCGTCGCCGCCTGGCCGCTCTTTCGCACCATCTACTTCAGCTTCACCGACACCACGCTGACCAGCCTCTACGACGGCAAGTGGATCGGCTTCGACAACTACCTCAAGATCCGCACGCTGTCGTCGGGCAAGACCATCTACCGCGGCACGCTGGTCGACCCGGCCTGGTGGAACGCGGTCTACAACACCTTCCGCTTCGCGATCCTCTCGGTGTCGATCGAGACGGTGCTCGGCCTGCTCGTGGCACTCGTGCTCAATGCCGAGTTCTACGGCCGCTCGATCGTCCGCGCCGCGATCCTGGTGCCCTGGGCGATCCCGACGATCGTCTCCGCCAAGATGTGGGGCTGGATGTTCAACGACCAGTTCGGCATCTTCAACGACATGCTGCTGCGGCTCGGGGTGATCGACCACAAGATCGCCTGGACCGCCAGCACCGACACCGCGATGTTCGCGGTGCTGCTCGTCGACATCTGGAAGACCACGCCGTTCATGGCGCTGCTCTGCCTCGCCGGCCTGCAGATGATCCCGCGCGACATCTACGAGGCCTCGCGGATCGACGGCGTGAACCCGATCAAGGTGTTCTTCAAGATCACCCTGCCGCTGGTGAAGCCGGCGCTGATGGTGGCGATCATCTTCCGCCTGCTCGACGCGCTGCGCATCTTCGACCTGATCTACGTGCTGACGCCGAACTCGGCGGCGACCAAGACCATGTCGATCATCAGTCGCGAGAACCTCATCGACTTCAACAACTTCGCCTACGGCTCGGCGCAGTCGACGCTCCTCTTCCTGATCATCGCGATCTCGGTCATCCTCTACATCTGGCTCGGCCGGGTCGATCTCGGCGGGGGCAAGTCATGAAGACGCTCAGCACCGTCGGGTTCTACTTCGCGGTCGTGCTGATCGTCGTCGTCGCGGTCTTCCCGTTCTATTATGCGATCATCACCAGCCTGAAGACCGGCACCGCGCTCTTCGAGATCAACTACTGGCCGACGCAGTTCGCCTTCAGCAACTATGTCGACGTCTTCAAGCAGGGCGAGTTTCCCCGCAACATCGCGAACTCGGTGCTGGTCGCGACGCTGACGGTGGTGCTGGCGCTCTTTCTCGCGGTCACGGCCGCCTACGCGCTTGCCCGCGTCCGCTTCCGCGGGCGCTCGCTGCTTGCTGCTCACCATCCTCGCCGTCTCGATGTTCCCGCAGATCGCGGTGCTCGCGGGCCTTTTCGAGCTGATCCGCTCGATCGGCATCTACAACACCCCCTGGGCGCTGATCATGAGCTACACCATCTTCACGCTGCCCTTCACCGTCTGGGTGTTGACCACCTTCATGCGCGACCTGCCGATCGAGATCGAGGAGGCGGCGATCGTCGACGGCGCCACCCCTTGGGTCATCATCACCAAGGTCTTCATGCCGCTGATGTGGCCGGCGCTGGTGACGACCGGGCTTCTCGCCTTCATCGGCGCCTGGAACGAGTTCCTCTTCGCGCTGACCTTCACCTCGTCCAACACCACGCGCACCGTGCCGGTGGCGATCGCACTTCTCAGCGGGGCGACGCAGTACGAGACACCCTGGGGCATCATCATGGCGGCCTCGGTGATCGTGACCATTCCCCTCATCGTCCTCGTGCTGATCTTCCAGCGCAAGATCGTGGCCGGCCTGACTGCCGGCGGCGTCAAAGGCTAACCCCGGGAGCCCTGCAATGGCGAACCTCCAGCTCAGAGACGTGCGCAAGTCCTACGGTGCCGTCGACGTCATCAAGGGTGTCGATCTCGACATCGAGACCGGCGAGTTCATGGTCTTCGTCGGCCCCTCGGGTTGCGGCAAGTCCACGCTGCTCCGGCTGATCTCGGGCCTCGAGGACATCACCTCGGGCGACCTGATGTTCGACGGCCAGCGGGTCAACGACCTCGCACCGTCCAAGCGCGGCATCGCCATGGTGTTCCAGTCCTACGCGCTCTACCCGCACATGAAGGTCTACGACAACATGGCGTTCGGGCTGAAGCTCGCGAACCAGGGCGAGGCCGAGATCAGGACGCGCGTCGAGAACGCCGCGAAGCTCCTGCAGATCGACCACCTGCTCGACCGCCTGCCGAAGCAGCTCTCCGGCGGCCAGCGCCAGCGCGTGGCGATCGGCCGCGCCATCGTGCGCGACCCGCGGGTTTTCCTGTTCGACGAGCCGCTGTCGAACCTCGACGCGGCGCTGCGCGTCGCGACCCGGCTCGAGATCGCCAAGCTGCACCACTCGATGAACAACGTCACCATGGTCTACGTCACCCACGATCAGGTCGAGGCGATGACGCTGGCCGACCGCATCTGCGTGCTGCGCGACGGCCTCGTGATGCAGGTGGGCAGCCCGACCGAGCTTTACGAGCGGCCGAACTCGATCTTCGTCGCGGGCTTCATCGGCTCGCCGAAGATGAACCTGCTGAACGGCGAGATCGCCAAAGGCTACAACTGCCAGACACTCGGCATCCGCTCCGAGCACATCGTCGTCGACAACGACAACCCGACCTGGAAAGGCGAGGTGGTCCACGCCGAGAACCTCGGCTCGGACAACTACCTCTTCGTCGAGATCGGCGCCGAGGAGCCGGTGCTGGTCCGCCAGGAAGGCAAGACCTCGATCCCCTGGGGCGCCACGATCGGCATCCGTCCGGTCGAGGGCAACCTGCACCGCTTCGACGAAAAGGGCCAGCCGATGCGCTGACCCTCCGGGCGGCGGGAGCGCCGGCCTCGGGGGCCTGAAGGCCCCGCTCGGCCGGCGCTTGACGGTCGGCCGCTTTTGCGGCCTCCCTCCGATGGAACGGCCTTCGGCCGTTGGTTTCAGGATTTCTCCCCGCCTGTTGGCGGGGCCCCTCAGTCCTGCCCGATAGGCTTCATGCCAGTATGAAATCTCAGAGGGCGGGGGTTGTCGTCCGATTGGTGGCAGCCTCGCCCGGCAGGTCGGCGACCTCGACCGGTCCCGTCACCGTCATGATGGCGAAGCCGTTCGGCTGCAGCGTCAGGGTGTCGCCGGCCAGATCCGCGGCTTCCGCGATCGTCACCTCGGTGGCGCCGGAAATGCGCACCCGGTGGCGTTCCTTGGAGAGGTTGAAGACGCAGAGCGCCTTGTCGCCGCGGGTGAAGGCGAGCAGCGGGTCGGCGACGTCGAAGAACGCCGTCCTGCCGGTCCGCAGCGCCTCGTTCTTCCGCCTGAGCTTCAGCATCGCGCGGTAGAATTCCAGCACCGAGCCCTGCGCGCCGTCCTGTCCGGCGACCGCGCGCGCCTCCTGCGCCTCCTTGACCGGCAGCCACGGGCGCCCGGTCGAGAACCCGGCATTGGGCAGGCTCGCGTCCCAGACCATCGGCGTGCGGCAGCCGTCGCGCCCCTTGTTCTCCGGCCAGAAGTTCAGGCCCTGCGGATCGGTCAGCTCCCAGTACTCGAGGTCGGTCTCGGTCTGGCCGAGCTCGTCGCCCTCGTAGACGCAGATCGAGCCTTCGAGCGACAGGAGCAGCGCGCCCGAGAGCTTGGCCAGCGTCTCGGGCGTCTCGCCGTACTCGGCCCAGCGGGTCAGGTGCCGGGTCACGTCGTGGTTGGAGAACGCCCAGGTCGGCCAGCCGTCCGGCGCATCGGCGAAGAAGGTCTCCACCTGGTCGCGGAAGTGCGCCGGGGTGAAGGTGTCGCTGAGCATCTCGAACGAGTAGGCTTTGTGCAGCCGGCTGCCGGTGGTGTACTCCCCCATGATCTGGATCGGATGATGCGACTCTCCGACCTCGCCCACCATTGCCCGCGCCTCGTATTCATCGAGGAGCTTGCGCATGCGTTCTAGGAAAGCCAGGTTCTCCGGCTGGTTCTTGGAGAAGATGTGGTACTGCATGCCGTAGGGGTTCCACTCCGGAACCTCCTTGCGGCGGTAGTCCGCGGGGTCGTCCCGGAGCAGCTTGTCGTGGAAATAGAAGTTGACGGTGTCGAGGCGGAAGCCGTCGACGCCGCGTTCGAGCCAGAAGCGCATGGTCCCGAGCAGCCAGTCCTGCACGTCGGGATTGTGGAAGTTGAAGTCGGGCTGCTCGGCCAGGAAGTTGTGGAAGTAGTACTGGTGCCGGCGCGGCTCCCAGGTCCACGCGCCGCCGCCGAAGATCGCCAGCCAGTTATTGGGCGGCGACCCGTCGTGCTTGGGATCGGCCCAGACGTACCAGTCGGCCTTGGGATTGTCGCGGCTCTGCTTGCTTTCCTGGAAGAACGGGTGCCGGTTGCTCGAATGCGACAGCACCTGATCGATGATCACCTTGAGCCCCAGCTCGTGCGCCCGCGCCAGCATGGTGTCGAAGTCGGCCAGCGAGCCGAAGATCGGGTCGATGTCGGTGTAGTTCGCCACGTCGTAGCCCATGTCGGCCATCGGCGAGACGAAGATCGGCGACAGCCAGATCGCATCGACCCCGAGGCTCGCGACGTAGTCCAGCCGCTCGGTGATCCCCCTGAGGTCGCCGATGCCGTCGCCGTTCGAATCCTGGAAGGACCGCGGATAGATCTGATAGGTCACCGACCCCCGCCACCAGTCGCTACTCATACCCGCCTCCACGTGCTACCCTGAGTCGCGGCGCACCCTAACGGATCGGCCGCGCCGTTTCCAACCCGCGTACGAGGGGAGGTTCCCGTCGCGCGAAATCGGTGGAAAAGACTGGCGAGTCGTGGATAGTGGCACCGGGAATGGCTCAAGCAGGCTGTCGTCGTCGATGCAGGTTGCGATGCGCGCCACCGGCTCAAGCAGGCTGTCATCATGATGCAGTTGCCGGCGCACCACCGCGCCGCGGACTGGCAGCCGATCAGCCGAGCTCCAGCGTCACCTCGCCGAAGACCGAGCCGTGGTCCTCCTCCGGAGCGGGGCCGCGGTACATGCGCGCCGTCTCGAAGACCGGCTTGAGGCCGAGGTCGCGCATCAGCGCCAGCGCGACGTTGTTGGGCTCGGGCACGTCGATGACGAGGCCAGCGGCCGCCGCGGGTACCCGCCCGGCGAGCACGCCGAGCAGCCGTTGGGCGTCGCGGGGGTCGGCGGTATGGAGCGGGCCGACCTTGGCGCCCGTCCGGCAGGCGCGGATCGTCCCGTAGCCCTCGATTTCGCCGTCGCGCTCCAGCACCAGCGTGCGGCGGCTCGGTGTATCGGTGAACCACGCCGTCAGGTAGGCGGCGCGGTCGACGCCGCTCGACGCCCGGTCGCGCGCCAGGAGCGCCGGCAGGTGCGCCCGGCGCATCGGCACGATCCCCGCGGCGGGCGCGGCCTCCAGCACGCCGCCGAACCGGAGCGTGCGGCGCGACAGCGCGAAGCCCGAGCGCGCGTAGTTCGCCTGCTGCGCCACCACCCCGTCGAGCCCGACCGTGCGCGCGCCGAGATGCGCGAGCCCGGCCTGCCAGAGCGCAAAGCCGAAGCCGCGGCCGCGGAACCGCGCGTCGCAGAGGTAGAGCCCGAGAAACCCGAATGTGTCGCTGTGCCAGACCGCGGCGACCGCCGCCACCGGCTCCGCCTCCAGCCAGCCCATCAGCAAGCCCTGCGGATCGGCCGCACGGAACGCCGCCGCGTCGTCGAGCCCGGGGTTCCAGCCTTCCGCCGCCGCCCAGTCGAGGGCGCGGTCGAGATCCTGCGGCGTCATTGGCGCGATCCGCATCAGGCCATCCCGTTCAGCGCCTGCCTGAGGCTCGCCGGGCTCGCCGGCTTCTCGCGCAGGTCGAGCCCGGAGATCAGGTCGACCAGATGGCTCTGCATCAGCCCGGCCGCGAGCGCCGCGTCACGCGCCTCGAAGGCCGCCAGCAGCGCGTCGTGGGCGTGCCGCTCGCAAAGCGTGTCGCGCCGCTTCCAGTAGAGCGCGATGATCAGCGCCGAGCGCGCCACCAGCCGCTCGATGAAGTCGGCGATGGTATCCTGGTCGGCGATCCGGGCGATCCGGTTGTGAAACGCCCCGGAGAGATAGACCGCGCGCCCGACGTCGCCGACGGCGATCGCCCGATGCTCATCGGCGATGTGGTCGCGCAGCAGCCGGATGTCGGCGGCCCGCGCGCGGCGCGCCGCGGATTCCGCTGTGCGCGGCTCGAGCAGCGCCCGCGCCTCGAAGACCTCGCGCGCCTCGCGCAGGCTCGGCTGCGCCACGAAGGCGCCGCGGTTGCGCTGGATCGTCACCAGTTCGCGGTGCGCCAGCGCGTGCAGCGCCCCGCGCACCACCGTGCGGCCCACCCCGAAGACCTCGCCCACCTCGTCCTCGGCGAGCTTCGCGCCCGGGGCCAGCCGATGCTCGAGGATCGCCCGTGCCAGGCTCTCGGCCAGATCCTCGCTGCGCGGCGGGGCAGAGAGGTCCGTCAGGGTCCGGCTGGGCGGTCATTGCGCTGTCACATCCCTGAACTCGATTCGGCCATTTCGAGAGCATAGCCTAATCCTGCACGCACGGAGCCGCCAAATCGTATGCGATCTCTGCCGCCTTTGTGCCCACGCTGCTCAAAATCTGGACAGTTCCATGCTTTTGCCGCCGGGCGCGGCGCCGGGTTCCATCGATGGCTTTGCGCGATGCCGCGCGAGAGGCAAAGGATCGCAAAACCGCACCGGACGCCTCCATGCGCACACCGCTCGACCTCGAACTCGCCGCCCTCTCAAAGCATTACGGCGACACCGTGGCGGTGGATGCCATCAGCCACCGCTTCACCGCCGGCAGCTATGTCTGCCTGCTCGGTCCGTCGGGCTGCGGCAAGACCTCGACGCTCAGGATGATCGCGGGCCACGAGAGCGTGACGTCGGGCGCGATCGTCCTCGGCGACGGCGAGATCGGCCACCTGCCGCCCGCCCGGCGCGGCACCGCGATGATGTTCCAGAGCTATGCGCTCTTCCCGCACCTCTCGGTCGAGGACAACGTCGCCTTCAGTCTCAAGATGAAAGGCGTCGATCGCACAGAGCGCATCAGGAAGGCGCGCGAACTCCTTGAGCTCGTTGACATGGCGAGCTTCGCCGCGCGTCTGCCGGCGCAGCTCTCCGGCGGCCAGCAGCAGCGCGTGGCGCTGGCCCGCGCGCTGATCACCGAGCCGCAGGTGCTGCTCCTCGACGAGCCGCTCTCGGCGCTCGACCCGTTCCTGCGCGTCCGGGTGCGGGGCGAGCTCAAGCGGCTGCAGCGCGAGCTCGGCATCACCTTCCTGCACGTCACCCACGGTCAGGACGAGGCGCTCGCCATCGCCGACGAGATCGTGCTGATGAACCGCGCGAGGATCGAGCAGTCCGGCCCGCCGCGCGAGGTCTTCAACGCGCCCAGGACCGAGTTCGTCGCCCGCTTCATGGGCGGCCACAACGTCGTCGCGATGCCCGACGGCACCTACAGCGTCCGCACCGATCTCACGCGCATCTCGCGGGTCAACGGCGGCGGCGGCATCGCCGCGACCGTCACCGGCATCGAGTACCAGGGCACGAACGTCGCGCTCGCCGTCCGCGCCGTCGGCAACCAGGACCTGACGGCGGTGCTGCACGACGGCGTCTTCTTCAGCGACCCGGTCGAGCCCGGCGAGGCGGTGCACCTGACCTGGAACACCGCCGATCTCAACCGCCTCGCAAGCTGATCCGAGAAACCCCCGTCACCGCTGGGGTGACGTGCAAGAAGGAGAAATAACGTGACAGGGACCAGGGACTCCGGCCTGACCAGCCGCCGCACGGTGCTGAAAGGCGCGGCCGGGCTGATGACGACGGCTGCCGCCAGCACGCTCGGCGCGCCGATGATCTGGGCACAGAACATCAAGGACGTGACGCTGCGCCAGTTCGGCACTGGCGTGTCGAACCTCAACGACGTCGCGGTCAAGGTGAAGGAGGACCTCGGCTTCACCCTCGAGATGACCGCGCTCGACAGCGACAGCGTCACCCAGCGCGCCGCCACCCAGCCCAACAGCTTCGACATCGCCGACATCGAGTACTGGATCTGCAAGAAGGTCTGGCCGACCGGCAACCTGCAGGCGATGGACACCACCAAGATCAAGCTCTTCGACAAGATCTCGCCGATCTTCATCACCGGCAAGCTGCATCCCGACAGCGTCGTCGCCCAGGGCACCGCGCCCAGCAAGGTCGGCTTCGTCACCGGCGAGGGCAGCAAGGACTTCGCCCCCGAGCCGACGCAGTGGATGACGCTGATCCCGACGATCTACAACGCCGACACGCTCGGTATCCGCCCCGACCTGATCGGCCGCCCGATCGAGCACTGGAAGGAACTGCTGAACCCCGAGTTCAAGGGCAAGGCCTCGATCCTCGACATCTCGTCGATCGGCATCATGGACATGGCGATGACCTGCGAGTCGATGGGCGAGATCCAGTACGGCGACAAGGGCAACATGACCAAGGACGAGATCGACAAGACCATCGCGATCTTCACCGAGGCGAAGAAGAACGGCCAGTTCCGCGCATTCTGGAAGTCGTTCGACGAAAGCGTCAACCTGATGGCCTCCGGCGAGGTCGTCATCCAGTCGATGTGGTCGCCGGCGATCACCGCGGTCAAGTCGCGCGGCATCGACTGCGTCTACCAGCCGCTCGTCGAGGGCTATCGCTCCTGGGGCGGCGGCCTCGGCCTCTCCAAGGGGCTGAGCGGGCTCGAGCTCGATGCCGCCTACGAGTACATCAACTGGTATCTCTCAGGCTGGGTCGGCGGCTACCTGATGCGCCAGGGCTACTACTCGGCGGTGCCCGAGACCTCCAAGGAGTTCATGAGCGAGAACGAGTGGGGGTACTGGTACGAAGGCAAGCCCGCCACTGGCGACATCGTCAGCCCGACCGGCGACAAGCTCGCCACCGCCGGCGACACCCGCGACGGCGGCTCCTACGACGAGCGCATGGGCCACGTCGCCTGCTGGAACGCCGTGATGGACGAGAACCAGTACATGGTTCGCAAGTGGAACGAGTTCATCGCCGCCTGATCCCGTCCCGGCCGCCCCGCGCCGGGGCGGCCGCCTCCAGCCCGAGTGAGCCCATGCAGACCGGCACCCCGAAATCCGCGACGCTGACCGGCTGGCTCCTCGCCGCGCCGCTGACGCTGGTGCTCGCGTTCTTCCTGATCCTGCCGATCATCGTCATCGTCATCGTCAGCTTCTGGGGCGCCACCGAGTTCTCGATCTACCCCGCCTTCCAGTTCGACAACTACGCGTTTCTGTTCGGCTCGTCGGTCACTTACCAGGTGTTTCTCAAGACCTTCATCTACGCCGGCGTGACCTGGGCGCTGACGCTCGCCATCGGCTTCACCGTCGCCTACTTCCTCGCCTTTCACGTCCGCTCGCTGACCTGGCAGATCGCGCTCTTCATGCTCTGCACCATCCCGTTCTGGACCTCGAACATCATCCGGATGATCTCGTGGATCCCGTTCCTCGGCCGCAACGGCATCGCCAACTCGCTGCTGCTGGAATTCCACCTGATCGACGCGCCGCTCGAGTGGCTGCTCTTCTCCGACTTCGCGGTCATTCTCGCCTTCGTCCACCTCTATACCCTCTTCATGGTGGTGCCGATCTTCAACACCATGATGCGCATCGACAAATCGCTGATCGAGGCCGCCCGCGACGGCGGCGCCACCGGCTGGCAGATCCTGACCAACGTCATCATCCCGCTGACCAAGCCCGGCATCATGATCGGCTCGATCTTCGTCATCACCCTGGTGATGGGCGACTTCGTCACCGTGCGCATCATGTCGGGCTCGCAGTCCGCCAACGTCGGCCGGCTGATCTCCAACGACATCGGCCTCCTGCAATACCCCTCGGCGTCTGCCACCGCCGTGGTGCTGCTGGCCACCGTGCTCATCACCATCGGCATCATGCTGCGCTTCGTCGACATCCGGAAGGAGCTCTAGGAGCATGATCAGGGACATCAGGCGCGTCCGATCGACCCGATTCGGCGCGGCGGGGGTGATCTGAGATGGGGGACCGGCGCGGCTGGGGGCACTATGCGCTGGCGGCGTTCTTCTGCCTCTTCATCCTCTTTCTCTACTTCCCGACGATCACCATCGGCATCCTGAGCTTCCAGGGACCGACCGGCGGCCTCACCTTCCCGATGCGCGGGGTCTCGCTGCACTGGTTCGACGAGCTCTTCAAGCAGCAGGCGGTCGGCGACATCTGGGGCGCCTTCGGTCGCTCGTTCGTGCTCGGCCTGATGGTGATGGTGACGACCGTCATCCTGTCGGTGATGGGCGGCCTCGCCTTCCGCCATCGCTTCCGGGGCGCCACCTTCCTCTTCTACCTCGTCATCACCTCGCTGATCATCCCTTCGATCCTCGTCTCGCTCGGCGTCGGGCTCATCTTCAACATCCTCGGCTGGGACGTGCACTGGGCGACCTCGGGCTTCGGCGCGCAGCTGACCTGGACGCTGCCTTTCGGCCTCCTGATCATGTTCGCGGTCTTCAACCGCTTCGATCCGTCCTTCGAGGAGGCCGCCCGCGACCAGGGTGCCACCTCCTGGCAGACGCTGCAGCACGTCGTGCTGCCGATCATCGCCCCGTCGCTGATCGGCGTGGCGCTCTTCGGCTTCACCCTCAGCTACGACGAGTTCGCCCGGACGCTGCTCACCGCCGGGTCGCACAACACCCTGCCGCTCGAGATCTACGGCATCACAACCAACGTCACCACGCCGGTGATCTTCGCGCTCGGTACGCTGACAACGCTCTTCTCCTTCGTCGTCATCGGCCTCTGCCTCGGCACCGTGGTGGTGCTTGCCCGCCGCCGCGCCCGGCTCGCCAAGGCCTGATGCGGATCGCATGACTCTGTCTCCGGCCCTCCGCGGACCGTTGCGTCATTCACCCCACGATTTTGACCGTCGGCAAAATCGTGACGCGACTGCCCTGCCGGGGCAGGCGCGTTTTCAACGCGCCAGCCGGGCAGCCGCGTCACGATTGCCAGCGTCGGTCCCGACCCCACCCCCCTCGCCCTGCGCGCTCGCGCGCTCCGGGCGACCGAACCGGGCAACGCATGCGTTGCCTTGCCGGTTCGGGGGCGAGGCAGCCTGATGCGCCTCCTCATCGTCAATCCCAACAGCACCGCGTCGATGACCGAGACCATCGCCGCCGCCGCCCGCGCCGTGGCCGCGCCCGACGTCGAGGTGTCCCCAGGACTTCGCGCACCGGCCCCGCCTCGATCCAGGGTCCCGAGGACGGCGCCGCGGCGATCCCCGGCCTGCTCGCCGAGATCGCCGCCGCTGGCGCGGTCGACGCCACCATCATCGCCTGTTTCGACGACACTGGCCTTGCCGAGGCGCGCGCCGCGGCGGCTTTCCCGGTGATCGGCATCGGCGAGGCGGCGTTTCACGCCGCGATGCTCCTCGGTTCCCGCTTCTCGGTGGTCACCACGCTCGCCGTCTCGGTGCCGGTGCTCGAGGCCAACCTCGCCGCCTACGGCATCGCCGGCGCCTGCGTCCGGGTCCGCGCCAGCGGCGTGCCGGTGCTCGAGGTCGAGACCCCAGCCGGCGCCGAGCGCATCTCGCAGGAGATCGCCCGCGCCGTGGCCGAGGACGGCATCGCCGCCATCGTCCTCGGCTGCGCCGGCATGGCCGACCTCGCCGCCGCGATGCAGGCCCGCCACGGCCTGCCGGTGATCGACGGCGTCGCCGCCGCGACCGGCCTTGCCCGGGCGGTGGCGGCGCTGGCCTGAGGCGTCTTAAGCCTCCGTTAGCCTTCCTCCCCTCAGATCGGCCGGTCCCTCCCCGAAGGAGTGCCTGTACCCCATGAGTGCCCCGATCTCCCCGCCCGAACTGCCCGCGATGGCGAGCCTGCGCCGGCAGTGCCTCTTCGCCGTGACCATCCTGCTCGTCGAGGACAGCCGCAGCGCGTCCGAGGCGATCCGCCTCTACGCCGCCGAGAGCGGCGCCCGCGTCCGCCGCGCCGACAGCCTGCACGCGGCCAGCCGCCACCTCGCGATCTACCGGCCGAGCGTCGTGATGATCGACCTCGGCCTGCCGGATGGCGACGGCATGGCGCTGATCCGCCATCTCGCCACCGCCTCGACGCCGATCGGCGCCATCATCGCGCTCAGCGGCCACGAGCGCGCCACCTGGCAGGCCGAGGCCGTCGCTCGCCGGCGCCGCCGCCTGCCTGGAAAAACCCATCGCCAGCCTGCGCGCCTTCCAGGAATGCATCCTCGCCGTGCTGCCCGACGCCGAGAGCCGCCGCCGCCCCGACGAGCGCGAGCTGGCGCTGACCGGCCGCGCCTCGGTCGGCGCCGCGCTCGAGGAGGACCTGCGCCGCGCCCGCGCGCTTCTCGACGAGGCGATCCCCGCCGGCGACGCCGAGACGATCGCCTACTGCGCACAGTTCCTCGGCTCGGTCGGCGAGATGCTGGCCGACGCCGATCTCGTCGCCGCCGCCCGCGCCGCCCCGGCATCCGGCGGCGCCGCGCGCATGGCGGGCCTTCTCGACCTCCGCCTCGGCCGGGCGCTATCCGGTGCGAGGCATCACACCGTTTTCGGATGAGGGCCTAGGCCCAAGAGGGCGCCCCCGGACGGGAAAGGCGACGCTTGGCTTGGCGCCTTGGTCGTCGCGCGGGTCCGGTTCAGTCCTCCATCGCCTCGAGTTCGTCGATCATCCGGGAGATGAGGCCGAGGCCCTTGTCCCAGAAGCCGGGGTCGGTGGCGTCGAGGCCGAAGGGGGCGAGGAGTTCCTTGTGGTGCATCGAGCCGCCGGCCTCGAGCATGGCGAAGTACTTGTCCTGAAAGCCCGGGTCGCCTTCCTCGTAGACGGCGTAGAGCGCGTTCACCAGGCCGTCGCCGAAGGCGTAGGCGTAGACGTAGAACGGCGAGTGGATGAAGTGCGGGATGTAGGTCCAGAAGGTCTCGTAGCCCGGCATGAAGGTGAAGACCGGGCCGAGGCTCTCGGCCTGCACCGACATCCAGAGCGCGTTGATCGCGTCCGGCGTCAGCTCGCCGTCCTTGCGCGCGGCGTGCAGCCGGCACTCGAAGTCGTAGAAGGCGATCTGCCGGACGACGGTGTTGATCATGTCCTCGACCTTGGAGGCGAGGAGGATCTTGCGCGCCGCCCGGTCGGGAGCCGCGTCGAGCAGCTTGCGGAAGGTCAGCATTTCGCCGAACACGCTCGCGGTCTCGGCAAGCGTCAGCGGCGTCGATGCCAGCAGTTCGCCCTGGGCGGCGGCGAGGCGCTGGTGGACGCCGTGGCCAAGCTCGTGCGCCAGGGTCATCACGTCGCGGCTCTTGCCGAGGTAGTTGAGGAGCACGTAGGGGTGCACCTCGGTCACCGTGGGATGGGCGAAGGCGCCAGGGGCCTTGCCGGGCTTGACGGGGGCGTCGATCCAGCCGTGCTCGAAGAACGGCTCGGCGAGCGCGGCCATGCGCGGGTCGAACCCGGCATAGGCGTCGAGCACGGTGGCGCGCGCCTCGTCCCAGCCGATCTTGCGGTCGTCCTCCCGGGGCAGCGGCGCGTTGCGGTCCCAGACTTCGAGGGTGTCGAGGCCGAGCCAGCGGGCCTTGAGCGCGTAGTAGCGGTGCGAGAGCCGGGGGTAGGCGGCGACGACGGCGTCGCGCAGCGCCTCGACCACCTCGGGTTCGACGTCGTTGGACAGATGCCGCGCGGTCTGCGGCGTCGGCAGCTTGCGCCAGCGGTCCTCGACGTCCTTCTCCTTGGCAAGCGTGTTGGTGATGCGCGCGAAGAGCGGCAGGCGCGAGCGGAAGACCACCGCCAGCGCCTCGGCGCCGGCCTGGCGCCTGGCTGCGGTCCTGGTCGGAGAGCAGGTCGAGCGTCGCCTCGAGGCTCATGCGCGTGCCGTCGACGTCGAACTGGAGGCCGGCCATCGTCTCGTCGAAGAGCCGGTTCCAGGCGGCGGCGCCGACGACCGACTGGTCGTGCAGAAAGCGTTCGAGCTCGTCGGAGAGCTGGTAGGGCCGCATCGCGCGGATGCGGTCGAGCACCGGGCGGTAGCGGCCGAGCGCGGGCAGGGCGTCGAGATGCGCCTCGAGCGCCGCGTCTTCGATGCGGTTGAGCTCGAGCGTGAAGAAGACCAGCGGCGCGGAGATGTCGGTCAGCGCCGCCTGCATGTCTCCGAAGAACTTGCCGCGCAGGGGATCGATGGTGTCCTGGTAGTAGCGCAGGCCGGCATAGCTCATGATGCGGCCGGACACCGCCTCGATGCGCTCGTAGCGGCGGATCGCGTCGAGAAGGCCCGCGGCGTCGAGACCGGCGAGCTTGCCCTGGTAGTCCGCGGCGAAGGCGCGGCATTCGGTGCGCAGCCAGTCGGTGTCGCGGGCGATCTCCGGCGCGTCTGGCGCGACGTAGAGATCACTGAGGTCCCATTCCGGCAGCGGCCCCAGCGCCTCGGCGGCGGCAGGGTCGCGGACGTCGAAGGCCGGGCGCGGCAGGGTCGTCGTCATACCATCCTCCTCGCGGTGTTCGCGGCTGACTTACGGGCTCGCGCCCGGCGTGTCGAGGGTCGGGGTCAGGCCCGGCGCGCGTCCATGCTGAGGGAGCCGGGGCCGGCGAAGACGAAATAGAGGAAGATGAAGCAGTAGAGGATCGCGCCTTCGCCGCCGTTCACCACCGGGTAGACGCCCTGCGGCGCATGCGCCATCCAGTAGGCCACCGCCATCTGGCCGCAGAGGATGAAGGCCACCGGCCGGGTGAAGAGGCCGAGCAGGAAGAGCACGCCGCCGACGATCTCGATGACGCCGGCGAACCAGAGCAGCGACCCGGCGGAAGGTGCGAAGTCGGAGGCGGGGAAGCTCAGGATCTTCTGGGTGCCGTGCTCGATGAAGAGAAGGGCTGCGACGATGCGCAGCACAGCGCGCGCCTGCGGCGCCCAGGATTGCAGGCTGGTGGCCATGCGGAGGTCTCCTTGCGGGGAAGGCGGGTCAGGCGCTCGCGGCGTCGAGGGCGGCGATGTCGTCCGGGGTGAGGTCGAGCTCGACCGCGGCGATCAGGCTCCGCAGCTGGTCGGGGCCGGTGGCGCTGGCGATGGGCGCGGTGATGCCAGGGCGGGCGATCACCCAGGCAAGCGCGACCTCGGCCGGGGTGGCGCCGTGCGCGGCCGCCACGTCGTCGAGCGCACCGAGGATCGCGAAGCCGCGCGGGTTCAGGTACTCGGCGATGCCGCCGCCGCGCTGGCTCTTGTCGAGGTCGGCCTTGGAGCGGTACTTGCCGGAGAGAAAGCCCTTGGCGAGGCCGAAGTAGGTGATGACGCCGATGTTTTCCTGGCGGCAGAGTTCGAGCAGGTCGCCTTCGAGGCCACTGCGCTCGTAGAGATTGTAGCCGGGCTGCAGCACCGCGTAGCGCGGCAGGTCCTTCTCCTCGGCGATGTCGAGGGCGGCGGTCAGCTGCAGCGCGTCGAGGTTCGAGGCGCCGACCGAGCGCACCTTGCCGTCCTTGATGAGCTTGTCGTAGGCGCCGAGGGTTTCCTCGTAGGGCGTCGCCGGGTCGGGCCAGTGCGAGAGGTAGACGTCGATCGCCTCGACCTGCAGCCGGCGCAGCGAGGCTTCGACCTCCTCGAGGATCCAGCGCTCGGAGAGGTCGCGCTTGCCCTGGCCGACATCGGAGCCGACCTTGGTGATGACCACGACCTTGTCGCGCTTGGCGGGGTTTTTCGCGAGCCAGTTGCCGATGATCGCCTCGGACTCGCCACCCTTGTTGCCGGGAACCCAGGTCGAATAGGCGTCGGCAGTGTCGATGGCGTTGAGGCCGGCATCGACGAAGCCGTCGAGAATTTCGTGGCTGGCCTTCTCGTCGATCGTCCAGCCGAAGACGTTGGTGCCGAGCACCAGAGGTGCGATGTCGAAGCCGGTGGTGCCGAGCGGGCGGGTTTGCATGGGGATCTCCCTGGGGTAGGTCGCGGTCCGCCCGGCAGCTAGTCCCGAACGACGGCGGGGCAAGCGGGAAACCGGGGCCACCCTGCGCACGTGGGATTTTGGGACGGCTCTCCGAGCAGAATCGGGAAACGCGAGGAATTGTCATCAACGTTCGGAAAGGAAGGCATTTTTGCGGTATGGAGGGCATATGGAACGCGTATGGAAACCATATGGCTGATTTCGGGATCGGGTGATCCGGGACCGAGCCGCTGGCGACGCTGTCGCGCGGCACCGCGAGGTTGTCGCCGCAGGAGTGCTGATCGGGCATCGGGTCTCTCGCGCGGGCGAGAACTCTGGCCGCCAAGTTCCGGCGCGGCCAATCAAAAGATGTCAGGCGTCGACCAGTTCGTCGGTCCAGACGCGGAAGCCGGTCATCGTGTTGGGGCCGAAGGTGGTGGTGAGTGCGACGTCGGCGGCGTCCCGGCCGCGGGCCATCAGGACGCGCGACTGGCGGGGTACGTTGTTGCGCGGGTCGAAAAGGTGCCAGCGGCCGCCGAGATAGACCTCAAGCCAGGCGGCGAAGTCGCCGGGCGGAAAGGGCGGCGGGGTGCCGACGTCGCCGAGATACCCGGTGCAGTAGCGCGCCGGGATGTTGAGGGCGCGGCAGAACGCGACGGCGAGGTGGGCGTAGTCGCGGCAGACGCCGACGCCCTCGGCATAGCCTTCGGACGCCGAGCGGGTCGAGCGGGCCTGCTGGTAGTCGAAGCGGATGTGGTTGTGGACGAAGTCGCAGATCGCCTGGACGCGGCTCCAGCCCGGCTCGGTCATGCCGAAGTGCTGCCAGGCGAGATCGAGCATCCGGTCGCTCTCGCAGAAGCGGCTGGGCAGGAGAAAGACCAGCGCCTCGTCGGGCAGTTCCTCGATGGGGTGCTGCGCGGCGTGGGGCACGATCGGATCGGGCATGCCGCTGTCGCGGATCACCGTGTCGGCCGAGATGCGCATCCGCCCGCCGGGAGCGGTGAAGCGGCCGCACCAGTTGCCGAAGCTGTCGCGGTAGCTCGTCAGCGGCACCGCCGGCTCGAGGCGGATGAGGTCGGGCTGCTCGAGGTCGGAGGCCCGGGAGAAATGGACGTTCAGGACCGAGATCACCGGCGTCGGCTGCGGAAAATCGAACTCGAGCTCGTAGCCGATCCGCAGGCGCATCGCAGTCTCCCCCCGGCGGCCGTCAGCGGCGCCACCAGCGTTCAGCATAGGCCGGAACGCAGGCGAATGACAAACCCTTCTGTTGCGCTGCACCAAGGCCGCGGCGCGCCCGGTCGCGCCCGGTGAAGCCGCCTTGCCATCCCCGGGGGCGGGCGGTAGTGTCCGCGCGATTTTCGGGGCGGGGAAGAACTGGCCGCCCGCAGGCCAGGAAGGAAACGTGATGTTCGCAACTCCCGCATTCGCACAGGCCGCCGGGGGCGCCGGCGGTGCCAGCGGGCTGATCAGCTTCGTGCCGATCGTCCTGATCTTCGGGATCATGTACGTGCTGATGATCCGTCCGCAGCAGAAGAAGGTGAAGGACCACCGCACGATGGTCGCGGCGCTGCGCCGGGGGGACCAGGTCGTCACCTCGGGCGGGATCATCGGCAAGGTGACCAAGGTCGCCGAGGGCGAGGTCGAGGTCGAGCTGCCGCCGAGCAACGTCAAGGTGCGCGTGGTGAAGTCGACCATCAGCCAGGTCGTGAGCAAGACCGAGCCGGCCGAGGCCTGAGCCCCGCATGGACGTGAGGCGGGCGGCCGCGGCGCCGCCCTCCAGGAGATCCGAACCTAGATGCTGAACTATCCGCTCTGGAAAAGACTGATCGTCATCGCGATCTGCGCCGCCGGCTTCCTGATCGCCTTCCCGAACCTGTTCTACGACCGGGTCGAGCGCGCCAACGACGCGCGCAAGCTCGCCGAGCGCGGGCAGACGGTGACGCCGGAGATGCAGGCCGACGCGGCGGCATGGCCCGACTTCGTGCCGCACGGGCTGATCAACCTCGGCCTCGACCTGCGCGGCGGCGCCTACGTGCTGGTGCAGGTCGAGACCTCCGACGTTCATGCCGAGCAGCTCGAGGGGCTCTGGCCGGACCTGCGCGACAAGCTGCGCGACCTGCGCGATCAGGTCGGCACCGTCCGCCGGCTCGACAGCGGCCCGGACGAGCTGCGCATCCGCATCGGGACGCCGGCGGGCATGGATGCAGCCCTCAAGGCGGCGCAGGACGCGGCCAAGCCGGTCTTCTCGCTGACCGGCGGGTCGAGCCGCGAGTTCGAGGCACGCGCCGATGGCGATCAGCTCGTCGTCACGCTGACCGACGCCCAGAAGACGGCGCTCGACCAGCGCACCCTGCAGCAGAGCCTCGAGATCATCCGGCGCCGGGTCGACGAGACCGGCACCCGCGAGCCGACGATCCAGCGCCAGGGCACCGACCGCATCCTGGTCCAGGTGCCGGGCATCGGCTCGGCCGAGGAGCTGCTGCAGATCATCGGCAAGACGGCGCGGCTGTCGTTCCATCCGGTGGTCAACCGCACCACCGACGCCGAGGCCAAGCCCGGCCTCGACCAGGAAGTGCTGCCGTCGATGGACGAGACCGGCGTCTACTACGTCCTCGACAAGCGGCCGGTGGTGACCGGCGAGCAGCTCGTCGACAGCCAGCCGTCCTTCGACCAGAACGGCCGCCCGGCGGTCACCTTCCGCTTCAACCCCACCGGCGGCGCCGCGTTCGGCGAGTATACCGCGCAGAACATCGGCAAGCCGTTCGCGATCGTCCTCGACAACCAGGTGATCTCGGCGCCGGTGATCCAGGCGCACATCGCCGGCGGCTCCGGCATCATCACCGGCAACTTCACGCCGGAGGAATCGACGCAGCTCGCCATCCTGCTGCGCGCGGGCGCGCTGCCGGCGGCGATCAAGGTGCTGGAGCAGCGGACCATCGGGCCGGAGCTCGGGCAGGATTCGATCAACGCCGGCGGCATCTCGGCGGGCGTGGCGTTCCTGGCGGTGACCGCCTTCATGGTGCTCAGCTACGGCTGGTTCGGCTGGATGGCGGTCGGCGCGCTGATCGTGAACCTGGTGCTGATCTTCGCGGCGATGACGCTGATCGGCTCGACGCTGACGATGCCGGGCATCGCCGGCATCGTGCTGACCATCGGCATGGCGGTCGACAGCAACGTGCTGATCTTCGAGCGCATCCGCGAGGAGCTGAAGACGGCGCGGGGGCCGGCTCGCGCGATCGATCTCGGTTTCGAGAAGGCGCTGAACTCGATCATCGACGCCAACGTCACTACATTGATCGTCGCGGTGATCCTCTACTTCATGGGGACCGGGCCGGTGAAGGGCTTCTCGGTGACGCTGGCGCTCGGCATCATCTCGACGGTCTTCACCGCGGTCTATGTCACGCAGCTCTTCGTGACCGCCTGGTACGGCTGGCGGCGCCCGAAGATAGTCACGGTCTGAGGAGACGACGATGCGACGGCTGCGGCTGGTTCCCGACGAAACCCACGTCAACTTCTTCTCGCCCTGGGCGATGCGCTTCTGGCTGGCGGTCTCGGTCATCGGCATCCTGGGCTCGATCGGCCTCTTCCTCGTCAAGGGGCTGAACTACGGCGTCGACTTCCGCGGCGGCACGATCATGATGGTCGCGACCCAGGAGGACGTGCCGGTCGGCGACTATCGCACGCTGCTGAGCGGGCTGAACTTCGGCGAGGTCGGCGTCACCCAGGTCTCCGACGAGACCGGGCAGGGCCGGCACATGGTGCTGATGCGGCTCGGCATCGCCGGCGACGATCCCGACAGCCAGGCGGCGGTGATCACCAAGGTGCGCGGCGCGCTGACCTCGGCCTACCCCGACATCCAGTTCCTGCAGGTGGACAGCGTCGGCGCCAAGGTGTCGAGCGAGCTCGTCGTCGACGGCATCCTCGCGGTGGTGCTGTCGTTCATCGGCATCATGATCTACGTCTGGTTGCGCTTCGAGTGGCAGTTCGCGCTCGGCGCGGTGGCCTCGCTGGTGCACGACGCGATCCTCGTCGTCGGGGTCTTCGCGCTCTTCCAGCTCGAGTTCAACCTGACGATCGTCGCCGCGGTCCTGACGGTGATCGGCTATTCGATCAACGACACGGTGGTCGTCTTCGACCGGGTGCGCGAGGTGCTGCGCAAGTACAAGCGCAAGCCGCTCGCCGAGGTGATGAACATCGCGCTGAACGAGACGCTGAGCCGGACGGTCATGACCTCGATGACCACGCTGATCGCGCTGGTCGCGATCTATCTCTTCGGCGGGCCGGTGGTCTCGGGCTTCGCCTTCGCGGTGATCTTCGGCGTCCTGACCGGCACCTATTCGTCGATCTACGTCGCGAGCGCGGTCGTCCTCTACTTCGGGGTCAAGCGCGACTGGTCCACCAAGGCGGAGAGCAAGGCCGGGACCAAGTTCGGCAGCGCCGCCTGACGATGCGCACCACCGAGATCAGCTACGAGGGGCGCCTGCCGGTGGACGGCTACGGCTCGGGCGGGTTCCGGGTGTCGGGCGCGGTGCACCAGGGGCCGCTGGCGCTGCTGCCCGAGGGGGTGGTGCCGTGGGGCGGATTGCCCGACCTCACGCCGTTTCTGGAACGGGCGGCGAGTTTCGACGTTCTGCTGGTAGGTCTCGGCGCCACCATGGGTGCTTTGCCGGACGGCTTTCCTGCAATGCGTACGGCGCTGGAGGCGGCCGGAGCCGGGGCGGAGGTCATGGCGACGCCTTCCGCCTGCCGGACCTACAACGTGCTCCTGGCCGAAGGAAGACGGGTCGCCGCGGCGCTGATGCCGGTGTGACCCCGGCCCTTCCGCCGCAAGGCGGAGCGGGCATAACGGGGCGGGGTTTGCCTGCCCGGGAACGACAACACGCGAGGATACCGACATGGCTTTCGAACTTCCCGACCTTCCGTACTCCCATGACGCGCTGGCGGCGTCGGGGATGTCCAAGGAGACGCTCGAGTTCCACCACGACATCCACCACAAGGCGTACGTCGACAACGGCAACAAGCTGATCGCCGGCACCGAGTGGGAGGGAAAGAGCGTCGAGGACATCGTCAAGGGCACCTACCAGAAGGGCGCCGTGGCGCAGAACGGCATCTTCAACAACGCCTCGCAGCACTGGAACCACTCGCAGTTCTGGCAGATGATGACGCCGAACGGCGGCAGCATGCCGTCCGAGGTCGAGAAGGCGATCACCGACGCGTTCGGCTCGGTCGACAAGTTCAAGGAAGAGTTCAGCGCCGCCGGCGCCGGCCAGTTCGGGTCGGGCTGGGCGTGGCTCGTCAAGGACACCGACGGCTCGCTCAAGGTGACCAAGACCGAGAACGGGGTGAACCCGCTCTGCTTCGGGCAGACGGCGCTTCTCGGCGTCGACGTCTGGGAGCACTCCTACTACATCGACTTCCGCAACAAGCGCCCGGCGTACCTCAGCAACTTCCTCGACAAGCTGGTGAACTGGGAATACGCCGCCTCGAAGATGTGACGCCGGGAACGACTCGATAGCTCTTCGCCGCCGTGTCTGTGATCTTTTCGCGCCGTTTGCGCGGTAGGGCGGATGCGGCGGCGATTGTCTGTGATCTTCGGTGCGGGCGCGCTGCTGCTCGCGGCGTCGGTCGCTTGGCGCGGGCGGCGATCACCGGCGACGACCTCCTCAACCTCGGGATCAATTTCCGGCGAGACCGGACAGGCCCGCTCTCGGTTGAATTGCGATGGCGGCGGGGTTCCCTTCACGACGGCCTGACATGCCTGCGACCCGGAGGGCGGCGGACGGCGTGACCTCCGCCGGCGCCCTCTCCCAAAGAAAGCTCCGGCCGCAGCGAAACAAGGCGGTCGCCCAAGTGCGGCACTGGCCGCGGGCGCGGTCCGTCCTAGGTGCCGGGCATCACGTCGACATCGAGGAGAGCGACCATGCCCGACATCAGCGCGGCACCATCAGGAACCTTTCGCATCGGCGGCGAGACGCCTGTCACCCGCCTCGGCTTCGGGGCGATGCGGATCACCGGCCCCGGCATCTGGGGTCCGCCGGCCGACCACGACGAGGCGATCCGCACGCTGAAGCGGGTTCCCGAGCTTGGCGTCGACTTCATCGACACCGCCAACTCGTACGGCCCGGACGTCTCCGAGCAGCTGATCCGCGAGGCGCTCCACCCCTACGAAGGCCTGGTGATCGCCACCAAGGGCGGGCAGACCCGGGGCGGGCCGAACGTCTGGACGCCCAAGGGCGACCCCGAGCACCTGATCTCCGAGGCCGAGAAGAGCCGCGAGAAGCTCGGCGTCGAGCGGATCGACCTCTGGCAGCTGCACCGGATCGACACCAAGGTGCCGCGCGACGAGCAGTTCGCGGCGATCCGGCAGCTCATCGACCGCGGCGTCATCCGCCATGCCGGCCTCAGCGAAGTGTCGGTGGAGGAGATCGAGGCCGCGCGCCGGGTGTTTCCGGTCGCGACGGTGCAGAACCGCTACAACCTGGTCGACCGCACCAGCGAGGACGTGCTCGCCTTCTGCGAGGCCGAGGGCATCGGCTTCATCCCGTGGGCGCCGCTCGCCTCCGGACGGCTGGCAAAACCGGGGACGCCGCTCTCCGACATCGCCGGCCGGCTCGGGATGGCGCCGGGGCAGGTGGCGCTGGCCTGGATGCTGAAACGGAGCCCGGTGATGCTGCCGATCCCGGGCACCTCGAAGGTGAGCCACCTCGAGGAGAACGTGGCGAGCGCCGCGATCGAGCTCACCGACGAGGATTTCGCCGCGCTCGACGCGGTAGGCCGGGCAGAGCATCGTGCGGCTTGACGCGCAAGGCGGCGGTGCACGCGGCTGGGTGCGGCTCGCCGCGGCAGTTCTGGCCGCCGCGGGCCTCGCGACGGCCGTCGCCGCCGGCGACTCCACCCAGCGGGTGAAGCTCGACAAGCATGGCAAGGCGTCGATTTCCGGGCGCATCGAGGGCAGCGATACGGCGACGTTCGTGGTCAGCGGCAAGAAGGGCGCGAAGCTCTCGATGAACTTCTCGTCGTCCGGCGATCCGTGCGGCTTCAACATCTACGGGCCGGGAAAGGCCCTGCTGTTCCTCGGCGGGACCGGGGTCGGTGCCTATTCGGGAAAGTTCGATTCGGACAGCAAGCTGAGCATCAAGGTCTCGATGCGCAAGCACGGCTCGTGCAACTTTGACCTCTCGGTGAAGCGCAGCTGATCGCTGCGGGCGGGGAACCTGGACACCACATGGTTAACCGCGGATGAACCCCGGTCAACCATAGCACCGGCGGGCCGCTGCGCACAGCGGCGGGCTTTGCCGACGGTAAACTGGCCAGGGTGGCCGTCAAGCGACGGGATCGGGAGCGGCGCCGTGAGCAGCTGCAAGCGGCGCGGGACGTTCGGTGCGCTCGCGGTGCAACGGAACACCGGCAGGTCACGCATCGGCTCGGGAGAGGGCGGCTTCGCGGCGGGCGAGGCTTTCCGGCGGCCAGTGCTCGCTGCGCCGGTAGTATTCCGGCATCGCCGGCGTGCCTTCCGGCAGGAGCACCCAGGGCTGCTTTGAGGTGGTGAAGATGTGGATGTCGGGCGGGAAGCGGTCCGGGTCGTCGAGGGTGCCGACGCGGACGAAGCGGAAAAGCTCGCCGGCGCCGGAATAGTGGCTCCAGACCGCGATGCGGCAGACCGGGCAGCGGGCGATCTGCTGGCCGGCGCCGCTTTCGCTCGGGGTGAGCACGACGTCGGGCCGGCCGGCGAGGAGGCTGACCCGGTCGGTCTCGATCAGCGCGTTCAGCACGAAGGCCGAGCCGGTCTCGCGCTGGCACCAGCGGCAGTGGCAGCAATGGGTGAAGAGCGGCGTCGCGTGCATCCGGTAGCGGACCGTCCGGCAGTCGCAGCCGCCATCGAAGCGCTCGTCCATGCCCGGCCTCCCTTGCCCACGGGCCGAGTGTCGAGCAAGGTCGCGCCCTTGGCAATCCTCGGCGGGAAGGCGGCAGGCAGCGATGACCGAGGGGCGCAAGGGCGTTCTGGCGATGGCCGCGACGGCGACGATCTGGGGGCTGTCGAGCATCTTCTACAAGGCGCTCGGCAACGCCGGGGCGCAGCCGGTCGAAGTGCTCTGCCATCGCACGCTCTGGAGCGTCGTCTTCTTCGTCGTGGTGCTGGCGGTGCAAGGGCGCACCGACGAGATCCGCGGCCTGCTGGCGCGGCCGAAGCTGGTCATGGTGCTGGCGCTCAGCGCGACGATGATTGCCGCGAACTGGTTTCTCTTCATCGCAGCGGTGGAGGGCGGGCATGCGCTGGAATCGAGCCTCGGGTACTACATCTTCCCGCTCCTCGCGGTGGCGCTCGGCTACGTGTTCCTCGGCGAGCGGTTCAGCATGGTCCAGTCGCTGGCGATCGGGCTGGCGGTGCTCGCTGTCGGCGTCCTGACGCTCGGCCTCGGGGTTCCGCCGTGGACGGCGCTGGCGATCGCCGCGACCTTTGCCGCCTACGGGCTGATCAAGAACCGGCTGGCGCTCGGCCCGGTGATCAGCGTCTTCGTCGAGACGCTGCTGCTGTCGCCGCTCGCCGTGCTGTGGCTCTGGGCGCTGCATGCCGGCGTGGTGTCCGATCTCGGCCTGCACGGCGGCAAGGGCGTCTTCGGCCGCGACGTCGCGACGAGCGCGATGCTCGCCTTCTCCGGGCCGCTGACCGGGGGGCCGCTGGTGCTCTTCTCCTATGCGGCGCGGCGCATTCCCTATGCGACGCTCGGGCTCGTGCAGTACCTCAACCCGACGCTGCAGTTCGCCGTCGCGGTCGCGATCTTCGGCGAGCCGTTCACGCGGTGGCACGCGATCGCGTTCCCGCTGATCTGGGGCGGCCTCGCGCTCTATTCTTGGGAGAGCTGGCGTCAGGAGAGGGAGCGGAGCCGCTCGATCAGCCCGGGCACAGTTTCCTGAGCCTCGAGGAAGTCGAGAAAGCGTTCTTCGGCAAAGCCTTGCGCAACGATGTGCCGAAGAAGCCCGAGGAGCGGGTCCCAGTAGCCGTTGACGTTGAGCAGGTACACCGGCTTGGCGTGCAGTCCGAGCTGGCGCCAGGTCAGCACCTCGAAGAGCTCGTCGAGGCTGCCGGGGCCGCCGGGCAGGGTGACGATGGCGTCCGCGTTCATGAACATGACCTTCTTGCGCTCGTGCATGGTCTCGGTGACCACGAGGTGCGTGATGTCGCGCCGGCCCTCCTCGCGGGCGACGAGGTGGGCGGGGATCACCCCGAAGGTCTCGCCGCCGGCCGCCATCGCCGCACGCGCCACCGCCCCCATGAGCCCGACGTCTCCGGCGCCGTAGACCAGACGCAGGTCGGCGGAGGCGAGCGCTGTGCCGAGCTCCGCGGCGGCTGCGGCATAGGCGGGGTCGGCGCCGCGCCTCGATCCGCAGAAGACGCAGACGGATTTGCGTGATGCAAGACGCATGGACAGGCTCCTGATCTCTCTACTAACTTTGCGTCGCGGCGGTTTTGTGACACACTCCCCAGCTAACAGGTTGCCGCACGGGCCGCGAGCCCCGGCGGGCCGGGCCGGGAAGGACGTGACAGATGGGCGAAGCCTCGCCGCGGGCGACACGCTGGATCCTCGGGATCCTGCCGGCCGCGGCCGTTCTCGCCCTCGTCTACATCGCCTGGCGGGGGCCGGACGCGGGGCCCGCATCCGCGCCGACGCCGCTGGCCGCGCCGGAAGTCGCCACCGTCGAGCCCACCACCGTCGAACCCGCCGCGGTTCCGGACCCGGTTGCCGCGCCGTCTGGCGAGGCGGCCGCGCCGCGGACGCCGGCCTTCGATGTGGTGCGGGTCGAGCCGGACGGCCAGGCGGCGGTGGTGGGAACCGCCGAGCCCGGGGCGAAGGTGACGATCTTCGCCGAGGCACAGCCGCTGGCCGAGACCGAGGCCGACGCATCGGGGAACTTCGTCGCGCTCTTCAAGGTCGAGCCCTCGGCCGAGCCGCGGGCGCTGACCCTGGGATCGACCGCGCCGAACGGGGTGGCTGCCAGCTCGCCCGAGGTGGTGATGCTGCTGCCGCAGGCGCCGGCGGTGCCGGAGCCGGCTCCGGGCGCCGCGCCGGGGGCGCCGGTTCCTCCCGGGCCGGGCCAGGGCGCGGCTCCGGCGGCGGCGCTGCCGGCTCCGCAGGTGGACACCGCCGGCGAGGCCGCGCCTCCGTGACGCCGACAGGCCGGCGCCGGAGGTGGCGGTCGACGGCGATCGTGCGGCTCGACGGCGTCGACGTCCTGCCGCCGCCGGGCGACCCGGCGGCCAAGCGCAAGGTGACGCTCGCGAGCATCTCCTATGCCCGGGCGGGCCAGGTGACGCTGGCCGGCGTCGGCACCGCGGGCTCGATGCTGCGCGCCTATGTCGACGACAAGCTGGCGCAGCAGAGCGAGGTCGCCGCCGACGGGCGCTGGAGCATGGAGCTGACCGACCTCGCCCGCGGCATCTACCGGCTGCGCATCGACCAGCTCGGCGCCGACGGACGGGTGGCGAGCCGCGTCGAGACGCCGTTCCAGCGCGACTATCCGCCGCCGCCGCCGCCGCGGCCCGGAGCCGGCGGCGCGGGGACGGCGAGCGATGCGCTGTCGGTGACGGTGCAGCCGGGAAACAACCTCTGGACTTTGGCGCGGGAGCGCTATGGTTCGGGCGTGATGTACACGCAGATTTTCACCGCCAACCGCACGCAGATCCGCGATCCGGACTTGATCTATCCCGGGCAGATTTTCTCGATGCCGGCGCAGGACGCGGTCGAGTAGCAAGGCGCATGGCAGAACCCCTTTCGGAGATATCGCGCGCCAGCGCCCTCAGGACCGTTCGCCGCGTGGCGCCGTTCCTCTGGCCGGAGGGCGAGCCCGCGCTCAAGGCGCGCGTCGTCGTGGCGATGGTTGCGCTGGTCGTCTCGCGGCTGGCGAGCGTGGCAACGCCGTTCTTCTTCAAGGCGGCCGTGGACGGGCTGGCGCCGGCGGACCCCGCGGCCAAGGTCGGCTATCTCGTCGCGGCCGGGCCGGTGGCGCTCGTGATCTTCTACGGGCTGATGCGGCTCGCGGGCGTCGGCTTCACCCAGCTGCGCGACGGCATCTTCACCCGCGTCGGCCAGCGGGCGCTGCGGCAGCTGGCGCTGCAGACCTTCCGGCACATCCACGCGATGAGCCTGCGCTACCACATCACCCGCAAGACCGGCAGCCTCAACCGGGTGATCGACCGCGGCGTCAAGGGCGTCGATTTCCTGCTGCGCTTCCTGCTCTTCTCGATCGTGCCGCTGATCGTCGAGCTGGCGCTGGTGGCGGGCATCCTCTTCTTCGTCTTCGACGTCTGGTACCTCGTGGTGGTCGCCGTGACGATCTGGATCTACGTCTGGTACACCTTCAAGCTGACCGAGTGGCGCCTCGCGATCCGCCAGCGGATGAACGCGCGCGACACCGAGGCCAACCAGAAGGCGGTCGACAGCCTGCTGAACTTCGAGACGGTCAAGTATTTCAGCGCCGAGTCGCGCGAGGCCGAGCGCTACGACGAGTCGATGCGCGGCTACGAGAGCGCCGCCGTCGACACCACCGTCAGCCTGACCTGGCTCAACTTCGGCCAGTCGTTGCTGATCACCGCGGGCCTGGTGATCACCATGGTGATGGCGGCCAAGGGGGTTCAGGCAGGCACCTACACCGTCGGCGACTTCGTGATGGTCAACGCCTACATGATCCAGATCACCCTGCCGCTCAACTTCCTCGGCACGGTCTACCGCGAGATCCGCCAGTCGCTGGTCGACATGGCGGCGATGTTCGACCTGCTGGAGCAGCCGGCGGAGATCGTCGACCGGCCGGGTGCGAAGCCGCTCCGGGTCACCAGGGGGCGCATCGAGTTCCGGGACGTCAGCTTTTCCTACGAGACCGAGCGGTCGATCCTCCGCGGGCTGAACCTCGTCGTGGAGCCCGGCCAGACCGTCGCCGTGGTCGGGCCGTCCGGGTCGGGCAAGTCGACGATCGGCCGGCTGCTCTTCCGCTTCTACGACGTGACCGCCGGGGCGGTGCTGATCGACGGGCAGGACCTTCGCGACGTGACGCAGGCGAGCCTGCGCGCCCAGATCGGCATGGTGCCGCAGGACACCGTGCTCTTCAACGACACCATCTACTACAACATCGCCTACGGCCGTCCGGAGGCCAGCCGCGCCGAGGTCGAGGCGGCGGCGCGCGCGGCGCAGATCCACGGCTTCGTCACCCGGCTGCCACAGGGCTACGAGACCGTCGTCGGCGAGCGCGGGCTGAAGCTCTCGGGCGGCGAGAAGCAGCGGGTCGGGATCGCGCGGACGCTGCTCAAGGACCCGCCGATCCTGCTGCTCGACGAGGCGACGAGCGCGCTCGACAGCGAGACCGAGCGCGACATCCAGGACAGCCTCAAGGCGATGGGCGAAGGCCGCAGCGTCATCACCATCGCGCACCGGCTTTCGACGGTGGTCGACGCCGACCAGATCCTGGTGCTCGACCACGGCCGCGTCGTCGAGCAGGGCACGCACGAGGGCCTGCTCGCGGCGGGCGGCCGCTACGCCCGGATGTGGACCCGCCAGCTCTCCGAGCCGGAGGCGGCCGAGACCGACGCCGCCTGAGGGTCGCGCCGTTAGCCCTTGGCACCGCAGGGACCGGGAGCTATACGCGCGTCTGACAGCCGGAGGCGCCGCGTGCACGAGAGTGATTCCTTCATCAGCGAGGTCAGCGAGGCGGTTCGGCGCGACCGGATGACCGCGGCGCTGGGGCGCTACGGGTGGCTGATCGCGGCGCTGGTGGTGCTGATCGTCGGCGGCGCCGCCGTGCAACGAATGGATGAAGGTGCGCGAGGCCGCGCAGGCCGCGGCGGCCGGCGACCAGCTTCGCGCCGCCCTGGCCGAGACCGATCCGGCGACGCGGGCCGCAGCGCTCGACGACATCGCGGCGAGCGGGTCGCGCGCGGCGGTGCTGGCGCGGCTGGCGCAAGCCGGCAGCAAGGCCGACGCCGGCGACACGGCGGGCGCGGCGACGCTCCTCGCCGGCATCGCCGACGACGGCGGGGTCGGCGAGCTCTACCGCTCGCTCGCCTCGCTCGAGCGGGTGATGGTGCTCGGAAAGGCCATGGACGCCGCCGAGCGCGCCGCGACGCTCGACCTCCTGGCGGCGCAGGATGCGCCGTTCCGGCCCCTGGCGCTGGAGCAGCGCGCGCTGATGCATCTCGATGCCGGCGACAAGGCGGCCGCCTTGACCGACCTGCAGGCGCTGCTCACCGAGCCGAACGCCACCGACGCGCTCAAGGCGCGCGCACGACAGCTCATCATCGCGGCGGGCGGGACCGTGCCGGTGCCGGTCCCCGTCTCTCCTTCCGCCGACGGCTGAAAGGCGCGACGTGCCGGCCTTCCTCCGACCGCTGCCGCTGCTGCGCCTGAGCCTGATCGTGATGCTGGCGCTGGCGGGCTGCTCCAAGAAGAACGAAATCCTGCCCGGCGAGCGCATTCCCATCCGCGCCGAGGTCGAGCCGGTGCCCGGCGCCGCGGCGAAACACCCGCTCTCGGTGCCGCCGCCGGTGATGAACGCCGAGTGGACCCACCGCAACGGCGCGGCCAGCGGCCGGCTGATCGATCCCGCGTTCCGCCCGGTGCCGCAGCTGATCTGGTCGGTCGACATCGGCGCCGGCGATGCCAAGCGCACGCGCATCCTGACCGCGCCGATCGTCGCAGGCGGGCTCGTCTACGCCATCGACGCTTCCGGCCAGCTGACGGCGGTCACCACTGGCGGCCAGGTCGCCTGGCGCAAAAGCCTCGTCCCCGAGGGCCAGCTCGCCGATTCCGGCCTTGGCGGCGGGTTGGCGGAAGACGGCGGCGTCCTCTTCGTCACCACCGGGTTCGGCGAGGTCTTCGCGATCAGCCCCACGAACGGCGGGACGATCTGGAAGCGGACGTTCGACGCGCCGATCCGCGCCGCGCCGGTGGCACAGAACGGACGGGTCGTGGCGGTGATGCGCGACGACACGGCGGTGGCGCTCGACGCCCGGACCGGGCAGACGCTCTGGGAGGTGCAGGGTACCGGCGGCCCTGGCCTGCTCGGAGGCGCGAGCCCGGCGTCGACCGGGCAGCTCGTGGTCATCCCGTTCGCCTCGGGCGAGGTGCTCGGTGTCCTCGCGCGCAACGGACTGGCGGTCTGGGGCACCGCGGTGACCGGTGGGCGGCGCGATCTGGTGCGCAGCAGCATCACCGACATCAGCGGCGACCCGGTGATCGACGGCGGCAAGGTCTACGCCTCGAACCAGGCCGGTCGCACGGTCAGGCTCGACGCGCAGGACCGGCGAGCGCGACTGGACGATCCAGGAAGGCTCCTACGGGCCGGCGTGGCCGGTCGGGGGCTCGGTCTTCCTGCTCTCCGACGAAGGGGCGCTGGTGCGCGCCGATGCCACGACGGGCGAGCTGCTCTGGCAGGTGAACCTGCCGCCCTACTTCCCCTACAAGGGGCTTTTCGGCCGCGGCAAGCCGAACGCGGCGATCCCCTACTACGGCCCGATCCTCGCCGGCGGCCGGCTCTGGGTCGCGAGTGCCGAGGGCTCGCTCAGGGCGTTCAACCCGGCGAACGGCGCCCTCCTGGCCGAGGTGCCGCTGCCGGGCGGCGCCGCCGCGGCGCCGGCGCTGGCCGCGCGGGGTGATGTACATCCCGACCCGCGACGGGCACCTTGTCGCTTTCCAATGATCGCCTGAGCCGGTAAGGATCGCGGCTCAGGAGCTCTCGCCGAGCCCGGGACCATGCGAAGGCCCGTCCATGCCGTTCACGCTCGCCATCGTCGGCCGTCCCAACGTCGGCAAGTCGACGCTTTTCAACCGGCTGGTCGGCCGGCGGCTGGCGCTGGTCGACGACCAGCCGGGGGTCACCCGCGACCTGCGCGAAGGTGCCGGGCGGCTCGGCGCGCTGCGCTTCACCGTCGTCGACACCGCAGGGCTCGAGGAAGCGACCGACGCCAGCCTGCCCGGCCGGATGCGGGCGCTGACCGAGCGGGCGATCGATGCCGCGGACGTCTGCCTCTTCATGATCGACGCGCGGGTCGGCGTCACGCCGGTCGACCGCACGCTGGCCGAGCTGCTGCGCAAGCGGGCGCCGGCGGTGATCCTCGTCGCGAACAAGGCCGAGGGCCGCGCCGCCGAGGCCGGGCTGATCGAGGCCTGGGAGCTCGGTCTCGGCGAGCCGGTGGCGCTCTCGGCCGAGCATGGCCAAGGCATGGACGACCTCCTCCGGGCGCTCGAGCCGGTGGCGGAGGCGTTTCCCGACGCGGCGGAGATCGTCGATGTCACCGAGGAAATCGACGACAGCGTCGATGAGGAAGGCGAGGGGGCGACCCTGCCGGCAGGCCGGCCGATCCAGATCGCCGTCGTCGGGCGACCCAACGCCGGCAAGTCGACGCTGGTCAATGCGATCCTCGGCGAGGAGCGGCTGCTGACCGGGCCGGAAGCCGGTATCACCCGCGACGCGATCGCGGTCCAGCTGGACTGGTTCGGCACGCCGTTCCGCATCTTCGACACCGCGGGCATGCGCCGCAAGGCCAAGGTACAGGGCAAGCTCGAGAAGCTCAGCGTCTCCGACGGCCTGCGCGCGGTCAAGTTCGCCGAGGTCGTCGTCGTTCTTCTCGACGTCCAGATTCCGTTTGAAAGCCAGGACCTGCGGCTCGCCGATCTCGCCGAGCGCGAAGGCCGCGCGGTCGTGCTCGCCGTCAACAAGTGGGACCTCGAGGAGGCCAAGCCCGCGAAGCTCAACGAACTGCGCGAGGCGTTCGGGCGGCTCCTGCCGCAGCTCCGGGGCGCGCCGATGGTGATGGTCTCGGCGCTGACCGGCAAGGGGCTCGACCGGCTGCACGCGGCAATCGTCAAGGCCTACACCGTCTGGAACACCCGCATCTCGACCGCCCGGCTCAACCGGTGGCTGGCGGTGCAGATCGCCGACCATCCGCCGCCGGCGCAAGGCGGGCGGCGCATCCGGCTGCGCTACATGACCCAGGTCAAGACCCGGCCGCCGACGTTCGTGCTCTTCGCCTCGCTGCCCGACGCGGTGCCCGAGGACTACAAGCGCTTTCTGGTCAACGGGCTGCGGCGCGACTTCGACATGCCGGGCGCGCCGATCCGGCTCTATCTGCGCGCTGGCGACAACCCTTACGCCGGTCGGCGCAAGAGCAACGTCACCTCGCTCGACAAGCACAAACCGCGGCGGCTCGAGGGCTGAGGCCGGGCCACTGGCGTCAGCTGGTGGTGCTGCGGCCCTTGATGCTGGCGGCGATCCGGTCGGCGAGCTGCTCGATTGCGCGGGTGTGCGCGGCGAGAAGGCCCGGATAGCCCTCGCCCTGGGCCGGCACGGAGATCGAGAAGCGCTCGAAGGCGACGACCCGGCCGCTTTCGGGAGCGACGATGTCGTACTGGCCGGCGAAATCGAGGCCGCCGCCGGTTGCGCCGATCATCCGGTCGACGATCACCTCGACCCTGAGGCCGGGGGAATCGAAGCCCGGCCACGGCTCGGTTCCGACGCGCGCCCGCAGACGCGCCTCGAGCGCCGCGGCAAGGTTGCGGGTCATGGCGCGCTGCGGCAGGTCGGCCCAGAGCGCCGTCTTGTCGAGCTTCAGCGCGCCCGGGCCGGTCAGCGCGGCGATCTCGAGCGCGTTGGCATAGGCCGGCAGGTTGATGTCGGCGACCGAGATGCTGCCGACCGGCGAGGCCTGCCGAGACACCGCGGCCGAGGTCGGCGGCAGCAGGAAGTAGGTCGGCGGACCGGCGCAGGCGCCGAGCGCCAGGCAGGCGAGAACGAGGCTGCCGAAGGTCGTCGCACGCATTCTCATCTCCCGAAGAGCACCGAATTGGGGTTGCGGTTCAGCGCCTGCGCCAGTGCTGTGACCGAACGGGCGGCGTCGCGCACCTCCTGCAGCACCAGCATGGTGTCGCGGTTGATCTTGGAATCCGGACTGACCGAGCTCAGCGCAGCGTTGGCGCGGTCGGCTACGGCCGAGTACTTGGCGATCAGCGCCGGCAGGTCGGCGGCAGCGGTGGAGATCGCGCCGGCCGCCTGATCGGCCGAGGCGAGGGTGCTGTTGAGGTTCGTGACCGCGCCGCCTTCGCGCAGTTCGGCGAGTGTCGCGCGCAACTGCTCGAGCGCGTCTGCGAGCTTCGGCGGCACCTCGGCGACGCCGGGGCTCGCGAGGAAGCTGTCGGCGGTCGTCAGCACCTGGTTGCCCGAGGCCACGAGCTGGTCGAGCGGCAGCGCGGCGAGGCGAGCCGAGAGCGCGTTCAGTGTGTCGATCAGCTGCGGCACGCCGCTTGTGGCGGTGGAGATGTTGTTCGCCGCGGTCCGCGCCTCGGCGATGACGTCCTGGATGCTTTCGGTCAGGCGCGCGGCCGCGATCTGGTCGCTGATCTGGCGCACCGAGGCGAGCGTCGCGTTGGCGTTGTCGATCGCGCCGCCGCTCCTGAGGTCGTCGATGACGCCGCGCAGGTCGGCGAGCGAATCCGAAACCGACGTCGGCAGCGCGGTCACCGCGTCGCTCCTGACGAAAGCGTCGACGCCGTTGACCAGGTCGGTCGCGGACGCGAGAAGCTGGTCGAGCGGCAGGTCCTGCGCCTTCTGGGTCAGCGCCTCGATCTTCGCCACCAGCGGCGGCACCGCGTCGGCGGCGGTCCCGACGCTGCCGATCGAGGTCTCGGCGCTGGCGAGCAGGTCATTGAGCCGTGCCACGAGCTGGGCCTTCTGGGCATCCTCGGTCATCTGCCGGACCGAGGCCAGGGTGGCGTTGACGTTCTCCACGGCGCCACCGCTGCGCAGGTCGCCGACGATGCCGCGCAGCTCGGCGAGCGATGCCTCGACCGCAACCGGCAAGTTCGCCACCTTGTCGCTCTTGACGAAGCTGTCGAGGCCCTCGACCAGACGGGTCGCGGAGGCGACGAGCTGGTCGAGCGGCAGGTCCTGAGCCGTCTTGGAGAGCGCCTCGATCTGGTCGAGGAGCGCCGGCACCTCGTCGGCGGCATTGCCGATGCTCGCGATAGCCGTCTTGGTGGTGGCGAGGACCTCGGTCAGCTGCGAGACGAGCTGGGCCTGCGTCGCCTGGTCGATCAGAGCCCGCGCCGAGGCGAGGACCGCCGCGATCTGGGCCGGCGCCTCCTGCACACCGTCCTGGTTGATCAGCTTGCGGACGTCGGCAAGCAGCAGCCCGAAGTTCTCCGGCGCGCTTCGCACCCGCTGGTCGCTGATCAGGCTGTTGATGTTGTTGAGCAGGTTCACGGCGCCGTTCACCACGTCCTCGAGCGGCAGGCTGGCGACGCGGTTGAGCACGCCCTCGGCCGAGCTTGCGACGCCGGAGACGTCGGACGGCGCGCTCGGCAGGCGCGGATGCGGTTCGGCGTTGCGGTCCAGTGTGGCCGGTACGGGATCGGGCAGCTCGGCGAGATCGACGAAGAGCGTCTGCTGCAGCAGGCCCGACGATGCAAGCTTGGCCCGCAGACCATCGTTCTCCACTTCGGAGGCAAGCAGATCGAGCGCCGCCTTGACCGCGGCTTCGTCGCTGTCGGCGGTGATCCCGAGGCGCGCGGGCACGATGCCGAGCGTGGTGCGAAGCACGAGGCGCGGCTGGTTCTCGGTGGTGACGATCGTTGCCTGCAACGACTGGACGCTGCCGACGGTCAGCCCGCGGAACTCGACCGGCGCGCCGGGTTCGAGGCCGCGCACCGAACCGTCGAAGTCGACGTCGACTTGCAGCGCCTGCCCCGGGATTTCCTCGACCACGTTCTTCCGGGCGTCCGCCTCGCTGTTGTAGAGCTGGTAGACGTGGCCTTCCTCGACCGGCTCGGTGCTCGCGCCCACTTGCGCGAAGGAAACGCCGCCCTGCAGCAGCGAGATCAGGCTGTCCACGTTCAGCGACGCGCCCGCGGCGGAGAGCGAGATCGAGAAGCCGCTGGCGTTCCAGAAGCGGGTGCCCTCGGTCAGGCGCAGGTGGTTCGGTGCATTGACGAAGATGTCGATCAGCACGTCGCCCGCGGGCGTCAGCTGGATGCTCTCGATCTTGCCGACCTGGATGCGCTTGTAGAGCACCGGGGCGCCGACGTTCATCGAGCCGCCGTCCGGGGCGCGCAGCTGCACCCTCAGGCCAGGCTGGCCGGGCGGCGTCAGCGGCGGGGACGACAGCGCCTCGAACTCGCTCTGGCGCGGACCGACCTGGTCGTTCCAGGACGCACCGATATAGACCCCCGAGATCACCGTCTCGATTCCGCTGACGCCCTGGGCGCTCACGCTCGGCCGAACCACCCAGAACTGCGCGTCCGCGTCGAGAAAGCGCGCGACCGACTTGTCGATGCGGGCGGTGGCGACGACCTTGGTCAGGTTCGGCGACAGCTCGAGCTTCTCCACCACGCCGACCGTCACGTCGCGGAAGCGGATCTGGGTCTGCCCCGCCTCGATGCCCGCGGCATTGTCGAACACGATCTCGATCAGTGGGCCGCGGTCGGAATAGCTGCGGTAGGCGACCCCCAGGGCGATGATCAGCGCCAGCAGCGGCACCAGCCATACCGCCGAGAGCCGGCGCGAAGCCGGCTCTGCCCGCGGCGTCTCCACCGCGGGATCGGGCGGGTTGAAATCAGGCATGCACCGCTCTCTCCCGCTCCGCACTGTCCCAGATCAAGCGCGGGTCGAGAGACTGCGCCGAGAGCATGGTAAAGGCAACGGACGCCGCGAAAAAGACTGCGGCCGGGCCGGGATCGATCGAAGCGATGAAGCCGAGCTGCACCAGCGCGGTGAGAATCGCCACGACGAACACGTCGATCATCGACCAGCGACCGATGAATTCGACGACCTCGTAGAGGATGATCCGGTTGTGGATGCCGAGATGAACCCGGAAGCGGATCGAATAGAGCAGATAAAGGATCACGAGGAATTTCGAGATCGGGATCAGGATGCTGGCGAGAAAGATGATGCCGGCGACCGGCAGGTCGCCGAGATGCAGCAGCTCGATCACGCCGCCGATGATGGTGTTCGACTGGGAGCGGCCGAGCGACGTGGTGACCAGCATCGGCAGGACGTTCGCCGGGATGTAGCACAGGAACCCGACCGCCAGCCACGCCAGCACCCGCTGCATGCTGAGCGGGAAGCGCTGGTGCAGCGGCGTGCCACAGCGAGGGCACTCGGCCACGCCGAGCCGCGAGACCTTGCCGCAGGTCCGGCAGCCGACGAGGCCCGCCTCGAGGGCGGTCACGGCTGGCGGGCGCGCTCGAGCGTCTGCCATATCGACCATTCGCTGAGGCTCGCGCCCTCGAAGACGACGAGGGCCACGAGTGCGGTCATCGCCCAGAACGCCGGTCCGAGATCGATGGTCGCGAGGCCGCCGATCTTCACCAGCGCCACCACGACGCCGATCAGGAAGACCTCGGCCATCGCCCACGGCTTGAGCTGGGCGGCGAGACGGAACGCGCGCTTCGCGTGGGGGGCGGGGGGCCGGCCCAGGCGCAGCGGCAGGAGCGTGTAGCTGAGCGCCATGGCGCGGATGACCGGGGTCACCACGATCAGGAACGTGACGGCGAGCGACAGCGGCGCCTCGAGGTCGCTGGTGAAGGCGAGCGCCGCGTCGAGCAGCGACGCGTTGCGGTGGAGCCCCGCTACCGACAGCTCCAGGAACGGAAAGAAAAGCGCCGCCATCATCATGATGATGCTGGAGAAAGCCGCCACCAGCGTGCGGTCGATTGCGCCGGCTCGGTTGGTCATCAGCACGGTGCTGCATCGGTCGCAGCGCAGCCGGCCGCCGACAGGCACCGGCACCACGGCATAGAGCTTGTCGCATGTCGGGCAGGCGAGCATGTCCTCGAGCGGAAGCAGGGCGACGGGAGCCTCGGTCATCGGGCTGATCTAAGACGTAATCGTCTGGCGTTAAAGCCCAAACCGCGAACTCTCAGCCCGGGCTCATGCCCCGCAGCTTCTCCGAGCGGCGCCGCAGGAGCTCCAGCACGGTGAGAAGCACGATCGATATGGCCACGAGGAGCGTCGCCACGGCGAGGATGGTGGGCGAGATCTGCTCGCGCAGGCCGGTGAACATCTGCCAGGGCAGGGTCTTCTGCCCGGCGGAGCCGACGAAGAGCACCACGACGACCTCGTCGAACGAGGTGATGAAGGCGAAGAGTGCGCCCGAGATCACCCCGGGCAGGATCAGCGGCATCTGCACCTTGAAGAAGGTGCGCACCGGATCGGCGCCGAGGTTGGCCGCGGCGCGCACCAGGCTCTGGTCGAAGCCGACGAGCGTCGCCGTCACGGTGATGATGACGAAAGGAATGCCGAGCGCGGCATGCGCCAGCACCACGCCCCAGTAGGTGCCCTGGATGCCGAGGCGGGAGTAGAAAAAGTACATGCCCGCCGCCGAGATGATCAGCGGCACGATCATCGGCGAGATCAGGATCGCCATGATCGTGCCGCGGAATGGCACGTGCGGCTGGCTGAGGCCGATCGCCGCCAGCGTGCCGAACACCACCGCCAGCAGGGTGGCGACCGGGGCGATCCGGACCGAGTTCCAGAGCGCGTTCTGCCAGTCGGCGTTGGTGAAGAAGTCCTGGTAGTGCTTGAGCGAATAGGCCGCCGGGTCGAGGTGCAGCATGCCCGGCGTGAAGGTGAAGAAGTTCTCCACGTTGAAGCTCAGCGGCACGATGATGGCGATCGGGAAGATCAGGAAGAAGAAGATCAGGGCGCAGATCACCCGGAAGCTGTAGTGCCAGACCCGCTGGCCGGTGCTCGCGTAGGGGGGCAGGGCCATGGCGCTATCCCAGCTTCACGTTGTCGATGCCGACGATGCGGTCGTAGATCCAGTAGAGCGCCATCACCAGCACCAGCAGGATGGTGCCGAGCGCGGCGGCGAGGCCCCAGTTCAGCGACGACGAGATGTGATAGGCGATGCGGTTGGAGATGAACGTGCCCGAGGTGCCGCCGACGAGCTCGGGGGTGATGTAGTAGCCGATCGAGAGGATGAAGACGAGGATGGCGCCGGCGCCGATCCCCGGCACGGTCTGCGGGAAGTAGACGCGCCAGAACGCCGTCCAGTCGGTGGCGCCGAGCGACTTGGCCGCGCGCAGGTAGGTGGGCGGGATGGTCTTCATCACCGAGTAGAGCGGCAGGATCATGAACGGCAGCAGGATGTGGGTCATCGCGATGATCGTGCCGGTGGCGTTGTTGATCATCACCAGCCGGTTGTCGTTGGAGATGAGCCCGAGCCAGACAAGGATGTCGTTGATGACGCCCTGCTGCTGCAGCAGCACCTTCCAGGCCGCGGTGCGTACCAGGAGCGAGGTCCAGAACGGCAGCAGCACCAGGATGAGCAGCAGGTTCGACGACCGCATCGGCAGACTGGCCAGCAGCCAGGCGATCGGATAGCCCAGAAGCAGGCAGCATCCCATGATGGTGATGCTGAGCACGAACGTCCGCACGAAGAGCATCAGGTAGACGCGCTGGTTCGCCGGCTTCAGCTGCGGGCCGTCGGGCGTCTTCTCCATGTCGGCGGCGTTGAGGAAGTACCCGTCGGTGTAGTTCCCGGAATACATCTTGATCGTCTGCCAGATCGGGATCGAGCCCCAGTCCTTGTCGATCGCGAGGAACTGGTCGCGATAGGGCTCGGTGGCGACCATGTCCTCGACCTTGCGGCCGGACTTGCGCATCAGCGAGGAGATGCCGGAGTTCTCGTAGTTCAGCCGCGAGCCGAGGCGGGTGTGGGTCTTGGCCGCCACCGCGGCCTTGAGGTCGTCGTGGAGCGCCGCGAACACCGGCTCGCCCGGCATCTCGCCCGATTTCATGTC
Organism: uncultured Alphaproteobacteria bacterium; assembly: GCA_963819995.1. Classification (GTDB taxonomy): domain Bacteria; phylum Pseudomonadota; class Alphaproteobacteria; order Rhodobacterales; family Rhodobacteraceae; genus Amaricoccus. The sequence goes on along the minus strand of CAWFYR010000003.1, from coordinate 83,756 downwards.
CCAGTCCTTCAGCGCCACCACCGTTTCGGGCAGCGTCTCGGGGACGATCTGGTTCTCCACCGAGCGGAACAGCATGTCGCCGATCGGCAGGATGAAGGTGATCATGATGAAGAGCAGGAGCGGCGCGATCAGCATCAGCGCCCGCAGCTTCTGGGCGCGCAGGGCACGGTTGAGGCTGGCCTTGAGCGGCGTGCCGTCGGCTGCCAGCATCGGTCCGCTGGCGGGCATGGGGCCGGACGATACGGCGTCGGTCATGGGCTCGCTCCTCGGGTCGGAAGGACGGGGCCGAAGCCGGCCCCGTCCGCAGTCAGGGCACTACTGCGACAACCAGACCTGGAAGCGCGATTCCAGCTCGTCCTGGTGGTCGGCCCACCACTCGATGTTGTTCACCAGGTAGTTCTTCTGGTTGGCAGGGTTCGTCGGCATGTGCGGCGCCATCTCGATGCCGAGCGTGGCGTGCTGGCCGACCAGCGGCTGCGAGGAGGCGCGCGCCGGGCCGTACGAGATGTACTTGGCCTGGTCGGCGAGGCGCTGGGTGTCGGTCGCGAAGTAGATGTAGTCCTTGACCTTCTGCAGCTTCTCGTCGCTGAGGCCCGCCGGCACGATCCAGCCGTCGAAGTCGAAGACCTGCCAGTCCCAGAGCATCGCCACCGGCTGGTGCTGTTCCTCGATCACCGAGAAGAGCCGGCCGTTGTAGGTCGAGCCCATCACGACTTCCTTGTCGGCGAGAAGCTGCGGCGTCTCGGCGCCGGCCGACCACCAGACCACCTGGTCCTTGATGGTGCCGAGCTTGTCGAGCGCCCGCTGCACGCCCTCGTCGGTCGAGAGCACGTCGTAGAGGTCCTCCTTGGCGACGCCGTCGCAGAGCAGCGCCCACTCGAGGTTCTTTTTCGGCCGCTTCTCGAGGCTGCGCTTGCCGGGGAAGGTCTCGAGGTCGAAGATGTCGCAGACCGAGGTCGGCACCTTGCCGTTCCACTCGGCGACGTCGGTGCGATAGCCGAAGGTCGTGGAGAACACGATCTGCGGGATGAAGCACTTGTTGATCAGCGTGTCGCCGAAGTCCTTCTCCGGCGTCGAGCCGTCGGCGCCGGGCGCCAGCCACTCGTCGAAGTTGATCTCCATCGCCAGGCCTTCGTCGCAGAGCCGCTGCGAGTCCGGACCCTCGACGTCGACGAGATCCCAGGTCAGGTTGCCGGCCTCTTCCATCGCGCGAAGCTTGGCGACCGCCTCGTTGGAGCTCTCGTCGTTGATGATCTTGATGTCGGGATGATCCTTCATGTACGGATCGTGATAGGCCGCCTGCTGCGAGGCCGAATAGGCGCCGCCCCAGGACACGATCGTCATGTCTTCAGCCGCGGCCGCGGACACGAGGGCGAAAGCCGCCGCCGCCGTCCCTGCCAGTAGTCTCGTCAGTTTCATCTCTTTCGTCACTCCCAGTTGAGCCCGTGTGAATCCTGCACAGGGGGACGGGCTGCGCCGCCCTGCGGAAAGCCGGTCAGCCGTCGAGCGCGCGGCAATCGGCCGCTGCCCAGCCCACCGGCGTCGTCTCGCCGACCTGCAGGTGCTCGATCCCCGAGGCGTTCGGCACCTTGACGATGAAGTCCGGGTCGCCGTGAACCTGCATCCGGCTGCGGATGTGATCGCCGAGGTAGATGAGCTCCAGCACCTTCGCCTCGACCCGGTTCTCCTCGGCGCGGGCGCCGATCACCACCCGCTCCGGCCGGATCGAGAGCTGCGTGCGGGTGCCGACGTCGCCGCAGCTGACCGCGAGCGCCCGGCAGACCGCGCCGTTGTCGAGCTTGACCGTGGCGAAGCCGCCCTCGATCGCGGTGACGTCGCCGAACAGGCGGTTGTTCTCGCCGATGAACTGGGCGACGAAGGCGTTGTCGGGCCGCTCGTAGAGCGCCTCGGGCGGGGCGAGCTGCTGGATCCTGCCGTCGTTGAAGACCGCGATCCGGTCCGACATCGTCAATGCCTCGGACTGGTCGTGCGTGACGTAGACCACCGTGACGCCGAGCTGGTCGTGCAGGTGCTTGATCTCGTACTGCATGTGTTCGCGCAGCTGCTTGTCGAGCGCGCCGAGCGGCTCGTCCATCAGCACCAGCTCCGGCTCGAAGACCAGCGCGCGGGCGAGCGCGATGCGCTGCTGCTGCCCGCCGGACAGCTGTCCGGGCCGGCGCCCGGCGAAATGGCCCATCTGCACCATGTCGAGCGCCCGGCCGACCTTGGCGGCGATGTCGGCCTTCGACATCTTGCGGACCTGGAGCGGGAAGGCGAGGTTCTCGCCGACGGTCATGTGCGGGAAGAGCGCGTAGTTCTGGAACACCATGCCGATGCCGCGCTTGTGCGGCGGGATGTTGTTGATCGGCTTGCCGTCCAGCTTGATCTCGCCGTGGGTGGCGGTCTCGAAGCCCGCGAGCATCATCAGGCAGGTGGTCTTGCCCGATCCCGATGGTCCGAGCATCGTCAGGAACTCGCCCTGACCGATGTTGAGGTTCAAATCCTTGACGACCAGAACTCTCGCCGTCATAGCTCTTCTGCACATGTTCAAAAGCCACGAAGGCCGCGTCACCGCGTTCGGCCGGCATATGCTAATCCCTGTCGTTTTTCGAGGCTTCGGCTCCCCGTTGGTTCGATGTTAAGCACATCACCGGAACTGGCGCAATTTTTTCCCCCGCACCGGGAGACCCCGGGGCCTTCCAGCCGGCCGGCAAACGCCGCGGCGTCACGCGAGATATGCACACGATTCGATCATGACCTCAGTTGTGCCCAAGCCTCCGGCAGAACGCAACCGCCCGCTGCTCACCGTCCGCGCTGCGGCGAGCCTCGATGCCGCAGATCAGCGACACGGCCCGTACGCTTTCGTTATTCGCCCCCGCCGGCGATCTCCCGCAGACTGCATGCTCCCAGCTCGAGAAAGATGACGATGCGCCTCTTGCCTGCCCTCGCCCTGATGCTGCTCGCCCTCGCGGCCCCCGCCAGCGCGCAGTCCGCGCCCCAGAGCGAGGCGCCCGAGCCCGAAGCGGCCCGGCTGCCCGCCGATCACGTCACCCGACACGAGCTGGCGATGGGCGACCGGACGCTGGCGTTCACGGCGACGGCGGGGTCGATCCCGCTCACCAATCCGCGCAACCAGCCGGAGGCCGACATCGCCTTCGTCGCCTATGTCCTCGGCGACGGCGACCGGGCCCGACCGGTAACCTTCGCCATCAACGGCGGCCCCGGTGCGGCATCGGCCTACCTGAACCTCGGTGCCCTCGGGCCTTGGCGGCTGCCGATGGATGCCGGCGGCATCGTGCCGTCGCAACCGGTGGATCTCGTCCCGAACGCCGACACCTGGCTCGACTTCACCGATCTCGTCTTCATCGACCCGGTCGGGACCGGCTTCAGCCGGCTGGTCAACCCCGATGACGACTTGCGCGGCCGCTACCTGTCTGTCGACGGCGACGTCGAGGCGGTCGCCGGCTTCATCGAGAGCTGGCTGGCCAGGAACGGTCGCACCGGGTCGCCGAAATACCTCGTCGGCGAAAGCTATGGCGGCTTCCGCGGCCCGCTGGTCGCCGAGACGCTGCAGACCGAGTACGGCGTCGGCCTGAGCGGCATGGCGCTGCTCTCGCCGGTCCTCGACTTCGGCTGGTGGCAGCAGCCGGGCTATGCGCCGCTGCCGACCGCCTCGCTCCTGCCGTCGCTGACTGCCGCGGCGATGGAGGCGGACGGCGCCTTCTCCGAGGAGCGGCTGCGCGCCGCCGAGGACTACGCCGGGGGCGACTACGTCGAGGATTTGCTGCGCGGTCCGCGCGACCAGGCGGCGGTGTCGCGGATCGTCGACCGCGTGACCGACTTCACCGGGCTCGACCGCCGGGCCGTCGAGCATGCCGCGGGCCGGATCGACGCCCGCGCCTACGGCCGCGAGCTGCTGCGCAGCGACGACCGGATCATCAGCCCCTACGATCCCGCCGTCACCATCCCCGATCCGGCGCCGGAGGACGGGGGACCGCGCGGCGCCGATCCGGTGCTCGACGCGATGACTGCGCCGCTGACCAGTGCGATGCTCGGCTTCTACCGCGACACGCTCGGCTGGACGCCGGACCGGCGCTACATCCTGCTCAACCAGGGCGTGACCGGCGCATGGGACTGGGGCAAGGGCCGCGGCCAGCCCGAGGCGGTCAGCGCGCTGCGCCGGGTGCTGTCGCTCGATCCGACGTTCCGCCTGCTGGTCGCGCATGGCCTGAGCGACCTCGTGACGCCCTATTTCGAGAGCGAGCTGATCCTGCGCCAGCTGCCCACGCTCGGCTCGCCGTCGAGGGTGCGCCAGGCCAACTATCGCGGCGGCCACATGTTCTACCTGCGCGACGAATCCCGCCGCGCCTTCCGCGCCGACGCCGCCGCGCTCTATGCGGCGGGGGCGGGATGAAGGCGCCCAATTCCGGGCCCGTTAACGAAGTTTTCATAACATGTTATCATTATATATCAATGGCTTACGCTATGCCCAGACTCGGGCGCCGCGAGGACGTGCCGGATGATCCGATGGGACGGGACTGAACATGACCGCCGGGCGGCCGTCGAGCCGGGACCGGCCCCGGGGAAAGACTGAAGATGCTCCGCTTCCTCCTGGCCGCTGCAATCGCCCTTGCCGGACCGGTCTCGGCCGCGGCGCCGGAGCGGGTGGTGTCGATGAACCTCTGCACCGACCAGCTCGCGCTCCTGGTCGCGGCGCCGGGGCAGCTGGTCTCGGTCAGCCGGTTCGCGGCGGACCCGACCGCCTCGAACATGGTCGACGAGGCCGTGGGGCTCACCGCCAACGGCGGCGGGGCGGAGCAGATCTTCCTGATGCGGCCGGACCTCGTGCTCGCGGGGACGTTCACCAACGCGCTGTCGATCGACATGCTGCGGCGGCTGGGCGTCCGGGTGGAGGTGTTCGCGCCCGCGACCTCGCTCGCGGAGGTGTCGCAGGCGATCCTGCGGATCGGGACCCTCCTCGGCCGCGAGGCCCGCGCGCAGCAGGTCGTCGCAGCCTACCGGGCGGAACTCGCCCGGCTCGCCGATGCGGCGCAGGCGTTGCCGCGGCAGCGGGCGGCCTACTACTACGCCAACGACTACACCTCCGGGGCAGGCACCCTCGAGGACGAGATCCTCGACCGTGCCGGGCTCGACAACGCGGCGCGCGCGCTTGGCTTCACCGGCTCGGTGCGGATGCCGCTGGAGGACCTGGTGATGCAGCGCCCGTTCCTGGTCAGGACCCGCGACATCGGCGGCCGCAGTCCCGCGCTGGCCTATGCCACGCTCGATCATCCGGCGCTGCGCGCCATCGGTGGTGCGGGGCGTGAGGCGGTGATCGACCAGCGCTGGCTGGTCTGCGGCACCCCGTTCGTGACCCGCTCGATCGCGGCGCTGATCGCGGCGCGCAAGGGCGGATAAGCCCCGACCAAGGGCGACAGATCACCGACCTCAGCGGTTGATGCGCGCGGCGAGCAGGTGTCCGATCCAGCAGGCGGCGACCGATACGAGGACGACGACGGCGAGGTAGGCGAGGCCCGCGACAACCCGCCGCTCGGCGAGCATCAGGAAAGCGTCGAGGCTCATCGAGGAGAAGGTGGTGAAGCCGCCGCAGAGGCCCGTCATCAGGAAGAGCCGGCGGGTCGGGCCGAGCGGCAGGCGGCCGCCGGGAGCGGAGGCCGTCGCGATGAACCCGATGGCAAACGAGCCGAGCAGATTGACGAAGCCGGTTGCCGCGAAGGCCGGCAGGCCGAGGCTCGCCACCGTCGCCACGCCGACCAGGCCGCGCAAGAGAGCGCCGAGGGCGGCGCCGCCCCCAGCGGCCAGGAGCATGCGAGTTTCGTGGCGCAGCCGCATTCAGGAGACGGCGAGAAAGCCGACTGCGACCGCGGCGAGGCAGAGGCCGGTCGACGCCACGACATTGAGCACGGCCGCGCGCGGGCGGCCGTTCAGCCCGAACATGATGGTCTGCAGCGCGAACGCCGACACTGTGGTGAAGCCGCCGCAGAACCCCACGATCAGGAAGTCGCGAACGAGCGGTGCGGCGAAGGCGCCGCCGGCGCGCTGCCCGAGGCCGGCGAGCAGGCCGATGACGAAGCCGCCGGTGACGTTGACGGCGAGCGTCCCCCAGGGAAGCGCCTCGCCCATGCGCACCTCGATCCGGGCCGTGGCCAAAACCCGCGCCACGCCGCCTAGGAAGCCGCCGGCAAGGATCGCGAGGGCAGCGGCGAGCGTCATTGCCGCGGTCAGGTCCGGATGCGGTAGCCGGTGCGGAAAATCCACCAGACCAGGCCGAGACAGACCAGCGTGAAGAGCGCGATCGCGGCGAGGCTGAGACCGACGGCGACGTCGGCGGTGTCGAAGAACGCCCAGCGGAAGCCGGAGATCAGGTAGACCACCGGGTTGAAGAGCGTGATCTTCTGCCAGAGCGGCGGCAGCATCGAGATCGAGTAGAAGCTCCCGCCGAGAAACACCAGCGGTGAGACGACGAGGAGCGGCACCAGCTGGAGCTGCTCGAAGTTCTTGGCCCAGATGCCGATGATGAAGCCGAAGAGGCTGAAGCTGAGGCAGGTGAGCGCGAGAAAGCCGAGCATCGCCAGGGGATGGTGCACCGGCAGCGTCACGAAGAGATGGGCAGTGGCGAAGATCACCATGCCGATGATGAAGGACTTGGTGGCGGCGGCGCCGACATAGCCGATGACGATCTCGAGGAACGAGATCGGGGCCGAGAGCAGCTCGTAGATCGTGCCGATGAACTTCGGGAAGTAGATGCCGAAGGAGGCGTTGGAGATCGACTGCATCAGCACCGTCAGCATGATGAGGCCCGGCACGATGAAGGCGCCGTAGGCGACGCCCTCGACGGTGTCGATGCGCGAGCCGATCGCGGTGCCGAACACCACGAAGTAGAGCGAGGTCGAGATCACCGGCGCGACGAGGCTCTGCACGAGGGTGCGCAGGGTGCGCGACATCTCGTAGACGTAGATCGCCTGGATGGCGCGCCAGTTCATGCCTCATGCCTCACGAGATCGACGAAGATGTCTTCCAGCGACTTCTGCTGGGTCCTGAGGTCGCGGAGCACGAGGCCCGCCGCGGAGAGATCGCCGAGGAGCGAGACGATGCCGGTGCGCGGTGCGGTGCGGTCGTAGGCGTAGGTCAACTCGCACCCGTCGGCGGAACGGCTGAGCCGGTAGCCGGCGAGGGTTTCCGGAATGTCGGCCACCGGGTTCTGGAGTTCGACGGTCAGCTGCTTCTGGCCCATGCGCTGCATTAGCTTTGCCTTTTCCTCGACGAGCAGGATGCGGCCGCCGTTGATCACCGCGATGCGGTCGGCGATCTCCTCGGCCTCCTCGATGTAGTGCGTGGTGAGGATGATGGTGGTGCCGGCGGCGCGGAGGTCGTCCACTACCTGCCACATCGACTTGCGAAGCTCGACGTCGACGCCGGCGGAGGGTTCGTCGAGGAAGAGGACCCGCGGCTGGTGCGACAGCGCCTTGGCGATCAGGACGCGGCGGCGCATGCCGCCGGAGAGCTCGCGGGTGGCGTCGTCGCGCTTGTCCCAGAGCGAGAGCTGGCGCAGCACCCGCTCGAGGTAGGCGTCGTCGCGCGGCTTGCCGAAGAGGCCGCGGGTGAAGCGGACCGTGTTGAGCACGCTGGCGAACGGCTCGAGCGTGATCTCCTGCGGCACGAGGCCTACGAGTTCGCGGCTGCGCCGGAAGTCGGTGACGACGTCGTGGCCGCCGACGCTGATGCGGCCCGAGGTCGGCTGAGTGATCCCGCAGATCGTCGAGATGAGCGTGGTCTTGCCGGCACCATTCGGGCCGAGCAGCGCCAGAATCTCGCCTTGCTCAATCATGAGGTCGACGCCCTTCAGCGCTTCGAAGCCCGAGGCGTAGGTCTTGGTGATGTTCTCGACGGCGACGATCGCCTGCACGGCCGTTCTCCTCCTGACCCGCCCCGGTTCGGGTCCGGACGGCGCTCCATAGCAGTAGGGCGCCGGACGCGAAAGGGAAGCGGCCGCCACGTGGCTTGAGAGCCGGACGGCGCCGGTGGACATCCCGGTCCCGAGCGGGCAGAGAGCGGGCGAGCAGCCCCGGGAGTATCAGATGTCCGACCGTCCCTGTGACCGCCCGGTGGTGCGCCTTCGCCCGCAGTCCGGGCGTGCGCTGCGGGCGGGCGCGCCGTGGGCCTATTCCGACGAGATCGTCCTCGACCGGCGAACCAGGGCGGTGCCGGCGGGGACGGTTGTCGAGTTGCAGGACGCCGAACGCAAGCCGCTCGGCAGCGCGGCGTTCAATGCAGCCTCGAAGATCACGGCGCGGATGCTCGATCCCGATCCCGCGGCGGCGATCGACGCGGGTTGGTTCGCCGGCCGGATCGGCCGTGCGCTCGCGCTGCGCGACGCGCTGTTCGACGCGCCGTTCTATCGGCTGGTGCACGCCGAGGCGGACGGGCTGCCGGGGGTGGTGATCGACCGGTTCGGCGACGTGGCCGTGGTGCAGCCGAACGCGGCCTGGGCGGAGGCGCTGCTGCCGGCCCTGGTCGAGGCCTTGGTGGCGGTGACCGGCGTCGGCACGGTGGTCAAGAACGCCGGCGGCCGGGCGCGGGCGCTCGAGGGGCTCGACGCGGTCTCCGAGGTGGTGCGCGGCGGGCTCGACGGCCCGGTCGCGGTGCCGATCAACGGCGCGGTCTATTTCGCCGACCTGGCGCAAGGGCAGAAGACCGGCCTCTTCTACGACCAGCGCCCGAACCATGCCTTTGCGGCGCGGCTGGCGCGGGGGCGCAGCATGCTCGACGTCTTCACTCACGTGGGCGGGTTCGCGCTCGCGGGGCTGGCGGCAGGCGCCGACTCGGCGCTGGCCGTCGACGGGTCCGCGGCGGCGGTGGAGCTGGCCGCCCGGGGCGCGGACGCAGGCGGTGTCGCGGAGCGGCTGGAGCTGCGGCGCGGAGACGCCTTCGACACGATGGCGGCGCTGGCGGAGGAGGGGCGGCGGTTCGGGATCGTGGTTTGCGACCCGCCGGCCTTCGCGCCGAACAAGGCGGCGCTCGAGGCGGGCTTGCGCGCCTACGAGCGGGTGGCGCGGCTCGGGGCGGCGCTGGTCGAGCCGGACGGGTTCCTCGTGCTCTGCTCGTGCAGCCATGCGGCCGATCTCGCGCGGTTCCGCGACGCCAGCCTGCGCGGAGTGGCGCGGGCCGGGCGGACGGCGCAGATCCTGCACGTCGGCGGGGCAGGGCCGGACCACCCGGTGCACCCGGCGCTGGCGGAGACCGCGTATCTCAAGGCGCTTTTCCTCAGGCTCGGGGCGTGAGGGTCGCGCTCGACGCCTGCGTGCTCTTTCCGACCGTGCTGCGCGAGGTACTGCTCGGGACGGCGGAGGCCGGCGGCTTCGTGCCGGTCTGGTCGGCGCGCATCCTCGAGGAGTGGGCGCGGGCGACGCGGCGGCTGCCCGAAGGGGCCGAGGCCGTGGCGCGCGGCGAGATCGCGCTGATGCGGGCACGCTGGCCCGAGGCTGAGGTGGCGATCGACGAGGATCTCGTCGAGCGGCTGTCGCTGCCCGACCCGGACGACCGGCACGTGCTGGCGGCGGCGATCGCGGGCGGGGCGGCGGTGCTGATGACACTGAACCGGGCGGACTTTCCCGGTCGCGCGCTGGCGCGGCACGGGCTGATCCTGCGCGAGCCCGACGGGTTTCTCACCGAGCTTCACGCCGAAGGTCTCGACCTCGGCGCGGTCGCCGGGCGGGTCCAGGCCCGGGCCGAGCGGGCGTCCGGGCGGCCGCAGCCGCTGCGGGCGCTGCTCAAGCGGGCCGGCCTGCCGCGGCTCGGAAAGGCGCTGACGGGCGCTTCCACTATGGAAACGCAATCCGGCCCTTAATGCTGCGGGGAAACATTCCCCGTTTCAGAGGTTCTCAACACGCGCTGCCAGGGGCGTGACGGCGGAGCCTTCGGAACTGACGATCGCCTCGAGATTGACCGAAGAGCGCTTGCCGATGTCCTCGCCGTGATCGGTGAGGAAGGTCTCCATCGCCGCGCGGCCCGCATCGCGGAGCTGCAGGAGAAGCGTGCGGTTGATCGTCGCCTTGGTGACCATGCCGAGCATGTTCATCAGCGTGTCGTCGCTGACCGAATGCACGAAATGCCGCTTCATCGTCTTGTCGTCGACCTTGCCGGTGTCGATCAGGCGATTGACGAAGGCGATGTTGCGAAGCTCACGCAGCAGCGAAGCATTGAAGGTTATCTCATTGAGCCGGGTCATGATCTCGCCCGTGGTCTTGGGGAGCTCCTCGCGGTAGAGCGGGTTGATGTGCACGATGACCAGGTCCACAGCCCGCGTTCGGTAGAAGAGCGGGTAGAGCGCGGGGTTGCCGGTGTAGCCGCCGTCCCAGTACGCCTCGCGCCGGCCGGTCCTGGGGTCGTCGATCTCGATGGCCTGGTAGAGCGTGGGCAGGCAGGCCGAGGCGAGGACGGCGTCGGCGGTGATTTCGTCGCCCTGGAAGATGCGCGGCTTGCCGTCGCGGACGTTCGTCGCGTTGATAAAGAGCCTGGGGCCGTTGCCGGAGTCCATCTTGCGGGTGTCGATCATCTCTTCGACGATGCCGCGCAGCGGGTGAAAGTTGAGCGGATTGAACTGGTAGGGCGAGAGCACCCGGGTGACGGTGTCGGCGGCCAGCACCGCCGGGCTCGCCTCGAGCATCCGCGCGGTGAAGGCGGGCGAAGGCGAGACCGCGCGCAGCCACTCGATCATCGCGTCGGTGAAAGGCCCATCGAGCCCGGCGACGCGCAGCCAGAAGGTGCTCAGCCATTCCCGCGCCCCGGCATTGCCGCCGAGCACCCAGCCGTGCTTGAGGGCCGCCGCGTTCATCGCGCCGGCGGAGGTGGCGGCGATGCCCTCGATCTCGATGTCCTCTTCCTCGAGGAGGCGGTCGAGCGCTCCCCAGGTGAAGGCGCCGTGCGCGCCGCCGCCCTGTAGCGCGAGGTTGATGGTCTTGCGTTCGCCCATGGGATACTTCCACTCCGTTCGCAGGTGCGAAAGAGTACAGCCGGACCTTCGAGGATGACAGGGCGCAGGCCCGGGTGGCTGGCTGCGGCGATGCCCGGCTCCGCGGCGGCCGCGCTGAGTCGCGCCCAGGGTCCCGAGGTCTGGAGGGTCGGCGCGGCTTAGGCGATGATGCCGGCGATCGAGATGCGCTCTCTGGTTGAGCTAAGACAGCGGTCCGGGCTTTACCGGTAACTTTACCGCCAGCCGCAAAAAAAAGACGCCCTCCGAAGAGGGCGTCAAGTCGTTGAGGCAGGTTTCATACAGGCAAGAAACCTATCGAGCAGTGGAACCCTTATACGAAATCAAAGGTCTATCGCCAAGCCAAAAATCTTGATGCGACCCCTCGCGCGGGTGGTTTAGGCTGCCTCTGGTAAATCGATCGCGAGGTTGTGACGGATATGACACGCTTGCTCCGGGCGGCGCGGATGATCGTCGTGGCGGCGGCCTGCCTGCCGGCGCTTGCGGCGGCCGAGCCTCGCCACGGCATAGCTATGTATGGCGACCCGGCCCTGCCACCGGATTTTGTGTCGCTGCCTTACGCCAACCCCGATGCGCCGAAGGGCGGGACGATCGTTTTCGGCGAGACGGGCGGCTTTGACTCGCTCAATCCTTACATCCTGAAGGGGCGCGCGCCGTACCCCATCCAGAGCCATGTTTTCGAGACGCTGATGGCGCGGAACTGGGACGAACCCTTCGGCCTCTACGGATTGCTCGCCGAATCGATTGAGACCGATCCCGCGCGCGACTGGGTGGAGTTCACCCTGCGGCCCGAGGCGAAGTTTTCCGACGGCAGTCCGGTCACCGTCGAGGACGTGATCTGGTCAATGCAGACGCTTGTCGGAAAAAGGCCTGCCAAGATATCGGAATGCCTGGGAAAAGGTTGCCAGCGTCGAACAGACCGGCCCGCGGTCGGTGCGGTTCAGCTTTTCGGTCGCCGACCGCGAGCTGCCGCTGATCATCGGGCTGAGGCCGATCCTGAAGAAGGCGGACTGGGACGGGGTGGATTTCGCCGCGAGCAGCCTGCGCGTGCCGGTCGGGTCGGGCCCTTACACCGTCGGCGCCTTCGAGCCGGGGCGCTCCATCAGCTTCAAGCGGAACCCGGACTACTGGGGGAAAGACCTGCCGATCAACCGCGGGCTGAACAACTTCGACACGATCCGCTACGAGTACTTCGTCGACGCCGGCGTGCTGTTCCAGGCGTTCACCGCCGGCGAGCTGTCGGTTTACCGCGAGCTCAACCCGGCGAAATGGCAGAGCGGTTACAGCTTCCCGGCGGTGAAGTCGGGGCAGATCGTCAAGGCGGAGATCCCGCACGGGCGGCCGTCGGGCATGGAGGGGTTCGTCTTCAACACCCGGCGGGCGGTGTTCAAGGACTGGCGGGTGCGCGACGCCTTGCTGCATGCGTTCAACTTCGAATTCATCAACCAGACGCTGAACGGCGGGGTGTTGCCGCGGCGGACCAGCTATTTCTCGAACTCGGCGCTCGGCATGGGGGACGGCCCGGCCGAGGGGCGGGTCGCGGCGCTGCTCGAACCGTTCGCGGACACGCTGACACCGGATGCGCTCGGCGCCTACGCGCTGCCGGTGTCGGACGGGTCGCCGCGGAACCGCGCGAACATGCGGGTCGCGGCGAAGGAGCTGGCGGATGCCGGCTGGACGGTGCAGGACGGGGTGCTGCGCAACGCCAAGGGGCAGCCGTTCACGTTCCAGATCCTGCTGACCGCGGCGCAGAGCGAGGCGGTGGCCAACATCTTCGGCGACGCGCTGCGCCAGCTCGGCATCCAGGTGAAGGTGCAGCTGGTCGACGAGGCGCAGTACAACCAGCGCAAGAGCGACTACGACTACGACATGATCGTCAACGCCTGGAACATGTCGCTGTCGCCGGGGAACGAGCAGACGCTCTACTGGGGCAGCGCCGGCGTGAGCGACCCGGGGACGCGCAACTACATGGGGATGGCGAGCCCGGCGGCGGAGGCGATGATCGCCGACATGCTGGCGACCGACGACCCGGCGGAGTTCACCGCCGCGGTGCAGGCGCTCGACCGGGTGCTGACGACCGGGCGCTACGTGATCCCGTTCTGGTTCTCCGACAAGAGCCTTATCGCCTACAAGGCCGGGTTGAAGTACCCGGAGAAGCTGCCGGTCTACGGCGACTGGATCGGCTGGCTGCCCGAGGTGTGGTGGCAGGGGCAACCGTAATCCCCCGAGTCTGGGCATGAGTTAAGCCGTTGATTCTACTCGATTCTCATTATCAAATAGAATTTGACAATCCGGAATCGCGGCGCAGGAAGTTCTGAAGGCGGGGCCAGCCGCCCGGGCGCCAGCCGAGAGCCCGCAGGCGGTCGGTCGCCATGACGCCGGGCGGCGGGCCGGAGGCGCACGGCGGCGGCGGATGCGGGCTTCCGGTCAGAGCCTGCACGCCGGCGAGGAGGTCGTGGCGGTCGAGGAGAAGGTCGGAGACGTTGAGCGGCCCCGTCGCCGGTGCCTGAAGGGCGATGAGGACGGCGGCGGCGAGATCGGCGCCGTGGACCTCGGTGGCGGCGCGCGGCTCGATGGCGTCGCCCCGCAGGTAACCGGCGAAGAGGCCCGACCATTTGTGCGGGCTGCCGCCGTAGATCCCGGTGGCGCGGAGGGCCACGCCGCGCGAGCCGAGGGCGGTCTCGGCGGCGAGCTTGACCGCGCCGTAGAGCGAATCCGGAGCGGCGGGGTCGGTCTCGCGCAGGGTCTCGCCGCGGCGATGGTCGCCGTAAGTCGCGCGGCTGGAGAGAAAGACGATGCGGGCAAGGCCTGCGGCGTCGAAGAGGCGCAGCGTGCCGTCGAGGTTGAGGCGGCGAAAGCCGGCCGGGTCGTCGCCTTCGCCGTCGCGGTAGGCGCCGGGGACGTGGGCGAGGGCGGCGTGCACGAGGGCGTCGGCCGGCGGCAGGTCCGGGGCGGTATCCGCGAGCGACCAGGGATGGTCGTGCAGGTGGCGGCCGAGCGGGGTGACCCGGTGGCCGGCGGCCCGGAGCGCCGGCAGGAGAAAGCGGCCGACCTTGCCGGTGGCACCGGTGAGGAGCACGTGCATCAGCCAGGGCGCGGCAGGGCCGCGAGGTCGGGTATGGCCGCGCCGTCGTGGCAGGCGCGCCAGAGATCGATCAGCGGGCGCAGGCGGTCGGCCTTGGGGTTCGCAGGATCCCAAGGCTTTTCGTACTGGAAGTGTAGGACACGAAGCTGATCCCAGTCCCAGAGCTCGGGCAGGTTGAGCCAGACGTATTGCAGCAGGTTGTCGAAGACCGGCAGGCCGTGCCAGTCGGGAAAGAACGCCTGCAGGAAGGTCTGGTCGGTGCGCGGCCAGAACGCGCCGGGGACATCGAGCCGGGCGAGCATCGCGGCAAAGGTGGCGGGCGAGGGGCGGGCGGTGAAGACGCCGGAGTTAAGGCGGCGGAAATCGGCGAGGCTCTCGTAGACGTTCGGGGCGGCGCAGAACTCGGGGTAGTCGAAGAGGCGGTCGATGGGCCGAAGCACCAGCGTGTCGGCGTCGAGGAAAACGACGCGCGCGTAGGGAAGCTGCCAGAGCCGGAGCTTGACGAAGTTGTCGAGCGGGGTGTGGAAGGCGGGCTTCTCGCCTTTGGTGAACGGGGCGGCGGCGTGCTGGGCCTGGCGCGAATGCGCGGCGTTGAAGGCGTCGGACGTGGGGAGGAGGTCGCACACGGCGAGGCGCGCGCCGAGGGACGCGAGGGGCGACGCGTCGACGGCCGGGGTGTGGAGGACGACGATGTCGGCGGCGGTGCCGGTCAGGCGCAGCGAGCGGATGAGCGCGACGGCACCGGGGAGGTAGTCGGCGTTCGTGACGAGGGTGACGTAGGCGCGCGCGGCCGAGGGGGCGCGGTCGAGGGCCGGCGCGGCGGACATGGAGGTCAGTCGGGCCAGAGGACCGAGAGCGGGAAGGCGATAGCGTCGAAAGGCGGGACGCGGACTTCGTCGTCGTCCTTCAAGGCCCCGACCAGGGTCCATGAACCGTCGCGCGAGGCGAAGGCTTCGAGCGTGCGCGCCACCGGATCGACGAACCAGAGGGACGCCACACCCGATTGCGCGTAGATGCGGCGCTTGTCGGTCAGGTCGACCGAGCGGGTGCTCGGGCTCAATATCTCGCAGACCCAGTCTGGCGGGAGCTCGAACCAGGAGACCACGGGATAGACAGGCATCCGCTCCCTTCGCCATCCGGCGAGATCGGGGACGAGGACGTCGGCGCGGAGGTGCAGCTCCGGCTCGTCGAGTATCCACCAGCCGCCCGGGCCGTCGGGACCGACGTCGAAGGGGCCGCCGATGCGGACGCCGAGGACGGAGCTTGCGCGGGCGTGCGGCGATGCCGGCCGCGGGTGAAGGTGGAGCGCGCCTTCGATCAGCTCGGCGACCATGTGCTCCGGGGCGTCGAGGACGTCCTGGTAGGTGGCCGGGCGGCGGACCGTGGGGGCCTGCTGGTTCATGTCCGCACCATAGCGCGCACCGCCCGGCGCGTCATCAGGCGGATTTCAGGCCGCGGTGCTCGGGGTCGCGCTCGACGAGCTTGGCGATCTCCTTGGTCCAGGCGGAGACCGAGGCGATGCGGGAGCGATCGACGCGGTAAGCGTACTTGCGGGCGACCTCGACGACCTCGTCGAGGAGGCCGGCGCGGAGCGTGATGGGGTCGAGGCCGAGGGCGAGGAACTGGTCGTTGCGGACCACGAGGTCGTTCTCAGGGGCTTCCTTGCGCGGGTTGGGGAGCCAGGCGATCTCGGCGCCGGTCTGCTCGGAGACGAGCTGGGCGAGATCGCGGACACGGTGGGTCTCGGTCATCTGGTTGAAGATCTTGACCCTCTCGCCACGCTTGGGCGCATCGCGGAGCGCGAGCTCGATGCAGCGCACCGAGTCCTGGATGTGGATGAAGGCGCGCGTCTGGCCGCCGGTGCCGTGGACGGTGAGCGGGTAGCCGATGGCGGCCTGGATCAGGAAGCGGTTGAGCACGGTGCCGTAGTCGCCGTCGTAGTCGAAGCGGTTGATCAGCTGGACGTGGCGGCGGGTCTGCTCGGTGTGGGTGCCCCAGACGATGCCCTGGTGCAGGTCGGTGATCCGGAGACCGTCGTTCTGGGCGTAGAACTGGAAGAGGATCTGATCGAGGCTCTTGGTCATGTGGTAGATCGAGCCGGGACGGGTCGGGTAGAGGATCTCCTGGCGGCGGGTCTCGCCGTCGAGGGTCTCGATGCCGACCGGCAGGTAGCCCTCCGGGATCGCCGCGCCGATCGTGGAATAGCCGTAGACGCCCATGGTGCCGAGATGGACGAGGTGGGCATCGAGGTCGGTCTCGACCAGCGCCGAGAGGACGTTGTGGGTGGCATTGACATTGTTGTTGACGGTGTAGGTCTTGTGGCGGTCGGACTTCATCGAGTAGGGCGCGGCGCGCTGCTCGGCGAAGTGGATGATCGCGTCGGGGCGGTGCTCGGCGAGCCAGGATTTCAGGATCTCGTAGTCGCGGGCGAGATCGAGCAGGTGGAAGCGGATGCGCCGTCCGGTCTCCTGGTGCCAGATGCGGGTGCGCTCCTGGATCGAATCCATCGGCGTCAGCGACTGCACGCCGAGCTCGGTGTCGATCCAGCGGCGGCTGAGGTTGTCGACGATGTGGACCTCGTGGCCGAGGTCGGAGAGGTGGAGCGCCGTGGGCCAGCCGACGAAGCCGTCGCCGCCGAAAACCGCGATTTTCATGGGGTTGGTTCCTCCTGCCTCGCTCGGCGCCGCTATAGCCCTGATGTGTGACAGCCGTCGGACGGCCCCGCCATGCTAGCGATTTCGCGCCGTGGGCGCCAGTGACGGTCAGGTCGCGAGCTTGGCGACCTTGCGCGAACCGTCGCCCTGCGCCGGGGCCTGCGCGCCCGGCGGCGTGACGAGCCCGCCGGAGATGATGAGCTTGGCCGCGTCCTCGAGCGACATGTCGAGCAGCACGACGTCGCGGCGGGGCACGAAGACGAGAAAGCCCGACGTGGGGTTTGGCGTCGTGGGAATGAAGACGCTGACCATCTCGGGCTCGCCGGTCTTGAGGGGTATCTCGCCGCGGGCGTCGGTGGCGACGAAGCCGACGCCCCAGAGCCCCTTGCGCGGGTACTCGACGAGGCAGGCCTTCTGGAACGAGGTGCCCGACTGGGCGAAGATGGTCTCCACCAGCTGCTTCAGGCCGTTGTAGAGCGGCCGCACGATCGGCGTGCGCTCGACGAGGTTCTCGCCGAACTGCAGGATCTGCCGGCCGACGAGGCCCTTGGTCAGCGCGCCGACCAGCGTGGTGAAGGCGAGAAACACCAGAAGGCCGAGACCGAAGATGTTGCGGCCGAAGACGTTTTCCGGGTTGTAGCGGCCGGGGATCAGCGGGACGACCTTGGCGTCGATGAACGCGATTGTGGCCCAGAGCAGGTAGGCGGTCAGAAACATCGGCAGCACGACGACGAGGCCGGTGAGGAAATCGCCCCGAAGCCGCTGGAGCAGCGGCGTTTTCGGCGCGCGGGGTCTTCGTCGGGCGGGCTTGCGGGCCATGGGATTTCCGGGCGTTGTCGGCGGATACTTAAGGCGCGCGCCGGGGCGGAACAAGGAAGTCGTGAGGCGGCGGACGGACGATGCGGCCGGCTCAGGCGGGGAGGCGGGCGAGCTCCACCGCGATCAGGGCGGCGAGGCGGGCGTTGTTGCGGACGAGCGCGATGTTGGCGGCCAGCGCGGCGCCGGCGGTGGCGTCGCCGATGTGGGCGAGGAGGTACGGCGTGACGTCCTTGGCGGCGATGCCGGCTTCGGCGGCGGCGGCGAGGGCGGCGGCGATGTGGGGGGCCATGGTCGCGGCGGGGATTTCGGCGGCGGCGGGGATCGGGTTCGCGACGAGCTGGCCGCCGGGCAGGCCGAGGCGGGCGCGCATGCGGTGGGCGCGGGCGATGGCGGCGGGATCGTCGAGGCGGAGCGGGGCGGGCAGACCCGAATCGCGGGACCAGAAGGCGGGGAGCGCGTCCTGTCCGAAGGCGATGACCGGCACGCCGCGGGTCTCGAGGACTTCCAGGGTCTTCGGCAGGTCGAGGATCGCCTTGGCGCCGGAGGCCACGACGGTGACCGGGGTCTGGGCCAGCTCCTCGAGGTCGGCGGAGATGTCGAAGCTGGTCTCGGCGCCGCGGTGAACCCCGCCGATGCCGCCGGTGGCGAAGACCTCGATTCCCGGCGAGGCGGGCCGAGATCATCGTGGCGGCGACGGTGGTGGCGCCGGTCCAGCCGCAGGCGAGCGCAACGGCGAGATCGGCGCGGGAGAGCTTGCGGACGCCCGGCGCGGCGGCGAGCGCGTCGAGGCGCTCGGGATCGAGGCCGATGTGGATGTGGCCGTCCATCACCGCGATGGTCGCCGGGACAGCGCCCGCGGCGCGGATATCGGCCTCGACGGCGCGGGCGGTCTCCAGGTTGTGCGGAAACGGCATGCCGTGGGTGATGATGGTCGATTCGAGCGCGACGATCGGCTGGCGGGCGGCGATGGCGGTGGCGACCTCGGCGGCAAAGGTCATGGGGGGTGTCGTCATAGGTCCTCGCGGGTGACGTGGCGGGCGGCGGCTTCGAGTGCTGCGGCGAGCGCCACGGTCGGATCGATGCCGTCGGCGCAGGCGGTCAGATGGGCGGCGACGAAGACGTCGCCGGCGCCGGTTACGCTGCGCGGCGTGGTCGCGGCCGGCGCCAGCGTCACGGCGCCTGTCGCGGTGGCGGCGGTGGCGGGTGCGGCGCCGTCGGTGACGATGGCCTCGGCGGCGCCGCGGGCGCGCAGCGCCGTGGCCGCAGCGCGGCTGTCGGCGAAGGCGGCGCCGCAGACCGCCTCGGCCTCGCGGCGGTTGAGGTAGAGCGCGACCGGGCGGGCGGCGAGGACGGACGCGAGCCGGGCGGCCTTGCCGGGGCTGGCGTGCACGATGGCGAGGCGGGCGCCGGCGAGCGCGGGGTCGCGGAGGAGCGCGAGGAGCACCGGCGCCGGCAGGTTGCCGTCGGCGACGACCGGGCCGGGCCAGGGCGCGGGCAGGCGGCCGTCGCCGAGCGCCGCGAGAAGCGCCGGCCCCGCGCGCTCGAGGCCGGCGCAGTCGGCGACGGCGGCGTGCAGCGCGCCGGCGGCCTCGATCGCGACATAGGCGTCGGTCGGACCGTCGTGGCGGTGGAGGTGGGCGCAGTCGATGCCGCGGGCTGCGATGAGCGTCGCGAGCGCGTCGCCTGCGGCGTCGCGGCCGAGAGCGGCGAGGAGTGTGACGGGCCTGCGGCGCTCGGCCAGGGCCAACGCAACGTTGAGCGCCACGCCGCCGGGACGGCGCACGACGGTGCCGGCAACGTCGGCGCCGGAGGAGAGCGCGGCGGCGCTGCGGCCGATCACGTCCCAGAGCGCGGCGCCGATGCAGAGGATGGGCGCCACACGGCGGTTTTCCGGCACTTCCTGCGATCCCGTTCGGCCTGCCGCGCGGCGCGGCACCCTAGCGCGATCCGGGTTTTCCAGCCAGCGGGTTTGCGGCATTCTCGAACCGGGAGGGCCGTGATGGACAAGGTGAGGTTGCGGCCGGCGCGGCAGGGGGACGCCGCCGACCTGGCGGGGCTGATCGATCTCGCGAGCGAAGGGCTGACGCGGCATTTCTGGGCGCGGATGGCGGCGCCGGGAGAGGACCCCATGGCGGTGGGCGCGGCGCGGGCGGCGCGGGACGAGGGGGTGTTCTCGTGGCGCAACGCGGTCGTGGCCGAGATCGGCGGTGCGGTGGCCGGCGGCGCGGTGATCGTCCGGCTGGAAGCGCCGGAGCTGCTTGACGCGCTGCCGCCGATCGCCCGGCCGCTGCAGGCGCTGGAGAACCTCGCGCCGGGCACGCTCTACGTGAACATGCTGGCGGTCTATCCGGCGTACCGCCGGCGTGGGGTGGCGCGCCGGCTGCTCGGCGACGCCGAAGCCCTCGCCAGGGGCAGCCGCGGGCTGAGCCTGATCGTCTCGGACGGCAATGCGCCGGCGCTGAGCCTCTACGCGCGGGAGGGCTTCGCCGAGGCGGCGCGGCGGCCGATGGTCAAGGAGGACTGGCAGAACCCGGGGCACGCGTGGCTGCTGATGCTGAAGCCCGCGAAAGCTTGCGGCGGGGACTTCAAATCGGCAGCCGGGAGCGCTACATTGACCAGTGGCGGGTTCTAGCCTTCGCGTGAGAGGCCCAAATCCTAGTGGCCGTAAACATTCTTGAGGGAGCTGGCTCTGTGACTGGCCTTGGCCTATCGCATCTGGCGCCCACCTGGTTAACCAGGCTCTCAAGGATTGCACGCCTCCACGGTCGCGCCGGGCCCGCCGCTTCCGGACATTTGCCGCAACCGGCATGATCGCCGCCGCAGACCCGCCGAAGGCGCTGGCGCGCGCGGTCGCGCTTGCCGTGCGCGAGGCCGCCCATGCGACCGCGGCCGCTGCGGCGCTGCGGGTCGCCGACCACGTGCGAGCGGCGATCGGCGGCATCGCCGATGCGCGCGGTGGTGGCTGGCTACCTGCCGATCCGGAGCGAGATCGATCCGCGGCCGGCGATGCTGGCGGTGCTGGCGCTGGGCCTTCAGGTCTGCGTGCCGGTGATCGAGGCCGTGGCGCAGCCGCTGGTCTTTCACGGCTGGACGCCGGAGTGCGCGACGGTGCGCGGCCGCTTCGGGGTCGAGGTGCCGGCGACCGGCGCGGTGGTGCGGCCCGACGTCTTGCTGGTGCCGATGCTCGCCTTCGACGCGCGGGGCCACCGGCTGGGCTATGGCGGCGGCTTCTACGACCGCACGATCGCGGCGCTGCGGGCGGAGGGGCGGCTCCTGGCGCTGGGGCTCGCCTATGCGGCGCAGGAGATGCCGGCGGTACCGCTCGGCGACCACGACATGCGGCTCGATGCCATTGTGACCGAGCGGGGCATCCGCTGGACCGGGGAGGACAACGGGTGAGACGCGGACGGTCGGCCGGACTCCGTGACAGGAGCCGGGGCCGCACGAGGGTTGACCGATGCCTGCGGGCGGCGCGGCTGGCGCCGCGGGCGGCCTTTGCCGCCATCAGGAGCGCGCAGGTGCGCGCACGCTTTCTTGTTGGTTTCCGCCTGTTGGCGGAAAACGACTGCTCTCCAGGTTAGCAAGCCAGTATGAAAGCCCCGGGGGTGTTACGCGGTGACGGTCGTGGTCGGGTCAGCCTGGGAATTTGGCGGCGAGGATGTCGAGCCGTGGCGATGTCCGGCGGGCCGGCGAGGAGCTCGTCGGCCCGGGCCATCAGCGCGGCGGCGATCGGCCCGTCGAGGTGGGCCTGCCGGCCGGTGTCGTCGGCGAAGGCGTCGAAGATGCCGAAGCGCGTCGGGCCGAGCTGGAGCGCGAACCAGGCGGGGGTGGTCTCCTCGGCCTCGGCGAGCGGGAGCGCGCTTTCGAGAAACGCCTTTAGCGCCGCCTCCTGGCCCGGCTTGGCTTCGAGGCGGACGTAGAGACCCAGCTTCAGCATCGATTCGCTCCCTTGCTCGTTCGGTGTCGCGACGGATCATAGGAGGCTGGCTTCGGGCGGCCAGCGGCTTCTTGCCGGGCGCTTCTTTCGCGACTAAGCCGGGGCCATGAACCTGCTCTTTCTCGGCGACGTGATGGGCCGCAGCGGCCGAGCGGCGGTGGCCGCGCACCTGCCGCGGCTGCGCCGGGACTGGGCGCTCGATTTCGTCGTGGTCAACGGCGAGAACGCCACCGGCGGCATGGGCCTGAGCGCCGCGCACGCGGCGCTGCTGCTGGAGGCCGGGGCCGACTGCGTGACGCTCGGCGACCACGCCTTCGACCAGCGCGACATGATGGGCTTCATCGAGGAGGAGCCGCGGATCATCCGGCCGCTCAACTTCGCCCGGGCGGCGCCGGGGCGCGGGGCGCGGTTCTTCGACGCGCCCGGCGGGCGGCGGGTCTTCGTCGCCCAGGTGCTGGGGCGGGTCTTCATGAAGCGGCCGTTCGACGATCCGTTCTCGGCGCTCGATGCGGCGCTGAAGCCGGCACCCCTCGGCGGCGCGGCCTCTGCCGTCATCGTCGAGGTGCACGCGGAGGCGACCTCGGAGAAGATGGCGCTGGGGCACTGGTGCGACGGGCGCGCGAGCCTCGTCGTCGGCACCCACACCCACGTGCCGACGGCCGACACGATGATCCTTGGGCGCGGGGCCGCCTACCAGAGCGACGCGGGCATGTGCGGCGACTACGACAGCGTGATCGGCATGGACAAGCTCGAGCCGGTGACCCGGTTCGTCACCGGCATGTCGAAGGGACGCTTCAGTCCGGCCGAAGGCGAGGCGACGCTCTGCGGCGTCTTCGTCGAGACCGACGACGCCACCGGGCGGGCGCGGCGCGCGGTGCCGGTCCGGGTCGGCGGCCGGCTGGCGCCGTCCGGGCCCTGAGGCGATGGCACTTGAGACGGCGGCCCGCTTCGGCCATGGTGGCCGGCGGTTCTGACAGGCGGGGGAAACACGCGCCGAGGACCGCGGGGGCAGAGGACGAGGGTTTCCTTGACTGGACTGGTCGCCGAGCCGCACTTCGCTGCGTTCCTGACGCTTGCCGTCATCGCGGGGATGTTCGTCCTGTTCCTGCTGGAGGTCTATCCGCCGGAGGTCACCGCCTTCGCCGGCGCCGCGGTGCTGCTGGCCACGGGCATGATCCCGCCCAAGGACCTCTTGTCGATCTTCTCCAACTCGGCGCCCTGGACGATCGCGTCGATGTTCATCCTGTCGGGGGGGCTGATCCGCACCGGGGTGCTCAGCAACGTCTCGCGGCTGATCAGCGAGCACGGCGCGCGACGGCCGAGCCTCGTGATCGGGCTGATCGGCGTTCTGGTCGTCGTCGCCTCGGCGTTCATGAACAACACGCCGATCGTCGTCGTCATGCTGCCCATCGTCATCCAGATGGCGCAGACCATGGGGCTCGCGCCGTCCAAGCTCCTGATCCCGCTCAGCTACGTGACGATCATGGGCGGGCTCTGCACGCTGATCGGCACCTCGACCAACCTGCTGGTCGACGGCGTGGCGCGGGCGCAGGGCATGGCGCCGTTCTCGCTCTTCGAGATCACCCCCCTCGGGGTCTGCGTCGCGGCGGTCGGACTGATCTACCTCCGCATCTTCGTGCCGTCGCTGCTGCCGAACCGCGATTCGATGAGCGACCTGCTCGGCACCCGTAAGAAGATGAAGTTCTTCACCGAGGTCGTGGTGCCGGAAGGCTCGCCGCTGATCGGGGCGCGGGTCATGGACGTGGCGATCTTCAAGCGCGAGGGCACCCGGGTCATCGACGTGCTGCGCGGCGAGGAAAGCCTGCGGCGGCAGTTCCCCGAGGTGACGCTCGCCGAAGGCGACCGGGTGGTGCTGCGCACCGAGATGCAGGAGCTCCTCGGCCTCAAGGACAGCAGCGCCGTGACGCTGGTCGACCGGGTCGGGTCCAAGCGCACCACCACGGTCGAGGCGCTGATCTCGCCCGACTGCAAGCTCGTCGGCCGCTCGCTCGGAAGCCTGCGGCTTCGCCGCCGCTACGGCGTCTATCCCCTGGCGGTGCACCGGCGGAACCAGAACATCGGCCGCCAGCTCGACGAGGTGGTGGTCCGCGTCGGCGACACCTTGCTGCTCGAAGGCGCGCCCGAGGACGTGCGCCGGCTCGCCTCGGACGTCGACCTGATCGACATCTCCGCGCCGACCGCCCGGCCGTTCCGCCGCGAGCGGGCGCCGCTGATGCTCGGCGTGCTGGTCGCGGTCGTCGTGCTTTCGGCGTTCGAGATCGCGCCGATCCAGAACCTGGCGCTGATGGGTGTCGCGATCGTGCTGGTGAGCCGCATCCTCGATTCGGACGAGGCGTTCAGCTTCGTCGACGCGCGGCTGATGGTGCTGATCTTCGCGATGCTGGCGGTGGGGCTGGCGCTCGACCACTCGGGCGCGGTGCAGCTGATCGTCGACCGGATCACCCCGACGCTCCGGACGCTGCCGCCGCGGGTGGCGCTGATCGCGGTCTACCTCATCACCATGGTGCTGACCGAGCTCGTCACCAACAACGCCGTCGCGGTGGTGATGACGCCGATCGCCATCGGGCTCGGCACAGCACTTGGGATCGACCCGCGCGCGCTGGTGGTGGCGGTGATGTTCGCGGCCTCCTCGAGCTTCGCCACGCCGATCGGCTACCAGACCAACACGCTGGTCTATGGGCCCGGCGGCTACAAGTTCTCCGACTTCCTTCGGATCGGCATCCCGATGAACCTGCTGCTCGCCGCCGCGACCTGCGCGCTGATCCCGGTGTTCTGGCCGCTGACCGGCGGCTAGGTTTTCGCCGCGCTCAGAACCTAGCCAAAATCGACGCGATCGGTTGGCGGCGAAAAACGATGCGGATCGCGCTCGCGGCCCGCTGAAGGTGTAGGCCGAACGGCTTTCAAGTCTGCTGGACGGCCTTCAACGGAGCAGCCGCGGGCCGACGTTAAGGGTTGCCATTTTTTTGAGCGGTAATAACTGGTTAAGGCACATTTTACGAACTGCTGCGAGTTTGGCTGAGTTGCGGTATAACTTGGGTACGAGGGTGTGATGATTGGTTGGCTTGAGGCATCGCTCTACGAGAGCATCAACTGCCTCACCAGAGTAGGAAAGAACGATCTCGCCTCCGATTTGAACCGGCTTCTGGACACGCTCGACTTCGACGAGGTGGAGGTATTCCGGAATCCGGCGTCGGAGGCAATTGCCGACCAGCTTCTGGAGGCGTCGACGTTCCCCGATCTGGTAGACCTGCTGCGGCAGTTCTCGGAGGCGATCGGCGTGTCTCATTGTACCGTCCATGTGGTCAGCGAGCTGCCTTCGGCGGCGTTCACCACCCGAGCGCTGACAACCTACCCTGAGGAGTGGGTAACGCGCTACTTCAACCGGCGGTACATCCTGATCGATCCGGTGCTTCGGACCAGTGCGGCGGCGGAGAGCGGCTTCTTCTGGGATACTCTGGAAGTCAACGACCCGAACACACTCGCGTTCTATCACGACGCCAAGGCGCATGGTGTGGGCCCGTCCGGCTTCACGCTTCCAGTCATCACCGAGCGCGGCGACAAGATTGCTATCTCCGTCAGTTCGTCTGAGGGCCGCGAGGCCTTCCGCGACCGCATCTCCCACGTCGAGCAAGACCTGCTTTCGGTCGGCTTCTGCATCACCGAAGCCTTCTCGAGGTTGGCCTCGGAGAACCGGCCGACCGAGTTCGTGCTGACCGACGACCAGATGACGATCCTGCGCGCCGTGGCGATGGGTGCCGGACCGGAGGAGTTGCGCGAGGCGACTTATCTCTACGGGTCCTACATCACCTTGGAGCGATCGATTTGTGCCATTTTTCGCACCCGGACGATCACCCAGGCGGCAATCTTAGCTGCGCGCGTCGGGCTTCTGACCAACGCGCCGCTGACTCAGGCCGATATCATGATCGGGTCCAAGCGCGTCGCAGCCAACCGGGTCGTCACAAACCCGAATGCTGCCTCAATGCGGCGGCTGATCAAGATGCGTAGTGTTATGCCGGGCGGCGGGGAGCAGGAAGCGGCGAAGGTGGGGTCGGATTGGTCGCATGCCTTCTCGCAGGGCTCGCCCGGGCGAGACAAGGCAAAGGACTGAGCTGTCGGCCACCGGCCGGACCGATCAGCCACGCACCGGGCGCCGATGTCGATCGCGCGGGATTAACTAGGCTGGCCAAACGCAGGGGTTGTCGCCGGCCCGTGTGACAGGCTAAAACCCGCCGATCAATCTGACATCGATCGGAGCCGCGCCATGGCCGGGCATTCCAAGTGGGCCAACATCCAGCATCGCAAGGGGCGGCAGGACGCCGCCCGCTCCAAGCTCTTTTCCAAGTTCTCCAAGGAGATCACCGTGGCCGCCCGCATGGGCGACCCGGACCCGGACAAGAACCCGCGGCTCCGGCTGGCGGTCAAGGAGGCGCGGGCCAACTCGATGCCGCGCGACAACATCGAGCGGGCGATCAAGAAGGCCTCCGGCGGTGATGCGGAGAACTACGAGGAGGTCCGCTACGAGGGCTATGGCCCCAACGGGATCGCCGTCATCGTCGAGGCGATGACCGACAACCGCAACCGCACCGCGTCGAACATCCGCTCGACCTTCGCCAAGCGCGGCGGCAACCTCGGCGAGACGGGCTCGGTGGCCTTCATGTTCGACCGCAAGGGGCAGATCGTCTATCCGCCCGAGGCGGGCTCGGAGGACGAGGTGATGCTGGCCGCGCTCGATGCCGGCGCCGAGGACGTCGAGAGCGGCGAGGACGGCCATGTGATCTGGTGCGCCGACACCGAGCTCAACGAGGTCTCCACGGCGCTCGAGGCGGCGCTCGGCGAGGCGGAACACACCAAGCTGGTGTGGCGGCCGCAGACCTCGACCGAGCTCGACTTCGAGGCGGCGCAGAGCCTGATCAGGCTGATCGAGGCGCTGGAGGACGACGACGACGTGCAGTCGGTCACCGCGAACTTCGAGATTTCCGACGACGTCATGGCGCAGCTCTGAACGTGCGCGGGACGTTCGCCCGCGGCGCGCGCTGGAGCCTCGTCGCGGGCGCCGTGCTGCTGGCCCTGATGCTGGGCGGCGCAGCCTTCGCGGCGACCCTGCAGGTCACCGGCACCGCGAGCTACCGCGAGCGGATCGCGCTGCCGCCGGGCGCGGTCTTCCAGGCGGTGCTCGAGGACGTGAGCGTCGCCGACGCGCCGGCCAAGCAGGTGGCGGAGGCGACGCTGTCCGACCCCGGGGCGCCGCCGTTCCAGTTCAAGATCGACTACGATCCCGCCGACGTCGCGCCCGACCGCACCTATTCGGTGCGGACGCAGGTGACGGTGGGGCGCAAGCTGATCTTCGTGTCGGACACGATGAACCCGGTGCTGACCCAGGGCGCGCCCGATGCGGTCGACGTGCAGATGATCAAGGTCGGCGACACCACGCCGGAGACCGACGCGCCGGCGACGATCGGCGCGCACGGCCTGAAGCTGCCGGCGAGCTTCACCGGCACCATTCCTTGCGCCGATTGCGATACCATGCACCTGAGGCTCGACCTCTGGCCGGATCAGGTGTTCCATCTGCGGCGGAGCTGGACCGGCAAGGGCGGCAAGGAGATGCGCCGCGATTCGATCGGCCGCTGGTCGGTCGACCCCGACACCGAGGTGCTGGCGCTGAGCGGGCCCGGGGACGATCTGCAGATGCAGATCGTCGGCGACGACCGGATGCGGCTGATCAGCCGCGACGGCAAGGCAATCGAAAGCGGCACGGACTATGTCCTGACCGCCGGTGCGGCGTTCGAGCCGTTCGAGCCGCACCTGCCGCTGCGCGGCATGCTGACCTATGTCGCGGACCAGGCGCGCTTCACCGAGTGCCTGACCGGGCGGGACTATCCGCTGATCAAGGACGGCGACTACGAGGCGCTGGAGCATGCTTATCTCGCCGCCGGCGCCGAGGCGGGCGGACCGATCATGGCGAGCTTCGACGGCGGGATCATGCAGACGCCGAAGGCCACCGGCGTTGCGGCGGTGCCGGGCGTGCTGGTCGAGCGGTTCGTTGGCGTGTGGCCGGGCGAGACCTGCGAGCGCACCCTGGGCGCCGCCAGCCTGACCAATACCTACTGGAAGATCCTCCGCCTGGACGGCTCCGAGGTGGCGGCGGGCGAAGGGCGGCGCGAGCCGAACCTGATCCTGCGCGAGGGCGACCCGCGCTATACCGCCACGGTCGGCTGCAACGAGCTGGCGGGAAGCTTTACGCTGATGGAGAAGCAGCTGAGCTTCGGGCCGGCGGCCGCGACGGCGATGGCCTGCCCCGCACCGCTCGACGGCTGGGAGAAGCAGCTCTCCCACGCGCTGGCCGCCACCGCGAGCTGGCGGATCGAAGGCCAGACGCTGGAACTGCTCGACGCCGCGGGCAACGCGCTGGCGCTGCTGCAGGCGGTCTATCTCTACTGAGCCTCGGCCTTTGCGGCCTGTTCGAGCCTGACGCCGCGGCGGCCGGCGAGGTCGGTGACGTACTGCCAGGCGACCCGGCCGGAGCGGCTGCCGCGGGTCTGCGCCCACTCGATGGCCTCGGCGCGCAACTCGGCGTCGGAGATCGCGAGGCCGAAGGCGTCGCAGTAGCCGCGGATCATCGCCAGAAAGTCGTCCTGGGTGCAGGCGTGGAAGCCGAGCCACAGGCCGAAGCGGTCGGAGAGCGAAACCTTCTCCTCGACCGCTTCGGAGGGGTTGACCCCGGACTGGCGCTCGTTCTCGATCATGTCGCGCGGCATCAGGTGGCGCCGGTTCGAGGTGGCGTAGAGCACCACGTTCTCCGGGCGGCCCTCGATGCCGCCGTCGAGCACGGCCTTCAGCGACTTGTAGTGGCTGTCGTCCTTGTCGAAGCTCAGGTCGTCGCAGAAGAGCAGGAAGCGGAACGGCGCGCCGCGCACCAGGCCGAGCAGGCGGCCGATCGAGGGCAGGTCCTCGCGGTGGAGCTCGATCAGCTTGAGGCCGGGGGTCTCGGCGGCGGCTTCGGCGTGGGTGGCCTTGACGAGGCTCGACTTGCCCATGCCGCGGGCTCCCCAGAGCAGCACGTTGTTGGCAGGGTAGCCGCGGGCGAACTGGCGGGTGTTGGCGAGGAGCGTGTCCCGCGCGCGGTCGATGCCGACGAGGAGACCGATGTCGACCCTGGCGACGTCGGGGACCGGCACCAGCCGGTCCGGGCTCACGTGCCAGACGAACGCGTCGGCGGCGTTCAGGTCGGGCTTGGGCTGCGGCGGCGGGCTGACCCGTTCGAAGGCTTCGGCGAGCCGTGCGAGCGCTCCGCGGTCGGCGTCGCTCACTCGTTTGCGCCGTCGGGTACCGGCTCCACCCAGAGGCCCTGCGCCTTCAGCTCCGCCTCGCGCTTGCGCTCGAAGTAGCGCACGAGCACGATCGAGAGCTCGTAGAGCGGGTAGATCGCGACGAAGAGGATCAACTGCGACATCACGTCGGGACCCGGCGTGACCATGGCCGCGATGAAGAGGCCCGAGACGATCGCGTACTTGCGAAAGCCCGCCAGCCCCTTGGCGGTGACGATCCCGGCAAGCCCCATCAGCGTCAGCAGCACCGGCAGCTGGAAGCAGAGCCCGAAGGCGACCACGAACTTCATGGTGATCGACAGGTACTCGTTGATGGTGCCGAGGTATTGGATGCCGACCTTGGCGCCGTCGATCGTGGCGCTGCTGTTCTGCTGGAACTTGAGGAAGAAGTTGTAGGCCAAGGGCAGCACTGCGTAGAACGCGAACGCGGCGCCGACGAGAAAGAGGATGGGCGACGCCAGCAGGAACGGCAGGAACGCGCGCTTTTCCTTGCGGTAGAGGCCCGGGGCGACGAACCGCCAGAGCTGGTACGCGATGAACGGGAAGGCGAGGATGAAGCCGCCGAACACCGAGATGCGGATCTGGGTGAAGAAGCCCTGCTGCAGGCCGGTGTAGATCAGCTCCGGCTTCTGGCCGTGCTCGACGAGCAGACGGAAGAGCGGGGCGGCCAGGAAGTTGAAGATGCGGTCGGCGACGGCGTAGGCCAGGATCATCGCGATACAGAAGGCGACGAGCGAATTGATCAGCCTGCCGCGCAGCTCGATCAGGTGATCCATCAGCGGTGCCGTGGAGTTGTCGATTTCCTTCTCGGTGGTCATGCCGCCGAGTCCCGGTCCGCTCCCGGCTCACCCGCCGGTGCGGCGGCGGCCGCGGGCTCGGTCTTCGCCGGATCGGCTTCGGAGGCGCCGGCCTGCACGGCCCTGGGCTTGTCGGCGGCCGGCTTGTCCCCCTCGGGGGCCTTGGTCATCGCCTCGGCGTACCGGCGTGCGGACGCGGTGGCCGAGTTGAGGTTGCGGTCGAGCGCGTTCAGGCTCTTGGTCACGTCGCTCATGCCGGCCTCGTTCGCGGCCGATTCCATCGATCGCTGGAACTCGCGTGCCATGGCGCGCGCCTTGCCGGTGAAGTTGCCGACGGTCCTAAAGAGTGCAGGCAGTTCCTTGGGGCCGACCACGATCAGCGCCACGATGCCGATCAGGAACATCTCTCCCCAGCCGATGTCAAACATGACGGATCAGACTTTTTCCTTCTCGGGCGTGATGTCGCGGGCGCGTTCCGCTGCCTCGGCCTTCGAGGCGTCCTCGATCTCGTCGCTGCCTTCCTTGATGCCGCGCTTGAAGCTGGTGATGCCCTTGCCGACCTCGCCCATCAGCCCCGACACCTTGCCGCGACCGAAGAGAACCAGGACCACGACGGCGATCAGCAGCAGGCCCGCAGGGCCGATGTTGCTAAACATTGCTCGTCTCCATACCCATGCCCGGCACGCAAGAAGCGTCCCGGTTCACTGCATTCGTACATAAGGCCTCCGACGGGGGCAATCAAACCCCAAACCGTCCGGCACACGCCGAATTCAGGCGGCGGGCGCCGCCCGGGCGCGGCCTGTCAGAGTGTGCTGTTGCCAGCGCCGCCGTCGAGCAACAGGTTCTGGCCGACGATGTAGCCGGCGTACTGCGAGCAGAGAAACGCGCACGCGGCGCCGAATTCCTCCGGCGTGCCGTAGCGGCGCGCCGGGATCGAGGCGGCGCGCTGGGCGCGGGCTTCCTCG
Organism: uncultured Alphaproteobacteria bacterium; assembly: GCA_963819995.1. GTDB lineage: Bacteria > Pseudomonadota > Alphaproteobacteria > Rhodobacterales > Rhodobacteraceae > Amaricoccus. Next base: position 53,142 of record CAWFYR010000003.1, on the reverse strand, counting down.
ATGTCGATCTTCTGCGCCTTGGCCACGCCCTGGTCGAGCGATTCCGCGCGCGCGGTGGCGTGGATACCGGGCAGCAGGTTGTTGATGATGACGCCTTTGGGCGCAACCTGGCGGCTCGTGCCGGCGACGAAGCCGGTCAGGCCGGTGCGGGCGGTGTTGGAAAGGCCGAGTGCGGCGATCGGCGACTTGACCGACTGCGAGGTGATGTTGACCACCCGGCCCCAGCCGCGGTCCATCATCGCGGGCAGCACCGCCTGCATCAAGGCGATCGGCGTCAGCATGTTGGCGTCGAGCGCGCGGATGAAGTCGTCGCGGCTCCAGTCCGACCAGAGGCCCGGCGGCGGACCGCCGGCATTGGTGACGAGGATGTCGGGATGCCGGCCGGCCGCGAGCACGGCGCCGCGGCCCTCCTCGGTTGTGATGTCGCCCGCGACCGCGGTCACCTCGACGCCGAAGCGGTCGCGGAGGTCTGCGGCGGTGGCTTCGAGCGCCTCTGCACCGCGGGCGTTGATGACGAGGTCGACGCCTTCGGCGGCGAGCGCCTCGGCGCAGCCGCGGCCGAGCCCCTTCGAAGCGGCGCATACGATCGCCCGCTTGCCCTTGATCCCGAGATCCATCGATATTCCCTCATTCTTCCGCTCGGCTGGAGCCTAGCGGCAGGCCGGGGCGGAGGGAAGGCCGTCACCAGGTGGATGCGCCTCTTGCCTCGCGGCCGGCGCGGCTCCGCCTGCACGATTTTGACCGTCGGCAAAATCGTGACGCACCTGCCCTGCCGGGCAGGCGCGTTTTCAACGCGCCAGCCGGGCAGCCGCTTCACGATTGCGCGTCGGCGCAGGCGGCACCCCCCTCGGCCTGCGCGCTCGCGCGCTCCGGGCGACCGAACCGGGCAACGCGATGCGTTGCCTTTCCGGTTCGGTCCAGATGCCGAGGCCGCGTAAGCCGCCTCAGCCGCTGGTGCCGGCGAGATACGGTGTCGGATCGACGCTGGTGGTGCCGCGGAAGACGTCGAACTGCAGCTCCGGCTTGTCGCGGGCGGCGACCACGCCGAGGACCTGGCCGGCATTGACCCGGTCGCCTTCCTTGACCCGCACGTCGGAGAGCGTCGAGTAGGTGGTGATCAGGTCGTCCTTGTGGCGGACGAGCACGATCGTCCCGAGGCCGCCGAGCGCCTCGGAGACTAGCGCCACCTCGCCCGGGGCCGCGGCGTGAACCGCCGTCCCGGCGGGCACGTCGAAGCCGACCCCGTTCGGCCGGCTGGCGTTGTAGCGCCGGGTGATCTTTCCCGTGACCGGCGCGCCCAGCCGGCCGCCGGCGGGGGTGCGGTACTGGCCGAGATCGGGCGAGGCCGGCTCGACCGCGGCGGTGATGTCCGCGGGCAGCGGCGCCGCGGCGATCGGCGGCGGCCCGACCGGCGTCCCTTCGCCGGGCGCGGTGTCCGCGGGCGCGCTCGAGATCTTGTTGGCGTCGCTGACGATCGGGATCAAGAGCTCCTGGCCGGTCCGCACCGCGAGGTCGGGGCCGAGCCCGTTCCACGAGGCGAGCGCCGTCACCGAGACGCCGTAGAGCCGCGCGATCGAATAGGCGGTCTCGCCGGCTTCGACACGGTGGCGGATCGGGTCGATCAGCGGCTCCTTCTGGCCGTTCTGGAACGGGTTCGTGCCGGTGGTCGCGGTCGCGCCCGCGGCGCTGTCGATCGCGGCGGAGGCCTGGCCGGGGGTCCAGCCGAGCGGCTGGCTGGTCACCGTGCCGCTGTCGAGGCCGTCGGCGGGGCGGGCGACGCTGTCGGGCAGGAGCAGCACCTCGCCCGGGTGCAGGATGTAGTCCGGCGGCAGCGCGTTGGCCCGCGAGAGCGCGCCCGGCGTGGTGCCGAGCCGGTCGGCGATGGTGCTGAGCCTGTCGCCGTCGCGGGCGACCACGACCTGGTAGGTGGCATAGGTGATCACGCCGCGGGAATCGGGCTCGGGGTTCGAGACCGCCGGAGGCGGCGGGGCGGCGAGATCGCCGCCGCCGCCGAAAGGATTGAGCTTTTCTGCCTGCGAGCAGGCGGCCAGCCCGAGGGCCGCGGCGAGGATCAGCGGCATCGCCCGCCCGGAGCGCCGGGGGCGGCCGTCGGTTTGATGGCGCATGACTGCTTCCCTCATCGTTTCTTCTTCACCCACGGCTAGTCCAATACGTCCTGGTCCACCCCCTCGACAAGGGGAACGAACCGCACGGCGCCGAGGTCGGTGTAGTCGAGCCCCTGCGCCGTCTTGACGATCCGGATCAGCGTCTGCACCGCGTTCGATTGCCCGACCGGCAGCACCATGATGCCGCCTTCGCGCAGCTGGTCGATCAGCACTTGCGGCGGGTCCTCCGCAGCGGCGGTCAGGATGATGCGGTCGAACGGCGCCTGCTCGGGCAGCCCCAGCGAGCCGTCCGCATGGACGACGGTGATGTTGTGGCGCCCGAGCTTCTGGAAGAGCTCGCGGGTCCGCCGCGCCAGCCGGCGGTGGCGCTCGACGGTGTAGACCCGCCGCGCCAGCCGCGACAGGATCGCCGCCTGGTAGCCCGAGCCGGTGCCGATCTCGAGCACCTTGCAGCGCCGGGTCACCTCGAGCGCCTGGGTCATCATGCCCACGACCGTCGGCTGGCTGATCGTCTGGCCGCAGGCGATCGGCAGCGGCGTGTCCTCGTAGGCGCGCTCGCGGAAGATGCCCTCGAGGAACTCGACCCGGTTCGTCGCCTCCATCGCCTTCAGCACGTCGGCGTTGGTCACGCCCCGCGAACGCAGGGTGAAGACGAACTGCATCTGCTGTTCGGCGGGGAGCATGCGCGAGCCTCGCCTTATCCAAGCGCCTGCGCAAGCGGCGCGACGAGATCGTGCGCCGTGAGATCGGCCATCAGCGGCGTCACGGTCACGTAGCCGTCGTGGCACTCGCGCGCATCCGAGCCCGCCGGCGTGTCGGCGTTGCCGTGCCCGTGCGTCAGCCAGAGATAGGTCCGCCCGTTCGGCGCGACGTGCGGCAGCGCCCCGAAGGTTGGCGCCGCGCGGTTGCCCTGGAACGTGGCGCGCAGGCCACGGACGTCTGTGGCGGCGACCGGCGGGAAGTTGACGTTGTAAAAGACTGCGTAGGGTTCGGTCGGCCAGGTCGCGGCCTCGATCAGCCGGCGCAGGACATCAGCGCCGTGCGCCCGGGCCGCGGCGAACGGATCGGCGCTGTCGACAGTCGCCGGCCCGAAGTACTGCGAGAGGGCCACGGCACGCACCCGGCGCAGCGCGCCTTCCATCGCGCGCGCCGACGGTACCGGAATAGAGCGTGTCCTCGGCGACGTTGTGGCCGCGGTTGACCCCGGAGATCACGAGGTCAGGCGGCGCGTCCTTGAGGATCTCGCCGAGCCCGGCCAGCACGCAATCCGCGGGCGAGCCCTCGACCGCGAACCGGCGTTCCCCGAGCCGCTCGAGCCGCATCGGCCGCACGTAGGAGACCGCGTGCGCCACGCCCGACTGCTCGAAGGCGGGTGCCACCACCCAGACCTCGCCCGTGGGGCCGGCGAGCGTGGCGGCGATCTCCTCGGCGACCTGGAGCCCGGGCGCACTGATGCCGTCGTCGTTGGTGACCAGAATCCGCATGCCCATCCCCTCGTGACCGAGGCCCTTCTAGGCAGATGCGGCGGCCCCGTCCAGCGACGGCCGGCACGGTCCGTTAAGCTTCAACGCTCGCGACAATGCCGCCGCGGCTTAGTGCTCCGGCAAGTGCCGCACGATAGCGTTCCAGCGAAGACGCGCCGTCCGGAGGGACGCGCGGGCGGGGGTGAGAGAGATGGGGTACCGTTGGGGGGCCGGCCGCCGCGCCGTGGGCGCGTGGCCGGGGCGATGGATCGCGGGCGCACTGGCCGTGGCGCTCGTCGTCGCGGGACCGGCGCTCGGCATGCGCGGCGGCGCGCATCCGCGCGACACCCATGCGGTGGTGCTGAACGGCACCGTCGTGGGGTCGGCCTTCGCGCTCGCCGCGGGGATCGCCGTGACCAACCGGCATGTGGTTGCCGGGCTCGGTCCGGGCGATCCGGTGCTGCTGATCGCCTCGCGCGACGGCGGCGGCCGCGCCGAGGGCCGGGTGCTCGCCGTCAGCCCGCGGATGGATCTCGCCGTGCTGCAGGTGCCGCCGGGCCTCTTGCCCGTGGTGCCGGCCGAAGACGCCCCCGTGCGCGCCGGCCTCGTCGTCGAGGCGGCGGGGATCGACGCGAGCCGCGGCGGCGACGGCGCCGTCCACGAAGCGAGCGGCATCGTGATCGACCCCGAAGAGCGCATCGCCGCCTTCGGCCCCGGCCTGATCGCCCGGGTGCCGGGGGCGCGGCCGGGCTTTTCGGGGAGCGCGCTCCTCGACGCCGGCGGCCGCCTTGTCGGCATGGTGACGGCGATCCGCGACGCCCCGGCGATCGCACCGGTCCGCGCGGCGGGCAACGGCACTAGCCGGCAGCGGCCGACGGTCGAGGCCTTCGCGCTCCGGGCGGCGGTGATCCGCGCCGAGGTCCGCCGGCTGCTCGCAGGGATGTGAGCGGTCGTTGCAGGCCCGGCGCCGCCCGTGCCAGATGGGCCGGTCAGGCCAGCTCCCGAGGACCGCTCGATGATCATAAACGCCCCGAGCGCCCCCGACGGCGCCGCGTGAGCCTCGCCGGGCGCCGGATCGCCGTGGTCGGCGCCGGGATCGGCGGGCTGGCGTCCGCCACGGCGCTGGCGCGGCGGGGCGCGCGCGTCGCGGTCTACGAGCAGGCGCCGGCGCTGGGCGAGGTAGGCGCCGGCCTCCAGGTGACGCCGAACGGCGTGGCGGTGCTGGAGGCGCTGGGGCTCGCCGCCGCGGCGGAGGCCAGGGCGAGCCGGCCCGAGGCGGTCGAACTCTGCGACTGGCGCCGCGGGCGGCTCGTCGCGCGGCTGCCGCTCGGCCCGTCCGCGGTCGCGCGATGGGGCCGGCCGTACTGGCAGCTCCACCGCGCCGATCTTCTCGCCGTGCTCGCCGAGGGCGCGGCGGCGGCCGGCGCCGACATCCGCCCCGGCGCGCGCGTCGCGGGTCTCGAGCGGGAAGGCTCCGGGCTGCGGCTGAGGCTCGCCGAGGGCGAGACGGCCGCCGCCGAGATCGTCGTGGCGGCGGACGGGCTGCGCTCCAGCCTCAGGGCTGCGCATTTCGAGGCGACGCCGCCGCGCTTCACCGGCCACGTCGCCTGGCGCGCCCTGGTCGACGCTTCGCGGCTGCCGGCGCCACCGGTCACCCGGGTGACGATGGGCCCCGGCCGCCACCTGGTCACCTATCCGCTCCGGGACGGCACGCTCCTGAACGTCGTCGCGGTCGAGGAGCGGTCCGCCTGGACCGAGGAGGGCTGGACGACGCCCGGCGATCCCGCCGCCCTCTGCCGCGCCTTCGCCGGCTGGGGCGATCCGGCGCGGCAGATCCTCGCCGCGGTCGAGACCTGCTTTCTCTGGGGCCTCTTCGACCACCCGCCGTTGCCGCGCTGGACGGACGGCCGGCTCGCGCTCCTCGGCGACGCCTGCCACCCGATGCTGCCGTTCCTCGCCCAGGGCGCGACAATGGCGCTCGAGGACGCCTGGGTACTGGCGCAGGCGCTCGACGAGGCCGCGGATCCGGGGGAGGGCCTCGCCGCCTATGCCGCGGCACGCCGGCCGCGCACGGCCCGCGTCCAGGCGGCGGCCGCCCGCAGCGGCCGGCTCTACCACCTCGGCCCGGGAATGCGCGAGGCGGCGCATCTCGGCATGCGGGCGGCGTCCACCGTGGCGCCCGGTCTTGTCGCGCGCCGCTTCGACTGGCTCTTCGGCACCGACGTGACCCGCGGGCCGCAGCCCCCGGGACGTCTCGGCTAGACTAGGGCGCCGCCTGCAGGACCTTCGCGCCGAGCTTGTCGACCAAGCCGCGCACGCCGGGAGGCTCCCGCCTGCTTTCGGTGAGCCACGCCTGATGGCCATGCTCGTTGCCGAACCACATGCCTTTCGGCGCGAAGAGCGAAAAGATCCGCGATCTCGGGAGCGGGACGGAATTGGCATCGTAGAGCAGCACGATGACCGAACTCAGCCGCCAGGCGTTGTCGTCGTCGCCCTGCCCGTAGGCCTGCTTGCGCAGGTAGACGTACTGGACGCTCTCGAGCGGGATCGGCACCAGCGCGGGATCGTTCGCCTCGCCGGGCGCCGAGCGGTCGGACCGGATCAGCGAGAACCCGAAGCCCGGATCGACGCCGACGACGTAGAAGTCCTCGGCGCCGCGCTCGAAGTCCTCGTGGCGGCTCGACGACAGCGGGAACTCGCGCCCGCCGCCGGTTCCCCAAAGCCCGATGTAGATCTCGTCGTCGGTGCCCGCATCCTCCGCATCGAACGTGTTCAGGCTGACGACCATTCCCAGGATTGGCATGTTGAGTTCCCCCGATCTGGTGGCTGCACGGGTCGTTGTCCGGGGCCCTGCAGGCCGCCGGCAACCGGCCTTTCTTGGACGGCGCACGGGCCGCCGCCGCTGCTCGATCCGTCAGTCTAGCACACCCCTCCGGCGAAACGAACGACATCGGCAGAGGACGCCGCCGCCGCCGACGCCTTGAGGCGGCGCTTCCAGAAACGTGCATGACACGGGCAGCTCCGCCCGGTCAAACGGTCCCGTCTTACCAAGTTGTTAACCAATCTGGCCCGAGATGCCGCCAAAAGAGCGGCCGGGCGACGATGATCCCAGACTCCACTTTCCTTGTGCTCTTGGTGTCGACCCAGATCATCTATTCGCTCAGCCTTGCCGTCAGGGCCTATCTCCACGGCTTGCCAGTCGATCGCGTCGACATGAGCGAGATCGACACGCTCCAGCCCGACGAATACCCGCAGATCGTGCTCTTCTACCCGGTGCTGCGCGAGCTCGAGGAGACGATGCGGACCACGTTCCGCGCGCTCGCCCGCATCGACTACCCGGGCGACCGCTACCGGGTGATCGCGATCCCGAACGACCACGACACGCTGACGGTGCACGCGCTGCGCAAGCTGGCGGTTGAGTTTCCGTTCGTCGAGGTGCTCGAGGTCCCCGCCACATCCGACCCGCGCTGGCAGGTGGTCTGGGACGCCTGGGATCGCTGCGGCAAGGCCTACTGGTGGCACGCCGGCCGTCGCGCCGGGGTGCGAGACCTGCCGCCGAAGAAGACCCGCCAGCTGGTCTACGGCTTCTACAGCCTGGCGCGCGAGCTGGCGGTGCGCGGCGACTTCCTCGTCAACTACATCGACGCCGACAGCTGCCCGCCCCAGGACCACTTCCTCGCCGCGGCGGTGGGCATGCGGCACTACGACGTGCTCCAGTCGACCAACGTCGCGGGCAACCTCAACGACTCGTGGGCGGCGAGCTTTCACGCGATGGACCACATGGCCTGGGACGGCCAGACCTACCCGCATCTCTCCGCCGAAGGCCGCCAGCCCTACTGGGTGCTCGGCAAGGGGCTCTTCTTCAGGGCGTCCGACCTCGTGGCGCTCGGCGGCTTCCATCCGTGGCTGACGATCGAGGACCCCGAGGTCGGGATGCGCTTCTGGGCCAACGGCAAGCGTTTGGGAATCATCGAGAATCCGCTGATCGAGGAGGTGCCGACCACCTTCGCCCACGGCATCACCCAGCGGAAGCGCTGGGTCGCGGGCTTCTTCCAGAGCCTCGCCTCGCCGCTCGGCGCCATCGGGATGACGCCGCTGGAGCGGGCGCGGGCCTGGCTCAACTTCCTGCCGTGCCTGTCGATGTCGGCCAACACCATCGGGTTTCCGGTCGGGGCTCTGGGCGCTCTGGCAGTACCGGCTCGGGTCGGACCTCGTGCCGTTCTGGCTGACCTGCCTCTGCGCGATCAACGTGCTCTGGCTCGCGGCGGTGATGACGTCGATCTACCGCAACGCGTGGCGTCGGAGCGCGCTTGTGCTCGGGACGCGACGCGCCCGGCTGGCGTTTCTGCTCCGGGTCAACCCGGTCTTTCTCATGGGCTGGTGGCTCTTCTGGATCGTGCCGCTGGTCATCGGCTTTCGGATGTATCTGCGGGACGGCGGCCTCGTCTGGGAGCGCACGGTCAAGATCAACGCGAACAAGGAGCTGATCCTGCAGAAGACCGCCGCCCGGGAGGCGCTGCCGGCCGAGCGGTTCGGCGCCTGACCACCACCCGCAACACCAAGGAGACACCAGGCATCATGACCAAAGGCCACGTGCTGATCACCGGCGGCGCCGGCTTCATCGGCTCGCACCTGACCGACACGCTGCTGGAACGCGGCTACCGGGTCACCGTGCTCGACTGCCTGCTGCCGCAGGTGCACGCCGACGGCGACACCGACGCGGCCGGGTGGCCGACCTACCTCGACCGCCGGGCCCGCCGGGTCCGCGGCAACCTGCTCGACGACGGCGTCTTCGAGGCGAGCCTCGACGGGGTCACCCACCTCGTCCACCTGGCCGCCTCGGTCGGCGTCGGCCAGAGCATGACCAACATCGTCGACTACACGCGCAACAACGTCATGGCCTCGGCGATCATGCTCGACGTGCTGTCGCGGATGCCGCGCCTCGCCGACGGCAGCCATCCGATCCGGCGCATCGCGGTGGCGTCCTCGATGTCGATCTACGGCGAGGGCGCCTATGCCGACGCCGCCGGTCGGCCCGTCGTGCCCGGACTGCGCTCGATGGAGCAACTCGCCAGCCGCGCGTGGGAGCTGACGGCGGACGGCGCGCCGCTGGTTCCGGTTCCGACCCCCGAGCAGAAGCCGCTGCAGCCGGCGTCGATCTACGCCGTCAACAAACGCGACCACGAGGAGATGTTCCTGGCCGTGGGACGCGCGCTCGGCATCCCGACCGGCGCGCTGCGGCTCTTCAACGTCTACGGCTCGCGCCAGGCGCTCGGCAATCCCTACACCGGGGTCGCCGCGATCTTCATCTCGCGCCTGCTCAACGACCAGCCGCCGCTGGTCTTCGAGGACGGCGAGCAGCGCCGCGACTTCGTGCACGTGAGCGACGTGGCCGATGCCTTCGCCGCGGTCCTCGAGCACGACCGGCCGTTCTGGGACGCCTTCAACGTCGGCAGCGGCCGGCCGGTCACGGTGAACGAGATCGCCCGCACGCTGGCGCGCCTGCTGCACAAGGACATCCAGCCCCTGGTTCTCGGCAAGGCCAGGGTCGGCGACATCCGGCACTGCTATCCCGACATCTCGAAGGTCCGCGCCGGGCTCGGCTTCGCGCCGCGGCGCGACTTCGACGCGGGCATGGCCGAACTGGTCGACTGGGTCGGCACCGTGCGCAAGCCCGTCGACCGCACGGCGGCCAGCCTGCGCGAGCTCGACCGCGCGCGGCTGGTCCTCTGAAGCCGCACGGCTCAGGTCACCGGCAGCGTCCTGCCCAGGGCCTGCGAGATCGCCCGGGCCATCGGCTTCGGCCGCATCGCCTCGTCGAACGGCAGGCCGCGGTTGGTCGCGCTTTCGCCGGCGGGCAACCCGTTGGGGTTGCCCCTCAGCCACGAGTGCCGGTCGCTCAGCCCCCACGTCGTCACGCTCCTCACCGCCGGCTGGTCGAGCACCGCGTCGAGAAAGCGTGCGGTCTCGTCCGCGACACGGCGGTCCCGCTCGGCGAGCGAAAGCGTGAAGTCCCGCTCCTGCACGTCCATCTCCGTGACGTGGATTTCGACGCCCCGGTCGGCCACCTGCTGCAGGAACCGGCCGAGCGCGCGCGCGTCGATCCCGCCCTTGCCGAGGTCGAGGTGCCCCTGGATGCCGAGCGCATCCAGTGGCAGGTTTCGGCGCCGGATATCGTCGATCAGCGCCAGCACCGCCTTTCGCCGCGCCCGGTCGACCGGGTTCTCGTATTCCAGGCTGTACTCGTTGATCATCAGCCGCGCCGCCGGCGCGAACGCGCGCGCCGTCTCCAGCGCGTTGCCGATGTAGGCCGGCCCGAACGACCGGAGGAACAGGTTCGCCCGCAGGCCGTCGGCGCGATGGCCGGTCTCGATCGGCTCGTTCACCACGGTCCAGAGCGGGATCGTCTCGCGGTAGCGGCCGAGCACCGTCTCGAACCGGCGGCGGACGAGGCTCCAGTCCGCCCGGTCGGTCAGCCGCTGCCGGACCCAGTCGGGCGTGCCCCAGCCGTGCTTGCCGTGGTCCCAGAGCAGCGCGTGCCCGGTCACCGTCATGCCGCGGGCGGTCGCGAAGTCGACGATCGCATCCACCGGCCCGAAGCGCCGGTGGCCCGGGGCGGGCTCGAGTGAGCTCCATTGCAGCCCGTACTCGGGCGTCAGGCCCGAGCAGAGCCGCGCCACGAGCCGGCGCGTGCCCGGATCGGTCTCGATCTGGCCCGAAGCCACGCACGTGCCGAGCCTGAGCTGCCTCGCCCCCGCTGCCTGCAGCGCCGAACTCGACCGGCCACCGGTCGCCGCCAGCACCATCGGTGCCGCCAATAGCCCAAGAAAGCCCCTCCGGCCCACGAACATGTCGCGTCCCCCCCAGTCCACCCACCGGTGAGACTAGGGGCGGGAAATGAAAAGTCTTTCCCAGACGCGCCCGAGTTCGCCGATTTCGGTCGTCAGATTTAACGAGCGGTGAATTGGCGCCCTCGCCTGACCCGAGCCTGACCCGTCGGGGTCGTTGACAGGAATCTTTCCAACGGCATAGCATCGCGCGCCGGGGCAGGATCGCTGCCAAACCAAAAACAATCCCGGCGGAAACGCGGCGCCAGCCGCGTCTTGGGAGGAGAAAAAGATGATTGTTGCCAGCTCACGGCGGCATCTTGCCGGATTGTGCGCCACCGCTTCCATCCTCGCGGCTTCGACGCTCGGCGCCCTGGCCGCGCCGGACGTGGTCGCGGGACCCGCCACCGATCCCGAATGCATGGCTCCGTGGTCGTCGGACACCAAGTTCTTCCAGTTCCCGAAGAAGGAGGGACCCTACCGGATCGCGCTCGCCAACGGCTACATCGCCAACACCTGGCGCATCCAGATGATCCAGACCGCCAAGGCCTACGCCGCGCAGCCCGACGTGGCCGCGAAGCTCAAGGAATTCAAGGTGGTCTCCACCGGCGAGGACGTGCCGGCGCAGATCTCGGCGATCAACAACTTCATCGACTCGGGCTTCGACGCCATCGTCGTCAACGCGCAGAACCCGACCGCCTTCGGCCCGGTGATCAAGCGCGCCAAGCAGGCCGGCGTCGTTCTCGTGGCGTTCGACAACATCCTCGACACCGAGGATGCGATCAACGTCAACGTCGACCAGAAGGGCTTGGGCGAGCTCTGGGGCAAGTGGCTCGTGGAGCACGTGCCTGACGGCGGCAAGATTCTCGAGGTGCGCGGCGTCGCCGGGACCTCGGTCGACACCGACCGGCACGAGGGCATCCACGAGGTCTTCGACGCCTCCGGCAAGACCTGGGACGTGACCGAGGTGATGGGCAAGTGGGACGACCCCACGGCGCAGAAGGCGACCGCTGACGCCATCGCCACCAACGGCCCGTTCGACGGCATCACCGGCCAGGGCGGCGACACCGGGATCGTGCAGGCGATGCTCGACGCCAAGCACCCGATGGTGCCCTTCGGCGGCGAGACCGAGAACGGCTTCCGCAAGTTCTGTGCGCAGTACGCGTCCGAAGGCCTCAAGTGCACCTCGGCGGGCTCCGGTCCGGCGCAGGTGGCGGTGGCGATCAAGACGGCGATCGCGGCACTCGAAGGCGAGGTGGTGCCGCAGTCGGTCCGGCTGCCCACCGCGGTGGCGTCCGATCCCAACATGGTCGAAGGCACCGACTACTATCCCGCAGGAGTCCGACAACTTCTTCGTCGGCAACTCCTTCCCGACCTGCGACATCAACTTCACCGCGCAGGAGATCATGGGCCAGTCGAAGGAAAACCAGTAGTCTCGGCGACAAGGGCGAAAGCCGCGGGCGCCTCGCCTGCGGCTTTCGTGCGTGAACAGGGACCGGTGGGGGCGATGGCAGCAGACGAGCCGCTTTTCCGCATGGCGGGCATCACCAAGCGCTACGGCGGCGTGCTGGCGCTCGACGATGCCGCGCTCTCGGTGCGCGCCGGGCGCATCCACGCGGTACTCGGCGAGAACGGTGCCGGCAAGTCCACGCTGATCAAGATCATGTCCGGCGTGGTGCAGCCCGACGAAGGGACGATGACCTTCGCGGGGGCCCCCGTGCGCTTCGCGTCGCCGGCGGCCGCGGGCGATGCCGGGATCGTCTGCGTTTTTCAGGAGCTGTCGCTGGTGCCCGACCTCTCGGTCGCCGACAACATCGTCATCCGCAACCCGCCGACGCGCTTCGGCATGATCGACCGGCGGGCGCAGCGGCGCATCGCCGAGGAGGCGCTGGCCCGCGCCGGGGCCACGGACGTCCACCCGCTGGCGCTGGTCAAGGATTTGCCGCTGTCGCGCCGGCAGATGGTCGAGATCGCCAAGGCGCTGGCGCAGAAACCGAAAGTGCTGATCCTCGACGAGGCGACCTCCGCGCTGACCGCGGCGGACGTCTCGAAGATTTTCGACGTGCTGAAGCGGCTTCGCTCGGAGGGGCTGGCGCTCGTCTACATCTCGCACCGGATGCACGAGATCGTCGAGCTCGCCGACGACTGCACGGTGTTCCGCAACGGCCGCAACGTCGCGACCTATGCGGCGGGGACCAGGACCGACCAGGAAGTCGTCGAGCTGATGATCGGGCGCGAATACAGCCACGTCTTCCCGCCGCGCACCGCCCGCCCCGACCTCGGCGGGCCGCCGGTGCTGGCCTGCAAGGGGCTGCGCTGGACCGACCGGCTGCGCGACGTGTCGGTCGCGGTGCGCAGCGGCGAGGTGGTCGGGCTCGGCGGGCTCGACGGCCAGGGCCAGCGCGAGCTGCTGCTGGCGCTCTTCGGGGTGCTCCGCGACGTCGGCGGCACCGTCGAGGTCGCTGGCCGGCCGGGGCGGATCGCGAGCCCGGGCAAGGCGGCCGAGGCCGGCATGGCGCTGATCCCGGAGGATCGCAAGACCGAGGGGCTGATGCTGCCGATGACCGTCGGCGAGAACCTGTCCTTCGCCTCGTTCGGCCGGATCGCGCCCCACGGGGTGATCGACCGGCGCGCCGAGGCGGGGATGATCGCCGAGATGGTCAAGCTCCTGGCGATCCGCACCGCCGGCACCGCGATCCCGGTCGGCCAGCTCTCTGGCGGCAACCAGCAGAAGGTGGTGATCGCCAAGTGGCTGATGATGAAGCCGCGGATCATCCTGCTCAACGACCCGACCCGCGGGATCGACGTCGGCACCAAGCAGGAGATCTACCAGCTCCTGCGCGGGCTGGCCGACGCCGGGGCGGCCATCCTGTTCTATTCCACCGACTATGCCGAGCTGATCGGCTGCTGCGACCGGGTGCTGGTGATGTACGACGGAGCGGTGATCCGCGAGCTCGAAGGTGCGGAGATCACCGAGCGCGCGCTGATCGCGAGCGCCCTCAACATCCCCGACGCGATGGCGGCCGACCGGGCGGGCGCGGCATGAAGGAGTGGCGCTACTGGCTGGCCGAGCAGCGCGGCACGCTGCTCGCGGTCGGCATCTTCGTGCTGATGTTCACGATCTACGTCTCGAACCATCCCGCGGGGTTCACCGCCAACGTCGTGCAGACCGCCGCGAACAAGGCGACGCTGCTTGCGTTCGTCGCGATGGCACAGGCGCTGGTGGTGATCACCGCGGGCATCGATCTTTCGGTCGGCATGGTGCTGGTGCTGACCAACTGCCTCGCGTCGTGGCTGGTGGTGGGCACCGCGCTCGAGACCGGCTTCGGCGTCGTCGCGGTGCTGGCGGCGGGGCTCGCCTGCGGGGCACTGAACGGGCTCATCGTGATCTACGGCCGGCTCCAGCCGATCGTGACCACGATCGCGACCGGCGCGATCTTCTTCGGGCTGGCGCTGATGCTGCGGCCGTTTCCCGGCGGCTCGGTCAACGAGACGCTGGCCGATGCGCTGACCGGTCGGTTCTTCGGGGTCATCCCCGCCAGCCTCGGCGCACTGGCGCTGACCGCGCTCCTGATCTGGGTGCCCTACCGCCGCTCGGTCTACGGGCGCGCCGCCTACGCCGCGGGGTCCTCCGAGGTCGCGGCCTACATGTCGGGCATGCCGATCAAGCGGGCGAAGTTCCTCGCCTACGCGCTCGCGGGGCTGCTGGCGGCGTTCGGCGGCCTCTTTCTGACCTTCTATTCCTACACCGGCGAGGCCGCCTACGCGAGCGGCAACGCCTACACCCTCTACTCGATCGCCGCTGTGGTGCTCGGCGGGGTGGCGCTCTCCGGCGGTCGCGGCAGCGCCATCGGCGCGATCTTCGGCGCGCTGGCGTTCCGAACCATCGGCGATCTGCTCTTCGTCTTCGACTTCGACCCGCTGTGGCAGCCGCTCTTCCAGGGCGTGGTGCTGATGCTCGCGGTCAGCATCGGCGCGTTCGGGCTCCTCCGGGTGCGCAACCGCCTGGACTGGTTCGAATGAGCGACACCTCCGAGCGCCGGTCGCGGGCGCGGTGGCCGGCCTTCCTGCGCCGCGCCGACCCCGCGGTGCTGACGTCGTTCGGCTGCATCCTGCTGCTCCTCCTGATCGGCAGCCTCTACTCGCGGAACTTCCTGTCGCCGGACTACCTGCTCCAGCAGCTCAAGGTCGCCTCGTTCCTCGGCGTGATCGCCACCGGCATGATGCTGGTGATCCTCCTCGGCCACATCGACCTCTCGGTGCCCTGGGTGGTCTCGGCCGGCGCGATGATGGCGAGCGCCATGGCCGCCTACGGCGTCACCGGCGAGATCCTCTCGGTGCCGTTCGGCATCCTCTGCGGCGTCGCCTTCGGCCTCGTGAACGGCTTCGGCGTGGCCTACCTGCGCATCCCCTCGATGATCGTGACGCTCGCGACCAACGCCGTGGCCCAGGGGCTGATGGTGGTCTACACCGGCGGCTTCTCGCCGCAGGACTCCGCCTCGTCGCTGATGCGCTGGCTCGCGACCGGCTTCGCCATCCCCGGGCTGCCGAACGCGGTGCTGGTCTGGGCGGTGATCGGCGGCGCGGCGGTCTTCGTGCTGACGCGCACCACCTTCGGCCGCGCGGTCTACGGCATCGGCAACCGTGAGCGGGCGGTCTATCTCTCCGGCGTCGACACTCGGCGCACCGTGCTGATCGCCTTCGCGATCGCCGGCGCAACCAGCGCCTTCGGCGGGGTGCTGCTCGCGGGCTATGCGTCCAAGGCGGCGCAATCGATGGGCGACGCCTACCTCCTGCCGTCGATCGCCGCGGTGGTGCTCGGCGGCACCCACGTCCTCGGCGGCCGCGGCTCCTACATCGGCACCGTCGCCGGCGTCATCCTGATCACGCTGCTGCAGTCGATCCTCTCGGTGATGCAGATCGAGGAGGCCGGCCGGCAGCTGATCTACGGCGCGGTGATCGTCGGCATGCTGCTCCTCTACGGTCGCCAGCCGAAGTAGCCGGAATAGCCGACCTTGCCGCGATGGGTGCAAGCCCCGCCGAGCGGCCGTGCGAAAACGTTGGGCCGGCCATCGCTTGTCCTCAAAAAGATTTCCGGAACCGCGATCCGTTTCCTGCAGCCGTTTCGTCTCTGGTGTGTCCGCAGCAGAAGGAGAACCGCAATGGCTGGGCTCATCGCCATCTACAGGAAGCCGGCTGACGTCGAGGCGTTCGACCAGCATTATTTCGGAACGCATATCCCGCTGGCCAAGACCATGCCAGGCTTCAGGAAATACGAGGTCACCTCCGGACCCGTCTCGGTGTTGGCCGGCCCGGCCGACATTCACCTGATCGGGATCCTGCACTTCGATGACCTCGAGGCGATGCAAAAGGCGTTCGCCAGCCCCGAGGGCCGGGCGACCGCGGCGGATCGCCAGCTCTACGCCCCCGATGATACCGGCGTGCAGATATTCGCTTTCGACACCAGGGAGGTCTGAGCCGATCCGCGGCCGCCGCAGACTGCAAAAAGCGAATGAAAAAGGATCGGCGATGTCGACACCCAAGGCAGCTTACGTCCTCGTCCACGGCGGCTGGCACAACCGATCGGCGTGGAACAAGGTGACCCCGATCCTTGAAGCCGAAGGCCATACGGTTCTGACGCTCGACCTTCCCGGCGCCGGAGCGAATACGATCCCGCCGAAGTCGCTCGGTGCCCGCCCGTTCGACCTCGCCGCGTTCGCCGCCGAGCCGTCGCCCGTTGCCGGCATCACCCAGGACGAGCGGACGCAGGCGGTCGTGGCGTTGGTGAAGGAAGCTGCGTCGGCTGGGGCCGGCAGGGTCATCCTGGTCGGGCACTCGGCCGGTGGGATGACGATCTCGGCGGTCGCCGAACGCATCCCCGAACGGCTTGCCGCGGTGGTCTACATTGCCGGGTTCATGGTGCCGAACGGGCTGTCGTTGCTCGCGATGCTTCCGCATGAGGCCATGTCCTCGGCGCTGTCTCCCGGACTGTTCGTGGGGGACCCCGCCGCGATCGGAGCGACCAGGATCAACCCCGGACCGGCCGACGAGGCGTACAGGTCGTTGCTGAAGGCGTCGTTCTACGCGGATGTGAGCGAAGACGACTTTGCCCGGGCGGCGTCGGAGTTGCACTGCGACGAACCGAACGGCGGCGCCCTTGCCCCGTCGGAAATCACGCCTGAGAGGTTCGGCTCGGTGCAGCGCCATTATATCCGCACCACGCAGGACCGAGCGGTTCCACTGACCGGTCAGGATCACATGATCGCAGCGGTTGATGGCACGATCGGCGGCACGACGATCACTCACACAGTGGACAGCAGCCATTCGCCGTTCCTGTCGCAGCCAGCCACCCTGGCGAGAATTCTCCTCGACATAGCCGTCGGGTCCCCGGCGGACCAGCGCGGCAGTGGAGCAGGTCTCGACCCATGAGCACCGAGGATTTCGAGGATCGGCTGACCGCGCTCCGGCCGCGCCTTCATCGCTACTGCGCACGCATGACGGGATCGACGGTCGATGGCGAGGACGTCCTGCAGGATACCCTCGTCAAGGCGCTGAGCGCCCGCGCCGAGGGTGGCAGAGTGGACAATCTCGAGGGCTGGCTCTTTCGCATCGCCCACAATACCAGTCTTGACCTGCTTCGCCGCAGGTCCCGGAACACCGTCGTACCGCTCACCGAAGACTTCGAGGCGGCGCCGATGCCCGAAGCCGACATCGTCGCGGTCAGCTTCCAGACGTTTCTGCAGCTGCCCGAGCTTCAGCGCTGCGCCGTGATCCTCAAGGACGTGCTCGGCCATTCGATCGACGAGATCGCGAACATCGCCGAGTGCTCGCCCGCGGCCGCCAAATCGGCGCTGCAACGCGGCCGCATCGCGCTGCGGCAACGCGCGCAGATGCCCGCGGACACCCGGCTGCCGCTGATGCCCGATGCGGCCCGGCGACGCATGGCCGCCTTCGTCGATCTGTTCCGCACGGGCGACTTCGACGCGATCCGCGCCATGCTCGCCGACGACGTGAAGCTCGAACTGGTGAACCGGCTCAAATGGCAGGGGCGCGACAAGATCGTCCCCTACTTCACGCGCTATGCCGAAGAGACGAAGTGGCGGTTCTCCTTCGGTGCGGTCGAAGGCCGTCCGGCCATGCTGGTCTTCGAAAGCGGCGCGATGGAAAGGCCGGCGCACTTCGTGCTGGTCGATTGGCACGAGGACCGGATCTCGGCGATCCGTGATTTCCTGTTTGCGCCCTATGCCCTCGAAGCGGCGGATTGGGTGCGACTGGGGGCCGCCTGAACGCAAGCGTGCCGGGCGCCGGCTTGCCCTTACGCTGAGCGGGGCGCCTGCCGCCCGTCAGGCCTTGCGCTCGGCGCCCCAGAGCTCGGCCAGCCGCAGCGCCAGCCGGGTCGCGGCCGCCATGTCCTGCACGCTGATCCATTCCAGCGGCCCGTGGATCATCTGCATGCCGGTGAAGAGGTTCGGCGTCGGCACCCCCATCTCGGTCAGCCGCGAGCCGTCGGTGCCGCCGCGGATCGGGACCGAGTGCGGCTCGACGCCGGTCTGCCGGCACGCCTCGCGCGCCAGCTCCACCGGGCGCATGTCGTCCTCGAGCCAGTAGCGCATGTTGCGGTACTGCGGCGTGATGGTGCACTCGATCCGCGCCCGCGGCTCGGTCGCCTGCACCGTGGCGCAGACCTGTTCGACCAGCGCGCCGTGCGCCGCGAGCCCGTCGCGCTCGAAGTCGCGCAGGATGAACTTCAGCTCCGCCGACGCGGCGCTGCCGGTCATGGCGTAGAGGTGGATGAAGCCCTCGCGGCCTTCGGTCGTCTCGGGGGTGCGCGTCGCCTGCGGCAGCGTGTCCACGATCTTCGCCGCGAGGTGCAGCGCGTTCACCAGCTTGCCCTTGGCGGTGCCCGGATGGATCGACACGCCTTCGATCGTCACCACCGCCTTGTCGGCCGAGAAGCTCTCGTAGACGATCTCGCCTTTCTCGGCGCCGTCGAAGGTGTAGGCGACGTCGGCGCCGAGATCGCGCGGCAGGTCGGCATGGACGCCGCGGCCGATCTCCTCGTCCGGTGTGAAGGCGATGCGCACCGGCCCGTGCGCGATGCCGGGCGAGGCCAGCAGGTGCCGCGCCGCGGACATGACGATCGCGACGCCGGCCTTGTCGTCGGCCCCGAGCAGCGTCGTGCCGCTCGCGGTGATGATGTCGTCGCCGACCTTGGTCGCCAGGTAGGGCGCGTTTTCCGGCGACAGCACCAGGTCCTGCGCGTCGGCAAATCCGATCTCGCCGCCGTCGTAGCCGCGGTGCACCACCGGCTTCACCCCCGTCGCGTTGAACTGCGGCGCGGTGTCGACGTGCGCGAGAAGGGCGATCGTCGGCGCTGGCTCAGCCACCGTCGCGGGGATCGTCGCCAGCACCGCGCCGTAGCCGGTGAGCGTCACGTCCGCGGCGCCCATCGCCTGCAGCTCGTCGCGCAGCAGCCGCAGCAGGTCGAACTGACGCGCCGTGCTCGGGGAGCCTTCGGCGTTCTCGTCGCTCTGGGTGTCGATGGCCGCATAGCGCAGCAGCCGCTCCTCGAGCTCGCGGTCGAAATCCGGTGTCACGTCGCTGGTCCTGGGTCCGGTTGCACCCCTGCCATTCGCCATGCCGGCCGGGAATGGCAAGGGCAGGGGCCGTCACTGCTGGCGGGAAGATCGTCTTCCAGTCGGCCTTCATGTCGATCACTGCCGAACTCGGTGTCGCGGTCGTAGGCATACTCGCGCTCGGTGTCGGTGTCGTGCACGATCATGCCGAGGCGCGCGTCTTCCTGCTCGGGCGCCATCGCCTTGACCCGGTCGAAGGCGAAGGCGAGAAGCCGGGGCGGCCTCAGTTCCCCGTCGGCATCGGCAAGTCGACGCCCTGGTCCGCCAGCGCCTTGCGGACCCACTCGAACCGCTGGTAGTTGGTGATGGTGATCGGCCCGCTGTACGACTGGCTCTGCAGCTTGCGCGGCGGGTACTGCACGTAGGTCTTCATCAGCTTGTTGATCTCGTCGCTGATCGTCACCATCGCCCAGGTGTGCTCGCCGAAGTTGTTCATGAAGATGTCGTAGCGCTCCTGCGGGTCGGCCCAGAGGTCGAAGACCTGCGGCACCGTCGCGACGTAGCTTTCGGCACCCTTCCAGCCGAGGTTCGAATCGACGGCCAGGCCACCGGTCTGCTGCCCGTCGTCGCCGCGCAGGTTGAAGACCGCCTTCAGATGGCCGACGCGCGCTGCGCCGGGGGTGAGCTCGTTCTCGGTGAAGTAGAACCAGTCATTGCGCGGCGAAGGTCCGGTGCCTTCGAGCACCGGCGTCATGTCGAAGCTGTCGAAGATGATCGGCTGATCCTCGCGATCCTTGGTCGGCAGCGGCACGCCCGCGACCGAGGCGAAGGTCGCCATGAGGTCGAGCCCGCCGATGATCTCGTGGTTCCTGGTGTCGGGCTTGATCTTGCCGGGCCAGACGGCGATCGCCGGAACCCGGTTGCCGCCTTCGCGCACCGTGCCCTTGGTGCCGCGGAACGGCGTGTAGCCGGCGTCGGGGTAGACGTCCTGCCAGGCGCCGTTGTCGGTGGTGTAGAAGACCAGCGTGTTCTGGTCGAGCCCGGTTTCGCGCAGCTTGTCCATGATGCGCCCGATGCGGGTGTCGAGCTCCACGATCGAGTCGGCGTACTTCGACTTCGCCGGCGACTTCAGCTGGAACTCCGGCGCCGGCAGGTTCGGCTGGTGCACCTTCATGAAGTTGACGTTGATGTAGAACGGCTCGTCGGGCTTGGCCGCCGCCTCGTCGAGAAAGCCCAAGGCCGCCTTCTCGACGTAGGAATCGATGAACGGGATGCCGACGACGCCTTCCTTGCCGTCGATGACCGGGGTGTCGACGTACTCGCCGTTGACCTTGAACTCCTCGACCGGCGCCTCGCCGGCGTTGCCCGACAGCGCGCCCTTGGTGACCTTGTTGAACATCGCGCGCAGCGCCGGATCCATGTCGGGGAACCAGGCCGGGTCGCCGTAGGTGTAGGCGTTCAGGTGATAGAGGAACGCATACTTCATCTCGTCGTAGCCCTGCGCGTTGGGCAGCGCGTAGTCCGCCTCGCCGAGGTGCCACTTGCCGGTGAAGTAGGTGTGGTAGCCGGCGCTCTTCAGCACCGAGCCGAGCGTCCATTCCGCGTGCGGCAGCCCGCCGCCCTCGCCCTGGAAGGCGACCGTGGTCATGCCGCTGCGGTTCGGAATGCGGCCGGTCTGCATCGCGGCACGGCCGGGGGTGCAGCTCGGCTGGGCATAGAACGAGAAGAACGTCATCCCGTCCGCCGCCAGCTTGTCGATGGCCGGCGTCGGCATGCCGCGACCCTCGCCGCCGCCATACGGGCCGAGATCGCCATAGCCGGTGTCGTCGGACACGATGAAAAGGATGTTGGGCTTTTTCTCCTGCGCCTGGGCGACGCCGCCCAGCGCAAGGAGTGCAGCCGCTGTTAGAACGCCGCGAGCGCCCAGAGCGGAAGCCGTCATGTAGTCCTCCCACGGATCATCCGGATCGCGTCGCCGCGCCCAACGCGCAACTCCGTGCCTTCAGGCGAAGCCTACGCCGGCGATGATCGTTAAAGGAATACTTTTGTCTGGCCCCAGGTCACGCGGCTGGCCGAAGTCTGCCGCGTCGGGTCTCTTCGAGCCGAGGTGGCCGCGTCAGGCGGCCGAGCTAGCCTCGGCCACGTCCTCGACAGGCGGGGCGGCCTTGCGCGAGCGCCGGCGCGGCGCGGCCGGCTTGGCGGCGGCAGGCGCCTCGGCGGCGGGCTCCGGCGTCTCGGCAAAGGCTTCGGCCGCGTCGACCCGCAACTCGCGCATGAGGAACGCCGGCACATGATCGCCCATGCCCGCTACTGCGGTCTCGCGCGGCTGGCGGCCTTCGTCTCGGCCGCGCCGCCGGATCGGCTCGCGCGCGCGTTGCGGCTCTTGCTCGTCGCGCTGGCGCTGCGGCTCCTCGGCCGGCGCGGCTGCCTGCACCTCCGGCTCCGGTGCGGCGGCTGTCGGACGCGGTGCTCCCCGGCGCGCACGTTCCGGGCGCTGGCGGCGGGGTGCGGGCTCGCGCGGTGCGCGCGCCTCGAAAGGCTCGTCGCTCGGCAGCGGGCTCGCCATGATTGGGATGGGTTTCTTCACCAGCTCCTCGATCTTCTCGAGATACTTGTCCTCGTGCGGCAGGCAGAGGGTGATCGACTTGCCCGAACGCCCGGCCCGGCCGGTGCGGCCGATGCGGTGGACGTAGTCCTCGGAATGGATCGGCACGTCGAAGTTGAAGATGTGGCTGACGTTGGGGATATCGAGCCCGCGCGCGGCGACGTCGGAGGCGATCAAGAGCTTCAGCTCGCCGTCGCGGAACGCCTGCAGGATCTTCATCCGCAGCTTCTGGTCGAGGTCGCCGTGCATCGCCTGTGCGTCGAAGCCGTGCCGCTTGAGCGACTTGGCCAGGATGTCGACGTCGACCTTGCGGTTGCAGAAGATGATGCCGTTGGTCAGCGCGTCGCCTTCGCCGCGGATGATCCGCCGCAGCACCTCGCGCTTCTCCGCCGCGGCGGTGTCCTTGCGGCGCGGCGTGTGGTGGACGGCGTACTGGTCGATCGTCTCGGAGGTCGTCGCCTGCCGGGCAACCTCGACGCGGACCGGGTTGTGCAGGAACTCCTGGGTGATCCGGGTGATCTCCGGCGCCATCGTCGCCGAGAAGAACAGCGTCTGTCGGGTGAAAGGCACCAGCTTGAAGATGCGCTCGATGTCGGGGATGAACCCCATGTCGAGCATCCGGTCGGCCTCGTCGACCACCATGATCTGCACGCCGGTCAGCATCAGCTTGCCGCGCTCGAAATGATCGAGGAGGCGACCGGGCGTCGCGATCAGCACGTCGACGCCGCGGTCGATCAGCTTGTCCTGGTCCTTGAAGCTCACGCCGCCGATCAGGAGCGCCATCGTCAGCTTCACGTGCGCCGAATACTTCTCGAACTGCTCGGCGACCTGGGCGGCCAGCTCGCGCGTCGGCGCCAGCACCAGGCTCCGCGGCATCCGCGCCCGGGCGCGGCCCTTGGAGAGGTGGGTGATCATCGGCAGCACGAAGGCGCCGGTCTTGCCGGTGCCGGTCTGCGCGATGCCGAGCACGTCACGGCCTTCGAGCGCGTGCGGGATCGCCTGGATCTGGATCGGCGTCGGCGTGAGATAGCCGGACTCGGTCACGGCCTGAAGGACCCGCGGGTCCAGCGAGAGATCGGAAAATGTTGTCATGTAGCCTGTGATGGTTAGGATGCGGCGAGATCGGCCGCATTCCTCCACGCGGCCCCGAGCCCCCGGATTGGGGCCCTCTGCATTGCAGGTGATATAGCGACGCTCGGGCACAGGGTCAATCGGCCTGTATCAAATGCGCATCATTGTCGCAATTCTGACGCAGATTTAATCAAGTCCGCGGTCTTGTGGCGCTCCAGCCCAGCAATTGCTTGTCACAAACACGAGGGGTGTCTAACGCTTGAGCTTCTACAAACGTTGCATGCCGGCACGGTTTAAACCAGGAGCGCGCGTGGGGACGAAGGGCAGGGCCGGATGGACGCTTCTCCTCGTGCTCCTGATCGGCGCCGGCACTGAGAGCCATGCGGCGGGCTTCCGCCTGCTGAAGATCGACGGCGTCAACCTCAAGTGGGGGCTGCCGGAGTTCCGATCCGGCGCCTCGATGACCTACGGCTTCGCCGACGCAGATCATGCTTATCCCGACGCGATCAACTGCCGCAGCCTGGCGCCGATGGCGCGGCTCGAGCCGGCGTATGGCGATGCCGCCCGGCTCGACAGCATCGCCGCCGCCGCCTTCGCGATGTGGAGCGCCGCCGCCGACGTGCGGTTTCGCCGCGCAGAGCCCGGCGAGAGGCCCGACATCCTGATCGGCGCGCAAGGCGAGCCGACCCGGATCGCCTACACCAACGTCTGGCACGGGCCGGGCACCGGCATCGCCCCGCTCACCCGCGCCACGATCTGCTTCAATCCCGAAGTGGTCTGGAGCACCGATCCCGCCACCGCGGCGGCCGACAGCATCGATCTCGCCACCGTGCTCGCGCACGAGATCGGTCACGCCATCGGCCTCGACCACCCCGGGGCGCGGGGCGAGCTGATGGGCTACAGCAACCAGGGCAGCTTCGAGCACCTGATGCCCGGCGACATCGCCGGCGCCATCGCGCTTTACGGTGCGGCGGACTGAGCGCGGGGCTTTCCCCTTCCCGGCTTGCGGTGTAGAAGCCCTGCGTTTTCCAATGGCGAGGCGCACGATGGATCAGGTGGCCGAAAAGGCGCTGCGCGGCATGGCGCTGCTCAAGGTCTCCAACATTCGGCACTGGACTGACCGGACGTTCTCGTTCAGCTGCGAGCGTCCGCAGGGTTTCCGCTTCCGCTCGGGCGAATTCGTGATGATCGGGCTGATGGGCGACGCCAAGCCGCTGGTGCGCGCCTACTCGATCGCGTCGCCGTCGTGGGACGACGCGCTGGAGTTCTATTCGATCAAGGTGCAGGACGGCCCGCTGACCTCGCGCCTCCAGCACCTCGTCGCCGGAGACGAGATCGTGATGCGGCCGAAGCCGGTCGGCACGCTGGTGCATGACGCGCTTCTGCCCGGCCGGCGGCTCTTTCTCTTCTCCACCGGCACCGGTATCGCGCCGTTCTCCTCGATCGTCCGCGATCCGGAGACCTACGACAAGTTCGATCAGGTGATCCTCACCCACACCTGCCGCGAAGAGGCCGAGCTCGCCTACGGCCACGACCTCATCGCGCGCATCCGCGGCGACGAGATGCTGGCCGAGATCGTCGGCGACAAGCTCCTCCACATCGCGACCACCACCCGCGAGCCGAGCCCGGCGATGGGCCGCATGACCGACTGGATCAGGGACGGCCGCCTCGCCGAAGCCGCCGGCGGCGCGCTCGATCCGGCCACCGACCGGGTGATGATCTGCGGCTCGATGGCGATGCTGCAGGAGCACAAGTCGCTCTGCGAGACCGCCGGCATGACCGAAGGCTCCAACTCCGAGCCCGGCCAGTTCGTCATCGAGAAGGCCTTCGTCGACTAAGCGTGTACTGCTCTCGCCCGAAGCAGTCATTCGAGTAAAGCGGAGCGAGCCGTGGCTCGAATTCCGGATTTGAACAATCCTGCCGCGCCATTCCATGGCACGGTTCGGCGAAGGCGGCATTTCAATAGAGCGGGCGCAACTTTCCCATGACCACGCTGCACTTGATGGTTGGGCTACCCGGCTCTGGAAAGACAACGCTCGCCAAGAAGCTGGAAGGCGAGCTAGGGGCATTCAGACTTACGCCTGACGAGTGGCACAGGTATCTGTTTGGCCAGGATGCCGCATGCCCGGATCACGACGAACGGCACGAAAAGATCGAAGTGCTCCAGTGGAGAATTGCCGCATCAGCCTTGGCGCTGGGTGTCGATGTAATATTGGACTTTGGCTTGTGGGCCAAAGCAGAACGCCAGGACTTCAGGCAGCGCGCCGCCGCATTGGGCGCAGAAACCAGGGTTCACTTCCTCGATGTGCCGTTCGAAACGTTGCTCGAGCGGTTGGAAGAACGGAACAATCAGGCTTCCGACGATGTGACGTTCATCCCGTTGTCGATGATGAGCGAGTATCTGGAGCGATTCCAGCCTCCGGATAAGGAAGAAATGGACCTTTATGCGAGATAGGTTCTCTTCTTCCGCGAACCTGGACTTGGGGCTCGTTTGGCAAGGTGGGGGTCGGCGCAAAGGAGGCGGTTACTCGGTGATTTGTGGGTGGGCCCCTGAGTGCGACCGAGACCCCGCTGATCCGGGCTCACCGCCCCAGGATGGCCTTCACGTACTGCTGGGTCTCGGCATACGGGGGGACGCCGCGGAACTTCGCCACGGCCTCAGGCCCGGCGTTGTAGGCGGCGAGCGCCAGGCGCCAGTCGCCGAAGCGGCGGTATTGCTGGCTCAGATAGCGCGCACCGCCTTCGAGGTTTGCCTTGGGATCGTGCGGGTCGATGCCGAGGTGGACGGCGGTGTAGGGCATCAGCTGCGCCAGTCCAATGGCGCCTTTCTGCGACCGCGCGGTCGGGCGAAAGTTCGATTCGGTGCGCACCAGCCGCAGGAAGAGATCCTCGGGGACGTTGTGGCGGCGGGCGGCGGCGCGGGCCATGTCCTGGTAAACGCCCGGGTCGCCGGCATAGACCGGGATGCCTTCCCAGTCGTCCTTGCCGATGCCCGAAGGCCGGCGCGGCTGGCCGGCGAGGGCGCCCGGCACCGGGGGGCGGATCAGGTCGCGGTATTCGGAAGTGAGCGTCGACTGGCTCCTGAGGACCGAGCTCAGCTTCACGTCGGCCATGGCCGTGCTGCTCAACGCCAGCGTCGCGCCGAACGCAATCAGGATCCCCCGCATGTATGGTCCCTCATGTTCCTGTATCGGCGGGCTGCTCTCCGCCGCCCGGCTTTGCCGGGATTGCCGCGGACTATGGCAAAAAACAAAACGAATGTCAGCTTTCAAATTCCGGCGGTCTCCGGTAACCGTTGGCGCGAAAATCGCTCGCCGGCAGGCGGACCCCGGTGGTAGAGCGAAGGCATCTCTGACGGGAGGCTCCGATGGCGGGCAGCGTGAACAAGGTGATTCTGATCGGCAATCTCGGGCGCGATCCGGAGGTGCGCACCTTCCCCAGCGGCGGCAAGGTGGTTAACCTGCGCGTCGCGACGTCCGAGAACTGGCGCGACAAGCAGTCGGGCGAGCGCCGCGAGAAGACCGAGTGGCACTCGGTGGCGATCTTCAACGAAAACCTCGGCCGCATCGCCGAGCAGTACCTGCGCAAGGGCTCCAAGGTCTACCTCGAGGGCCAGCTCGAGACCCGCAAGTGGCAGGATCAGTCCGGCCAGGACCGCTACTCGACCGAGGTCGTGCTGCGCTTCAACGCCGCGCTGACGCTGCTCGACGGCCGCGGCGAAGGCGGCGGCAGCTCGGACTACGAGCAAGACCGCGGCACCAGCCTCGGCAACGAGAGCCGCAGCCCGGCCGGAACGCTCGACGACGAAATCCCGTTCTAGGCCCGCTTGGCGGCGGACCGGGTCCGAGCGCCACCTTGACGATCTAGGCCTGCCGCTGTACCTCCTCAGTCGAGCGGCGGGCATGGTGTAGTGGTAGCGCCCCAGCCTTCCAAGCTGGTCGTGCGGGTTCGATTCCCGCTGCCCGCTCCACATACCCCCAGGCGGGCGCACCTCGTCGCGGCGGTGGCAAATCCTAATAATTTCTGAAGATCGATTTTTAAATTCAATGAATTCAATGGGCCTTGCGCGCTTCCACAGTGGAAGCGTCCCGCGAGGCAGGCTCAGGCACTGCCGCCGAGCGGCCGGAAGGCGCCCGACGGGTCCGGAAAGTCCTCGTCCGGCTGGCGGACGATGGCGGTGATCCGGGCTTCGGCCGCCGCGATCTCGTCCGCACCGTCAAGTACCCGGAAGACCGCTTCGTAGTCGCGGCCCTCGCCGTGCGCGAGGCGGATCATCTCGCCGCGCTCGCGGGCGGCCAGATCGCCGAGGATGTGGTGGGTGGACGGTTCAAGCCCCAGCGCATAGCCGCCGGCCTGGAAGTGCTGCCACTCGTAGAGGCAGGGCAACTGGTCCTTCCGCGTCACCATCTCGAGCCCAAGCCCGAGCCGGTCGTTGACCAGCGCCACCGGCACCTCGCCGTGCGCGCCGGCCCGGGTCTCGTGCTCCCAGACCTGCTCGCGAAACCCGTCCCGCGGCGCCGGCGCCGTCCGGTAGCCGACGCCCTGGCGGCGGTAGGCCTCGCCGGCGTGGCTGGCGTAGACCACGTCGGCGATCGGCGCGAGATAGCGCGACCCCTCGTCGAGCAGCGGATAGCCGACGTTGACGTGGTAAAAGAACATGTGCGGCGTGCGGTAGAAGCCGTGGTTCACCACCCGGTCGCTCAGACGGATGTCGTTGCCGCCGACCTCGGCCTCGATGCGGCGCACGAGCAGCAGGTCCTCGCCGAACCCGGTCGACTGCTGCACCGTGCCCTCGGCCCAGAGGATGCAGCGATCGCCGTCCCAGGTCTCGCCGTAGCCGGTCAGCCGCGCCGGGATCGTCCCGATCCGGCCGTGCAGCGAATGCCGGATGCTGGTGCGGCCGGGATAGTTGTATTCGTCCGCCGGCACCTCGGCCGGCGACAGCGTGTGGTCGAGGCCGCAGGTGACGAGAAACCCCGAGAACGAGCGGGTGAAGGCCAGGCCGTTCTCGCCTTCGTACTCGTGCAGCGCCGGGTGGCGGAACCCCGTCGGCGAATGCCAGCCGATCGCGCGGCCATTGTGCTCGACCTCGGCGATGTCCATCGCCCGGTCGACGAGCACGGTGAACCTGAGGCCGCTGCCAGTGCGGAACTCCAGGAGCCGGATGCCCCGCTCGACGCCGTCGCCCAGCGTCATCAGCCTGACGCCCGCGAACTGCGACAGCATGCCGGCGCGCTCGGCGAGCGCGCGGCGGGTCAGCGTCTGTCCGTAGAGTTCGACCATGCCGCCACAGAAGCCCGCGCCGACCCGCAGGGTCAAGCCCGGCCGCTGCGGCCTGCCGTCGGCTTGTGCGCCCCGGTCCGCCTTGCTAAGCGGGAGCCGGATCGGCGGGAAGGCGGCATGGCGGGGCAAGGCGGAGCGGCGGAGCGCGCGAAATCGGGAACGGTGGGCCCCCTCCGCGGCCTCTGGCCGTTCGTCAGGCCCTACCGCGGCCTGCTCTGGGGCTCGCTCGCGGCGCTGACGGTCACCGCGATGCTGTCGCTCAGCCTGCCGCTCGCGGTCCGGCGGGTGGTCGACAACTTCTTCGCCGAATTGCTGGTGCTGGTCGACGCCTACTTCGCCGCGGCGATCGGCATCGCGGCGCTGCTGGCGCTCGGCACCGCGGCGCGGTTCTACCTCGTCACCCGGCTCGGCGAGCGGGTGATCGCCGACATCCGCCGCGCGATCTACGACCGGGTCATCGGCATGAGCCCGGGCTTCTTCGAGCGGATCATGACCGGCGAGGTGCTGTCGCGCCTGACCACCGACACCACCCTGGTGCTCTCGGTGATCGGCTCCTCGGTCTCGGTGGCGCTGCGCAACATCCTGACGCTGGTCGGCGGCCTCGTGCTGCTCTTCTTCACCAGCCCCAAGCTGACGGCGCTGGTGCTTGTCGGCGTGCCGCTCGTCGTCTTCCCGATCCTGATGCTCGGCCGCAAACTCCGGGCGCTGTCGCGCGAAAGCCAGGACCGCATCGCCGAATCGAGCGCGCAGGCCTCCGAGAGCCTCCTCGCCGCCCAGACCGTGCAGGCCTACACCCACGAGGCGCGGAGCCGCGCCGCCTTCGGCGCACTGACCGAGGCGTCGTTCGACGCCGCTCGGCGGCGCATCCTGACGCGCTCGGTCCTGACGGCGATCGTGATCTTTCTCGTCTTCACCTCGATCGTCGTGGTGCTCTGGATCGGCGCGCGCGACGTGCGGGCCGGCTCGATGAGCCCCGGCGGCCTCGTCCAGTTCGTGATCTATTCGGTGATGGTCGCAGGCTCGGTCGCCGCGCTCTCCGAGATCTGGGGCGAGCTGCAGCGCGCCGCCGGCGCCACCGAGCGCATGGTCGAGCTGATCAACGCGACCGATCCGATCAGCGACCTCGCCGCGCCGCAGCCGGTCCGCGCTCGGCTGAGCGGCGCGATCGCGTTCGAAGGCGTGACCTTCCGCTACCCGGCGCGGCCGGATATCCCCGCACTCTTCGATCTCGACCTGACGGTCAGGCCCGGCGAGACCGTGGCGCTGGTCGGGCCGTCGGGGGCGGGCAAGACCACGGTCTTCCAGCTCCTGATGCGGTTCTTCGACCCCGACGAAGGCCGCGTCACGCTCGACGACATCGACCTGCGCGACCTCGCCCGCACCGACCTGCGCCGCCAGTTCGCGCTGGTGCCGCAGGAGCCCGTGGTCTTCGCCGCCTCGGCGCGGGAGAACATCCGCTTCGGCCGTCCCGAGGCGAGCGACGCCGAGGTTGAGGCCGCGGCGCGCGCGGCGGCGGCGCACGACTTCATCGCTCGGCTCCCCGACGGCTACGACACCTACGTCGGCGAGCGCGGGGTGATGCTGTCCGGCGGCCAGCGCCAGCGGCTCGCCATCGCCCGGGCGATCCTGCGCGACGCGCCGGTGCTACTGCTCGATGAGGCGACGAGCGCGCTCGACGCCGAGAGCGAGCGGGCGGTGCAGCAGGCGGTCGAGGCGCTGGCGCGCGGCCGCACCACGCTGATCATCGCCCACCGCCTCGCCACGGTGAAGCGCGCCGACCGCATCGTCGTCTTCCAGGAAGGCCGCATCGTCGCCGAAGGCACTCACGGCGCGCTGGTCGCCGAAGGCGGCCTCTACGCCCGGCTCGCCCGCCTCCAGTTCACCGACGGCGCCGCCTGACGCTTGCAACCGACGCTCTTCCGGCGCGTGATGCTGCAGGTTGGTTTGGGAGGCTCTACGATGGGACTGTGGGATTTCGTCAAGAACGCCGGCAAATCGCTCGGCATCGGTGGCGCGGAGGCAGCCGAGGCGGCGCCCGCGCCGGAGGCGCTGAAGCGCGAAGTCGACGATCTGGGGCTGAAGCACGAGGGGCTCGACATCGCCGTGGACGGGGACACCGTCAAGCTCAGCGGCCGGGCACCGACCCAGGAGGAGAAGGAGAAGATCATCCTCGCCGTCGGCAATGTCGCGGGGGTGGCCAAAGTGGACGAAAGGCTGGAGACCCCCGAGCAGGCCAAGGCCGAGCCGGTGTTCCACACCGTCGTCAAGGGCGATACCCTCTCGAAGATCGCCGAGAAGACGCTGGGCAAAGCCTCGCGCTATCCGGAGATTTTCGAGGCGAACAAGCCGATGCTGAAGGACCCTGACAAGATCTATCCCGGCCAGGTCTTGCGCATCCCCGCGAAGTAGCCGCTTCGCCCCTCTTGTACCGCGCGGCGCGGGCTTCCAATATCCCGGACCGAGGGGACCGGCGGGTCGCCGCCGGCACCACCGGGAGGACGCCATGACCAGGATCGCGACCCTCGCGGACAAGGAGGCGGTCGAGGCGGAGATGCCGGTCACCGACCGTTGGCAGGCGCGCTCGCTCTACGAACAACTGGTGACCATCTCCGCGCAGTTTCCAAGGCGCCCTGCGGTGACCTTCCAGCTCAGGTCCGGGCCGAAGGACAAGGCGGTCAAGCTCGACTGGGCCGCCTTGCGTGCCGAGGTGACGCGGACGGCCAACCTCTTCCGCCGGCTCGGCGTCGGGCCTGGCGATACCGTCGCGTTCATCCTGCCGAACGGGATCGAGGCGGCGGTGGTGCTGCTTGCGGGGGCGACCGCCGGGATCGTGACGCCGATCAACCCGCTGCTCTCGCCCGAACACATCGCCGGCATCCTGCGCGAGACGAGCGCGCGGGTGGTGGTGACGCTGGCGCCGTTCCCCAAGACCGACCTCGCCCAGAAGGTCGCCGAGGCGGTGGCGCTGGCGCCGTCGGTCGAGACGGTGCTGCAGGTCGACCTCTTGCCCTACCTGACGCCGCCGCTCGCCTGGGTGGTCCCGTTCATCCGCCCGAAGCTTGCCGCCCCGCACAAGGCCAGGGTGATGGACCTCGGCCGCGCCGCAGCCGGCGAGAACGCCGCCGCGCTCGACTTCGCCGAGACGCTCGACGACCGCATCTGCGCGCGGTTCCACACCGGCGGCACCACCGGCCTGCCCAAGCTCGCGCAGCACCGCGCCAGCGGCATCCTCTATAACGGCTGGTGCGGCAAGTTCTACATCTTCACCGAGACCGACGTGCTGATGTGCCCGCTGCCGCTCTTCCACGTCTTCGCGGCCTACCCGATCCTGATGTCCTGCCTGATGTCGGGCGCCAGCATGGTGATGCCGACGCCGCAGGGCTTTCGCGGCGAAGGCGTGATGGACAACTTCTGGAAGCTGGTCGCCCGGCACGGCGTGACCTTCCTGATCGCGGTGCCGACCGCGGTCGCGGCGCTGATGCAGCGCAAGATCGACGCCGACGTCTCGTCGCTGCGCCTCGCGATCAGCGGCTCGGCGGCGATGCCGGCCGAGCTCTTCCACCGCTTCGAGGCCGCGGCCGGGGTGCGCCTGATGGAAGGCTACGGCATGACCGAGGCCACCTGCCTGATCGCGATCAATCCGCCCGACGGCGAGCGCAAGATCGGCAGCGTCGGCCTGCCGTTTCCCTACACCGACGTGCGCATCCTGCACTGCTCGCCCGATGGCGCCGTCCTCAAGCACTGCGCCACCGACGAGGTCGGAGAGATCTGCGTGAGGAATCCGGGCGTCAATGCCGAGACCTACACCGATCCGGCGCGCAATCGCGGGCTGATCACCGAAGGCGGCTATCTCAGGACCGGCGATCTCGGCCGGCTGGACGCGGACGGATACCTGTGGATCACCGGCCGCGCCAAGGACCTGATCATCCGCGGCGGCCACAACATCGACCCGGCGATGATCGAGGACGCGCTGATGCAGCACCCGGGCGTCGCCTTCGCGGGGGCGATCGGCCAGCCCGACCGGCATTCGGGCGAGCTGCCTGCCGTCTATGTCGAGCTGGTCGCCGGTGCCGATGTCGACAGCGACGAGCTGCTCGCTCATTGCCGCGCCCACATCGGCGAGCCGGGAGCCGTGCCGAAGCACGTGGAGATTCTGCCCGAACTGCCCAAGACCGCCGTCGGCAAGATCTTCAAGCCCGACCTGCGGCAGAGGGCGATCGCCCGGGTCTACGACGCGACGCTGTCGGCCGCGGGCTCGCCCGCCCGCGTCGTGGCGGTGGTCGAGGATCGCCGCCTCGGGCTGGTCGCTGAACTCGCGCCCGGCCCCGAGGGGATCGACGCCGACCAAGTCGCGGCGCTTCTCGGCGGTTTCCTGGTGCCTTGGCGCTGGCACTCCGGCCGGTGACCCCTTGGCCGCACGCCGCCTGCGGCCTACGTTCGCCGGCGCCGGGCGGATCGAGCAGGGGACGTGACGGATGATAAAGGGATACGCGGTCGAAGCAGGCCACCTGCGACCGGTGGAGGCCCCGCTCGACGCGCTCGACACCGTCGTCTGGATCGACCTCAACAATCCGAGCCAGGACGAAGAGAAGGCCATCGAAACGGCGCTCGGCCTCGAGGTGCCGACACCCGCCGAGATGCACGAGATCGAGGATTCGAGCCGACTCTACACCGAGAACGGCGCCGCATTCATGACGGCGAATCTGCCGGCCGGGTTCGAGGTCAAGGAGCCGGTGATGTCGCCGGTGACCTTCATCCTTGCCGGTCAGCGGCTCGTCACCCTGCGCTTCCACGAGCCACGGGCCTTCAAGACCTTCGTGATGCGTGCCGACCGGGTCGACGTTGGCTGCACCGACGGGCTCTCGATCCTGATGGGGCTCCTCGAAGCGGTGGTCGACCGGCTCGCCGACATCATCGAGGCGATCGGCAAGGACGTCGAGGCGCTGTCGCGCACGATCTTCCGCCGCGCCTCCAAGGCGCCCGGCGAGGCGCCCGACTACCAGGCCGTGCTGGTCGAGCTCGGCCAGCAGGCCGACCTGCTCGCCAACATCGTCGACAGCCTGGTGACGCTGGAGCGGATGGCGGTGTTCCTGACCGCCTCGACCAGCGCCCGCCCGGTCGAGAAGGAGGGCCGCCTCAGGCTCAAGACGCTCGGCCGTGACACCCACTTCCTGGCCGACCACGCCGGCTCGCTCTCGCAGAAGTTGACGTTCCTGCTCGACGCCACGCTCGGGATGATCTCGATCGAGCAGAACGCCATCATCAAGATCTTCTCGGTCGCAGCCGTTGTCTTCCTGCCGCCGACGCTGATCGCCTCGATCTACGGCATGAACTTCGAGATCATGCCGGAACTGCAATGGGCGGCCGGATACCCGTTCGCGCTGGGGCTGATGGTGCTCTCGGCGGTGGTGTCCTACTGGTTCTTCAAGTCGCGCGGCTGGCTCTGACGCTCAAACCTTCTCGTGAACGACGGTTCCGAGGCGACGGCGGCCGGAGGGCCCACGGCCTTCGGCCAGGAGCAGCATCAGCGCGTCATCGAGCTTCTCCGCAAGATGCGGCATGTCGTTCATCGCCGCATAGGTCCTGAGGTCGCTCAGGATGTCGAACATCTGCGCGTTGTTCTCGGGAAGATACATCGGTCCAGCCCCTGTCGGCGCACACCGGTCAGACCGGCCACGTGCGAACAGTGGTAAGCCTGCCGTCCGCATCGCGGAAGTGGGAAAATGCAGAGGCCCGTGCGGCATACGGCGTAATTTCGCCGGTGGTTAAGCGCGGAGCGTCGAGCCTCTCCGCCTGCCCCGGCGCTCACCAGTGCGGCGGAGGCTTGTCGGCCGACGGCGCCGCGCCCCCGTCCTCGAGCGACAGCACGTGGTCGGCCAGCGCCGCCATCCGGCGTTCCAGCCGCGCCAGCCGCTCGGCCAGGTCGCGCACGACCTCGCTCAGCTCCTCCGCCACGCGCTCCTGATGCGCGAGCGCGGTCTCGACCGCGGTCAGGCGATCCTCTCCATCTGCCATGGCGCTCCTCCGCTCCGGTCCGGCCCAGTCTAGCATCGACACCCCCGGTGGCGCGGGCTAAACCGGCGCGGCCCTGAGGGCGCCCGGAGCGGAGAGCCTTGCCAGACTTCAGCCAAAGAGAGCTGCGCGACGCGCTGGGCCAGTTCGCGACCGGCGTGACCGTCGTCACCACGATGACGCCGCGCGGCCCGCTCGGCATCACCGCCAACAGTTTCTCCAGCGTCTCGCTCGACCCGCCGCTGGTGCTCTGGTCGCCGGCACGCAAGTCCCGCCGCTTCCCCGCGTTCGAGGCGGCCACCCACTTCGCCGTCCACGTGCTCAGCGCCGGCCAGAAGGCCTTGGCCGAGCGGTTTTCGGCGTCCGGCGACGGCTTCGCCGGCGTCCCCTACAGCGCCGGGCTCGGCGACGCGCCGCTGATCGACGGTTGCGCCGCCCGGTTCGAATGCCGCCATGCCGCGGGCCACGACGGCGGCGACCACCTGATCGTCGTCGGCGAGGTACTGCGGCTGCAGCAGGCCCGGCTCGCGCCGCTGATCTACCACCGCGGCCGATACTGCGGGCTGACAGGCAGCTGAGCTTGCTCCCGGGCAGCGCTCTGCGCTAGGAGGACGCCCGAAACGCGAAGGCGCCCGGAAATCATGGCCAAGGTGAAGCAGCAGAAACCCCGCCGGCCCAAGGCGGAGACGCCAAAGGGCTTCCGCGACTATTTCGGCGCCGAGGTGCGGGCCCGCGACGCGATGCTCGCCCGCATCACCGAGGTCTACCACGCCTGGGGCTTCGATCCGCTGGAGACGAGCGCGGTCGAGACCGTCGAGGCGCTCGGCAAGTTCCTGCCCGACGTCGACCGCCCGAACGAGGGCGTCTTCGCCTGGCAGGACGAGGACGAGACCTGGCTGGCGCTGCGCTACGACCTGACCGCACCCCTGGCACGGGTCTTCGCCCAGCACCGCATGACGCTGCCGACGCCTTACCGCCGCTACCAGACCGGCCCGGTCTGGCGCAACGAAAAGCCCGGCCCGGGCCGCTTCAAGCAGTTCATCCAGTGCGACGCCGACACCGTCGGCGCCGGCTCGGTCGCTGCGGACGCCGAGATGTGCGCAATGCTCGGCGAGGCGCTCGAGGCCGCCGGGATCACACGCGGCGACTACGCGATCCGCATCAACGACCGCAAGGTGCTGAACGGCGTCATGGAAGTCGCGGGCATCTACGACCCTGGCGATCCCGAGGCGCACGCGGCCCGGCGCGGCATCGTGATGCGCGCGATCGACAAGCTCGACCGGCTCGGCGAGGACGGGGTGCGCGCGCTCCTCGGCGCCGGCCGCCGCGACGAGAGCGGCGACTTCACCGCCGGGGCCGGGCTCGGTGACGAGCAGGCGGCGGTGATCCTGGGGTTCGTCGCGGCACGCGCCGACGACGCCGCCGCCACCTGCGCCCGGCTGCGCGATCTCGTCGGCAGCTCCCGCGCCGGCCTCGAAGGCGTGGAGGAGCTCGAGACCATCGCCGAGATGCTCGAGGCCCGCGGCGCCGCCGGCGTCATCGACCCGTCGGTGGTGCGCGGCCTCGGCTACTACACCGGCCCGGTCTACGAGGCCGAGCTGACCTTCGAGGTGGTGGGCGACGACGGCAAGCCGCGGCAGTTCGGCTCGGTCGCCGGCGGCGGGCGCTACGACGACCTGGTCAAGCGCTTCACCGGCGAGGCGGTGCCCGCGACCGGCGTCTCGATCGGCGTCGATCGGCTTCTCGCCGCGCTCGGCGAGAAGGGCCGGCTGACCGCGGTCGAGCCCGGCCCGGTGGTCGTCACCGTCATGGACCGGGATCGGATGGCCGGCTACCAGGCGATGGCGGCCGAACTCCGCGCCGGCGGGCTGCGCGCCGAGGTCTTCCTCGGCGGCGGCAACATGGCGCGCCAGCTCAAGTACGCCGACCAGCGCGGCTCGGCGGTCGCGGTGATCGAAGGCGGCGACGAGCGCGCGCGCGGCGTCGTCCAGCTCAAGGACCTCGCGCTGGGCGCCCGGCTCGCCGCCGAGATCGCCACCCACGACGACTGGAAGGCGCAGCCCGCGCAGGTCGAGGTGCCGCGGGGCGACCTCGTTGCCTCCGTCCGGGCGATGCTGGCGCGCTCCGGCTGATGGTCGCCGACCGCGCCTATCTCAAGGGCGCCCGCATGGGCGGCCCGCTGGCCCGGCTCGAAACCGAGGTCGCGCGCATTCTCGCCGTCCTCGGCTCGACCGGGGCGATGCGGGTCGAGCCGGCGGCGCTGCAGCCGGCCGATGTGCTTCTCGATCTCTACGGCGAGGACATCCGCGCCCGTGCCTTCGTCACCGCCGACGACGGTGCGGAGATGATGCTGCGCCCCGACTTCACCGTGCCGATCGTGCGGCTGCACATGGACGCCGGCGCCGAGCCGGCGCGCTACGTCTACTGCGGGCCGGTCTGGCGACGGCAGGACGCGGGCTCCGAGCGGCCGCGCGAGTACCTGCAGGCCGGCTTCGAGATCTTCCAGCCCGGCGATCCGGCGACAAGCGACGCCGAGGTGCTGGCGCTGGTCGTCGAGGCGCTCGGGGCCGCGCCGGTCGACCTCGTGACCGGCGACCTCGGGCTGGCGCTCGCGGCGATCGATGCGCTCGACACCAGCGCCGCGCGCAAGACGGCACTCCGCCGCCACGTCTGGCGGCCCGCCCGGTTCCACGCGCTGCTCCAGCGGTTCGGCGAAGGCCACGCCACAGCGCGCGACGCCCGAGCCGACCTCCTCGCCGCCGAAGCCGCCGGCGCCACCCGGGCGCTCGTCGCCGGCGCCGGCACCGCCGTGGGCCTTCGCACCCCCGACGACGTCGCCACCCGCGTCGCGCGGCTCGCCGAGGAAGCCGCCACGCCGCCGCTCGACCCCGCAGACGTGGCACGGCTCGAGGCGGTGCTGGCGGTCCGGGGCACGGCGCGCGAGGCACTCGGCCAGCTCCGCGCGCTGGCAGCCGGCAGGGCAGGGCTCGCGCCCGCGGTGGACCGCCTCGCCGCCCGGCTCGACGCCTTCGCGGCCCACGGCATCGACCCCGCCCGCCTGAGATTCGAGGCGAACTTCGGGCGGATAACCCTCGAATACTACGATGGTTTCGTCTTCGGCGCCTCGCCGCGCGGCCGCGCCGACCTGCCGCCGATCGCCAGCGGCGGCCGCTACGACGCGCTGACCCGCGTGCTGGGGCAGGGCCGCGGCATCCCCGCCGTCGGCGGCATCGTCCGCCCCGAAGCGCTGCTCGCCCTGACCGGGGGGATGCCATGCCCCTGAAGCTCGGAGTACCCTCCAAGGGCCGCCTGCAGGACGACGCCATCGCCTGGTTCGCCGCCCGCGGCATCGCCGTCGCCCGCCGCGGCGCGGACCGCGAGTACCGCGGGATCGTGCAGGGGGTCGACGGCGTCGAGCTCGTCCTGCTCGCCGCGGGCGAGATCCCGCGCGAGCTCGCCGCCGGCCGCCTGCACCTCGGCGTCACCGGCCAGGATCTCGTCCGCGAGGAGTTGCCGCACTGGCCCGGCCTCCTGACCGAGCTCGTGCCGATGGGCTTCGGCTTTGCCGATCTCGTCGTCGCGGTGCCGGCGTTCTGGATCGACGTCACCGACATGTCCGACCTCGACGCCGCCGCCGCCGAGTTCCGCGCCCGCCACGGCCATCGGCTCCGGGTCGCGACCAAGTACCACCACCTGGTGCGCGAGTTCTTCCGCGGCCATGGCGTCGCCGACTACCAGCTCGTCGGCAGCCAGGGCGCCACCGAAGGCGCGGTCAAGAACCTGACCGCCGAGGCCGTCGCCGACATCACCACGACCGGGTCGACGCTGCGCGACAACCACCTGCGCATCCTCGAGGACGGGCTGATCCTGCGCAGCCAGGCGACCCTCTTCGCCGCGCACCGCGCCGGCTGGGAGCCACCCGCCCGCCAGGCGCTCGCCGCGTTTTGCGACCGGCTCGACGTCGCCGCACCCGCCCTCTGAATTTTAATGAATATAAATCGCTTTGTAACCAAGCACTTACGTATAATTTCGCGTGCGAAATGCCGCGCCGGCCTTCACCGGGTCGCGGCGAAATAGCCCAGCCGGGCGCGCAGCGTGTCGCTGCGGCGGGTCGCGAACAGCACGTCGTCGATCCGGCTGGTGCCGTCCGCCTCCGGCACGATCACGAGGTATTCCGCCCAGGACGGCGGCGCGCCGCCGGGCTTGCTGCGGTCGATCTCGACCAGCGCGGCGTTGCGCGTGTGCGCCGAGCACTCGGACACCTCGTTGGTGTAGCTCTGGAACAGCACCCGCGGCGGCATCATCGCCTGGTTGCCGGCCGCGGCGTCGATCGCCCGGTTGAGATCGGCGGTGAAGAGCGACCGCATCCCCGCGAGATCGCCCGCGACCGACAGCCGGCAGAACTCCGCACCGAGCGCATCCCAGTTGTAGCGCGTCTTCTGCGCCGCCCCGGCCGGCACCGCCAGCGATGCCACGAGCGCGCAGAGGATCACCCCGCGCACCTCAGAGCACTCCCAGGTCGGCCAGCTCGGCCATCAGCGCCGGCGGCATCTCGCAAACCTCCGCCGCCCCGTCCAGATCGCGGCGGCGCGTCGGCCGGCGCAAGGTAGCGCCAGCCCTGGAACGGCCGCCGCGGCTGCGGCACCGTCCGCACCACCTCCGCGTCGAGCCGGATCGCACAGCGCTCGATCCCGTCCTCGCCCCGCCGCCGCTCCAGCCCCAGGATACGCTGCCGCGCCAGCACCCGCCCTTTGAACACCCAGTAGAGCGAGCCGCCCCCGGTCAGCGCCTCCGCCCGCTTCGGCCACATCCGGGTGACGTGGAACGGCCCCGTCGGTGCCCCGGCGGCCCGCCGCTCGGCCATCCGGTCCGATTGCCATGCGATGAGGTCGTCGACGCCATCCGCGCCGACGCAGAGCTTCAGGAGATGAACCGTCGCCGTCATGAGGTGCCGCTATCTCTGCGTGTCGGGAAGTCTGGAAACCCAAGATAACGGGCTTTGTCGACCGACTCAACGTCCCGCGGCGATTGACCACGCTCCGGCCCGTGCATATCTTCGGACGCTCCGGACCAGAAGGGCCGAGCCGATGAACAAGCCCGACCTCCGCCTCGTCACCGCGCCCGACCTGCCCTGGCAGGAGGTGAGCCTCGACGTGCTGCGCGAAAAGTACGCCAAGGGCGCCGAGCGCGACCTCGACGGCCCCGACATGGCCCGCGCGGTGCGGCGACGGGTCGCGCGCGCGCTGGCCGAGGTCGAGGCCGACCCCGCAGCACACGAGGCGGCGTTCCTGAAGGCGCTCGAGGACGGCTTCATCCCCGGCGGCCGCATCAATTCCGCCGCCGGCTCCGGCATCCGCGACGTCACGCTGATCAACTGCTTCGTGCAACCGGTGGGCGATTCGGTCTCGGAGACCGTCGACGGCAAGCCCGGCATCTACATCGCGCTTCGCGAGGCCGCCGAGACCATGCGGCGCGGCGGCGGCGTCGGCTACGACTTCTCCGCCATCCGCCCGCGCGGCGCCCGCGTCCACGGCACCGACAGCGCCGCCTCCGGGCCGATCAGCTACATGCACGTCTTCGACCAGTCCTGCGCCACCGTCGAATCCGCCGGCGCCCGCCGCGGCGCGCAGATGGGCGTGCTCCGCTGCGACCATCCGGACGTCATGGAATTCGTCTGCGCCAAGCGGCAGGCGGGGCGGCTCAACAACTTCAACATCTCCGTCGGCGTCACCGACGTGCTGATGGCGGCGGTCGAGGCCGACGGCTCGTTCGAACTCGTCCACAAGGCCGAGCCCGGCATCGCCCAGGTCGCCAGCGGCGCCCACCGCCGCGGGGACGGGCTCTGGGTCTACGCGACGATCCAGGCGCGTGATCTCTGGGGCGCGATCATGCGCAACACCTACGAGGCGGCCGAGCCCGGCGTCCTGTTCCTCGACCGGATCAACGCCGAGAACAACCTGCACTACATCGAGCGGATCGAGGCGACCAACCCCTGCGGCGAGATCCCGATCCCCGACCACGGCTGCTGCTGCCTCGGCTCGATCAATCTCACCCGCTTCGTCGAGGGCGCCTTCACCGACGCGCCGCACTTCGACCGTGCCCGCTTCGAGGCGACCGTCGCCGTCGCGGTCCGGATGCTCGACAACGTCCTGACCGCGACCGTCTGGCCGCTGCCCGAGCAGGCCGCCGAGGCCGCGGCCAAGCGGCGGGTCGGCCTCGGCTTCACCGGGCTCGGCGACGCGCTGATCCTGCTCGGGCTGCGCTACGACACCGCCGAGGCCCGGGCGATGGCCGCCGAGCTCGACCCGCACCATGCGCGACGCCGCCTACCGCGCCAGCGTGGCGCTCGCCCGCGAGAAGGGCGCCTTCCCGCTCTTCGAGGCCGAGCCCTACCTCGCCTCGGGCAACGCCGCCGCGGCTGCCCGATGACCTCCGCTCGGACATCCGCGCCCACGGCCTGCGCAACAGCCACCTGCTGTCGATCGCACCCACCGGCACCATCAGCCTCGCCTTCGCCGACAACGCGTCGAACGGCATCGAGCCGCCCTATTCCTGGTTCTACACCCGCAAGAAGCGCGAGCCCGACGGCTCGATGCGCGAATATCGCGTCGAGGACCACGCCTGGCGGCTCTGGAAGGCGCGCGGCGGCAACGAGGCGGCGCTGCCCGCCGCCTTCGTCAGCGCGCTGGAGATTTCCGCCCGCGACCACATGGCGATGCAGGCGGCAATCCAGCCCTTCATCGACGCGGCGATCTCCAAGACGGTGAACGTGCCCGAGGATTATCCGTTCGAGGCGTTCGAGGGCCTCTACCTCGAGGCCTGGCACGCCGGCCTCAAGGGGATCACCACCTACCGCCCGAACTCCGTGCTCGGCTCGGTGCTCTCGATCGACAAGGACGCGCCGCAGGACCTCGACCAGACCGAGCCCGACCGGCGCATCCGGATCAACGACGCGCCGCAGGTGGCGCTCGCGGCGCTGCGCTGGCCGCACCGGCCGAAGCTCGCCGCCGGCTCGCCGTCCTGGACCTATATGGTCGAGGCGCCCGGCAACCGCTTCGCGGTCTTCGTCGGCCACGTCGAGAACGGCGGAAACCACCCGTTCGAGGTCTGGGTGAACGGCGAGCAGACCCCGCGCGGGCTCGGCGCCCTCGCCAAGAACCTCTCGATGGACATGCGCGCTCAGGACCGCGCCTGGCTGCGGCTGAAGCTCGACAGCCTTGCCAAGACGCCGGGCGCGCCGTTCACCGTCGCGATGCCGCCCGACGGACACCCCGCGCCGGTGGCCGGCAACGTCAGCGCCTTCGCCAAGGTGGTGCAGCACCGCTGCGAGGCGCTGGGCGTCTTCGACGGCGAAGAAGGCGAAACCCCGCTGGTCGATGCGATGTTCTCGCGCAAGGAGCCGAAATCCGGCACCGACGGCACGCTGTCCTGGACCGTCGACATCCTGAACCCGACCACCGGCGACGACTTCGCGATGTTCGTCAAGGAGTGCGTGCTGCCCGACGGCTCCAAGCGGCCGTTCAGCGTCTGGCTGTCAGGAGCTTACCCGCTGGAGTTCAACGGGCTGACCAAGTCGCTCAGCCTCGACATGCGGGTGATCGATCCGGCCTGGATCGGCAAGAAGCTCCGCGGTCTCAAGGACCTCCCCGAGGCGCAGGGCGATTTCTTCGCCCGCAGGCCCGGCAGCGAGAAGCAGGCGGTGCAACCCTCGACGCTCGCCTACGTCGCGCGCCTTCTGATCCACCGCTACGAGATGCTCGGTGTGCTCGACCGCGACGGCTATCCGGCCAACGGCACGGCAATGCTCTGGACCGACGCCCCGGCACCGGGAAGCGGCCCGGCGGTGCAGGTGAGCGGACGTACGTGCCCGGAATGCGGCCATCCGACGCTGATCCGCCGGGACGGCTGCGACTTCTGCACCTCCTGCGGCCAC
Source organism: uncultured Alphaproteobacteria bacterium (assembly GCA_963819995.1). Lineage (GTDB taxonomy): Bacteria > Pseudomonadota > Alphaproteobacteria > Rhodobacterales > Rhodobacteraceae > Amaricoccus. The sequence goes on along the minus strand of CAWFYR010000003.1, from coordinate 11,246 downwards.
GTCGGCGCCTGCGGGTAGCCGAAAGGCGGCCGGGATGTCGAGTCCGGCAATTACAGCCCTTTTCGGGGGTTTTTGGCGCCCTTTGGGGCGCCAATTGCCGCCCTCTGAACCATAAGTCTTTGAAAAGGCTTCTCGGGCGGTCCGCGGTCAGCGGAAAAGGTGCGCCTGGATTTCGACGAAGGCGTCCCGGATAGCAGGAACCGGACCGAGACGCCGCTTGGCGTCGTTGGTGCCGCCGTAACGGATGCGGAGGAAGTCGGCGATCTTGACCGGCGCGAGCTCGGCGACGCCGTGGCGAGGAACAGGATGCGCGGGCGGCGGGTCGGTGCACGGCCGAGGTTCCAGGAGGCGTGGAAGAGTTTCCAGGCGATCTGGAAGGCGATCGAGGTCTTGCCGGTGCCGGTGGCGAGGGTCAGCAGGATTTGGTCGCGGCCCTGGGCGATGGCCTCGAGAACGGCGGTGATGGCGTTGTGCTCGTAGTAGCGCGGCTGCCACTTTCCGCCGCCGGTCTGAAGGGCACGGCGCCGAAGCGGTCGCGCCAGTCGTTGCCCTCCGGGAACTAGCGCAGCCAGAGCTCCTCCGGCGTCGGGAAGGGTAGCGCGTGGTCGCCCTCCGCACCGGTCTGCATGTCGACGCCGTACCAGCCGATGCCGTTCGTCGACCAGGCCAAGCGGGCCTTGAGCCGCGCCGCGTAGTCCTTGGCCTGGCCGACGCCGTCAGTGTGGCCGAGGCCGGCGCGCTTGGCCTCGATCACTGCGAGCTTGCGGTCGCGGTAGGTCAGCACGTAGTCGGCCGAAAGCGGGTTTGCCCGGACGCTGCCGGCCGTGATCCGGCCGGGGCAGATCAGCTCGCGGTTGACCTTTGAGCCCTCGACTACACCCCAGCCGGCCGCGTGCAGGACGGGATCGATCCGGTTGGCGCGTGTATCGGCTTCGGTTTCCTGCATGAGGTCAGCTCGCCTTGCTGCGGGCGAGAAATGAGGCCCAGAGGTCTTTGGCGATCTTCTGCTCCTGTTCCGCGATTCCTGCATCGCGCAGCAGAGCAAGCGGATACCATTTCCCGTCGGCCTCCTGGTAATAGAAGCGCTCGTAGACGCTGCCCGTATAGGCCTTGCGCCACGGCTCGTAGACCTCTGAAAGCAATGTAAAGGCATGGTTTAGGCTAATGGCGGCCTCTATGGTCACTCCGTCAGGCAGCTGGATCGTCGAGGAGCGCAGGTCAGTTGGAACCGCGCCTTCGAAGATCGGCCAAAGGCCGCCGTCTTTGAACTCAAAATGCTCGGCCTGCATTTCAGTCGGGCCCGACAGCTCGACCTCAACAAAGCAGGCATCAGACGCGAACCGCTCGGGGGAAGCGATCAATCCGATTTGCCTTTTCAAGTCCGCGATCGGAAGAAGGTGCTTCGTGACGTTGTCCGGGATATCTGAGCGGTCCCTGGGAGAGAGCAACGCGCGGAGTGGCGTGCCTTTCGGTAGGATCGGGATCACACCCTGCTGCAACATCTGACTTAGAGACTGACTCAGAAGTCCCTGTACCGCGCGATCCGGCGGATCATCAGCTTGATCATGGCGATCTGGAAGAGGGCTCGGACCGTCTCTGCGGCGCGCTCGACATCGCGGGCGAGGCGACGGTTGATGCAGGCCCAGGCGAAGGTGCGCTCGATGACCCAGCGCTTGGGCTGGACGACGAAGCCGGTGTCGGTGCGCTTGATGATCTCGACCGGGCGCGGCGCGGCGGCGGCGACGCGCGGCCCCTGGTAGCCGGCGTCCGCGAAGATGCGCTCGAGGAACGGGAAGCGCCGGGTGATCCGGTCGAGGACCAGCGCCGCGCCGTCGCGGTCCTGCACGCTGGCGGAATGGACCTCGATGCGCAGCATCAGGCCGAGGGTGTCGGTGACCAGGTGCCGCTTGCGGCCCTTGATCCGCTTTCCCGCGTCGTATCCGACCATTTCGCGGGCTTCCGCGCTGGTTTTCACGCTCTGGCTGTCGATGATCGCCGCGGTCGGGCTCTCGTCGCGGCCCTTCCAGCTCCCGGGTCCGGCGATAGAGCACGTCGTGGACGTGCGCCCAGACCCCGGCCGCGATCCAGGCCCGGAAATAGCCGTAGACGGTGCTGCGCGGCGGGAAGTCCCGCGGCAGCATCCGCCACTGGCAGCCCGCCTGCAGCAGGTAGAAGATCGCGTTCACCACCCGCCGCAGGCAGGTCGTCCGCGGTCGCCCACCAGTCCGCGCTGCCGGGAGCAGCGGCGCGATCAGCGCCCACTCCCGGTCCGTCACGTCGCTTGCATAGCTCCCGCTCGGGCGCACATAGTCGCCCCGGGTGGCCGCCGTCCACGCCATCCGATCCCCCGTCGTCTCTTGCCAGAAACCACGGTGAATCAGGCCGACGGCGGCCGCTCAACCTCTCTCAGCGCCTTCTCGGACAGGCTCTTAGCGCCCAACCGCAACCCCGGCGCAATGCAGACTTCTTTCGTTTGGCCAAGTAGTTGTTAGCTTTTGTGTGGGGTCACGGTTGGGAGCCTAAGCAAGTCATTCGACGGCGCCGATCCACAGCCGAGCGCGTGAAGCGTCTCCCCCGGCGTGATATTCAGCAACGACCGGTCTCGGGCCGCGTTGCTGCGGGCCTGAGCAGATCGGCAAAGGCTGGAAGCGGACCGAGGATTTCGGTGTCACAGCCGTCGGGCGCGGATTGCGCGAGGAGGGATTTGGGCGAACCGGCGTCGTGTGCCGGCTGGACGAACGCCGAGGTGTCGTCACAAGCCCTGGAGAAGAACGAGCCCGCGGCTGACCCGGTCTGGAAGGTCAGTAGCACGGTGCGATTCCGCGTGGAGCGATAGCCGTAGCCGGTTCCGGGCGGGATGGAGGCATAGTCGCCCGGGCCAATGCGCCAGGCCCGCCCGTCGAGCGCCAGCTCCAGCGCGCCCTCTCGAACGAATATCCCGGTGTGCGCCTCGGCATGACGCAGCAGCGGGAGGCCGGCGTCGCGACCGCCGGTCATCATCGCGAGGCAGAACGCGCCTTCGGTTTCGGCGCCGGTGGCGTAGCTCGACACGACCATGCCGCCCACCAGATGGCGCGGGCCCTCGCCGGCACGCACGCCATAGGCAACTCGGTCGCCCGGGAGCTCGTTGAAGCGCATCTCCCTCAGTCTCCCGCCCGGTTGGCGATTAAGGCGCGCATGGTCTGCGCTGTCGTGTCGTCGCCGGTGTTGAACTGGACCGCGATCGAGAGGTGGTTCTGTCCGAGCGCGGTATAGAGGAGCGGCATGCGGCCGTCGCGGGCATACAGGGCGTCGACCAACTGGTGGGTCTGGTCCTCGGCGAGTTCGATGTCGTGCTCGGCCAGGACGAGGAGGAGATCGACCCCTTTCGTATCCGCGACTTTCGGCAAGACAGAGGCGGCGGCGAGGGCGGCCGGGTCGCTGCCGAAGTAGAGCGCGTCGCGCGCCGGGTCGAGGACGTGATCGGTGAGATTCAGGCTCGGGGGCGAGATAAGGATGGCGCCGCGCAGTCCGTCCCCGGGCAGGCGTATCCCACTGTCGAAGACATAGGTGGCCACATGAACGGCGCCCGCCGAGTTGCCGGCGAGGAAGAGCTTGTCGGGATCGCCGCCGTGCTCGGCGACATGCGCACGGATCCATCGGATCGCGGCGGCAATGTCCTCAGGCCCGGAGGGGTACGTGGCCTCGGGAGCGAAGCGGTAGTTCATCGTCACCACGACCGCGCCATTGCGGGCAAACCATGTGCCGAGACCGGCCATCTCGGACTTGTCGCCACGCACGAAGCCACCGCCGTACAGGTAGAGGATCACCGGCAGGCCGGCGCCGCCAGCCTCCGGGGCGTAGACGTCGAGGCGGTTCCGGCCCGGCGCCGGATGAAAAAAATCGGCCCAGCTGTCGAACTCCGCTCCCGTCGTTCGACCACTTGTCGAGCATGCCGGCATTGCCAGCCGGCTCTCCATCCATCGCTCGGAAAGGAGCAACGACATGACCAAGACCATTGCACTGCTGACGGCCCGGCTGATCTTTGCCGGCGTGTTTCTGATGGCCTGCGGCTTCAAGTTCGCGGGCATGGATGCCACTGCCGGCTACATCGCCACCGCCGGCTTCGCGGCGCCCCTGCTTCTGGCCTGGCTCGCCGCCTTCTTCGAGCTCGGCCTCGCGCTTGCCTTCTTCACCGGCGCGCTCTTCAGCGAGGCGGCGCTGGCCGCTGCCGCCTCTGTCATCTTTCTTGCCTTCGCCTTCCATGGCCCGTCGCAGTGGGAGACGAACCAGGCCGAGTTCGGATTCTTCGTCGATCATTTCAGCTTCTTCGCCGGGCTGCTCTTCGCTGCCGTCCACGGCCCCGGCAAGGTCGCCCTGGGCTGGCGCCTCGCCGGACTGAACTCAGCGCATCGCCTCCGCCTGCGGTCTGCGGGCGGTTCCCGGCCGATGACAGCGGGTGCCGTCGTCCGGCACGAAAGCCGGTCAGGTCAGGACTTGAGCCGGCCAGAGGACAATCTGGGGGAAGGCTGCGATCAGCACCAGCACGGCGATGTTGATCGCGTAGAACGGCAGGCTCGCGACGATCAGTCGCTCGACAGGAACCCCGGACACCTGCGCCGTCGCGAAGAGACAGGTCCCGACCGGCGGCGTCGCGAGCCCGATCGCCAACGCGGCGGACATGAAGAGGAGGAAGTGCAGCGGGTCGACGCCCGCGGCCACGGCGGCCGGCATCAGGACGGGGATCAGCATCAGCGCCGCGGCGACAATGTCCATCAGCATCCCGACGATCAGAAAAACGAGCCCCATGAGGATGAGTGTCATGAACGGGGTGCTGGCAAGGCCGGACAAGAGGCCGGAGGTCTTCTGCGGCAGAAGATCGACGGTGAAGATGAAAGTCGCGGCATTGGCCGCCATCAGGATCAGCAGCACCGAGCCCGCCGTGCGCCCGGCGCTGACGAAGAGGCCGTAGAGTTCGCGCCAGTCGAGCTCGCGGTAGACCAGGATTCCGACGATCATCGTGTAGACCACCGCGAGGCCAGCCGCCTCGGTCGGGGTGACGATGCCCGAGAACATGCCGGTCAGGATGATGATCGGCGCTCCGATCGACGGCGCGGCGCGCAGCAGCGTCAACAGGCTCTGGCGCCGGTCATACTGCACCAGTACGCCATAGCCGCGCTTGCGTGACACCAGGTAGTTGTAGACCGCCAGGGCGAGGGCGAGAAGGATGCCGGGTCCAAGCCCGCCGGCGAGTGCGGCGCCGACCGACTGTCCCGCCGACGCTGCGGCGACAATGATGAGGATGCTCGGCGGCACCAGGGTCGCGAGGGTCGCGGTGATCAGCGTCAGGGCGGCGGAGTAGGGCAGCGGATAGCCGCGCGTGGTCATCGCCCGAATGGTGATCGGGCCGAGGCTGGCGATATCGGCGACCGAGGAGCCGGAAATCCCGCCGAAGACAAAGCTCGAGGCGATGTTGACGTGACCGAGGCCACCGCGGAAGCGGCCGACCGCCGCCTCGGCCGCGTCGAAGATCCGCTCGGAGAGCCCGCCCCGATCCATGATGTGCCCGGCCAAAATAAAGAGCGGCACCGCGATCAGGAGAAAGCTGTTGATCGAGGTTCCCATGGTCTGGGTGATCATCGAGAGCGGCAGGTCGTAGAAGTAAAGCGTTGCGGCGGAGGCGATGCCGAGCGACAGCGAAAGCGGCACGCCGAGCAGCGCCAGAACGGCAAAGGCGATGAGGAGCGTCGCGCTCATGCCTGATCCTCCAGGTCCGGTACGAAGGAGAAGGCCGGGTGATCCCGGAAGGCGTGCATGGCCGCGCCGAAGATGGCGAGCAGCGCGCCCAGCACCAAGGGCAGAGTTGTCACCCACATACCGATGCGCAGACTCGGGGACATCTCGCCGAAGGTGATCTGCTGGCGGAGCAGCCCGTATCCGTAGTAGGCGACGATGCCGAAGAACACCGCCGCCGCAAGCGGGGTCACCATGGTGAGCGCCCGCTGGGCCGCTCGCGGCAGCACAGCGCCGAGCAGCCCGAAGGACGGATGGTGGCCCTGACGGAAGCCCGCCGCCATTCCGAGGTAGGTCGTCCAGAAGAACAGGAACCGCGAGAGCTCTTCGGTCCAGGGCACGGATCGGCCCGCGAGGCGCGATCCGACCTGGATGATGATGAAAACCACCATTCCAAGGACCGCGATGAAAATAGCAAGATCAACGAGCCGCCAAATGGCGCGGTCAACCTTCTCCACAGCACTCCCTCCCTGGGTGTACGTCAGCTTCCCGATCCCACAGCGAGCGGGATCGGGCATGTGGCGCGTCTCGCCGCGAAACTACGCTCCGACGAAGGTGACGCTCTGCTTCATGAAGTCGGCGCCGATCATCTCCTCGAAGTTCCCGTAGATGCCTCGGGCGATCTCCTGGGTCTTGGCGAGTTCCCCGTCCTCGAAGCGGTTGACCGTCATGCCGAGGCCGGAGAGCTTTTCGATGATCTCCGCTTCTTGCGCGATTTCCTGCGCGTCGTGCGCCTCGATCATCTTCTGTGCGGCCTCCTGCACGGCGGTCTGCTGGGCCTCGGGGATCTTGGCCCATGCCGGCGCGGAGAGCGCCACGAGGAAAGAGTCGGCGATGTGCTGCGTCAGGTTCAGGTGGCCCTGGACCTCGTAGAACTTGTTGTTGAACGGCACCTCGACCGGGTTTTCCTGGCCATCGATCGCCTTGAGCTGCAGGGCGCTGTAGACCTCCGAGAACGCCATCGGTGTCGGGTTGGCCCCAAGCGCCTGGAAGAGCGACACGAAGAGCGGATTGTTCGGTGTCCGCAAGGTTAGCCCCTTGAAGTCGGTCGCCTTGGTGATCGGTGTCTCGCGGGTGGTCACGTCGCGGAACGTGCGCAGGAAGAAGCCGAGGCCCTTGACGTTCAGCCGGTCGAGACCGCCGAGCAGGGTCTGGCCTGGGGTGCCGGCGAGATATGCCTTGAGCTGGTCGTAGTCGGAGAAGAGGTACGGCAGGCTGATCGCGTTCATCCGCGGCTCGAACGAGGCATAGACGCTGCTGGCCAGGATCAGTGCGTCGAGCGCGCCCGAGCCGAGCTGGTTGATCGCGGCGTTCTGATCCTTGCCGTAGAGCACACCGTCCGCGAAGACCTGGAACGTGATCTCGCCCCCGGTCCCCTCGGCCACGAGCCCCGCAAAGTCGGTCGCCGCGCGGCCGACCGAAGAACCGATCGGGTCGGGCACGGCGATGCGGAGCGTGGTCGCCGCTTGGGCGGGGCGCGCTATGTAGGGCGTGAAGAGCGCCAGGACCGCGCCGGATCCGGCGAGCTTCAGAAGACCGCGGCGGCCGATGCCGGATTTGTTGGGGTTCATAGTCTTTTCCTCCTGGTTGGTTCGGGTTTGGATTTTGATGTCACGTTGCTTCGACCGGCTGCTTCGCCAGCGGAAAGCTCTCCGGCAGGCCAAGTCGGTTCCTGCGGCGCAATTCGAGAATGAGGGAGCTGTGGTCATAGTCGCCGCCGCCATGCGCGACGAGATCACCAAACAGGCCGTCCGCAATCTTCAGCATCGGAAGGTCCAGGCCGAGCCCGTCGGCAAGGCTGCGGGCGGCAGCGGTATCCTTGATCTGGTATTTCGCCGGACCGCCGGCCCGGAAATTTCCCTCGATCATCCGCGCACCATGCTCCGCCAGGATACGCGATTGCGCGAAGCCTCCGAGCAACGCCTCCCTGACCCTGGCGGGGTCGGCGCCGCCGGCTTCGGCGAGCAGGATCGCCTCGGAGACTGCGACGATGGTGCTGGCCACCGTCAGCTGGTTCACGAGCTTGGCAAGCTGACCGGTCCCGGCCGGGCCGATGTGCACGGCCCTTCCCATCGCTTCAAAGACCGGGTCGGCCGCCGCGACGTCCTCGGCGGCGCCGCCAGCCATGATGGCCAGCCGCGCCTCGGTAGCTCCGACCACGCCGCCGGACACCGGGGCGTCGATGTATCGTATGCCCAGGCCAGCCGCCCGCTTCGCCTGGGCCTGAGATTCGGGCACCGAAATCGAGCTCATCACGATCAGGAACTCGCCGGGCCGCATGGCGGCAAGCACGCCTCCGGCACCGAGAATCTCGTCGCAGACCGGCCCCGAGCTCAGCATGAGGATAACCGCATCGCGGCCGGTCGCCGCCTCCGCTGGCGTCGAGGCAGGGACCACGCCATCCGTGGCGAGAACTGCGAGCTTGGCGGCGTCGCGATTCCAGGCGGTCACGGTCATGCCCGCGCGCGCAAGGTTGGCGGCCATGGGCGCGCCCATCAGGCCCGTCCCGATAAATCCGATCTCCCTCGGCGTGCCGACCATTCGCATTGCTCCCCTGAGACGCATCGTCCCTTCGGCGCGGCGAGTGCCACGCGATCGCATGGTCCGGCCCGGCGGCGACGCCGGGCCGGCGCCTGTTCAAGCGACCTCGTGCACGGGTGACATCGCCCGGACCTGCTCCTTGCGGAGTTCGACCACGTCGAGATCGTTGACAAGTTCCACGTCCGACATCCGCACGACCTGATCCTTGGCCACCGGCTTCTTCAGCTTGACGTTGTGCGCAAGCCCAATGGGCAACGCGTCAACATTCTGGCTGATCCGGGCCGGGATGGCCTTGGCCCAGACTGCAAAGCCACCCTCGCCGTCGAGCATGTCGCCGGCCTTGAGGTCGGTCTTGGCGGTGGCCACGGCGTCGCCACGGTATTCCTTGCTCGATCCGGTCGGCTCGCCGCGCAGCACCGCCGACAGCACGCTGACGCTGGTCTCGAGCCCGATCAGGTGAAACGGCCGCCACATCGAGCCGTACCAGCCCGACTTGTCGGTCAGCAGGCCGTACTGCTTGAAGCAGCCGCGGGTGTATTCGTCCGGCGCCCTGAAGGTGACGAACATGCCGTAGCGGATGTTGTTCAGCACCTCGCGCCCGTCGGGCTCCTGGCTCGCGGCGATCTCGACGAGCCCGCTGCCCGGCATCCGCCCGCCCTCGGAGGCCGGCTTGAACACGCTGGCGAGGTCCTGCAACCCGGCGGGATAAAAGGCGAGGCCGTCGTCGGGACAGTCGAGCCCGGTGCCGTTGGCAACGGCTGCCATCTCGATGGCGGCCTTGGTGCCGTCGGTGAACGAGTTGTACATCTTGGGATTGAAGTCGCCGGCCGCGACCTCCTCCTCGGTCCAGCCGAAGAAGCCCCAGACGGTATCCGGCGTCGAGTAGCGGTAGCGCGGCTCGAAGTTCATGCCCTTTCCGGCCGAGACCAGCTCGAAGCCGACCGACCGGACCCAGTCTACCAACTCGCAGATGAAGGCCGGCTGGTCGCCGTAGGCCATGGAATAGACGAGGTTCTTCGCCCGGGCCTTCGCCGCGAGGATCGGGCCGCACATCACGTCCGCCTCGACATTCACCATCACGATGTGCTTGCCGGCCTCGATGGCGCCGAGGGCGTGGCGGGTTCCGGCGATCGGATGGCCGGTGGCCTCGATGATGCAGTCGATGCCGTCGAAGTTCAGGATCGCGGCCGCGTCGTCCGTCACGAAGGTCGCGCCGTTGGCGTGGGCGTCGGCCAGCGACTTTGCGCCGTACTGCGCCGCATCCCAACCGACCCTCGCCAGCGATTCCCGGGCCTTGCCGACGTTGAGATCGGCAACGCCGACGATGTGATATCCCTCGATGAATTTGGCCTGGGCCAACACCATCGAGCCGAACTTGCCGGCGCCGATCAGGCCGACGCGGATCGGCCGACCGCCGGCATTTCTCTCGGCGAGCATCGAGGACAGGTTCATCTGGGCATACCTTTCTCTTCGGCGGGCGCGCCTGGCGCCGCCGGTTCGTTGCGAATTCTTCAAGCAATTCCAGCGCGCCGCGATAGCGCTGCGCCTGGACTCAGATCACTTCGGGAAACTGGCCGTGACTGGCATCGGACTTCCTCCAGGTTCGCGGTGGTCTGGCGCCACCTGATGACCCGGGATCATAGCCAAACTCGTCCTCAGTTCAATTCAGTTAACTGGCCAGATCGTTTAGCCCAGCTTAGCGATTACCTCGGGCTGCCGGCCCTGCCAGGTTTCGGCTTCGGCGCGAAGCCAATCCATGAAGAGCCGCACGCGGCGGCGGCGCAAGTGCTGCGGCGGACAGACCAGCCATTGCGTACTGAGCGCGATCCTCGGCGTTCTGGCGACGGGAACGATCAACAGCCCGGATTCGAGCTCATGCTCCATCATCAGCGTGCTTTCGAGCGCGATGCCGAGTCCAGCCACCGCCGCGTCGATTGCCATGTGCGACCGGTCGAAACGCAGCATGCGCCAAGGCCCCCGCACCGGCTCGCCCGCCTTGTCGAACCAGTCGGTCCACTGGACTTGCGCCTTGACCGACTGGATCAGGCGCATGGCCTGTAACGGTCCCGCACCAACCGTACCTGCCGCCGCGAGATTGGGGGAGCAAACAGGCAGGAAGGTCTCCTCGGCCAGGGGAACGACGTGCAGTCCGGGCCACCGGCCGATCCCGTGCCGGATCTCGAGGTCGACGAGGTCGCGACTGAAATCGGTCGGCTCGTTCGATCCATCGAGGCGGAGGTCGATCGACGGATTGGCCTCGAGAAACCGCGACAGCCGCGGGAGCAGCCACTTTGTCGAAATGGTCGGCGTCGCCCGAACGGTGAGCAGCATGGTCGTCCGCTCGCCCTGGATTTGCCGGGTCGCCGCGATGATGTTCTCGACGTCGCTGGCGATCATTTCGAAATAGCGCTCACCGGCCTCGGTCAAACGGATCCGCCGGCCGGCGCGCGTGACGAGCTTGGTTCCCAATTGCTCCTCGAGCACGCGAAGTTGCTGACTGACCGCGCCGGGCGTGACCGAAAGCTCCTCGGCAGCCCTGGCGACGCTTTGCATTGCAGCAACGTGATAGAAGGCGACGATAAAACGAAATGGCGCCATTGATTGGTGTTGGCCGCTGATTGCTCCCGACTGGCATAGCATGTGCCGTCAGCAGATGCCCATCTCCTCGACGACCGGCCTCGCGTCGCCTTTTCCCATCCACCTTCCGCCGTCCGGCTTCCCCGCCTCGGGCCGGGGGCGGCGGCACAATTTACGCCCGCAGTACTTGCCGATGATCGTAAGGCCCCGGAGACGGAAGCTGAACCACACAAGCCAACGGCAAGGTCAACGCCGGCTGCGCGGAACGTCGGACGTCGCGCCGGATGTCATCAACGGCGTGTGAATGACAGCTTCCGGAGGCCCGCGGCAGAGACGCCGCCTTGGATCGAACGGCC
>CAWFYR010000002.1:0-131867 GCA_963819995.1 uncultured Alphaproteobacteria bacterium | reverse complement strand
CCGATGACGAAGGGCGAGGCGGCGAGGCTCATCAGCCCCGTCGCCTCGAGCCAGCGGCCGCCGCCTTGGCGGCCGCGCGTCGATGAGCACCGCGAGTGCCAGGCCGAGCGCCAGCGCCAGCGCCGCGGAGGCGAGGGCGACGCCGAGGCTGCGCGCCGTGGCGGACCAGACCGAGGCCGGCAGCTCCGCCAGCGCCGGCAGGCCGCGGGCGGCGACCGCGGCGAGCGGCAGGCCGAGGGAAGGCCGAGGAGGGTGAGCCCGCGGCGTCGAGCGCCCGGAGCGCGGGCCGGTCGGCGTCCCAGCGCCGGACGCTGCCGCCGAGCCCGCCGCCGAACCCCGCCGCCGCCGAGAGGCGCAGCGCCAGCACCGCGACTGTGCCGCAGAGCGCGAACTGGATCAGCGCCAGCCAGGCGGCGCGGCCGAGGTCGAAGTCGAAGCGCAGCGCCTGGTAGATCGCGAGCTCGACCGTGGTGGCGCGCGGCCCGCCGCCGAGGATCAGCGCCACCGCGAACGAGGTCATGCAGAGCAGGAAGACCAGCACGAAGGCGCCGGGCAGCACGTCGCGCAGCATCGGCAGCTCGATCCGGCGGAAGACGTCGCGCGGCGCGAAGCCGAGCTGGGCGGCGAGGCGGAACTGCTCGGCGGGGATGGCGAGCCAGCCCTGCAGCAGCAGCCGCGCCACAAGCGCGACGTTGAAGAAGACGTGCGCCAGCACCACGCCGCTTGAGGCCGTAGATGTCGAGACCCGGCGCGCCCAGCGCCTCGAGGCCGCGGCTGACGAGCCCGGCGCGGCCCCAGATCGCGACGATGCCGAAGACCGCGACGATCGCCGGCAGCAGGAACGGCGCGCCGAGGAGCGCCACCATCGCCGCGCGCCCGGGAAAGCGCCGCCGGGCCAGCGCCCGCGCCGCCGGCACCGCGAGAAGGCAGCTCAGCGCCGCGGAGACCAGCGCCTGCACAACGGTGAACCGCAGCGCCGCCCATTCCGCCGGGCCGAGCCCCCGCCCCGGCTCGGCCCGCGTCAGGAGCGCCGCCACCGTGCCGAGCGTCAGCGCCAGGACGAGCGCCAGCGCCAGGCCGCCGCCCCAGCGGACCAGCGGGCTGATGCGGCTTCTCTTCACCGATCTGTCCGTCGACAGATCGGTGCGCGCCTGCCTGCCCCCGGCAGGCGCGATCACTTGCTGAGCGCGGCCAGCCATTCGGCGAGCGCCTCCGGCCGCTTGGCCTGCGCTTCCTCGGGCGAGAAGAGCAGCGGCTTTGCCGGCACTGCCAGGCTGTCGAAGCCCTCGGGAAGGCCGGCGGCGGGGGTCACGGCGGGGTACATCCAGTTCGTCGTCGGGATCACCGCCTGGAAGCCGTCGGTCAGCATGAAGCGCAGGAAGTCCCGCGCCAGTTCCGGCTGGTCGGAGCTCGCGGTCATCGCCGCCACCTCGACCTGCATGTAGTGCCCCTCGTCGAACATCGCCGCCGCCTTGGTGGCGTCGTTCTCGGCGATCAGGTGGTAGGCGGGCGAGGTGGTGTAGGCCAGCGCCATGTCGACCTCGCCGTTCAGGAACAGCCCGTAGCCCTCGTCCCAGCCCGGCGCCACCGTGACGATGTGCGGCCTGAGCCCCTGCCAGATCTCCGGCGCGCGGTCGCCATAGGCGTCCTTGACCCACATCAGGAGCCCGAGCCCGGGCGTGGAACTCCGCGGGTCGAGGATGACGATGCTGGCCTTGGACGCGATCAGTTCCTCGAAGCTCTTCGGCGCGTCCGGCATCCTGGTCTTGTCGTAGACGAAGGCGAAGTAGCCCCAGTCGTAGGGCAGGAAGGTGTCGTCGTCCCAGGCGACCGGCAGGTCGAGCTTCGGCACCGCCAGCCCATGCGGCGCGAAGAGGCCGGTCGCCTTGGCCTCGGCGGTCAGGTTGGTGTCGAGCCCGAGCACGATGTCGGCCGGGCTGCGCTGGCCCTCGAGCCTGAGCCGCCCGAGGAGCGCCGCCCCGTCACCGGCGCCGACGAAGCGCACCGTGCAGCCGCAGGTCTTCTCGAAGTTCGCCGCGATCTCGGGGCCGGGCCCGTATTCGGAGGTGAAGCTCTCGTAGGTGTAGATCACCAGCTCGGGCTTGTCGGCCGCCGCGGCGGGCGAAGCCGCGAGCAGCAGGGCCGCCACGATGCATCTGTGTCGCATGGTCTCTCCTCCAGGGGCGGAGGGACCGCGGGGATGTGGGGTGACACCCGCGCCTTCCCTCCGCCGGTATGAGCCGGTTCAGGTTCAACGGGTCTCGCGTGCGACGCAAATCTCAGCCCGGCCGATGCCGGACCCCCCGAGGCACGCCGAACATAGCGGCCCCGGGCGGGAAATGCAAAGGCAGCTGTTGCGGCAGACGGCGTGGCGGTTTGACACGACTCAGACAGAGGAGCAGCGTTTCTGCAGCATTTGCGGACGTGCTCGGGCGCGGATGCTATCTTAACAAGGGAAACGACAATGCGAATAGAGCGAAGCTCCTGGTTGGCTGGTGCGGCGATCGGACTGGCCATTGGGGCGGGACTGACCGGGCCGGCCATTGCGCAGGATACGGCGAAGCCCAACATCCTGTTCATCATGGGCGATGACATCGGCTACATGCAGCCGTCGATCTACCACCGCGGACTGATGGTCGGCGAGACCCCGAACATCGACCGCATCGGCGAGGAAGGCGCGCTCTTCACCGACTACTACGCCGAGCAGAGCTGCACCGCCGGACGGAACGCCTTCTTCACCGGCATGCATCCGCTGCGGACCGGCATGATCCCGCCGCAGCTGCCCGGCAGCCCCTCCTACCTCAAGCCCGGCACGCCGGCGATCGCCAAGTTCCTCTACGACCTCGGCTACACCACCGGCGAGTTCGGCAAGAACCACCTCGGCGACCATACCGACGCCCTGCCGACCGCGCACGGCTTCCAGGAGTTCTGGGGCTATCTCTACCATCTCGACGCGATGCAGGGGGTGAGCTTTCCCGACATCAACTCGTCGCCGACCGAGCAGACCGTGGCACCGCCGTGCCAGAACACACCGATTCCAGGTCTGGCGGAGGTCCCCGGCGCCGTTGATCCCAAGACGACAACCTGTCTGACGCCGCCACGGCCGGTCCTGGCCTGCAAGTCGTCGGACGGCACCTCGGCGAACCAGACCTGCGAGGATCAAGGCCCGCTGACGCTCGAACGGTCGGAGACCGTCGACGAGGAGATCTCGTCGAAGGTCGTCGACTTCCTCGACCGCAACGACCCCAAGAAGACCAACAAGCCGTTCTTCGTCTGGTACAACCCGGCGCGCATGCACATCACCACCATGCTGCCGCCGAAGTACATGGCGATGGTCGGCGAGCCCGGCGGCAAGGACTGGGGCGTCAACGAAGCCGGCATGAAGCAGCTCGACGACAATATCGGCGTCGTCATCGACAAGCTCTCGGCAATGGGCCAGCTCGACAACACCATCATCGTCTTCACCACCGACAACGGTGCGGAGACGATCACCTTCCCCGACGGCGGCACCACCCCGTTCAAGGGCGGCAAGCTCACCACCTGGGAAGGCGGCATGCGCGCGCCGATGCTGATCCGCTGGCCCGGTCACATCGAGCCCGGGACGATCAAGACCGACATGTTCGCGTCGCTCGACTGGGTGCCGACGCTCGTCGACATCGCCGGCGGCCCGAAGGGCGACGGCCTCAAGGACGAGATCCAGAAGGGCGCATATCCCGGGATCGTCAAGACCACGCTGGATGGCATCGACCAGCGCGACTACCTCGAAGGCAAGCAGGACAAGTCCAACCGTGACACCTTCTTCTACTACTCCGGCAAGGACCCCTCGGCGGTCCGCTACAAGAACTGGAAGATGTACTTCGCGATGGTGTCCGACAGCCCCACGGGCTTCCTGAACGGCGTGGTGCCCTACCACTGGACCCAGGTCGTCAACATCAAGCGGGATCCGTTCGAGACCGCGATCGGCGACCAGGCGAAGACACTGCTCGGCATGGGCGGGGCGATCGGCGCCCCGGTCACCGCCTACATCTACGACTGGAACATGCTGCCGATCGGCCAGGCGCTCTGGCTGAGGGAGCTCTCGTCCTACATCGACTACCCGCCGATGCAGGACCCGGCCAGCTACAACCTCGATCAGGTCATGGACCAGGTGAAGAAGATGGCCTCGACCCACGTGGGTGCCGACTAGGCCAGCCGCTGATCTCACGGGACGGGCGCCCGGAAGGGCGCCCGAGTCCCGAACGAAGCAGGTGCGCCTCGACTGCATTGCCGAAACGACCGCCGCGGGCGGACGGCTCCGCTGCAGTGTGACCGGCTTCACATAATCCGACGAAGAAGTGGTGCTACGGCTGCGGAAGGCGGCCACGCGGACGGTCGCGCCGGAGATCAACCAGATGTCCTTCATGGCGACGATCACGACGACGGAGCCGGCGCGCTGCGCGATGCCGGTTCTGGCGCCCATTGCGGGCGAGCGGCCGCTGCTCTTCCTCGATTTCGAGGCGTCCTCGCTCAGTCCCGCCTCCTGGCCGGTCGAGATCGGCTGGGCCTGGATCGCCGGCGGCCGGGTGCGCTCGCGCGCGACGCTGATCGCGCCGCGCCCCGCCTGGTCGCTCGCGGACTGGTCCGAGGGCGCGGCCCGCGTGCACGGCATCCCGCTCGGCGACGTGCTCGACGGTGCGCCCGCCGACGATGTCGCGGCCGCGACCGACGCCTTTGCCGCCTTCGAGGTGGTCTCGGACAACGCGGCCTGGGAGCAGCGCTGGCTCGACCGCCTGCGCGAAGGCCGGCCGCGAATCGAGGTCAGGCCGCTGCGCCAGGCGATGCTGGCCCGACTGACCCCCTCGGAGGCGGATCGCCTCGGCTGCGGCCTCTTCCGCGCCGACCCCCGCCACCGCGCCGCCGCCGATGCCGAGCGCCTGGCCGGCGCGTGGCTCGCCGCCATCGACACCGAACCGATGGCCGCCTGACCGCCGCCCGCGCACCGCGCCCGGCGACCTTTCCTTTGCACGCCTTCCGCGGTACACGCCGCTGCGAGGAGGCGCGTCGTCCATGTCCTTCAACAGCTTCGGCCGGCTCTACCGTGTCACCACCTGGGGCGAGAGCCACGGGCCGGCGCTCGGCTGCGTGGTGGACGGCTGCCCGCCGGGCATCCCGCTGACCGAGGCCGACATCCAGCCGTGGATGGACGCGCGGCGGCCGGGGCAGAACAGGTTCACCACCCAGCGCCAGGAGGCGGACGCAGTGGAAATCCTCAGCGGCACCTTCGAGGGCCGCACCACCGGCACGCCGATCTCGCTCCTGATCCGCAACACCGACCAGCGCTCGAAGGACTACGGCGACATCGCGCAGAAATTCCGGCCCGGCCACGCCGACCTGACCTACCACCTCAAGTACGGCATCCGCGACTATCGCGGCGGTGGCCGGTCGAGCGCGCGCGAGACCGCGGCCCGCGTCGCCGCCGGCGGCGTCGCCCGCGCGGTGCTGGCAGTGCTGCTGCCCGAGGTGCGCATCCGCGGCGCCATGGTGCAGATGGGCGACCGGCCGATCGACCGCGACGCCTGGGACTGGGACGAGCTGCCGCGCAATCCGTTCTGGTGCCCGGACCCGGGCGCCGCCGCGGACTGGGCCGACTATCTCGACGGCTTGCGCAAGTCCGGCAACTCGGTGGGTGCCATCATCGAGCTCGTCGCCTCGGGCGTGCCGGCGGGGCTCGGCGCCCCGGTCTACGGCAAGCTCGACAGCGACATCGCCGGGCTGCTCATGACGATCAACGCGGTCAAGGGCGTCGAGATCGGCGCCGGCTTCGGCGCCGCGTCGCTGACCGGCACCGAAAACGCCGACGAGATCTTCATGGGCAACGACGGCCCGCGGTTCTCGTCGAACCACGCCGGCGGCATCCTCGGCGGCATCTCGTCGGGCCAGGACATCGTCGCGCGCTTCGCGGTCAAGCCGACCTCGTCGATCCTGTCACCGCGACGCACCATCACCATGGCCGGCGAGGAGACCGAGATCGTCACCAAGGGCCGGCACGACCCCTGCGTCGGCATCCGCGCCGTGCCGATCGGCGAGGCGATGCTCGCCTGCATCCTCCTCGACCACGTCCTGCTGCAGCGCGGCCAGGTCGGCGACGCCGGCGGCCGGATCGGCTGATCCCGGGCAGGCAGGCCGCCCGGCATCTTCTACCTTGCTTTCGCTGAAATACTGGCGCGTGAGTAGAGCACTCGCTCGCGCCTGTCAGCGGTACCGTTTCAGCACTGTTTCTTGCTCTCGTCCCTGTTCCGCCAGGTGCCGTCAACAGGCTCTTGCGTCATCCCGGGGGACCCATCGTGCCGATACCTTGCAACCGACTTGAAACACCGTTTCGGATTGTCGGCGCCTGTTCGCCACCCTTCTGCTGTGCTTCGGCCCTTCATCGAGCGCACGCGCCGACGACCCGCCGCCGATCTCCATCGACCCGACGCAGCTCTCCTATTGGACTGACATCAGCGTGACGAACGGCACCGACGGACCGGTGACGTTCAACCGCATCTCCGACAACTGCGTCCCCGACGCGCCGGAGAGCTTCACCGTCGCCGCCCACGACAGCTGGAGCGTGACCGTCACCCAGAAGCACAGCGACGACGGACTGGACAACTGCTACCTGTCGCATCACAGCCTCGTCTACGAGGACGCGGCGAACGCCGGAAACACCTTCGGCGTCCAGCAATACGACAACTCCGGCGATCCGGCCTGCCTCGGCATCAAGATCTTCGTCATCTTTCGCGTTGGCCAGGCGATCTGCCCCGTCACCCAGGGCAGCCTGTCCGGCCCGAAGAGCGTGATGTACTTCAACCCGGGCTCGCAGACCCCGCAGATCAGCACGACTTGCCCGGGGGGCATCGCGCAGTGCCGTAGCCAAGGTGGTCGAACCCAGATGTTCGGATTCTACATTTCCAATCCAGAACCGTTCACGGTGACCGCTGCCAATGGGAACACGGCGGCCGGCATGGACTGCGTCCTGTCCGATCAGGCGTGGCCGCAGGACAACAATTCGTGCGTCACCGATGCCGTCGGCGTGCAGTCGGGAGGCCAGGCGGTCCTGTCACTGGCCGGCAGCTGCGGAAAGTTCTACCGGCTCGCTGACCGCACGAACGTTCAGCTCCTGTGCACGATACCGGTTCACCGGCTGGAAAGCGGGGCGCTCAGCGGCCAAACGGCGGAGTGGCCGAATGTCGCGAACGGCAGCTCGTTCACGATGACCGGCAACTGACAGTTTGCGGTGAAAGCCGGATCGAGGGAATGGGGCGCAATTGCCACGGGCCGCGGCGATCTTGCCCGCCGCAGGCGCCGAGGGCTTGCGCCGGCCGGCGCTTGAGGCAGACTTTGCTCAAGCAGCAAGGAGGCCTTGCCATGAGTCTTCGAAGCTTTGTTTCCCTCGTCCTTGCCCTGATCCTCGGGGGCAGCGCCGCTTTCGCCCAGAGCGACGACGCCGATCTCGCCAAGAAGCTTTCGAACCCGGTGGCGAACCTGATCAGCGTACCATTCCAGTACAACTACAACGAAGGCTACGGTGCCGACGGCGACGGCCACCAGAGCTACGTCAACATCCAGCCGGTGATCCCGATCTCGATCAGCCGGGACTGGAACCTGATCTCGCGCACCATCCTGCCGGTGGTGAGCCAGGACGGCGTCGTGCCCGGCGAGGGGTCGCAGTTCGGGCTCGGCGCCACCACGCAGAGCTTTTTCCTCTCGCCCAAGGCACCGACCAGCTTCGGGCTGATCTGGGGCGTCGGGCCGGCGTTCCTGATCCCGACGGCGACCGACGGCGTCGCCCCGAACCAGTGGGGCGCCGGCATCACCGGCGTGGCGCTGAAGCAGAGCGGGCCCTGGACCGTTGGCGCGCTTGCCAACCATCTCTGGTCGCTGACCGGCAACAGCCGGTACGGCGACGTCTCGGCCACCTTCGTGCAGCCGTTCCTCAGCTACACCACGCCCAAGGCGACCTCGGTCACGCTGAACACCGAATCGACCTACGACTGGGAAACCAACCGGTGGTCGGTGCCGATCAACCTTCTGGTCGCGCAGGTGGTCAAGCTCGGCGGCCGGCCGGTGCAGTTCGGCGTGGGCGCCCGCTACTGGGCCGAATCGCCCGAGGGCGGCCCCGACGGCTGGGGCGCCCGCGCCGTCGTCACGCTGCTCTTCCCGACGAAGTAGCGCGGGCCGCCGGTCGCTTCAGGGCGGCAGCGGGATGAACTCCGCGTCGTCGCCGGGGGGCAGCTGGAAGCGGCCGTGCTGCCAGTCGCCGGCGCGCCAGGCTTCCTTGGCGGCCTCGATCCGCTCCTTCGACGAGGCAACGAAGTTCCACCAGATGTAGCGCGGCCCGCCCAGCGTCTCGCCGCCGAGGAGCATCAGCCGCGCGCCCTCGGGGCCGGCGGTGACGTGCAGCCGGTCGCCGGGGCGGAAGGTCATCATCTGGGCCGCCCCGAAGGTCTGGCCGCCGATCGCGAGGCTGCCCGAGACGATGTAGAGGCCGCGGTCCTCGTGGCCGTCCGGCAAGGGGACCCGGGCGCCGGGGGCGAGCTCGACGTCGGCGTAGAACATCTCGGTGAAGGTCTTGACCGGGGCGGTCTCGCCCCAGGCGCTGCCGAGGATCAGCCGCGCCCGGGCGCCGTTCTCCTCCAGCAGCGGCAGCGCCTCCTTGGTGGCGTGCTCGAAGCCCGCCTCGGCATCCTCGGCGCGCTCGGGCAGCGCCACCCAGGTCTGGATGCCGAAGAGCGAGTGCGGGTGCTGCCGCGTCGCGGCGCTGGTCCGCTCGGAGTGGGTGACGCCCTTGCCTGCGATCATCCAGTTGACCGCGCCGGGATGGATGATCTGGTCGGTGCCGAGGCTGTCGCGGTGCTGGAACTCGCCCTTGAAGAGGTAGGTGACGGTGGCGAGCCCGATGTGCGGGTGCGGCCGCACGTCGACGCCCTGCCCGGTCAGGAACTCCGCCGGCCCGGCCTGGTCGAAGAAGATGAACGGGCCGACCATCTGCCGCTTCGGCGCCGGCAGCGCCCGGCGCACCTCGAAGTCGCCGAGATCGCGGGCGCGGGGCACGATCAGCGTCTCGATGGCGTCGACGGCGTCGCCGGTCGGGCAGGTCGGGTCGAGCGCGGGGTTCCAGCTCATGACTGCGCCACCTTGCGGCCCTCCAGCACGTCGGCCCATTCGGCGTGGCGGCGGAACTGCGCCGCCGCGAACGGGCAGAGCGGCACGATCCGCTTGCCGGCGCTCCGCGCATCGGCGACGGCGCGCGCCACCAGCGCCTCGCCGACACCCCGCCCGCGGAAGGCCGCCGGCACCTCGGTGTGGTCGATGATGACGAGATGCGCGCCGGCCTTGGAGAAGGTCATCACCGCCTCGTCGTCGCCGACGCGGTAGCGGTAGCGGCCTTTGCTCGGGCCGTCTTCGAGAGTGATGTCGTGGGGATCGACGGGCATGGAGGGCTCCTTCGTTTGCAAGCCTAGCGCAGGAACTGCGCTACCGCGGAGATTTCGGAGCGGCCGATCTCGTGGCCGCCCGGGTGCCATTCGGTTTCGACGACCGCGCCTTGCTCGGCGAACCAGCGCTCGAGGTCGCGGGTCACCTCGGCAGGCGCGATGGGGTCGTTTTCGCCGGCGGTGATCAACACGCGGGTCTTCACCGGCACCGGGTCGGGCGTCCAGGGGATCAGCGGATGCATCAGCACCGCCCGCTCGAAGAGCATCGGCCGCTGGAAGATCACGCTGGCCAGGATGTTGGCGCCGTTGGAGTAGCCGAGCCCGATGACCCGCGAGGGCTTGGCGATGGCGATGTGGGCCTCGATGAAGCCAATCATCGTCCTGGTGCGCCGCGCGAGGTCGGCCATGTCGTAGAGCCCCTCGCCGCGGCGGCGGAAGAAGCGCAGCGCGCCATGTTCGGAGACGTCGCCGCGCGGGGCCACGATCGCGACGCCCGGCGCGAGTTCGCGCACCAGCGGCACGAACTGCGTCTCGGTGCCGCCGGTCGCGTGGAAGACGAAGGCCAGCGGCCGCCCCTCGGCGCGGCCTTCGGCGTGATAGGCGTAGGCCTCGGCCGCGGCGGTCATGCCAAGGGCTCCAGGTGGGTCTCGAGCCACTCGCGCAGGTGGGAATGCTGCTTCGGCAGCTTCAGCGCCTCGCCGAGGTGGGCGGTGTCCTCGTCGCGGTCGAAGCCGGGCTCGTTGGTCGCCACCTCGAAGAGCACGCCGCCGGGCGTGCGGAAGTAGATCGCCCAGAAGTAGTCGCGGTCGATTACCGGTGTTACCTGGTAGCCGGTTTCGAGCAGCGCCTTGCGCACCTCGAGCTGCGCCGCGCGGTCCGGCACGGCGAAGGCGATATGGTGCACCGATCCCGCGCCGAGATCGGCCCGCGCCGCGCCCGGCATCGTCTCGATGTCGATCACGTCGGCGCCGTTGCCGTCGGGCCGCAGGAAGCGGGTGACGTCGCCTTCGCGCCCCGCCTCGTCGTAGCCCATGAAGCGCAGCAGTTCGGCCGTCGCCCCGGCGTCGCGAAGTCTGAGCGAGGCGCCGGCGAAGCCGCGGATCGCGTCGTCGGCGGGCACGCCGCCGCCGGTCCAGGGCGCGCGGCCGTCCTCGGCCTCGACCAGCGCGAACTCGTCGCCGTCCGGCCCCGAGAAGAGCAGCCGCTTCGCCCCGAAACTCGTGTCCTCGGCAATGTCCCCGGCGCCCTGTGCCGCCAGCCGCTCGCGCCACCAGCCGAGCGCACCCGGCGGCACCGCAAAGACGGTCCGACCGACCTCGCCCGCGCCCCTGGCGCGCCGACCCATGTTCGGGAAGGGAAAGTAGGTCATCACCGAGCCCGGGGTGCCGTGCTCGTCGCCATAGTAGAGGTGATAGACCTCCGGCGCGTCGAAATTCACCGTCTTCTTCACCCGGCGCAGACCGAGCGTGTCGGTGAAGAAGGCATTGTTGGCCCGCGCGTCCGACGCCATCGAGGTGACGTGGTGCAGGCCCTGGATCTGCTTCAGCATGGAAGGTCTCCCGCTTTAGAGTTGAGGCAGAGATAGCCCCGGACACCGGATCGACAAAGGGGCAAGTCAGTGCATGTTTGTCGCCGTGCAAGCAACAATAGGCGGCGCGAAGCAGTAACCCTGCTTTAAGTTTTGACGCGCAGGGTGACCCGGCGTCGCGTTGGTCGGAGTAGGGACGGGATGGCTGCCGGGTATCTGGAGTATGTGATGGCGGGATTCATCCCGCTGCTTTTGGCTGGAGCGTTCTGGGTGCGGGTCGCGGCGACGCGGCCGGTCCGGTCGCCGGCCACCCGCCACCCTCCGGCCGGCGCGGCGCGCCACGAGTGGCACTGACCCGCTACTGCGGAACGGTATCCTTGTAGACGACGCCGTCCTTCATGATCACCAGGAAATTGCGCTCCGGTTCGGCGACCAGATCGAGGTCTTCCAGCGGGTCGCCGTCGACGAGGATCAGGTCGGCGAGCGCGCCTTGCTCAACCACGCCGAGCTTGCCGGGATAGGGATTGATGAACCCCGACAGCGCCAGGAGCGCGCCGTTGCCCGACGTCGCGATCATGAGCGCCTCGGCGGGCGAGTACCACTTGGTCATCATGGCGAGGTAGTGCCCCTGCCGGCTCGCGGCGCTCGGCGTCGAACAGGATGTCCGAGCCCCAGGCGGTCCTGACGCGGTATTTCCTGGCGTAGCCGTAGGCTCGGTCGGTCCCGGCGAAGACCTCGAGCGCCTTCTTCTGCGACACCGGGCTCATGCGGGCGAAGACCTCGGCGTCGTAGGTCAGCGGCTGCAGGCTCCACCAGATGCCCTTCTCGGCAAGCAGTTGCGCGGTCGGCTCGTCGATCAGCTGACCATGCTCGATGCAGAGCACTCCGGCATCGACCGCCTGGCGGATCGCGCGGGGCGTGTAGGCGTGCACGGCGACGTAGGTGCCCCAGTTCTCCGCAGCCTCGACCGCCGCCCGGACCTCGGGCCCGGTGAACTGGGTCGACTCGATGGGGTTGTAAGGCGAACTGACGCCGCCGCCGGCCATCAGCTTGATCTGGCTCGCGCCCTGGCGCAGCTGCTCGCGGGCGCGCAGCCGCACCATGTCGGGGCTGTCGGCGATCGCCGCGAAGCCCTCGGCTTCGGAGTGGCTGAGAGGCCCGCCCGGCTGCCGCGGCAGCTCGAACGGGAAGCGGAAGTCGCCGTGTCCGGAGGTCTGCGAGATCATCGCGCCGGAGGGATAGATGCGTGGTCCCCTGACCACGCCTTCGTCGATGGCGCGCTTCAGGCCGAAGACCGGTCCGCCCATGTCGCGGACGGTGGTGAAGCCGCGCATCAGCGTCGCCTCGGCCTCACGCGCCGCGAGCAGCGTCAGGTAGGACATGTCCCCGGTCAGCAGGACCGCCTGCGGCGTCCCCGCCATGAATGCGTGCCAGTGCGCGTCGATCAGCCCCGGCATCAGCACCCGGCCGCCGCCGGCGATCACCGTCGCGCCCGGACCGGCGTCGATCGGGTCGGCCGAGATGCGGTCGATGACGTCGCCCCGCACCAGCACGTTCGACGGCGGTGAAAGCGCGGCATCGACACCGTCGAAAACCCGCACGTTCTGAAAGAGCGTGACCGCGGTGGTCGGCGGCACCGGCGGCGGCGTCCCGGGCATCTCGATTTCGTAGTCCTGCGCCCGCGCCGCCCCGCAGAGGAGCGTCAGGACAAGGACAACCCGTGCGACGGCCCCTGCGCGCGCCATGGCTCAGGCGGCAGCGGCGCCGGTCCGCGCGAGCATGGCGCAGACCGCGCGGGGGCTGATCTGGCCGGTGGCGGTGCCGTCGCGCCCGACCCAGACCGGCGCATCCGACACCGCGAAGAGCGGCAGGGCGTCGCGCAGCGGCGTCTCGGGCGAGATCATCCGCTCCGGGTCGCCCGGCCCGTCGTCCGGCGCCATCGCGTCGGCGGCGGTCAAGACGCTCAGCGGATTGAGGTGCGCCACGAAGTCGGCGACGTAGCCGTTGGCGGGCCGCAGCACGATGTCCTCGGGCTTGCCGGTCTGCACGATCCGCCCGCCCTCCATGATGGTGATGGTGTTGCCGAGCTTGACCGCCTCCTCGAGGTCGTGGCTGACGAAGACGATCGTGCAGTGCATCTTTTCCTGGAGCTGCAGCAGCTCGTCCTGCAGCCGGTTGCGGATCAGCGGGTCGAGCGCGGAGAACGGCTCGTCCATCAGCAGGATCTCGGCGTCGGTGGCGAAGGCGCGCGCGAGGCCGACGCGCTGCTGCATGCCGCCGGAGAGCTCGGAGACCTTCTTCTCGGCCCAGTCCTGCAGGTTGACCGTCGCCAGCACCTCGCGCGCCTTGGCGAGGCGCTTGTCGCGCGGCTGGCCTGCGAGCTCCAGGCCGAGTGCGACGTTCTCGACGACGCTCCGCCAAGGCAGCAGGGCGAACTGCTGGAAGACCATTGAGACGGCGCCGCGGCGCAGCGTGCGCAGGCTCTCGGCGTTGCAGGTCACGACGTCGACCATCTCGTCGCCGGTGCTGCGGACCAGCACCTTGCCGCGGCTGACCGGGTTGAGGCCGTTGATCGCGCGCAGCAGCGTCGACTTGCCTGAGCCGGAGAGGCCCATCAGCACCGAGATCTCGCCGCGCTCGACGGCAAGGGTGCAGTCGTGCACGCCGAGGATCTGGCCGGTGGCCTTCTGGATTTCGCTCCGGGTCTGGCCTTTGTCCATCAGCGGCAGCGCGCGGCCGGGGTCGGAGCCGAAGACGATGGACACCCGGTCGAACTCGATCATCGCGGTCATGGCTCAGTCTCCCCGGCGGAAGGTGCGGTCGAGCAGGATCGCGACCACGACGATGACGAGCCCCGCCTCGAAGCCGAGCGAGGTGTTGACGGTATTGAGCGCGCGCACCACCGGCACGCCGAGCCCGTCGGCGCCGACCAGCGCCGCGATCACCACCATCGAGAGCGAGAGCATGATGGTCTGGGTGAGGCCGGCCATGATCTGCGGCAGCGCCCAGGGCAGCTCGACCTTGCGCAGGAGCTGCCCCGGCGTGGCGCCGAACGCGAGCCCCGCCTCCTTGAGCTCGCGCGGGGTGGTGACGATCCCGAGGTGGGTCAGGCGGATCGGAGCGGGGATCACGAAGATCGCCGTGGCGATCAGTCCCGGCACCATGCCGATGCCGAAGAAGACGATGGCCGGGATCAGGTAGACGAAGGTCGGCAGCGTCTGCATCAGGTCGAGCACCGGACGGAGCGCCGCGTAGAGCCGCGGCCGGTGCGCCGTGGCGATGCCGATTGGCACGCCCACGCCCATGCAGACGACGACGGCCGAGAGCACCAGCGTCAGCGTCTGGGTTGTCTCCTCCCAGTAGCCTTGGTTGAGGATGAAGAGAAAACCCAGCACGACGAGGATCACCGTCCACCAAGACCGCTGCAGGAACCAGGCGATCGCCGCGAAGACCGCGACGATCACCAGCGGATGCGGCGTCTGCAGCACCCAGAGGATCGCCGCGATCAGGGCGTTGACGACGCTGGCGAGGCCGTCGAAGAACCAGGCGGCGTTGAGCGTCAGCCAGTCGACCGCGTCACCGGCCCACTGACCGATTGGGATCTTGGCTCCGGTGATCCAGTCCATCGCGGGGGCGTCAGACGCCGAGCGACGAGCGTACGGCGGTCAGGCCGTCGGCGCCGTCGCGGGTGGTGACCCCGGCCAGCCAGGCATCGAGCACCTGCGGGTTCGCCTTCAGCCACTCCGCCGCCGCCTTGTCGGCCTCCTCGCCGTCGTCGAGGATCTTGCCCATCACCTGGTTCTCCATCTCGAGGCTGAAGACCAGGTTCGACAGCAGCTTGCCGACGTTGGGACATTCGGTGGCATAGCCCTTGCGGACGTTGGTGTAGACCGTCGCGCCGCCGAAGTTCGGCCCGAAGTAGTCGTCGCCGCCGGTGAGGTAGGTCATCTTGACGTTGGCGTTCATCGGGTGCGGCTCCCAGCCGAGGAAGACGATCCCCTTGCCGGTGCGCTCGGCGCGCTTGGCCTGGGCCAGCATCGCCTGCTCGGAGCTCTCCTGGAGCTTGAACTTGCCGAGGCCGAAGGCGTCCTTCTGGATCATGTCGAGGATCAGCCGGTTGCCGTCGTTGCCGGGCTCGATGCCGTAGATCTTCCAGTCGAGCTGGTCGCCGAACTTGGCGATGTCGGCGAAGTCCTTGAGGCCGGCGTCGGCGAGGCTGTCGTTGACCGCGAGCGTGTACTTCGCGCCCTCGAGGTTCGGCCGCAGCACCTCGACGGTGCCGTCGTCGCGATGCGGCGCGAGGTCGGCCTCCATCGTCGGCATCCAGTTGCCGAGGAAGACGTCGATGTCGCCCTTGGAGAGGCCGGCGTAGGTCACCGGCACCGACAGGATGCTGACGTCGGTCTCGTAGCCGAGCGCCCGGAGCACCACGCCGGTCACGGCGGTGGTCGCGGTGATGTCGGTCCAGCCGACGTCGGAGAAGTGGACCTTGGCGCAGCTCTCCGGCTCGGCCGCCAGCGCAGGCATGGCGATCAGCCCGGCCAGCGCCGCGGCGGTCAGCAAGCGTCTCATATCGAAGCCTCCATCTGTCGAGGGGGCCTGTTGGTCGGCCCCTCGCCCCTAGCGTCGCTTGGAAACGTTGACCTTTGCAAGGGAAACTCTTACTGATTGACCGGTCAATCAACAAAAGAGCCCGCCAAATGACCGCCATGACCGGTACTGCCGAAATGCGCCGCAAGGCGCTGATCGGCGCCGCGCTCCGGGAGATATCCGACCGGGGATCGCTCGACGTCACCGTGGCGCGGATCGCGGCGCGGGCCGACGTCTCCTCGGCGCTGGCGCACCACTACTTCGGCACCAAGGAAGACCTGATGCTCGCCACGATGCTGCACCTCCTCGCCGAGTTCCGCCGCGACGTGGTGGCGCGGATGCGGCGCGCCGAGGCGCCGCGCGAGCGGCTGAGCGCGATCGTGGAGAGCAGTTTCGGGCCGGAGCAGTTCGACCGCGCGACGATCGGCGCGTGGCTGACCTTCTACGCCTGGGCGCTGAGCTCGCCGCGGGCGGCGCGGCTGCTGCGGCTCTACCAGCGGCGGCTCCACGCCAACATGCTGCACGCGCTGAAGCGACTGGCCGCTCCGGCCGAGGCTGAGCGCATCGCCAGCGGCCTCGGCGGGATGATCGACGGCCTCTATCTCCGCGAGGCGCTGAGCGGCCGCGCCACGGCGCCCGAGGTCGCGATCGCGCTGGTCGAGGACTACATCGACCACGGCCTGCCGGCACACGGGAGGACCGGGCGATGATCACCGTCTACGGGCGCGCCACCTCCTCGAACGTGCAGACCGTGATGTGGGCGATCGGCGAGCTCGGCCTGCGGTTCGAGCGGCTCGACTACGGCCACAGCTTCGGTGGCGTCGACACGCCGGAATACCTGTCGATGAACCCCAACGGCCTCGTGCCGGTGCTGCGCGACGGCGACCTGGTGTTGTGGGAGAGCCGGGCGATCCTGCGCTTTCTCGGCGCGCGGTACGGCAGCGCGCCGTTCTGGCCCGAGGATCCGGTCGCCCGCGCGCCGGTCGACATGTGGGCGGAATGGGGCAAGACCACCCTCGAGCGCCACCTGAACGGCCCGATCTTCTGGACGATGGTCCGCACGCCGGCGGCGCGCCGGGACCCGGATGCGCTTACGGCCGCCATCGCGCAGTTCGAGAGCGATCTCGACATCCTCGGCGCGCAGATCGGCGACGGTCCCTGGGTGCTAGGCCCTGACTTCACCGCCGCCGACATCGGCGTCGGGCACCTGCTCTACCGCTGGTTCACCCTGCCGATCGAACGGCGGGACCGCCCGGTGCTCGAGGGCTACTATGCCCGGCTCAGCGACCGGCCGGCGTTCGCCGAGCATGTGATGGTCTCCTACGAGGCGCTGCGGGCCGGGGACGCCTGAGTGGAGGCGGATTTCGTCATCGTGGGCTCCGGCTCCGCCGGATCGGCCCTCGCCTACCGGCTGGGCGAGGCGGGCCACTCGGTGCTGGTGCTGGAATACGGCGGCAGCGACTGGGGGCCGTTCATCCAGATGCCGGCGGCGCTCAGCTATCCGATGAACATGGCACGCTACGACTGGGGCTACCGCACCGAGCCCGAGCCGAACCTCGGCGGCCGCCGGCTGGCCGTGCCGCGCGGCAAGGTGCTGGGCGGCTCGTCTTCGATCAACGGCATGGTCTACGTGCGCGGCCACCCGCGCGACTTTGACACCTGGGCCGAGATGGGCGCCGACGGCTGGGGCTGGGCCGACGTGATGCCCTACTTCAAGCGCCAGGAGCACTGGCACGGCCCCGAGGCTTCGGACTGGCGCGGCACCGACGGGCCGCTGCACGTGACGCGCGGGCCGCGGGCCAATCCGCTCTACGACGCCTTCGTGGAAGCGGGCGCGGAGGCCGGGTTCGAGAAGACGGCCGACTACAACGGCGCCAAGCAGGAAGGCTTCGGCCCGATGGAGCAGACTGTCTGGCAGGGCCGGCGCTGGTCGGCGGCCAACGCCTACCTGCGCCCGGCGCTCCGCCGGGGCAACGTCGCCGTGGTGCGCTGCCTCGCCGAGCGGGTGTCGATTTCCGACGGCCGCGCGCGTTGGCGTCGAGATCGTGCGAGGCGAGCGTCGCGAGACGGTGACGGCGCGCCGCGAGGTGATCCTGTCGGCGTCGGCGATCAACACGCCGAAGCTCCTGATGCTATCGGGTATCGGCCCCGGTGCGCATCTCTGCGAGCACGGCATCCCGGTCATCGCCGACCGGGCCGGGGTCGGCGGCAACCTGCAGGACCACCTGGAGCTCTACGTCCAGATGCGCAGCAAGAAGCCCGTCACGCTCTACCGGCACTACAACTGGCCGTCGCGGCTCGCGATCGGGGCGCGCTGGATGCTGCTGAAGTCGGGAATCGGCGCCTCGAACCAGTTCGAATCCGCGGCCTTCGTGCGCTCCGCCGCCGGGGTCGACTATCCCGACATCCAGTTCCACTTCCTGCCGCTCGCGGTGCGCTACGACGGCAAGGCGGCGGTGCGCGGGCACGGGTTCCAGGCGCACGTGGGGCCGATGCGGTCGCCGTCGCGGGGCACGGTGCGGCTCGGCGGCGCCGATCCCGCAACGCCGCCGCTGATCCGGTTCAACTACATGAGCCACGCCGAGGACTGGCGCGACTTTCGCCGCTGCATCCGGCTGACCCGCGAGATCTTCGCGCAGCCTGCCTTGGCGCCTTATGCCGGCGCGGAGATCCAGCCGGGCGCCGCGGCGCAGAGCGACGGCGCGCTCGACGATTTCGTCCGCGAGAACGCGGAGAGTGCATACCACCCGTGCGGGACCGCGCGCCTCGGGCGCCGCGACGATCCGCTGGCGGTGGTGGACCCGCAGGCGAGGGTGATCGGGGTGGAGCGCCTGCGGGTCGCGGACAGTTCGCTCTTCCCCCGCATCACCAACGGCAACCTGAACGCCCCCTCGATCATGGTGGGCGAGAAGGCGGCCGACCACATCCTCGGGCGCGATCCGCTGCCGCCGTCCAACGCCGCGCCCGTGGGTCAGCCCGCGCTGGCAGGTCAGCGACCGCTGACGGGCGCGGCGGCCCTTGAGGCCCCGCCTTCGCCGCCCCATCTCCGGTCTGAACGAGAGGAGCGGCGGATGGACGATCTGCCCACGCTTGACGAAAGGCTCGACCCCGACGAGGCGGACGCCATCGTCGCCGCGGCTGCGATCGAGTATTTCGATGGCTGCCGCGCGCGGGTCGATGGCTTCGTCGACCGCAACTTCAGCGTCGTGGGGTCGGCGCGGCTGCACCGGCGGGCGCTGGGGCTCGACCTCTTGCGGGCGCCGGCCAACGTGGCGCTGTCGCTGCCGCAGGTGGCGCTGAAGCTCTCGTCGGTGGCGGCGCGGCGGCTGGGACGGCCCGGCGCGGCGGAGGCGCTCGGGCGGCGCAACCTGCTCCTGGAGACCGCGGTGGCGCGCGAGCTGCGCTGGCGGCTGATGACCGAGCTGCTGCGGCTGCCGTTCCGCGACGGCGACCGGTCGTCGACGGCGGACGGGCTGGCCGAGGCGATCATCGCGGCGCCGCAGGTGCAGGCGCTGCTGCAGCGCGCTGGCGACGCGGTCGCCGCCCGGCGCGACGATCCGGCGTTCCGCGCCCGGCTCGAGACGGCGCTGGCCGACTATGCCGGCACCCGGGCCGCGGCCGCCGAGATCACCACCGGGCTGCTGGCGCTCAGCACCGGGGCCATCGCGTTCAAGCAGGCGACGCCGGGTGCCCTGGCGCTCGGGCCGATCATCGCAGCGTCGCTGGCGCAAGGCTCGGCGATCGCGTCGTTTCCGCTCGGCGCCGGCCTCGGCAGCATCTGGTACGGGTATTTTCCGGCGCAGGCCTCGGGCGCGCTGGTGGCGGGCGCCACCGCGGGCGTCCTCGGGGTGGCGGCGGTCGCCACCGCGTTCGCCGGGATGCTCTCGGACCCGGTGCAGCGCGCCCTCGGCCTGCACCGCCGCCGGCTGATCGGGATGATCGGCGGGCTCGAGGACGCCTTTTCCCGCCGCGGCGGCTCGGGCCCGGTGCCCTACGATCTCTACGTGGCGCGACTGCTCGACCTCGGTGACGTGCTGATCAGCATCAGCCGGGGCTTGCGGTCAGGATAGCGTGGAGTGCGAAATGGCGGGATTTCGCACGCGAAACTACAGCCAAGTGATTGAAAGCAAACGCTTTGACAATCAATAATTTTTCCTGAATGGCCAGGAGGCCCCCGAGGCGAGCGCGGCGCGGATCGCCGGGCCGTGCTCGTCGAGCCGCGGCGGTGGCAGGTCGGCGGCGGTCTCGGCGTCGGAGAACCGCACCGGCAGCCGGGGGCTGCGGGACCCGGCGGTCTCCTGCACCATGCCGCGCGCAACCGCCTGCGGCTCGGCGAAGGCCTCGGCCACCGTGTTGATCGGCCCGGCGGGGACGCCGAGCGTCTGCATCAGCGCCAGCACCTCGGCCCGCGGCATCGACGCGAGGCGCGCCTCGAGCATCGGGATCAGCGCGTCGCGATGGGCGAGCCGGTCGCGGTTCCTGGCGAACCGCGGGTCCGGCGGCAGGCCGAGGCCGTCGCTGAGCCGGGCGAACTGGGCGTCGTTGCCGCAGGCGATCACCAGCGCGCCGTCGGCCGCCTCGAAGAGCTGGTAGGGGACGATGTTGGGATGGGCGTTGCCCATCCGCCGCGGCGTGCCGCCGCCGATCAGATGGTTGGCGGCCTGGTTGGCGAGGACCGCGAGCTGGGTGTCGAAGAGGCTGAGGTCGATCCACTGGCCCTGCCCGGTGCGGTCGCGCAGTCGGAGGGCCGCGAGCACCGCGACGGTGCCGTACATGCCGGTGAAGAGGTCGGCGTAGGCGACGCCCGGCTTCTGCGGCGGCCCGGCGGGATCGCCGGTCAGGTCCATGATCCCGCCCATCGCCTGGATGATGAAGTCGTAGCCCGCCCTCCCGGCCTCCGGCCCGTCCTGGCCGAAGCCGGTCACCGAGGCGTAGACCAGGCCGGGGTTGCCGGCGGCGAGCGTGGGGTAGTCGAGGCCGAACCGGGCGAGGCCGCCGACCTTGAAGTTTTCCACCAGCACGTCGGCGCCCGCTGCGAGCTGCCGGGCGATCCCGAGGTCGGCGGCGTCGCGGAGGTCGAGGACGAGGCCGCGCTTGCCGCGGTTGCAGGCGTGGAAGTAGGCGGCGGCGCCGTCGTCCGCGAACGGTGGTCCCCAGCCGCGGGTCTCGTCGCCGTCGGGCGCCTCGACCTTGACGACGTCGGCGCCGAGATCGGCGAGGGTCTGGCCGATCCAGGGTCCCGCGAGCACCCGGGCGAGCTCCAGCACGCGCAGTCCCGCCAGCGGTCTCTCGGGCATGGCCGGGCCTCCCGTCCCGGCCCGACTAGAGCGCGGGCTGCGGGGATGGGTCAAGCGGGCCTTGAGCCGCTCTGGCTCGGCCCGACAAGGAAACGCATTGCGTTTCCCGGGCCGTTCGCCGGAGCGCGGGAGCGCGGAGGCGGAGGGGGGTGAGGCTTGGCCCGGACTGACGTATCCGGGCGCGGCCGACCCGGCGGGCGCGTGAAACGCGTCCGCCCCCGGCAGGGGCGGCCGCGGCCGGATTTGCCGACGGTCAAATCCGGCAAGATCCGGGCGCCTCGCGACGCTCGATCCGTCGAGTGAGACGGTGCCGCAGCAGTCAGCGGCGGAGGCTCCGGTGGACTTGCGTCAGGCGAGCGCGGACTTCGCCTGGTCGACGATGGCGCCGAAGGCGGCCGGCTCGTGCACGGCGAGGTCGGCGAGCACCTTGCGGTCGACCTCGATGCCGGCCTTGGTCAGGCCGTCGATCAGCCGCGAGTAGGTCAGATCGGCGTCGTGCGCGCGCACCGCGGCGTTGATCCGCTGGATCCAGAGCGCGCGGAAGGTCCGCTTGCGCACCTTGCGGTCGCGGGTCGCGTACTGCATCGCCTTGTCGACCGCCTGCTTGGCGGTGCGGTAGTTGGTGCTGCGGGCGCCGTAGTAGCCGGCCGCCTGCTTGATGATCTTGCGGTGGCGGGCGTGGGAGGCCGGACCGCCTTTGACTCGGGACATCTGGGGTCTCCTCTAGCGGGCGTAAGGCATGTACGACTTCACGATCTTCTCGTCCGGAGCCGAGAGGGTCGTGGTGCCGCGCGCCTGGCGGATGAACTTGGTAGACCGCTTGATCATCCCGTGCCGCTTGCCGGCCTGGGCCGCGAGGATCCGGCCGGTGGCCGTGACCTTGAAGCGCTTCTTCGCGCCCGACTTGGTCTTCATCTTGGGCATTTTGCTCTCCTTGGCAGAGGTTCGGACGCGGCGCGGCAGCCCGTGTTCGCCGGACGCATCGGTGGAGGCGGGTGTATAGGAGCGCCGGCCGGCAGTTGCAAGCCGCTTGCGCGGACGCAGCACCCTTGCAGGCGCGCCTTGCGGGGCCATGTCCCCTGTCGAACGCCCGGCGCGCCGCGCGAAGGCCCAAGGAGAAACCCCATGTCCAGTTCCGCAAGAGCGGTCCGCATTCCCGGACCCGACCACTCGATCGTCATCGAGCCTTTCAAGGGCCGGGTCGTGGTGCGCCACGGCGAGACGGTGATCGCCGACAGCCGTGCTTCCGTCGTGCTGATGGAGGCGAACCATGCGCCGGTCCACTACATCCCGCGCGAGGACGTGGACATGACGCTGCTGGAGCGGAGCAGCCACGCGAGCTACTGCCCCTACAAGGGCGAGGCGGCGTACTTTCACGTTCCGGCCCTCGGGGATCGTTCGGCGAACGCCGTCTGGACCTACGAGGCGCCGTACGACGCGGTGGGCGAGATCGAAGGGCTCCTGGCGTTCTATGCCGACCGCGTCGAGGTCGGCGTCACGCCGGAGGCGTAGCGCCGGGCCGCGCGGCCTCTTGCGCCGGTTCGGCCACCCGGCCATGTAACGGCGATGGACCGGCATCGCGTCAACGTGTCCCTGATCCAGCGCGCGCTCGAGGCCCCCGCCGGAGGCTCGTCGGACTACGACCTGAACCCGGAGGTGCGGCAGGTGGCGGCGAGGCCGCTGCGCCCGGCCTCGGTGCTGGTTCCGCTGGTCGAGCGCGGGGCCGGACTGAACCTGATCCTGACGCGGCGCGCGGCGTTCCTCAAGCATCACCCGGGCCAGGTCGCGTTTCCCGGCGGCAAGCAGGATGCGACCGACGCGACGCCTCTCGCCGCGGCGCTGCGCGAGGCGGAGGAGGAGATCGGGCTGGCGCCGGCGCAGGTCGAGGTGCTGGGCCGGCTCGACCTGCACGAGACGGTGACGGATTTCGCGATCACGCCGTTCGTCGGACTGGTGGACCCCGGCTTCAGGCCGGTCGTCGACCGGGCGGAGGTCGACGAGGTCTTCGAGGTGCCGCTCGCCTTCGCGCTCGATCCGCAGAACCTGCAGGTCCAGAGCCGGGCCTGGCAGGGCCGGGTGCGCCGATACTACGTGATCGCCTACGGCCCGCACTACATCTGGGGCGCGACGGCGCGGATGCTGAAGACGCTCGGCGACCGGATGCAGGGTCCGTGACGCGGATCGCGGCCGGCTGGCTGTCGGCGCCGCGTACCCAGGCGGTCTGTGGCATGCTGACCGGGGCAGGACACCAGGCGTATCTGGTCGGCGGCTGCGTGAGGAACGCGCTGCTGGAGCGGCCGGTCGCGGACATCGACATCGCGACCGACGCGCGGCCCGAGGCGGTGATGACGCTGGCCGAGGCGGCGGGGTTCCGGCCGGTGCCGACCGGGATCGAGCACGGCACCGTCACGGTGGTGGCCGACGGGCAGCCGTTCGAGGTGACGACGTTCCGCCGCGACGTCGAGACGTTCGGGCGCCATGCCGTGGTCGCGTTCTCCGGGGACATCGCCGAGGATGCCGCGCGGCGCGACTTCACGATGAACGCGCTCTATGCCCGGCCGGACGGCGCCGTCGTCGATCCGCTCGGCGGGCTGGCGGACCTGCGGGCGCGGCGGGTCCGCTTCGTCGGCGAGGCGGCGGAGCGCATCGCCGAGGACTTTCTGCGCATCCTGCGGTTCTTCCGGTTCTTCGCCTGGTACGGCGATCCGGCGAACGGGCTCGACCCGGACGGGCTCGCGGCCTGTGCCGAGGCGCAGGGGGGCCTGGCGCTGCTGTCGCGCGAGCGGGTGGGGGCGGAGATGAGCAAGCTCCTGGCGGCGCCGGACCCGGCGCCGGCGGTCGCGGCGATGGCGGCCACCGGCATTCTGGCGCGGGTTCTTCCCGGCGCGGATGCGACTGCGCTGGCGCCGCTCGTCGACGGCGAGCGGACCGCCGGGGCCGGTCCGCGCTGGCAGCGCCGGCTCGCTGCGCTCGGCTGGCGGCCCGAGTGGGCCGAGGCGCTGCGGCTCTCGAAGGCCGACGTCCGGCTGCTCGACGGGATCGCGGCGGCGCTCGGCGAAGGCGAGCCGGTGGCGGCGGCGGCCTACCGGCACGGTGGCGCGGTTGCCCGTGACGCGGCGCTGATCCGGGCGGCGACGCTCGGCGAACCGCCGCCGCCCGCGCTCGAGGCCGAGATCGCCCGGGGCGAGGCGGCGAGGCTTCCGGTTGCCGCGGCCGACCTCGATCTCTCCGGGCCGGCGCTCGGCCGGGCGCTGCGCGCGCTCGAGAACGCGTGGATCGCGTCGGACTTCACGCTCGACGCGGCGGCGCTCCGGGCGCTGTCGCGCGAGTAAGTGTGTTTCGCGGATTTGGCGGAGACAAATCCGCGCGCGCCTGCCTGCCCCCGGCAGGCGCGATATACGCGCCCGTCAGGCAGGCGCGCGCGGATTACGAGCCGACGGTAAGGCTGCACCCCTCTCGGCCTTCGCGCTCGCGCGCCGGTTCGGAGCAGGGGCTAGGGGTTCAAGGCCACTTGGCGATTGGCGGCAGCGACATCAGCACGGCTTCGGGGTTGTGGCCGGTCTGCAGGCCGAAGCGGGTGCCGCGGTCGTAGACGAGGTTGAACTCGGCGTAGCGCCCGCGCTTGATCAGCTGGATCTCGCGTTGCGCGTCGGTCCAGGGCTCGTCGCGGTGCCGCTCGGTGACCGGCAGGAACGCGTCGAGGAAGGCGCGACCCACGTCCTGGGTGAAGGCGAAGTCGGCCTGCCAGTCGCCGCTGCAGAGATCGTCGTAGAAGATGCCGCCGACGCCGCGCGGCTCGCCGCGATGGCGGATCAGGAAGTAGTCGTCGGCCCAGGCCTTGAAACGGGGGTAGTACGCCGGATCGTGCCGGTCGCAGGCCGCCTCGAGCACGCCGTGGAAGAAGCGGGTGTCCTCGGGGTCCTCGATCATCGGGTTGAGGTCGGTGCCGCCGCCGAACCACCACGCCCCGGGGGTCCAGAACATCCGGGTGTTCATGTGCACCGCCGGGGTCAGCGGCGAGCGCATGTGCGCGACGAGGCTGATGCCCGAGGCCCAGAACCGCGGGTCGCCGGCGAGCCCCGCGACTTCGCGGCGGGCCGTCAGGCTGCGCTGGGCGTCTTCGGCGAGGAGGCCGTGGACGGTGGAGACGTTGACCCCGACCTTCTCGAAGAGCCGCCCCTCGCGCATCGCCGACATCACGCCGCCGCCGGCATCCTCGTCCGGCGTGCTGCTGCGGCGGGTCTCGACGCGGGCGAAGCGGCCGGGCGGCAGCGATGCGAACGGGCCGGTCCGCTGCGTCGCCTCGAGCGCCTCGAAGGCGGCGCAGATGCGGTCGCGAAGGCTGGCGAACCAGGCTGCCGCTTGCGCCTTCTCGGCGTCTCCGACGTCTGTGGCGGCCATTCCCCTGCGCTCCCGTGACTGGCCGCATCGTCATAGGCGGAGGACGGCCGCCGGTCCAGACCCGGCCGCCTTCCCCGTCCGGGGATGCGGTCAGCTCAGCGTGTCGATCGTCCGCAAGGGCGCGTCGCGCGACACCGCGGCCAGCGCCTTGGGACCTTGCGGCTGCACCGCCGCCTGGCCGAGCCGCTCGGCGAAGCCGAGAAGCCGCTCGCGCGATTGTGCCTCGATCGCGAAGGAGCGGGCCTCGTCGTCATCGGGCTCGGGCAGCGCGGCGCTGAAATCGAGCCGGACGGCGCCCGCGTCGATCGGCGTGCCTTGCCGGGGCTGCGATGCGCCAGCCGGCCGGGCCGAACCGGCCTGCGCCGGCGAGACTGTGCTCGCGGTCGGATCGCCGACCGGGTCGGCGTCCGTCCGACCCGACTCGGCGGGTTGTGTCGCCTCGGGAGCGGAGGTCGGGCCGGTATCCGGGCCCGTCCAGGACGGCGTGCCCGCGCCAGCCCCGGCGGACGGATCGCCGGCCGGGATCGCGGCTGCCGGTGCCGGCTGGGGAGCGGAGCCGCCAGCGCTCGGTCCCGCGCCGGCCGCCGGGCCAACCGGGCTCGACGGCGGGGGAGCGGCCGGCGGCCGGATAACCCCACCCAGAAGACTTCCAACGATCCCCATGACTTGGTCCCCACCTCGTACCCCTTGTGTTCTCGTACGGGAAGGATCGGACGCTGGCGAGCCTCATCCCGTGTCGCGGTGAACCGTTGCTTAAGCTGCCGTGCGCGCTTCGGCGCGGGGTGGCCGAGCACCGCCTCCTCTGCGGCGGGCGTGACGCGGCGGGATGACATGCCCGGCGATTTAGGGTAAAGAGGCGGCGAACCTGAGGAGGCGCTGCATGGAGAACGTCCGGATCATCCCCCGATTCTGATCGGCCCGGACCGGGCCGTCAGGCCCGCATCGCTCTTGCGCCCGCATTCTTTTTCTCAGGTCTGTCATGCTCCGTTTTTTCGAGTTGCTCGTCGACC
Source organism: uncultured Alphaproteobacteria bacterium (assembly GCA_963819995.1). GTDB lineage: Bacteria > Pseudomonadota > Alphaproteobacteria > Rhodobacterales > Rhodobacteraceae > Amaricoccus. The sequence goes on along the minus strand of CAWFYR010000002.1, from coordinate 105,586 downwards.
CCTACGCGCCCTATGCCGAATCCGACACCCCGCCCGACCGGCTGTGGCCGTTCCTGCGCGATTACCTGCGTCCGGCCGACCGGGTGATGGTCTGGACCATCGTCTCGGTCTTTGCCGTCGCGGTCATCGAGATCTGGCTGATCTGGTACGTCGGCCGGATGGTCGACGCGCTCGGCGACACCCCGCCGGCCGAGGTCTGGGCGCGGCACGGCGTCGAGCTGGCGCTGGTCGCGGCGTTCATCCTGCTCGCCCGGCCGGTGATCCAGACTGTCAGCGCGGCACTCCTGAACCTGTCGCTGATGCCCAACGTCGGCACCACCGTGCGCTGGCGGAGCCACCGCCACGTGCTGCGCCAGTCGGTCGGCTGGTTCCAGAACGACTTCGCCGGGCGGATCGCCAACCGGATGATGCAGACCGCGCCTGCGGTGGGCGAGGTGACGTTCCAGACCTTCGACGCGCTGGTCTATTCGGCGGTCTACCTCGCCGGAGCGCTGTGGCTCCTCAGCGACACCGACCTCCGGCTCGGCATTCCGCTGGTGGTCTGGCTCGTGCTCTACGTCTGGCTGGTGGCCTGGACGATCCCACGCGTGGGCCGGGCGTCCAAGGCGTTCTCGGACGCGCGGTCGCGGATCACCGGGCGGATCGTCGACAGCTACACCAACATCCAGTCGGTGAAGCTGTTTGCGCACAACCGGACCGAGGAGGCCTATGCCGGCGAGGCGATCGAGCATTCGCGGCAGACGTTCATGAGGCAGATGCGGGTCATCACGCTGATGGACCTCGGCCTGACCGTGATCAACGGCTTTCTGATCGTCGCGGTCATCGGCTACGCGCTGGTGCTCTGGCAGCAGGGCGCGGCCACGATCGGCACGGTTGCGGCGGCCTCGGCGCTGGTGCTGCGGCTGAACGCGATGACCGGCTGGATCATGTGGTCGCTGTCGTCGCTGTTCCAGAACCTCGGGGTGATCCGCGAGGGCATGGAGACGATCGCGCAGCCGATCGCACTGGTCGATGCGCCGGGCTCCGGCGAGATGCGGGTGACGCGCGGCGAGATCGTGCTCGACCGGGTCAGCCACCACTACGGCCGCGGGTCGGGCGGGCTGCGGGCGATCTCGCTCGCCGTCCGGCCGGGCGAGAAGGTCGGACTGATCGGGCGTTCCGGCGCCGGCAAGTCGACGCTGGTCAACCTGATCCTGCGGTTCTTCGACACCGAGGGCGGGGCGATCCGCATCGACGGCCAGGACGTGCGCGGCGTGACCCAGGATTCGCTGCGGCGGCAGATCGGCATGGTGACGCAGGACCCCTCGCTCTTGCACCGCTCGGTCAGGGCCAACATCCTCTACGGCCGGCCGGACGCGTCGGAGGCCGAGATGGTCGAGGCGGCCCGGCACGCCGAGGCGCACGACTTCATCCTCGGGCTGCAGGACATGGACGGGCGCGCCGGCTACGACGCCGAGGTCGGCGAGCGGGGCGTGAAGCTCTCCGGCGGTCAGCGGCAGCGCATCGCGCTGGCGCGGGTGATCCTGAAGGACGCGCCGATCCTGATCCTCGACGAGGCGACGAGCGCCCTCGACAGCGAGGTCGAGGCGGTGATCCAGGAGACGCTCTACGGGGTGATGCAGGGCAAGACCGTCATCGCCATCGCGCACCGGCTCTCCACCATCGCGCGGATGGACCGGATCGTGGTGCTCGACGACGGGGGGATCGCCGAGGAAGGAAGCCACGCCGAGCTTCTGGCGCGGGACGGCCTCTATGCCCGGTTCTGGAACCGCCAGTCCGGCGGCTTCATCAACACCGCCGCGGCGCTCGACGCGGCCGAGTAGGCGGGCCGCGAACGCCGGCCCGGATTTTTGTCAACGCGCTTCGGCGCGAACACCTTCGAGAAGGAGACGCCCGATGCCGAATGCGCGATCGCGCCGCCCATACGACCTTCGCCGAATTTCCCGCAAACGGCTCCGATCCTGATCCCGGGCTGACCCCCGGCAGGCGCGGGTGCCGCAGAGTACGAGACCGTCATGCTCGACCGCATCACCGCGACCTTCGATTCGTTCTATTCCCCGACCGCGCTGGCGGCCGACCGGCGGCCGCCGTCGCCGACGGGCGCGTTCTTCGCGTATTTCCTGCGGCAGTTCCGCGGGGCGCTGATCGCCCGGTTCGTTCTGGTCGCCGCCGGCTCGATCGCCGACGCCATGCTGCCGGTCTTCGTCGGCTGGACGGTCGGGATGCTCTCGTCGACCGCGCCGGGGAGCTTCTTTGCCGAGCATTGGCGGGGCCTCCTGCTGATGGCGGTCGTGGTGCTGGTGCGGCCGGTCTTCTTCATGGGCGACGTGCTGGTGCGCAACCATGCGATCACGCCGAACCTCGTCGATCTGGTGCGATGGCAGAGCCACTGGCATCTGATCCGCCAGTCCTGGACGTTCTTTCAGAACGACTTCGCCGGGCGGATCGGCACAAAGGTGATGCAGGTCGGCGAATCGATCGAAACGGTGGTGAACCTGACGATCGACGCCGTCTGGTACGCGGTGATCTTCGTGGCCGTCGCGGCGATCGCCTTCGCTGGAATGGACCCGCTGCTGCTGGTTCCGATCCTGGTCTGGCTCCTCGCCTACGTGCTGCTCTTCCGCTGGGCGATGCCGCGGATCGACCGCAGATCGGAAGGTGTATCGGACGCGCGCTCGGTCATGGTCGGACGCATGGTCGACAGCTACACCAACATCCAGACGCTCAAGACCTTTGCCGACGACGGTGCCGAAGACGCCTACGTCGCCGCGTCGGTGACCGCGCATGTCGGGGTGTTCCGCCAGTTGATGGCGATCTTCACCTGGAGCTGGTCACTGCTCTTCCTGCTGAACGCGCTCCTCGTCGTGTCGGTGACCTGGATCGCGCTGGCCGGCTGGACCGCGGGGCGGATGACGACGGCGATGGTCGCGACCGCCATCCCCTTCGTGCTGCAGATCATGAACATCTCGGGCTGGATCCTCGAGACCGGCTCCAACGTGTTCCGAGAGATCGGCATGGTGCGGGATTCGATGCTGACGATCTCGAAGCCCCTGACGCTGGTGGATGCCCCCGACGCGACGCCGCTGGTGGTGACCCGCGGCGAGATCGTCTACGACCGGGTCGGCTTCGACTACTGGCGCGGCGACGCGGGGTCGGTGGTGCGGGACTTCAGCCTGACGGTCCGTCCGGGCGAGCGCATCGGCCTGATCGGGCGCTCGGGCGCCGGCAAGACCACGCTCGTCAACCTGACGCTGCGGATGTTCGACGTCGGCTCGGGCGCGATCCGGATCGACGGCCAGGACATCCGGGCGGTGACGCAGCAGAGCCTGCGCCACGCGATCGGCGTCGTCGGGCAGGACACCTCGCTCCTCCACCGCTCGGTGCGCGAGAACATCAAGTACGGCCGGCCGGGGGCGAGCGACGCCGAGATGATCGAGGCGGCGAAGCGGGCGAGCGTGCACGAGGTGGTCGAGGCGCTGGTCGATCCCGAGGGGCGCCGGGGCTACGACGCGCATGTCGGCGAGCGGGGGGTCAAGCTCTCGGGCGGCCAGCGGCAGCGGATCGCGCTGGCGCGGGTCATCCTCAAGGATGCGCCGATCCTGGTGCTCGACGAGGCGACGAGTGCCCTCGACAGCGAGATCGAGGCGGCGATCCAGGACACGCTCTACCGCGTGATGCTCGGCAAGACCGTCATTGCCATCGCGCACCGGCTCTCTACCATAGCAAGGATGGATCGCATCGTGGTTCTGGACGCCGGCAAGATCGTCGAGGAGGGCAGCCACGCGGAGCTTCTGGCCCGCGGCGGCCTCTATGCGCGGCTCTGGAGCCGCCAGTCGGGTGGATTTCTCGACCTCGAGGCTGCGGAGTGAAGGGCCTCGCCGGCCTGATCGACGCCTTCGCCGCCGCCGACGGACCGCCGCCCAACCGGTTCTGGCAGTTCATGGCGTGGGTGCTGAAAGGCGCATTCCCGGCGATCTGGATTGCGCTGGGCGTGTCGATCGCCGTCGGCGCCACCGAGGTGGTATCGGCCGCAGTCGTCGGCTGGCTGATCGACCTCGCCCAGTCGCGCGGACCGCAGGACCTCTGGGCCGAGAGCTGGCCGCTGCTGCTCGCGGCGGCCGGTTTCTTCCTGATCCTTCGGCCCGGGCTGATGGGGTTCGGCGCGGCGATGAACGCGCTGGCGCTGGGGCCGAACCTCTACCCGCTGGTGCTGTCGCGGCTGAACCGGCACACGCTGGGGCAGTCGCTGAGCTTCTTCGACGACGATTTCGCCGGGCGCATCGCCCAGAAGCAGCAGCAGACGGCGCGCGCCATCACCGACGCGACCACGGAATCGGTCAACACGCTCGGGCTCGCGGTGACCGCAATCGTCGGCGCGGTGGCGGTGATGGGCCGGATCAACCTCTGGCTGGCGATCGGGATGGCGGTCTGGCTCGGCGGCTACTACTTTCTGATCCGGCATTTCATGCCGCGCATCAGGGTGCGCTCGACCGCGCGGGCGGCGGCGCGGGCGGTGGTGACGGGGCAGGTGGTCGACACCATCACCAACATCGCCACGGTCAAGCTCTTCAGCCACGGGATGCACGAGGACCAGGCGACGCTCGAGGCACTGTCGGGCTATCGCGGCGCCACGATCCGGTTCGGCGCGACGAGCGCGCTCTTCCGGTTCTGGCTGATGGCGCTCGCAGGCAGCCTGCCGGTGCTGCTGATCGGCGGCTCGCTGTTCCTCTGGATGCGCGGCGCCGCGTCGGCGGGCGACATCGCAACGGCGGGGCTGCTGGCCACGCGCATCGCGCAGATGTCGGGCTGGGTCAGCATGACGGCGATGGGCATCTTCGCCAACATCGGCGAGATCGAGGACGGCATGAACACGCTGTCGCCGCCGCACGCGATCGTCGATGCCGAGGACGCGAGCGCCCCGGCGCGGGTGCGGGGCGCGGTCGACTTCGAGGACGTCCGCTTCGGCTACGGCCGGCGCCGCGCGGCGCTCGAGGGGTTCACGCTGCACGTCAAGCCGGGCGAGCGGGTGGCGCTGGTCGGCCGCTCGGGTGCGGGCAAGACCACGGCGGTGTCGCTGCTGCTGCGGCTCTACGAGGTCGAGGGCGGGCGCATCCTGCTCGACGGTGTCGACATCCGCGACCTGACGCAGGACGCGCTCCGCGCGCAGATCGGCGTGGTCCGGCAGGAAACAGCGATGTTCAACCGCTCGGCCTACGACAACATCGCCTACGGCGACCCCGACGCCGGCGAGGAGCAGGTCTACGAGGCGGCGCGGCGTGCGGAGGCGCACGACTTCATCCTCGGCATGCGCGACTTCAAAGGGCGCGAGGGCTATGCGGCGCACCTGGGCGAGCGGGGCGTCAAGCTCTCGGGCGGCCAGCGCCAGCGGATCGCGCTGGCGCGGGTGATCCTGAAGGACGCCCCCGTCCTGGTGCTGGACGAGGCGACGAGTGCCCTCGACAGCGAGGTCGAGGCGGCGATCCAGGACAGCCTCGACGCGGTGATGCAGGACAAGACGGTGATCGCGATCGCGCACCGGCTCTCCACCATCGCGCGGATGGACCGCATCGTGGTCCTTGACGGCGGCCGGATCGTGGAGGAAGGCAGCCATGCCGACCTTCTGAGCCGGAGCGGACTTTACGCGCGCTTCTGGCGCCGCCAGTCCGGGGGGTTCATCAACCTGGCGGCGGAGTGACGCCACGATGACCGACATTGCCACCCGGGTGCACGACCATACCTGGCGGATCGATCCGATCGTCCGCTCGCTGCTCGACACCGACTTCTACAAGCTGCTGATGCTGCAGACGGTGTTTCGCCGCCATGCCGACGTACGGGTGACCTTCAGCCTGATCAACCGCTCGACGCAGGTGCCGCTGGCGCACCTGATCGACGAGGCCGACATCCGGGCACAGCTCGACCATATCCGCGGGCTGCGGCTCCGGCGCGGCGAGAGCACCTGGCTGCGGGGCAACACCTTCTACGGCAAGCGCTGGATGTTCGGGCCGGACTTCATGGCCTGGTTCGAGGACTTCCAAATGCCGGACTACCGGCTGGAGCGCCGCGGCGACCAGTACGAGCTGACCTTCGAGGGCTCCTGGCCGGACGTGATGATGTGGGAGATCCCGGCGCTGGCGGTGCTGATGGAGCTGCGTTCGCGGGCGGTGCTGCACCACATGGGCAAGTTCGAGCTGCGGGTGCTTTACGCGCAGGCGACGACGCGGCTCTGGGAGAAGATCGAGCGGCTGCGCAAGCTGCCGAACCTGCGCATCTCGGACTTCGGCACCCGGCGGCGGCACTCGTTCCTGTGGCAGGACTGGTGCGTGCAGGCGATGATCGAGGGGCTGGGCGAGAAGTTCTCCGGCTCCTCCAACTGCCTGATCGCCATGCGCCGGGACATCGAGGCGATCGGCACCAACGCCCACGAGCTGCCGATGGTCTATGCAGCACTCGCCGAGGACGACGCGGCGCTGGCCGAGGCGCCCTACCGGGTGCTGGAGAACTGGCAGGAGGACTACGACGGCAACCTGCGGATCATCCTGCCGGACACCTACGGCACGAAGGGCTTTCTGGAGCGCGCGCCGGCGTGGCTGGCCGAATGGACCGGGATCAGGATCGATTCCGGGGCGCCGGAGGAAGGTGCCGAGACGGCGATCGCCTGGTGGGAGAGCCGCGGGCAGGACCCGCGCGAGAAGCTGGTGATTTTCTCGGACGGCCTCGACGTCGAGCGGATCGAGGCGCTCTACGCCCGGTTCGACGGGCGGGTGAAGGTGGGCTTCGGCTGGGGCACGCTGCTGACCAACGACTTTCGCGGCCTCGCGCCGCACGACGGGCTGGCGCCGTTCAGCCTGGTGTGCAAGGCGGTCAGCGCGAACGGGCATCCGACGGTCAAGCTGTCGGACAATCCGGCCAAGGCCATCGGTCCCGCCGCCGAGGTGGCGCGCTACAAGCGGGTCTTCGGCGTCGGAGCCCAGACCGAGGAGCCGGTGCTGGTCTGATGTCCGCGGACGGCGCGCTGTCCGGTAGTCCGAACGGGCTTCTTGCCTGGCGGTCCCTCAGAGGTCATGGTCCACCTTCATGCCTGTCGCCGTCGCGCCTCGTCCCGCCTCTTCGTTGCTGCGGCGTGTCCTCGTCGGGATCGGCGTGGCCTGCATCGTGCTGGTGCCGGTGCTTCTTGTGCTGCTGTCGCTCGAGACCAGCCCGCTGGTCGGCGACCCGGGGGCGCCGGATGCCGAGGCGGCCGAGCGGGCGCGGGAGGTGGCCGAGGGCCTGCGGAGCCTGGTGCGAAGCGACGACGCGGTCGCGACCTGGAGCGCCAGTGAGGACCAGATGAACGCGGTCCTCGCGATCGGGCAGCGGCTGGCGCCGGGTGTGTTCGGCCGCGCCCATGTCGGTGCCGACGCGCTGGCGCTCGACGTTTCCGCCGGCGCGCCGCTGCTGCCGCGCGGCCTCTGGGCTAACCTGCACCTGGCGGTGGCGCCGTCCGAGCAGGGAATGCGCCTCGCCTCCGCCCGCATCGGTCGCCTGCCGCTGCCGCCGGGGCTGGTGCTGCGCGGCTTGCGCCTCGCGGTCGACCGCGCCTTCGGCGACGGGCTCGGCACCGCGGCCGTCGACAGCGTCGCCGCCGTGCGGCTGGCGCCGCCGGACGTGACGATCGTCATCGGTGCCGACCGGTCCGCCCGCGAGGCGCTCCTCAACCGGGTGCGGGCGCGGGTTCTCGATGCCGCGGGCCCGACCGCCCGCGAGCGGGTCTACGGCCAGCTCGACCACCTGCACGCCCTGGCGCGGCAGGGCCGCCTGCCCTGGGACGGCTCGGCGCTGCCGTATATCCGCGAGGCGGTCCGCTTCGCCGGCGAGCCCTCGCAGAACCCGGACCGCGAGGAGCTGCGCGCCGCGCTCTATGCGCTGGCGCTCTACTGCGGCGATGCCGAGTTCGGCTCGACCATCGACGTCGCGCTGGAGCCGGGGATGCGCGACGCCGGCAGCGGCTGCGACATCCCGACCCTGGCCGGCCGCGACGATCTCAAGCGGCACTTCGTGATCTCGGCCGGCCTCTACGCGGCCACCACCGGCTGGGCGGCCTTCGGCATCGGCGAGGTCAAGGAGCTGCTCGACAGCAATCCCGGCCGCGAGGGCTTCAGCTTCGACGACATGGCCGCCGACATGGCCGGCGCGCGGTTCGCGGCGCTGTTTCTCGGCGCGCCGCGCGGCGCCTGGCCGGCGCTCTTGGCGCGCATCCGGAGCGACGCCGACCTGATCCCATCGGTCGAGGGCCTGCCGACCGGCCTCGGCGAGGCCGAGTTCCGCCGTCGCTACGGCAGCATGGACAGCCCCGCCTACGCCGCCGAGGTCGCGGAGGTCGAGCGGCGGGTCGGCGCCCTGCCGCTCTACGACGGAACGCTGAGCTACTGACGGCGCCGTCTTGCTGTTGCCAAGCCTCGCGCTCCGGTTCCATATCCTGCGGATCAGAGCCTTGGAAGGACCCAGCCCCGTGACCGACCAGCCCGCCAGGACCCTGCGCTCGCGCGCCTGGTTCGACAACCCGCACAACCCGGACATGACGGCGCTCTACCTCGAGCGCTACCTGAACTACGGCATCAGCCGCGAGGAGCTGCAGTCGGGCAAGCCGATCATCGGCATCGCCCAGACCGGTTCGGACCTGGCGCCGTGCAACCGGCACCACATCGAGCTCGCCAAACGGGTGCGCGACGGCATCCGCGACGCCGGCGGCATCGCGATGGAGTTTCCGGTGCATCCGATCCAGGAGACCGGCAAGCGGCCGACCGCGGGGCTCGACCGCAACCTCACCTACCTCGGGCTGGTCGAGGTGCTCTACGGCTACCCGATCGACGGGGTGGTGCTGACGATCGGTTGCGACAAGACCACGCCCGCGCTCCTGATGGCGGCGGCGACGGTGAACATCCCGGCGATCGCCCTCAGCGTCGGCCCGATGCTGAACGGCTGGTTCCGCGGCGAGCGGACCGGGTCGGGCACCATCGTCTGGAAGGCGCGCGAGCTCTTGGCCAAGGGCGAGATCGACTACCAGGGCTTCGTCGACGTGGTCGCCTCGTCGGCGCCCTCGACCGGCTACTGCAACACGATGGGGACGGCGACGACGATGAACTCGCTCGCCGAGGCGCTGGGGATGCAGCTGCCCGGCGGGGCTGCGATCCCGGCACCGTACCGCGACCGGCAGGAGATGGCCTGGCGGACGGGCATGCGCGCGGTCGAGATCGTGCGCGAGGACCTCAAGCCTTCGGACATCATGACGCGCGCGGCGTTCCTGAACGCGATCAAGGTCAACTCGGCGATCGGCGGGTCGACCAACGCGCCGATCCATCTCAACGCGATCGCGCGGCATCTCGGGGTCGAGCTCTCGATCGCGGACTGGCAGGAGCACGGCGAGGAGATCCCGCTGCTGGTGAACCTGCAGCCGGCGGGGGAGTACCTCGGCGAGGACTACTATCACGCGGGCGGGGTGCCGGCGGTCTTCGGCCAGCTGATCGAGAAGGACCTGATCGACGAGAGCGTGCGGACCGTCAGCGGCAAGACCGTGGGCGAGTGCTACCGCGGCGTGGTCATCATGGACGAGAAGGTGATCCGGCCGTTCGACCGGCCGCTGAAGGAGCATGCCGGCTTCCGGGTGCTGAGCGGCAACATCTTCCACTCGGCGGTGATGAAGATGAGCGTGATCAGCCCGGAGTTCCGCGAGCGCTACCTGTCGAACCCCGACCATCCCGAGCACTTCGAGGGCCGCGCCGTGGTGTTCGACGGGCCGGAGGACTATCACGCGCGCATCGACGACCCGGCGCTGGCGATCGACGAGGGCACCATGCTCTTCATGCGCGGCGCGGGGCCGAAGGGGTATCCCGGGGCGGCCGAGGTGGTGAACATGCGCGCGCCCGACTACCTCCTGAAGCAGGGGATCACCAGCCTCGTCTGCGTCGGCGACGGGCGGCAGTCCGGCACCAGCGGGTCGCCGTCGATCCTGAACGCCAGCCCCGAGGCGGCGTCGGGCGGTGGGCTGGCGCTGATCGAGACCGGCGACCGGGTGGCGCTCGACCTGCACGCCGGGACGCTGAACGTGCTGGTGGACGACGCCGAGCTGGCGCGCCGGCGCGCGGCGCTGGAGACGGCGGGCGGCTACCGGTACCCGGCGCACCAGACCCCCTGGCAGGAGATCCAGCGCGGCCTCGTCGGCGAGCTCGAGACCGGGGCGGTGCTGGAGCCGGCGGTGAAATACCAGCGCATCGCCCAGTCGATGGGGGTGCCGCGGGACAATCATTGAGGGGCGGGGGCCGGTGCGCTCCGCTGCCGGCGGGGGGGAGCGCCGGCCTCGGGGGGCCCTGAAGGGCCCCCGCTCGGCCGGCGCTTGACGGTCGGCCGCCTTTGCGGCCTCCCTCCGATGGAACGGCCTTCGGCCGTGAGTTTCAGGGTTCTCCCCGCCTGTTGGCGGGGCCCCTGTCCTGCCCGATAGGGTTTCATGCCAGTATGAAATCCGGTGGGCGCGGGCGCCTGGAGGCGGCCCGCGTCACGGATGCGTGGGGCGGGGCGTTCGGCATGCGGGTGCGGGGCGGTCAGTTCGCCCAGGCGGAGAGCTGGCTCGGGGTGCCGGCGAAGACGTTGAGGTCGGTGGGGCCGTCGATGCCGGCGACGAGGCCGGTGCCGGTGTATTGCCAGAACGCCCAGCGCTGGTCGGGATAGGTGTCGGAGGGGTGGCCCGCTACCGAGCGGAGCCAGAACGGGTAGCCCTGGATCTTCCAGAGTTCGTTTTCCTGGAAGAAGTCCATCGTCGAGTAGATGACCGGCCGCTTGCCGTAGTAGCGGGTCAAGGTGTCGAGAAAGACCCGCGCCTCGCTGCGGACGGTCTCGGCGTCGGGGCGGAACGGGCAGGTGCGCGAGCGGTGGTTCCATTCGAGATCGAGCACCGCCGGCAGGGCGGCGGCGTCGCGCGGGACGTGGGTGATGAACCAGGCGGCCTGCTGGCTCGCCGGGCGGCAGAAGTAGAAGTAGTGGTAGGCGCCGCGCCACAGGCCGGCGCGGCGCGCGGCCTGCCAGTTGGCGGAGAAATGGTCGTCGACGTAGTCGCCGCCTTCGGTGGCCTTGAGGAACGCGAAGGCGACGCCGGACGAGCGCACCCGGCCCCAGTCGATGTCGCCCTGGTAGCGCGACACGTCGACGCCGTGGACCGGATACTGCCACGGGCCCGGGCCGGCCCAGTCATGCGGATCGGCGTCGTCGAACCGCGGGAACCCGGCCGCGGCGCGGCTCGGGAGTTGGTCGTGCCGGCCGCCGCCGCAGGATGCGACAAGGCATGCCACGAGAAAGACGAGGATAACCCGCACTGCTGCACCTCTGGTTTCTTGCCTGTTTTGCGCCGAGCATACACTTCAGGTTGTGCTTCGTCATCCTCCATGGTTCGGAGCCTTCGACGGGCGGGCGTCGTGCGACAAACCGGTCCGCGAGCGCTTGCGCTCGGGGCGTTCCTGGTCGAGAACCTAAGGCAAAACCCGTGGGAGGAGACTGCATGAAGACCATCAAGGGGCCGGCGCTGTTTCTCGGCCAGTTCGCCGGGGATACCGCGCCTTTCGACACCTGGGACGGTATCACCCGGTGGGCCGCGGACTGCGGCTATGTCGGGGTGCAGGTGCCGAGCTGGGCGGGCCAGCTCTTCGACCTCGCCAAGGCCGCGTCGTCGCAGGACTACTGCGACGAGTTCAAGGGGGTGGCCAAGGCCAACGGCGTCGAAGTGACCGAGCTCTCCACCCACCTGCAGGGGCAGCTCGTCGCGGTGCATCCCGCCTACGACGAGGTCTTCGACGGGTTCGCGGCGCCCGAGGTGCGGGGCAATCCCAAGGCGCGGCAGGCCTGGGCCGAGGAGCAGGTGCGGCTCGCGCTCAAGGCGTCGAACCGCATGGGGCTGACGGCGATGGCGACGTTCTCGGGCGCGCTGGCGTGGCCGTTCGTCTATCCTTGGCCGCAGCGGCCGGCCGGGCTGATCGACACCGCGTTCGAGGAGCTGGCGCGGCGCTGGCGGCCGTTGCTCGATGCCGCCGAGGAGAACGGCGTCGACGTCTGCTACGAGATCCATCCGGGCGAGGACCTGTTCGACGGCACCACTTTCGAGCGGTTCCTCGAGCAACTCGGCGGGCATGCGCGCTGCAACATGCTCTACGATCCGTCGCACTACGTGCTGCAGTGCCTCGACTACCTCGACAACATCGACATCTACCACGACCGCATCCGGATGTTCCACGTCAAGGACGCCGAGTTCAACCCGACCGGGCGGCAGGGGGTCTACTCCGGCTATGCCGGCTGGGTCGAGCGCGCGGGACGGTTCCGCTCGACCGGCGACGGCGAGGTCGACTTCGGCGCGATCTTCTCCAAGCTCACCGCCTACGACTTCCAGGGCTGGGCGGTCGTCGAGTGGGAATGCGCGCTGAAGCACCCCGAGGACGGCGCGCGGGAGGGTGCCGAGTTCGTGCGGCAGCACATCATCCGGGTGACCGAGAAGGCGTTCGACGACTTCGCCGCCGGGGGCACCGACGAGGCGGCGAACCGGCGCATCCTCGGGCTGGAGTAAGCGCCGGTGAAGGCGGGGTTCTGCATGCTGCTCTGGTCGACGCACGTCACCGAGGAGCACCTGCCGCTGCTCGCGGGCCTCAAGGCCGCGGGCTACGACGGCATCGAGGTGCCGATGTTCGAAGGCGACCCGGAGCACTTCGCCTGGCTCCGGGGCAAGCTCGCGGACGAAGGGCTGGCGGCGACCGCGGTGGGCGTGGTCCCCGACGTGGCGCACGATCCGACCTCGGCGGACGCCGCGGTGCGCAAGGCCGGGCAGGCGCATCTCGACTGGCTGGTCGACTGCGCCGGGGCGCTCGGGGCGGAGGTGCTCTGCGGGCCGTTCCACCAGCCGCTCGGGGTCTTCAGCGGCCGCGGCCCGACCGGGGACGAGCTCGGCCGGCTGGTCGAGGCGCACCGGGCGATGGCCGACCGGGTGCCGTCGCTGACGCTGGCCGTCGAGCCGCTGAACCGGTTCGAGTGCTACGTGCTGACCACCAACGAACAGGCGGCGGCGCACGTGGCGGCGGTGGCGCGGCCGAACTTCGGCTATCTCTACGACACGTTCCATTCGAACATCGAGGAGCGCGATCCGGTCGGGTCGCTGATCGAGACGATCGGTGCAATCCGCCACATCCACATCTCGGAGAACCATCGCGGCGCGCCCGGGACCGGGCACATCGACCATGCCGCGGCGATCCGGGCGGCGCGCGACGCGGGCTATGACGGCTGGTTCACCGTCGAGGCGTTCGGCCAGGCGCTGCCCGACCTCGCGGCGGCGACCAGGGTGTGGCGGCCGCTCTTCGCGAGCGAGGACGAGGTGGTGCGGGCCGGGGCGCGGGTGATCCGCGACGGCTGGGCGAGCTGACGAGGGGGAGGAACGAGGAATGAGCGACGAGAAACCCGCCCGCATCCGGCTGGGCATGGTCGGCGGCGGCAAGGACGCCTTCATCGGCGCGGTGCACCGGATCGCGGCGCGGATCGACGACGACTACCGGCTGGTCGCCGGGGCGCTGTCCTCGACGCCGGAGAAGGCGCGCGCGTCGGGCCAGGCGCTGGGCCTCGACGAGGACCGCATCTACGACGACTTCGCGACGATGGCCAAGCGCGAGGCGCGGCGGAAGAACGGCATCGAGGCGGTGTCGATCGTGACCCCCAACCACATGCACGCGCCGGTGGCGCGGGAGTTTTTGAAGCGCGGCATCCACGTGATCTGCGACAAGCCGCTGACCGCGACCTTGGCCGAAGCGAAGAAGCTCGCCAAGGTGGCGGCGGAGTCCGACGCGCTCTTCGTGCTGACGCACAACTACACCGGCTACCCGATGATCCGGCAGGCGCGGGCGATGGTGAAGGAGGGCGTCCTCGGCACCATCCGCGTGGTGCAGGTCGAGTATGCCCAGGACTGGCTGGCGACGCCGGTCGAGGCGACCGGGGCCAAGGGCGCGGTCTGGCGCACCGATCCGGCGCAGTCGGGCGCGGGCGGATCGACCGGCGACATCGGCACCCACGCCTACAACCTCGCGAGCTTCGTCACCGGGCTGAAGCTCGAGGCGCTGGCGGCGGACCTGCAGGCGTTCGTGCCGGGGCGCAGGCTCGACGACAACGGCCACGTGATGCTGCGCTTCGAAGGCGGCGCGCGCGGCATGCTCTGGTGCAGCCAGGTCGCGACCGGCAACGAGAACGCGCTGCGGCTGCGGGTCTTCGGCGACAAGGGCGGCATCGAGTGGGCGCAGGAGGATCCCGAACTACCTGTGGTTCACCGCGCTCGGCGAGCCGAAGCAGCTCCTGACCCGGGCCGGTGCCGGGGCTGGACCCGATGCGGCGCGGGTCAGCCGCACCCCGGGCGGGCATCCGGAGGGTTATCTCGAAGGCTTCGCCAACATCTACGCCGAGGCGGCGCGGGCGATCCAGGCGCGTCGGGCCGGGAAACCGGTGCCCAAGGACGTGCTCTATCCGACGATCGAGGACGGTGTCGCCGGCGTCGCGTTCGTCGAGGCGTGCGTCAAGTCTTCGGCGCGCAACGCGGTCTGGATCACGCCCTGACAGTTCGGCCCCGGCCCATGGCTGGCGCGCGGGGTGAAGCGGAGCGGGAGGAGCGTCGCGCGCCGGGTCGGGAAGCCGGCGGGCGCCTCGGGCGAGCGGGCGATCAGCTGCTCGGCCAGAGCCACGCCCACGTGGTCGAGATCGGCGTCGAAGAAGGAGAGCGCCGGCGTCAGCGATCGCGTGTCGAGCGCGGGGAACGTGCAGAGCAGCGAAACGTCCGCGCCGATCCTGAGGCCCATCGACGCCAGTTCGGCATAAAGCGCCGCGGCGAGCGATTCGTGGGTGGCGAGAATTGCAGTCGGGACGCAAGCGCCTGGCGCCAGCCCGGCCCGATGCGACGTCCCGGCGGGGTCATCGCGTAGCGGGATCGTCTGGACGGCGTCGGCGTCGAGCCCGAGCGTCGCGGCTTCGGCCCGGAAGACCTCGAGGATGATGCGCTCGTAGTTCAACGGGTGTTCGCGATGGGCGATCGCGATCCGGGCGTGGCCGTCGCGGACGAAGACCCGGCACGCCTCGGCCGCCATCGTCTCGAAGTCGAAGTCGACGAAGGCATAGTCCTGAAGGCCGGCGCTGCGGCCGAACGCAACGTAGTCGACGCCCGCAGCGTTCAGCCACTCGATACGCGGATCGCGCGGCGTTGTCTCGCTGATGATGACGGCGTCGGCGATGCGGCGCTGCACGATGCGCTGCAGGTTGGTCAGCGGGACCTCGTCGGGGCCGCGGAAGAGGACGATCAGGTCGAGCGCGTGCTGCCGGAAAGTGCGGCGGGCGCCTTCGAGCACGGCGAAAAGCCCCGAATCGGTGCTCGGCGAGGAGCCGCATGTGGGAATGACCGCGGCGATGATGCCGGTCCGGCCGCTCCGCAAGCTGCGGCCGGACTGGTCGGGGACGTAGCCCGCCTCGGCTGCGGCGGCCTTGACCCGGGCGCGAGTGTCGGGATTGACATCCGGCCGGTCGTTCAGCGCCCGCGACACGGTGCCGATCGAAAGCTGCAACTCGTTTGCGAGCTGGCGTATTCCCATGCGGTCCTCCGAGGCGGCGGGCAAAGGTTCGGGGGGCCCGCCGGAAAATCCGGCCCGGTATGCCGATGGCCGCCGCCGAACGCAACCGGCAACAATTCGGCGGCTTCGGCGAGGCCTGCGCGAGCCGTTGTGTGACCTTGTTCACAGAAGGCCGGGGCCGGGGCCTGTTAACCATGGCTGGCGCCCGTGTCTCGTGCGGGGCTGCGGGGGGATGGGCCGGTGTCAGATCGTCTGAACGATAAGGAGCCAGCGCGTGGTGGCCGGCCCGAGCCGCGCCAGGCGCGCATCGCGGGTGCCTTGCTCAAGGGAGACTGGGCCGGCGGCATCCTGGTGAACATCGCCATGGGTGACATGCTCGCTGCGGCCGAGCCCGGGCGGAACCTCTTCGGGACGCCGGGGGACAACGAGATTTTCGCCGGAGCCGACGTCGAGACGGAAGAAGGCAGGGCGGCGCTTGCCAGGATCGCCGCGAAGATCGGGCGCAGCCGGTGCCCGGAGGGCAGGTCGGACATTCCCGCCGGTGCGGCGGTCCTCCTGCACTTCGTGGCGCACGACCTCGATTGCGCGGCGCCGGGGGCGCAGCACGGTCGCAAGGCCCTGGAGTTGGGGTCGGTCTACGGCGGCGGTGCCGGGCCGGAAGCCAGCCCGGTTTTGGCGCGGATGCAGATGGTCTGGGCGCTGATGCACGAGGCGATCGTGGCGCGCCTGAGCGTGACCCGCAGCGACGCCGTGGCGGGCGAGCTGGCCCGGCAGATCACCCAGGGCATCTACCGCGACGTGGTCCGCAAGGACGTGCTCGGCTCCTGGCTGATGCCGCGCTTCCGCAACCGCTATGTCGCGCGGCTGCCGCGCCGGCTGGCGGCGGCGACGACGGAGACGCCGGCCGAGTTCGTCGCGGCGGTCGGCCGGCTCGGCGATGCATCGGTGCGCAAGATCGAGGCGTGGGGCGAGCCGTCGCAGCTGGCGGGCCTGCGCGATCTGGTACGGTGCGGCGGCGCCGCGCCCGGCATGCCGCCGGCCGAAGACTGGCTGGTCGATTTCTCCCGTATTTTCGCCATCGGTTCGTCCGTTCCGCAGAGGGCCCGGGCCCTGGGGCCGCACGTCGCGCGCCCCGGTGCACCCGGGAAGGGGGTGGGAACGGACGCATCCGCCGATGGTCTCGTCCTGCGCGATCTTTTTGCCTGTGCGCGGGGTGGGCTGCGGTCGGTGAGGTCCCTGATCTCCCGCGCGGCCCGGGCGGAGCCTCATCTGTTCAAAGGGTGCTTCGCGCAGGACGAGACCTTCTGGATTGCCGCGACTGCCGGGTGGCTCGCGGATACCGGCCTCGCGCCGGAGGAGATCGAGCGGCTGGCGGGGGACCCACCGCTTGCGCTCTTCCTGATGCTCGAGGCGCAGGCGGACAGCGGCGGCAAGACGCTGGGCGCGCTGGGATCGGTCATCCTCGGCGAGACGCTGACCGGCGCGCTGCCGGGCGAAGAAACCGACCTCGAACTGGCGGCGGCCCGGGCGATGGTGTTCCGCGCCCGTGTGCCGGCCTCGATGGACGAGGTCATCCGTTTCCTGCAACGCCGCTGCCGGTCCGCCCGGCCCGGTGGCGCACTCCCCTCGAAGGCGCCGCGCCATGCGGCGTCCCATCTGAAATCCGGAGGCAAGACCGTGCTCGACATCCAGAACAAGCCTGCCCGCGCAATCCCGGCGATCGAGGTCAGCGACTACATCGAGATGGGCCGGCTGGTCGCGCTCTGGGCGGCCGACCCGGCGAGCCGTCCGCGCAACGTGGCCGCGCTCCGCGCGCAGCTCGCCGGCATTGCCGTGCTGCCGGAGCGGCTCAAGACGGTGGAGTTCGTGGAGAGCACGCTCGACCACCTGGTCGTGCGGCTGCCGGTCAAGGAGATGATCGAGGAGAGCCTCGACCAGGTGACCGACCCGATGGGAAACGGGCGCTATCCGCTGCCGCAGTTCTACGCCGACCACTACCGGCCGGGCTTCGGACCGGTGATGACGCCGCTCGACACCCTGCTCGCGCGGATCGGCGACTCCACGATTGCCCAGTGCCGCTGAGCGGGAACCGGGCTCCGCCGCAGACAGTCTTGCTTCCGGTTTGCTTCTTCCCTGATCACCTTGGCGGCTGGCGCTTCTAGCCGCCGTTTTCGTTACTGGCCAGCTCCTCGCCTTGCAATAGCCGCTTTGACTGCCGCCAAGAACCGGCGGTCTGAAACTTGTGTGAGCGTTGATCGTTCCTGCCGAAAGCCCTGTCACTGCGGA
Source organism: uncultured Alphaproteobacteria bacterium (assembly GCA_963819995.1). Lineage (GTDB taxonomy): Bacteria > Pseudomonadota > Alphaproteobacteria > Rhodobacterales > Rhodobacteraceae > Amaricoccus. The sequence continues at coordinate 87,698 of CAWFYR010000002.1, read as the reverse complement.
GTAAGCTGAGCAGCCATCCACTCCGGCGCTGCGAACAACATATCCACCTGAAATGGGTACTATCCGACGGCAACGGAATCTCTGCACCGCCTGACGGACAACTTCGTTGACTGATTAATCCCAATGGCGGAATATTTAGAGTTATTGACGATCCGCTCAGTCGAGTATAATCGAACGGCGGCAATAAGACGCAGTCACGTTTGGTATGCTTATCACTCTGTAGTGAGCTACTGCGGGGCATTACCTGGAGCCTTGCGGCAGTCAAATGCTGAGTGGGTGAGGTTCAGAAACAGCCGATTAGGGGAGAACGATATTGGCGACGCCGACGACCAACTTTGTTCCAGTCAGTGGAGTCGATCCGCTGGCGACGGGTGAGGGCGTTTATCTAGTATGGGGTGAGAAGTGGGGCGGCGGTGTTGGCTCGGGCGTGACGCTTACGTACAGCTTTCCGGTCGGAACCGCGTCGTTCGAGACCGGCTACAGCGAATGGAACAGTTGGGGGCAGCTTTCGCTCGTCGAGCGGACGGCGGTGCGTGATGGCCTGGCTGTCTGGAGCGACTCTGCGGACGTCGACTTCGTCCAGATCGCCGACAATTCCAAAACGGTTGGAGAACTGCGGTTCGCCTATACCGATGGCGCATCCGGTGAAAACGCCCACGCTTACTATCCGTCCGGCCGTCCAAGCGCAGGCGACGTTTGGTTCAATCGATCAAGTTTCAATCTCGACGGGGATACGAATGTTCAACCCGGTAGCTATGATTATCTGACGATACTTCACGAAATCGGCCACGCCCTTGGGCTCAAGCATTCGTTCCAGGGGCCCTACCCAATACCAGCGGAGCTTGATAGCTCCCTCTACTCCATCATGAGCTACACCGCGTCCCCGTGGTCAAGCGTCGAAGACAACTACGCGACATTCCATCCTACGACACCGATGTACTACGACCTGCTGGCGATCGAGGCGCTCTACGGCGAGAATTCCAACGTCAATGCGGGGAACGACGTCTATGCGTTCAACGACGGAACCCGGTACTGGCAGGCGATCAACGATGCCGGGGGACAGGACATCATCGTCTACAACGGGGTGGAGAACAGCACGATCAACCTGAATCCCGGCCGGTTCAGCGCGATAAGCGAGCGGATCTACTTCAACGGCGGTTCGACTCGCGCCACCGTTACCATCGGGCCTGGCGTGGTGATTGAAGCCGCGCGCGGCGGAAGCGGCAGCGATGTCCTGATCGGCAACGCCGTCGCCAATGTTCTGAATGGCGCCCTTGGCGCGGATCACATGCAAGCGGGCGCCGGCAACGACATCTATGTCGTCGACAATGCCGGCGACGTCGTCGACGAGACCCGTCCCGGATCTTCCGGCATCGACACCGTGCAGTCGTCGATCTCTTTTGACCTGGCCAATACATCCAGCGTGCTGGGGTCGGTCGAAAACCTGGCGCTCCTCGGGACCGGCGCCATCAGCGGCCGGGGCAATGCCCTCGGCAACGTCATCACCGGCAACGCCGGCAGCAACGTGCTGAACGGCGCCTTCGGAGCGGACACGATGCGCGGGCTGGCGGGCAACGACGTCTATATCGTCGAAAACGTCGGCGACGTGGTGAACGAGAGCCCCGCTGGTTCCGCCGGCATCGACACCGTCCAGTCGGCGGTCAGCTTCAGCCTGGTCAACTCGGCCAGGGTGCAGGGCGCGGTCGAACGCCTGACGCTGCTTGCCGCCGGCAACATCAACGGCACGGGCAACATCCTCAACAACCTGATCACCGGCAACGCCGGCGACAACGTGCTGACTGGCGGGGCCGGCGCCGACACCATGCGCGGGCTGGCGGGCAATGACGTCTACGTCGTCGACAACGCCGGCGACGTCGTCAACGAGGGCCTGGCCGGCTCTTCCGGCATCGACACGGTCCAGTCGTCGATCAGCTTCGACCTCGCCAATCCGACCAGCGTACTGGGGTCGGTCGAAGCCCTGGCGCTGCTCGGGACCGGCGACATCAACGGCACGGGCAATGCCCTGAACAACCTGATCACCGGCAACGCCGGCAGCAACGTGCTGGACGGCGGGGTCGGCGCCGACGCCATGCGCGGGCTGGCCGGCAACGACGTCTATGTCGTCGACAACTCCGGCGACGTCGTCGACGAGAGCCGTGCCAGCTCTTCCGGCATCGACACGGTGCTGTCGTCGATCAGCTTCAACCTCGCCAATCCGGTCAGCGTGCTGGGGTCGGTCGAAGACCTGACGCTGCTCGGGACCGGCGCCATCAGCGGCCGGGGTAACGCCCTGAGCAATGTCATCACCGGCAATGCGGGCAGCAACGTGCTGAACGGCGCGTTCGGTGCCGACACCATGCGCGGGCTGGCGGGCAACGACGTCTATATCGTCGACAACGCCAGGGACGTCGTGAACGAGAGCCTCGCCGAGTCCGGCGGCATCGACACGGTCCAGTCGGCGGTCAGCTTCAGCCTGGTCAACTCGGCCCGCGTGCAGGGCGCAATCGAGTACCTGACGCTGCTCGGCGCCGGCAACATCAACGGCACGGGCAACATCATCGGCAACGTGATCACCGGAAGTGCCGGCGACAACGTCCTGAACGGCGGCTTGGGCAGCGACGTGCTGACCGGCGGCGCCGGCCACGACGTCTTCGTCCTGAGCTCTGCCCCGAACGCCGTGAGCAACGTCGACCGGATCACCGATTTCAATGCACTGGAGGACACCATCGCGCTCGGCGGCGCCGTGATGCCGGCCCTTGGTGGCACGCTGGCCTTGGGGTCGTTCTGGATGAGCGATACTGGTCTCGCGCACGATGGCGACGACCGCATCATCTACGATCCCGTCAGTGGCTGGCTAAACTACGACAGTAACGGCAATGCAGTAGGTGGCTCCGTCCACTTGGCAACGCTGACCGCGAACCTCGCGCTGGACTCCGGGGATTTCCTGGTCGCCTAATCGGCGCGTCGGTCAGAGGGCGAGCTGGGTGCGCAGCGCCATGACGTCGCGGACGCGCTGGCCGGCGGCCATGCGGCCTTCCTCTGGAACGTCGGCGAGCTGGCGCTCGGCCGTGGCGAGGAGGTCGTCGACCATCCCGGCCGTGGCCTCGGAGCGGAGCATCGCCTGCTCGGCAAGGATCGTCGTCGCAGTGGGCGCGACTTCGGCGAAGCCGCCGGTGACGACGTACTCGGTGGTCTCGCCGCCGGCGGCCACCCGCACCACGCCGGGACGCAGCGTCGTCAGGAACGGCGCGTGCTGCGGCAAGGCGGTGAAGTCGCCGGCCATGCCCGGGATCTGGACGCTGCTGGCCTCGAGCGACGCGAGCTTGCGCTCGGGGCTGACCAGGTCGAACTGCATCGTGTCGGCCATGACTTCAATCCTCAGGCGGCGTCGGCGGCCATCTTCTCGGCCTTCTTGATGACGTCCTCGATGCCGCCGACCATGTAGAAGGCGGACTCGGGCAGGTGGTCGAACTCGCCTTCGGTCACGCGCTTGAAGCTGTCGATGGTGACCTCGAGCGGCACCTGCACCCCGGGCGATCCGGTGAACACCTGGGCGACGTCGAACGGCTGCGACAGGAAGCGCTGGATCTTGCGGGCGCGAGCCACGGTGAGCTTGTCGTCCTCGGAGAGCTCGTCCATGCCGAGGATGGCGATGATGTCCTGCAGGCTCTTGTAGCGCTGCAGGATACCCTGCACGTCGCGGGCGACCTGGTAGTGCTCCTCGCCGATCACCATCGGGTCGAGCAGGCGCGAGGTGGAATCGAGCGGGTCGACGGCGGGGTAGATGCCGAGCTCGGAGATGGCGCGCGACAGCACGGTCGTGGCGTCGAGGTGGGCGAAGGAGGTGGCGGGCGCGGGGTCGGTCAGGTCGTCGGCGGGGACGTAGATCGCCTGGACGCTGGTGATCGAGCCGTTGCGGGTCGAGGTGATGCGCTCCTGCAACTGGCCCATGTCGGTGGCGAGCGTCGGCTGGTAGCCCACGGCGGAGGGGATGCGGCCGAGGAGCGCCGACACCTCGGAGCCCGCCTGGGTGAAGCGGAAGATGTTGTCGACGAAGAACAGCACGTCCGACCCGGACTGGTCGCGGAACTGCTCGGCGATGGTGAGGCCCGAGAGCGCGACGCGGGCGCGGGCGCCCGGCGGCTCGTTCATCTGGCCGTAGACCAGCGCCACCTTGGACTTGGAGAGGTCGTGCTCGTTGATGACGCCGGATTCGATGAACTCGTGGTAGAGGTCGTTGCCCTCGCGGGTGCGCTCGCCGACGCCGGCGAAGACCGAGTAGCCCGAGTGCACCTTGGCGATGTTGTTGATCAGCTCCTGGATCAGCACGGTCTTGCCGACGCCGGCGCCGCCGAAGAGGCCGATCTTGCCGCCCTTGGCGTAGGGCGCGAGGAGGTCGATGACCTTGATGCCGGTGACGAGCACCTCGGATTCGGTGGACTGCTCGGCGAAGGCCGGAGCGTTGGCATGGATCGGGCGATATTCGGTGGCCTCGACCGGACCCTTCTCGTCGACCGGCTCGCCGACGACGTTGAGGATGCGGCCGAGCGTGCAATCGCCGACCGGCACCTGGATGGCCTTGCCGGTGTCGGTGACCCGCTCGCCGCGGACCAGCCCTTCGGTGCTGTCCATCGCGATGGTGCGCACGGTGGATTCGCCGAGGTGCTGGGCGACCTCGAGCACGAGGCGGGTGCCGTTGTTGTCGGTCTCGAGCGCGTTCAGGATCTCGGGCAGGTGGTCTTCGAACTGCACGTCGACGACGGCGCCGATGACCTGGGTGATCTTGCCGACGATTGCGTTGGTCTGGTCCATGGCGTTCCGTTTCCCCGTCTAGAGCGCCTCGGCGCCCGATATGATCTCGATGAGCTCGCTGGTGATCGCCTGCTGGCGCGACCGGTTGTACTGGATGGTGAGCCGGTCGATCATGTCGCCGGCGTTGCGCGTGGCGTTGTCCATGGCGCTCATCCGGGCGCCCTGCTCGGAGGCGGCGTTCTCGAGGAGTGCCGTGAAGATATGGGTGGCGACGCCGCGCGGCAGAAGGTCGGCGAGGATGGATTCCTCGTCGGGCTCGTACTCGTAGAGCGCGACGGCGGCGGCCGTGTCGGTCTCGAAGACCGCGGGGATCAGCTGCTGCGCCGTCGGGACCTGGCTGATCACCGACTTGAAGCGGTTGAAGAACAGGGTGCAGACGTCGAACTCGCCGGCATTGAAGCGGTGCAGCACGTCACGGGCGATCGCCGAGGCGTCGGTGTAGCCGAGCTTCTTGACCGCGCCGAGGTCGACGTGGCCGATCAAGAGGTTGCCCATGTCGCGGCGGAGCTGCTCGCGGCCCTTCTTGCCGACGGTGAGGATCTTCACGGTCTTGCCGGCGGCGAGGAGCCGCGTCGCGTGGCTGCGGGCAAGCCGGACGATCGACGAGTTGAAGCCGCCGCAGAGGCCGCGCTCGGAGGTGGCCACGATGAGCAGGTGCGTCTGGTCGTTGCCGGTGCCGCCGAGAAGCCGCGGTGCGGACGGGCTCGACGCGACGCCGGCGGCGAGATTGCCGAGCACCGCCTCCATGCGCTCGGCGTAGGGACGCGCCGCCTCGGCCGCCTCCTGCGCTCGGCGCAGCTTGGCGGCGGCGACCATCTGCATCGCCTTGGTGATCTTGCGCGTGGACTTCACGCTGGCGATGCGGATCTTGAGGTCCTTGAGGCTCGGCATGACTGTTTCCCCGTCTCAGGCCGATGCCACGGCGGTGCGTTCGTAGTGCCGCATCTCGGCGATCTCGCCGACGAAGGGCCGGATCGCCGCGAAGAAGCCCGGAAAGTGCTCGCTTCGGCGGAAGCCCTGCATGTGCCCCTCGGCGCTGTCCCACTCGATCCGCAGGATGAAGCTCGACGGCTCGTCGACGCAACGGCTGAGGTCCCAGGAGAGCGCGTTCGGCGATGCGCGAAGCGACCGTTCGGCTTCGGTGTAGGCGGCGACGAGGGCGTCGCCGTCGTGCTCCTTAAGCGCGTAGCGGATGTACTCCACGATCACGTCCGCCGCCTCACGCGAAGGACTTCGCGAAGCCTTCGATGGCGGCCTTGATTTCGTTCTCGATCTCGCCGGCGATCTTCTGGTCCTGATCGCGGATCTTGGTGAGAAGGCCGGAATCGGACGAGCGCAGGTGGGCGAGCAGGCCCTTCTCGAAGCGGTTCACGTCGCGGATCGCCAGCTTGTCGAGATAGCCGTGGGTGCCGGCGTAGATCAGCACCACCTGCTCGGCATTGGTGAGCGGCGAGTACTGCGGCTGCTTCAGGAGCTCGGTCAAGCGGGCGCCGCGGTTGAGCAGGCGCTGGGTCGCGGCGTCGAGGTCGGAGCCGAACTGGGCGAAGGCGGCCATCTCGCGGTACTGGGCAAGTTCGAGCTTGATCGAGCCCGCGACCGACTTCATCGCCTTGGTCTGCGCCGAGGAGCCGACGCGGCTGACCGAGAGGCCGACGTTCACCGCCGGGCGGATGCCCTGGTAGAAGAGCTCGGATTCGAGGAAGATCTGGCCGTCGGTGATCGAGATCACGTTGGTCGGGATGTAGGCCGAGACGTCGCCGGCCTGGGTCTCGACGATCGGCAGCGCGGTCATCGACCCCGAGCCGTGGTCCTCGTTGAGCTTGGCGGCGCGCTCGAGGAGCCGCGAGTGCAGGTAGAAGACGTCGCCGGGGTAGGCCTCGCGGCCCGGCGGGCGGCGCAGCAGCAGCGACATCTGGCGGTAGGAGACCGCCTGCTTGGAGAGGTCGTCGTAGATGATGAGCGCGTGCATGCCGTTGTCGCGGAAGTACTCGGCCATCGCACAGGCGGAGTAAGGCGCGAGGTACTGCATCGGCGCTGGCTCGGACGCGGTGGCGGCGACGATGATCGTGTAGTCGATCGCGCCGGTCTCCTCGAGCTTGCGGACGAGCTGGGCGACGGTGGAGCGCTTCTGGCCGATGGCGACGTAGACGCAGTAGAGCTTCTTTCCCTCGTCGTCGCCGGCGGCGTCGTTGTAGACCTTCTGGTTCAGGATGGCGTCGAGCGCCACGGCGGTCTTGCCGGTCTGCCGGTCGCCGATGATCAGCTCGCGCTGGCCACGGCCGATCGGGATCAGCGCGTCGATCGCCTTGAGGCCGGTCGCCATCGGCTCGTGCACCGACTTGCGCGGAATGATGCCCGGCGCCTTGACGTCGGCGACGCGGCGCTCGGTTGTCTCGATCGCTCCCTTGCCGTCGATCGGATCGCCGAGCGCATCGACCACCCGGCCGAGCAGCGCCTTGCCGACCGGCACGTCGACGATCGACTTGGTGCGCTTGACCACGTCGCCTTCGCCGATCTCGCGGTCGGAGCCGAAGATCACCACGCCGACGTTGTCGACCTCGAGGTTCAGCGTCATGCCGCGCACGCCGCCGGGGAATTCGACCATCTCGCCGGCCTGGACGTTGTCGAGCCCGTGGACGCGGGCGATCCCGTCGCCGACGGACAGCACCCGTCCCACCTCCGCGACTTCGGCCTCCTGCCCGAAGTTCTTGATCTGCTCTTTCAGGATCGCGGAGATTTCAGCGGCTTGGATGGCCATTATCCGACCTCTTTCATAACGTTCTGCAGATGGGCGAGCTTGGAGCGGATCGAGCTGTCGATCATCCGCGAGCCGACCCGGACGACCAGCCCGCCGATCAGGCTCTCGTCGATGGTGACCTCGAGCTTGACGTCCTTGCCGACGCTGTCCCTGAGCGTCTGCGCGAGCGCCTGGGTCTGTTCCTCGCTGAGGGGCCTCGCCGCGGTGACCTCGGCGGTCATCTCGCCGCGCTCGTCGGCGATGAGCGCCTTGACCTGGGCGATCAGCGCCGGGACGACGAAGAGGCGGCGGTTCGCCGCCATGAGGCCGAGGGTGTTGGCGACGGCGGGGCCGAGATCCATCCGGGCGGCGATCGCCTTGATGGCGTTGCCCTGGTCCTCGCGGCTGAAGACCGGCGAGCCGATCATCCCGCGCAGCTCGGGGCTTTCCTCGAGGGCGGCGTCGAGGGCCGCGATGTCGGCCTCGACCTTGTCGAGCTGCCTGGATTCCCTCGCGATTTCGAAGAGGGCGGTCGCGTACCGACCTGCAACGCCCGATGTCAGTGAAGCTGAGCCGGCCATTGACACCCTTCCGTTGTTCTGGTCGGCCCCCCGCGGGCAAACAGCGTGCGATTATGGCGCGGAACGGCCCTCGCGTCCCCAGCGAAATCGGCTGTTTGGTATCAGAGGCTCGGGAGAGTGGCAAGACGCTGATGCAGCATGAAGATGTGCCCGAAGGAGCGATCCGCGTCCGTGGCTGCGGACCGGTTCGGGCTTGGGGCCGGTGAGGCCTTCGAGGACGTCGAGCGGTCCCGGGACGACCACGCGGGAGCCGGTCGAGGGCGGGCGGGCGAAGACCTGCTTGGTCGCCTCGACCACCAGCGCGCCAGCGAGGACACGGGGGTCGAAGCGGCGGCCGAGGCGCTCGCAGAGATAGGCGGCCTGCACCCAGAAGCGGCGGTGCGACGGCGGCGCGTAGAGCGCGGCCTCCTGGCGCTCGGGCGCGAAGCGATGCTTGCGCAGCTGGGATTCGAGCTGGCCGAAGCTGTAGGGCCGCCCGTAGCCGAACGGCGTCACGTCGCGGCGCGCCCAAAGTCCGGAGCGGTTCGGCACGATGAAGGCGACCCGGCCGCCCGGCGCGAGCACGCGCCAGATCTCGGCGAGGAGCGCGTCGGGGTTGTCGCAGGTCTCGAGCCCGTGCGCGACGATCAGCCGGTCGACGGTGCCCGCCTCGATCGGCCAGAGGGTCTCCTCGACGAGCGTGCAGAGGTTGGGCTCGCCGGCGGGCCACGGCATGACGCCCTGGGGTCCCGGCATCAGGCCGACGACGCGCCGGGCGTCGCCGAGAAACGGGCGCAGCATCGGCACGGCAAAGCCGTAGCCCGCGACGGTCAGTCCGCGGGTCTCCGGCCAGAGCCGGCGCAGCGCCTCCTGCAGCACCCGCTGGGCCGAGCGACCGAGCGGGGTCCGGTAGTAGAAGGCGCGAAGGTCGAGCACGTCCAGGTGCATTGCGCGATCCTACCCGATCGGGGAGACTGCCGCCAATGCCATCCGCACGAGGGGGAAAAGCCGCCATGGCGCTCGAGATCGTCACCGTCCCTTGTCTCAGTGACAACTATGCCTATCTCATCCGCGACGCGGCGACCGGGACGGTGGGTCTGGTCGATGCGCCGGAGCCGGGTCCGATCGAGGCGGCGCTCAAGGAGCGCGGCTGGGGTCTCGACCTCATCCTCATAACCCACCACCACAGCGACCACATCGACGGCGTCGACGCACTTCGCAAGGCGTTCGGCGCCAGGGTGGTGGGGGCGGAGGCCGACAAGCGGCGGCTGCCCGCGCTCGATGAGGCGCTGAAGGACGGCGACACGATCGCATTGGGCGACAGCGTGGCGCAGGTGATCGACGCCCCGGGCCACACGGTCGGGCACATCGCCTACTACTTCGCCGAGGCGGGAGCGGTCTTCACCGCCGACAGCCTGATGGTGATGGGCTGCGGGCGGCTCTTCGAGGGAACGCCGGACCAGATGTGGGCGACGCTGACGAGGCTTGCGGCGCTGCCGGACGAGACGCTGGTCTATTCGGGCCACGAATACGCCGAGGCCAACCTGCGCTTCGCGCTGTCGGTGGATAAGAACAATCCCGCATTGCGGGAGCGCGCCGAGGCGATCGGCGCGATGCGGAAGAGCGGCGAGCCGACAGTGCCGGCGCGCCTCGACCTGGAGCGGGCGACCAACCCGTTCCTGCGGGCTTCGGACCCCGCCTTCAAGGCCGGTGTCGGGCTGCAGGACTTGCCCGATGCCCAAGTTTTCGCCGACATCCGCCGGCGCAAGGACAACTTCTGAGCAGCGCCCTCTCGGGGCGCTGATGCCGCCCCCGGCACCCCTGCTTTTTTTTTGCGCTTTCCGAGGAGCGGCGTCATAATCGCCCTTGAAGCGTGAAGGATAAAACCGAAGTTTAACAGGTGACGGGTAACACTGATGTCCATTGCCCGCGTCGGCCCCCAGCCGACGGGTTCAGACCGGAAGGACGCGGACTATGCCCTCTTTTTCGAGTACCCTGGAAGCCGCAATCCATAACGCTCTCGGGCAGGCCAACCAGCGCAAGCACGAACTCGCCACGCTCGAGCATCTGCTGCTCGCCCTGGTCGACGAGCCCGATGCGGCCCGGGTGATGAAGGCGTGCGGGGTCGATCTCGACAAGCTGAGAAAGACGATCGTTGCCTTCCTCGACGAGGAGCTCGAACTCGCTCATCTCCGACATCGAGGGCTCCGAGGCCGCGCCGACCACCGGTTTCCAGCGGGTGATCCAGCGCGCGGCGATCCACGTCCAGAGTTCCGGCCGGTCCGAGGTGACCGGGGCCAACGTTCTGGTGGCGATGTTCGCCGAACGCGAGAGCCACGCCGCCTATTTCCTGCAGGAGCAGGACATGACCCGCTACGACGCGGTCAACTACATCAGCCATGGCGTCGCCAAGGATCCGTCCTATGGCGAAGCGCGTCCGGTGAAGGGCGCCGAGGCGACGCCCGAGACCAAGGCGCAATCGCAGGGGAACAAGGAAGCCGAGGAGACCGCATTGCAGAAGTACTGCGTCGACCTGAACGAGAAGGCACGCCGGGGCGATGTCGACCCGCTTATCGGCCGTGATCTGGAGGTCGAGCGCTGCATCCAGGTGCTCTGCCGTCGGCGCAAGAACAACCCGCTGCTGGTGGGCGACCCCGGCGTCGGCAAGACTGCGATCGCCGAGGGGCTGGCGCGCAAGATCGTCGACGGCGAGACGCCGGCGGTGCTGGCGGAGACCACGATCTTCTCGCTCGACATGGGCGCGCTGCTCGCGGGGACGCGGTATCGCGGCGACTTCGAGGAGCGGCTGAAGGCGGTGATGAAGGAGCTGGAGCAGCATCCCAACGCCATCCTCTTCATCGACGAGATCCACACGGTGATCGGCGCAGGCGCCACCAGCGGCGGGGCGATGGACGCGTCCAACCTGCTGAAGCCGGCGCTGCAGTCGGGCACGCTGCGCTGCATGGGGTCGACCACGTACAAGGAGTACCGGCAGCACTTCGAAAAGGACCGGGCGCTGGCGCGGCGGTTCCAGAAGATCGACGTCAACGAGCCGACGGTCGAGGACGCGTTCAAGATCCTCAAGGGGCTCAAGCCGTACTTCGAGGACCATCACGACGTGCGCTACACCGTCGACGCCATCCGGTCGGCGGTCGACCTGAGCGCGCGCTACATCCACGACCGCAAGCTGCCCGACAAGGCGATCGACGTGATCGACGAGGCGGGCGCGGCGCAGCACCTCTTGCCCGAGAGCCGGCGGCGCAAGACGATCACTTCCAAGGAGATCGAGGCGGTCGTCGCCAAGATCGCGCGCATCCCGCCGAAGAACGTCAGCAAGGACGATGCCGAGGTGCTGAAGGACCTCGAGCAGTCGCTGAAGCGGCTGGTCTTTGGCCAGGACAAGGCGATCGAGGCGCTGAGCTCGGCGATCAAGCTGAGCCGGGCCGGGCTGCGCGAGCCGGAAAAGCCGATCGGCAACTACCTCTTCACCGGGCCCACGGGCGTCGGCAAGACCGAGGTGGCCAAGCGGCTGGCCGAGACGCTGGGCGTGGAACTGCTGCGCTTCGACATGTCGGAGTACATGGAGAAGCACACGGTCAGCCGGCTGATCGGCGCCCCGCCGGGCTATGTCGGCTTCGACCAGGGCGGGCTGCTCACCGACGGCGTCGACCAGCATCCGCACTGCGTGCTCCTGCTCGACGAGATGGAGAAGGCGCATCCGGACGTCTACAACATCCTGTTGCAGGTGATGGACAACGGCAAGCTGACCGACCACAACGGCCGGACGGTGGATTTCCGCAACGTCGTGCTGATCATGACCTCGAACGCCGGGGCGCAGGAGCAGGCGCAGAACGCGCTCGGCTTCGGCCGCAACCGGCGCGAAGGCGAGGACGTGGTGGCGATCGAGCGGATGTTCACGCCGGAGTTCCGCAACCGGCTCGACGCGGTGATCAGCTTCTCGGCGCTGCCGAAGTCGGTGATCATGCAGGTGGTCGAGAAGTTCGTGCTGCAGCTCGAGGCGCAGCTGATGGACCGCAACGTCCAGATCGAGCTGACGCCGGAAGCCGCCGAGTGGCTGGCCGACAAGGGCTACGACGACAAGATGGGCGCCCGGCCGCTCGGCCGGGTGATCCAGGAGAACATCAAGAAGCCGCTGGCGGAGGAGCTGCTCTTCGGCAAGCTCGCCAAGGGCGGGATCGTGCACGTGACGGTTCAGGAGGGCGAGATCAGCCTGAAGATCGAGCCTGCCGCGGTGGCGCGGATCACCGCGAAGAAGCCGCCGCTTCTGACCGCGGAGTAGGCGCCGCACGCCGGAACGAAGCCCCGGAGCGAAGGCTCCGGGGCTTTTCTTTTGCGCTCAGGTTGGCTCCGGGACTGCGATCCAGTGGTGCGCCATGCTGGCGAGCGTCTCGACGATGTCGCCTTCGCCGACCCGGACCAGATCGGAGTGGCCGAAGCCCTTGGTGTAGTCGAGGATCGAGACGAGCTGCGGCCGCAGCCGGAAGACCTTCATCTGCCCGGCGGGCACCACCATCGTCGCGACCGCTGGGAAGCGGCGGATCATCAGCGACTGCACCAGGTTGAGCTCGGCGGGTGCCGTCACCTCCTGCGCTGTGGCGGCGATTGACAGCCCCTCGATGGCGTTCCAGTCGGCGCAAGGCGGCGTCACAGTCAGCGAGACCCGCGGCTCGCGGTGGATGTTCGCGGCCTTTTGGGATTGGGCGCCGCAGCCGAAGTAGATCGTCATGCCGTCGTGGGCGAAGGAGACGACGGTGGCCTGCGGCGCCCCGTCCGGGCGCACCGTCGCGATGGTCATGTCCACGGTGCGCGCGAGGATGTCGACGATCCTGGCCTGGAATTCGTGCTGCATGCCGCCCTCCGTCCGGTTGCCGGACACGATTCTAGGCGAGCGCGGGGCGGTCGGCCTTGCGCCAGATCAAGCGCGCGGTCAGACGGCGCGGATGAGCTTGGTCTCGAGCACGCGGAGGACGGCGCGCAGGTCCGGGCCGCGCTTCAGGATGCGGCCGTCCATCGCGATCACCGCGTACTGGCCCTGGCGGCCGGCGAGGCGGGGACGCTTCTCGATGCGGTAGAGCGGGTGCTCGGCGGTGTGGCGGAAGACGGCGAAGATCGCGACGTCGCGCAGCATCGAGATGCCGTAGTCGCGCCAGAGGCCGGCGGCGACCATGCGGCCATAGAGGCCGAGGATGATCGAAAGTTCCGCGCGCTGGAAGGCGACGGCATCGGGACGGCTCGGAAACGGGGCGATCTCGGCACTGCCGCTCATGTTCCAGAACATGGCGGGCCGTACGGACTTTGGCAAGTGTGGCGAAGTGCCATTGCCTCGCCCGGCGCGGGCCGTTTCAATGCGGCGTCCTGGCGGGAGGCCCTGAAGTGCGCGATTTCCAGAAACCCGGCCGGTCGCTCGTCTACGCGACCAACGGCATGTGCGCATCGTCGCATCCGCTGGCGACGCAGGTCGCTGTGCGGCTGCTGCAGGACGGCGGCAACGCGGTCGACGCGGCGATCGCGGCGGCGGTGATGCTGGGCTTCTGCGAACCGCCGATGTGCGGGCTGGGCGGCGACTGCTTCGCGCTGGTCAAACCCGCAGGCGAGGAGCGGCTGGTCGGGCTGAACGCCTCCGGCCGCGCTCCGGCGGCGCTCGATGCCGGCGCTTTGCGCGCGGCCGGCCATGCGGCGATGCCGGTCCATGCCGCGGCCGCGGTGACGGTTCCGGGCGCGGTCGACGGTTTCGTCCGGCTGGCGGCCGACTGGGGCCGGCTCGGGCTCGCCGCCTGCCTGGCGCCGGCCATCCACTATGCCGACGCCGGCGTGCCGGTGGCGCCGCGCACCGCGCGGGACTGGAAGGCCGCGGCGGCGAACCTCACGGGCGAGGCGCGGCGGTACTTTCTGATCCACGGCGCGGCGCCGGAGCCCGGGACGGTGTTCCGCGCCCCCGGACAGGCGGAGGTGCTGCGGCGGATCGCCCGTGAGGGGCGGGACGGGTTCTATGCCGGCGAGGTCGCCGAGGACATGGTGAGCTCGCTGCGGGCGCTCGGCGGTGTCCACACGCTGGAGGACTTCGCGGCGACGGCGTCGAGCATCGTCGAGCCGATCGCCGGGGACTACCGCGGCCACGAACTGGTCGAGCTGCCGCCGAACGGCCAGGGCGCCACGGCGATCCTGATGGCGAAGATCCTCGGTCATTTCGATCTAGCCGGGCTCGATCCGCTGGGCGCGGCGCGCGCGCATCTGGAAGCGGAGGCGGCGAAGCTGGCCTACGATGCCCGCGACCGCTTCATCGGCGATCCCGGCGCGGGCGCGCTGCGGCTGGACCACATGCTGTCCGATGCGACCGCGGCGCGGCTCGCGGCGCTGATCGACCCACGCCGGGTGCTGCCCGCCGCCGCGGCCGCCGCCGAGGCGATCCACCGCGAGACGGTCTATCTCTGCGTCGTCGATCGCGACCGGATGGCGGTATCGCTGATCTATTCGGTCTACAGCGGTCTGGGCTCGGGCCTCGCCTCGACCAGGTTCGGGATCAACTTCCAGAACCGGGGCGCGGGCTTCACGCTGACACCCGGCCATCCGAACGAGGCCGCCGGCGGCAGGCGGCCGCTTCATACCATCATCCCGGCCATGCTGCGCCGCGAGGGGCGGCTGGTGATGCCGTTCGGGGTGATGGGCGGCGCCTACCAGCCCGCAGGGCACGTCCGGGTGATGGCCAACCTGACCGACTTCGGGATGGACCCGCAGGAGGCGCTCGACGCGCCGCGCAGCTTCGCTATCGGGGACGAACTCCAGCTCGAGACCGGCTATGCCGACAACGTCGCTGCCGCGCTGGCCGATCTCGGCCACCGCGTCGTGCGCCCGGACGTACCGCTCGGCGGAGCGCAGGCGATCGTCATCGGCGACGCGGTTCTGGCCGGAGCGAGCGACCCGCGCAAGGACGGCTGCGCGCTCGGGTATTGAAAGGCCCACCGGTGCCCGCGCCCAGGCGTGGGCACCGGTGGAACGGCTCAGATCTGCGGCGGGCCGACCTTCACGGTCAGCGCGTCGAGGGTTCCGTCGAAGCGGAAGGGCAGCGCGTAGTCGTCGGTCACCCCGGTCCGGGTGTCGATGCCGACGTCGAAGGATTCGTCGATCGTCATCAGGAACGGGATGGTGTGCGGGATCGCCTGGCGGGCGACCTCGGTCCCGTCGACCGAGAGGACCCCAGTGCCGCCCTTGCCGGCACCCGGCCCGTCATAGGTGAAGTCGAACGTCACCGTGTGCTTGCCGGTGGTCAGCGCGTCCTTGCCTTCCCAGCGGAAACTCTCGAGCGCCAGAAGGTTGTAGACGAAGACCGGCTTGCCCTTGAGCAGGTAGAGGCCGTAGCCGCCGAACCGGCCGCCAAGGGTGTTCAGCATGCCGTCGCCGCCGCCTTGCGGCACCTCGATATCGGCGGTGATCGTGTAGGAGCGGGTCAGCACGTCCGGCGCGGCCGAGGGCGGCAGGCCGGACATCACCCCTGTATAGCTGAACGTGTCGCGCCCGGCGGTCGCACTCGGCCGCGGCTCGATCAGCCGCGTCGCCACAGAGTTGTCGAGTGGTAGCACCTGGTACTTCGCCGCCTCGACTAGAAAGAGGTCCTGCAGCTCCTTGAGCTTCGCCGGGTTCTGGGTCGCGAGGTCGTCGTTTTCGGAATAGTCCTTGGTCAGGTCATAGAGCGACCAGGTGTAGCCATCGAGCACGTTGGGCAGCTTGCCGAGCCCCATAAGCCAGGGCCCGGCGGTCGGGTTGGTCGCTGCTATCCAGCCATCGTGGTAGAGCGCGCGCTGGCCGAACATCTCGAAATACTGGGTTTCACGGTGCGAGGCGACGTTCGCGTTCTCCTTAGGCCAGGTGTAGGCCATGCTGACGCCTTCGATCGGCTTCTGCGGGATGCCGTCGACCATCTGTGGCGCCTCGATCCCGGTCGCCTCGAGGATCGTCGGCACGATGTCGATCATGTGGTGGAACTGGCTGCGCACCCCGCCCTTGTCGGTGATGTGGCCGGGCCAGGACATCGCCATGCCCTGCCGGGTACCGCCGAAGTACGACGCGATCTGCTTGGTCCACTTGAACGGCGTGTCGAAGGCCCAGGACCAAGCCACCGACATGTGCGGCTGCGTCGTGGGGTCGCCCCACTGGTCGTAGAACTTCAGCTGTTCGGCGACCGGCACATTGATACCCTGGATTGCCGCCAGGTCGAACGGCGTTCCGATGGTCGACCCTTCGGCGCTGGTGCCGTTGTCGCCCTCGATGTAGATGATCAGAGTGTTGTCGAGCTTGCCTTGGCGGCGTACCTCGTCGATGACCCGGCCGATCTCGTTGTCGGTGTAGGCGACGTAACCGGCGAAGACCTCGGCCTGACGGGCGAACATCTTCTTGCTGTCGGCGTCGAGTGTGTCCCACTTCGGCAAATCGTCCGGCCACGGCGTCAGCTTGGTGCTCTCCGGGATCACGCCGAGCCGCTTCTGGTTGGCGAAGATCTCGTCGCGCATGGCGTTCCAGCCCATGTCGAACTTGCCCTTGAACTTGGCACTCCACTCGGGCTTGGGCTGGTGCGGCGCGTGGGTGCCGCCGGGGACGTAGTAGAGCAAGAACGGCTTGGCGGGCGCGGCGGCGTTGGTCTCGCGCAGGTAGCTGATGGCGTCGTCGGCCATGCCGGTGGTCAGGTTGTAGCCGGGCTGGTCGCGCCAGGGAAAGATCTGGGTGTGGTCGCGGAACAGCCACGGCGTCCACTGGTCGGTCTCGCCGCCCATGAAGCCGTAGAAATAATCGAAGCCCATGCCGGAGGGCCACTGGTCGAACGGGCCGGCAGCGGAATAGGCGTAGGTCGGGGTGTTGTGGTTTTTCCCGAACCAGGACGTGGCGTAGCCGTGCTCTTTGAGAATTTCGCCGATCGAGGCGCTGTTGAGCCCGATCACGCCGTCGTAGCCGGGAAAGCCGGTGGACTGCTCGGCGATCACACCGAAGCCGACCGAGTGATGGTTGCGCCCGGTGATCAGGGCGGCGCGGGTCGGCGAGCAGAGCGCGGTCGAGTGAAACTGGGTGTAGCGCAGCCCGTCAGCGGCGATCTGGTCGAGCGTCGGGGTCGGGATGATGCCGCCGAAGGTGCCCGAGACGCCGTAGCCGGCGTCGTCGGTCATGATCAGCAGGATATTCGGCGCGCCCTTGGGCGGAACCGTCGTCGGCGGCCACCACGGCGTGGAGTTCCTTGGCATCGAGGTTGATGACCCCGCCGAACGGCAGCGCTTCGGCCGGCAGCGACTGGCCGTCGATGGTTCGCGTCGCATCTGGTGAGCCGATGCTCTGGGCGTGCGCCGTGGTGCCTCCGGCCAAAGCTGACAGCAGCACGGCACAGGACCATGCGCGATAATGACGTTTCATGACTGCCTCTGAATAAAGCGTGCGACTCCCCCGGGCGCGGCGACAGTATGCCGAGGCTGGCGTGACCTGCCAAGCGCGGTCTGGAGGTTTCAGAGTGCTTTAGTGCAGGTGACCGTCGAGGTCGTAGCGGCCGCCTTCGCGCAGGGCGCCGAACATCTCGGCCACTTCCGGATGGTCGACCGGATCGCCTGACTCGTCGCTGACGAGGTTCTGCTCGGAGACGTAGGCCACGTAGTAGGAGGTCTCATTCTCGGCCAGGAGATGGTAGAACGGCTGGTCCTTGCGCGGCCGGCTTTCCTCGGGGATCGATTCCCACCACTCGTTGGTATTGTTGAACGTCGGATCGACGTCGAAGATCACCCCACGGAAGGGGTGGACGCGATGCCGTACCACCTGGCCGAGCGCAAATTTGGCAGAAACCCGCAACATTCCCCGCAAACCCGAAAAATCCTCCAACTGACCACAATATAGGGCGCCCGGCGTTCTGTCCACACCACCGGACCGCCCTTCGGTTGCGGTGCGGCGAAACTGTCGCAGCTGGACGAGCCGGCACAATCATCCCCGGCCCCGGCGCGGACCCCGCAGGTTTTAAACGCTTTTGTCTGAGCTTTTGCTTGGCATTGAAGGCCGATGCTGGCAGTATCCCGCTACGACGTGCAGCAAGACACGCGAGCAGTTTGAGATGAAGGCAGGTCTGATCCGCGGGCGCAAGCTCGCCGTTTTCGTTATGCTTGCGCTGCTTGGCGCATGCTCCGGCCATGACAAGCCGCCGAGCACGGTGGTGGATGCCTGCCGGATGCAGACCGAGCGGCCGAAATGGTTCGCAGCGATGCGGCAGACGGAGGAACGCTGGGGCGTTCCGGTGTCGGTGCAGCTCGCGACAATCTCTCGCGAGTTCGAGCTTCCGCCACGATGCCCGCCCGACACGGCATGTCGGCAGCGGCATCTTTTCGCGCGACGTGCCGCTGTCCAGCGCCTACGGGTACTCGCAGGCGATTGACGGCACCTGGGACGGCTACCTGCGCGAGACCGGCCGGCGGCGGGCGGACCGGGGCGACTTCGCGGATTCCTCGGACTTCATCGGCTGGTACATGAACTCGAACAGTCGGGTGAATGGCGTGCCGCTGCAGGATGCCTACCACCAGTACCTCGCGTACCACGAGGGCAAGGCCGGCTATGCACGCGGCAGCTACCGGCAGAAGGCATGGCTGCCGGGAGTCGCGCGGGACGTGCAGGCCTGGTCGGCGATCTATGACCAGCAGCTCCGGGCCTGTCCGGTCAGACGGTAAACTTTCCTTTATTTCCCTTCACTTCCTCGTGTCCGAGATGGCGCGGGTTGCAGTTGACGCTGCGGAAGGTACTCGCCTAACGTTCTTCCATTGGAAACAAGCGGATTGGTTTAATGGATCGCCTGACCGAAATGGAAGCGTTCGTTCAGGTGGTCGATCATGGCGGCTTTACTGACGCAGCCAGGAAGATGGGCCTTTCCAAGTCTGCCGTCTCCAAGCACGTCTCCTCGCTGGAGGCGCGTCTGGCGGCGCGGCTGCTGAACCGCACGACGCGGCGGGTCAGCCCGACGGAAGTCGGTCTCGCCTACTACGACCGGGCGCGGTCGGTGCTGGCCGAGGCGGGCGACGCCGACAGCATGGTGACGGCGATGCAGGCGACGCCGAAAGGGTCGCTGCGGATTTCGGCGCCGGTGAACTTCGGCATCAAGCAGGTGGCGCCGGCGGTGGCGCGGTTTCTCTGCGACTATCCCGAGGTCGACATCAACATGGTGCTCGACGATCGCTATGTCGAACTGGTCGCCGACGGCTTCGATCTCGCGATCCGCATTGGCACGCTGGCCGACAGCTCGCTCAAGGCCAAGAAGCTTGCGAGCGCGCGCGGGCTGATCACCGCGGCGCCGTCCTATCTCGCGGCGATGGGCACGCCGCAGACGATCGACGAGCTGACCGAGCACCGGCTCCTGCACTATTCGCAGCTCTCCACCGGGAATTTCTGGCGGCTGCGGGCTCCGTCCGGCGAGGAGCGGCTGGTCCGGGTTGGCGGCCGGCTGACGGTGAACAACGGCGAGGCGCTGATGAAAGCGGCGGAGGCCGGCCTCGGCATCGCGCAGATTCCGTCCTTCATGCTGGGCGACGCACTGGAGCAGGGGCGGCTGGTGGAGATCCTGACCGACCGCCCGCCAGACGTCCTCGGCATCTACGCCGTCTACCCGCAGGGCCGGTTTCCGCAGCCGAAGCTGCGCGCGTTCATCGACTTCATGACCGAGCATTTCAAGGGGATGGGTCCCGACCACTGGCCGTGACGGCCTCGTCGCCCGGCGGCTCGTCCGGCGCGACGCGGTAGTGGTAGGCACCGGCGGGCGTCATGCCCAGCCCGGCGTAGAGTGCGCGGGCGGGAGCATTGGCGCGGGTCACGGCGACCCCGAGGATCGCAGCGTGGTGGCCGGCGGCCCAGGCAGCCGCCGCGCGCATCAGCCGGGCGGCGACACCCTGGCGTCGGGCGAACGGCGCGATCTCGAGGGCGTGGACCATGGCGATGCCGCGGTGGATGGCGGCGAAGGCGCAGCCCGAAGGGCGGTCCTCGTGCCGGCCGAGCAGGTAGAGCCGCGGCTCGGGTGCGCGCGCCATCACCGCGAGCCGCGCCGGGCCGATCCCGCCCGTGGTCCAGATTTCGGCCATGCAGGCGAGCGGCGCTGATACAGGAATTGCGCCGTCGGTGGCGCCGTCTGCCAGAGCGGTGACCGGGGCGGCGAGGAGCAGGGTGGGGTCCTTCACCGCGTAGCCGCGCTCGGCGAGGTCGGCGTCGAGGGCTGCGTCGGCGGCGCGGATCATGAAGAGCGGGCGCTGGCCCCAGGCGCGCATCGCCGCGGCGGCGAGGTCGATGCTCTCCGGCGGACCGTCGAGGGTGGCGGCCGTCGTGCGGTTGCCGCCGCCTGCCCCGCGCCGCAGTGTCCATGAGCCGAGCCGCACCGCCTCGGCGGGCGGCCAGGTCGCGCCGAGGGCTGCGGCGAGCGCGGCGGGATCAGCGGCCATCGTCCGGATGCCCGGTCGCGGCGAAGCCGCCGCCGACGACCCTGGTGGCGATGGCGGCGGGGTCCGGGCGCTCGGTGGTGGCGTGGACAGCGGCGGCGAAGCCGTCGGCGCTGTCGAGCGGACGGAAGCCAATGTGCCCGGCGTGGGCGTTCGAGACCGCGGCCGCGGCGTTGGCCGAGGTGCCGTAGATCACCGAGAAGCCGACGTGCGGGGCGAGGAGCGCCGCCTCGACCAGCCGAATGCAGTCGTCGAAGCTCAACCACGACCAGAGCATCCGCCGGTCGCGGGGCGCCTCGAAGCAGGAGCAGATGCGCAGCATCACGCTCTCGACGCCGAACTTGTCCCAGTAGAGGCTGGCGAGGTTCTCGGTGAAGGTCTTGGTCAGGCCGTAGAAGGTGTCCGGGCGCTGCGGGACACGGGTGTCGGGAACGGCATCGACGGGATGGAAGCCTACCGCGTGAATCGAGCTGGCGTAGACGACCCGGCGGCAGCCGTTCAGCCGAGCGCCTTCGAAGACGTTGTAGGAGGCCGGGAGGGTGTCGGCGATGATCTCGTCGAACGTCTGCTCGTGGGGCCGGCCGGCGAAGTGCACGATGGCGTCGCAATCGCGGGTCGCCTCGAAGGCCGCCTCCCGGTCGGAGAGATCGCACTGCACGAGTTCTTCGTGCGGTTCGGCGTCGCCGAGGCTCCTCACGTCCAGCAGCCGGAGGCGGTCGGCGAGCGGGACGAGCCCGCGGCGCAGGTGGCTGCCGAGGTTGCCGGCGGCGCCGGTGATCAGGATGCGGTGGAAGTCGGGCATCGGCTTACCTCGTGGTGGCGGCGGCGCGCATGGCGGCGAGGGTCTGGCGCGGGGTCAGGCTTTCGGTGTCGATCACGAGGTCGAGCACCGCGCCGGTGGGGCTGGCCATCGCGCGGGCGAAGGCCGCGGGGAAGTCGGCGGTGCGGCTGACCCGCTCCGCGTGGGTGCCGTAGGCGGCGGCGAGCGCCACGAAGTCGGGGTTTACGATGTCGGTGAAGCTGACCCGGCCGGGGTAGGTCCGCTCCTGGTGCATGCGGATCGTGCCGTAGCTGCGGTTGTTGACGATCAGGATGATCGGCCAGGCGCCGGTCTGCAGCGCGCAGCCGAGCTCCTGCCCGGTCATCTGGAAATCGCCGTCGCCGGCGAAGGCCACGACGGTGCTCCGCGGCCGGGCGATCCGGGCGGCGATCGCGGCCGGCACGCCGTAGCCCATGGCGCCCGCCTGCGGGCCGAGCAGGCGCTGGCTGCCGGTGAAGGCGAAATGCTTGTTGCTCCAGGTCGAGAAGTTGCCGGCGCCGTTGGTCAGGATCGCATCGGCGGGCAGCACCGCCTGCAGGTGGCGGACGACCTCGCCCATGTCGAGTTCGCCGGGCTGGGGCGGCGTGGCGAGGCTTGCCTGCCAGTCGGCGTGGGCCGCCTCGGTGCGCGCCGCCCACGCTTCGGCGCCGGCGAGCCGCAGCTCGGCCAGCGCCGGCATCAGCCGGTCGGGATGGGCGCAGATAGCGAGATCGGCGGTGTAGATCTTGTTGAGCTCGGCATCGGACGCGTGGGCGTGGATCAACGTCGCTGCCATGCGCGGCACGGCAAAGAGGCTGTAGCCGTCGGTGAGGATTTCGCCGAAGCGCAGGCCCAGCGCGAGGATCGCGTCGGCCTCGCGCATCAGCGCCCGCACCCCGGGGGTCTTGGCGAGACCTGCGTCGCCGGCGTAGCTCGGGCTCAGGTTGTCGAGGAGGTCCTGGTCGCGGAAGCCGACGAGGACCGGCAGCCGGTTAGCCTCGGCAAAGGCGCGCAGGCCGGCGCGGCCTTGGCCGCCCCAGCCGCCGCCGCCGGCCAAGAGCAGCGGCGCCCGGGCGCGCTCGAGGATGCGGACGATGCCGGCGAGGTCCTGCGCCGAGGCCGCGGGCTTCGGCACGTGCACGGCCGGGCCGGCCACGGCATCGGTTGGGCTCGTCAGCATGTCCTCGGGCAGCGCGACGACCACCGGGCCGGGGCGGCCAGTCTGCGCCACGGCGAAGGCGCGGGCGACGATTTCGGGGATGCGTGCCGCGTCGTCGATCTCGACGGCCCACTTGGCGAGCGACCCGAAGACCGCGCGGTAGTCGACTTCCTGGAACGCCTCGCGACCGCGCATGCCGGTGCCGACCTGGCCGACGAAGAGCAGCATGGGCGATGAGTCCTGCCTCGCGGTGTGGACGCCGATCGCCGCGTTGGCGGCGCCGGGGCCCCGGGTCACGAAGCAGATGCCGGGGGTGCCGGTGAGCTTGCCCCAGGCGGCCGCCATGAACGCCGCGCCCCCTTCCTGGCGGTTGGGGATCATCCGGATGCGGTCCGCGACATCATGGAGCGCGTCGAGCACCGCGAGGTAGCTTTCGCCGGGGACGCCGAACGCGGTGGTTACCCCTTGCGCCAGCAGGCAGTCGACGAGCAGCCTCGCCCCAGGTCTCGTTTCCCCCATGCTCGAGTCAGATCGGGTAGCGTAGGATGGCCGCGAGGGTGCCGCCGCCCGGGATGTCGCCGCGCCGGGCGGCCACGATCTCGGCGCCGCTGAGGAGCGCGCGTCCGGCGATCTCGTCCACGATGCCGTAGGTCGCGGCACTCGGGCCATCGGCGAAAGTGATGGAGCCGTCGTCCTCGGAGAGCGTGCCGTACACGGCGTCGTCCATGTCGACGATCAGCGTGTCGACCGCGCCGAAGGTGGCGGCGCGGGCTGCCTGGGCGACGTCGGCAGTGGCGCGGCCCTGGCCCTCGCGGGTGGCGTAGAGTTCGCCCAGCGTGCGGATCCGCTCGGCGTAGATGCGGTCGAGGATGTCGCGTGCGGAAGCGGCGAGCTCGTGGTCGGGCGTCTGGTCGGCGCTGCCGGGGATCGCTTCGTGCGACGTGTGGGGATAGCTCGACACCGACCGCCAGATCGAGGCGAGCGGCTCGGACGCGGCGACGATCAGCGGCGGCTCCTTGCCCGCGAGCACCGGGCGCAGCGCCTGGTCGACCGTGCGGGCGTAGCGGTTGAGCATGGCGCTTTCGCTGGTGGATTCGCCGCTGGACATCTCGGAGCGGTTTTCGGTGTGGCTGCGCTTGCCGAGCGCGTCGTTGAAGTCGCGCGGCAGGCCGGGCACGCGCACATCGTGCGGCGGCAGGTCGGGCGAGACCTCGACCAGGCGGCACGCGCCGATGCTGAGGGCGAGCACGTAGGCGTTGTGCGGAAAGGTGACGGCGCGCAGCAAGGGCTTGAGATGCGCGCGGTCGGAGACTTCGACGCGGCTCTGCAGGCGGTTGGGGAGCCGGAACGTCGTGATGCGCCCGTCGAGCGCGAAGACCGCGAGGCTGTTGGCCTGCAGCGTCCAGAAATCGTCGTCGTCGATCAGTCCGCCGACTTGCTCCTCGATCGGCCAGATGCTGCGCTTGGGAACCCCGCCGGCCTCCATCTGATCGACGGCCGTCTTGAGGAGGTTCTTCAGCTCGATCCTGTCGAGCTTGGTGTCCTGGGTCACCGGCGTCGTCGGCAGGTAGATCGACACCGTGGGCGTGCCGCGATGCGCGGCGAGCTTTTCGAGATCGGCGCGGGTTGGCAGGTCGATGTGGAGCATGCGGCGTTCCTACTGTGAGGTCCGATGTGCACCTATTAGCGACCCGCGGTCCTGCGCGGAAGGCCGATGGGGCGGTGACGGTCGGCGAATGCCGGCGCGAAGGCTCAGCGGCCGCGGGTGGCGTGCTCGACGGTGCGGATGAAGACGTCGTTGTCGGCGCACAGCTGGACGATGGATTTCGGCGGAGTGACGTCGGTGAAGAAACCGTCCAACTCGGCGAGCGAGGCGATGCGCACGGGGGCTGCCATCTTGAACTTGGTGTGGTCGGCGACGAGGTAGCTCTTGCGGGCGTTCTTGATGATCGCCTGCGCCACCCGGACCTCGCGGAAGTCGTAGTCGAGGAGCGAGCCGTCGGGGTCGACCGCCGCCGAGCCGATGATCGCGTAGTCGACCTTGAACTGGCCGATGAACTCGGCGGTGACGTCGCCGACCAGCGCGCCGTCGGTGCGCCGCAGGATGCCGCCGGCGACGATCACCTCGGAGTTGGGGCTGGTGGCGAGGATGTTCGCGACGTTGAGGTTGTTGGTGATCACCATCAGGTTGCGGTGCTTGAGCAGTGCGCGGGCGACCGCCTCGGTGGTGGTGCCGATGTTCATGAAGATCGAGACGCCGTCGGGGATCTGCTCGGCGACCAGCCGCGCCATCGCGTCCTTCTCGGCGCTCGCGAGGGTGCGGCGGTCCTCGTAGCCGAGCGCGATCACGCCCGAGGGGATCATCGCGCCGCCGTGGACCCGTGTGAGCTGGCCGACGTCGCAGAGCTCGCCGAGGTCGCGGCGGATGGTCTGGGCGGTGACGTTGAAGTGCGAGGCGAGGCCTTCGACCGTGACTTTGCCGGCGTCTCGGGCGATGGTCAGGATCTCGGAATGTCGGAAGTTCTGGGCCATGCGGTCGCTTCGGCAGTGGATGGACCGTTCTAGACGGGGGCCGGTCCGCACGCAAGCAGGCGCAACATCCTGGCGCGGCTGCGATTGCGGCGGGCTCAGGTCCGGTAGTGGTTGGCCCGGATGTTCTGTTGAGCCTTGGTCGCGGCCTCCTCCACCCGCGCCCGGCGGGTTTCCGCGCGCCGGGCCGTCTTGATCCACTCCAGGATGATCTTCTTCGAGGATCGCGGAAAAGCGTCGAAGTTTGAGCTGGCCTCGGGATATCGCTTCAGCGCCACCGCGAGGTCCTCGGGGACGACGCCGTCGTCGACATCGTCGAGAAACGTCCAGGATCCGTCGCGCCGGGCGGCCTCGATCCTGGCGAGACCCGACGGCGCCACCAGACCGGCGGCGAGCAGGCGATCCACCCGAGCCTTGTTCACCTTGGACCAGGCACTTCCGGGCTTTCGCGGTGACAGCAGGTTCATCGAGCGGGCGGCGTCGAGCGCGCGGGGCCGGCTGTCGACCCAGCCGAAGCAGAGCGCCTCCTCGACGAGGTCGTCGTAGCTCACGTGTCGGCGCGCGTCGGATTTCTTGTAACGAACGATCCAGACGCTTTCGGATTGCCCGTGGTGCTCGCACAGCCATGCCCTCAAGCTGGCGCGGCTCTCGACGGGTACGGTCTCCAGGTCCTTGGCCATGCGTCACCCAGCGCTCGATGGCCGTAACGCTAGCCGGCCCGAGCGCATTGGCAAGGGCCGCGATCCTCCCACGTGACCCGGCGGCGTCGGTCCGCTAAGGATGGCCTGAAGGCGCCGGAAACGGGTGCCGCACCGGGGAGCACCGATGACCCATGTTCTCGCCATCGACCAGGGCACGACCTCGAGCCGGGCGATCGTGTTCGACGCGCGCCTCGGGATCGTGGCAACCGCGCAGGAGGAGTTCCCGCAGCACTTCCCGCAATCGGGCTGGGTCGAGCACGAGCCCGACGACATCTGGTCGAGCGTCGCGGGCACCTGCCGCGGCGCCATCGAGCGCGCCGGGCTGAAGCCCGACGACATCGCCGCGATCGGCATCACCAACCAGCGCGAGACGACGCTGGTCTGGGAGCGGGAGAGTGGGCGGCCGCTCGGACGGGCCATCGTCTGGCAGGACCGCCGGACGGCCGGGCTCTGCGCCGAGCTGCGCGCCGCCGGCCACGAGGCGATGGTGTCCGAGCGGACCGGCCTGATCCTCGACCCGTACTTTTCCGGCACCAAGCTCAAGTGGTTGCTCGATGCGCACGAGGGCGCCCGCGAGCGGGCGCGGCGGGGTGAGCTGCTGTTCGGGACCGTGGACAGCTACCTGATCTGGAAGCTGACCGGCGGGCGGTCGCATGTCACCGACGCGACCAACGCGTCGCGCACGCTCCTCTACAACATCGAGGTCGGGGCCTGGGACCCCGAGATCTGCGCGCTGCTCGGGGTGCCGCTCGAGATGCTGCCCGAAGTGCGCGACTGCGCCGCCGAGTTCGGCACGACGCGCGCCGACCTCTTCGGACGCGAGATTCCCATCCTCGGTGTCGCGGGCGACCAGCAGGCGGCGACGGTCGGGCAGGCCTGCTTCGCGCCGGGGATGCTGAAGTCGACCTACGGCACCGGCTGCTTTGCGGTGCTCAACACCGGCACGACGCCGGTGGCGAGCCGCAACCGGCTCCTGACCACCGTCGCCTACCAGCTCGACGGCGTGACGACCTACGCGCTCGAAGGGTCGATCTTCATCGCCGGCGCGGTGGTGCAGTGGCTGCGGGACGGCCTGAAGATCATCCGCGCGGCGTCGGAGACCCAGGCGCTCGCCGAGGCGGCCGATCCGGCGCAGCGGCTCTACCTGGTGCCGGCCTTCACCGGGCTCGGCGCGCCGTACTGGGACCCCGACTGCCGCGGGGCGATCTTCGGGCTGACCCGCAACTCGGGTCCGGCGGAGTTCGCCCGGGCGGCGCTCGAGAGCGTGGCCTTCCAGACCCGCGATCTCCTCGAGGCGATGCGCGCCGACTGGCCCGACGCCGGCGACACCGTGCTGCGTGTCGATGGCGGGATGACGACGAACGACTGGGTGCTGCAGGGCCTCGCCGACACGCTGGGCGCGCCGGTCGACCGGCCGAAGGTGCTCGAGACCACCGCGCTCGGGGCGGCATGGCTTGCGGGATCGCGCGCGGGGCTGTATCCGGGTCCGGCCGAATTTGCGCGCGGCTGGGCGCTCGATCGCCGCTTCGAACCAGCGATGGACGCGGCGCTGCGCGAGGAGAGATACGCGGGCTGGCGCGACGCGGTGCGCCGGACGCTGACGAAACAGTCCTGAGGGCGGGGGAAGAAACCATGGCGGTCAAGGTTGCAATCAACGGCTTCGGGCGGATCGGGCGCAACGTGCTGCGCGCCATCGTCGAATCGGGCCGCGACGACATCGAGGTCGTGGCGCTGAACGACCTCGGGCCCGTCGAGACCAACGCCCACCTGATGCGCTACGACAGCGTGCACGGCCGCTTCCCGGGCACGGTTACCGTCAGCGGCGACACCATCGACGTCGGGCGCGGGCCGATCAAGGTGACCGCCGAGCGCGACCCGAAGGCATTGCCGTGGGGCGACGTCGACATCGCGCTCGAATGCACCGGCATCTTCACCGACCGGGCCAAGGCGGCAATGCATCTGGAGAACGGCTCCAAGCGGGTGATCGTGTCGGCGCCGTCGTCCGGGGCTGACAAGACCATCGTCTTCGGGGTCAACGAAGGCGTGCTGACCAGCGAGGACATGGTGATCTCGTGCGCGTCCTGCACGACGAACTGCCTCGCGCCGGTGGCCTACGTGCTCAACAACGCCATTGGGATCGACAAGGGCTTCATGACCACGATCCACAGCTACACCGGCGACCAGCCGACGCTCGACACCATGCACAAGGACCTCTACCGCGCGCGGGCCGCGGCGCTGTCGATGATCCCGACCTCGACCGGCGCCGCCAAGGCGGTGGGCCTGGTGCTGCCCGAGCTCAATGGCCGGCTCGACGGGGTGGCGATCCGGGTGCCGACGCCGAACGTCTCGGTGGTCGACTTCAAGTTCATTGCCAAGAAGGCAACCTCCATCGAGGAGGTGAACGCGGCGATCAAGGCGGCCGCCGAGGGCGAGCTCGAGGGCATCCTCGGCTACACCACCGAGAAGCTCGTCTCGCACGACTTCAACCACGACCCGCATTCGTCGATCTTCCACATGGACCAGACCAAGGTCATGGACGGCACCTTCGTGCGGGTCATGTCGTGGTACGACAACGAGTGGGGCTTCTCGAACCGCATGGCGGATACCGCCGTCGCGTTCGGCAAGGTGATCTGAGCGACGCCGGGCGCAGCGGCGCCCGGTCTATCCTGTTCCGCCGGATTGGAGGTTAGCTCGCGCCGGCGGTTGCCACCTCGTCCAGGGTTGCCAGAGCCGTGTCGGGCAGGGTCAGGTCGGCGGCGGCGAGGTTCTCCTCGAGGTGGTGGAGCGAGGCCGTGCCGGGGATGAGAAGGATATTCGGCGCGCGGTGGAGCAGCCACGCGAGCGCAACCTGCATCGGGGTGGCGCCGAGGCGTTCAGCGACGGCGGTCAGCGTCGAGGACTGCAGCGGGTCGAAGCCGCCGAGCGGGAAGAAGGGCGTGTAGGCGATGCCCTCGCGCGCCAGGTCGCGGATCAGGGCGTCGTCCTCGCGATGGGCCAGGTTGTACTGATTCTGCACGCAGACGATCGGACAGATGCGCCGGGCTTCGGCGATCTGGGCGGCGGTGGCGTTGCTGAGGCCGATATGGCGCACGAGGCCTTGGCGCTGCAGGTCGGCGAGCGCGGTCAGCGGCGCCTCGATCGAGCCCTCGGTCGGCCCATGGGGCCCGAACATCAGGCGGAGGTTGACGACCTCGAGCGCGTCGAGACCGAGGTTCTTCAGGTTGTCGTGCACCGCCTGCGTCAGCGCGTCGGGCGAGATGGCGGGGAGCCACGCGCCGTCCTCGCCGCGGCGGGCGCCGATCTTGGTGACGATCACCAGATCGTCGGGGTAGGGTGCGAGGGCCTCGCGGATCAGCCGGTTGGTGACGTGCGGCCCGTAGTAGTCGCTGGTGTCGATGTGGTCGACGCCGCTTTCGACCGCCCGGCGCAGCACCGCGACCGCGGCGTCGCGGTCCTTGGGCGGGCCGAAGACGCCGGGACCGGCGAGCTGCATGGCGCCGTAGCCGAGCCGCTTCACGGTGCGCCCGCCGAGGGTGTACGTGCCTGCCGGATCGATGGACATGTCGGTTCTCCTTCTGGGATGACTGCGCCACAGGTAGCCTTGCCGCCGGGCCGGATAACCCGGCACGATCCGCACGCCCCGTGCGGAGGGACGGACAGTGAAGGCTGATCTTGACGATCTCGCCGCCTTTGCGGCGGTCGCCGGTGCGAAGGGATTTCGCGACGCGGCGCGCGAGAGCGGCGCAAGCGCGTCCGGGCTGAGCGAGGCGGTGCGCCGGCTCGAGGCCCGGCTCGGCGTGCGGCTGCTGCACCGCACGACCCGGAGCGTGGTTCCGACCGAGGCGGGGGCGCGGCTGCTCGAGCGGCTCGGACCGGCGCTGGCCGAGATGGAAGCGGCGCTCGACGTGGTGAACGGATTCCGCGACCGGCCGGCGGGCCTTCTGAAACTCAACGTGGCAATCAGCGCGGCGCGGCTGGTGCTGCCGGCGATCGTGCCGGGCTTTCTCGCCGCCTATCCCGAAATCAGGCTGGAGGTGATCGCCGAGGACAACTTCGTCGACATGCTGGCGGCGGGCTGCGATGCGGGCATCCGCTACGACGAGCGGCTGGAGCAGGACATGATCGCGGTTCCGATCGGGCCGCGCGTCCAGCGCTTTGCCGCCGCGGCGTCCCCGGCCTACCTCGATCGCCGCGGGCGGCCGGCGCATCCGCGCGACCTGCTCGACCATGCCTGCCTGCGCGGCCGCTTCGAGAGCGGGGCGATGCCGCCCTGGGAGTTCGAGCGCGACGGCGTGGTCGTGCGGGTCGATCCGACCGGGCCGCTGCTGGTCCGCGTCGGCACGACCACCGACCTCGCGGTCGAGGCTGCGGTCGCGGGGACAGGCGTCATTTACCTCTTCGAGGACTGGCTGCGGCCCCATCTCGCGGCCGGCGCGCTCGAGCCGGTCCTCGAGCCGTGGTGGCCGCGGTTTTCCGGGCCGTTCCTCTACTACTCCGGGCGCCGGCTGGTGCCGGCGCCGCTGCGCGCGTTCATCGACTTCGTCAGGGCTTCGGGTTAGCGGGTCAGGTAGCCGCCGTCGATCACCAGCACCTCGCCGGTGACGTAGCCCGAGGCCGGCGAGCAGAGGTAGAGGGCGGCGGCGCCGATGTCCTCCGGGGTGCCGACCTTGGGCATCGGCGTCATCTGCCGCCAGACCGGCGCCCAGTCCGGCCGCTCGAAGCCGCCCGAGGTCATGTCGGTGTCGATGTACCCCGGGGCGATCGCGTTCACCCGGATGTTCTCGCCGGCATAGTCGCTGGCGATGCTCTTGGTCAGCATGTGCACGGCGGCCTTGGAGGCGTTGTAGGCGGCCTGGGGCTGGGGGATGTTGGAGATGTAGCCGGAGATCGAGCCGATGTTGAGGATCACGCCGCCGTGCTGCTGGCGCATCGGACCGAGCGCCGCCTGGCAGGCGTAGAAGACCGAGTCGAGGTTGATGTCCATGATCTTGCGATAGTTCGCCTCGGTGAAGTCGTGCGTGTCGCCGTGCTGGGCGACGCCGGCGTTGTTCACCAGGATGTCGAGGCGGCCGGTGATCGCGGTGGCGTCGGCGATGAGCTTCTGCACCTCGGCGGGCTTGCTGACGTCCGCCTGCAGGTAGTCGACGGTGCCGCCGGCGTCCTTCAGGCCCTGCGACCACCTCGGGCCTGGGCACCCGGGAGGACATGATGACGTGGGCGCCGGCATCGAGGAACGCCTTGGTGATGCCGAGGCCGATGCCGCGGGTTGCGCCGGTGACGAGGGCCACCTTTCCATCGAGGCGAAAGCGGTCGAAGATCATGCGTGGGCTCCCTTGAGTTCGGATGTGGGCCTGGCCGCGGCGCGGTTCTGGTCGAGGCCGAGGATGAAGTCGACACAGCGGTCGCCGAGCATCATCGCCGGGGCGGCGGTGTTGCCGGCATTGATGTTCGGCACCGCCGACATGTCGCAGACGCGCAGGTTCTCGACGCCGCGGACCCGCA
Source organism: uncultured Alphaproteobacteria bacterium (assembly GCA_963819995.1). Lineage (GTDB taxonomy): Bacteria > Pseudomonadota > Alphaproteobacteria > Rhodobacterales > Rhodobacteraceae > Amaricoccus. The sequence goes on along the minus strand of CAWFYR010000002.1, from coordinate 56,447 downwards.
TCAGCGCGTCGAGCACCGCCATGCGGTCGCCGTCCGCACCCATGCGGGCGGTGCTGGCGGGATGGTAGTTGGTCTTGACGAAGCGGCGGCAGTGGGCGGCCATCGCCGCGTCGGAGAGATCGGGGCCTTCGGGGGCGATCACCTTCTCGACGCGCTTGCCGAGCGGGCCGCTCAGCAGCACCTCGCGGAAGAAGCGCTGGCCGGCGATCATCGTCGCCATGTCGCCGGGGTCCTTGAGCAGGTGCGGCGAGACCAGCGGCATGGCGTCGGGGTCGGCGGAGCGGAGCTCGACGAAGCCGCGGGACCTGGGCTTCACCACCACGGTGGTGATGGTGACGCCGTGGGTATCGTCGAAGACCTCGAGCAGGTCGCGGTCGAGATAGACGATCGGCACGCAGAACGCCTGGATCGACGGCGGCGCGTCGCGCTCGACGGGGTTGACGAAGGCGCCGGCCTCGAAGCCGGTGGAGGTGATCGGGCCGGTGCCGAAGAGCTTGAAGTGCAGGCCGTTCTTCAGCATCCGCCAGCCGACGCCCTGGCGGTAGTAGCCGTAGGCGCCGTTGGTGACCGAGATCACCGGCACCTCGGGGTGGTCGATCAGGTTCCGGCCGACCCCGGCGAGATCGGCGCAGCACCTCGATGCCGTGCCCGCGCAGATGATCGGCGGGTCCGAGGCCCGAGAGCATCAGGAGCTTCGGGGTGACCAGCGCGCCGGCGGCGACGAGGATGTCGGCGCGGGAGCGGGCGCTGTGCTCCTGCCCCGCGGCGTCGCGCCAGGTGACGCCGACCGCGCGGCCGTTTTCGAGATCGATGCGGCGGACCGAAGCGCGCAGGCGGACGGTCAGCCGCGGGTCGTCCTTCAGCGGCTCGACGAAGGCGTAGGCGGCGCTCGAGCGCTTGCCGCGGCGGTTCATGAACTGGTAGAAGCCGACGCCGCGCTGGGTCGGGCCGTTGAAGTCGGTGGTGAAGGGCTCGCCCATCGCCTGGACGCTCTGGACGAACCAGCGCGAGACGTCGTCGACGTGGCCGGGATCGGAGACCAAGAGCGGGCCGTCGGCGCCGTGCAGGTCGTTGAGGAGGCGGTTGTTGCCTTCGATGCGCTTGAAGTGGCCGAGGACGGTCGACCAGTCCCAGGCGGCGCCGTCGTTGTTGCCGCGCAGGATGGCGTCCCACTCGTCGTAGTCGGCGGGCCGGCCGCGCATGTAGACCTGGGCGTTCACCGACGAGCCGCCGCCGAGCACGTTGCCCTGGGGGATGTCGTGGACCCGGCCGCCGAGGTGCTCCTGCGGCACCGTGTGGTGGTAGGTCATGTACTTGCTGCCGTTGATCAGCTTGAAGATGCCGGGCGGCATGTCGAGGAGCGGATGGTGGTGCGAGTGGCCGGCTTCGAGGAGCAGCACCCGCCGGTCGCCATCGGTGACGAGGCGTGCCGCGGCGACGCATCCCGCAGCACCGCCGCCGATCACGATGTGGTCGAATTCCTCGGGCATCGCTCAGCGCCTCCCCAGGCGGCCGGGTGCGAAATCGCGGGATTTCGCACGCGAAACTGTGGGTATCTTCTTGATTTGCAATAGATTAATCTTCATTAATCGCCCAGCGCTCCGGGGGAGCGCCGGCCTCGGGGGCCCTGAAGGGCCCCGCTCGGCCGGCGCTTGGCGGTCGGCCGCCTTTGCGGCCTCCCTCCGATGGAACGGGCTTCGCCCGTGAGTTTCAGAGTTTCTCCCCGCCTGTTGGCGGGGCCCCTGTTCTGCCCGATAGGGTTTCATGCCAGTATGAAATGCCTTTGCGGGTGTGCGGCCGGAAACGTGGCGCATCGGCGGAGACGGGGGGCGGGCGCGGTGTGCGCCCGGGTGCCGCCCGCCTCCGCCGGCGCGGGTCAGAAGTCGAAGTCGGCGATGTTGTCCTTGGTGAAGATGAACGGCGCGCCGAGCAGGATTTCCGAGCCGTTGACCACCTGCAGTTCGCCGAGCTTGCCGGCCTTGACCGAGGTATCGCCGGGCTTCAGGTCGCCGTCGGCGGTGGCGCGCATCACGTAGGCCGCGGCATAGCCGAGATCGACCGGGTTCCAGAGCACCACCGACTTGACGCAGCCGCTGTCGACGTAGGGCTTCATCGCGTTCGGGGTCGCGAGGCCGACGACGGCGATCTTGCCGCACTGGCCGGCCTGGGTCACTGCGTCGGCGGTGGCCGGGGTCGCGACCGACGTCATGCCGAGGATGCCCTTGAGCTCGTCGCCGTACTTGTTGATCAGGGTGTTGGCCTGGTTGAAGCTCAGGATGTTGTCCTCCTGGGCCTCGACGGTCTCGAGCCACTTGAGGTTGGGGTGGCATTGGGCGGCGTAGGCGGCCATCTCGGAGATCCAGCGCGCCTGGTTCGGCGTGGTGAAGGTCGAGGTGACGATGGCGAAGCTCGCGTCCTCGCCGACTTCGGCGGCCAGGCTGTCGATCATCGCCTTGCCGATGCCGTTGAACTGCGCCTGGTTCACGAACCACTGCCGGGCGTCGGGCTCGGAGTTGGCGTCGTAGCCGACGACGTTGATGCCGGCGGCGAGCGCCTTCTTCAGCACCGGCGCGATCGCGACCGGGTCGTTGGCGGCGAAGAGGATGCCGTCGACGCCCTTGGTGATGTAGTTGTCGATCAGCGTGACCTGGTCGTCGATGTTGGCTTCCACCGGCCCGTCGGTGGTGGCGGTCATCGTGCCCATCTCCTTGGCGGCCTCGGCGATGCCCTTGGAGGTGGCGTCGAAGTAGCCGATGCCGATCAGCTTCGGCACGTCGACCACGGTGATGGTCTTGCCCTTGCGGTCCGGCGCGTTGGTCGGCGTGCCGCCGTCGTAGTCGGCCGGCGCCGCGGTGCCGGGGGTGCCGTCGCAGGCGAGCGGGTTGGTCGGCAGGTCGTCGCCGCCGGTCCAGGTCGACTGGGCCGAGGCGAGGCCCGCCGAGAGGGACAGGACGGCCAGGGCCGTCAGGGTGGTGCGCAGCATCGTCTTTCCTCCTGTTGTGCGCCGGGGCCGGTTGCCACGGAAAGGCCCTGGGCGCGTTCTGGCGTTCATCGGTTTCCGTTCCGGTGAAAGAGTTCCGAGAGAAGGATCGTCAGGATCAGGACGGCGCCGATCAGCACGACCGTGCCGTCGCTCTTGACCCCGGCGAGCGACAGGCCGTTCTTGAGCGCCTGGATCAGCACCAGCCCGAGGAGCGTGCCAAGGATGGTGCCGCGGCCGCCGAAGATCGAGGTGCCGCCGAGCACCACCGCGGTGATGGCGTCGAGCTCGATGCCGGTGCCCATGTCGGAGCGGGTGGTCGAGACCCGGCTGACGAAGATCGCCGCGGCCGCCGCGGCGGCGAGGCCGGAGGCGGAGTAGATCGCGAGCTTGGTCCAGGCGACGTCGAGGCCGGAGAAGCGGGCGGCGACCTCGTTCGAGCCGATGGCGTAGGTCGACCGTCCCCAGGCGGTGTAGGCGAGGATGATCGCGGCGACGATCGCGACGAGCCCGAGGAGCCAGAGCTGGGTCGGCACGCCCGCCACCTCGCCCTGGCCGAGGACGTAGAACCAGTCGGGATAGCCGCGCACCGAGCGCGCCTGGGAGACGCCCTCGGCGATGCCGCGGTAGAGCGCCAGGGTGCCGAGGGTGGCGATCAGCGGCGGCACGCGGAAGCGCGAGATGATGACGCCGTTCAGGAACCCCGCGAGGGTGCCGGCGACGAGGCCGAGGCCGATCGCCACCGGCAGCGGCAGGCCGACGTTCTTCCAGAAGACGCCGATCAGGATCGCGGTCATGCCGAGGATCGAGCCGACCGAGAGGTCGATGCCGCCGGTGATGATGACGAAGGTCATCACCACGGCGATCAGCCCGACCTCGGTCATCAGCCGGCCCTGGTTCAGGAGGTTGTCGGCGGTGAAGAACTTGTCGGACTGGCGGTCGAGGACGATGAGCGCGAGCACCACGAGGAGTGCGAGGATGGTCTCGTGCCGCAGGACCTTGCGAAGTGCGATCATCGCTTGGCGCTCCGCGCCTCGCGCGCGCGGCGCTCCATGTCGACGAGCACGGTGACGAGGATCAGGACGCCGATCACCGCGCGCAGCCAGTAGGCGGAGACGTTGACGAAGATCATCGCCGAGCCGATGGCGGCGAAGAGGATCGCGGCGAGCGTCGAGCCGATCACCGTGCCGGTGCCGCCGAGGATCGAGACGCCGCCGATCACCGAGGCGGTGATGATGGTGAGCTCGAGGTTCGGCGGCACGGTCGACTGGATGATCTTGAGCTGGGTGGCGAAGAGCACGGTGGCGAGCCCGGCGAAGGCGCCGTGGATCATGAAGACCTGCACGGTGCGCCACTCGACCGGGATGCCGGCGGCGCGCGCCGCCTCGGCGTTGCCGCCGATCGCGTAGAGCGAGCGGCCGAAGGCGGTGTTCTTCATCCAGAGGAAGGCGGCGATGGTGAGGAGCACCATGAACCAGATCGGCGCGGGGATGCCGAAGAGCCGCTGCTGCGCCAGCTGGAACGACGGCGGCAGGTTGTTGATCCAGGCGCCGCCGGTGGCGCTGACGAGGCCGCCGCGCAGGATCGAGAGCATGCCGAGGGTCACCACGATCGACGGCAGCCGGCCGTAGGCGATCAGCGCGCCGACGAGGCCGTTGACCGCGGCGCCGATGAAGAGCGGCGCGATCCAGGCGACCCAGACCGGATAGCCCGAGACGGCGATGGTGCCGGAGATCGTGGCCAGCACCCCGATCAGCGCGCCGACCGAGACGTCGATGTGGCCGGTGATGATGATCATCGACATGCCGATGGCGGCGACGGCGATGTAGGCGTTGCCGGAGATGATGGTGTTGAGGTTGTTGGCGCCGAGAAAGCGCGGGTTGATCGCCGAGACCACGACGAAGAGGACGACGATGGCGCAGGCGATCACCATCTCCTGGCCGTAGGCCGAGACGAAGCGCACGAGGGGAGAGCGGCGCGCCTGGAAGGCGGGAGCGGCGTCGGCCGACATCAGGCGGCTTCCTCGGCCAACGTCATCGCCGCGCCGAGCGACTGCGGGGTGGCGTCGGCGCGGTCGATGGTGGCGACGAGGCGGCCGCCGTGCATGACGAGCACCCGGTCGCTCATGCCGAGCACTTCGGGCAGCTCGCTCGAGATCATCAGCACCGCCATGCCTTCCTGCGCGAGGCGGCCCATCAGCGCGTGGATCTCGGCCTTGGCGCCGACGTCGATGCCGCGGGTCGGCTCGTCCATGATCAGGATGCGCGGGGCGATTTCGAGCCACTTGCCGAGCACGACCTTCTGCTGGTTGCCGCCGGAGAGCTGGCCCACCACCTGCTCCGGGCCGCGGGCGCGGATGCCGAGCTGCTTGATCGAGGCGAGCGCGCGGGCGAACTCGGCGCGGAAGTCGATGAAGATGCCGCGGGTGATGCGGTCGAGCGAGGCCATCGAGACGTTCTGGCCGATGGTCATCGGCCGGACCAGGCCCTGCAGGCCGCGGTCCTCGGGGACGTAGGCGATGCCGAGGTTGCGGGCCTGGCGCGGGCTGGAGATGGTGACGGGTTGGCCGTCGAGCTCGATGGTGCCGGCGGTCGCGGGGGTGATGCCGAAGATCGTCAGCGCCAGCTCGGTGCGGCCGGAGCCGACGAGGCCGGCGACGCCGAGGATCTCGCCGCGGCGGAGCTCGAAGGAGATGTCGCGGACGCTGTCGGCGAAGCCGAGCTTCGTCACCTTGAGGATCGGCGCGCCGATCTTGGGTTCGGGCTTGGGAAAGAGGTGGTTGATCTCGCGGCCGACCATCATCGCGACCAGCGTCTGCTCGGTGACCTCGGCGACGTCGCGGGTGCCGATCAGTTCGCCGTCGCGGAGCACGGTGACGCGGTCGGCGAGCTCGAAGATCTCGGGGAGCTTGTGGCTGACGTAGATGATGCCGACGCCGCGCTCGCGCAGGCGCTTGACGACGGTGATGAGCCGGTGCACGTCGGCGTCGGCGAGCGCGGCGGTCGGCTCGTCCATGATGAGCACGCGGGCGTTCTGGCTGAGCGCCTTGGCGATTTCGACGCGCTGGCGGTTGGCGACCGAGAGGGTGCCGACCTTGACGTCGACGTCGAGGTCGTGGCTCTCGAGGCTGTCGAGGAGCTGGCGGGCGCGGCGGCGCATCTGGCGTCCAGTCGAGGAGGCCGAGGCCGGTGCGCGGCGCGTGGCCGACGAAGACGTTCTCGGCGACGGTCAGCTCGGGGAAGAGCAGGAGCTCCTGGTAGACGGTGGCGATGCCGCCGCGGACCGCGGCGGCCGGCGTCACCGCCTTGAGGGTCTCGTCGCCGATGCGGATGGTGCCGCTGTCGGGGGCGTGGGTGCCGGCGACGATCTTGATCAGCGTCGACTTGCCGGCGCCGTTCTCGCCGAGGAGCGCGTGCACCTCGCCCGGGCGCACGTCGAAGTCGACGTCGTTGAGCACGCGCACGCCGGCGAACGACTTGGAGACGCCCGTGAGCGCGACGAGCGGCGTCACGCGGCGCAGCTCCGCGACGGGCAGCCGTCGGCGGCAGGTACCGCGGTCCGTCGTGTCAAGGTGATCCTCCCCCTCAGACGCTGCGGCCGGAGTTCGCCTCCGGTCCGACTTGTGGCTAGCATAGCGCGCAGTCGAGGTGCGGCCTGCAACACATTTCTTGCGCCGACGGGCACATTTCGGCGCGAATCCGGTCAGGCATCGAGGTCGAGCTGCACTTTCATCGCCCGGCTGCGGTCGGAGGCGAGGAGGAACGCCTCCTCGGCCCGGCGCATCGGCAGGGTGTGGCTGATCAGCGGCGAGGGATCGACCCGGCGGTGCGAGATGAGCTCGGCGGCCATGGCGAACTCGCGGTCGAAGCGGAAGCTGCCGACGATCTCGATCTCGCGGGTCACCACGGGCGGGATCGGCAGCCGGACCTCGTCGCCGAGGCCGACGAGCACCAGCCGGCCGCCGGCGCGGGTGGCCGCGAGCGCGCTCAGGAGCGCCTGCGGGTTGCCCGAGCACTCGAAGGCGGTGTCGAAGCCGCCGGCGCCCAGGCCGTCGGGGTCGGCGGCCATGTTGACGCCGGCGTCGGCGCCGAGGGCGCGGGCGACCGCGAGCGGTGCATCGGAGACGTCGGTGACGACCACCTCGCCGGCGCCGGCGAGCCGGGCGGCGAGGACGGTGAGGCAGCCGATCGGGCCGCTGCCGGAGACGAGCACCCGGGCGCCGAGGAGGGGGCCGGCGCGGTTTGCGGCGTGAAGGCAGACCGCGAAAGGTTCGCAGAGTGCCGCGAGGTCGGTGCCGCCGTCGACGGGCACCGCCTGCGCCGCGGGGACGACGATGCGCTCGCGGAAGAGGCCCTGGACGTGCGGCATCCGCATGGCGCTGCCGCTGAAGCGCATGTCGGTGCAGAGGTTGGCGCGGCCGCGGCGGCAGTTGGCGCAGATGCCGCAAGGCATCGACGGGTTGATCGCCACCGTCTGGCCTGCTGTGAGCCCGGTAACGCCGTCGCCGAGTGCTGCAACGATGCCGGCGACCTCGTGGCCGAGCACCATCGGCTCGCGGATGCGCACCGCGCCGAAGCCGCCGTGGTGGAAGTAGTGCAGGTCGGAGCCGCAGATGCCGCCGGTGCGCAGGTCGATCGCCACCTCGCCCGGGCCGGGCGCGTCGGGATCGGCGCCGTCCTCGAGGCGGAGGTCGCGGGGGCCGTGGGCGATGATCGAGAGCATGGGTCCCTCCTCAGAGCACCGTCGACATGCCGCCGTCGACGTAGATGATCTGCCCGTTGACGTAGTCGGACGCTGCCGAGGCGAGATAGACCGCGGTGCCGACCAGCTCCTCCGGGCGGCCCCAGCGGCGGGCCGGGGTGCGGCCCTTGACCCAGGCGTCGAACACCGGGTCGCTGGTCAGCGCGTCGTTGAGCTCGGTCAGCATGTAGCCCGGGCCGATGGCGTTGGACTGGATGTTCGAGGGCCCCCACTCGGCGGCCATGCTGCGGGTCAGCATGCGGATGCCGCCTTTCGCCGACGGCGTAGGGCGCGATCGTCGCCCGCGCGAGCTCGCTGGTCAGCGAGCCGATGTTGATGACCTTGCCGTACCCGCGCGGGATCATCCGGCGGGCGGCCTCGCGGCCGACGATGAAGGCGCTGGTCAGGTTGGTGTCGATCACCCGGCGCCAGTCCTCGGTGGCGAGTTCGACCAGCGGCTTGCGGAACTGGATGCCGGCGTTGTTGACCAGGATGTCGATCGCGAGGCCGTCGGCGTCGAAGCGCTCGAAGGCGGCGGCGACGGCGGCCTCGTCGCAGACGTCGAACGCCGCCTCGCGCACGTCGTGGCCGTCCTCGCGGAGCGCCGCCGTGGTTTCGGCGAGGCGGCTCGCGGTTGACGCCGTTCAGCACGATGCGCGCGCCGGCCGCGGCGAGGCCCTCGGCCATCGCGCGGCCGAGGCCGCGCGACGATCCGGTGACGAGCGCGGTTCGGCCGGTCAGGTCGAAGAGAGTGTCGGTTGGCATGCTCAGAGCTCCGTTCTGCGGACGACGAGGTCGGGGCGCTCGAAGACCTGCGGCAGCAGTTCGACCCCGAGACCGGGCCCTTCCATCGGGTAGACGTAGCCGCCCTCGATCTTCGGGACGGCGGTGACGAGGTCGGTGTACCAGCCGCGGTAGAACGCCCGCACCGATTCCTGGATCAGGGTGTTGGGCTGGCTGAACGACATGTGCACCGCGGCGGCGAAACCCACCGGCCCGATGCAGTCGTGCGGCGCGAAAGGGCGGTGCCAGGTCTCGGCCAGGGCGGCGATCTTGCGGCCTTCGGTCAGGCCGCCGGCCCAGCAGAGGTCGACCATGCAGACCGAGAGCGCGTCGTGGTCGAGCATGTCCTTGTAGGGCCAGCGCGAGCCGAGCGTCTCGGAGGCGCAGACCCAGACGTCGGTCGAGCGGGCGTATTCGCCGAGCGCCTGCGGTGAATTCATCTTGATGGGGTCCTCGAACCACATCGGCCGGAACGGCTCGAGCTCGCGGGCGATGCGCTTGGCGGCCGGGAGGTTCCAGAGCGAGTGGAACTCGACCATGATGTCGATGGCGTCGCCGACCGCCTTGCGGATCTGCTCGAACGGCCTCAGCGCGGTGCGCATCTGCGCGGCGCTGATGTCGAGGCCCTGGGTCTCGGCGGCGATCGGGTCGAACGGCCAGATCTTCATGCCGGTGATGCCGCTCTCGAGCAGGTCCTCGGCGAGCGCGCCGGCGTCGGTCATGAAGGCGTCGAGGTCCTCGAAGCGCCCTTCGCCGCGGCCGAGGTTCCAGTTCGAGACCGGCCGGATGTTGCGGGTGCTGACGTAGCGGGTGCCGGCGCAGGTGTTGTAGACGCGCAGCCGGTCGCGGCAGAGGCCGCCGAGCATCTGGTGGACCGGCAGGCCGCAGACCTTGCCGAAGAGGTCCCAGAGCGCGATGTCGATCGCCGAGGCGGCGCGGTACTCGACGCCGGTCGAGGACTGCGCCATCGGCAGCGCCACGAGGTCGCGGTTGTGCGCCTCGATCCGCAGCGGGTCCTTGCCGAGGAGCCGGCTCGCGAGGGTGTCGTGGATGTGCGCGGCGACGGCGCCGGCGCCGTAGAAGGTCTCGCCGAGGCCGGTGATCCCGGCGTCGGTCAGCACCCGCACCCAGACGACGTTGGCGAACTCTTCGGTCCAGAGCGTCTCGATCGCCGTGATCTTCATCGTTCCCCCGGCGGCACGGTCTTGTCGCCGTTGCCCTGCCTCTTCCTCGCCGGACCAGGCGGCAGGCGCAAGGGGATTTGCCGGGGCCGAAGCCCGGAGCCTCGGCTTCAGGCCACCCGGGAGGGCACGGCGAGGTTGCGGCCGGTTTCGGGGTCGAAGCCGTGCAGGCGCTCCTGGCGGAGGGCGAAGGGGACGGTGTCGTCGATCCGCAGGCGGGTCGCGGCGGGGACCGTGGCCTTGAACAGGGTCTCGCCGGCGCGGAGCGTGGCGACGAGCTCGACGCCGTGGTTCTCGACGTGGTGGATGCGCGCGGTGGCGGTTGCGGCCTCGGCGCCGACGAGGACGTCCTCGGAGCGGATGCCGAGGGTGACCGGGCCGGCGTCGCGGGCGAGGCGGGCCCGGCCGGCGGGCTCGAGCGGCAGGTCGAAGGCGCCGGGGATCGCGAGGCGTCCCTCGGTGAGGGTGCCGGTCATCAGGTTCATCGCCGGCGAGCCGACGAAGCTCGCGACGAAGGTGTCGACGGGGGCGTTGTAGATGTCGTTGGGAGTGCCGACCTGCACCAGCCGGCCGTTGTTCAGGACGCCGATCTTGTCGCCCATCGACATCGCCTCGACCTGGTCGTGGGTGACGAAGAGGAAGGTGCCGCCGAGCGAGGTCTGCAGGTCCTTGAGTTCGGAGCGCAGCGCCTCGCGCAGCTTGGCGTCGAGGTTGGAGAGCGGCTCGTCCATCAGGAAGACGCTGGGGTCGCGGACGATGGCGCGGCCGATCGAGACGCGCTGCATCTCGCCGCCGGAGAGCCGGTCGACCTTGCGGTCGAGCAGGTGGCCGATGCGCAGGATCTCGGCGGCGCGGCGGATGCGGCGCTCGATCTCGTCGGGCGGGAAGTTGCGGACCGCGGACTTCAGCGGAAAGGCGAGGTTCTGCCGGACGGTGTAGCGGGGGTAGAGCGAGTAGTACTGGAAGACCAGGGCGACGTCGCGCTGCGCCACGGTCCAGGCCGAGGTGTCCTCGCCGCCGATCGTCACGGTGCCGGCGTCCGGGCGCTCGAGCCCGGCGATCAGCCTCAGCGTCGTGGTCTTGCCGGCGCCGGTCGGGCCGAGCAGGACGAAGAACTCGCCGTCGGCGATCTGAAGGGTCAGCGCGTCGACGGCGGGGACGCCGCCGAACCGCCGGGTGACGCCGTTAAGTCCGATTTCAGCCATGCGCCTCACCGATGTCGAGCGCGTCGCCGCTGGCCGCGTCGAAGAAATGCACCTGGGTCGCGTCGAGCCCGGTCCAGACCGACTGGCCCGGCCCGCCGATCAGCCCGCTCGCGGTGCGGACCTTGAGGAAGCGCTCGCCGATCCGGAGATCGACGATGTCGTAGGCGCCGAGCGGCTCGATGAACTGGGCGGTGACCGGCCGGAGGCCCGGCGTCGCCTCGAGGGCCACCCGGATGCCTTCGGGCCGAACGCCCATCAGGAGGTCGCGGCCGGGCGGCAGGGCGGCCGCGAGGCGGGCGCCGATCACCACCGGCAGGTCGAACGCGTGCCCGCCTTCGAGCGCGATCGAGACGACGCCGCCTTCGCTGACGAGGCGCGCGGGCGCGATGTTCATCACCGGCGAGCCGACGAACTGCGCGACGAAGAGGTTCGCGGGATGGAGGTAGACCTCGGACGGGGTGCCGACCTGCTGCAGCACGCCGTCGTTCATCACCGCGATGCGGTCGGCGAGCGACATCGCCTCGACCTGGTCGTGGGTGACGTAGACGCTGGTGGTGCCGTTCTCGATGTGCAGCCGCTTGAGCTCGGCGCGCATGTCCTCGCGCAGCTTGGCGTCGAGTGCGCCAATTGGCTCGTCCATCAGGAGCGCCTTGGGCCGGCGCACCAGCGCGCGGCCGATGGCGATGCGCTGCATGTCGCCGCCGGAGAGTGCGGAGGGCCGCTTGCCGAGGAGCGGCTCGATGCGCAGCGATGCGGCGACGTCGCGAACCCTGCGGGCGATGGAGTCGCGGCTCTCGCCGGTGGCGCGCAGCGGGAAGGCGATGTTTTCGAACGCGGTGAGGTGCGGGTAGAGCGCGAAGAGCTGGAAGACGAACGCGATGTCGCGCTCGCCGGGGGTCAGATCCTGCACCGGTTGGCCGTCGATGGCGATGACGCCGCTGTCGATCTCCTCGAGGCCGGCGATGGCCCGCAGGGTCGTGGTCTTGCCGCAGCCGGAGGGGCCGAGCAGCACCACGAACTCGCGGTCGAGGATCTCGAGGTTGAGCGAGCGGATCACCCGGTTGCCGCCGAAGCTCTTCTCGATGTTGCGCAGGCCGATCGTTGCCATCAGCGGTCCTTCGGCGTCGAGCGGACGTGCGAGAAGATCATGAACCCGACGAGGCCGAGCAGGATGATGGTGACGCCGTAGCGGTGGAGAAAGAGGTTCCAGGGCTGCAGCAGGGCGACGATGCCCGCGACCATCACCCACTGGGCGATGGCCTCGAGCAGGCGGGCGTTGCGGCGCAGGTTCATCGCGGTCACTTCCTGATGGCGCCGAAGGTCACGCCGCGCAGCAGATGGTTGCGGAGCGTGAAGGTGAAGATCGCCACCGGCAGGAGGAAAAGGACCGTCCCCGCGGCGATGGTCGTCCAGTCGGTCAGCCCCGAGCCTACCTGCGCCGGGATGAACGGCGGCGCTGTCTGCGCCCGGCGGTTGGTCATGATCAGCGCGAAGGCGTACTCGTTCCAGGCGATGATGAAGCAGAAGACCGCCGTGGCGGCGATGCCGGTGACCGCCTCGGGCAGCACGATCTTCCAGAACGCCTGCATCCGAGTGTAGCCATCGACGAGGGCTGCCTCCTCGTACTCTTTGGGGATCTCGTCCATGAACCCCTTCATCAGCCAGACCGAGAACGAGAGGTTGAAGGCGGTATAGAGGATGATCAGCCCCAGATGGGTATCGGTCATGCCCACGGCGCGATACATCAGGAACATCGGAATCGCGACCACCACCGGCGGCAGCATTCGGGTCGAGAGGATGAAGAACAGCCAGTCGCTTTCCCCCGGGACCCGGAACCGCGAGAAGCCATAAGCGGTCAGCGTCCCCATGCCCACCGCCAGTAGGGTGCTGACCACCGAGACGATCACGCTGTTCATGAAGCGGTCGGGATAAGCCGAGAGCTGTACCCTGTCCTTGACCCTGAGCACCCGTTCGCCGCCGTCGTAGATCCGCTGCTCCCACCAGGGTGCCGCGGCATACTGCTCCTCGGTGGGGGGCTCGCGGAGCTGCACCCGCTTGGTGAAGAGCTTGACGAACGGCGTCACCTCCGGCGTGAAGAACACGGTCGGCGGCACAGAGGTCGCGGCGGCGCGCGGCTTGAACGCGGTCGAGGCGATCCAGTAGATCGGCGACAGGAAGATCAGCGTCGCGACGATGACGGCGACGATCGCGAGCCGGTTGCGCAGGCGCCGGCCGGAAGACTGGACCGCCGCCATCTCAGCGCTCCTTCACGCGGTTGAGGTATTTGACGTAGATGTTGGTGATCGCCACCACCACGATCAGCATGATGTAGGCCAGTGCGCTCGACCGCCCGGTCTGCCATTCCTGGAACGCCATCTTGTAGAGCCGGATGGAGATCGTTTCCGTCGTCGGCTGGCCCGACATGATGTAGGCGAGGTCGAACGTCTTGAACGCCTCCATGGTGCGAAAGATGATCGCGATCAGCAGGATGGGCGCCACCAGCGGAAGGGTGATGCGGCTGAAGGTGTACCAGCCGCTGGCGCGGTCGATCGCCGCGGCCTCGTAGAGGTGCTGCGGCACCGCCGAGAGACCCGCGAGCGACAGCAGCATCACGAAGGGCGCCCACATCCAGATGTCGGTGATCGCTACGGCGTAGAGCGCGACGCTGGGGTTCGACAGCCACTCGAAGTTGCCAAGGCCGAGCGCATAGTTGAGCGGGCCCCAGGAGGGGTCGTAGATCAGCTTCCAGAAGAGCCCGACCACCGCCATCGACATCATCATCGGCAGGAGCAGCAGCGTGGTGACCAGCCCCTTGAGCGGGAACTTGCGGTTCAGCAGCATGGCGAGCCCGAAGCCGACCAGCACCTGGCCCGCCACCGAGACCACCACGTACTGCGCGGTGACGCTGAAATTCCGCCAGACGTTCGGGTCGCTCAGCAGCTCGCGGTAGTTTTGCAGTCCAACGAATTTCGCGGGCTCGCTCACCGAGGCCCGGAAGTCGGTGAACGAGTAGCCGAGCGAATAGATCAGCGGGAAGACATTGAAGATGATCAGGAACGCAACCGTCGGAATGATGAACAGATTCCGGATCGTCCGATCACTCCATCCCTGGGCGGCGGCCCGAGAGCGTGAGTCGAGTCTGGCCAGCACGCGGGGCCTCCCTTTCCTGTTGGTGTTGATTGTTCAAAAGGGGCCGGGCGTCTCCGCCCGACCCGGTCGCCTCAAGAAGGCGTCGTTACATGCGGCCGTACTTCTTGAAGGTCTCCTGCCAGTCCTTTGAGACGCCGTCGAGCGTCTCCTTGGCCGTGCCCTCGCCGCCGACCACGTAGGGATAAACCCGGTCGTTGATCTGGGTCAGCAGCTCGGCGTATTCCGGAACCGCCCAGAAATCCTTCACCATGAACATCGACTGGTAAAAGGCCTCGTTGTAGGGGGTGGCCTTGCGGAACTCTTCGGACTCGAGGATCGCCTTGCTCGCGGTGTAGCCGCCGAGCTCGGCCCAGCGCTTCTGCACGTCGTCCCGGATGAACCACTCCAGGAACTTCATCGCCTCTTCCTTGTTCTTCGAGTAGGAGATGACCGAGATGCCCTGGCCGCCCAGCGCCGCGTGCTGCTGGCCATCCGGGCCCTTCGGGTTGGCGAAGTAACCCGTGTTCGCGGCGTTCGGGTTGATCGCCGGGTTGTTCAGTGCCGGGAAGAAGGCGAAAAAGTTCATGCTCATCGCCGCAAGGTTCTCGGTGATGGCCTGATTGTCTTCCTGGAAGAAGGTCTTGCCCCAGTTCGGCGGGGTGAACTTGTAGAGATCCCGGTACATCTCCAGCGACGCCACCGCCTTGTCGGAGTTGACGATGCCGTCGACCTGGTACGTCGAATAATCGCCGAGGTCGGCCCCGTAGGAGAAGAGCGTGCTCTCGACGCCCATCATCAGGCCGTCATAGGAGTTGTCGGTGTAGAGTGCGATGCCGTAGCGATTCTGGTCCGGGCGATAGAAGAACTCGGCGATGTCGCGCATCTGCGCATAGGTCTCGGGAGGCGCAAGGTCGTAGCCGTACTTCTCCTTGAAGGCGGCCATCTCCTTTGGGTCCTCGAACCAGTCCTTGCGGTAGGCCCAGCCGTTGGCGTCGCCCTCGGCCGGGATCGCCCAGTACTTGCCGTCGTATTCGGCGTAGTACTTGACGGTGGCCGGAGCCATGACCTCGCCGACATTGTGCTCCTTGAAGAAGTCGGTGAGGTCGACGTAGTGGCCGCCGGTCGAGGCCGCGCCCAGCCACTGGCTGTCGCCGACGATCAAGTCGTAGCTGTCGCCCTTGGCATTGAACTCCGCGAAGGCCTTGGTCTGGAAATCCGCCCATGGGGTGGTCTCCACCGTCACCGTGACACCGGTTTCCTCGGTGTACTCGTTGACGAGTTCCTGAAGGTAGTTCGCCGGGTCCCATTCGGCCCAGAAGATCGTGAGCTCCTGCGCAGAGGCGGAGCTCCCGATGCTGAGCGCGAGGGCGCAGCCTGCGCTCGCGAGGATTCCGGACAGCCGTTTCCGCATCATTTCAGTCCTCCCTTTTTCTACACCGTTGAGCGGTGCCGACGCGGCCCGCCCGATGCTCATTTCATTCTTCATTGATTGCCGATCAGTTCAGGTGTGGGCCGATTCACTCCCTCCCGTGCTTCCGTCGGCGACCGCCGCCCGGACGAGGGCATGGGCCGACCAGACCGCCACATCGCGGGCGTGCTCGCCGTCGAGCCCCCAGATGTCCTTGAGCACCACGAACGCCTCGGTGCCGAAGACCAGCGAGAGCGCCTGCCGCAGCCGGTCGAAGTCTGCGGGGGTCATCGAGGCCTTGAGCGGGGCGAGCGCGCTCGCCAGCACCGCCTTGCGGTTGCCGCGCACGATCGGCGCCTCGTCGCCGAGGGTGCCGGCCCGGCGGCGGCTCCACTGGACCATCGCCTGCAGGAGCGCCGCGCGCAGCGTGGCCTCGTATTCGTCGAGCCGGGGATAGGCGAAGTCGAGCAGACCCTCGATGCGCGCCTCGGCGTCGGGAAGCTCGGAGCGCCAGCCGAGGATCGGGCCGAGCGCCTCGTCGACCGACGCCTGCACCAGCGCCGCCTGGGTCGGGAAATAGCGGTAGGCCGTGGCGCGCGACACCTCCGCCGCCTCGGCCACGTCGGTCACCGAAGGCGCGCCGCCCGCCTGCATCAACTGCATCGCCGTCTCGAGCAACAGCTTGCGGGTTCGAGCCCGGGCGCCGGTCTCGGGAGTGTCGCTCAGCCGTTCTTGACTTGAGACGTTCATGTCAATACGATACGGTCGTCTCAAATCGAAAGCAATCCTGATTTCGTTTTGGCCCGGTACGGGCTTGCGGACAGGTCCGAACGCCGGGGCAACACCGGCAAGATGGGGAGGATGCCGGTCGGCCAGCGCGCGTGCGCGCTGGCGAGACCGGCGCGCGATGGGCCAGATCTACGTCATCGGCACCGCCGACACCAAAGGCGCGGAGCTTGCGTTTCTCGCCGAGCGCGTCGCTGCCGCCGGAGGCGTGCCGCTGATCGTCGATGTCGGGACCGGTGCGCCGACCGTGGCGGTCGACGT
Source organism: uncultured Alphaproteobacteria bacterium (assembly GCA_963819995.1). Classification (GTDB taxonomy): domain Bacteria; phylum Pseudomonadota; class Alphaproteobacteria; order Rhodobacterales; family Rhodobacteraceae; genus Amaricoccus. The sequence continues at coordinate 39,974 of CAWFYR010000002.1, read as the reverse complement.
TCCGGCCCCGGCGATCCCCGCGACCGACGACCGCGGCACCGCCGTCACGGCGATGGCCGAGGCGCTGCGCGGCTGGCTGCCGGGACGCGGCGACATCGCGGGGGTGGTGGGGATCGGCGGCGGCGGCGGGACCGCGATCGTCACCGCCGGGATGCGGGCGCTGCCATTCGGCATTCCGAAGCTGATGGTCTCGACGCTCGCCTCGGGCGACGTCGGGCCCTACGTCGGCGTCGCCGACATCACGATGATGCATTCGGTCGCGGACATCGCCGGGCTGAACCGCATCACCCGCACCGTGCTCGCCCAGGCGGCCGAGGCGATCGTCGCGATGAGCCGCGCGCCGGCCGCGGTCTCGACCAAGCCGGCGCTGGGGCTGACGATGTTCGGCGTCACCACACCGTGCGTGACCCGGGTCGCCGACCTCCTGCGGGAGAGCCACGATCCGCTGGTCTTTCATGCGACCGGCACCGGCGGCCGCGCGATGGAGATGCTCGCGGGCAGCGGCGTGCTGGCCGGCGTGATCGATGCGACCACCACCGAGATCGCCGACCATCTCTTCGGCGGCGTGCTCAGCGCCGGGCCCGACCGGCTGGCGGCGATCGGCCGGAGCGGCATTCCTTATGTCGGGTCGGTCGGTGCGCTCGACATGGTGAACTTCTGGGCGCCGGAGACGATCCCCGACCGCTACCGCGACCGCCTCTTCCACGTGCACAATCCCAACGTGACGCTGATGCGCACGACCGCGGAGGAGAACCGCGCGATGGGCGCGTGGATTGCCGAGCGGCTCAACGCGTTCCGCGGGCCGGTGCGGGTGCTGATCCCGGAGGCGGGCGTCTCGGCACTCGACATTGCCGGGGGTGCTTTCTTCGACCCCGAGGCCGACGCCGCGCTGTTCGACGCGCTGGAGGCGGGGCTCCGGGAGCGGCCGGTGCGGCTGCCCCTTCACATCAACGACCCGGCCTTCGCCGACGCCCTCGTCGGCGCGTGGCGGGAATTGGAAAGCCAGACATGCCAGCCATCCCCCGCGCCGACATCCTGACCCGCTTCCGCAGGATGGTGGCCGAGGGGCGGCCGATCATCGGCGGCGGCGCCGGCACCGGCCTGTCGGCCAAGTGCGAGGAGGCCGGCGGGATCGACCTCATCGTCATCTACAATTCCGGGCGCTACCGGATGGCGGGGCGCGGGTCGGCGGCGGGACTGCTCGCCTACGGCAACGCCAACGAGATCGTCCGCGAGATGGCGGTCGAGGTGCTGCCGGTGGTGCGGCACACGCCGGTGCTGGCGGGCGTCAACGGCACCGATCCCTTCGTGCTGATGGGGCCGTTCCTGGCCGAGCTGAAGGCGATGGGGTTCTCCGGAGTGCAGAACTTTCCGACGATCGGGCTTTTCGATGGGACCATGCGCACTTCGTTCGAGGAGACCGGCATGGGCTACGGGCTCGAGGTCGACATGATCGCCGCGGCGCACGCGATGGACCTCCTGACGACGCCTTACGTCTTCAACCCCGACGAGGCGGTGGCGATGACCCGCGCCGGGGCGGACGTCATCGTGGCGCACATGGGGGTGACGACCGGCGGCGCGATCGGCGCGACCTCGGCCAAGACGCTCGATGCCTGCGTCGGCGAGATCGACGCCATCGCCGAGGCGGCGATGGCCGAGCGCGGCGACGTCATCGTTCTCTGCCACGGCGGGCCGATCGCGATGCCGGACGACGCCGCCTTCATCCTGCAGCACGCCGCCGCCTGCCACGGCTTCTACGGCGCCTCGAGCATGGAGCGCCTGCCGGTCGAGCAGGCGCTGACCGAGCAGACCCGCGCCTTCAAGGCGATCGGCCCATAGGAGACCCCCGCATGCCAGGCAAGTTCGTGATCCGCTCCGACGTTTCCCCCGAAGTGCTCGACTGGGGCGAGCTGCGCTGGCTGTCGAACCCGCCCGCGACGGGTGCCAGGAACCTGACCGTCATCGATGTGACGCTGCGCCCGGGCAAGGGCCACAACTTCCACAAGCACCCCGACCAGGAGGAGGTGATCGTCGTCGTCTCCGGCACTGTCGAGCAGTGGCTCGACCGCGACAAGCGCCTGCTCGGTCCCGGCAACTCGCTCTTCATCCCCGCCGGGGTGGTCCATGCGTCGTTCAACGGCGGAGAGGGCGAGGCGAAGCTCGCCGCGATCCTCGGGCCGTGTGTCGGCGATGTCGGCTACGTCTCGGTCGAGATGGGTGACGAAGCCCCCTGGAACACGCTCCGCTAACCGAGGTCAAAATGCCGAACAACTTCCCGAAACTGCACAACGCCATGTGGCCCGGCATCGTCGGCAAGGGCGCGCCGGATTCGGAGCCGATCATCCCGCTCGACACGCTGCTCGAGCTCACCGCGAACGCCGAGGCCGACGGGCAGAAGTTCGACGGCGTCGACCTCTTCGTGGTGGCGCCGCATTTCGACATCGACAGCGACCTCGACGCGGTCAAGCGGATGACCGACCACATCGCCGGCTACGGCCTGAAGGTCGGCTCCTTCGTGGCACCGATCTGGGGCGGCGCCGGCGGCGGGTCGGCGATGGGCTCGGCCGAGGACCGCAAGCGGTTCCTGGAGCAGGTCCGCAAGGCGAGCGAGATCGGCCGGCAGATGCGCGAGCTCGGCATCCGCCCGACCGGGGGCATCCGCGTGGACAGCTCGGATTCGGTCGAGCATTGGGACAGGGACCCCAAGGGTAATTCCAAGCTGATCGCCGAGACCTTCAGCCAGGCCGGCGACATCGCCGCCGACCACGGCGAGTTCATCGTCGCGGAGGGAGAGATCTGCTGGGGCGGCATGCATTCCTGGCGGACGATGCGCGATCTGCTGGAAGCGGTGAACCGTCCCGGCGTGGTCGGCTACCAGGCCGACATGGCGCACTCGATGCTCTATACGCTGGGCTACAACGCCGAGGCGGATCGCATCCTGCCCGAGGGCTACGACTGGAAGGACAAGAGCCTCCTCGACGCCGCCTACAAGCAGGTGGCGGATGCGCTCCGCCCCTGGACGCTCGATTTCCACGTGGCGCAGAACGACGGCACGGTCTTCGGCTCCGGCGACCACGAGAAGACCGGGCGGCATTGCCGGATCGACGACCCGAACGGGCGTCTCGACGTGGTCAAGCACGCCGGCTACTGGCTGCGCGACGAGAACGGCGAGCTGACCAAGACGATGCGCCACATCTGCTGGGACGCCTGCATGCTGCCGAACAGCGTGATGGAGGCGCAGGACACCTGGAACAAGGTGCTCGGCGGCATGGTCAAGGTGCGCGACGCGCACGGGTGGAGCGAGTGATGCCGGGCAAGGACCTCAACATCGGGATGATCGGCTACGGCTTCATGGGCCGGGCGCATTCCAACGCCTTTCGCACCGCGCCGAACTTCTTCGACCTGCCGCGCCGGCCGGTCCTGAAGGCGGCCTGCGGGCGGGACGGAGCGAAGACCCAAGCCTTCGCCGACACCTGGGGCTACGAGAGCGTCGAGACCGACTGGCGAAAGGTCGTCGAGCGCGACGATATCGACCTCGTCGACATCTGCGTGCCGAACGACCTGCACAAGGAGATCGCGATCGCCGCCGCGGAGGCCGGCAAGATGGTGATCACCGAGAAGCCGATCGCCCGCACCACCGAGGAAGGCGAGGCGATGGTTGCGGCGGTCGAGAAGGCGGGCGTCGCCAACCTCGTCTGCTACAACTACCGCCGCATCCCGGCGGTCAGCTTCATCAAGCAGGTGGTGGACTCGGGGAAGCTCGGGCGCATCTTCCACTACCGGGCGATGTTCCTGCAGGACTGGACGATTTCGCCGGACGTGCCGCAGGGGGGCGCCGGGACCTGGCGGCTCGACGTCGAGGCGGCGGGCTCGGGCGTCACCGGCGATCTGCTCGCCCACTGCATCGACACCGCGATGTGGATCAACGGCCCGATCGCGAGCCTCTCGGCGATGACCGAGACCTTCGTCAAGGAGCGGACGCACGCCGGCACCGGCAAGGTGCAGCCGGTCGGCATCGACGATGCCGCGGCGGTGCTGGCGCGCTACGCGAACGGCTCGATGGGTACCTTCGAGTCGACCCGCTACGCCCGCGGCCACAAGGCGCTCTACACGTTCGAGATCAACGGCGAGCACGGCTCGCTGTCCTGGGACCTGCACGACCTGAACCGGGTCGGCTGGTTCGACCACCGCGTGGAGAGCGCCTTTCGGGGCTGGAGCTCGATCCTCGTCACCGATGGCGAGCATCCCTACCTCGGCCGCTGGTGGGTGCCGGGCCTGATCATCGGCTACGAGCATTCGTTCGTGCACACGATGGCCGACTTCATCGCCTCGCTCGACGGCGGCGAGCCGGCCGGCCCGACGTTCCGCGACGCGCTGGCGACGACGCGCGTCTGCGACGCGATCATCGCGTCCGGCAAGTCCGGCGCGTGGCAGACGCTCTGATCCCCCGAAGACCCAGACAGGACCCTCGCCCATGCTGCGCAACATCGACCCGCTGCTCACGCCCGAACTGCTGAAGATCCTGCAGGAGATGGGACACGGCGACGACATCGCGATCGTCGACGCCAACTATCCGGCGGTGACGGACGGAAAGCGGGTGGTGCGGCTGCCCGGCGCCAGCGCCACGGAGGCGCTGAAAGCGATCCTGACGCTGATGCCGCTCGACACCTTCGTCGACTGCGCCGCCCACTGCATGGCGGTGGTGGGTGAGCCGGACCGGACCGAGCCGATCATGGAGGAGTTCCAGGCGCTGATCGACGAAGGCGCGGAAGAGGACGTCACGCTCGGCAAGCACGAGCGGTTTGCGTTCTATGCGGCGGTCAAGAACGCCTTCGCGGTCGTCGCCACCGGGGAGCGGCGGCTCTACGGCAACATCCTGCTGCGCAAAGGCGTCGTCGCCCCGGACGCCTGATCGCTCGGGCCTTCCGGTCGGTCAGGCGGGACGCCAGTCGATCGCCAGCTCCTCGCGGAAGGCGAAGCGCACCAAGTGGCGCGCGACGACGTCGCGCAGCTGCGCCATGTCGGCCGGCGCGCCTTCGAGGGTGAGGGTCAGGATGTCGGCGTCGGCGGAGAGCCGGCAGGTGCCGACGCCGAAGGCGATCAGGCCGGCGCGGCGCTCGGTATGCGCGCCGTCCGCACCTCGGCGATCTCGCGGGTTGACTCGTCGTGTCGGCCATCAGCTTTGCTCCACGGTCCGGGCGGCGGTCGCCAGCGCCTCGGCGATGCTCGTCACGACGGCATCGTCGAGCGGGCCCTGCCGGAGCCGCCGGCGGAGCGCGTGCTTCAGATCGTCCATGCCCTGAATGATCGGCTCGGCGCGCCGTGGCGGCGGCCGGCGCCTTCGCCCATGCGGGCGGTGAGCGCATCGAGCGTGCTCCGGTTCGCGGCGAGGAACGCTTCGCCTTCGGGGGTGACCCGGTAGCGCTTGCGGCCGCCGTCGACCTCGGCCGTGGCGTAGCCCATGTCCTCGAGCCAGGCGAGGGTGGGGTAGATCACGCCGGGGCTCGGGCTGTAGCCGCCGCCCATGCGGTCCTCGATCGTCTTCATCAGCTCGTAGCCGTGGCTCGGCTGCTCGGCGAGCATGCCAAGAACCAGCAGGCGCAGGTCGCCATAGTCGAAGGGGCGCGGGCCCCGGTGGCCGGGGAACCGGCGGTGACCGCCTCCGCGCCGATCCCCGGGCGCGGCGTGGAAGAGGTGATGGTGATGGTGATGCGGGTGATGATGTCTGTTTTCCATGTCGCCGATGTAAGTCTCGATATATCGGGAATCAAGATATATCGGAAAGGAATCCTGCGGATGCCAAACGGCGTCGATGCTCTTGACCACGGCGCCGAGCCGGACGGTCATGCCCCGGCCGCGCATCGGTGGATGACGTCGTCGACGATCTCGCGGTCGCGCGCTGCCCATCCGTTGGGCACGCGGGGCTCGTGTCAGTCGAAGAAGCCGGCGTCCTCCTCCTTGAGGTACGGCCTGGTGCGCTCCGGCATTGAGCTCGACGCCCATACCCGGCCGATCCCAGACTTCGATGAAGCCGTCCTTGACCAGCGGATCGGGCAGGCCGTCGACGATGTCGAACCACCAGTCCGGCTTGCCGGTGGGCAGCTCGAACGCGATGTAGTTCTGCGGCAGGGTGGCGCAGACCTGCACCAGCGCCGCGAGCCCAAGCAGGCCGTTGCCGGTGCCGTGCGGCGCCATCAGGATGCCGTGCAGGTCGGCGTACTCGGCGATCCACTTCAGCTCGGCGAGCCCGCCGACGTCGCACGGGTCGGGCCCGACGACGTTGACCGCGTGGCCCTCGATCAGCGGCTTGAAGTTCTGCCGCAGGTAGATCTGCTCGCCGGTGTGGATCGGCGTCGTCGTCGAGCGGGTCACGTCGGCATAGACGTCGGCGTTGACCCAAGGGGTGTAGTCGCCGGTGATCATGTCCTCGAGCCACATCAGGTTGAAGGGCTCGACGGCCCGGGCGAAGCGGATCGCGTCCGGCACCGTGAACCCCGGCCCGCAATCGAGCGCCAGCCCCACCTTGTCGCCGAGCGCCTCCTTGGCGGCGGCGACGCAGTCGACCAGATGCGCCATGCCGCGCTCGGTCATCAGGCCGCTGGTGGTGAAGCCGTGGAACGGCGAGCCGCTCGACAGCTCGCCATAGTGAAACCCTTCGAAATTGTCCTTCATCGGGCTGTGGAAGGCGACGCCGAGCTTGATGATGCTGAAGCCGTGCGGCAGCGCCATCATCGCCTTGGCCTGCGCCGCGTAGTCCGCGGGGTCGGTGCCGGTCATCTCGACGCGCACCGCGCCGTTGTAGACCCGCACCTTGTCACGGACCTTGCCGCCGAGGAGCTTGTGCACCGGCACCCCGGCCGCCTTGCCCGCGACATCCCAGAGCGCGTGCTCGATGACGCTGATCGCCGAGCCCCACGGCTTGAACGCGCCGCGCTTGCGGATGCGCTGCATCACCCGCTCGACGTCGGTCGGATCGTGGCCGATCAGCGCCTCGCGGAAGTGCAGCACGAACGGCTTCAGGTACGGCTTGAAGCTCTCGACCGAGCCGTACCCCGAGATGCCCTCGTCCGTCACGATGCGGACGATCGGGTTGTTGCCGATGACCGCGCACTTGAGGTCGGTGATCTTCAAAGCCTCTCTCCCTTCGCTGCCGGCGCGACGTGCGCCACCTTCAACAGCAGGTCAGCGGGCGCCGCCAGCACCACTAACGCGCCGCCATATCGGCGACAATGACGTCGCCGCCGCTCGATGCGGGCTGCCCGCGGCCAGTCGACCGCATCGGTGCCGCGATCGACCAGCTGCCGGCAATCCTCGAACCGGGCGTCGCTTTGTGACAGCCAGCCAGACGGGTTCGAGCCTCGGCTTTTTCGCAACGTCCATGATGCTTTACCTCCCGATACCTCGGGGAGACTAGCCCATCGCGGCGGCTGCCGGGATGGAATTTCCCCGAGCGGCCGATCACCTTGAAGCTCGTCGGCCTTTCCCTTACACCCGTCACCAATCCACCCGGGGGACGACGCATGGCGACCGGACTGATGAGCGGCAAGCGCGGCCTGATCATGGGTGTCGCAAACGAGAAGTCCATCGCCTGGGGCATCGCCCAGGCCTGCCACCAGGCCGGCGCCGAGCTCGCCTTCACCTACCAGGGCGACGCATTGGGCAAGCGGGTGCAGCCCCTCGCGGCGTCGCTCGGCTCGAACATCGTGGTGCCCTGCGACGTGTCGGACGAGGCATCCCTCGACGCGAGCTTCGCCGCGCTCGCCGAGCGATGGGGCAGCCTCGACTTTCTCGTTCACGCGATCGGCTTCTCGGACAAGGCGGAACTGCGCGGCTCGTACGTCGCGAACACGACGGCGGCGAACTTCACGCAGACCATGCTGATCTCGGTCTATTCGTTCACCGCCGCCGCCCAGCGCGCCGAGAAGCTGATGCCGAACGGGGGGGCGCTGCTGACGCTCACCTACTATGGCGCCGAGAAGGTGATGCCGCATTACAACGTGATGGGGGTCGCCAAGGCGGCGCTCGAGGCGTCGGTCAAGTACATGGCGATGGATCTCGGCCCGCGCGGCATCCGGGTCAATGCGCTCTCGGCCGGGCCGATCAAGACGCTTGCGGCGAGCGGCATCGGCGACTTCCGCTACATCATGAAGTGGAACGAGCTGAACGCGCCGCTGCGCCGCAACGTGACCCAGGCCGATGTCGGCAAGAGCGCGCTCTACCTGCTGTCGGACCTCTCCTCCGGCGTCACCGGCGAGACCCACCATGTCGACGCGGGCTACCACGTCGTCGGCATGAAGGCCGAGGATGCGCCCGACATCGACGTCGTCTCGGGCCGCAAACAGGAGGCGTGACGTGTCGTCCGACCGCTTGCCCCACGAAAAGGGGTTCCACGTTTCCTGGGACCAGATCCACCGCGACAGCCGGGCGTTGGCCTGGCGGCTCGACAAGCGGGGGCCGGACGCCGGCGACTGGCGCGCGGTGGTCGCGATCACCCGCGGCGGGATGGCGCCGGCGATGATCGTCGCTCGCGAGCTCGACATCCGCACCGTCGACACGATCTCGGTCAAGTCCTACGACTGGCAGAAGCAGGCGGCGGCCGAATTGCTGAAGCCGCCGGCCGCCGAGGTGATGGGGACCGACGGCACCGGCGTGCTGATCGTCGATGACCTCGTCGACACCGGCAAGACGCTCGAGCTGGTGCGCCAGCTCTATCCGCGGGCGCATTTCGCCACGGTCTACGCCAAGCCGCAGGGCCGGCCGATGGTCGACACCTTCATCACCGAGGTCAGCCAGGACACCTGGATCTTCTTTCCCTGGGACATGGCGCTGCAATACGTGCGCCCGTATCGGGGCGAGTAGCCGAAATGTCCGCCGAGATCGACCGCCCCGAGAGGGTCGACCACCTCCTGCACGAGACCTTCGAGGTCAGCATCCTGCTCAAGGGCGCGTTCGCGCTGCTCGAGGCGGCGAGCGGCGTGCTGCTCTGGCTGATCGGCCCGAACGCGATCCTCGGTCTCGTCACCCGCATCACCCAGTCGGAGATCGCCGAGGACACTTCGGACTGGGTCGCCTCGACGCTGCTGCACTGGGCGCAGGGCTTCTCGATCGAGAGCCAGCATTTCTATGCGTTCTACCTGCTCAGCCACGGACTGGTGAAGCTGGTGCTGGTTGCGGGATTGCTGCGCGGCGCGCGTTGGTCCTATCCGGCGTCGCTGGTGGTCATGGCGATGTTCGTAGCCTACCAGCTCTATCGTTTCGGGGCGACGCACAGCCCGGGCCTGATCCTGCTGACGGTCTTCGACATCTTCGTGATCGCGTTGATCTGGCGCGAGTGGCGCCACGTCAAGGCCTGCGCCGTCCGCTGAGCCACGCGTCAGCGCGGCAGGTCGGGGCAGACCACCGGCGCCTCGGCGTGACGATACTGGCGCGTCGAGGTCTCGCCATTGCCGAGATCGATCACCAGAACCATCTCGTCGCGGCCGACGAGGCCGACGTCGGCATGCAGGCTGCGGCCGTCCTCCTCCCAGGCGACCATCGGGCCGCGGACCCAGCGCCACGCCGACAGCCGGTAGGTCTCGCCGCAACTCGTCATGATCAGCGTGCCGTCCGAGAGGAACGCGCGCAGCGTGCCGGGCGATGCATCCGGGCCTTCGTCGAGCCAGACGCGGTTCTCGAACATCTTCTGGGTGCCGGCGTTGCCCGACCCGGGCATCGCCGGGGTCGGCAGCCCCATGCGCGCGCACCCGGCGAGGATCGCCAGGGAAAAGAGCAATGCCAGGTTAAGGCGGACCAAGGACGACGGGATCATCGGCTCTCTCCGGTGGGTGGCGGAGGATAGCCGCAACCCGGCTGCGGGCGAAAGGCCGCCATATCGTCAGGCGAACGAAAATCCGGGACTATGGTGCGATCGAGAGGCATAGGGTCACTGACCCCTGGCTGTCTCCACATGCTGCAGTCGCGCAGCTTTGCTGTTGAAATCTTTTACACATCGTCGGCTTGCGTTCCACACCGCATCCGGCTGTCTCGATGTCGGAGGTGGACAGCCGCAGGGCTTCCACAGCAGTTCCCGGGGCTGGTGCGTCAAACGCTCCCGGCGTGCAGCCGACGCTGGGCTGGCGACAAGCCTGCTGCCAGCCGGCTGTTGCGCTGCAAAGCCACTTCCATCAGTCCGTCCTTTGAAGCTGGCACTGGCCCCCCCTTGTTTGCTCAGAGGGAGCAACTGGCCTGTGCCACCGCTACAGCGTCGGGCCCGAGAATCGCTCACGCTCCTGGCGGAACCTGATACGGTGGTCGGAGCAACGCCCACGGTCGCGAGGGAGAGTTGCCAAGGACGTCGCAAGTGTCGGACCCCCATCGACCTCGGAACAGACTTGGACGCAGTGATTGCAGGCCGCTCGAACATGAAGTTCACCATGACGCCGAATTCGCAGTTCGGGAACCGGAGCGACGCTCGATGAGGCACATCGCCGGGCGGCAATCGGCAATTCCCGGCCGGTTCGCGGAGAAGCGACGTAAGCGCAAGGGCCGCTTCCTCCTTGGCCTCCGCCCTATTCTCAACTTTCTTCGCGGGCACTATCGCGGCGTCACCTGGGCGCAGTTCCGCTTATGCCAGCGGCACGGCCTGAATCCGAACCGGACCCTCGACTACGACTTTGACCGGTTCCGGCCCGAGGACTTCGTCCCTGACACAATCACGCCCGGCGGGTTTGACCCCGGGACGGCCGCCTGGTGCGACGACAAGGTCGTCTTCTCTCTCTTCATGCATAAGGTAGGTGGCAACAGCCCAGAGGTGGTCGCCGAGCATGCCGGTGGGCGGTTGATCCTGCATGGCGACGCGCCCGACTTCGCTGCTCTGCTCGCCCATCACGGCGAGCTTGTGATCAAGCCGCGTGATGGCAAGAGCGGCAGGGGCGTGCGGCTGGTGCGCCCCGGCGATCCGCACCCAGAGCCGCGTCCGGACGAGTTCGCCACCCCCCGGGTGCACCAGCACTCATATTCCGCCTCCATCTTTCCCGGCTCAGCCAACACCATCCGGGTCCTGACCGCCTTTGACTACGAGCGCGACGATGTCTTCGTCGCCGCCGCTGCGCATCGCTTCGGCTCGGTACGTGGCGGGATAGTCGACAACTGGTCCGCTGGTGGCCTCGGGGCGGGAATCGACATGGAAACTGGGCGGCTTGGCAGTGGCATCCGAATGGCCCGATTTGATCGAGCCCGCACTCGGTGGTCCCACCATCCTGATACCGGCGCTCAGATCGAGGGCGTGGCGATCCCGCGTTTCTCCGAGCTTTGCGAGGACCTTCTGCGCATCGCGCGCCGCTTCCCGAGGCGGTATGTGGGGTGGGACATCATCATGACCCAGGACTCCTGGGTCTTTCTCGAGGCTAATCGCTTGCCGGATGTCAGCATCTTCCAGACGTACCGGCCGTTGTTGCTCGACCGGCGCATGCGCACCTTTTTTGAGCGTGAGGGGGTGCTCTAGCTATGGAGCCTCATGAAGGGAATGGTGCGGTCGAGAAGACTCGAACTTCCACGGGAGTTACCCCACAGCGACCTCAACGCTGCGCGTCTACCAATTCCGCCACGACCGCACTGGCGCGGCTTCTAGCAAAGGCCCCGGGCCGCCACAAGGCCCGAAGCATGCGCGCTCGCCGCGTCAGTTCGAGGCGGCTTTCGGAACCGGCAAAGCCATCGGCGCGGGTGCGGTGGCGGCGTCCTGGACTACGGCGGCGCCGGGGGTCGCGGAAGCGTCCGTGACGCCCGGGCCTTCGGTGTTGCCGGAAGCGAGCATCGTCAGCGTCGCCTGAAGCAGGCCGAGGCGATTGTCGGCATTGGCGCTGACGAGCGGGGCCGCTCCACTCGAGAGGGCGGCGACGGAGAGGCCGATCCAGTCGAGACCGAGGTCCTGCCGCGCCGCGGTGCCGAAGCCGTCGAGCAGGTGATAGCCCACGAGCTCTTCATAGGCCGCGTCGTCCAGGCCAACGAGGACCAGCGCCGAAGCGAGGGCGACGTCGGCGTCGTCGATCTTGTAGCCGACACCGAGGCAGATGCGGGCATTGGCGCTGAGCTGCGACGGCGGGATGCCGGTCGACGCCACGAACTGGCGCAGGCCCTCGGTCGCGACCTGCGGCGTCTGCGAGGCGAGGCGCCGAGCGTAGTCATGCATCGACGGCGCGAAGGCGACGCACTGCTCCTCGATCTGCGCCGCAGTGAAGCTCTGCGCCGTCGCCGCGAGGGCGTCGCCGTTGTCGATCGCGTAGGTGCGCGCGAGGCAGAACTGCTCGTCGAACGTCTGGGTCGGGTCGATCCTCTGTCCGACCTTCAGGGTGACCGGACCGCCGTTCGCGTTCGTCTTGATGCTGGTGCGGTTGCAGACCCCCGCCATCGAAGGCGCGGCAGCCGCAGGGATGAAGCTCGGCAAAGCAGGCATCGCCGCAGCGGGAGAGGCGGCCGGCGGCGCTGCGGGCTCTGCCGAGGCGGACTGGACGACGGCCGGCTGCGGCGCTGCGACCGCCGTAGGCGGGGCGACGGGCGGTGCGACGACAACGGGCGGCGCGACTGCGGCCTGCATCGGCGCGCCGGTCTGCTCCTGCCGGTAGGCGATCAGCAGGCCGCGGGTCCCCTGACCGCTCGCGGCGATGGTCTGCGCGTCCTGCGGGCTGCCGATGATGGCACGCTGGTAGGCGGAGGTGAGGAAGGTCCGCTCGTAGTCGGTCAGAACGCCGGTGGGCGGATAGCTCATGAACGCCTGGTACTGGCCGATCGCGGCGCGGGAGTTCGCTCCCATCACCCCGTCCGCAAGCCCGGCATCGAAGCCGAAGTAGTTGAGTGCGGTCTGGATCTGGGCGTTCTGCGCCCGCTGGTAGGTGTTGACGGCGGGGGCCGGAACGTAGCGCCTCGGCTGGACGTAGACCCGCTGTTGGCGTTGCTGGATCACGGAATTGGTGACAGCCGTTCCGATGGCGCTGCCGAGGAGACCGCCGACGAAGGCGCTTCCGCCGTCACCGGCAAGGGCGCCCTGGACCCCGAGAAGGATTGTGGCCGATGAAATAAGGCCGAGGCGAATATTCCTTGAAGACATGATTTCCCCATCTCCGTCAGAGACACTACATTACCACTGCTCCTCGTTTTCCGGGAGCCTATCCGATTCCACGGCGAATCCGAAGAAGATATCGATGCACGGCGCAGCAAGGGCAGAAGAAGAGCCGAAGGCGCAGGTGGAGTGGCGCGTCGCCGAACGACCGGTCGACTATCCCAGGGCGGTTGCGGCGATGGAAGAACGGGTGGCGGCGATCCTCGACGGACGCGCCCGGGAGATGGTCTGGCTGCTCGAGCATCCGCCGCTCTACACCGCCGGCACCTCGGCCAAGCCTGCCGACCTGCTCTGGCCCGACCGGTTTCCGGTCCATCCGACCCGCCGCGGCGGCGAGTTCACCTATCACGGGCCGGGGCAGCGGGTCGCCTATGCCATGCTCGACCTCAATCGCCGGGGTCGCGACGTGCGCGCCTACGTGGAGCGGCTCGAGGCCTGGGTGATCCGCGGCTTGGCGGAATTCGGCGTCAGAGGCGAGGTTCGGCCCGGCCGGGTCGGGGTCTGGGTCGTGCGCCCCGACCGGCCGCCGCAGCCCGACGGCAGCCCGGCCGAGGACAAGATCGCCGCGATCGGCGTGCGGGTGCGCCGCTGGGTGGCGTTTCACGGTGTGGCGATCAACGTCGAGCCGGACCTCGGCCACTTCGCGGGCATCGTGCCTTGCGGCATACGCGGGCACGGTGTGACGAGCCTCGTCGACCTCGGTCTGCCGGTCACCATGGCCGACCTCGACGAGGCGCTTCGCGCCAGTTTCGCCGAAGTCTTCGGCCCGGCCTGACGATCAGCGCAGGTCGGGCGGGACAGCCTCGGCGGCAAGCTCGGCCGCGACCTGGTCGAGCGGCAGCACCCGGCTCTCCTTCTCGCCGAGCCGACGGACGGAAACGGTGCGGTCCTCGACCTCGCGCTGGCCGACGGCGAGAATGACCGGCACCTTGGCGAGGCTGTGCTCGCGCACCTTGTAGTTGATCTTTTCGTTGCGCAGGTCCGCCTCGACGCGCAGTCCCCTGGCCCGCAGCACGGCGACGGCTTCCTCGGCATAGCCGTTGGCCTCCGAGACGATCGGCGCCACCACCACCTGCCGCGGCGCCAGCCAGAGCGGGAAGCGGCCGGCGTAGTGCTCGATCAGCACGCCGATGAAGCGCTCGAAGCTGCCGAAGACTGCGCGGTGCAGCATCACCGGCCGGTGCCGCGCGCCGTCCTCGCCGACATAAGCGGCGTCGAGCCGCTCGGGCAGCACGTAGTCGAGCTGGAAGGTGCCGCACTGCCAGGTCCGGCCGATCGCATCGGTCAGGTGGAACTCGAGCTTCGGCCCGTAGAACGCGCCTTCACCCGGGGCGAAGTCGAACTTCAGCCCGTTCGCGTCGAGCGCGTCGGCCAGCGCCTGCTCGGCCCGGTCCCAGGTTGCGTCGTCGCCGGCGCGCTGCTCGGGGCGGGTCGCGAGCTTGTAGGCGATGTCGGTCAGCCCCATGTCGGAATAGACGCGGTTGAAGAGCGCGAGGAACCGCCGGGTCTCGTCGAAGATCTGGTCCTCGCGGCAGAAGATGTGCGCGTCGTCCTGGGTCATCTGCCGCACCCGCATCAGCCCGTGCAGCGCGCCGTGCGCCTCGTTGCGGTGGCAGCAGCCGAACTCGGCCATCCGGAGCGGCAGGTCGCGGTAGGACTTGGTGCCCTGCTTGAAGATCTGGATGTGGCCGGGGCAGTTCATCGGCTTTAGCGCCATGAGGTCGCCCTTGCCCGACAGGACCGGCTTGTCCTCGTCGGTGCCGGGGATCTCGTCGGGCACGACGAACATGTTCTCGCGAAACTTGCCCCAGTGGCCGGACTGCACCCAGAGTTCCGAATCGAGCAGCTGCGGCGTCTTGACCTCGACGTAGCCGTCGGCGTCGAGCCGGCGGCGGATGTAGGCTTCCAGCACCCGCCAGAGGATGAAGCCGTTGGGGTGCCAGAAGATCGAGCCCTGTGCCTCCTGCTGGAGGTGGAAGAGGTCCATCTCACGCGCCAGCTTGCGGTGGTCGCGCTTGGCCGCCTCCTCGAGCTGGTGCAGGTAGGCCTTGAGCTCGTCGCGCGAGCGGAAGGCGGCGCCGTAGATGCGCTGGAGCATCGGCCGGCGGCTGTCGCCGCGCCAGTAGGCGCCGGCGATCGACATCAGCTTGAACGCGTCCGCCGGAACCTGCCCGGTGTTGGCCAGATGCGGGCCGCGGCAGAGGTCCTGCCAGGGACCGTGCCAGTACATGCGGACCGGGTCGCCTTCGGGGATCGCCTCGACCAGCTCGACCTTGTAAGGCTCGCCGAGCGCCTCGTAGTGGCGGACGGCGCGGTCGCGCTCCCAGACCTCGGTGCGGACCGGGTCGCGCGCGGCGATGATCTGGCGCATGCGGGCCTCGATGGTCTCGAGGTCCTCAGGCGTGAACGGCTCGGCGCGGTCGAAGTCGTAGTACCAGCCGTTCTCGATCACCGGGCCGATCGTCACCTTGACGTCGGGCCAGAGCTCCTGCACTGCGCGCGCCATGATGTGGGCGGCGTCGTGGCGGATCAGCTCCAGCGCGTCCTTCTCGTCGGCGGCAGTGACGATGGCGAGTGCTGCGTCGTGCTCGATGGGGCGGGAGAGGTCGGCGAGGCGGCCGTCGATGCGGGCGGCCAGCGCCGCCTTGCCGAGCGACTTCGAGATATCGGCGGCGATGGCGCCGGCGGTGGTGCCGGACGGGTAGCGGCGGACCGCGCCATCGGGCAGGGTGACGGCCACCTCCCGGATTTCGGGTGCGAGCTCGCTCATCGTTGCCCTCCTTGGTGTTCGGCGCCTACGGAACGCCCGGGTCGCGGGGAACCCTGCAGCTACGCGCGCGGCCATACCCTGTCAAGGGAAGCGGGCCCCGCGGCATTGCCGCGTTTGCCGCAGGCGGCGGCAGGCTGGTAAGAGGGGTGATGGACCCCTCGATGCTCGACCTGCCCGACGGCCGCCGGATCGCCTACCGCCTGACCGAAGGGGCGGGGCCCGGCGTGGTGTTTCTCGGCGGCTTCCGGTCGGACATGACCGGCACCAAGGCGCAGTTCCTTGAGGACCGGAGCATTGCGTGTGGCCGCGCCTTCCTGCGGTTCGACTATCGCGGCCACGGCGCGTCGCCGGGCGCGTTCGACGAACTCGGCATCGGCGACTGGCTCGCCGACGCCGGCGACGCGGTGGCGCGGCTGACCCAGGGGCCGCAGGTGCTGGTCGGCTCCAGCATGGGCGGCTGGATCGCGCTGCTCCTCGCCGCGCGCATGCCCGAGCGGGTAGCGGGGCTGGTTGGGATATCGGCGGCGCCGGACTTCACCGAGGATGGCATCTGGGCCGCCATGAACGCCGGCCAGCGGGCCCGGCTCGCGGCGGAAGGACGAATCGCGTTGCCCACGGAGTACGCCGAGGACTCCTATTTCATTAGCCGCAGGCTGGTCGAGGACGGACGGCGCCATCTCGTGCTGCGCACCCCGCTGGCGCTGCCGATCCCGGTGCGCTTGCTGCACGGCAGCGCTGACCGGGACGTCGACGTCGCGGTGGCGCTGCGGCTCTTCGACCACCTGAGCGGGCCCGACATCCGGCTCACCCTCGTCAAGGACGCCGACCACCGGTTCAGCGCCCCCGCGGCGCTCGACCTGCTGGCTGCGACCGTCGACGAGGTGGCGGCCCGCTCCGCGCCCTGAGCCTCGGCTACTTCGTCGCGGCGCCGACCGCGGCCCCTGCGGCACCGCCCACAAGCGGCGCACCGACGGCGGTTCCGGCGACCGCGCCACCGATGGCGCCCGTGGCGGCGCGCTGCTCGGTGGTGTCGCCGCAGGCTGCGAGGCCGAGCAGCGCCGCCACTATGCATCCTGTCGTGATGATGCGCATATCTTCTCTCCCTGGAGGCGCCCGACTGGCGGACGCGTTTCCCGAGCTTCAAGAACGCGTGGGGCGCGGCAAGGCTCCCCGCCTTGACCGCGGCCAGCGGCCGGGGATGCTGCCGAAGAAGACAGGAGGGCAAAAGCTTGACCACCATCATCGGGCTCTCGGGCAGCCTCAGGCGCGGATCCTACAACACCGCGCTGCTGCGAGCAGCGGTCGAGGCGGCGCCCCAAGGGTGCACGCTGATGCCAAAGACGATCCACGGCATCCCGCTCTACGACGGCGACCTCGAAGCGAGCGAGGGCGTGCCCGCGGCGGTCGCAGCGCTCAAGGAGGCGATCTTGGCGGCCGACGGTCTGCTGCTGGTGACGCCGGAATACAACAACAGCGTCCCGGGCGCGTTCAAGAACGCCGTAGACTGGCTGACACGGCCCGCCAGCGACATCCCGAGGGTTTTCGGTGGCCGGCCGGTCGCGGTGATCGGCGCGTCGCCCGGCCCCTACGGCACCATCCTGAGCCAGTCGGCGTGGCTGCCGGTGCTGCGGACGCTCGGCACCAACCCGTGGTTCGGCGGCAGGCTGCAGGTGATGCACGCGAGATCGGTGTTCGATGCCGAAGGCGCGCTGGTCAGCGACGACATCCGCGCGCGGCTCGCGACGTTCGTCGCGGGGTTTGCGGCTTTCGTCGAGGCGAACCGGCGGAAAGGCTGACGGTTCAGCAGCCCAGCCGCGCACAGACGCGGTCGCGGAAGACCTGGTTCGGATCGCCTTCGGCGGTGCCGGCCGGACCGTCCACGTCGATGCTGCCATCGGGATGGCGGCAGGTGAAGGCATAGCCGGGATCGACGCCTTCGAGCGCGCAGCCCGAGACGCTCCAGCCGGCGGGCAGGTCGCCCGGATCGACCGAGCGCCACTTCGGATGTCCGGTCGCCTTGAGCTCGTCGAGCCGGGTCAGGATCAGGTGGCTGAGGTCCGAGACCATCCGACAGCTCGAGGCCTGGTAGGCGTTCACGCGCGGGTCGAAATCGAAGGTGACGAGTTCCGCCCGCACCGCGACGGTCTTCACCGGCGCGTCGACGAACGCGTAGGTGCCCGCGGCGATCTCCGCCGGGGTGTAGAGCCGGTCGAGCACCGGCGCATCGAGCGGCAGCAGGTGGAACGCCGCCTTGTCGATCCGGTCGGACGCGAAGAGGGGGGCCGGCGCGCCCACCACGTAGAAGAGCGCGTCGAGATCGCCCCTCAGGAGTGCGTCCAGCGCCTCGGCTGGGGCGATCGGCCGGCGCTCGGCCGGCGCGACCTGCGTCAGGTCGAGGATTGCGTTCGCCGTCACCTGCGTGCCGCTGTCGGGCAGCCCCACGGCCACCTTCCTCCCCGCGAGGTCGGCGAGCGAGGCGATATCGCGGCGCGCCAGCACGTGGACCTCCTCCTCGTAGAGCGGCATCGCGATACGGACGCCCCAGGTCGCCCGCCTCAGCGCCGGATCGTCGCCGGAGAAAGTCTGGTAGTATTCGAGCACGTCGCTCTGGACGATGCCGAGCTGGGTCGCGCGCCGGTCGCGCACCGCGCGCATGTTCTCGATCGAGCCGGCGCTTTGACGGACGTTCAGGCTCAGCCCGCACGACGCGCCAAGTGCTGCGATGTCGCGGCCGATCGCCATGTAGGTGCCGTCTTCGGCGCCCGTCATGATCGTGCCGGTGCCCTGCTGCGCCGCCGCGGGCACGACGAACAGGAGAACGAGCAGGAGTGTGCGGATCAGCACCCGCCGAGCCCCCGCACCAGTGCGGCGGCGGTCAGCCGGTTGATCGTCCCCACTGCCGCCGTCAGCGCATCGGTCACGCAGGCTCCCTTCTCGAGTTCGGCGATCAGGTCCGCGCGCGCCTCCTCGGACACCTCTGCGAGGCCGGGCGCCGTGTCGACCGCTGCAGCGACCACCGCCGGAGGCCTTGCGGTCTCGGCGGATGGCGGGCCGGGTATTTGGTCGCGGATGGCGACCAGCGCTGCATCCTGGGTGGACCGGGTCGCAAGATCGGCCCGGAGCTCGATCAGGCGCTGCGACAGCGTCCGATTCTGCGCCTCCGCGGCCGCAAGCCTTCCCTGCACGTCGGCGAGCCGTTTCTCGGCCTCCGTAGTGGCCGCTGTCACCGTCGAGAGCCGCGCCTCCTCGCGCCGGGCCCTCGCCAGGCGGCCCGCAGTTGCAACCGCCTCGGCGTTGGCGGCCCGAAGCCGCTCCTCGACGTTGCGAAGATCCTCCTGCGCCGCCGCCTGCTTGGCTTCGATGCCGGCGTGTTCGGCTTCGGTCGCTTGCAGCGCCTGCTCGGCTTCCGCCCTCTGGCCGTCGATCTCCTTCAGCCTGGCTTCGGCCGCGGACACCGCCGCCTCGGCCTGCGCCTGCCGCGCAGCGGCTGCGGGCCGATCGCCTGTGGAGCCGTCGATCTGCTGCTGCAGGTCCGCCGCCTGATCCCGAAGGGTCGCGACCCGAGCCTCGTCCTTCGCCGCCTCGTCCCGGCTGGAAGAAAGGCTGGCCTGGAGTGTCGCAAGCTCCGACCGCGCCGCTTCGGTCGCGGCCGTGACCTCGTGGAGCCGGGCTTCAGCTTCCGCCAGCGCCGCCTTGGCGTGCGCGCCCTCGGTGCTCTGCGCCCTCAGGGCCTCAACCTCTGCGTCGAGCCTCTGCTTCTCCGCCTGTCGTGCAGCGATGTCGGCCTGAACCCTTTCGAGCGCCGACTGCCGCGCCTCCAGCTGACCGTTAATCGCCTGCAGCCGTGCCTCCGCCTGGGTGGCGGCGGCGCCAGCCTTGTCGGCGCGCTCGCGGGCTGCATCCGCCTCGGCCGCCAGCGCCCGCAGCTGCGCCTCCGACTCCGCCGCGCTGTCGGCGGCGGCCTTCGCGGCGGCCTCAAGCGCGTCGCGCTTGGCCTCGAGCTCCTCAACCTCGGCCTGGACGATGGCAATGAACTCCTTGCCCGAGCCTTCGACGGAGATCGTCTTATCCTGGGCCGCGGCGAAGGTGCCTGCGAGACACAGGCCGACAATCGCCGCCGCCGGAGCCTTTAGCCTCAATCCCCGATCCATAGGTCGAGGCGGCCGGGATCAGGATCGGTGAGGAGCTTGCCATAGTCGCGCACGCCGACTGCCGCGCCGCCGCCGACCACCGGCGTGATCAGCTTGCCGAGCGCCTCGGCGGCGATCATGTCGGCCGCTCGGTAGTAGCCGACCCGCGAGGTGGCGATCCTGAAGGGCAACTGCTCGACCTTGACGGCCGGAATCCCCGCGTTATCGAGCGCCTTGACGAGGGCCGCCTGCCGGTCCGCCGGGAAGTCCGGCCCGATCCGCAGGCGCACGCTGGTCACGTCCTCGAGCGCCGGGTCGGCGACCGCGTGCGTCGCCGGGGCGTCGACCGAGGCCGAGGGCGGAGCCGCTCCGTCCGTGCCTCAGACTCCCCCACCGCGGCTGCAGGAGCAACGGCCTGCGGCGCCACTTCCGAGCGGAGCGCCACTTCCGAGCGGAGCGCCACCTCCGGCGCGGAGGGCGCCTGCGCCGCTGTGGCCGGCACGTCCGCCACCTCCGGCCGGAATACGAACGCGGCGATGATGCAGCCGACCGCGACCAGCACGCCGAAGGCGATCCACCCGGCCGCAGAAATTGTTCTGCGGTCGAACTCGAATCGCCGATCCTTGGCTTGCGTCGCGCGCGGCACCGACGGCGCGGCAGCCGGCGTCTTCGCCTCCGCCACCAGAACCGCCGGGCTGGCAGCCACCGTCCGGACGTGGGGGGGCGCTGCCGGCCGGACCGTGGCCGGCGCCTTCGCCACGGGCACTACCGGCGGCTGGGCCCGCGCCGGGCGAGCCTCGACAGCTTCCTCGGTGCGCGGCGCGCTGCGCCACGGACCGGACACCGCTCCAGCACGGATGCCGTCCTTACGGCTCCAGTTTTCGGCCGTCTTCCCCGGCGGCCGGTCACGCATCCCGTCCACGATGGCACACTACCCACTTTGCGCGTCGCCAACCCCAGTGCGACGCTCCCCAAGCGACCATGATAGGTCAAAGCAACCACAAGCCGAAGCTATAATTTCGATCAGGCTCAACGGCCTTGCTCATCCGGAGATTGCGGCCCGGTACCAGTCGACGATCTGCTTGCGCTCGGCGGGCTCGATTTCCGTCACGTTGCCCGGCGGCATGGCATGCGACCGCCCCGCCTGAAGGTAGATCTCGCGCGCGTGCGCCGCGATCTCGGCATCGGTCTCGAGCAGGACGCCTTTGGGGGGGCGATGGATGCCTTCGTAGAAGGGCTCGCTGGCATGGCACATCGAGCAGCGACCCTTGACGGAGTCGGTGACCTCATGGAACCCCGCGGCGCTGGCGAAGCGCTGCTCGACGGGCGACATCCCGACCAGTTCCTCGCGCTGGCTGCCCGGCGAAGTCGACAGCCACATGATGATGATGAAGAGGATCGCGGTCGCAGCCCAGGTCCAGGTCGGATTGCCCCTGCGGGCATGCACGGTGTTGAAGTAGTGCCGGATTGTCACGCCCATCAGGAAGACCAGGCTCGCGATGATCCAGTTGTATTCGGTCGCGAACGCCAGCGGATAGTGGTTCGAGAGCATCAGGAACAGCACCGGCAGCGTCAGATAGTTGTTGTGCGTCGAGCGCAGCTTGGCGATCGCCCCGTACTTTGGGTCCGGCGTGCGTCCGGCCCTGAGATCCGCGACGACGATTTCCTGGTTCGGAATGATGACGAAGAAGACGTTGGCCGACATGATCGTCGCGGTGAAGGCGCCGAGATGCAGCAGCGCCGCCCGCCCGGTGAAGACGTGGGTGTAGCCCCAGGCCATCGCCACGAGAATGACGAAGAGCAGGACCATCAGCAGGGTGGGGTTTGCCGCCAGCTTGGACTTGCAGAGAGCGTCGTAGAGGATCCAGCCCACCGAGAGCGAGAGGAGCGATATCAGGATCGCCGCCCAGGCGGGGATGTCGAGCACTCCGCGGTCGACGAGGAAGAGGTTCGCCCCGGCGTAGTAGACCACCGCGAGCATCGCGAAGCCACTCAACCAAGTGGCATAGCTCTCCCACTTGAACCACGTCAGGTGGTCGGGCATGTGCTCGGGCGCCACCAGGTACTTCTGGATGTGGTAGAACCCGCCGCCATGCACCTGCCACTCCTCGCCGTAGGCACCCGGCGGCAGGTGCGGCACCTTCCGCAGGCCGAGATCGAGCGCGATGAAGTAGAACGACGAGCCGATCCACGCGATGGCGGTGATCACATGGAGCCAGCGCACCGCGAAGGCGAGCCAGTCCCAGATGATGGCGAATTCGTACATGCCGCGCCTCCGTGCTGATGCGGCGATGCTGGCAGAAAACCACTTCCGCGAAAATGCCGCAAATCACCGGGCAGTTTCGCTCTTAGCCTGAAAATGCTATGCTCGCGCCGTGTCGTACGTGAACAACCTTCGCACGTTCGTCCGGGTGTTCGAGCTCGGTTCGATGTCCGCCGCGGGACGCGACCAGCGCATCTCCGCCGCGGTCGCCAGCGCGCGGATCGGCGAGCTCGAGAAGCACCTCGGGGTGCGCCTGTTCAATCGCACCACCCGCAGCCTGCAGCCGACCGAGCACGGCGGCATCTTCTACCGCGGCGCGCTCAAGATCCTCGAGACCATCGAGGAGGCCGAGGCCGCCGTCGCGGCGGTGTCCAAGAAGCCGCGCGGTTCGCTGCACGTCGCAGCACCGCTCGGGATCGGCAAGCGCATCATCGCGCCGCTGATTCCCGCCTTCAAGGACATCTACCCGGAGATCGACGTCCGCCTGCGGCTCTCGGATCGACGCCTCGACGTCACGGCGGAAGGGCTCGACCTGGTGTTCGCCCTGGGTACGCTGGAGGATTCGAACCTGCGCGTCCGTCCGATCGCCGAGTGCGACAGGATGCTCGCGGCCGCGCCGGGCTACCTTGCGAGCCGGCGCGTGCCGATGACGGGGCAGGATCTGATCGACCAGCACCACGCCTGTCTGCTGCACCGCTTCCCGGGCGCCCGCGAGTTCGTCTGGACGCTGGTCGGTCCGGACGGTCCTCACCGCTACGAGGTGACGGG
This sequence comes from uncultured Alphaproteobacteria bacterium, assembly GCA_963819995.1. Taxonomy (GTDB): domain Bacteria; phylum Pseudomonadota; class Alphaproteobacteria; order Rhodobacterales; family Rhodobacteraceae; genus Amaricoccus. Next base: position 16,950 of record CAWFYR010000002.1, on the reverse strand, counting down.
TCCGCTCGAGTCCGACGACGGGGACGTGCTGACCGGTTGGGCGCTGTCCGGCCGCGGCATCGTGCTGAAGCCGGTCTTCGAGATCGCCGACCATCTCGCGTCGGGTGCGCTCGTGCCGGTCGCCACGCTGACCCCACCGCAGGCGATTCAGCTCGCCTGTCTTTTTCCGCACAAGCGGCTGCAGGACCCCAAGAGCCGGCTCTTCATCGATTTCATGGTTGCTGCCTGCAGACGCGAGCTGGCCGAGGTTCTGGCCCGATTGCCCGGAACTACCCCGACCTGAGCGCTCGCGTCAGGGCCGCGCGGCGCTGCCCGGAGCGGCGAGGGCGCAGACCAGCGCCAGGACCGACTTTCGCTTATCGTTGTCGGCGATTGACATGAAGGCATTGTCGAGCACCGCAAGCTCGTCACTGGCTTTGTCGACGGGCTCCGCCGCGCCGGTGCGCGAGTCCTCGCCAAGACCCTCAAGGAAATACTGCACCGGAACGCCAAGGAACGATGCGATGAGAAAGAGCCGGCCCGCACCGATCCGGTTGGCACCTTTTTCGTACTTCTGGACCTGACTGAACGTCAGACCCAGATGGCGGGCAAGGCGGCCCTGGCTGAGCCCAAGCGCTTCCCGACGCTGCCGAACTCGCTGACCCACATGTATATCAACTTCATCAGCCGTTATGTTCATAATACGAATTCAGCCTCCCCCATCGTCTTCAAGTTGCATCACACTTAGATCGAAGAGTGTTCGCCGGAGAAACCTATACAATTGTACAGGAGTTCTCGCTCGGAACCCTTTGCGCAAGTGTGCGGACGTCACCGGAGGTCGGCGCATCGCGACCCCTTGCCTGGCGCTTTCACGCCGGGTCACTCGGCTGCGAGCATTTGCGCAGGACGCATCGTCGGCATGCGTAGCATGGCATATTTGCGGCCATCTGAGTTCTCGTAAGGCTCTCCCAGTCGGCTCGCGGCGAACCCCAGCTGCCGAAGCGTCCGAACGAGGGGCAGGGGCGACAAGGATACCAGCTCCATGCCGCCTCTCTCGTTCGCGACATCGGCAAGACCCTCGACGATCAGTGACAGGCAATCCGCGCGCTGGCTGTGGCTTGCCACCTTGTCCGAGATCACGAGCCGGGTGCACTCCCACACCTCCTCGTCGGCGATGTCGTAAGGCATGACATCGGACGGGATTTCATCGAGGTTCCCGCGCAAGGCGTCCCGCAGCATGTACGTACTGCGGCCCCATGTCGCAGTGGTGGGCATCGTGCGGGCGCCGCCCACCACTTCCCCGTTGTGCAAGACCAGCGAGTAGTGGGCGCAGGGGTTATCGTACTGGTCCATTTCGACTTCGTCGTTGTGCGGGATGTCCCACCCCAGCACGTCGACGAAAAAGGACTTTCTCAGCCTCAGGTAGTCGTGGAACGCCATCCCGTGATGGTGCTGGCCCAAGAAATCGAATGTGATGCTCTGCATGGTTCGCTCTCCGAAGTGGAGAGTAAAGCTAAGCCGGTATAGCGGCCTTTGTTAATGCCGTTCTGCACCGCACACCGCCCGACGGGGGTGCGGGAGCCAAAACCGCAGCGCCGAGTGATTCAGATCATCCCAAGCATCGTGGCAGTTGCTGCGGCTTGCGATCCAGTCTTGGCGTTCAACTTCAATCGTGCGTTCTTCAATCTTTGTTTAATCGCGCTTTCAGAAACTCCCAGCACAGAGGCAATCTCTTTCATGAGCAGCCCGTTCTTCACCATTGTCAGGGTCTCGAGTTCGGCTGCCGTCAAATTCTTCGGCCGAGCATGCGCGCGATGGGCCGTCAGGAGGGAGTTGTACAGGTATGTGAGTTCCGCAGAATCATACTCGCGATCCGACCGACAGAAGAAGCCGAAGCTACGCTGTCCGGCACCGTTTTCATCGGTGCAACTGGCGACCGCGCCGAAGTTCAGCGCGTGGTTCTTGGCGAGTTCGAGCACCCCCTGGTTGTCTTCGATGAGTTGGCTCCACCGCGTGACGCCGGAATTCTGATAGGCCCAGGCCATCGCAGGGTCGTGCATGATCAGACCGCTGATCGCGTATTCACTCACCCAGGCGCTCGGGAAGTGATTCTCCTCGACCATCGGAAAGGCAAAGCCCACTCGGATCGCGATGTAAAACCCGGCCGGCGCCAAGGCTCCGAAGTTATTCAGATCAATCAAGTCGCTCATATCCAGTGGGTTCTCCAACCGACGCAAAGGGACTTCCGCGGCGGAGCACGGCCGTCTACTCTTCCCCCATGCGGCAAGTTAGGGCGGATGGCCTTGGCGTGCAACCTTGTCGCGAGCAGAGGGCCGAAATGAGTCCCAGGGAGAGCATCGCCGCGCTGCTCCTCGACCTTGACCGAAGGAGCCCCGCGGGGTTCGCCATTGCCCTCCATATCCAATTCACCACACCGAAGTACCTGTTCCAGACCTACGCCAAGCGCTGGATGGACCACTACTCAACGGCGGGTCTGGTGGTTCACGACCCCACGGTCCACTGGGGCTTCAGCAGTCTGGGGCATATCCGCTGGTCCGATCTCGAAGCGTTCGACGCCTACGGTGTCCTGGAAAAGGCCAAGGATTTCGGGCTCATGAACGGTGTTGCGGCTGCCGTTCTCAACGACGGGTCGCGCAGCATCGCGAGCTTTGCCCGAGCGGACCGTGAGTATGAGGAAAGCGAGATGCAGCAATTGGAGGACGATCTCGCGCGCCTGCACGGGCAAACCTCCGGGCCCGGCGAGCTCAGCGAAAGTGACCGTCGCGCGCTGATCGAGCTCTCGGTCCGGCTCACTCACTAGTGATCCCGGGCAATCACGCGCGCTGGGCGCTGCGGCCACAGGGAAGCGATTTCAGTCCCCGCCGAGCGCCTGCGCCGCAGCGTCGCTGAGTTGGCGATCGGGGCTGCCAGCGCAGGCGTTGGCCACCTGCTCGGCCCATTGCTTCGAGGCGGCCTCGTCGCCGGGATCGATTTCGTCCCCGAGCGGCTCGATCGCGGTCAGCGCGCCGATCCTCGCTGCCAGGTCCATCGTGAGGAACTGCCCGCAGGTGGCAGGACCCCCGGTCGGCTCGGCATCCTGCCCGAACGCCAGCCCGGGCGCCGCCATTGCCAGCGCCAGTATCGCAGTTCGCATCACCATTACCCTCCTTTCCGTGTCGTGCGCAGCATCGCCCTGGGGACGGCAGGCTTCAACCGGAGAAGTGGCACGGCGTCGTGCGGGTTGCGCCGCGAGGTTTGCGGTGTCATTCGATGACGGCGCCGGTCGAGGGGAAGTACGAGTGATCTGCAAGGCCGCGTTCTGGGTCTACGTGATCGGCTCCGTCCTGGCGCTGGCGCTGATCCCCGCGACGGGCGTCGGGCTGTTCGGGATCGGTCCGAACCCGTTCGCTGCGCTTTATGCGGTCGTTCTCGGCTTGCCGTGGAGTTTTCTTTCGATGCGGGTCACATCGGGGGACCTGGGCGTGGCTGCCAACATGGTGCTGATCGCGCTGGGGATGACGTTGAACGCCGTTCTGATCCGGCTCGTTTGCCGCCGCTGGCGGTAGCGCGCGGGTGCGGGCAGACCGACCCGCTGGCAATCGGGAGCGCCTTGGCTAAGATGTGCCGGCCGGTCCGGACGGGGGAAGCCTTGCGTACCAAGAAGATCCTGAATGGGGGGGACGACGCGGTCGACGAGATGCTCGACGGCATCCTCGCCGCGCACCCGAGGCATCTCGAGCGGGCCGCCGGCCATCGGCGGGCGGTGGTTGCGCGCGAAGGGCCGCGCCCGGGCAAGGTCGGGCTGGTGATCGGCGGCGGGTCCGGTCACGAGCCGACGTTCCTGGGCTTCGTCGGTCGGGGTCTCGCCGACGCGGCCGCGGTCGGCAACGTCTTCGCCTCGCCGCCGCCCGATCCGATCCTGGCGTGTGCCCAGGCAGCCAGCGGCGGCGCGGGCGTGCTCTTCATGTACGGCAACTACGCCGGCGACGTGATGAACTTCGACATGGCCGCCGAGATGGCGGCGATGGAGGACATCGAGGTCCGCACCGTGCTGACGACCGACGACGTCGCCTCGGCGCCGCGCGACCGGCGCGCGACCCGGCGCGGGGTGGCGGGCAACTTCTTCATCTTCAAGGCGGCGGGCGCGGCCTGCGATCTGATGCTGGCCGCTCGACGAGGTGGAGCGGGCGGCGCGGTGGGCGAACGAGCGGACGTTCACGATGGGGGTGGCGCTCGGTCCGTGCTCGCTGCCGCAGACGCGCCGGCCGAACTTCGAGATCGGGCCGGACGAGATGGAGATCGGCATGGGCATCCACGGCGAGCCGGGCGTCGCCCGCGAGCCGTTGAGGCCGGCCGACGCGATCGTCGACGAGATCATGGACCGCATCCTGGAGGAGATGGCGCGCGGCGCGCGGCGACCGGGTGGCGGTGCTGGTCAACGGCCTCGGGGCGACGCCGCTGATGGAGCTCTACATCATGCACCGGCGGGTCAAGCAGCGGCTGGACGCGGCCGGGCTCGAGGTGCATGCGACCTGGGTCGGCAACTGGTGCACCTCGCTCGAGATGACCGGGGCCTCGGTCACCTGCATGCACCTCGACGACGAGCTGGCGAGGCTGATCGACCATCCGTGCGACTGCGCGATGTTCAGGGTGGTCTGAATGAGCACCGATGCCAGCGCGCTGCGGGCGATGATCGGAGCGGTCGCCGCGGACCTCGAGGCCAGCAAGGACGAGCTTTGCCGGCTCGACGGGCTGATCGGCGACGCCGACCACGGCATCGCGATGGCGCTCGGCTTCGGCGCGGCGCGCGATGCCGTCGACGCGCTCCCGGCGGAGGCCGATCCGACGGCGGTGCTGAATGCCGCCGCGAAGGCTTTCCTCAACGCGGTCGGCGCGTCGAGCGGGCCGCTCTATGCCACCGCGCTGATGCGGGCCGCGGCCGCGGTCAAGGGCAAGGCGCGGCTCGAGGACCGGGACGTGGCCGCGGTGCTGCAGGCGATGGCCCAAGGCATCCGCGACCGGGGCAAGGCCGAGACCGGGCAGAAGACCATGCTCGACGCCTGGGTGCCGGCGGCGCAGGCGGCTGCCGATGCCGAGGCGGCCGGCGGGGACCTCGGGGAGATTCTCGAAGCCGCGGTCGCCGCGGCCCGCGACGGGGCGGAAGCGACCCGCGCGATGGTGGCGGGCAAGGGGCGCGCGGAGCGGCTCGGCCAGCGGGCGGTCGGGCATGTCGATCCGGGCGCCGCGTCGGCGGTGGTGGTCATCGAGGCGATGCGCAGGAGCCTGACGGGCCGCTGACGCGTGATAACACGCGTGAAATAGAAGTCAAGCGTCTGTATTCGCTTGGTTTTCTGATCGGCATTAACCTTCGGTCAACCCTCGAACACGGCGAGACGCTCAGGACCGAGCGTACTTGGCCTCGACCTCGTCGATCGCCTTCACGTTGCCCGCGGAGCGTCCGTTCTTGTCGAAGGTGTGGGCGAGGAAGGTGTCGGCGATCGTCTTGGCGACTTCGGTGCCGATCACGCGTGCGCCCATGGTGATGATGTGGGCGTCGTTCGAGAGCGCCGCGCGCTCGGCGGAATAGGTGTCGTGGGTCAGCGCGGCGCGGATGCCCGGGATCTTGTTGGCCGAGATGCAGACGCCGATGCCGGTGCCGCAGACCAGGATCGCCTTGTCGTAGGTTCCGTCCTTCACCGCGTTCGCCACGCGGTCGGTCAGGTGGGCGTAGAACTTTTCGGCATCGTTCTGCGGCGCGCTGAGCTCGGCGACCTCGTGCCGGCCCTTGAGGTGCTCCGCGAGAGTATGGGCGAGGTCGGCGCCGGCGCTGTCGCCGGCAACTGCAATCTTCATGATGTCCTCCTTCGATGTCGTTCAGATTGCCGCGGCGGCGCGGCGGAGAATGTCGATGTAGCCCTCGGGCTGCCAGGCCGAGCGGCCGATGAAGAGGCCGTCGACATGGGGTCGGGCGACCAGCTCGGCGGTGTTGCCCGGGTTGACGCTGCCGCCATAGAGCACCGGCGGTTCGTCCGGCAGGGCGGCTGCGGCGGCACGCTTGATCACCGCCTGGCGGGCGTCGGCGTAGTCCGACGTGGCCGGGATGCCGTTTTCACCGATCGCCCAGACCGGCTCGTAGGCGAAGAGGATCGGCGCGTCCCGCTGGGTCTCGGCAAGAAACTGCAGGGCGCCTTCGACCTGGGCAGTCAGGACGGCGTCGGCACGGCCGGACTCGCGCTCGTCCAGCGTCTCTCCGACGCAGATCAGCGGGATGAAGCCGTGGCGAACCGCCGCCTCGGTCTTGCGGCCGACGGTCTCGTCGGTCTCGCCGAAAAACTCGCGCCGTTCACTGTGGCCGAGCTCGATGAGGTCGAGCCCGCAATCCCTGAGCTGCACCGGCGAGACCTCGCCGGTCCAGGCGCCGGCATCGGCCCAGTGCATGTTCTGCGCGCCGACCTTGACGCGGGTTCCGGCCAGCGCGCGCTTGACCTCGCGCACCGCGGTGAACGAGGGGATGACGAAAGGCTGGATGCGCGGATCGCAGTCCGGGAGGAAGTCCGCGAGCGCCTGCGCGAAGGCGAGGCCCTCGGCGAGGGTCTTGTTCATCTTCCAGCTGGTGCCGACCCAAAGGGTCATTCCCAATCCTCCGTCGCGGGCGACCCGGGCCGCTGGCAAGCCGTTGAAGGCCCGAGAAAACGGGGCGCCGTTGCCGGCGCCCCGGTCAGTTCACTCAGACATCACGAAGGGCGCGGTCATCTGGTCGACGTTGTCGGGGGTGATCAGGATGCAGTCGAAGAGCTGCTTCTCGGTCTCCGCGCCGGTCTTGCCGGTCTTGATGAAGGTGTCGGCCTGCTTCACCGCCTCGGCGGAGAAGACCGCGACCGGCTGCAGCACGCTGTACTGCATCTCGCCCGACTTGATCGCGGCGACGGCGTCGGGGGAGCCGTCGAAGCCGCCGACCTTGACGTCGGCGAGCTTGCCGGCTTCCTTGAGCGCCGCGATCGCTCCGAGCGCCATCTCGTCGTTGCCGCTGATGACGCCGACGATGTCGGGATGCGCCTGCAGCATGCTCTGCATCTTGTTGTAGCCCTTGGTGCGGTCCCAGTCGGCGACTTCCTGGGCGACCTTGGTGAGGTCGGGATACTGGGTCAGCACCGTCTCGTAGCCGTTGGAGCGGGTGGCGGCGTTGTTGTCGGCGGGGTTGCCGAAGAGCTCGACGTAGTTGCCGGTGTCGCCGACGCTCTCGACCCACTGCTGGGCGCCGATCGCGGCACCCTGGGCGTTGTTGGAGACGAGCTGCGCCTTGGCGAGGCCTTCCTGGTTGATCTCGGCGTTCACCAGGAACACCGGGATGCCGGCGTCGACCGCCTTCTTCACCGCGCCGATCGAGCCGTCGGCGTTGGCCGGGTCGAGGATGATCGCCACCGACTTGTTGGTGATCGCGGTGTCGATCAGCGTGCTCTCGGTGTTGGTGTCGGCCTTGTGGGCGCTGACGTTGGCGGTGTAGCCGAGGTCCTTGGCGGTCTGCTCGGCGACCTTGCCCTCGGTCAGCCAGTACGGGTTGGCCGGGTCGGTGACGATGATCGAGATCAGCCCCTCGGCCCAGGCGGAGCCGGCCATGAGCGGGGTGACGGCGACGGCCGCCAGCAGCAGGCTTTTTGCGTGCTTCAACATTTCGAGGTCTTCTCCCTATCGGTGATGCCGGCGAGTGCGGCGGTGCTTTCCGCGCCGGCTTCGAGCCGGTCGCGGGAAGGGCGGGTCGGTCGTCAGGCCTTCCTGGCCCGGCGACCGTACTGGATGGAGTTGAGCAGGACGGCGAGGACGATGACCGCGCCGGTGAAGACGGTCTGCCAGTAGGCGGAGACGCCGACGATGACGAGGCCGTCGGAGAGAAAGCCGATGACGAAGGCGCCGAGCATGGTGCCGCCGACGGTGCCGCGGCCGCCGGTGAGCGCGGCGCCGCCGATGACGACGGCGGCGATGGCGGTGAGCTCGTAGGTGGTGCCGGCGGTGGGACCGGCGGAGGTGAGCTGCGACGAGAGCACGAGGCCGGCGATGGCGGCGCAGATGCCGGAGAGGACGTAGACGGTGATCTTGACGCGCTTGACAGGGACGCCGGAGAGCTCGGCGGCGCGCTCGTTGCCGCCGGAGGCATAGAGCCAGCGGCCGAAGGCGCTGCGGCTCAGGGTCAGGTGGCAGACGATGGCGACGACGATCAGCACCCAGACGCCGATCGGCACGTTGCCGATGCGGTTGAAGCCGAGCCAGTCGAAGCCGGTGTTGCCGAGCTCGGGCTTGCCGGAGAGATTGTTGAAGGTGAGGCCGTCGGTCATCAGCAGTGCCACGCCGCGGGCGACATAGAGCGTGCCGAGGGTGGCGACGAAGGCCGGGACCTTGAAGTACGCGACGAGGACGCCGTTGACGACGCCGACGAAGGCGCCGAGCGCGCAGGTGAGGATCACGACGGCCCAGACCGGCGGGTAGAGGATGATGCCGAGGGCGTCGAGGGTGACGCCCTGCATCAGCGCGCCGGCGACGACGCCGCAGAGCGCCAGGGTGGAGCCGACCGAGAGGTCGATGCCGCCGTTGAGGATGACCAGCAGCATGCCGACGGAGAGCAGGCCGTAGATCGCGACGTGGTTCGCCATCGTCAGGAAGTTCGAGATCGAGAAGTAGTTGGGCGACAGCAGCGAGAAGACGACGATGATGAGGATGAGCGCGAAGAAGGCGCGGCCTTCGAGCAGGATGCGGACGACGTCGTGGCCGCTGAGAGAGGAGCGGGGGGTGGCTTGGGTGGTCTCGGTCATGGCGGGGCTCCAGCTCTCAGTCGGTCAGGCGCGGGGCGTCGACGATGGCGCGGGCGGTGCGCTCGTCGGTGATGAGGCCGGTGAGGAGGCCGGTTGCGAGGACGGCGCGCAGGGCGTCGACCTTGGTGGTGCCGCCGGAGACGGCGACGATCCGGCGGTCTTTCAGGTGGTCGAGCGGGAGCGTGAGGATGCGCCGGGAGGACTCGGTTTCGACCGGGCGGCCCTGGGCGTCGAAATAGTGGCCGAGGAGCTCGCCGGCGCCGCCGAGGCGCTTGATCGCATCGATCTCGTCGGCCCCGATCATGCCCGAGGCTTCCAGCACGGTGTCGTGTTCGGCGCTGCCGATGCCGACCAGCATCAGGTCGCAGTCCCTGGCCAGCGCAAGCGCCTCGGCGACGTCGGGCTGGCCGAGCAGCGCGTCGCGATTTTCGGCGCTGCTGGCCATGAACGGGGCAGGCACGAGCACGGCCGGTGCGCCGGTGCGTTCGGCGAGGCGCGTGGTGACGTCGTGCGGGTTGGCGCCGGAGCGCTCGGTGAGGCCGCCCATCAGCGATACCAGCCGGACGTGCTTGCCTCTGGTGGCGGGCAGGTCGTTGACGCTGGCCTCCAGGGTGCGGCCATAGCCGAGGCCGATCAGCATCGCCTCGTTGCGGCCGAACTCCTTCGCGAGGAACCTTGCGCCGGCCGCGCCCAGCGCCTGCAGCGGCAGCTCGTCCTGATAGAGGTCGGTGACGATCTCGCAGTGGTCGAGCCCATAGGCGTCGGCGAGCTGGCGCTCGAGGTCGACCTCGCCGGAGGCGGCCATGATCTCTTCCTTGGTGGCGCCCGGGCCGAACTCGGCGGAGATCTTGCCGCGGCTCATCACGACGATCCGGTGGGCGACGCTCAGGCATTCGCCGACCTCGGAGGTGGAGTAGACCACCGCGAGACCGCGGCGGGCGCCTTCGGCGAGGAGCTTGAACACCTCGGACTTGGCGCCGATGTCGATGCCGCGGCTCGGCTCGTCGAGGAGGACGACCGAGGGATTGGTGGCGAGCATCTTGCCGATCACCACCTTCTGCTGGTTGCCGCCGGAGAGCGAGCCGATCATCGCGCCGCCGCCGTCGGTCTTGATGTGGACGTCGCGGATCGCCCGGTCGACGAGCTCGCTTTCGCGCTTGCGCGAGGTGAAGAGGCCGCGGGTGAACGCGGCGATGCTGGCGAGCGAGAGGTTCTGGCCGACCGACATGGTCTGGACGAGGCCGTCGCGCTGGCGGTCCTCGGGGACGAGGACGAGGCCGGCGTCGATGCGCTGGGCGATGCCGAGGCGGGAGACGTCGGCGCCGCGCAGGAGGACGCGACCGCCAGAGGGTTGCAGGCGGCCGGCGACGCATTCCATCATCTCGGTGCGGCCGGCGCCCATCAGGCCGTAGATGCAGACGATCTCGCCGGCGCGGACGTCGAGCGAGAAGCGGTCGACCACCGAGTAGTCGGCCCCGCCCGGGGCGGGCACGCTGAGGTTCTCGATGGAGAGAGCGACGTCGCCCATCTCGTAGCCGGTCGGCGGCGAGCCGAGGTCGAAGTTGTCGCCCACCATGTTCCGGACGATCCACTCGAGGTCGATGTCCTTGCGCGGCGCGTAGGCGGTCATGGCACCGTCGCGGAGGACGACGGCGTGGTTGGTGATCTGCAGCGCCTCTTCCAGATGGTGCGAGATGTAGACGATGGAGACGCCGCGGCTGGTCAGGTCGTGGATCACCTTGAAGAGCACCTCGACCTCGGTGGCGCTGAGCGCCGAGGTCGGCTCGTCCATGATCAGGATGCGCGAGTTGACCGAGAGGGCGCGGGCGATCTCGACGATCTGCTGCTGGCCGAGGCGCAGGTCTTCGACCGGGGTCAGCGGGTCGATGTCCTCTTCCAGCTCCTCCATCAGGGCGCGGGTCTGGCGGGCTTCCTCGGCGAAGTCGACGCCGGTGGCGCCGCGGATCTCGCGGCCCATGAAGATGTTGTCGCGGACGCTGAGGTTGGGCGCGAGGCTGAGTTCCTGGTGGATGATCGAGATGCCGCGGTCGCGCGCCTCGGTCGAGTTCGCGAAGCGCACCGGCTTGCCGTCGAGGATGATCTCGCCCGAAGTCGGCGCCACCACGCCGGAGAGGATCTTCATCAGCGTCGACTTGCCGGCGCCGTTCTCGCCGAAGAGCGTCGTCACCTCGCCGCGGCGGATGTCGAAGTCGGCATGCTTGATCGCCTGGATCGCGCCGTAGGACTTCGAGACGTTTCGCGCCGCGAGGATCACGCTGGAATCGGGACTGGCGGCCGGCGTGTCGCTCATTGCACCTTCATCTCCACCGGGGTGACCAGCCAGTTCTTGGGGTTGACCAGGGTGAAGGCACCGGTAACCGCGATGGTCTTGCCGGTCAGCGCCTTGGGGTCGATGCCGGCCAGCACCTCCTTCTTCATCTCGTTGTTGATGGCGGCGCCGGCGTTCTGGTACTCGATCTGGTTGGTGAACTGGCCGAAGAGGATCTCGCCGGTGGCGTCGCGGAGGTCGGTGCCGTTGATCGCCGGGCCGGTCTGCACCCGGATCTTGACGTCGGGCGGCATCCCGTCGACCGCGACGGTGTAGACGCCGACCTTGCCGTCGCCGACGACGCCGGTGAATTTCACCGGGATCGTCGCGCCGACGCCGGCCTTCACGCCATATTTCGCGGCGGCGGCGGCCTTGTCGGCCATGACCTCCGGGGCGAGCGTCGTGGCGTCGACGGCGCGGCCGAGGACGCTGGCCTGGATCTTGGGGAATTCCGCGGCGCCGAAGGCTTCCGGCGAGAAGACGTCACTGGCGACATCCTCGGGGGAGCCGATCCGGACGACCTTGGTGTCGAAGGCGATGGCGGCGAGGACGACGAGGACGGCGCCGGCGATGAGAAGCCTGCGTCGGCTCGAACGGGCCGGGGGCGGAGTGATGGCGTCCGCTGGCGTGCTCATGGCTTCCCTCCCCAAGGACCCGGAGAGGCGGCGCTGACGCCGCCGGCCGGGGTAACGTTTCCACCCATGGCGGCCCGTCCCCTGGGGTGCGGGCCTGCGTGGTCTGTGAACCAGACTCTGCTCAACCATTGCTGCCAGATTTGGCCCGTCGATCCAAGCGAGGCTTGGCGTCGCGGCTGTTCCCGACCAGACGACGATAGGTGAAATAAATTTCTCTGTCAGCAAAAAAATGCATTCCGCGGGCGACGGGGATGGCTTATGCTGACCGGGAGAAGAGGCGGCAAAGCCTCTCGGAGGGACGGGACGTTTGGGGAAACACCAATGGGCGTGAGGCGTTCCGGATTGCTCGTCAGCGGAGGGTCGGCCGGTGCGTGACGGCGCCGACCTCCTGATCGGAATTGACTCGGGCACCTCGGTGGTGAAGGCGGTGGCCTTCGACCTCAAGGGAAGGCAGGTCGCCTCGGCGGCGATCCTCAACCGATACGTGACGGGCGCGGATGGCTCGGCGGTCCAGCCGCTGGCGCAGACCTGGGACGATTGCGTGCAGGCGCTGCGCGGGCTGAGCGAGAAGGTCCAGAACCTGGCGCGGCGGACCGCGGCGATCGCGGTGACCGCGCAGGGTGACGGGACCTGGCTGGTCGGGGCGGGCGATGCGCCGGTCGGCGACGCCTGGATCTGGCTCGACGCGCGGGCGGCGCCGTCGGTGGCGCGGCTGGGCGCAGCGGAGGCGGAGCGGGCGCGCTTCGAGGCGACCGGGACCGGGCTCAACACCTGCCAGCAGGGGGCACAGCTCGCCGAGATGCAGCGGCGAGCACCGGAGATGCTCGACCGGGCCGAGGTGGCGCTGCATTGCAAGGACTGGCTTTACCTGTGCCTGACCGGGGTGCGGGCGACCGATCCGTCGGAGGCGAGCTGGACGTTCGGGAATTTCCGCACGCGGCGGTACGACGAGATGGTGATCGCGGCGCTGGGGCTGACCGGGCGGCGGGGGCTGTTGCCGGACATCGTCGAGGGGACCGAGGTGACGCATCCCTTGAGCGAGACGGGTGCGGCGGCGACGGGGTTGGCGGCGGGGACGCCGGTCTCGCTCGGCTATGTCGACATGGTGATGACGGCGCTCGGGGCCGGGGTGCATACCGGCGACCCGGATGCGGCCTGCACGGTGATCGGCTCGACCGGGGTGCACCTGCGCTCCAAGCGGGTCGAGGACGTGACGCTGAATGCCGAGGGCACCGGGTACGTGATGGCGCTGCCGGTGCCGGGCTATGTGACGCAGATGCAGACCAACATGGCGGCGGCGCTCAACATCGACTGGGCGCTGCGGCTGGCGGCGGATCTGATGGCCGAGGCCGGGCGCGAGGTGGCGTTCTCCGATCTGGTATCGCGGATCGAGCCGTGGCTGGCGGCGTCGCGGCCGGGGGCGATCTTGTACCATCCGTACATCTCGGAGGCCGGGGAACGGGGGCCCTTCGTCGATGCGAATGCGCGGGCCGGGTTCATCGGGCTGTCGAGCGGGCACCGGTTTCCGGATCTGCTGCGGGCGGTGGTCGAGGGGCTCGGGCTCGCGGCGCGGGATTGTTACGCGGCGATGGGCGGGCTGCCGAGCGAGCTCAGGCTGAGCGGCGGGGCGGCGCGGTCGCGGTCGCTGCGCGGGGTGCTGGCGGCGGCGGTGCAGGCGCCGGTGCGGGTGTCGGGCCGCGAGGAGGCCGGCGCGGCCGGGGCAGCGATGATGGCGGCGGTGGCGGTGGGCGCGTACCCGTCGATGGATGCCTGCATCGCGGAGTGGGTGACGCCGCTGCTCGGTGCGGCGGAGGCGCCGGACCCGGCGCTGGTGGGCGTCTACGAGCGGTTGTTCCCGGCCTACGTGCAGGCGCGGGGCGCGCTGGCGCCGGTCTGGGCGGCGCTGGCGGAGAGAGGAGCTTGAGATGACGGACGCGGGAATGGTGGACCTTCTGGTGATCGGCGGCGGCATCAACGGTGCGGGGGTGGCGCGCGACGCGGCGGGGCGGGGGTTGTCGGTGATCCTGTGCGAGAAGGGGGATCTCGCGGAGGGGTGCTCGTCCCGGTCCGGGAAGCTGGTGCATGGTGGGCTGCGCTATCTCGAATATTACGAGTTCCGGCTGGTGCGGGAGGCGCTGATCGAGCGCGAGGTGCTCTTGAACGCGGCGAGCCACATCATCTGGCCGATGCGCTTCGTTCTGCCGCACAGCCCGGAGGACCGGCCGGCTTGGCTGGTGCGGCTGGGGCTGTTTCTCTACGACCATCTCGGCGGGCGGAAGAAGCTGCCGGGGGCGCGGGCGCTGGACCTTCGGCGCGATCCGGAGGGGGCGCCGATCTTGGACAAGTATACCCGTGGGTTCGAGTATTCCGACTGCTGGGTCGACGATGCGCGGCTCGTGGTGCTCAACGCGGTGGGCGCGGCGGAGAAGGGGGCGGAGGTGCTGACCCGGACGCCCTGCGTGAGCGCGCGGCGGGAGGATGGCGGCTGGACGGCGCAGTTGCGCGACGAGCGGACCGGGGCGGTGCGCACGGTGCGGGCGAAGGCGATCGTCAATGCGGCGGGGCCGTGGGTCAACGACTTCATCGGCCGGGTCGCGGGGACGAATTCGGCGCGCAACGTGCGGCTGGTGAAGGGGAGCCACATCATCGTGCCGAAGTTCTGGGAGGGGCGGCAGGCGTACCTCGTGCAGAACCACGACAAGCGGGTGATCTTCATCAACCCCTACGAGGGGATCTGGCGCTGATCGGGACGACGGACGTGGCCTATGAGGGGCGGCCGGAGGACGTGACGCCGGACGAGGCGGAGATCGACTACCTGATCGCGGCGGTGAACCGGTACTTCAAGGAGAAGCTGCGGCGCGAGGACGTGGTGATGAGCTTTTCCGGGGTGCGGCCGCTCTTCGACGATGGCAAGGGCAATCCCTCGGCAGTGACGCGGGACTATGTGTTCGACCTCGACGAGACCGGGGGGGCGCCGATGCTCAACATCTTCGGCGGCAAGATCACCACGTTTCGCGAGCTGGCGGAGCGGGGGATGCACCGGCTGGCGGGGGTGTTTCCGAAGATGGGCGGCGACTGGACCGCGACGGCGCCGCTGCCGGGCGGCGAGATCGAGGGGGCGGATTTCGTGCAGTTCGCCGAGGGCCTGCGCGAGCGGTATCCGTGGATGCCGCGGGCGTTGCTGCATCACTATGGCCGGACGCATGGCGCGCGGACGGAGCGGGTGGTCGGCGACGGCGACCTCGGTGGAGGGGCTCGGGCGGCATTTCGGGGCGCAGCTCTACGAGGCGGAGGTGCGGTATCTGGTGGCGAACGAATGGGCGCAGACGCCCGAGGACGTGCTGCACCGGCGGACCAAGCAGGAGCTGCACATGACGGCCGAGGAGCGGGCGGCGTTCGCCGCGTGGTTCGACGCCGAGCTGGCGCAGGCCGCCTGACGATGGGGCTGACGCTGTCGCTCAATACCAATCCGCTGGTGAACCGGTTTGCCGATCCGGACGATCTGATCGACACGGTGGCGCGGGACCTGCGGGTGCGCGACCTGCAGCTGACGCACGAGTTCATCAATCCGGGCTGGCCGGCACCGGTGATCCGGCGGCTGACGCGGCAGATGGGGGCGGCGCTGCGGCGGACCGGGGTGCGGGTGACGTCGGGGATGACCGGGCCGTATGGGCGGCTCAACCATTTCGGGCATCCCGACCCGGAGGTGCGGCGGTACTACGTCGACTGGTTCAAGACGTTTGCGGACATCATCGGAGATCTTGGCGGAAGCTGCGGTGGGGACGCAGTTCGCGATCCTGACCTATCGCGACTTCGACGATCCGGCCCGGCGGGAGGAGATGATCGGGATCGCGATCGACTGCTGGGCGGAGGTTGCGGAGCATGCGGAGGCGGCGGGGCTCACTTACGTGTTCTGGGAGCCGATGAGCGTCGGGCGGGAGTTCGGCGAGACGATCGAGGGGTGCCTGGCGCTGCAGGAGCGGCTGACGGCGGCGGGGATGGCGGTGCCGATGTGGATGATGGCGGACATCGACCACGGCGACGTGACCAGCGACGATCCCGTCGGATTTCGATCCTTATGCCTGGGCGCGGGCGGTGCCGAAGGTGTCGCCGATCATCCACATCAAGCAGTCGCTGCTCGACAAGGGCGGGCACCGGCCGTTCACCGCGGCGTTCAATGCCAAGGGCAACATTCAGCCGGAGCGGCTGTTGAAGTCATTTGCCGAGGGCGGGGCGGTCGAGAACGAGATCTGCCTCGAGCTCTCGTTCAAGGAGCGCGAGCCGAACGACCGCGAGGTCATCCCGCAGATCGCCGAGAGCGTGGCGTTCTGGGCGCCGTGGATCGACACGGGTGCGTCCGACCTGAAGGGGTGAGCGGTGGCTGCGACCGACGCGGAGAACTCGCTGGCGATACGCGCGGTGTGGCTGCATTACGCCGGCGGGCTGACGCAGGCGGCGGTGGCCGAGCGGCTGGGCATCCCGTCGGTCAAGGCGCACCGGCTGATCGCGCGGGCGGTGGCCGACGGCGTGGTCAAGGTGAGCATCGACGGCGACATCGTCGAGTGCATCGACCTGGAGGGGCGGCTGAGCGCGCGCTTCGGGCTCGATTTCTGCGAGGTGGCGCCCGATCTCGGCGAGTACGGCCTGCCGCTCCGGGCGCTGGGGCTGGCCGGGGCGAGCTACCTGCGGCGCGAGATCGAGCGGGGCGAGCATGCGGTGATCGGGCTCGGGCACGGGCGGACGCTGGCGGCGGCGGTGCAGCAGGTGCCGCGGCTCGACGCCCGCGGTGTGCGGTTCGTCTCGCTGCTCGGCGGGCTGACGCGGAACTATGCGGCAAATCCCTACGACGTGATGCACCGGCTGGCGGAGCGGACGGCGGGGCAGGCCTACGTGATGCCGGTGCCGTTCTTCGCCAACTCGGCGCGGGACCGCGAGGTGCTGATCGAGCAGCGCGGGGTGCGCGAGGTCTTCGAGATGGCGGCTGCCGCGAGCCTGAAGCTCGTCGGCATCGGCACGGTCGATCCGGAGGCGCAGCTCGTCTCCTCGGGGATGATCGAGCCGGGCGAGATCGCGGAGATCGCCGCGGGTGGCGGCGTCGGGGAGCTCCTCGGCCACTTCTTCGACGCGGAGGGCCGTCTGATGACGACGACGCTCAGCGCGCGGACGCTGGCGGCGGCGATCGGCGAGCCCGGCACCAACCGGA
>CAWFYR010000001.1:0-274036 GCA_963819995.1 uncultured Alphaproteobacteria bacterium | reverse complement strand
TGATCACTCTTGTCGTGCTGGTGGCGCTGATCGGGGCGCTGCAGCCGGTGTTCCTGCAGCCCTCAACGCTGCTGGAGCTTGGCCGGCGACACCGCAGTAGTCTTCATCCTCGCCACAGGAGTGACTTTCGTGATCATGCTGGGCGGGATCGATCTGTCGATCCAGTCGATGGCCTCGCTGGCGAGCGTCGTGGTGGCAATCACGCTGTCCTCGCTCGGCTACTGGTCGTTCGTTCTCGCGGTGGCACTGGGCGGGTTCGCCGGCCTCCTGTCGGGGCTCGCGCACACCCGGCTGCGCATTCCCTCGTTCATCGCGACGCTGGCGATGGGTGGCGTACTGTTTTCGACCGCGCTTGTGACGTCGCACGAGCGGTCCCTCGCGCTTCGAGGTCGGCGAGCGGGGGTATCTCGGGTGGGTCACCGGGGCCGCTTTCGGCGTTCCGAACGTGGTGGTGATCGGGCTGGTCGTGCTGGTGATCGCGCACGTGCTGCAGGCACACACCCGCTTCGGGCGCTACAGCGCCGCCATCGACGCCCCCCAGCCGGCGACCTATGCCTCGGGGGTGAAGGTCGACCGGCAGAAGGTGATCGCCTTCGTGCTGTCGGGCGGCTTCGCCGCGCTGGCGGGGGTAATCCTTGCGCCGGGCGGCTGGCCAGCGGCTCGCCGACGCTCGCGGCCGAGATGCTGCTGCCGTCGATCGCGGCGGTGGTGGTCGGCGGGACGGCGATCGCCGGCGGCGTCGGGAGCATCTGGCGCACGCTGGTCGGCGCGCTCATCATCTCGGTGGTGCGGATCGGGATGACGTTTCTCGGCGTCAACATCTTCGCGCAGAACATCGTGTTAGGGGTGGTGCTGATCGCAGCGGTGGCCATCACGATAGACCGCTAGAAGATACCGGTGGTCAAGTAGTCTCGATTGCATTTGACCTCAGGAGCGGCGTGTGGAGCCGCGCTCTACGAGCCGTACGGGCAACGCCACGCTGATCTCGCCCGCGGGTGCGTGGCTGGCTGTCGCGGCGTCGACGATCCGCAGCGCCTCATCGACCATGGCTTCGGCGTCCTGCTCCAACGTGGTCAGCTCGTACGCCGCCCGGGAGGCGGTGGGAACATCGTCGAAGCCCGCGACGATGTTGTTTTGCGGGATGCGCAGCCCAGTTGCCTTTCGATTCTGTCGATCGCCCTCATCGCCATCGGGTCAGTGGCGCAGAAGATCGCGACCGAAACGCTCGCCTGCCGTGGCATGGCTTCCATCGCCTCAGCACCCCCTCGGAGTGGAAGTCCGCGGCGGCGATCTCGAAGTCGGTATAGTCGCGCGCGAGGTATCCGGCGAAGCGGTCTTCGCTGGCCGGGCTGGCTGACGGACCGATGATGTACCCGAACGAGCGCGCAGCGCGCGATGAAGTCGATCATCTGGATGTCGCCGTCGTAAGCCGCGGAAACCGCCTCGAAAACGCCGATCCCGCAGGTTCATCTTCCGCCAGCGGACAAATCGATTGTAGCAGGTCGTCGCCGGGCCGTAGCGCTCCGGAATGTCCGCCCACGGCGATCCAGTCCGGAAGCCGCCAGTAAATCCCGTTCAGGACCTTGCGGTCATCGGCGCGCGGAACCCCGCGCGGCTTGTTCGGAAGCAAAGGCTCGATGATCGACCATTCGAAATCGGACAACTCGTAATTGCGGCGTGTTGGGTCATGAGCGGCTCCCTCTCCAAGGAGCTTAAATCAGCCATAGCCGTCTCAATGGGAATCTGGAGGGTTCTGTGAGGCGCGGCGGGACGTTGGCGGCGAGCGCGACGGTGGGTCGGCGCCTCATAGAAGCCGGATTGAACGAAGCCGCGGTGGGTCGTCGCGCTATGGGTGGAGTATCTCGGGGCGTTGGGTGCGACGGCTGATCGCAGGCGGCGGTCTGACGTGGCTCGGCGCGCCGGGTGACGGCGATCCCGGTTGCGTCGGGGCGGGGACCGGCGTGGGGCGACCGCCCGACGTGATCGGGAGGGCCGTGATCGACGGTTGATGATCGTGCCGGCGACCTGGGCGCGCGACCTTCCGGGCGCAGGCCGCGAGCGCGGGCGCCGCCAGCATGCCGGAGATGATGGACGCGCTCGAGCATCATCGGCGGGCTCGGCGCGGATCGGGCGGCGCGCGGGGCAGCGTCGAGAGGATCAGCGAGAGGCTGCCGCAGCAAGGGCAGACATCGGGCTCCGGCTGATGCGGCGAGGCGGGGCGCAGCGGTGGTCGCCGGGCTCGGCGTCGCGCTCGCCCTGCCGATCGGCGACGGCTGGGCCAGCAGCCGGCGGCAAAGCGCGAGCCGGGCCGCGCGATGGCCGTTGGCGAGGAAGCCGAAGTGGCGGATGCGATGGAAGCCGGGGGGCAGGACGTGCAGGAGGAACCGGCGCATGAACTCGCCCGCATCGAGCGTCATGACCTTGCGGCGGCCCTCCTGGCGGTAGTCCTTCCAGCGGAAGCTCACGGCGTCGTCGGCCATGGCGACGAGCCGGCTGTTGGCGATGGCGACGCGATGGGTGTAGCGGCCGAGATAGGCCAGCACCTGCTCGGGGCCGCCGAAGGGCGGCTTGGCGTAGACCACCCAGTCGATCCGGCGCAGCGCCGCGCAGTGGGCGGCGAAGGCGCGGGGCTCGGCGAGCGGCGCGAGATCGCCGAAGAAGCGCAGCCCGCCGCTCGGCGAAGGCTGCGGCGAGACGTTCGAGGAAGAGCCGCCGGAACAGCCGGCCGAGCACCTTGACCGACAGGAAGAACCCGGGCGGGCAGGCGACCCAGCGCGTCCGGTCGGGCGAGAGGCCGCCGCCCGGCACGATGCAGTGGACATGCGGATGGTGCTGCATCGCCTGGCCCCAGCTGTGCAGCACGGCGACGCCGCCGATCTCGGCGCCGAGGTGGCGCGGGTCGGCCGCGATGACGCGCAGCGTCTCGGCGGCGGCGCGGAACAGGATGGCGTAGACCGCCGCCTTGTTCTGGAACGCGATGGCGCCGACCGGCGCCGGCAGCGTGAAGACGACGTGGAAGTAGGGAACGGGCAGCAACTCCGCCCGCCGCGCGGCGACCCAGGCCGCCCGCGCCGGGCCCTGGCACTTGGGACAGTGACGGTTGCGGCAGGAGTTGTAGGCGATCGCGGCGTGGCCGCAGTCGGCGCAGCGTCGGACATGCCCGCCGAGCGCGGCGGTGCGGCAGGCTTCGATCGCGCCCATCACCCGGCGCTGGTCGCGGTCGAGGTGCTCGCTGCGCGTCGGCGCGGAACGCGGGGCCGTGGCGGCGGAAGACGTCCGCCACCTCGATGCCGCCGGCCATGACGGCGCCGCCTCAGGCCGGCGGGACCACCTCGAGCTTCAGCTTCTCCAGCGGGCTCGCCGTCCGGCCGATGAGACCCTGCGAGACATGGGTGTAGCGCGCGGTGGTCGACAGGTGCGCGTGGCCCAGCAGCACCTGGATCACGCGGATGTCGACGCCGCTCTCCAGCAGATGGGTGGCGAAGCTGTGCCGCAGGATATGGACGGTCACCTTCTTGCCGATCCCCGCCGCCGCCCGCGCCGACCGGCAGGCCGCGTGCAGCGTCGTCGGCTCGATCGGGCGGGTCGCGTCGCGCCCGGGAAACAGCCAGTGCTCGGGACGCGCCAGCCGCCAGTAGGTGCGCAGGATCGCCAGCAGCTGCGCGCGACAGCATCACGTAGCGCTCCTTGCCGCCCTTGCCGTGCTCGATGCGGATCATCATCCGGCCGCTGTCGATGTCGGCGACCCTGAGGCCCGTGACCTCCGAGACGCGCAGCCCGGCGGCGTAGGCGGTCGTCAGCGCGGCGCGGGCCTTCAGGCTGGGCACGGCCTCGAGGAACCGCACCACCTCGTCGGCGCTCAGCACCACCGGCAGACGCCGCGGCTCGCGGGCATAGGCGATCCGCTCGGGGATCTCCGCCATCCCGAGCGTGACGCCGTAGAAGAACCGCAGCGCCGCCACCGTCTGGTTGAGGCTCGCCCACGCCACGCCCTTCGAGGCGAGGTGGACCTGGAAGGTGCGCACGTCCTCCAGCGTCAAGCGTCTCCGGCGACCGGCCGAAAAACCGGCTGAACTTCGACACCGCGTGGACGTAGGATCGTTGCGTCGCCGGCGAGAGGTTGCGGACCGTCATGTCCTCGATCATGCGGCGGCGAAGAGGGCTGGTCTCGGCCATCGGAAAGCTCCTGTCTGGAAAGGGGTCTCAGCAACCCAAACCTTCCAGTCAGGAGCACCGCCCGCGAAGCAGCCCCCTTGCCGCGCAGCGGCTTCGTTCAATCCCCTTTATGAGTTGGAGACCTAGAGCCGGGCCCCCGTAGCGCCGTCGAAGATGTGCGCGGCGCGCGGGTCGATCCGGAGCGCGATCTCGTCGCCGGGGCGCATGTCGACCCGGCCCTTGACCACCGCGTCGATCGCGTCGCTCCCGATCCGGGCGAAAATCTGCGTCTCGGATCCGGTCGGCTCCAGAACCGAGACTTTGGCCGGCAGGCCGCCGGGGCCGATCTCGATGTGCTCGGGGCGAATGCCGTAGACCACCGGCTGGCCGGCCGCCCCGGCCACGCCTTCGAGCTGCAGTGCGGCCCCGCCGTCGGCGCGGAAGGCCAGCCGGCCGTCGATGGTCTCTAGCTTGCCCTTGAGGAAGTTCATCGCCGGCGAGCCGATGAAGCCCGCGACGAACATGTTGGCCGGACGGTCGTAGAGCTCCAGCGGCGCGCCGACCTGCTCGACCACGCCGTCGCGCATCACCACGATCTTGTCGGCCATGGTCATGGCCTCGATCTGGTCGTGGGTGACGTAGATGATCGTGGTACCCAGCCGCTGGTGCAGCTCCTTGATCTCCACCCGCATCTGCGACGCGGAGCTTGGCATCGAGGTTGGAGAGCGGCTCGTCGAAGAGAAACACCTGCGGGTCGCGCACGATGGCGCGGCCCATGGCGACGCGCTGGCGCTGGCCGCCCGAAAGCTGCTTGGGGTAGCGGTCGAGCAGGTGCCCGAGCTCGAGGATCCGCGCCGCCCGGCCGACCTTTCGGTCGATCTCGGCCTTGGGCGCGCCCCTGATCTTCAGCGCGAACCCCATGTTCTCGCGCGACCGTCTTGTGCGGATAGAGCGCGTAGGACTGGAAGACTGACCTTTCCCCCGGTATCCGGGCCATTGCGAGCTGGGATCTTCCGCTCTTACATCGACAAGGAGGAAGACCCAATGAAGCACAAGCGTTTCAGTGACGAGCAGGTGATCGGCGTGCTGAAGGAGCACGAGGCCGGCGCCAAGGTGGACGACATCTGCCGGCGGCACGCGATCAGCAGCGCGACCTTCTACACCTGGCGGAAGAAGTACGGCGGAATGGAAGCGAGCGATGCGAAGCGGCTGCGCGAGCTCGAGGCGGAGAACGGCAAGCTGAAGCGGATCGTCGCGGACCAGGTGCTGGACATGTCGGCGATGAAGGAACTGCTCGGAAAACATTGGTGAGCCCATGGCCAGGAGACGAGCCGTGGGCTTCCTGATGAACGAGCTGGGTCTCAGCGAACGGCGCAGTTGCCGGATTGTCGGCCTGTCGCGGTCGGTGCAGCAGTATTGTCCGGCGCCGAACACTGACGTGGCCGTGGTCGGCCGGCTGAAGGAGTTGGCCTCGGAGAACTGCCGCTACGGCTACCTCCGGCTGCACGCGATGCTGCGGCGGGAAGGGCTGGTGGCGAACCGCAAGCGGACCTACCGGCTCTACACCGAGGAGGGCCTGCAGGTGCGGACGAAGAAGCGGCGCAAGCTGCCGCGGCGCGACCGGGTCGCCCCGCAGGTGCCGGAGCGGCCGATGCAGCGCTGGTCGCTCGACTTCGTCAGCGACCAGCTGGCGGACTGCCGTCGCTTCCGGGTGCTGAACATCGTCGACGACCACAGCCGCTTCTGCCCCAACCAAATCGTCGACGTCTCGATCTCCGGCGCGCGGGTCGCGCGGCACCTCGACGACCTGGCGCTGCTCCACGGGCTGCCCGAGGAGATCGTCCTCGACAACGGCCCCGAGGGCACGAGCCGCGCCATGTTCGACTGGTCGGAGCGAACCGGCGTCCGGCTGCGCTTCATCGAGCCGGGCAAGCCGGTCCAGAACGCTTTCGTCGAGAGCTTCAACGGCAAGCTGCGCGACGAGTGCCTGAACCTGCACTGGTTCCGCTCGCTGCGCCATGCCCGCGAGGAGATCGAGCGATGGCGCCACCACTACAACACCGAACGCCCCCATTCGGCGCTCGGCTACCGCACCCCAATGGAGGTCCTCACCAACACCGCCGCAGCAGCGCTTGAGCCTCTTGCGGGCTCCGCGCTGCCGCTCATCGCCCAATTCAAACCGGAGGATTCCAGTTCACCGCGGCCCTAATTGCGGGGAAAGGTCAAGACCGATGGCAAACGCTTTCGCAGCCTCTCGACCCCGAAGCCCTTGACCTCGCCGCCTGACCCGGCGAAGCCTCAACTGCCCGGAGGACGCCCAACCGGAATTCCCACCACCTTCGCGACACCACCCGGCTCCGCGACGAGCTGTCGAACGAGACACTGTTCTCGTCCCTCGCACAGGCACGCGTCGTCCTCGCCGCCTGGCGCGCTAACAACAACGGAACCCGCCCCCACTCAGGCCTCGGGAACATCCCGCCAGCCGCTTTTGCCGAAAAGATCAGGCTTGAACAGGAGGCCGCCTGACCCTTCAAAATCAACCCAGGACTCTACCTTCCCGCGGATGCGAAAAGGGTCTCAGGTCAGCGGCAGCGCCATGGCGGCGATCCACTCTCGCACCGCCTTGGCGATGAACTCGGGACCGTTGTCCGAACGAACGTGGCCGGGAACGCCACGCAGGATGAAGAGGTCCGACAGGACGTCGATGACATCGGTCGACTTCAGCTTCCGGTCAACAGTGAGGACCACTCTTCAGGGGGCAGACCAAGTTTCGCACCTCCAACTTCGCGGCCCGGGTCCGACCGGCCCGCTCGGTTCGCCCGACGACCATCCCTGATCCGCTCGGGCCGCCGGCGTCCGAGCCCGCGGCAGCGACACCAATCCATCCCTGAGGACGCCGCGTGCTGAATAGGCCCGAGCGCGCGCCGGAGAACCTGCGGCATCTTGTCTGCAACAAAATGCCCGCGACTGCGTAAGTCACGTTAGTTGCGCAGGGGACAGTGTGGCGCAGATCTTCACTCCATCGGCTGATGTCAGGCTGCGGCTCGCGCTGGCCCTGGTCGTTGTACTGGTGATTTCAGGAGGACTGGCCGCGAGCGGGTTCGTCGACTCGAGCTACGTCACCTCGGTCGGATGGGTGGTTCCCCAGCCGGTTCCGTTCAGCCACCAGCACCATGCGGGCGAACTCGGCATCGACTGCCGCTACTGCCACACCGACGTCGAGGTGAGCGAGGAGGCCGGGCTGCCGGCGACGGAGATCTGCATGACCTGCCATTCCCAGCTCTGGACCGGCGCGGACATGCTGGCGCCGGTCCGCGCCAGCCTCGCGACCGGCGTGCCGCTGCACTGGAACCGGGTCGCCCGGGTGCCCGACTACGTCTACTTCAACCATTCGATCCACGTGAACCGCGGCGTCGCCTGCGTCGAGTGCCACGGCCGCGTCGACCAGATGCCTCTGCTGGCGCGCGCCGAGCCGTTCCAGATGAGCTGGTGCCTCGATTGCCACCGCGATCCGGCACCGCATCTGAGGCCGCCGGACCAGGTGACGCGGATGGACTGGTCGGACTGGACCGCCGACCGCGCCGCCGCCTATGGCGCCCGCGCCGCGGCCGCGCACCACATCGACCCCGCCCGCCTCGACGACTGCAGCATTTGCCACAGGTAGCGCCATGACCCGGAATTCCCTCGTCCCGCCGCCGCACGGTCCCTCCGGCCGTTCGGTCTGGCGTGCGCTCGACGCGGCCGGCACGGCGCCCGAGATCGAGGAGCGGGCCGAGCGCGAGTTCCCGTTCCTGGCCTCGCTGGCCCCGGTCGACCGGCGCGGCGCGCTCCGGGTGATGGGGGCATCGCTCGCGCTGGCGGGGCTCACGGGCTGCGACTGGAGCGCGGACGAGACCGCGCTGCCCTACGTGCGGACACCGCCCGGCGAGACGCTCGGCGAGCCGCGCTGGTACGCGAGCGCGGCCAGCTTCGCCGGCTACGCGCAGCCGCTGGTCGGCAAGACCTATGCCGGCCGGCCGGTCAAGCTCGAGGGCAATCCCGCGCATCCGGAGTGGCGGGGGGTGACCGACATCTTCCTGCAGGCCGCACTTCTGGGGCTCTACGATCCCGACCGTGCCGGCGCGCCGCGGCAGCGCGACCGGCCGACCGGCTGGGAGGACTACCAGAGGGCGATCGCCGGGCTCGCGGCGCGGAACGACGCGGCGATGGGCGCGGGCTTCCACCTGCTGACCGGGACGGTCACCTCGCCGACGCTGTCGCGGCAGATCGACGCCATGCTGGCGCGCTGGCCCGCGGCGCGCTGGCACGTGACCGAGCCCTGCGGCGACGAGACCCGGCGACGGGCGGCAACGATGGCCTTCGGCCGTCCGCTCGACATGCACCCGGCGCTGGACGCGGCGGACGTGGTGGTGAGCCTCGACGACGACCTGCTCGGCCCCGGGCCGCGGCAGGCGGTCAACGCGCGGCGCTGGGCCGAGCGGCGCCAGGCATGGCGCGACGGCGACGGCGGCAGCCGGCTCTTCGTCGCCGAACCGGCCCCCGGCCCGACCGGCGCGATGGCCGAAGCGCGCCTGCCGGTCGAGCCGGCGCGGCTCGTCGCGCTGGCCGGGGCGCTGGGGGCGGCATTCGGGGTCCTGCCGGCGGCGCCGGATCTCTCCTACCCGGAGCGCCGCTGGGTCGACGCCGCGGTCGCGGCGCTGCGCCGGCATCCCGGGCGCGGGCTCGTTACCGCGGGCTCCGGCACCGCCCCCGAGGTGCAGGCGCTGGCGATGATCCTGACCGCCTGGACCGGTGGGCTCGGCACGACGCTTCGCGCGACCGAACCGGTGGCGCGCACCGGGCAGGGCACGCTGTCCGACCTGGCGGAGGCGGCGGCCAAGGGCGAGGTCACGGCGCTGATGGTGCTCGACGCCAACCCGCTCTACGCCACGCCGGCGTCCGATCCGTTCCGTGCCGCCTTCGAGCAGATCCCGCTGCGCATCCACGCCGGGCTCTATCGCAACGAGACCGCGGCCCTCAGCCAGTGGCACGTGCCGCTGGCACATCCGCTGGAGAGCTGGGGCGACCTGCGCAGCCACGACGGCACCGCCTCGGTGATCCAGCCGCTCATCCAGCCGCTGCACGGCGGCCGCTCCGCGGTGGCGCTGATGGGCGGGCTCCTGGGCTGGCCCGGCGATGATCGGGTGATGGTGCAGGAGACCTGGCGCACCGCCTGGGGCGAGAACTTCGACGACCGCTGGCAGGAGACGCTGCTCCAGGGCTTCGTCGCCGGCAGCGCCGCGGCGGAGCTGCGCCCGACGCCCGCGGCGGCGCCGACGCTGCCAGTGGCCGCGACGGACGGGTTGACCGTGGTGGCCCGGCCGCACCCGTCGATCTGGGACGGGCGCTTCGCCAACAACGGCTGGCTGCAGGAGACGCCGGCGCCGCTCGACAAGGTCACCTGGGGCAACGTGATCGCGCTCAGCCCGGCGTTCGCGGCCGAGCGCGGGATCGCCACAGGCGATGCCGTGCGGCTGACCGCGGGCGGCGGCAGCGTCGAGGGGCCGGCATGGATCGCTCCGGGCCAGGCGGAGCGGACGGTGGCGGTGACGCTCGGCCACGGCCGGGGGATCGTCGGTCAGGTCGGCGCGGACGTCGGCTACGACGCCTTCAGCCTGATGCCCGCCGACGGTGCGATGCACTTCCCGCTCGATGCGATCGAAGCGACCGGCGCACAGCTGACGATCGCCACCACCCAGAAGCACCAGGCGATGGACGGCTTCGACTTCGTGCGCACCACGGCGCGCGGCGAGCCGCTGCCGCCCGAGCCCGAGCGGGCGAGCTTTTTCGGCAGCGAGCGGCAGTCGCCGTCGTGGGGGATGACGATCGACCTCGACGCCTGCATCGGCTGCAACGCCTGCCTCGTCGCCTGCGTCGCCGAGAACAACATCCCCGTCGTCGGGCCGGAACTGGTCGCGGAGGGCCGCGAGATGCACTGGATGCGGGTCGACCGCTACCACGAGGGAGACGCGGCCGGGCCGCGCACGTTCTTCCAGCCGGTGCCGTGCATGCACTGCCAGGCGGCGCCCTGCGAAATGGGCTGCCCGGTGAACGCCGCCGTGCACGACAGCGAAGGGCTGAACCTGCAGGTCTACAACCGCTGCATCGGCACGCGGACCTGCTCGTCGTTCTGTCCCTACAAGGTGCGCCGCTTCAACTGGTTCGACCTGACGAGCGAGGACGCGCCCGAGATCAAGGCGATGCGCAACCCGGAAGTCACGGTGCGGGCGCGCGGCGTGATGGAGAAGTGCACCTACTGCGTCCAGCGCATCAGCGCGGCGCGGATCGCCGCCAAGATCGAGGACCGGCCGATCGCCGACGGCGAGGTGGTCACGGCCTGCCAGGGCGCGTGCCCGACGCACGCCATCGCGTTCGGCGACGTGACCGATCCCGAGGCCGAGGTCAGCAAGCTGAAGGCGAGCGGCAGGAACTACCCGCTCCTGCCCGAGGCGAACACGCTGCCGAGCACCACCTACCTGGCCCGGGTCGTCGAGCCGGGGCCGGAGGACGCGACGTGAGCGACGCGACGGCTGAGACCGGCCGGGTCCTCGGCCTGCCGCTCGACTTTCCCGAGCGGCGGGCCTGGTGGATCTGCTTCGGCTTCTCGCTGGCGCTGCTCCTCATCTTCTTCGTCTCGGTTGGTGTCCTCTTCACGTTCGGCGTCGGGGTCTGGGGCAACAACATCCCGGTGAACTGGGGCTTCCCGATCGCGAACTACGTCTGGTTCCTCGGGATCGGCCACGCCGGCACCCTGATCTCGGCGCTGCTGCTGCTGACCGGCACGGGCACGGCGCAACGCGCTCAACCGGTTCGCCGAGGCGATGACGCTCTTTGCGGTGATCTGCGCCGGGCTCTATCCGATCCTGCACCTCGGCCGGCCGTGGCTCTTCTACTGGATGGCGCCCTATCCCAACACGATGGACATCTGGCCGCAGTTCAAGAGCCCGCTGGCCTGGGATTTCTTCGCGGTGCTGATCTACCTGATCGGCTCGGCGGTCTTCTGGTACATCGGCGCAATCCCCGACTTCGCCAGCGTGCGCGACCGCGCCACGGGCCGGACGGCGCAGGTGCTCTACGGCCTCGCGGCACTCGGCTGGCGCGGTTCGGCCCGGCACTGGGCGCGCTGGCAGCAGGCCTACCGGCTGACCGCGGCGCTGGCGGTCCCGCTGGTCTTCGCGGTCACCGCGTCCTACGCGCTGCTCTTCGCGGCGGGCCCGGTGCCGGGCTGGGCGTCGACCGTCTATCCGCCCTATTTCTTCGCCGGCGCGGTGTTCTCGGGGTTCGCGGTCGTCGCGATGATCGCGGTGATCCTGCGCCATGCGCTGGGGCTCGGCGCGCTTCTGACCGAGGCGCATCTCGACCTGATCGGCAAGCTCCTGCTCGCCACCGGCCTGATGACCGCCTACGGCTATCTCGCGGAAGCCTTCACGGCGCTTTACTCCGGCGACAAGTTCGAGATGAACACGCTGCTCGACCGGCTGGGCGGAACGTACGCCTGGAGCTACTGGGGCGCGGTGCTCGCCAATTTCGTGCCGCTGCAGCTCCTGTGGTTCGGGCCGATACGGCGGCACCCGGTCGCCCTCGGCCTCATCGGTCTGTCGGTGACGATCGGCATGTGGTTCGAGCGGTACATGCTGCTGGTCACCTCGCTCTACCGCGACTGGCTGGTCTCCTCCTGGGGCAGCTTTCAGGCCACGTTCTGGGACTGGAGCCTTTTCGCCGGCATGATCGGCGTGTTCCTGGTGCCGTTCCTGCTCTTCGTGCGCTTCCTGCCGGTCGTCTCGGTCTTCGAGGTCCGCGAAGCAAGCGCGGAGGCGAACCGCCATGGCTGACGCGCTCCTTGCCGAGTTCGACCGCCCCGAGGCGCTGCTCGAAGCGGTGCGCGCTTTGCGGGAGGCGGGCTACCAAGGGCTCGAGGCCTTCTCGCCTTTCCCGATCGACGGCCTGGCGAAGGCGCTCGGGTTCACCGAGAACCGGGTTCCCTGGCTTACCTTCGCCGGCGGGGTCATCGGCGCTGCCGGCGGCTTCGGGATGCAGGTCTATACCAACCTCGCCTATCCGATCAACGTCGGCGGGCGACCGCTGGTGACCTGGCAGCCGTTCGCGCTGATCGCCTTCGAGACGATGCTGCTCGGTGCGATCATCTTCGCGATCGCCGGAATGCTCGGGTTGAACGGGCTGCCGCGGCTGCACCACCCGGTCTTCGATGACCCGCGCTTCAGTCTTGCCGCGGATGATCGCTTCTTCCTGCTCCTCCCGGTGGCGGACGCGGAGCGGGAGCGCGCGGCGTTGGCGCCGCTGCGGCCGAGGCACATCGCCGAGGTGGCGCAATGAAGCTGCGGCACCTCGCCCTGCTGCTGGCACTCGCCGCCTGCAAGATGAACGACCAGCCGCGCTACGACAGCTACGAGCCGAGCCGGCTCTTCGCCGACGGCAGCTCGCTGCAGTGGCCGCCTTACGGCACCGTCGCCCAGGAGGCGCCGGCCCGCCTTGCGGCGCTGGCCGAGCGCCCGCCGCTCACCGCGGTGCTGCTCGCGCGGGGCAAAGAGCGCTTCGGGATTTATTGCACCCCCTGCCACGGCCTCGCGGGGGACGGCAACGGCATCGTGCCGGCGCGCGGCTTTCCCCGGCCGCCGAGCTTCGACCTGCCGCGGCTGCGTCAGGCGCCGTCCTCCTACTTCGTCGACGTCATCACCCATGGCCACGGCGTGATGTATCCCTACGCCAGCCGCGTGGCGCCGGCGGATCGCTGGGCGATCGCGGCCTACATCCGCGCGCTGCAGCTGAGCCAATTGACCGCCGTGGCCGACCTGCCGGCGGCCGACCGCGATCGGCTCGCCGAGGCCACGCCATGAGCCTGACCCGCCTCACCGGAGCTGTCGTCTGCACCGCACTGGCGGTCATCGCGGCCGGGTTCGCGCCGGAGCGCGCGCTGCCGGGCTGGCTCGCCGCCTTCGCCTTCTGCGCCGGGGTGCCGGTCGGCGCGCTCTGGCTCCTCATGATCATGCGGATGGTTCCGGGCGCCTGGAGCGAGGCGCTCGCGCCGGGTGCGGCAGCCGCCGCGCTGCTGCTGCCGCTCGTCGCACTTGCCGCGGTTCCCTTGGCGCTCGGGCTCGACGTGCTCTATCCTTGGACGCGGATCGATCTCGGCACGCCGTTCCGGGCGGTGTGGTTCGACGAAGGGTTCGCCGTTCTCCGCTCGCTGGTCTTCCTCGGCGCCG
This sequence comes from uncultured Alphaproteobacteria bacterium, assembly GCA_963819995.1. GTDB lineage: Bacteria > Pseudomonadota > Alphaproteobacteria > Rhodobacterales > Rhodobacteraceae > Amaricoccus. The sequence continues at coordinate 260,621 of CAWFYR010000001.1, read as the reverse complement.
GCTTTCTCGCCGCGGTCGTCCTCGCCGGCGCCGGCCGGCGGGTGCGCCCGATCGCCACCGCGGCACTCGTCGTCTTCGTGCCGGTCCATACGCTGATCGCCTTCGACTGGCTGATGTCGCTCGATCCCGCGTTTCATTCCTCGATCTTCGGACTTTACGTCCTCTCGATGCAGGCAACTTCCGCGCTCGCCGTTCTCATCGCCGCCCGCCTCCTCGCCGCGCCGGCGAAGGAGCCCGGACCCCTCGGCGCGCTGCTGCTGACGGCCCTGCTGCTCTGGTCCTATTTCGCCTTCATGCAGTACCTCATCATCTGGTCGGACAACCTGCCCGCGGGAGTCGCCTGGTACCTGCGCCGAACGGCCGGCGGCTGGGGCGTGGTCTTTCCGGTGATCGCGGTCCTGCACGGCTTGCCGCTCCTCCTGCTTCTCTTCCCGCCACTTCGGGCAAGCCGTGTCGCGCTGCTCGGCATGTGCGCGGCGACCCTTGCCGGCAAGGCGCTCGAAGTCGGCGTGGCTGGTGCTGCCCGAATTCCCGTCCGGGTGGCTGCCGGTCGCGACGATGCTTCTCGGCATCGCCGGCCTGGGCGGGATCGGCCTCGCCGCGGCGCAGCTTGCGTTGCGGCGGACCCGTCTCGATCCGGTGCGGCCATGAGCACGGGCCACGAGACCCGCGATCTTCCCCCGCGCGCCATCCTGCTGGCGCTTGCCGGCATCTTCGTGCTGATCGCCGCCACCGGCGGCGGCGTCGCGCTGCTGCTGCGGACGCTCGACAGGAGGGCGGTGCCACAAGTCGGCGCAGTTCCCTTCCCCGCCGAGGCCGAGGCCACCGGCGTTCCACGGCTGCAGGTCGACCAGGCGGCGGAGCGGATGTCGATCGAGGCCGGTGCGACCCAGAAGCTGGAAAGCTACGGCTGGACGGATCGCTCCGCGGGCCTCGCGCGCATTCCGATAGACCGCGCCATGGCGATCCTGGCGGAGCGCGGCTGGCCCGACCCGGCCCAAGCGAAGGCGCCGGCGCAATGATCCGCCTCGTCACGCTCCTTGTCCTTTTCGCCGCGCCGGCCTTCGGGCTGGACGCATTCAAGGCGACCGGCATCGACCGGCGGGACGGCGCGGTCGTGCCCCTCGACCGGCCGTTCCGCGACGCGGACGGCGAGACCGTCACGCTGTCGGCGCTGGCCCGGGGCCGGCCGATCGTCCTGGTTCCGGTGGTGCATGCCTGTCCCAACATCTGCGGCGTGACGCTGTCGGGACTGGCCCAGGCGATCCTCGCGGGGCCGTACCGACCCGGGCGCGACTTCGTGCTGGTGGCTTTCGGGATCGATCCGGCCGAAGGTCCTGCCGAGGCGAAGGCGGCGCAGGACCAGCTCGCCCGATCCTTCCCCGAACTCGGCCCCACCCGTTCGCTGACCGGCAGCGCAACGGACGTGGCGGCTGTGACCCAGGCGCTCGGCTACCGCTATGCCTGGGACGCGGACATCGGCCAGTACGCGCACCTGGCCGCCGCCGCGGTGCTGACGCCCGACGGCCGGCTGGCAGCGTGGCTCTACGGGATCGCGCCCGACCCCGGCGACCTCAAGCTCGCGCTGACCGAGGCGGGCCAGGGCCGCCTCGGCCGCTGGACCGACCAAGTGCTGCTTCTCTGCTACCACTACGATCCGGTGACCGGGCGGTACGGCTCGCTCATCACCGGCCTCATGCGCATTGCGGCCGTGGGTACCGCCGGCGGCGGGGGCCTGCTGATCGGACTGGCGCTCCTGCGCGAGCGCAGGAGGATGCGATGAGCCTCATCGACCTCTGGCCGCCCGAGGCGTCGGCGTATGCCAACCATGTGGACCTGCTGATCGCCGGCTTCACGGTGCTGATCGTTCTTCTCTCCGCCCCGGTCTTCATCCTGATCACGGTCTTCGCCCTGAAATACCGCCGCGGCCGCGAGGTGGACCGCAGGCATCCGGTCGACCGCAGCGTCGGGCTCGAGACATCCTGGGCGCTGATCCCGTTCGTGCTGCTGCTGGTCTTCTATGTCTGGGCGACCTGGCTCTTCGTGCTGCTGCACAACCCGCCTGCGGACGCGCTCGAGATCCAGGTCGTCGCCAAGCAGTGGATGTGGAAGTTCGAGCATCCGGGCGGCCAGCGCGAGATCAACACCCTGCACGTGCCGGTCGGGACACCGGTGAAGCTCGTGATGGCCTCGCAGGACGTGATCCACTCGCTGTTCATCCCGGCGCTGAGGATCAAGCAGGACCTGGTGCCCGGACGCTACACGACGCTCTGGTTCAACGCCGAGAAACCCGGGACCTGGCGGCTGACCTGTGCCGAGTTCTGCGGCACCGATCATTCGCTGATGGGCGGCGCCTTCATCACCCAGACGCCGGAGGACTACGCGCGCTGGCTGCGGGACTCCGACACGGACATGACGCTGGCGGCGGCCGGGGCCGATCTCTTCCGCTCCCGCGGCTGCTCGGGATGCCACGGCCCCTCGGCCACCGTGCATGCGCCGCCGCTCGAAGGCCTCTACGGCGCGCTCGTCCCGCTCGACAACGGCAGCACCGTCACCGCGGACGAGCAGTACATCCGCGACAGCATCCTGCTGCCCCAGTCGCAGATCGCCGCGGGGTATCCCAAGATCATGCCGACCTTCGCCAACCAGCTCGGCGAAGACGACGTGCTGAAGCTCGTCGCCTATGTGAAGTCCCTCGCCACCGCGGAGCCGCCGTCCGTCCCATGACCGACATTCCCGCCGAAACCCCCGAGGAACGCGCGAGCTTCTTCCGCTCGGAAACGACGCTGCTCTCGTGGTTCACCACCACCGACCACAAGCGCATCGCCATCCTCTACCTGATCTCGATCACCTTCTTCTTCTTCGTCGGCGGCAGTGCCGCGGCGCTGATCCGCGCCGACCTGATCACCCCGGGCGCAGACCTGATGACCAACGAGGGCTACAACCGCGCCTTCACCCTGCACGGCATCATCATGGTCTGGTTCTTCCTGATCCCGTCGATCCCGAACACCTTCGGCAACTTCCTCATCCCGCTGATGATCGGGGCGCGGGACGTGGCGTTTCCCCGGCTGAACCTCGCGAGCTGGTATGTCTTCGTTCTGGGCGGCCTCTTCACGCTGGCGACGGTGATCCTCGGCGGCGTCGACACCGGATGGACGTTCTACACGCCACTGTCGTCGATGTTCGCGAACGGCCAGGTCGTCCTGGTGGTGGCGGCGGTCTTCGTCGCCGGCTTCTCGTCGATCATGACCGGTCTCAACTTCATCGTGACGATCCACACGCTGCGCTGCCCGGGGATGACGTGGGGGCGCCTGCCGCTCTTCGTCTGGTCGCACTACGCCACGTCGATCATCCTCGTCCTCGCGACGCCGGTCCTGTCGATCACGCTGGCGCTGATCGCGGCCGAGCGGCTCTTCGGCCTCGGCGTCTTCGATCCGTCGATCGGGGGCGACCCGCTGCTCTTCCAGCACCTTTTCTGGTTCTACAGCCATCCTGCGGTCTACATCATGGTTCTGCCGGCGCTCGGCGTGGTCTCCGAACTCGTCGCCGCCGCGGCGCGCAAGCCGGTCTTCGGCTACAAGTTCGTCGCCGGCTCCTCGATCGCCATCGCGGTGATCGGCTTCCTGGTCTGGGGCCACCACATGTTCGTCTCCGGCCAGTCGGTCTATGCCAGCGCCATCTTCTCGTTCCTGAGCCTGGTGGTGGCGGTCCCTTCGGGGATCAAGGTCTACAACTGGACCTCGACGCTCTACAAAGGCCACATCTCGCTTGATCCCCCCTTCCTCTTCGCGATGGGCTTCATCGGCCTCTTCGTCGTCGGCGGACTGACCGGGCTGATCCTCACGATGCTCGCGATCGACGTGCACGTCACCGACACCTACTTCGTCGTCGCGCACTTCCACTACATCATGGTCGGCGGCACGGTCTCCGCGTTCTTCGGCGCGCTGCACTTCTGGTGGCCGAAGATGTTCGGCCGGCTCTATCCGATCACCTGGGGCCGGATATCAGCCGTGCTGATCTTCACCGGCTTCAATCTGACGTTCTTTCCCCAGTTCATCCTGGGCTATCTCGGGATGCCCCGGCGTTACCACGTCTATCCGCCGGAGTTCCAGATCCTCAACGTCCTCTCGTCCTGCGGTGCCGGCATCCTGGGTCTCGCCTACGTGCTGCCCTTCACCTATCTGCTCTGGTCGCTCAGGAACGGCAAGCCGGCGGGGCCCAACCCGTGGGATGCCACCGGCCTGGAATGGACCGTCCCCTCGCCGCCGCCGGAACACAACTTCGCCGAGATTCCGGTCGTCACCGGACCCCCGTACGACTATCCAATCGAGGTCAAGGATGGCTGAACCCGTCGTCCTCCACCCGCCCTACAGCGATCCGGCCCAGCAGCACGAAGCCGACATGATGGGGATGTACCTCTTCATCGGCAGCGAGATCATGCTCTTCGGGGGCCTGTTCGCGGCGATGGCGCTGACCCGCCTGCAACACCCGGCCGAGTACGTGGCGGCGTCGAAGGAGCTCCACGTCTGGATCGGGGCCGCGAACACCCTGATCCTGCTCACCTCGAGCCTCGGCGCGGCGCTGGCGGTCGCCTGCTCGCGCCATGGCCGGCGTACGGCGACGATCGGCTGGCTCCTCGCGACGGCGGCGCTCGGCCTGGGGTTCCTGGTCCTGAAGGCGGTCGAATACACGCTGGAATACCGCGAGGGACGGCTGCCGGTCCCCGGCGGCGGGGAAGCGCTCGTGAAGCCCGTCGAGACCCTGGTCGCGCATCTCTACCTGATCGCCACCGGGCTTCATGCGATCCACCTCACCGTCGGGATCACCCTGCTCTGCGTGCTGGCACTGCGCGCTCGTCGCGGGTTGGCGCTGCCGGATCGCGCCATCACGGTCGAGCTCGGCGGCCTCTACTGGCACCTCGTCGACGTGATCTGGGTGTTTCTCTACCCAGTGCTCTACCTGGCGCGATGATGCCCCCGGAAACCCGCTCGCTGCTGCTGACCTGGATCGCGCTCGTCGTGCTGCTGGCACTGACGGTCGGCGCGAGCTTCGTCCTCACCGGTCCGCCGAGCCTCGCAGCGGCGCTGCTCATCGCGTTCGCCAAGGCCGCCCTCATCCTCTGGATCTTCATGCACCTGCGCGAGATCAGCGGACTGCTGCGCGTGTTCGCGGTAGCGGCCGCGGCGTGGCTCCTGATTCTCTTCGCGCTGGGTGGCCTCGCCTATCTGCCGGGCGTCTCGTGATGGGGGGTCCGATCCGGCGCTGGCAGGTCCCGCAAAGGCACCGGCTTAGCGGTCGTCAAGGTACGGGGATCGCGCTATGTTTACGGCAATGGACGCGAGCAAGACCTTGATCGTCGGAATCGGTGCTTCAGCCGGCGGTATTCCCGCCATGGAAGGCTTCTTCGGTCACGTATCCGACTGCCGCGAGATGGCATTCGTCGTCGTGACGCACCTCAGTCCCCAGCGCGAGAGCCTTTTGCATCAGGTCATCGGCCGGCAGACCTCGCTGCCGGTCCATGTCGCGCAGGAAGGCGCAGCGGTCGAGGCAGGCAACGTCTACGTCATGCCAGAAAATGCGACGATGTCGATTCGGGAAGGGCGGCTCAGGCTTCACCAACTCGATCCGAGCCATCGTGAGCGCAAACCGGTCGATGTCTTCTTCAGCTCACTCGCCGAGGACCAGGGCGACAGCGCGGTCGGGATCATCATGTCGGGCGGTGATTCCGACGGCACCTTCGGCGTCAAGGCGATCAAGGAGCACGGCGGCATAACCTTCGCGCAGGAGCCCGACGGATCGTGGGGACCGCGCAACCCGGAGATGCCGCACAGCGCCATCTCGAGCGGGCTCGTCGACTTCGCCCTGCCAGTGGAGGAGATGGGGAAAAAGCTCGACGAGCTCCTCAGGACGCGGCCGCTTTTCCTCGAGCTTGCGGAGCGCGAGGACAACGGCGGCGCGCCTCTCAAGCGTGAGCAGAACGAAATCTCCCGGCTGCTGCGAAGCCACGCGGGACACGATTTCTCCGGCTACAAGAGCAAGCCCTTCGTGCGCCGGGTCGCCCGCCGTATGCAGGTGGTCCAGGAGGACACCATCGAAGGCTATATCGGCCGGCTGCGCGAGGAACCCGCGGAGGTCATGGCGCTGTTCCGCGATCTCCTGATCAACGTGACCGAGTTCTTCCGGGACGAAGATGCGTTTCGCACGCTCGAAGAGCAGGTCATCCCGCGGCTCTTCGACGGCCGGGGCGCCGACGAGACCGTCCGGATCTGGGTCCCTGGCTGCGCGACCGGCGAGGAGGTCTATTCGCTCGGCATCCTGATGCGCGAGCGCATCGACGGCCTCGTCTCGGTTCCCCGCGTGCAGATCTTCGCCACCGACATCGACGAGGCGGCGCTCGCCGTGGCGCGGACCGGGCGCTATCCCGAGCAGCTCCTGCGCGGGCTGAGTCCGGAAAGAAGGAACCGGTTCTTCGTCAGGGACGGCAGCAGCTGGGTTGTCCGCGCGCCGCTTCGGGACATCTGCGTCTTCTCGCCCCACAGCATCATCAGCAATCCGCCGTTCTCGCGCATGGACCTCGTTTCGTGCCGCAACCTGCTCATCTATCTCGGCCGCGACCTGCAGGACCAGGTGGTCCCGACCTTCCACTACGCGCTCAAACCCGGGGGCTATCTTTTCCTCGGCACCTCGGAGAGCATCGGCCAGTTCAGCGACCTCTTCAGCCCGGTCGACAAGAAGCAGAGAATCTTCCAGAGCCGCGGCGGTCAGGGAAAGGAGCGCCGCCGGCTGCCGATCGCCCTCGACGGCGCCTTGCGCGCGATGCGCGGTTTTGATGACAGGGGGCAGGTCAAAGGCACCTCGGGCTATCACCTGCGTCAGAGGGTCGAAAGCCAGGTGCTCGAGCGCCATGCGCCAGCGCACGTCGTTGTCCGCGCCGAAGGCGATATCGTCTATTACTCTGCTCGAACCGGTCGCTACCTCGAAGCGCCGCGCGGAGCCCCCAACCGCCAGATCCTCGACATGGTGCGGCGCGAGTTCCGGCTGGACCTCAGGGCCGCGCTTCGCGAGGCAAAGGAGACGGGGCGTCCGGTGCACCGCCTGAACGTCCTTCTGGATGACCAAGGCATCGAGGATGAGTTCGTTTCGCTGACCGTCGAGTTGCTCAACGGCGATGGCAACAGCGACGAGGCGCTGCTCCTGATCCTGTTCACGCCGCTCGGACCGGCGCCGGAAATGTCCCAGGGCAACTCGGACGAGCTCGCCAAGGCCAACAAGGCCGAGGTCGAGCTTCGCGAAATTCGTGAGCGGATGCAGTCGACGGTGGAGGAATACGAGACCGCCCTCGAGGAGCTGAAGTCGTCGAACGAGGAGCTCGTCTCGGTGAACGAGGAGGCGCAGTCCACCAACGAGGAGCTCGAAGCGTCCAAGGAGGAGATGCAGTCGCTGAACGAGGAGCTCACCACGATCAACGCCGAACTGAGCGGCAAGCTCGAAGAGCTCGACCGGGCGAACTCCGACCTCAAGAACCTCTACGCCGCCGCGCAGATCGCGGCTGTCTTTCTCGATGCCGGGCTGGTGGTCAGGAACTTCACGCCGGCCGCCTCGGCGTTCTTCAACCTGCGTCAGTCTGATGTTGGCCGTCCTCTGACCGATCTCGCCAGCGCGCGCGACTATCCTGCGCTGCAGGAGCAGATCCGCGAAGTCTTCGCCACCGGCTCGATGGTCGAGCAGCGCCTCAGGGTGAACGGCGATGGCGAGCATTTTCTGGTGCGGCTCGTGCCCTACCGGGACCGCACCGAAGACGTGGATGGCGTCGTCGTGACTCTCGTCAACATCTCCAGCCTGGCGCGGGCGGAGGAGCACCAGAAGGTGCTGATCGCCGAGCTCAATCACCGCGTCAAGAACATGCTTGCCATCGTCATAAGCGTTGCGAACGCGACGCTGAGGCATGCCGCCTCGCCGGAGGCGTTCACCGAGACCATCCTGAGCCGTCTGCACGGCATGGCGCGCGCGTACGAGTTGCTGTCGCGCGAGAACTGGTCCGAGATACCGATCGCCGACCTGCTGGAGCTGGAGATAGAGCCCTTCGGTGCGCGGCGGTTCGAGACCGAAGGCGGGCTGGTCCGCCTCCAGCCTCCGCAAGCGCTGGCGCTTGGCATGGTCTTCCACGAGCTGGCGACGAACGCGGCCAAGCACGGGGCGCTCTCCGCCCCGAAAGGAAAGGTCAGGGTGTCCTGGTCCGCGGAAAACGGGGCGCTCGCCTTGCGATGGCGCGAGTCGGGCGGTCCTTCGACGGTCCCCCCGGGCGACACGGGTTTCGGCTTCATCCTGATCCAGGGACAGGTGGAGCATCAGCTGGAGGGCTCGTTCGATGCGAGCTTCGAACCCGAAGGCTTTTCAGCCTCTATCAAACTTCCTTTAGCCTAAGGGGTGCCGCATGGAAAATATCGAGCCCCAAACTGCCCGTTGCGGTCAACCTCGCATCCTGCTCCTCGAAGACGAGTGGCTGATCGCGCTGGACCTGCAGGAAACGCTCGAAGGCGCGGGCTACACGATCGTCGGTCCCGCCCCTTCGGTACAGAAGGCGCTGGCGTTCATCGAGTCGGAGCAGATCGAAGCCGCGCTGATCGACGTCCACGTCGGCAGCGACTCATCCTATCGCGTAGCGCAGGCCCTGCGGACCAGCGGCATCCCGTTCGCTTTCCTCAGTGGACACTCGCAAGCCGATCTGAGCCCGGAGTTCCAGGATGAACTCCTGCTCAGCAAGCCCGTCGAGATCGGCGAGCTGACCGCGTGCCTCACCACGCTGCTGGGTAGTGGCGCCTGAGGAGGCCACTCCCTGGTTCAAGCACGAGCCGACAGAGCATTCATCACCCGCTCCCGGGTCATGCGGATGGCGTCCTCCTCGACGCGGGCGTCGCTCTCGACCTGCACGGTGGCGACGCGCCCCGCCACCTGCGGCGCCACGTCAACCAGGTCCGCACCGATGAAGGCGTCGTCTGTTGTCTCGTGGGGCCTGACCTCGAACCACCCGTAGAGGATGGCGGCGGCGACGCCGGCCAGGACGGCGGCGATGAGCAGCCAGAACCAGATGCGGCGGTAGAGCGGCTTTGCCGGCTTGCCCTCCTGGAGGAGGGCAAGAGGACGGAACCGGTTCCCTGCCGGTCAGGCGGCCCGGACCTGAACCCGCTGGCCGATCTCGTCCAGGATGCGGCGGAGCGTGTCATAGTCCGGATGGCGCAGCCGCATCCAGGCGTTGGCCATGTAGCCGGCCGCGACCGCCTGCGTCGCCGTGCCGGGGGCGGGAAAGTGGCTGCCCACGACCAGATCGCCGTAGTCGCGGAACACTGCGTCGAGGCCTTCGGTGCCGGCGATCCGCCCGTCGCGGTCGGGACGGAGCGCGATGATGCCGCAGGCGTAGCGGCGCGACGGCCGCCGGTCGGTCACGCCGTAGCAAACGGCGAGCGCCCATTCGCGGTAGAGGTCGAACTCGTTGCCGGCGCAGTAGCTGTCCCACTGGCCCACACCCGGCGGCCGGCAACCGATCTCGGAGAAGCGCAGGCCTTTGGGGCCGAAGAACCACTCCATGTGCGTCGCCGCGGTGCCGATCCCGAGCGCCGCGCCGACCCGGCGGCCCATCTCGCGGACATCGGCGTAGCCTGCGCTCTCCATCCGGTTGGTGGCGACGATCTGCGGCGAGATCCAGCGGGTGCGCATCGCCTCGAGGACGCCGGGGTAGTAGTGGCTGACGAAGTCGTGCGCGACGGCGCCGTTCACCGTCAGGGTGTCGTAGAAGCCCTCGTGGCCTTCGACGAACTCCTCGATCGCCACCGCGGCGCCGTCGGCGAGGCCGCTTGCCCGGCTCGCCGCCTCGAGCCCGGCGGGGTCGTCGGCGCGGTAGGTGCCCGAGGCGCCGGCCGCGTCGCGCGGTTTCAGGATCACCGGAAAGCCCACGGCGGCGGCGAAGTCGCGCGCCTCGGCCACGCTGGTCACGCCGGCCGAGGCCGCGGTGGGGACGCCGGCGTCGCGCAGCACCTCCTTCATCGCCACCTTGTCGCGGCAGAGATAGGCGGTGCGCGCCGAGATGCCGGGGATGCCGCAGCGCTCGCGGACGTGCGCGGCCGGCAGCACGTGCGCCTCGACGACGGCTTCGAGGCGGTCGACCCATAGCCGCTCCTGGATGTGGCGCACCGCCCACTCGAGCGCGCCTTCGTCGGTGACCGATGCGATCTGCTGGTAGCCGCCGAGCCAGCCCTTCAGCTCGTCGTCGAGCCAGTCCCAGGGCCGGTCGCCGACGCCCACGACATAGGCGCCGACCGAGGCGAGGGCGCGGACGAACTCGCGCTGGTTGGCGGGGAAGCCGGGCTCGAGGAAGATCACGTTCATCGCTGGACCAGATCGTCGAGGTAATGCGGCAGCATCTCGCGCCAGCTCGGCCAGTCGTGGTCGTACTCGGGTCCCCAGGTGTCGACGCGGTTGGGCACGCCCTTGTTGCCGAGGATGCGGGCGAGCCGCCAGCTGTCGTCGGGGCTCTCCCAGCGGCCCTCGCCGTAGGCGAGCAGGATGAACCGGTGCCGCAGGACGTCGAGGCCCGCACCGCCGTCGAGGTTCGGCATGAAGCTCATCGGGGTTGCGAAGTAGTAGTCCTCGGTCCCCGGTCCGCCCAGCAGCCGCTCGAGGTCATAGGTGCCGCTCATGCCCACGGCGGCGCGGAAGAGCCAGGGATAGCGGCAGGTGACCGCCACCGCCATGAACGCGCCGAGCGAGGCGCCGGCGGTCACCACCTCGATGCCGCCGTCACGGCAGTCGGCGCGGATCGCCGGGACCACCTCCTCGGCGATGCAGGCCTGAAAGCGGTTGAGGAGCGCCGAGCGGTAGGCGACCGATCCGGTGCGCGCGGCGATGGCGCGGCCGGCGACGTTGTCGCAGGAGTAGACCTTGATCCGGCCGCCGTCGATCATCGGCGCCAGCGCGGCGACGAGGTTCATCCGCTCGATCTCCTCGGCGTCGCCGCCGGCGGTCGGGAAGACCAGCACCGGATAGCCCCAGTAGCCCCAGCGGACCAGGCCGATGTCCTGCTCGACGCGGTGGGAGTACCACCTAGAAGCTTCGCGCATGTCGCCCACCGTCGCGTTCCGTTTCCATCCGCACACTATCCGCGGACGGGCCCGGAGGCCAATCCGGCTCACGCATGCCCGAGCCCGCGCATCACCTCTCGTCTGCGATCGACCGCAGCGCGTCGGCCGGAGTCTCGGTCACCGGGTCGCCGTGCGACACGGTGATCAGGCGCAGGTCGGGCACGGTCGCCAGATCGCCGGCGAACTTCCGCACCTCCGCAACGTCGGTGATGAATCGGACGTGATAGATGCGTGGAATCCCGAGGTGGTGCCCGGGGACGGCGATGTGGCTGACGACCAGCCGACCCAGCAGCCTCGACTCGTCGGCCGCGTGGTCGCTGCCGAAAACGTCGTTGGCGACCAGCGCCCGGCCGCCGCCGGGCATCGGGACCTCGTAGACGAACTCCGCGATCTTCGTGCCCGGGACCCGGTGGAGCCCGAACCCCAGCGACGGCAGGACATCCTCGACCGATCCGTCGAGCGCCACCGTCCGGCCGATCTCCTCCATCGCCTCCGCCGGGGCGAGTTGCTTCATCGCCGGGTAGCGCTGCTTGTAGAACGGCGCGTCCATGACGTGGAGGACGCTCGGCACGATCGCGTAGGCCGGCGTGCCGAGCGTCTCGAGGGCACGGAGGCCCGAGTCCTCCATGGCGACGACGCTGTGCAGGACCAGCTCGCCGCTGGCGAGCCGCAGGATCACCATGTTGCGGTGCAGCGGGTAGGGGAGGTTGCCCCGGATCAGCCAGACGCCCTCGGCGATCGCTTCGGGCGAGGTGTAGGGATAGATCTCGTGGGGCGGGGTCACCGGCATGGTCAGCTTCCCCCGCGGATCGGTGCTGCCGCAAAGTTCGGGCGCGGCAGATCCCGGCACCGCCGCTGGGCAGCGATCAACCTAGAACCCGTCGAGGTCACCGCGCGCTCCTTCCTGCTCGCGCCAGTGCTGGACGCGGTTGAAGAAGAGATCGGTGAACGCGTCGACCTCGTGCGCCGGGAAGAGCGCCGAGACCTTGCGGTGCACCGCGTCGCGCATGGTGGGCGAGCCGAAGAAATCGTAGGCGAGCTCGTCGAGGTGGCCAAGACGCTCGCGGCAGAAGTCGCGGAACTTCTCGGTCTCGAACCGCTCGTGCGCGATCTTCGCATACTCGCTCAGGCGCTCGCGCGGAGAGATGTCGCGATCGGCGATGGCGTAGAACGGGTCCCAGTCCATGTTCTTGCGCATCCTGCGGCCGGTGGCGGCGCAGAAGATCGACCAGCGCAGGTTCGCCTTGATCAGCCACGGGAAGTGGTAGTGCAGCGAGGTCACCTGGCTGTCGGGGCACGGGTTGGCGAAGTCGATCGGATACCAGACGCCGCCCTGGGCCAGCGCCTCGCAGGAGTTGAAGTCCCAGCCGAAGAAGGCGTTGATCGTCAGCGTCGTCTCCTCGAGGATCTGCGCGTCCTCGGCGCTCAGGAAGTTCGTGTCCATCGTGTAGCGGTCGTGGAGCGCCGCGGCGGGGTTGTAGTTGACCTTGCGGGTCTGCGGGCCGAGGCCGATGCAGCGGACGAACCAGTCGTAGGGGATCACCGCCTTCTGCAGGTTCATCAGGTCGACGCCGCTGGCGTCGTAGGCGCGGTGAAAGCCGGCGAGGTCGTCGATCCTGGTGACGCCGCGCCAGCCGCCGCCGTGGTAGGGCTTCATGAAGAACGGGTAGCCGATCTCGTCGCCGATCTCCTCGAGCGAGAAGAGCCGCGCGTACTGCCTGAGCGTGGGCTCGAGGTCGTCGGCGTGGGCGTAGGCCTTGGCCGGCAGCATCCAGGTCTCGGGGATCGGCAGGCCGAGCCGCATCATCGCGGCGTACGAGGTGTGCTTCTCGTTGGCCTGGATCGACCAGGGATTGTTGTAGACGTAGAGGTCGTTGAGGACGATCGCCTTCTTGATCCATTCGCGGCTGATCGAATACCAGTGGGTCAACCGGTCGATGACGAGGTCGTACTTGACCGGCTGCGCCAGGTCGAACGGCTCGATCGTCACCCGGTCGCAGGCGAAGGTCAGGCGATCGCCGCCGAGCACGAAGTCGAGCTGCAACTGCTCGAGCAGGCTCTCGTAGGCGATCGGCCAGCAGATGTCGGCGCCCAGTGACAGGCCGATGGTGACGGTGCGCTCGCCCATGCCGTTCCCCCGTTGTGGCGGCGGGCGATGGATCGCCGCGTCAGCCTTGATCCGCGTCCCGCCCGAACACCCAGCGCAGGCCGTCGCGCAGCTGGTCGCGCCAGTTGTGCCAGTGGTGCCCGTCCCAGACCGACTTGAAGAGAACATCGACGCCGCGTTCGCGCAAGAAGCTTGCGAGCGCACGGTTCTCCGAGGCGAGGCCTTCGAGCTCGCCGGTCGAGACGAAGGCGCGGGTCGGCGGCAACGCCGGCGCGCGGCGGAAGAGCCGCACGAGGTCCGCGATCCGGAAGAAGACCGGATGCGGCCGGCGGGCGAGCTTGCGCTCGTCGAGGATGAACGAGCCCGAGTTCAGCACCAGCCCGCCGAAGCGGCCGGGATAGCGGAACGCGGTGGCGAGCGCCGCGACCGCGCCGAGGCTCGCGCCCATCAGCACCCGCTCTTCCGGAACGGGCGTCAGGCCGTAGCGTGCTTCGAGCGCCGGCAGGAGGTCCTGGACCAGATAACGCGAATGCTGCCGGCCTCCGGCGTACTCGCCCGGCCGGTCGCCGGTCTGCACCAGGGCAGCGACCAGCGGCGGCACGTCGCCGGCGTCGATCAGGTTGTCGAGCGACACCGAGAGCTCGGCGTAGGTCACGAAGTCGATGCCGTCATGGACGACGAGGAGCGGATAGCGGGCCTCCGGATCGTAGCCCGGCGGCAGGTAGACGTGCTCGGTCCGGGCGCCGCCGAAGGCCGGGCTCTCGACGGCGATCTGCTCGATCCGCCCGGCGGGCGCGCCGCGCGGCTCGCTCCAGTCGGGCCGCCGGTAGCCCGAGGTGCGGCAGACCGAGTTCTGCCCGAAGGGATCGTCGGCGACCTCGGGATTGAGCGGGTCGAGCACGAGGTCCTCGCCGCCGCCACGGCCGATCGCGAGCTTGTACTCGAACCGGCCCTCGTTCGCGACGGCGATCCGCAGCGTCCAGAGATCGGTGCCCTCGAGGCAGCCGGAACGGCAGGCGGTCCACGCCGGCGTGGATCCAGCGCAAGAGGTGCACATGGTCGGCCGCGCCGCGCCAGACGAAGGTCGCGGTACCCGGCTCGACCAGCGGGAACGCGTTCCCGGCGAGGAATTGCTCGATCGCTTCCGGCGACGGCGTGCCGCCGGCGAGCAGCCGCGCGACGGCAGGATGACGCGGCGCCCCGGCGACCGGGCTCCCCGGCGCGGGAAGATCGCTATGGATGTTCATGTCGTTCGTTCCGCTCGTTCGGGGCGGCTTCTTCTGCATGGTCCGGCCCCATTCCGGCCAGAACATAGGCAGGACCGTGGCCCGAGGCAACTTCGCGCCGCGGTTGCCGAGCGACGGCGCCTCCGGGATACGTCGTCCCCGGACCCGGCGCCCGAGTCTGGGCACTGGTCAAGCCATTGATATTGCTACATATCAACTTCTTACTCGAATCCTAATGCAGCGGCTCAGGCCGGCGGACCGTCGGGCGTCACCGATTGCGCGATCAGCCAGTCGACCACGGCGACCTGGGCATCGTGGTCGGCGGCGCCTTCGGCGAGCGCGGCGTTGTAGACCTTGAGCTGGTGGTCGGCGCTGGTGCCGCGGCGCGCGACCACGCGGGCGTGCTCGACCTCGGCGATGCAGCCGAGATCCTCGGCGTGCGGCCGCAGCAGCTCGACCATCTCGTCGATCAGGTCGGGGAACGGCACCACCACCCGCTTGCCGAAGTCCGCCATCTGCGCCTCGACGCCGTAGCGCTGGGCGCGCCACTTGTTCTCCAGGATCAGGATGCGGCGGTAGTGCCGCCAGCGCTGGTTCGAGGCCTTGAGGTGGGCGAGGAACGCGAGGATCGACTGGTAG
Organism: uncultured Alphaproteobacteria bacterium; assembly: GCA_963819995.1. GTDB lineage: Bacteria > Pseudomonadota > Alphaproteobacteria > Rhodobacterales > Rhodobacteraceae > Amaricoccus. The sequence continues at coordinate 245,514 of CAWFYR010000001.1, read as the reverse complement.
AGCGCGGCGACGGTCAGGCCGTCTTCCGACCAGGTGCAGATGTCGCAGATGCGGATCTCGAGGGTGGGATGCTTGGCGCTCGGGCGCATGTCCCACCAGATCTTCGAGGGGTCGGTGACCATGCCGGTCTCGGCCATCACCTGCAGCAGTTCGGTCCAGTCGTTCCAGCTCTCGAAGATCTCGGGCAGCCCCGAGCGCGGCAGGTCGCCGATGATGATCGGGCGGAACGCCTTGAGGCCGGTGACGTGGCCCTCCCAGAACGGCGAGGACGACGAGAGCGCCAGAAGATGCGGCATGAAGTAGCTGACCTGGCTCATCAGGTCGACCCTGAGGTCGGGGTCCTCGATGCCGGCGTGGACGTGCATGCCGCAGATCGCCATGCGCCGGGCGAGGGTCTGGTGCTCGTCGCTGATGATGCGGTAGCGGTCCATGTCGACCGGCTCCTGGTCGCGCCAGTGCGCCCAGGGGTGCGTCGAGGCGGCGATCATCCGTATCCCGAACTCGCGGGCCACGCCGTCGATGGTCTGGCGCAGCTCGATCAGCTCGCTGCGTGCCTCGCCGATCGTCGCGCAGACCCCGGTGCCGATCTCGACCTGGCTCTGCAGGAATTCGTGGGCGACCCGCCCGCCGAGCAGCTCCTTGCAGCGCGCCATGAACTCCGGCGGCTGCCGCACCGCGAGCGCCCGCGTCTCGGGGTCGACCAGCAGGTATTCTTCCTCGATCCCGATCGAGAACGCCTTGCCGCTGCCGGCCATTTCTGTCCCTCGCGCCGCCTTTGCAGCAGCCTCCGGAAAAAACCCCTCCGCTGTCAAGCGGCGCGCGGGAGACCTGCTCCCGAGCGTCGGACACGGATTCACGATCCGGCAAAAAGACGGCTGGATTCGCTCTGCAAAAGGCGCACAACAGGCGGTCGAAATGTTTCCCTGGAAGCTCTCGCAGATGATCGAGCCTGGAATTGAGCTGCCGTCGGGCTGGCAGGACTGGATCGCCGAGCAGAAGGCCCGCGTTCCTGCCCGCATCGACGCGTTGCTCGGCTACCCGGCGTTCAAGCGCCGCTATCTCAAGAGCGCCGGCTATCCGCTGAACCTGGCGGAGCCCGCGACCATCGGCGACAAGGCCGCCTGGCGCAAGATCAACGATCGCAACCCGGATTTCCCGATCCTGGCCGACAAGCTGCGAGTGCGGGACTTCGTCGCGGAACGACTGGGCCAGGCTGCCGCGTCGGCGCTGTTCCCGAAGCTCTACCAGGTGATCGGGCGCGCCTCCGACCTCGACCTGGCCGGGCTGCCGGGGGATCTCGTCATCAAGGCCAACCATGCCAGCGGATGGATCATCATCCTGCGCGAAGGCAGCCCGGTCGATGCCGACTGGGTCCGCCGGGTGTGCCGCCACTGGCTGCGGCGGAGCTACGCGCCGCAGAAGCAGGAATGGGCCTACCGCCGGATACCGCGCCGCGTGCTGGTCGAGGAGCTGCTGCTCGACCCGCGCGGCAGGATCCCGGACGACGTCAAGTTCCACATGTACGACGGCATCTGCCGCCGCTGCACCGTCGAGACCGGGCGCGACGCAGCGGTGAAGTGGTGCCACTACACGCCCGACTGGGCGCTCTACGACCGCGCCAACACCAACGCCGCGGCCAAGGGCAAGCTGGCGCCCGAGCGGCCGCGGCCCGCACAGTTCGAGGCGATGCTGGAGATCGCCGAGAAGCTGAGCCGGGGGCTCGACTACCTGCGGGTGGATTTCCTCGATCTCGGCGAGCGGTTCGTCATGACCGAGCTGACGGTCTATCCGGGCAGCGGCATGGGCGGCCAGGACTTCGAGCGCGACGTCGAGCTCGCCAAGTTCTGGCACAATCCGCGCTGGCCGGCTGCGGCCTCCTAGTCAGCGCAGCGGATACTTCGCCTCGATCCGGGCGATCTCGTCGGGGGTCAGGCGGCGGGGCGACATGCCCCGGGTGATGAGCGCGAGCCGGGCGGTCTCCTCGAGCTCCTCCATCGCGTAGACCGCGGCGGCCAGGTCGGGCGCGGCCACCACCGGGCCGTGGTTGGCGAGGATCACCGCCGGCGCGCGCCCGGCGAGGTCGCGCACCGCCGCGCCCATCGCCGGGTCGCCGGGCATGAAGTAAGGCAGGAGCCTGACCCGGCCGAGCCGCATCACCGCGTAGGCGGTCAGCGGCGGGATCGCGTCCTCGGGATCGGTCTCGGGCAGCATCGAGAGCGCGACCGCGTGCGTCGAGTGCAGGTGCACCACGGCGCCGGCGCTGGCGCGCGTCGCATAGAACGCGCTGTGCAGAGGCATCTCCTTGGTCGGCGCGTCGCCGCCCAGGAGCACGAAGTCGGCGTCGAGCCGCGACAGGCGGGCCGGATCGAGGCTGCCGAAGCTCGAGCCGGTCGGGGTGACGAGCAGTGATCCGTCCGGCAGCCGCGCCGAGATGTTGCCGCTGGCGCCGCCGGTCAGGCCGCGGGCGAAGAGCGAGGCGGCGAAGCGGCAGATCTCCTCGCGGAGCCGGGTCTCCTCGGTCATGCGGCGGGTCCGAGGCGGGCGGCGGCTTTCGCGAAGAAGTCGTCGGCGCCGAAGTTGCCCGACTTGAGCGCAAGGGCGAGGCCTTGGGTAGGAACGTCGAGCGCCGGGACGCCTGGATCGATCTCCGGCCCGACCGCCATCGCCTGCACGCCGAGCGCGGTCACGACAGCGCCCGAGGTCTCGCCGCCGGCGACGACGAGGCGACGGACGCCGCGCCGGACGAGCTCGGTCGCGATGGCCGAGAACGCCGCCTCGATGGCCGCGGCGAGGGCGTCGCGGCCGTGGCGGGCCTGGGCGGCGGCAACCGCATCGGGGTCGGCGGTGGAGTAGATCAGCGGCACGCCCTGCTGCGCCAGCGCCCAGCCGGCGATCTCGTCCGGGTCGAGCGAGCCCGCTGCGAGCGCGTCGGCGGAGAGCTCGCGGACCGGATGGCCGGCGGCGGCGTGGGCCGCGACCTGGCGGCGGGTGGCGGCGGAGACCGATCCGGCGAGCGCCGCGGCAGGCCCGGCCTCGCCGTGCCACGACAGGTGGTCGCTGCGGCTCGTCGCGGGGGAAGTTCGCGGGCAGGCCGAGGGCGATGCCGGAGCCGCCGGTGACGAGCCGGCGCCCCTTGGCCGCGGCACCGATGGCGCGCAGGTCGGCGTCGGAGATCGCGTCGACGACGATCAACCGCCGCCCGGCCGCGGCCTCGCGCGCCAGCGCGTCGGCGATCGCCGCGGGGCCGGCGGCAACCGTGGGCTGCGCCACATGGCCGACCGCGCCGGCGGACTGGCGGGCGAGGACGCGGCGGATGTCGGGATCGCGCATCGGCGTCAGCGGGTGGTGCTCCATGCCCGATTCCGACAGCAGCCGGTCGCCGACGAAGAGGTGGCCGAGATAGAGCGTGCGCCCGGCGCCGGGGAAGGCCGGGCAGACGATGACCGCGTCCTCGGCGAGCGCGATCCGCCATCGCCTCGGCGACCGGGCCGATGTTGCCGGCGTCGGTCGAATCGAACGTCGAGCAGTACTTGAAGAGGAACTGCCGGCAGTCCTGCGCCTGCAGCCAGTCGAGCGCCGCGAGCGACCGCTCGACCGCGTCGGCGGCGGGCACGGTCCGCGACTTCAGCGCGACGACGCCCGCCTCCGCGCCGGGGTCCGCGGGACCCGGCGGGATGCCGGCGTAGAGGAACGTCGCCATGCCGCCGCGCGCCAGCGTGTTCGCGAGATCGGAGGCGCCGGTGAAGTCGTCCGCGACCGCGCCGAGGATCATGCCGCAGCGGCCTTGCAGAAGCGGTCGTCGACGTGGCCGGGTTTCATGGCAACCTCCTCGCGCCAATCTGGCCGAAACCGCGGCGCGGGCAAGAGGACATCGGCTAGGTCCGCTCCTGCAGCCGGCACTGGAAGGCCCACTGGTCGGCGCACATCGCATCGAGGTCGCGCAGCGCACGCCAGCCGAGGAGGGTCGCGGCGCGGGTCGGGTCGGCGACGCACTCGGCGACGTCGCCGGGGCGGCGGGGCGCGATCTCGTAGGCGATCTCGCGGCCTGCGGCGCGCGAGAAGGCGGCGATCGCCTCGAGGACGCTGGCGCCGCGGCCGCGTCCGAGGTTGATCGGCAGGTTGCGGCCCCGCGCCGTCTCGTCGCCGAGGAGAAACTCCAGCGCGGCGACGTGTCCCTGCGCCAGATCGACGACGTGGATGTAGTCGCGGACCCCGGTGCCGTCCGGCGTGGGATAGTCCGCCCCGAAGACGTGCACCTTGTCGCGCAGCCCGGCCGCGGTCTGGGCGATGAAGGGAACGAGATTGTTCGGGGTGCCTTGCGGGTTCTCGCCGATCAATCCCGACGCGTGCGCCCCCACCGGGTTGAAGTAGCGCAGCGACACCGCGGCGAACCGCGGCTCGGCAATCACGAGGTCGCCGATGATCTGCTCGATGAAAAGCTTGGTGCGACCGTAGGGGCTGAGGGCCGCAAGCGGCGCGTCCTCGGGGATCGGGTTCGCCTGCGGCGTGCCGTAGACCGTCGCCGACGAGGAGAAGACCAGCCGCTCGACGCCGTGGCGCAGCATCGCGGCGAAGAGCGCCACCGCGCCGCCGACGTTCACGTCGTAGTAGCGCAGCGGCTCGCGCACCGAGTCCGCGACCGACTTCAGCCCGGCGAGATGGACGACGGCGCCGATCTCGTAGCGGGCGAAGAGCCCGTCGAGCAGCGCCGCGTCCCGCACGTCGCCCCGAACGAGTTCGGCGCTGCCGACGCCGATGGCGTTGATCCGGTCCACGGCGTCGGGCGTGGCATTGGAGAAGTCGTCGAGGATGACGACGCGCCGCCCGGAGGCGAGCAGCTCCACGACGACGTGCGACCCGATGAACCCGGCGCCACCCGTCGCAAGCACCGTCCCGGCCATGATCCACCCCTTTTCCCGAGGCACGCTACAGCGGCTTGCCGGCCTTTGGGTAGCCCCGTCGCGCGGGGCAACTGCGGCGTTGCCGAGCATCGCGATCTTGCGGCATAGTCGATTCCGGCGGCCGAGCGATGCGCAGCGCAGGCCGCCAGGGACCCGGGGAAGCCCACCGGGTCATCGGAAAAGAATGCTTGCGCGATCAGGGGAGGAGACCGATGACCAAGTCATTCCGACTGGGGTTGCTCGCAACCACGATGCTCGCGGGATTCGCCGTCGCGGCGAGCGCACAGAGCCTGGTGACCGCCGACCATGTCGGCAAGACCGACGCGCCGAACACCCTCACCGTGCGGCTGAACCCGAACCAGTCGCCGAACAGCCCGTTCAAGGAACAGGGCGCCAAGATCGCCGCGGCGTACCAGAGCTGGGCCGAGGCCCATCCGGACTGGCAGATCAACTTCGAGTTCTTCGGCCAGGACATCGGCGCCGAGCACGCGCGCCTGCTGGAGCAGGCGCGGGCGGGGCGCGCCCCCGACTGCGTCGCGGTCGATTCGTTCCAGCTTGCGCTCTTCGTGAAGAACGGCGTGCTGCAGCCGCTCGACGAATTCTTCACCAAGGAGGAGATCGACGACCTCTTCCCGTTCATCCGCGAAGGGATCACCGGGGCGGACGGGCACATCTACGCCTGGTGGTGGGGCACCGACCTGCGGGTGCTCTACTACAACACCGACATCGTGAAGACGGTGCCGCAGACCTGGGACGAGCTGCAGGCGACCGCTCTGGAGGCGTCGAAGACCGGGGTCGACGGCGTCCTCTTCAACGGCGGGCGCTGGGAGGGGACCACCTTCGACTGGCTGGCGAACTTCTGGGCCCAGGGGGGCGAGCTCGTCGACAAGGACGGCAAGCCGGTCTTCGGCGAGGGCGAGAACAAGGACAAGATGCTGAAGGCCCTCAACTACTTCAAGGGCCTGGTCGATTCGGGCGCGGCGCCGAAGCGGGTCGCGACGATCAAGACCTACGACGACTTCAACGCCGCGGCGCAGTCGGGCACCACGGCGATGTTCTTCGGCGGCCACTGGCAGCACTTCCAGCTCGAGGAAGCGATGACGCCGGAGGTCTGGGCGAAGTGGAAGATCGCCGAGCTGCCCGGGCCGACCGCGGACGAGCGGGCGACCGGCACCGGCGGCTGGACCTTCGCGGACTTCGCCAAGGACCCCGAGAAGATCAAGGTCTGCGCCTCGCTGATGCGCGACATCTACATGGGGCCGGCGAACGAGGCGATCGGCGACCTGCCGACGCGGCAGTCGCTGTTCGCGACGCTGCCGAAGTTCCAGGATCCCTACTACGCCCAGCTCAAGGAGTACCTGGTGCATGGCCACGCCCGGCCCGGCGTGCCGATCTACCCCGAGATCTCGAACCAGATCCAGATCATGATGGGCGAGGTCCTCTCCGGCTCGAAATCGCCCGAGGACGCGCTGCAGGGTGCCTGGGACCGCACGATGACGGCCTACAACAAGGCCTGAGCGACACGGCCTGAGCGACACGGGCGGGCGGCGTCGGCCGCCCGTCCGGATACCCCCGGGGGGATTGCATGAGCGAGATGGTCGAGCGAGGCACGGCTGCTGCCGGGCATCGGAGCAGAGTCCGCCTCGGCGACCGGCCGCTGGTATGGCTGCTGCCGCTGGCGGTGCTGCTGCTTCTCACCTACGTCTGGCCGGCGATCGACGTCATCCGCTACAGCTTCACCAACGCGACGCTGCTCAACCCCGAGTACGAATACACCACGGCTACCTACAGCGCGGCGGCGAGCAACCCGGACCTGCCGGGGATCCTCTGGGTGACGCTGCTCTTCGTCTTGTCGAGCGTGGTGCTGCAGCTCACCCTCGGGCTCCTCGTGGCGCTGGCGCTGCACCGCGGCATGCGGCGCGGCCTGCCCGGCGTGTCCGTCGTCCGCGTGGTGATCCTCTGCTCGTGGATCGTGCCGGGCGTCGCGTCCGGGATCGTCTGGCAGCTGATGTTCAACGAGGCGAGCTACGGGTTTCTCAACGCGATCCTGAAGATGGCGGGCCTGGCGCCGGTGGCCTGGTTGTCGGACCCGCAGATCGCGATCTGGTCGGCGGTGATCGCCAACGTCTGGCGCGGCACCGCCTTCTCGATGATCCTGCTCTACGCCGGCCTGCTGGTGATCCCGCGCAGCCTCTACGAGGCGGCGTCGGTCGACGGGGCGACGGCCTGGAAGCAGTTCTGGTACATCACGCTGCCTCAGCTCCGGCCGATCCTGCTGATCAACACCATCCTGATCACGATCCAGACGCTCAACAGCTTCGACCTGATCCTGCCGCTGACCGGCGGCGGCCCCGGGCGGGCGACCGAGGTGCTGGCGCTCTACGCCTACAACACGATCTTCCGTAATTTCGACCTGTCGAACGGCGCGGTGCTGGCGGTGATCCTGCTGCTGATCAGCCTCGTCTTCACCTTCTTCTACGTCCGCCTTCTGCCGAAGGAAGGCTGAGATGTCCGCATCCCGCAGCGCCCGCCTCGCCGACTGGGGCACCTACCTCGCCTACTTCGCGATCTGTGTGTTCTTTGCCGGACCGCTTCTCTGGATTTTCTCGCTGTCGATCCGCACGGCGGCCGAGGTCTACGTCAGCGACATCCGCATCTGGCCGCTGAAGCCGACGCTCGACAACTACCGCGAGGCGCTCGGCAACGCGCTCTTCGTCTCGTACCTCCTGAACGGGCTGAAGCTCGCCGTCGGCGGCGCGCTGGGCGCGATGCTCTTCGCGACCCCCGCGGCCTACGCGCTGTCGCGGTTCAAGTTCCGCAACCGCAACGTCGCGATGATCGGCCTGCTCGCGTTCCAGATGATCTCGCCTCTCGTCATCATGGTGCCGCTCTACCGCTATCTCGACCGGGTCGGGATGCTCGACAACCTGCTGGCGGCGGGGTTCATCTATGTCGCGATCGCGGCGCCGCTTTTCACCTGGATGCTCAAGGGCTTTCTCGACGGCATTCCCCAGAGCCTCGAGGAAGCGGCGATGATCGACGGCTGCACCCGGTTCGGGGCGTTCATGCGGGTGGTGCTGCCGCTGAGCCTGCCGGGACTGACGTCGGCGTTCGTGCTGAACGCGATCCTCGGCTGGTCGCAGTTCATCATCCCGTTCATCCTGATCTCGAAGCCGTCGCTCCTGCCGATCTCGGTCGGCATCTTCAACTTCCAGGGCAGCTACAACCAGACCTCGACCCAGATCCTCGCCGCGGCGAGCGTGCTCTCGATCGTCCCGGCGATCATTGTCTTTCTCGTGCTGCAGCGCTTCATCATCGGCGCGCTGATGGCCGGCGCGGTGAAAGGCTGAAGTCCGCATGCGCGTCCACATGATCGCCAACGCCCACATCGATCCGGTGTGGCTCTGGCCCTGGCAGGCCGGCGCCGACGAGGCGCTGGCGACCGCGGCGTCGATGGCCGACCGGTGCGACGAGTACCCCGACTTCGTCTTCACCCGCGGCGAGGCGTGGCTCTATGCCCAGGTCGAGCGGCTCCGGCCCGAGCTCTTCGCGCGCATCAGGGCGCTGATCGAGCGCGGGCAGTGGCACGTCACCGGCGGCCAGTTCATCCAGCCCGACCTGAACCTCGCGACGGCCGCGGGTCTGCACCGGCAGATCGTCCTCGGGCAGCGCTACTTTCTCGACCGCTTCGGCATCGCGCCGACGGTGGGCTACAACGTCGACAGCTTCGGGCACACCGCGAGCCTGCCCGACATCCTCGCCAGCCACGGCTACGAGGCCTACGTCTTCCGCCGCCCGGAGGAGCACCAGGTGGCGCTGCCTTCCAACACTTTCGTCTGGCAGGGGACCGGCGGCGCGGAGGTGACCGCCTTCCGCATCGTGCCCGGCTACGTCGCGAACTTCGCCGATCTCGGCGGCCAGGTGCAGATCGCCGTCGAGAGCGCCGATCCCGCCCTCGGGCACACCATGTGCTTCTACGGCGTCGGCAATCACGGCGGCGGCCCGTCCAAGGCGATGATCGAATGGATCCTCGCCAACCGCGACTTCGAGGGCCACGAGCTGGTCTTCTCCACGCCGCAGGCGTTCTTCACCGCCATCGCCGGCCAGCGCGAGGCGCTGCCGCGGGTAGCGACCGAGCTGCAGCACACCTTCCCGGGTTGCTACAGCGTCATGCACGACATCAAGTCGGCCCAGCGCCACGGCGAGGAGCTGCTGGTGCAGGCCGAGGCCGCCGCGGTCACGCTCTCGGCCGACGTTGCCGAGCGCGACGCCTCGCTCGCGCGGATCGACGCCGCGTGGGAGGACCTGCTCTTCACCGAGTTCCACGACATCCTGACCGGCACCTCGATCCCGGCCGCCTGGGAGAGCGTGCGCGCGATGCAGGGACGCGCGCGGATCATCGGCGAGGAGGTGCTCTTCGAGACCACCCGGCGCTGGTCTTATCGCGGGCTGCCACGGGTGAACGAGCACCAGATCGTCGTGGTCAACACCGACGCGACCCCCCGCCGCGCCTTCGTCGAGGCCGAGCCCTATCTCGACTTCGACGACTGGGGTGCGCGCTGGCTCAGCGACGAGGACGGCGCGCCGGTGCCGTTCCAGCCGGTGCAGCCGGGATCGAACCAGATGATCCCGCGCATCCTCTTCGAGACCGAGCTCCCCGCGGCCGGCGGCCGGCAGTTCCAGGTCCGCCCCGGCCCGGCGCCGGAAGCCGCGCTCGACGCCGGCGGGATGACGGCCTCCTCCGACAGCCTGTCGAACGGCCTCGTGACCGTGGCGCTCCGGAGCGGCGGGCTCGGGGCGGTCGCGTTCGCCGGCGCCGAGCCGATCGACAGCCTGCGGTTTCACCTGCGCCGGGACACCACCGACACCTGGACGTTCCACACCGACCGCTGGGAGGAGCCGGTGACGGCGACGCTGGCGGGCTCGGACTGGCGGGTCGAGGAGACCGGGCCGCTGCGCGTCCGGGCGCGGCTCGACGGCCGGCTCGGCACCTCGCGCGTCCGCCTGACCGTGAGCCTCAGGCGCGGCGAGCCGGCGCTGCACGTCGAGCTCGAGGTGAACTTCGACGAGCGCTACACGCTCCTGCAGATGCCGGTGACCCTGGCCGCGCCGCCCGAGCGCTGGACCGACGGCATCGCCGACGGCCACGTCTACCGCGAGCCTTCGCCGGCCGAGTGGCCGTTCCTCGGCTGGTCGCGCCTGCGGGTCGGCGGGCTCGACATCGGCCTCGTCACCAGCGACGTCTACAGCCACAGCGTCGACGGCGCGGTCTGGCAGCCGACGCTGCTGCGCAGCCCGCGGATGGCCTGGGGCGGCGGCGACCCGCGGCCTTACGCCGGGCGCGACCAGCATACCGACCAGGGCGTCCACCGCTTCGCCTTCACGCTCCATTTCGCCGACCTGCTGTCCGAGGCCGACCTGGCGCACGAGCTCAGCCGCGCCGCGCAGCCGCCGGTGGTCTTCGACCGCTACGAAGGCATGGACCGGCCGGGCTGGGGCCCGGTGCCGCCGCGCGGCCTCTGGGGGCCTGCGATGCTCCGCAACGCCGCCGAGGGTCGCGTGGCCGACCCGGGACAGGACGAACCGGGCGGGCTTTTCAACCGCCCCGGACAGAACGACTACGCCGGCTGAAGGAACCATCATGGCGCTGACCGACCAGCAACGCATCGACAGGCTGCGCAAGCGCCTGCTGGAACTCGACCTCTGGACGGTGCGGGCGAGCGTCCCGCTCGAAGGCTGGTCCTTCGAGGGCAAGCCGCACACCCACGGCGCGCCCTGGCCGACGCGCGACGGCGTGGTTGCGCTGGCGCTCGACGGCGTCGAGGTGCCGCAGGACTGGCCGCTGTCGGACACCCGGCTCGACGTCGACCTCGGCGGCGAGGGCCTGCTCCGGATCGCCTACGACGGCGGCGAGGCCGCGGCGTTCGGCCTCGATCCCAACCACCAGCGATTCCCGCTGACCGGCCGCCGCTTCTCGGTCGCGGCCCAGTGCGTCGCGCGCCTGCCGTTCGGCGTTCCGAACCGCGAGGCGCGGCTCAGCCGCGCCCGGCTCGTGCTTCTGGAGCCGCAGCTGATCGAGCTGGCGCTGCTGCTGACCCAGGTCGGCGAGACCGCGCAGGAGCTCGCGGGCCATGAGGTGGTGCCGCCGCTCCTGGCCGCCGCCGAGGAGGCGCTGGCCCGCCTCGACTGGCCGTCGGCGACCGCCGGCTACGTCGCGCGCGTCGCCCCGAGCGTCGAATCGCAGCGCATCTGGCAGCTGCCGGCCGACCTCGACGCGGCGCCGCAGGGCCTCGACGGCCACCAGCGCGACGCGGTGGCGGACGCCGCGGCGCATCTCGGCCGGCGGCTGCGCGAGCTTCGCGATCGCTACCCGCAGACCGGCAGCCTGGCGCTGACCGGGCACGCGCACATCGACCTCGCCTGGCTCTGGCCGCTGGCCGAGACCCGGCGCAAGGCCAACCGCACGTTCTCGACGATGATCGGGCTGATGGAGCGCTACCCCGAGTTCCGCTTCAACCAGTCGACGGCCCAGCTCTATGCGTTCCTGGAAGAGGACGATCCCGCGCTCTTCCAGCGCATCAGGGAGAAGGTCGCGGACGGCCAGTGGGAGCCCACCGGCGCGATGTGGGTCGAGCCCGACACCAACATGCCGACCGGCGAGTCGCTGGTGCGCCAGCTCCTCTACGGCCAGCGCTACTTCGAGAAGACCTTCGGCAGGCGCCACGACGTCTGCTGGCTGCCGGACTGCTTCGGCTTCTCGCCGGCGCTGCCGCAGCTGCTGCGGCTCGCGGGGGTGAGGAGCTTCTTCACGATCAAGGTGAACTGGTCCGAGACCAACGTGATGCCCTACGACCTCTTCTGGTGGGAAGGCCTCGACGGGTCGCGGGTGCTCGCGCACACCTTCAACAATCCGGTCGGCGGCTACAACGCCGAGACGAGCCCGCGCGCGGTCCTGCAGACCTGGAAGAACTATCGCGGCAAGTACCTGCATCCCGAGAGCCTGCTCGCCTTCGGCTTCGGCGACGGCGGCGGCGGCCCGACCGAGGAGATGCTGGAGCGCCAGCGCCAGCTCGGCGAGTTCCCCGTAGTGCCGCAGCTCCATCCGGTGCTGGTCCGGGACTGGTACGACGACCTGCATGCCGCGGTGGGCGAGGACCCCGACCTGCCGGTCTGGGTCGGCGAGATGTATCTGGAGCTGCACCGCGGCACCCTGACCACCCAGGGCCGCACCAAGGTCCTGCACCGCCGCGCCGAACGCGCGCTGATCACCGCCGAGACGCTGTCGGGCATGGCGACGCTGCTCGGCGAGCCCATCGCCGAGACGCTCGAGGATCAGTGGCGGGTGCTGCTGCGCAACGAGTTCCACGACATCCTGCCCGGCACCAGCATCCGCGAGGTCTACGAGCTGACCGAGACCGAGCTCGGCGGCGTCATCGCGTTCGGCGACGGCATCGTCGGCAAGCGCCTCGACGCCATCGCCGGGCACATCGCGCCGGGGGGCAGCGGCAAGGGCATCCTCGTCGTCAATCCCGACCTGTCGCCGCGGCCGCTCCGCCTCTTTGCGCCCGAGGCGCTGCCCGGCGGCCAGGCGGTCGAAGGCGGCAGCGTCCTCGCGCCGCCCGAGCGGATCGCCGGCCTGACCGCCGCCGTCGTCATCGGGACCGACCCGGCCGCGGGGCTGAGCGTCACGGACGGCCGTCTGGAGAACGACCATCTGCGGGTCGAGATCGATCGCGACGGCACGCTCGCCAGCGTCTTCGACAAGCGCGCCGGCCGTGAGGTGCTGGCCGGGCGCGGCAACCAGATCTGGGCCTACGTCGACAAGCCGCGCAACTGGGACGCCTGGGACATCGAGGAAGGCTACGAGCGCCAGGGCGAGGAAATCACCGCCAGCGCCGTCGAGGTCATCGAGACCGGCCCGCACCGCGCCGCCATCCGGGTGACCCGCCGGTTCCGCGACAGCACGATCGTGCAGAGCTACCGGCTCTGGGCGAATTCCGCGCGGCTCGACATCGCGACCGACATCGACTGGCACGAGCGGCGCATTCTGCTCAAGGCCCGCTTCCCGCTGGCGGTGCGCGCGGACGCGGCGAGCTTCGAATGCGCCCACGGGGTGATCCGCCGCCCGACCCACCGCAACACCTCGTGGGACACCGCGCGCTTCGAGGTGGCGGCGCACCGCTTCGCCGACCTCTCCGAGCAGGGCTACGGCGTGGCGCTGGTCAACGACGGCAAGTACGGCCACCACGTCCGCGGCAGCGAGCTCGGCCTCAGCCTGCTGCGCTCGCCCGCCTACCCCGACCCGCTCGCCGACGAGGGGCGCCAGAGCTTCAGCTACGCGCTCTACCCGCATGCCGGCGACTGGCTGACCGGCGGCGTCCTCGCCGAGGCCGAGGACCTGAACCGGCCACTCCTCTGCCGGCCGGTGGCGGCGGACGCGCCGGCGGCGTGGACGGCGGCCGAGGTCGAGGGCCTGACCCTCGGCCTCAGCGCGCTGAAGCCGTCCGAGGACGGCCGCAGCCTGATCCTGCGCGCCTACGAGCCGGCCGGCGCCCGCGGCAGCGTCGCGGTCACGCTGCCCGACGGCTGGCGGCTCGGCGAGGAGGTCGACCTGCTCGAGGACCGCATCGGCCCGGTCGAGCCCACGTTCCTGCCGTTCCAGCTGCGCAGCTGGACGGTCGAGAAGAGCTGAAGGAGGTCCGCATGGCGCACGTCGAGATCCGGCAGCTCGTCAAGAAGTACGGCGCGATGGAGGTGGTGCACGGGGTCAGCTTCGCGATCGAGGACGGCGAGTTCGTCGTCCTCGTCGGGCCTTCGGGCTGCGGCAAGAGCACGATCCTGCGGATGATCGCGGGGCTCGAGCCGGTCACCGGCGGCGAGATCGCGGTCGACGGCCGGGTGGTCAACGACGATGCGCCGCGCGACCGCGACATCGCCATGGTGTTCCAGGACTACGCGCTCTATCCGCACATGACCGTGCGCCAGAACCTCGCCTTCGGCCTCAAGATGCGCAACACGCCGCGCGCCGAGATCGCCGCTGCGGTCGCCAAGACCGCCGAAATCCTGCAGATCGAGGCGCTGCTCGACCGCAAGCCGAAGGCGCTCTCCGGCGGCCAGCGCCAGCGCGTCGCGATCGGGCGCGCCATCGCGCGCGAGCCGGCGCTGTTTTTGTTCGACGAGCCGCTCTCCAACCTCGACGCCAAGCTCAGGGTCGAGATGCGCACCCAGATCCGCCGGCTGCACCTGGCGTTCCAGGGCACCAGCGTCTACGTCACCCACGACCAGACCGAGGCGATGACGCTGGCCGACCGCATCGTGGCGCTGCGCGACGGCCGCATCGAGCAGGTGGGGAGCCCCGAGGACCTCTACGCGCGGCCGGTGAACCGCTTCATCGCGGGCTTCATCGGCTCGCCGGCGATGAACTTCCTCGCCGCGCGACTCGAGCGCGCCGGCGATGGCCTCGTCGTCGCCGTGGCGGGTGCACCGCCGCTGCCGGTGCCCGCGGACCGCGTCGCGCGCTACGCGCCGCACGCCGGCAGGCCCGTGGTCTTCGGCCTGCGCCCGGAGGATCTGACCAACACCTGGACCGAGGAGCGCCGGGAGGGTGCCGGCGTGGTGCCGGTCGACCTGCCGGTCGAGATCGCCGAGGCGCTCGGCGCCGAAACGCTGATCTTCAGCCGGCTCGGCGAGACCGAGGTCATCGGCCGCGCCAGCGGCATCGCCACGCCACGGGTCGGCTCGACGATGCGCCTGCACGCCCACCTCAACCACATGCACCTTTTCGACCCCGAGACCGGCGTGGTGCTGTAGCACGGAGGTCGCGACGCCGGGAACCTATTCCGCCCGCCGCGATTGCTCCCCCAGCCAGTCCGAGGGGAGAACCCATGCTCGATACGCCGACGATCACCCGCCTCCAGACGAACAATCCCGCCGTCTACGCCTTCGAGATCAGGGGCGGCACCCGCAGCGAGGACGTCGAGGCGATGGCCCACCTGATGGACACCGCGTTCGACCGACCGGAGAAGGTCTCGATGCTGCTCCTGATGCGCGGCGTCGACATGGGCGACGCGCTCGCGAGCGTGAACTTCGCGTCACTCAAGGCGCAGATGCGCTCGGTCGGCAACGTCGAGAAATACGCCGTGGTCGGTGCCCCTGCCGCCGCCGAGGCGATGATCCGGACGATGGCGCCCCTGCTGCCCCTCGAGGCCCGGGTCTTCGAGCCGGAGGAAGAGGCCGAGGCCTGGGACTTCGTCGCGGCCCGCCCCGTCTGACCCGATTTGACGGCGCTGGGATCGGGCCTCAGCCGCCGTATTGCGCGTCGCTGACCTTTTCCATCCAGTCCACCGTGGAGCCGTTCAGCCGTTCATGGAGGGCGATGTGGCTCATCGCCGCCTCGGGCGAGGCGCCGTGCCAGTGCTTCTCGCCCGGCGCGAACCAGACCACGTCGCCGGGACGGATCTCCTCGACCGGACCGCCCTCGCGCTGGGCGCGTCCCAGCCCCGACATCACGATCAGCGTCTGCCCGAGCGGGTGGGTGTGCCAGGCGGTGCGCGCCCCGGGCTCGAAGGTGACGAGCGCCCCGACGACGCGCGCCGGCTCGGGCGGCGAGAGCAGCGGGTCGACCCGCACCTGTCCGGTGAACCAATCCGAGGACCCCGCGCCCGAAGGCTGCGAACCGCTGCGTCTGATCTCCATGGCTCCGGTCTCCCGTCCGTTTGCGTCGCACTGAAGCTCATCTAGCCCTCGCGGAGCACGCGACCAACCGCCGCGAAACTCCGGTCGCTCCGCGGCGGCTTCGCTGCTAGAGGTTGATCCGCATTGCGAACCCCGAGCGAAGCGAGAGACCGATGCCCCGGCTGACCTACGTGCTGAACGGCCCCAACCTCAACCTCCTCGGCAAGCGCCAGCCGGACATCTACGGCACCGAGACGCTGGCCGACGTCGAGCGGGACTGCACGGCGCTGGCGGCCGAGCTCGGGCTCGACCTGCGCTTCCTGCAGTCGAACTGGGAAGGCCAGATCGTCGACTGGATCCACGAGGCGCGCGACGGCGCCGTCGGTATCGTCATCAATCCCGGGGCCCTCACCCACACCTCGGTGGCGATCCTCGATGCGCTGCACGCCTTCGAGGGCCCGGTGATCGAGGTCCACATCTCGAACGTCCACAAGCGCGAGAGCTTCCGGCACCGCTCCTACGTGTCGCTGCGCGCCGACGGCATCATCGTCGGCTGCGGCACCCAAGGTTATGCGCTGGCGCTGCGCCGCATCGCCGCGATCGCCTGACGGGCTCAGGCCTTGCGGCCCATCATCCGGCCGAACCAGCCCGGCTGCTTCTCGCCCGGAGCGGCGTCCTCCTCGGCGACCGGCTCGGCCGGCGGCTCGATCGCGGCGCGGAACCGGTCGAAGAACGTGTCGGCCATCTTCTTGGCGAAGCCGTCGATCAGCCGCGACCCGAGCTGCGCGAGCTTGCCGCCGACGTTGGCCTTGACCTCGTAGGTCAGGAGCGTGCCGCCTTCGCTGTCGGCCAGCGCCACCGCCGCGGACCCCTTGGCGAAGCCGGCGGCACCGCCCTTGCCTTCGCCGGAGATGGTGTAGCTCTGCAGCGGCACGACGTCGGCGAGCTGGACATGGCCCTGGAAGGTGGCGCTGACCGGGCCGACCTTCTGCTTGACCGTCGCCTGAAAGCCGTCCTCGGGGTTGCCGGTCAGCGTCTCGCAGCCCGGAATGGCGCTCTTCAGCACTTCGGCGTCGTTGAGCGCCGCCCAGACCACCTCCCGCGACGCGGCGATCTGCCGCGAGCCGTGCATTTCCATGGGCGCTTCCTCCTTGCCGCCGTCCCTCGCGGGTGACGTTATCCGCTAATTTCCCGCGGGGCGAGGGCCGCTCTGGGTGTAGACCAGCGGAACGGTGATCGACAGCACCGGGTCGGGAAGGCTCGCCGGCGCCGCCGGCAGCCGCGCCAGGCTGGCCGCCCCGATCGCGGCGCGGTCGAGCACCTCCGACCCCGACGACGCGGTCACCCGGACGCTGATGAGCTTGCCGTCTCGCGAAACCCTCACCGAGAGCTCGGTCGTGCCGGTGAGGTTCCGCCTGACCGCGACAGGCGGATAGTAGAGCGCGCGGCTGATCGCGGCCCGGATCGCCGCCGCGAAGTCGTCGCGCGATGCGGCCGCCGCGGCGGAGCCCCCGGCGGCGCCGGCGCTGGTCGCCGGCGCCGCGCCGGCGTCGCCGGTCTCAGGCCGCGGCGCGACGGCCGGCGCATCCTCGGGCTCAGACGCAACGAGGTCGTCCGGCCGCTCGCGCGGCGGCGCGGACGCCTCCGGAGACGCCGGCTGCGGCGGGATGAGATCGGGCGGCTCCGCTTCCGCGAGCGGTGGCGGCAGGCCGATGCCGAGCGCCGCCTCTGGGTTGAAGGCCGGGGCGAGATCGACGGTCTCGTCGGGTTCGGGCTCGACCGGCTCGGGCGCGGGCACGGGCTCGCGGATCGAACCGGCGCGGGCGGGCCGACCGGCGCCGGCGGCGCCTGGGGTGGCGGCGGTGCTGGGGGAGCGGCCGCCCCGCGGCGCAGCGCCGCGAAATCCGCCGCGCTGATCACGCTGACGCTCATCACCGGCGCCGCCGGCTCCGGCCGCACCCGGAGCCAGGGCAGCCCCCAGAGCGCGAGCGCGATCAGCGCCGCATGGCCGAGCGCCGAAAGGGGAAGGCCCGCGCGCAACGCCACGGCCTATGCCCCGCCGGCAGCCGCGACCGCCGCGCCCCGGTCCCCGATGCCGCAACGATGCATCCCGGCCCCCGCCCTCTTGCCGCTTTTCGCTGCGTAGAACATGCGTCCGCGCCGGGAAAGCGGCATCTCCGCCGCTGTGGCCATTCAGTCGCGTTTTGACGATCGGTGCCAGCGGAGCCCTTGTCCGGCCCGCCGCGCGAGCGCAAATCTCCTGGCAGCTGATCGTGGGAGCAGGACATGGTGTTTCGTGGGAAAATCGTCGCGGCGCTCGGTGCCGCCCTCGCGCTCGGGCCGGTCGCGGCGGCACAGGCCCAGTCGCAGGAAAAGTGCTACGGCGTGGCGCTGGCAGGCGAGAGCGACGGCGTCGGCAGCGTCGCGACCAAGGGGTCGAGCACGGTCAACTACCAGGGCGACGCCTGGGTCATGGTGCCGGCCGGCACCTGCCTGACGCGGCCGCTTCCGGCCCAGGCCGACGGAACCCCCCGCCGCGGGTCGCTCGAGCCGCTGGACCGCGACAAGCCGTAGCGCCGGCTCAGTCGCCCGAGGCGATTTCGGCCGGCACCGGACATCCACCGATCGCATCGGAAGCGGCGTAGCCGCGGGCGAACGCGGCCTGGCGTTCGTCCTGCGGTCCCGTCGCGAAGGCGTCGAATTCAGGCGCGACGTGCGTGCCCTGCCGGGCAAGATCGCCGACGACGTTGCGCGTCGACCAGACGAGCTGGCCGTAGAAGTCGGGCGGCACCGGTCCGAGCCGCGGCGCCGCGGCGGCGGCCCAGGCGCCGGTCAGGCAATCGGCGTGCAGCGCCAGCGCCGCCTTGAGGGTGGCGCGCCGCGCGCGCCTGGCCCCGATCATCCGCAAGGCCGCGGCGTCGAGCACGCCGAGCTCGCGCTGCAGGTGCTCGGCGGCGATCCGCACCGTGACGAGCGCAAGGCCGAGCTCCCGCTGGCGCTGCAGCCGGGCGCCGAGCGCATCGAGCAGCCTCAGGTCGTAGGCAGCGGTCCCGGTCTCGGGGCAATAGAACGGTCCCGAAACCGGCGCGCCGCCGGCGCAGGGCGACGCGGTCTCGCCGGTGAAGAACACCAGCGTCGCCGGACGGTAGCCGTCGAGCCGCCTGCCCCAGACGCCCTCGGCATCGGTGAAGGCCACCTCGGTGCGGCGGACGATGCTTTCCGCCCGGTCCGCCGACACGGCGTCCGCACCGCCGGCGAGGCCCGGGTGCAGGCGGCCCCAGCTCCAGGTGCCGAGGAGTGCCGCCCCGGTGACGGCGAGCCCCAGCAGGGCGAGGAGCCCGAGCCGGCGGGACAAGCTGCGGTCCGGGCGCGTCCCGGTACGGGTCAGTTCCATGCGGGTCGCGCGCCTCCGGTTTCCGGGAGCCGCGGGCGTCGGGTCTTGACGCTCGGGCGGCCCCGTGATGCTTGGGCGCAACGATCGCGCAAAGGTCTTTAGAAACCGTGCTACGCCGGCTCTACGACTGGGTCTTGTCGCTGGCCGCCTCGCCGAACGCGGTGTGGGCGCTGGCGGCGGTCAGCTTCGTGGAAAGCTCGTTCTTCCCGATCCCGCCCGACGCGCTCTTGATCCCGATGGTGCTCGCCGACCGCAGCCGCGCCTGGCGGCTGGCGCTGGTCTGCACCGTCTCCTCGGTGGTCGGCGGCTTTCTCGGCTACGCGATCGGCTACTACGCCTTCGACGCCATCGGCCAGCCGCTGCTGCGCTTCTACGGCGTGACCGACCAGTTCGTCGCGCTGCAGCACCTCTACGAGCGCTGGGGCGCCTGGCTCATCATCATCAAGGGCGCGACGCCCATCCCCTACAAGCTGGTGACGATCGCCAGCGGCGCCTTCCACTTCGACCTGCTGACCTTCGCGGTCTGCTCGGTCATCTCGCGCGGCATCCGCTTCTTCCTGATCACGGCGCTCCTCTGGTGGTTCGGCGAGCCGATCCGCGACTTCATCGAGCGGCGGCTGACGCTGGTCTTCAGCCTCGGCGTGGCGGCGGTGGTCGGTGGCTTCGTGCTCATCGGATTCGTGCAATGACGCCGCTGCAACTGCGCGCGCTCGGGCCGACACTGGGCTCGCTGGCGCTGCTTCTGGGCGCCTTCGCCTTCCAGTATCTCGGCGGCCTCGCCCCGTGCCATCTCTGCCTGCTGCAACGCTGGCCGCACGCCGCCGCGGTGGCGCTGGGGCTTCTCATCCTGGTGTGGCCCCGGCGGGGGCTGGCACTGATTGCCGCGGTGGTGGTTCTGGTCGGCGCCGCGATCGCCGTCTACCACGCCGGCGTCGAGCAGCACCTCTGGGAAGGACCGACCACCTGCACCGCACCGGCGCCCGAGGCCGCCTCGTCGGGCGCGCTCCTCGACCAGATCCTCGCCACGCCGGTCGTGCTCTGCGACCAGATCGCCTGGAGCCTCTGGGGCATCTCGATGGCGGGATGGAACGCGATCCTCTCGCTCGGCCTCGCCTGGCTCTGGTTCAGGGCCGCCCGCGCGTCCGACTGACCGCCGACGCTCGCCCGCTTCGCGTCCCCAATCGGACGACCGACTGAAGCTGGATATCTGTTTGCCGACGCAATCCCGAGCAATTTTGTCTCAATACGGATTCCAGACGCATTCCACATGCGTTCCAGATACCATGATTTCCCGCAAGTCCTTGGGATCAGGCCTCCAGCTCGGCGTCCCAGTAGAGGTAGTCCATCCAGCTGTCGTGCAGGTGGTTCGGCGGGAACTTGCGCCCGACGTTCTGCAGCTGCTCGGGGGACGGCCGGGTCGGCTTGTGGCGCAGGGTCATGCCGGACTGCTTGAGGGTCTTCGAACCCTTGCGGAGGTTGCAGGGCCCGCAGGAGGCCACGACGTTCTCCCAGGTGGTCCGCCCGCCGCGGGAGCGCGGCACGACATGGTCGAATGTCAGGTGGTCGCGGTCGCCGCAGTACTGGCAGGTGAATTCGTCGCGAAGAAACAGGTTGAAGCGGGTGAAGGCGGTGGTCCGTGCTGGCTTCACATACTCCCTGAGCACGACCACCGACGGTATTCGGAACTCGACCGAGGGCGAATGCACCAGCGTGTCGTATTCCGCCACCACCACGACCCGCTGCAGCACCGCGGCCTTGACCGCCTCCTGCCAGGGCCAGAGCGACAGCGGCAGGTAGCTCAGCGGCCGGTAATCGGCGTTCAGCACCAGGGCGGGATGGTCGCGCAAGCCCCCGGGATGCCTGATGAAGCTTGGCATGTGGGTGCTTTGCAGCATTCTACGGTTCCCCTACGCGCCCGTCTGGCACGCACCGCAGGACGGCGCGTCGGCCCGACCGGCTCCAACCTATATCTCGTCGGGATTGTCTGGCAAGCCCCCAGATCAAGACGACTTTCCCGATCGGCGGCAAGCTACACCCGCCTCGCTACAGTTCTATGACGCGAACTCAGCCCGGCAAGCCCAGGCGCTCGCGAATGAAGCCGAGCGCCAGCCCCAGGCCGTCCGGCGCGATGCCGTGCGCGGTGCCGCGCGAGACGTGGGCCGTGGTCTCGACGCCCGCGGCGCGCAACGCCGCCTCGGCCTCCGCGAGGCTCGCGAACGGCACCACGGGGTCCTGGTCGCCGTGGATCAGCAGCACCGGCGGGCGGGCGGTGATCTCAGCCGCCAGGCGGTCGGGATCGAGCAGTCGGCCGGAAAAGCCCACGATCCCCGCCAGCGGCCTGGCCCGGCGTGGCCCGACGTGGAGCGCCACCATCGTTCCCTGGCTGAACCCCACGAGGACGGTGCGCTCGGGTCCGATGCCCTGCGCCTCCAGCCCGTCGAGCCAGGCGTCGAGGGCTGCGAACGACGCGGCCGCCGACACCCGGGCGACGGCTTCGGGCGTGCCGTCGAGCCAGGGGATCGGAAACCACTGGAAGCCCATCGGGTTGCCCGGGCAGCGCTCCGGGGCGTTCGGCGCGAGAAACCGCGTGTTGGGCAGGTGCGGCGCCAGCGGTTCGGCCAGTCCGATCAGGTCGTTGCCGTCGGCGCCGTAGCCGTGCAGCAGCACGACGATGCTGTCGGCCTTGCCGCTGGCGGCGGGCCGCTCCGGCCCGCTCAGGGTGGTCATGCGCGCGCCTCCGCGGTTTGCCTCGGGCCGCAGCCCTAGGAGGGTTTCGCCCGCCGCGCAAGCGCCCCGCCGGCTGCAAATCCGCTCGTCAGACGCCACGATGTGACTTACCTTCGGGCGCTGGCCAACGGAGGCGCACGTGACCGGGCTTTCGCATCACCTCGCAGGGTTCGTCGCCGAGTACGGCATTCCCGCGCTCTTTCTCTCGATCACCCTCGAGGCCCTCGGCGCGCCGTTGCCGGGGGAGAGTGCGATCATCATCGCCTCGGGGGCGGCTGCCGCGGGCAAGCTCGACATCCGCACCGTCGTCGCCGCCGCCTTCGTCGCGGCGGTCCTCGGCGACAACATCGGCTACCTGATCGGCCGCAAGTTCGGACGGTCGGCGATCCTGCGGGTCGGCCACCGGTTCGGCGTGACCGAGAAGGCGCTCGCCACCGCCGAAGGCATCGAGAAGCGCTACGGCCCGCTGATGGTGGTCTTCGCCCGCTTCGTCGTGGTGCTGCGGCAGCTGAACGGGCTGGTGGCCGGCACCACCGCGATGCCGTGGCCGCGGTTTCTGGTCGCCAACATGGCCGGAGCGGCGCTCTGGGTCGGGCTCTGGACGACGCTCGCCTACCGCTTCGGCCGCTCGGTCGACATCCTGCCTTACGTCTGGCACCACCTGAGCCTCGTCGCGGCGATCGCGACACCGCTGCTGATCATCGGCCTCGTCGTGGTGCACCTGCGCCACCGGCCGGCCTGACCGGGTCAGCGCACGCCTTCGCGCTTGGTCATCACCCGGTAGTAGGCCCAGAGCAGCCGCGCCGCGACCGAGCGCCACGGCGACCAGGCGAGGCTCATCTCGCGCAGCGCCTTCTCGCTCGGCCGCGCCTCGAGCTCGAAGAGCCGGGCTGCCGCCACGCGCAGCGCCAGGTCGCCCGGGGCGAAGACGTCGGCGCGGCCGAGCGAGAACATCGCGTAGATCTCGGCGGTCCAGACGCCCACGCCTTTGATCGCGGTCAGCGCGGCGATGATCTCGTCGTCGGGCAGGCTCCTGAGCGCCACGAAGTCGAGGCTCGCCCCGGCGAGCGCCCGGCCGTAGGCGATCTTCTGGCGCGACAGTCCCGCCGCGCGCAGCGCCTCGTCGCTCGCGGCGAGGACGCCCGCGGGGCCGTCGGCGCCGATCGCGACCAGCCGGTTCCAGGTCGCGGCCGCCGAGGCGGTCGAGAGCTGCTGGCTGACGATCGCCGAGAACAGCGTCTCGAAGCCGTCCGCCCGCCGCCGGAGCGGCAGCGGCCCGGTCTCTTCCAGCGCGCGGGCGAAGCGCGGGTCGAGCGCCGCGAGCCACGCCGCGCCTTCGGCCACGTCCTCCGGCGTCTCGATGATGCGTCCGACCATGCGCCCTCCCCGGTCATAACACGCGTGAAACTATACCTAACGCATTGATCTTAAAGCGATTCACAATCGTTAATCGCGGACGGCCTCTTACCAGCGCCCCGTGAGCGACGCGCCGCAGCAGTCCGGCGCGGGCGCGGATTTCCGCGGTCTCGAGCGGGGCTGCGGGGTCGGCGGCGGCGCGGCGCAGCACCCGCTCGGCCTGCCAGCCGGGCAGCAGCGCAGGCAGCGCGCGCCGCGGCACCCGGGCGCGGTGGCTGCGGGCGCGGGCCAGGGCCGCGAGGCCGTCGCGCGCCAGGTCGCCGACGGCAATCTCCCGCGGCAGCGGGTCGCGGCCGTAGGCGCGCAGCTCGGGCAGCGCCCGCAGCAGCGCCGCGGTGCCGGCGCCGCGGGCGAAGGCGCGCACCACCGGCAGCGCCGCGCCTTCGGCGCCGAGATGCCGGGCGGCGAGCTCCATCAGGTGCCCGGCGGTGTGGTCGATGTAGAGGTCGAGCGCGATGCGGTCGGGAAACGGCGCGGGGTCGGCGTCGGCCAGCCGCGCCGCGATCATCTCCTCGAAGAGCCGGTGCGGCAGGTCGGCGGTGCGGATCGTCTCGGCCAGCGGCTCGGCCACCTCGTGCCGGCGCGGCGGCACGCCTGCGTAGATCTCCGCCACCGCGTCGATCCACCAGCGCAGCCGGATCTCGGCCAGCATCGGCTCGGACGCGACCCACGGCGCCCGGGCGATCTCGAGGTTGAAGGCGTAAAGCGCCATCAGCCCCGGCCGCGCCGCCGGCGGCGCCACCATCGCGGTGCGCCAGCGCTCGGGATCGCCGCGCTCGACCAGCGCCGCGACCGCCTCCGTGGTCACGCCACCCCCGCCACCGGCGCGCCGTCGCGCAGGAGCTTCCAGAGGATCGCGTCCTGCAGCGCCTGGAAGCTCGCGTCGATGATGTTGGGCGAGACGCCGACCGTCGACCAGCGCCGCCCCTGGCCGTCGGCGCTCTCGATCAGCACCCGGGTCACCGCCTCGATGCCGCCGGAGGTGATCCGCACCCGGAAGTCGACGAGCTTCATGTCGGCGATGAACGCCTGGTACGGCCCGAAGTCCTTGACCAGCGCCCGGTAGAGCGCGTTGACCGGCCCCTGGTCGGCCTTCGTCACCGGATCGTGGCTCTCGCTGACGCTCATCACCCGCTCGGGGCCGAAGCGCGCCACCACCACCGCCTCGCTCACCGTCACCATCTCGCCGCGGGCGTTCCGCCGGCGCTCGACGGTCACCCGGAAGCGCTCGACCTCGAAGAACCGCGGCATCAGCCCGAGGATATCGCGCGCCATCAGCTCGAAGCTCGCCGCGGCGCCGTCGTAGGCGAAGCCGCGGTCCTCGCGCGCCTTGACCTCGGTCAGGATCGCCGCGAGCCGCGGATCGCCCGGAGCGACGTCGATGCCGGCCTTGGCCAGCCGCTCGCGCAGGTTCGACTGGCCGGCCTGGTTCGACATCGGGATCACCCGGGCGTTGCCGACCACCTCGGGCGCCACGTGCTCGTAGGTGCTGGGGTCCTTCAGGATCGCGCTGGCGTGCAGCCCCGCCTTGTGGGTGAAGGCCGAGGCGCCGACGTAAGGAGCGCGGCGGTCGGGCACCCGGTTCAGGATGTCGTCGAGGAGCCGGCTGACCCGGGTCAGTCCCGGCAGCCCGTCGCGCGCGACGCCGATCCGGTAGCGGCTGGCGTAGGGCTCCTTGAGGAGCAGCGTCGGGATCAGGCTGACGAGGTTGGCGTTGCCGCAGCGCTCGCCGAGCCCGTTCAGCGTCCCTTGGACCTGACGCGCCCCGGCATCGACCGCCGCGAGCGCGCCCGCCACCGCGTTGCCGGTGTCGTCGTGGGTGTGGATGCCGAGCCGGTCGCCGGGGATGCCCGCCGCGATCACCGCCGCGGTGATCGCGCCGACCTCGGCCGGCAGCGTGCCGCCGTTGGTGTCGCAGAGCACCACCCAGCGCGCGCCGGCGTCGAGCGCCGCCTTGAGGCATTGAAGCGCATAGTCCGGGTTGGCCTTCCAGCCGTCGAAGAAGTGCTCGGCATCGAACAGCGCCTCGCGCCCCTTGGCCTTCACGAAGCGGACCGAGGTGGCGATGTTCTCGACGTTTTCCTCGAGCGCGACGCCAAGCGCAGTCGTCACGTGGAAGTCGTGGGTCTTGCCGACGAGGCAGACCGCGGGCGTCCCGGCGTTCAGCACCGCCGCCAGCACCTCGTCGTTCGACGCCGACCGCCCGCTGCGCTTGGTCATCCCGAACGCCGCCAGCGTCGCGTGCCTGAGCCGCGGCGCCGCCTCGAAGAAGCCGCTGTCCGTCGGATTGGCCCCCGGCCAGCCGCCTTCGACATAGTCGATCCCGAGCCCGTCGAGCGCCTTGGCGATCGCCAGCTTGTCCTCGACGGAGAAGTCGACGCCCTGGCTCTGCTGCCCGTCGCGGAGGGTGGTGTCGTAGAGGTAGAGGCGCTCGGGGGTCATTGGCAGCAGCTCTCCAGCTTCGAATAGTCTTGCTCAGTCGAAGTTCGCCTCGAGCATCGCTATCGTCGGAGAGCTCTCACGTCCACACCAGCATCACTGCAGCGCTCTGCGAGCATCCGCACTTCGGCAGATCCTGCAGTCTTCCTCGAAGTCTCGCCCTTGCAAATGGTCCCGCTCTAGACGTCGCTTGCCTCTAGCTCAGCTCGATGAGCGGCCACTCAAGTATCCAGACGGACAGTCCGCCTTAGCGTTCATGCCCTGCCAGTTCCGTCAGACCAATTGCCGCTAGAGCTAAGCCTCCAGAAGCGTCGCTGCAGATGGCAGCTGCCTGGCCTCACGCTCCTCAGCGAGCACGTTGTAGCATCTGTGATTGCCGCGGGCGTATTGAGATCATTCGCCAATGCACTGCAACGAACTACCAGATGGCCTGCATGCATCCGGCTCCTATCGCCGTCAATCATCCCGAACCATGCCAGCAAGCGTCTTCATTGCCTGACCGGCATCTTCTCTTCGGTCCAGTCCATCGGCTGCCGGTAGTGCGTCGAGAGCAGCACGAAGCGGATCACCTCCCCCGGCACGCCCTTGTCGAGCAGGTCGCGCACCGTGAAGAAGTTGCCGAGTGACTTCGACATCTTCTCGCCTTCGACGTTCAGGAAGCCGTTGTGCATCCAGATGTTGGCGAAGCTGCCTTCGGGGTGGGCGCAGCGGCTCTGGGCGATCTCGTTCTCGTGGTGGGGGAAGACGAGGTCGATGCCGCCGCCGTGGATGTCGAACGACGGGCCGAGGAGTTCGTGGGACATCGCCGAGCACTCGATGTGCCAGCCGGGGCGGCCGTGGCCCCAGGGCGAGGGCCAGCCGGGCTCGGCGCCGCTCGACGGCTTCCAGAGGACGAAGTCGAGAGGGCTCCGCTTGTAGGGCGCCACCTCGACGCGGGCGCCGGCCTGCATCTCGTCGAGCGGGCGGCGCGAGAAGTGGCCGTAGGCGGGATCGCTCGCCACGCTGAAGAGGACGTGGCCTTCGGCGACGTAGGCGTTGCCGCGGGCGATCAGCGTCTCGATCATCGCCACCATCGCGCCGATCCACTCGGTGGCGCGCGGCTCCGCGGTGGGGCGAAGCGCGCCGAGGGCGTCCATGTCGGCGTGGTACCAGCCGATCGTCTCGTCGGTCAGCTCGCGGATCGGGCGTTTCTCGGCGGCGGCGCGGGCGTTGATCTTGTCGTCGACGTCGGTGAAGTTGCGCACGTAGGTGACGTGGTCCGGCTCCGTAGACGTGGCGGAGCAGCCGGAAGAGCACGTCGAAGACCACCACCGGGCGGGCGTTGCCGATGTGGGCGCGGTCGTAGACCGTCGGCCCGCAGACGTACATCCGCACGTTCTGGGGGTCGATCGGCACCAGCGGCTCCTTGCGGCGGGTGGCGGTGTTGTAGAGCGTGATCTCGGTCATGGCCCGGTTCTCGCGGTTCTGCCGCGGCGGGCTGTCACGTTGGTCCGGATTTGGGAACGGGACGCGCGCCGCGGACTGAAGTCAGCGGCTAATGCAGGTCGCGATGGAGCGGCGCGGCGTCATGCGCGGCCTTATGCGCCAACCCGCGGCGCGGATCAAGCGGCTTGCGCGCAGGCCTAGAGAGCGACTTCCTGCGCCTTGCCGGCGGCGCGGGCGAGGGCGACGACCCTGGCGGCGACGGCGAGGTCCTGCAGGCCGACGCCGGTGCCGTCGAAGAGGGTGATCTCTTGCGCGGAGCGGCGGCCGGGATGGGTGCCCTCGATGACGGCGCCGAGCGGCGTGATCGCGTCGGCGGCGAGAAGGCCCGCGGCGACGGCGTGCTGGGCCTCGCCGATGCTGACCGACTGGGCGACCTCGTCGGTGAAGACGCTGGCGGCGGCGAGGAGCGCGGCGTCGACTTCCTGCTTGCCGCGGGTGTCGGTGCCCATGCAGGCGAGATGCGTGCCGGGGCGGACCTGCGCCGCGGCGAGGATCGGCGCGAAGCTCGAGGTGATGGTGATGATGACGTCGGCCTCGGCGCCGAGGCGGTCGAGGTCGACGGCCTCGAACGGCAGGCCGAGCTCGGCGGCGGTGTCGGCGAGGCGCGACAGCATCTCGGGGTGGAGGTTCCAGCCGATCACCCGCTCGAAGGCGCGCTGGCGGACGGCGGCGCGCATCTGGAACGCCGACTGGTGGCCGGCGCCGACCATGCCGAGGACGCGGGCGTCGGGGCGGGCGAGGTGGCGGATCGAGACGGCGGAGGCGGCGGCGGTGCGGGCGGCGGTCAGGTAGTTGCCGCCGACCGCGGCGATGGCGCGGCCGGTCTCGGGGTCGAAGAGGATGACCGTCGACTGGTGGTTGCCGCCGAGGCCGCGCTCGAGGTTGTGCGGCCAGTAGCCGCCGGCCTTGACGCCGAGCGTGCCGCCGGCGCGATCGAAGCCGCCCTTGAAGCCGTAGAGCGCGTCGGCGTGGCCGATCGCCTCGCGCACGACGGGGAAGTTCGCGGCCTCGCCGCGGGCCATCGCGGCGAACACCGCCTCGACGGCCTCGACGGCGGCGTCGAGGTCGAGAAGCTCGGGGCAGGCGGCTTCGGGGACGATGATCATGCGAGGGCTCCTCCGCGTGATAACACGCGTGAAATTGTGCTTATGTCTCTGATATCGTTTAATATTTACTTGCGCGTTAACCGGGCATTCAGCTGTGTGGCGGGGGCGGAGGGCCGCAGTTGCGGCCACAAGGGGCGCGCAGGTGCGCGCATTGTTTCTTTAGTGGTTTTGCGCCTGTGGGCGCAAAACGACTGCTCTCCAGGTTTCAAGGCCGTATGAAAGCCTTGGGGTCGCGCCTTCGCGGGAGCGGGGCGGCCAAGGCGGTGCGGCGTTTCAGTAGGCTTTGCCGCGGGCGCTGACCGGCCAGAGGGTCTCGACCTTGCCGTTTCGGACGCCGACGTACCAGTCGTGGACGTTGCAGGTCGGGTCGCAGTGGCCAGGGACGAGGCGCAGCTTGTCGTTGATCTTGAGGACGCCGTCCTTGTCCTCGACGACGCCGTGCTCGTCGGAGCACTTGATGTATTTCACGTCCGAGCGGCCGAAGACGACGGGCAGGCCGCTGTCGACCGACTGCGCCTTGAGGCCGGCGTCGACGACGGCGAGGTGCGGCTTGGCGTGGCTCATCACGCTCGTCAGGATGAAGAGCGCGTTCTCCCACTCGCCCTGGTCGATGCGGTTGCCGTCCTGGTCGTGGATGCGGCCGTAGTCGGCGTCCATGAAGGCGTAGCTGCCGCATTGCAGCTCGTTGTAGACCCCCGAGGCGGTCTCGAAATAGTAGCTGCCGGTGCCGCCGCCGGAGACGAGCTCGGGCGCGAGGCCGATCGCCTTCAGCGCATCGGCGGCGTCCCCGACCTGGGCGATGGCGGCGTCGAGCTTGGCCTTGCGCGCGTCGTAGTCGTCGAGGTGCTGCATCGCGCCCTGGTAGGCCTGGATGCCGGTGAACTTCAGGTTCGGCGCGGCGTCGATCGCCCGGGCGATCTCGACCACCGCGTCGGTGGTGGTGACGCCGCAGCGGCCGGCGCCGCAGTCGATCTCGACGAAGCATTCGAGCGTGGTGCCGTGCTTCTCAGCCGCGGCCGAGAGGTCGGCGACGTTCGCCACGTCGTCGACGCAGACGATGACGCGGGCGCCGTAGTTCGGCAGCCGGGCGAGGCGGTCGATCTTGGCCGGGTCGCGCACCTCGTTCGAGACCAGGATGTCGGTGATGCCGCCGCGGGCGAAGACCTCGGCCTCGCTGACCTTCTGGCAGCAGACGCCGACGGCGCCGCCGAGCTGCTGCTGCAGCTTCTGCACGTCGACGGACTTGTGCATCTTGCCGTGGCTGCGGTGGCGCATCCCATGGGTCCGGGCGTAGTCGCCCATCTTGCGGATGTTGCGCTCGAGCGCGTCGAGATCGAGGATCAGGCACGGGGTCTGGATCTCGGCCTCGTCCATGCCGATCCGCGCGGGGATGTCGTAGCCGACTTCGGGCTCGCCGACGGTCTCGTGCTTGGTCATGGATTTCCCCTTCAGTTCTGCCAGGGCAGCTTGTCGAGATCGACATTGCCGCCGGTGATGACGACGCCGACGCGCTTGCCGGCGAAGACGTCGCGGTTCTTCAGGATCGTCGCCAGCGGCACCGCCGAGGACGGCTCGATGACGATCTTGAGCCGCGCCCAGGTCAGCCGCATCGCGTCGACGATCTCCTCTTCGCTCGCAGTCAGCACGTCGGTCACGTAGCGCGACACGAAATGCCAGGTGCGCTCCTTGAGCGGCACCTTGAGGCCGTCGGCGACGGTGACCGGCGCGTCGTAGGCGACGATCCGGCCCTGCTTGAACGACTGGAAGGCATCGTCGGCGGCCTCGGGCTCGGCGGCGTAGATCGCGGTGCGCGGCGCGACGCTCGCAAGCGTCAGGCAGGTGCCCGAGATCATGCCGCCGCCGCCGATCGGCGCGATCACCGCGTCGAGCGGCCCGAGGTCCTCGACGATCTCGCGCGAGCAGGTGCCCTGCCCCGCGATCACCCGTGGATCGTTGTAGGGGTGGACGAAGTCGGCGCCGGTCTCGGCCTGCACCCGCGCGAAGACCTCCTCGCGGCTGGAGGTCGACGGCTCGCACTCGGTGATGATGCCGCCGTAGCCGCGCACCGCGTCCTTCTTGGCCTGGGGTGCGGTGCGCGGCATCACCACGTGGCACGGGATGCCGCGGCGGCCGGCGGCGTAGGAGAGCGACAGCGCATGGTTGCCGCTGGAATGGGTGGCGACGCCGCGGGCGAGCTTGTCGTCGGGCAGGCCGAAGACGGCGTTGCAGGCGCCGCGCACCTTGAAGGCGCCGGCCTTCTGGAAGTTCTCGCACTTGAAGTAGAGCGACGCACCGGCGAGTTCGTCGATGAAGCGCGAGGTCAGAATCGGCGTGCGGTGGACCCAGGGCTTGATCCGCGCGTGGGCGGCAAGCACGTCGTCGTAGGTCGGCAGATCGAGCGCGGTCGCGGTCTCGACGGTCATCGGGCTTCTCCTCAGGCGACTTCGCGCAGGCCGGTCTCGGCGGTGGTGCGGTAGTAGTCCTGCGCCGCCGCGACGCCGCTGCCAAGCCGGATCGGGAAATCGAGGTCGGCCATGACCATCTCGGCGGTCGCGAGGCCCGAGAGCGCCATGACGTCGGTCAGGCTGCCGAGATGGCCGATGCGGAAGACCCGGCCGGCGACCTCGCCGAGGCCGACGCCGAAGGCGACGCCGTATTTCGACGGCGGCGTGGGTGACGACGCGGGTGCCGTCGAAGCCTTCGGGGACGACGACGGCGCTGACCGTGTCGGAGTAGAGGTCCGGCGTGCGGGCGCAGAGCCTGAGGCCCCAGGCGTCGACGGCGCGGCGGATGCCCTCGGCGATGCGGCGGTGCCGGGCGAAGACGGCCGGCAGGCCTTCCTCGCGCAGCATCTCGAGCGAGGCGCCGAGGCCGTAGAGCAGGTTGACCGGCGGCGTGTAGGGGTAGCCGCCCTTGGCGTTGGTCGCAATCATGTCGCGGAAGTCGAGAAAGCAGCGCGGCAGCCGGGCGGTCTCCATCGCCGCCAGCGCCTTGCGGCTGACGCCGACGATGGCGAGGCCCGCGGGCAGCATGAAGCCCTTCTGGCTGCCGGTGACCGCGACGTCGACCCCCCACTCGTCCATGCGGAAGTCCATCGAGGCGATCGAGCTGACCCCGTCGACGAGGAGGAGCGCCGGGTGGCCGGCGGCGTCCATCGCCTTTCGCACCCCGGCGACGTCGGAGCGGACGCCGGTCGCGGTCTCGTTGTGGGTGACGAGGACGGCCTTGATGCGGTGGTCGCGGTCGGCGGCGAGCGCCTCGCCCATCGCGGCGACCGGCGCGCCGGCGCCCCAGGGCGCTTCGATGACCTCGACGTCGAGGCCGAGGCGCTGGCCCATGTCGATCCAGCGGTGCGAGAACATGCCGTGGCGCGCGGCCAGCACCCGGTCGCCGGGCGAGAGCGTGTTGGTCAGCGCCGCTTCCCAGCCGGCGGTGCCGGTGGCGGGAAAGAGGACGATCTCGGCGTCGCGGCTCTTCAGGACCTCGCGGACGCCGGGAAAGAGCGGGCGGAAGATCGCGCCGAAGCTCGCCGAGCGGTGGTCGATGGTCGGCACGTTGCAGGCGTGGCGCAGCCGTTCGGGGATGTTGGTCGGGCCGGGGATGAAGACCGGGTTCTGGCTGGACATGGCGCTTCCTCCGTTTGTCGTTGCGG
Organism: uncultured Alphaproteobacteria bacterium; assembly: GCA_963819995.1. Classification (GTDB taxonomy): domain Bacteria; phylum Pseudomonadota; class Alphaproteobacteria; order Rhodobacterales; family Rhodobacteraceae; genus Amaricoccus. The sequence continues at coordinate 213,720 of CAWFYR010000001.1, read as the reverse complement.
GGGGTGATAGCAGGGGCTTGACGGCGGTGCAATTTTTTTGAAATAGTTTTTCATCGCGCGCGACTGGCGCGCAGAGGACTGGTGGGGCTGGGTTTTTCGTTTTTCATTGCGCGGTGCGTGCGGGACTGGAGGTGGAGATGGACTCGGGTCTGAAGCGGAGCCGCGGCCGGCCGCGGGCGTTCACGGCCCGGCCCGAGCAGACGACGATCCAGGCGCTCGACCGGTCGCTGACGATCCTGAAGGCGCTGGCGCGCGGCGAGGGCATGTCGCTGAGCGAACTGGCCGAGGCGACCGGCCAGGCGCCGGCGACGGTCTACCGGGTGCTCTCGACCTTCGAGGCGCACGGCATCGTCGAGGTGCAGCCGGCGACGCAGCTCTGGTACGTCGGCCAGGAGGCGTTCCGCATCGGCAGCGCCTTTCTCGGGCGGACGAGCCTCGTGGAGCAGGCGCGGGGCGAGATGCGGGCGCTGATGGCGGCGACCGGCGAGACGGCGAACCTCGCGATCGCCGACGGCGGGCAGGTGGTCTTCATCAGCCAGGTCGAGACCCACCAGCCGATCCGCGCCTTCTTCCGGCCGGGCACCCGCGGGCCGATCCACGCCAGCGGCATCGGCAAGGCGCTCCTGGCCTACTACCCCGAGGCGGCAGTCGAGCGGATCGTGCGCGAGCAGGGGCTGGCGGCCTTCACGCCGCGCACCATCACCGCGCCGGCCCGGCTGGCCGACGAGCTGGCGGCGATCCGCGCGCGCGGCTGGGCGGTGGACGAGGAGGAGCGCACCGAAGGGATGCGCTGCATCGCCGCGCCGATCTTCAACGAGTTCCGCGAGGCGGTGGCGGGGGTGTCGGTCTCGGGGCCGACGGTCCGGATGGCACGGACCGGCGCCGCCGCGTTCGGCGCGCAGGTTCGCGCCGCGGCCGACCGCATCACCCGCGCCATCGGCGGAAGCGTCCCCTGAGGCAAGATGGCGGGTTGGAACTGTCCCGCGGATGTTGCATTGTGTGTGAATGCGGACAGGAGATGGCGGATGATCATTGAAATTCTTTCGCTCTGCGTTGCCGCCGTCTTTGGGACGGCGGCCGTCTGGCAAGCGCTTTCTCCGGCCCCGGTGCCGGCACGGGTCCGTCACGACGGCTCGAGGTCGCGGTAAGCCTCCGGGCGAAAGCGCGGCGTGCACAGGCAGTAGAACTTCAGGTCGCTCGTCCCGGTGTTGGCGATCCTCTGCGGCACGCCTGCGGGAATGATGACGCGATCGCCCGGACGCACCGGGTGGGCGATGCCCGCGACCTCCACCCTGCCCTTGCCTTCCAGCACGATGTAGGTCTCCACGGTGTCCTCGACGGCGTGGAGCCGCGTCGTGACGCCTGGCTCGACGCGAGCCAGCGCGAGCGATGCGGCCGGGGTCTCGGGGCGGTTCATCAGCTCGGTGATGAAGCAGCGCTCGTCGGTCGGGAATTCCGCCGGGAAAGGGCCCGGGATCAGCCAGTCGGGGAGCATGGGTGCGCCGGTCCTTTCCTGCGGGAGCGGTCTCGTTGACAGCGGCGGAGCACCATGCAACGCGTTGTGGCGTTCGCAACGGGACCCGCCGCCATGATGCCCGATCTTATCATCACCGACGCGCTTGTCCTGACCGCCGACGCGGCCGGGACGGTGATCCGCGACGGTGCGGTGGCCGTCGAAGGCGGTCGGATCGCGCGGATTGGGCCGGCCGAAGAGATCGGCCGCGATGCCGCCGAGGTGATCGACGCGCGCGGCATGCTGCTGATGCCGGGGCTGATCAACACCCATTGCCATGCCGCGGACAGCCTGTTCCGCGGGCTCGTCGAGGATCTGCCGCTCGAACCCTGGCTGCAGCAGGTCTGGAAGGCGGAAGGCGCCATCCTCGCCCGCGATACCGTCCGGCTCGGCGCGACGCTGGGCTTTGCCGAGCTGGCGCTCGGCGGCGTCACCACGGTGATGGACATGTTCTGGTATCCGGACGAGACGGTGTCCGCCGCCCGTGCCGTCGGCATCCGGGTCTCGACCGGCGGCATCTTCTTCGACTACCCCGGCATGGACCGGCGCGAGGCTGGCGACCGGCTCGGCGACGCGGCGGCGTTCTTCGACGAATTCGACGGCGCCGGGGACGTGCTGCCGGGGTGCTTCCCGCACGGTGCCTACACGGTGGGGCCGGAGAACCTGCGCGCGGCGCGAGCGCTCGCGGCGGAGCGCGGCGGGCTCTTCTGCACCCATGCCGCCGAGACCCGGGCGGAGCGAGCGGACATCGAGACCCGGTACGGGCGGCCGGTGATCAAGCATCTCGACCATCTCGGGCTCCTCGACGAGCGCACGGTGCTGGCGCATTGCGTCTGGCTCGACGACGAGGAGATCGACATCCTGGCGCGGACCGGCGCGTCGGTGGCGCACAACCCGATGTCGAACCTCAAGCTCGCGAGCGGCATCGCCCGCGTGCCCGACATGCTGGCCGCCGGGGTGCGGGTGACGATCGGCACCGACGGGGCGATCTCGGGCAACGATCTCGACATGTGGATGGCGCTGCGGCTGGCGGCGACGCTGCACCGGGGCGCGAGCCTGCGCGCCGACGCGGTCGGGACCGCGCAGGCGCTGCGGATGGTGACGCTCGACGGCGCCGCGGCGCTCGGGGCGGCCGACCGGCTGGGATCGCTCGAGCCGGGCAAGCTCGCCGACATGATCCTGATCGACCTGAAGCGGCCGCACGCGGTGCCGCTGTTCGATCCCGCGACCCACGTGGTCTTCTCCTGCGCCAAGTCCGACGTGCGCCATGTCTTCGTCGGCGGGCGTCAGGTGGTGCGCGACGGCGCGCTGACGACGATCGACGTCGGCGACACGCTGGCCGAGGTCGAGGCGCTGACCCCGCGCATCGCCGGGAGCCTGCTGGCATGATCGCGAGCAGCGACCGCCTCGCCCGTGCGCTCGCGTCGATTGCCGGTCGCGCGGGCCCACCGGTCGAGATCGCCCTGATCCTGGGCTCGGGGCTCGGCGGGCTGGCCGACGCGGTCGAGGCGCCGGCGATCATTCCCTACGGCGAGATCGAGGAGTTTCCGGTCTCGACCGCACCGGGCCATGCCGGGCGCCTCGTCATCGGCGCGCTCTTCGGCCGGCGCGTAGTGCTGATGCAGGGGCGCGTCCACCTCTACGAGGGCTGGACGGCGGGCGACATCGCGCTGGCGGTGCGGCTCCTCGCCGGGCTGGGGGCACGGACGCTGGTGGTGACGAACGCCGCGGGCGCGCTCGAGCCCGAGTTCGCGCCGGGCGACGTGATGCTGATCGAGGACCACCTGAACCTGACCGGGGTCAATCCGCTGACCGGTCCGAACGACGACGCCATCGGCCTGCGCTTTCCCGACATGACGCGGGCCTACGATCCGGAGCTGCGCGCGCTGGCGCGGAGCCAGGCCGAGGCGGCCGGGCTGGCGCTGCGCCACGGCATCTATGTCGGGATCGCCGGTCCCTCGCTCGAGACCTCGGCCGAGCGGCGCTTCCTGCGGGCGTCCGGCGGCGATGCGGTCGGCATGTCGACGGTGCTCGAGGTGATCGCGGCGGTGCATGCCGGGATGCGGGTCCTCGGCCTCAGCGCCATCACCAACGACGCCGGGGGCGGCCCGGACCAGAAACCGGACACCATCGAGGACGTCCTGGCCCATGCCGCGGTGGCCGGCGTCTCGATGTCGGCGATGCTGGCGCGCCTGCTGCCGCGCCTCTGATCCGCTCGATGCTACTTATGCGAGTAGCCCTCTACGCGCCGTGATTCGGTCTGGGCCAAGGGCAGCGCCTCCGTTCGCGACATTGGGATCGCGCAAACGGTGGCTCTCCCTTGGGCCGAAGCGTCCAAATGCTTATGTCAGGTCAGCGGCCGGCCCTGAACCGATCCCTGGAAGGCGCTGAAGACGCTCGCTGAAGGTCGAGGTCGTGCCAGATCTCCGGGACCGCCCGGATTCAACCTGAGCTAGAAAAATGGTTTACGTGCCTACGAATTTACGATTTGTAAGCGGACCCAGTGGTGAAATGCAGCAACCGGGGAGGGTATCGAGGTGAATCCGCAGCTTGTTGCTTGTCTTTTCGCATCGACCGCGATCGGCGTCGCCGCCTTCGCCTTGGTGCTCGCCTCCGGCGCCGGCCTCCTGCTGGCGCTTCTGGCCTACAGCTTCGGCGGCTCGCTGGCGCTGGTCTCGTCTAGCATCGTCGCATGCCAGTTCATCCCCGCCTGAGGCGGGTTCTCAGAGCACGTAGCGGCTGAGGTCGGCCGACCGGCTGAGCTCGCCCAGGTGCTGCTCGACGAAGGCCGCGTCGACCGTCACCGCGTCGCCCGGCCGGTCCGGCGCGGTGAAGCTCAGCTCCTCGAAGACCCGCTCGAGCACCGTGTGGAGGCGCCGCGCGCCGATGTTCTCCACCGCCCGGTTCACCTCGGCCGCGATCCGCGCCAGCGCGGCGATGCCGTCCTCGGTGAAGCTGACCTCGACCTTCTCGGTCAGCATCAATGCGGTGTACTGCCGGGTCAGCGCGTTGTCGGTCTCGGTCAGGATGCGGACGAAGTCGGCCTCGGTCAGCGCGCGCAGCTCGACGCGGATCGGCAGCCGGCCCTGGAGTTCCGGCAGGAGGTCCGAGGGCTTGGCGATGTGGAAGGCACCCGACGCGATGAAGAGGATGTGGTCGGTCTTGACCGCGCCGTACTTGGTCGAGACCGTGGTGCCTTCGATCAGCGGCAGGAGGTCGCGCTGGACGCCCTCGCGGCTGACGTCGGCGCCGCGGGTCTCGGCGCGGGCGCAGACCTTGTCGATCTCGTCGATGAAGACGATGCCGTTCTGCTCGACGGCGGCGACGGCGTCGCGGTTGACCGCCTCCTGGTCGACGAGCTTGTCGGCCTCCTCGGTAATCAGGAGCTCGTAGGACGCGGCGACCGACATGCGCCGGCGCACCTTGCGGCCGCCGCCGAACGCCTTGCCGAACATGTCGCCGAGGTTGAGCGCGCCCATGCCCATGCCGGGCTGGCCGGGAATGTCCATCATCGCCAGGGGGTTGGCGGTGTCGGCGACCTCGAGCTCGATCTCCTTGTCGTCGAGCTCGCCGGCGCGCAGCTTCTTGCGGAACATGTCGCGGGTCTGCTCGCGGGCGCCTTCGCCGGCGAGCGCGTCGACGACGCGGCTCTCGGCCGCCTCGTGGGCGCGGGCCTTGACCCGCTCGCGCATCTCGTCGCGCACCATCGCGACGGCGGCGTCGACGAGGTCGCGGACGATCTGCTCGACGTCGCGGCCGACGTAGCCGACCTCGGTGAACTTGGTCGCCTCGACCTTGAGGAACGGCGCGCGGGCGAGCTTGGCCAGGCGGCGCGAGATCTCGGTCTTGCCGACGCCGGTCGGGCCGATCATCAGGATGTTCTTGGGATAGACCTCCTCGCGGATGTCGTCGGGAAGCTGGCGGCGGCGCCAGCGGTTGCGCAATGCGACCGCGACGGCGCGCTTGGCGTCGTTCTGGCCGATGATGAAGCGGTCGAGTTCGGAGACGATCTCGCGGGGGGTAAGGTCGGTCATTCTGCCTCTGCGGGCTGGGGAAGGTCGAGGACCATGAGCACGAAAGGGCCGCCGTCGTTGACCCCCTCGCCGACCGCGACGAAGCCGGCCTTGGCATAGGCGCGGCGGGCGGCGGTGTTGTCGGGGGCAGGGTCGATCAGGAAACGGCGGACGCCCTCGCCGGCCAGGCGGGCGACGAAGGCGCGCAACACGCGCGGACCGATGCCGCGCCAGAGGTTGACAGGATCGGCGATCGCCATGTCGATGCCGCGGGTGGTCTCGGGCGGCGCGTCGACCGGAACCTCCGTCGCGGCGGTCGGGCGCCACCACTGGATGTAGCCGGCGTCGCGGCCGTCGAGGGTGAAGACGAACCGCCCGTCGTCGGGGTCCGCATCTTCGGTGATGTGGCGCGCCTCCGCCTCGGCGGGGCCCCACCAGCGCTGCCAGTGCGGGCGCGCGATCCACGCGGCGAGCATGGCCCGGTCGGCGGCGGCGACCGGGCGGAAGCCGATCTCAGCCGGCATCGAGGCTTTCCACCACCACGTTGCCGTTGGTGTAGACGCAGATCTCGGCGGCGATCGCCATGGCGCGGCGGGCGATGGCCTCGGCGTCGAGGTCCTGGTCGTAGAGCGCGCGGGCGGCGGCGAGCGCGTAGTTGCCGCCGGAGCCGATGGCGGTGACGTCGTGCTCGGGCTCGAGAACGTCGCCGGCGCCGGTGATCACGTAGAGCCCGGTGCCGTCGGTGACGATCAGCATCGCCTCGAGGTTGCGCAGGTACTTGTCGGTGCGCCAATCCTTGGCGAGCTCGACCGCGGCGCGCTGCAGCTGGCCGGGTGCCGCCTCGAGCTTTTTCTCGAGCCGCTCGAGCAGGGTGAAGGCGTCGGCGGTCGAGCCGGCAAAGCCGCAGACCACCGGCTGGCCGCCGGGAGAGACCCGGCGCACCTTGCGCGCGGTGCCCTTGATCACCGTCTGGCCGAGGCTGACCTGGCCGTCGCCAGCCACCACCACCTTGCCGCCCTTGCGCACCGCGACGATCGTCGTGCCGTGCCAGCCGGGGAAGTTCTCGCTCATGTCCTGCTCCGTCATGCCGCGACCATATATGTGCCGATGGCCGCGGGCACCAGAGGAGGGGCGGCAGGGACGGGTTGCGCGGCCTCGCAAGGCCGGTTGGCAATCCGCGGCGGACTGCCCAAGATGCCGGCACGATGGGCCGCCCGGATATCCTCTTTCCGCTGTTTGCCGACCTGACCGCGCTCGACGGGGTGGGGCCGAAGACCGCGAAGCTCTTCGCGCGGATGACCATCGAGAAGCCGGCCGATCTCGTCCTCACCCTGCCGGTCGCGGGCGTCGACCGGAGCCTGCGCGGCTCGATCCGCGAGGTGAGCCTGCCCGGGGTCGCGACCGTGGAGGTCGAGATCGGCCTGCACCAGCCCGGGGCGAACCGGAGCCGGCCCTACCGGGTGCACGTGCGCGATGCGCTGACCGAGTTCCAGCTGGTGTTCTTCCATCCCCGCGCGGACTGGCTGCGCTCGACGCTGCCGGCCGGGCAGCGGCGGATCGTCTCGGGGCGGGTGGAGATCTTCGACGGCATCGCCCAGATGGTGCATCCCGATCACATCCTGCGGGTCGACGGCGCGGCGGAGCTGCCGGACTTCGAGCCGGTCTACCCGCTGACCGAGGGCCTGACGCTGCGCACGATGGCGCGTGCCGTCCACGCGGCGCTGGAGCGGGCGCCGGCGCTGCCGGAGTGGATCGAGCCGAGCGTCAAGCGGCAGCGGCGCTGGCCAGACTGGCGCGAGGCGCTCGTCGCCGCGCACGGGCCGCTCGGGCCGGCCGACCTCGCGCCGAGCAGCGCGGCGCGCGAGCGGCTGGCCTACGACGAGCTTTTCGCGCACGCGGTGACGCTGGCCATCGCCCGCTCGCGGATGAAGCGGGCGAAGGGGGTCGCGACCCACGGCGACGGCCGGCTGCGCGCGCGGGTCCTCGCCGCCCTGCCCTACCCTCTGACCGGCGCGCAGGAGCGCTCGGTCGCCGAGATCGTCGCGGACATGGCGTCGGAGCTCAGGATGAACCGGCTGCTCCAAGGCGACGTCGGCTCCGGCAAGACGCTGGTCGCGTTTCTCGCGATGCTGGCCGCGGCCGAGGCCGGCGGGCAGGCCGCGCTGATGGCGCCGACCGAAATCCTCGCCCGCCAGCATTATCTCTCGCTGGCGCCGCTGGCCGAGGCGGCGGGCGTCCGTCTCGAAATCCTGACCGGCCGCGACCGCGGCGGCGAGCGCGCCGCTCGGCTGGCGGCGCTCGCGGCGGGCGAGATCGCCATCCTCGTCGGGACCCACGCGCTCTTCCAGAAGGACGTGAGCTTCCGCGACCTGCGCCTCGCCGTCGTCGACGAGCAGCACCGCTTCGGCGTGCGCCAGCGGATGGACCTCGGCAGCAAGGGCGCCGCCGCCGACATCCTGGTGATGACCGCGACGCCCATCCCGCGCAGCCTGACGCTCGCGCAGTACGGCGACATGGACCTTTCGATCCTCGACGAGAAGCCGCCGGGCCGCCAGCCGGTCGAGACCGCGCTGGTCTCCACGGCGCGCAGCGGCGAGGTGATCGAGCACCTGCGCAAGGCGATCGCCGCCGGCCGGCAGGCCTACTGGGTCTGCCCGCTGGTCGGCGAATCGGAGACCGCCGAGATGGCCGCAGCCGAGGAGCGCTTCGAGAGCCTGCGCCTCGCGCTGGGGCCTGGCGTCGTCGGTCTCGTCCACGGCCAGATGCCACCGGCGCAGAAGGACGCGGCGATGGCCGACTTCGTCGCGGGGCGGACCCGGCTGCTGGTCGCCACCACGGTGATCGAGGTCGGGGTGAACGTGCCGGCCGCGTCGATCATGGTGATCGAGGGCGCGCAGGCGTTCGGGCTGGCGCAGCTCCACCAGCTCCGCGGCCGGGTCGGACGCGGCGCCGAGCGCTCGACCTGCCTGCTCGTCTACGATCCGCCGCTCGGAGACGCCGCCCGCTCGCGGCTCGAGGTGATGCGGGCGACCGAGGACGGCTTTCGCATCGCCGAGGAGGACCTGGCGCTGCGTGGCGCCGGCGACCTGCTCGGCGTCCAGCAATCCGGCCTGCCCCGCTTCCGCATCGCCGATCTCGAGACCCAGACCGAGCTGATGCGGGTCGCCCAGGACGATTCGCGGCTGATCCTCGATCAGGACCCCGATCTCGTCTCGCCGCGCGGCCAGGCAGTGCGGACCCTGCTCTACCTGATGGACCGCGATCGCTCGATCCGAATGATTTCTGTCGGTTAGGTGTTCCCGTTGCGTTCTTCTCCGGGCTTGACTCTGGGCGACCAAAGTGAGAACTTAACAGGAACATAACGGATCAAACGAGGGACATTCGCCATGATAGAGACCGCGCGACGGATGCTGGATGCCGATCCCGATGTGCTCGCGCGGGAGGCGGTGGGACTGGCGGCGCTCTGCGTCGCGATCCTGGCCGCGTTGTTCCTGCCGGTGCTCGCCTGAGACCTTTTGCCTTGCCTGCGGTGCGTGGCTGCGGATTCTGCCTGTCCGCCTGAGCCTGTCCTGACCCGCGCCGCTACCTGATCGCCGCGTCCTTCGGATGCGGCGATTTTTTTTCGAGTGATCGTTTGGGGCGGCAAGGGCTGCGCGGGTGGCGAGGTCTGCAGCGCAGCTTCGGGAGAAGCTGCACGACGATTGGGCTGCGGCGGTTGTGGGAGAGGTTGCCCGGGGGAAGCGGACCGACCGGAAGGGCGCCTTGGGCGCGTCAGGCGGCGGCTTGGGCTTCGTCGATGGCGGCGAGGGTGGCGTCCCAGGCGAGGAGGATCGAGGCGTGGCGGTTCTTGTAGTCGCGGGCCGGCATCAGTACCTCGAGCTCCTCGAAGGGAGCGCCGGGCGCGGGGCCGCCGGACTTGAGCATCGCCGCGAGGGCGTCGCGGGTCCGGGCGATCTCGTCGCGGGTGGCGCCGAGGACATGGCCGGCGAGGACGGAGGCCGAGGCCTGGCCGAGGGCGCAGGCCTTGACGTCCTGGCCGAAGGCGGCGATGCGGCCATCCTGAAGGTCGAGATCGACGGTGATGGTCGAGCCGCAGAGCGGCGAGCGCTTCTTGGCGGTCACCTGCGGTCGGACCAGACGCTCGGTCAGCGGAATCTCGGCGGCCAGCGCGAGGATGCGCTGCGAGTAGAGCTTGATCAGGTCGTTGTCGCCACTCATGGCCGGCCGGTCCTTTGCATTCCCGAAAGCCTTGCATAGATAGGCGCAAACCCGTCGTCGGAAAAGGGAGGCAACGATGCCCGCCTTCGACATCGCGAGCCTTGCCTTCGATTCCCGCGGGCTGATCCCCGCAATCGCCCAGGCCGAGGACGGCGAGGTGCTGATGCTGGCCTGGATGAACGCCGAGAGCCTGGCCGAGACCCTCCGGACCGGCGACGTGACCTACTGGTCGCGTTCGCGCGGCGCGCTCTGGCGCAAGGGCGCGACCTCGGGACATGTGCAGAAGCTGGTGGAGCTGCGGGTCGATTGCGACCGGGATTGCCTGCTCCTGATCGTGGAGCAGACCGGGCCGGCCTGCCATACCGGCCGGCCGAACTGCTTCTTCGTCGCGGTGCGCGCCGGCGAGGAAGTGACGCTCAGCGCGCCGGTGCCCGAGTCTGGGCATGGCTCAACCGATTGATATTGCTACAGAACGATATCTTACTCGAGTGTTAATCCGAGGCTTTGGCGCACGTCCAGGGCGGTCGATCCGCCGGCGCGGAGCGTCGCCAGCGACCGGGCGTCGTCGCGCTTGGCGAGACGGCGGCCGTCGGCGTCGCGGACCAGTCGGTGGTGGTGCCAGACCGGCACCGGCAGGTCGAGCAACGCCTGGATGAGCCGGTGCAGCGGCGTCGCCGGCCAGAGGTCCTCACCGCGGACGACGTGGGTGACGCCCTGGCGCGGCGTCGTCGGCGACCACGGCGAGGTGGTAGGCCGCGCCGATGTCCTTGCGGGCGAGGACGACGTCGCCGAGGCGGGCGAGGAGCATCGCCGCATCGACGGCGTGGCGGCCGGCATGGGCCGGGCCGGTTTCCTCGAAGGCGAGCGTGCCGACGCGGTCGAGCGCCCGGGCGAGATCGAGGCGCACGGCGTCGCCGGGGCGCATCGCCGCCATCGGCCGGCCGCGGCAGGTGCCGGGATAGACCGGCGGCTCTGCGCCTTCCTGCGGCGCGGAGGCGGCGGCGATGTCGCGGCGGGTGCAGCCGCAGGGATAGGTGAGACCGAGGTCCGTCAATTGCGCAAGGGCCGCGGCATAGCGGGGGAGCCGATCGGACTGCCGCAGCGCCGGCTCGGGCCAGGCGAGGCCGAGCCAGTGCAGGTCCTCGGCGATGCCAGCCTCGTATTCGGGACGGCAGCGGGTGCGGTCGAGATCCTCGATGCGCAGGAGAAAGGCGCCGTCCGCCGCCCGCGCCATGTCCCACGCGGTCAGCGCCGAGAAGGCGTGACCGAGATGCAGGCGCCCGGTCGGCGACGGCGCGAAGCGGGTGACGAAGGCTGGTGTCAGGCGTCGCGGCCCGAGCGGGCGCGACGGTCCTCGCGCGCCTGGTAGATCAGGATCCAGGCGAGCAGGATGAACATCGGATGCGACAGCCCGCCCGTGAGCAGGATCGCGGGGATCCAGATCAGCAGGGTGACGAGGGCGACGAACGGCCGACCCGCGAGCAGGATCGACAGCGGCGGCAGGAAGAGGGCGAGGACGTAATTCATGGCGTCGCAGAGGTAGGGAGGCGGACGCGCGGGCGCAAGTGGGCTGGCGCGACAACGCGCCCGGTCCCCCGACATGACACTCGCGTCACCGATGCTTTGGGGGCAAACTGCGCTCTCGGCGCGGCGGTCATGCCGCTCCGAAAAGGGGGAAGACATCGTGAGCAATGCGACGGAAGGCGCGGCCCCGCAGGAGGGTCCGCCGTGGATTCGGCCGGAGATCCAGCACGAGATCAAGTGGCGCGACGGAGACGTGGTGATCTCGGTCCCCGCCAAGAGCGGCACGACGTGGACGATGAACATCGTGCATCAGCTGCTGACCGGCGGCACCGCCGCGTTCCGGGACATCTACGAGGAAGTGCCCTGGATCGAATTCCTCAGCCGGCCCGGGCAGCCTTTCCAAGACGTCGTCGACCGCGTCGAGGCGATGCCGACCTCGCGCCGCCGTGCCTTCAAGACGCATTCCGCGCCGCCGAGGGTACCGTTCATCAAGGCCGGCACCGGGCCGGAGGTGAAGTACGTCGTGATCTTCCGCAACCCGGAAGAAGCGCTCGTCTCGTTCCGGCCGTTTCTCGAGCAGCACGCGGACGACTGGTTCGAGCTCTGGCAGATGCCACGCGAGGCGCTCTGCCGCCCGGACTTTCCCTCGTTCTACACCGACGTCATCGACGGCCACGGCATGCAGGGGATGTTCTTCGGCTTTCTCGCCGCCTGGTGGCCGCTGCGCGACGAGAAGAACGTGCTCTTCCTGCACTATTCGGACATGAAGCGGCACCACGAAGCGTCGATCCGGAAGATCGCGGCGTTTCTCGGGGTCGAGCCGACGGCGGAGCAGTGGCCGGCGATCCTCGAGTACACCTCGTTCCCGTGGATGAAGCGGCACGAGGACAAGTTCGAGCTGAGCTCGGCCGGCGAGATCACTCCGCTGAAGCACGGGGCGATGATGCGCAAGGGCGAAGCGGGCAACGCGGAGGCCGACGGCATGACCGAGGATATCGCCCGCCACCTTCGCGAACGCGGCAGCCAGGTTTGTCCCGATCCGGCCGCGCTCACCTGGTTCTACGAAGGCGGCGCGCTTCGCTGATCGCCGCTGCGGCGCGATCGGTGTAGCCCCTCCTGGCGCCTGCGGCGGCCGCCGCGGGCGTCGTCGAGGGGCGGGAAGAGGCCGACGTGCGAGGCGGCCGGGATGGCGCGGCGGGTGCAGCCGCGCTTCGCAAACCGGATAGCTTGGAGGGAACCCGGTGTAGTAGAGCTTCTCGCGCAGGCTTTCCCGTCCCCTTTGCAGGCTTTGAAATGACCGCCGATCAGATCGTTGCCTTCGTCCTCGCGCTCACGTCCGCGGCGCCGTCCGGGCCGCTCTTTCCGGTGATCGCCGCGGGCGGGGCGGACGCGCGGTATCCGGTCGTCGCGACCGCCTGCCCGCGACCGCTGGCGCCCTTCGAGATCGAAGGCGTGACGGTCGCCTGCGGCAAGGTCAACGTGCCCGAAGACCATGCCAAGCCGGACGGCCGGCGCATCGACCTGACCGTGATGGTGTTCAAGTCGCGCTCGCTGGCGCCGGCGCCGGACGCGGTGGTGCACCTGCACGGCGGCCCGGGCGGGGGCATCATCAACGAGGTGAACCTCACCTCGACCTTCTTCGAGCACCTGCGCACGCGGCGCGATGTCGTCGCCTTCGACCAGCGCGGCGTCGACGCCTCGGGGTCGGCCGAATCGCGCTGCTTCGCCACCATGGCGAAGGACCCGCAGGCGGTGGTCAACGCCACCCGCGGCATCGGCGACAAGCTGGCGCTGACCCGCGAGATGACGCGGTCCTGCCTCGACGAGATCAAGGCGTCGGGGGCCGACATCTCGACGATCAACACCCAGCAGAACGCGATGGACGTCGGCGCGGTGATGCAGGCGCTGGGCTATCCGACCTACAACGTCTACGGCATCTCCTACGGCACCAAGCTCGCCCAGGAGGTCATGCGCACCGCGCCCGAAGGCGTGCGGTCGGTGGTGCTCGACAGCGTCGCGCCGGTCAGCGTCGGGATCTACGACACGCTGGCGCTGCCCTATGCCGAGGCGATCCAGCACGTCTTCGACTACTGCGCGGCCGATCCGAAATGCGCCGCAGCCTATCCCGACCTGCGCAACCGCTTCTGGGCCGTCCAGGCCAGGCTCGAGGCCGATCCGATCGAGACGCCGGAAGGCCCGGTCACCGGGCAGAGCTTCATCGACCTCTTCGACGCCAAGAACAACTGGCGCAACCAGATGCAGGGCTCGTCGGGCTACATCCCGAAGATGGTGGCCGAGCTCGAGGCGGGCAATCCTGCGACCTTCCTCGACCTCAACGCCAACCGCCTGCCGCTGCACCCGACGCCGGAGTCGGTGCTGGCCGGGCTCTCGGGGCTCGACCCCGACTCCGCCGCCTTCGCCGAGGCCGCACTCCGGCTGGCGCAGGTGGGCAAGCTCGACGATCAGGCGGTCGCCAAGGCGCTGGAACGGCTGGAGGCGGACCGCACCGCGGCGACGCTCGGCCTCGGCCTCGTCGACGAATTCGAGGCGGCGCTGGCGACGGCGGCGAAGGCCCTGCCCGACCAGCCGAGCCGCGCCGCCTTCGCCGCCGACTACCTCGCGCTGCGCACGGCGGACGAGACCCGCGCGCGCCTGCTGCAGATGCTGTCGGCGCACTTCGCCGGCGAGAGCGACGGCCGGCTCGGCGCACTCGTCGGCGTGATGGACGACGCGCAGGTGGCGGAGGTCTTCGCCCGCGTCAGCACGGACAATGTCGGGGTGGACCAGTTCCTGCTCGATGCGTTCGAGTCCGAGATGTTCGCCTGCCAGGAGGACATGGACATCAACTCGCCCGCGGGGACAGCGGCGGTCAGCGCGCGCCTGCAGGCCGAGTACGGCTGGCCGGCGAGCCTGACGGCGGGTATCGAGGACTTCCTCGACACCGCCTTCTTCCCGATGTGCGAGGAGTTCGAGCGGCATCCGCGCCCGGGTTTCCACGACCCGGTGACCGCCGCGATCCCGACGCTGGTGATGCAGGGCTCGATGGACGTGCAGACGGCGCCGAGCTGGGGCGCGCTGACCGCCTCGACCCTGCCGAAGGGGCAGCTCGCGTTCTTCCCGGAGTCCGGCCACGGCGCGCTGGCCTTCTCGCAATGCGCCCGCGACATCGGTGCGGCGTTCCTGGAGAACCCCGAGGCGAAGATCGACACCTCCTGCACCGCGGCGCTGGTGCCGTCCTTCGTCCTGCCGGACGGCAGCATGTCGAAGTGAGGCTCTTCCGGGCGCGCGGAGCGGCCGCGCCCGGATCGCTAACTCAGGCCGGGACCGGCACCGGGGCGAGCCAGGCGGTGAAGTCGGCCTTGGCGCGGTCGGTGTAGCCCTTGTAGCGGTCCTTGCGGCCGCGGCGGCCGCCGCGGGCGTCGTCGAGCGGCGGGAAGAGACCGAAGTTCACGTTCATCGGCTGGAACGTCTTTGCGTCGGCGCCACCGGTGATGTGGCGGATGAGGGCGCCGGTGGCGGTGTTGGGCGACGGGGTGTCGAGCGGCAGGCCGAGGCGTTCGGCGGCGGCGAGGCGGCCGGCGAGAAGGCCCGTCGCGGCGCTCTCGACGTAGCCCTCGACGCCGGTGATCTGGCCGGCGAAGCGCAGGCGGGGGTCGGCGCGGAGGCGCATCGCGCCGTCGAGGAGGCGCGGGGAATTCAGGAAGGTGTTGCGGTGGATGCCGCCGAGCCGCGCGAAGGAAGCGGTCTCGAGGCCGGGGATCATCCGGAAGACCTGCGTCTGGGCGGCATACTTCATCTTGGTCTGGAAGCCGACGAGGTTGTAGAGCGAGCCCAGCGCGTTGTCGCGACGGAGCTGGACGACGGCGTGGGGCTTGACGGTGGGGGCGTGCGGGTTGGTGAGGCCGACCGGCTTCAGCGGGCCGAAGCGCAGCGTCTCGCGGCCGCGCTCGGCCATCACCTCGATCGGCAGGCAGCCCTCGAAGTACGGGGTGTCCTGCTCCCAGTCCTTGAATTCGGTCTTGTCGGCGGCAAGGAGGGCGTCGACGAAGGCCTCGTACTGGTCGCGGTCGAGCGGGCAGTTGAGGTAGGCGGTGCGCTCGGCCTCGGTCTCGCCTTTGTCGTAGCGCGACTGGAACCACGCCTTGGAGAGGTCCACCGTCTCGAAGTGGACGATGGGCGCGATGGCATCGAAGAAGGCGAGCGCGCTCTCGTCGGTCAGGCTGCGGATCGCCTCGGCGAGCGCGGGCGAGGTCAGCGGACCGGTGGCGACGATGACGCTGGACCAGTCGGCGGGGGGCAGGCCCGCGACCTCGGCTCGGTCGATGGTGACAAGGGGGTGCGCCTCGAGGCGGGCGGTGATCTCGGCGGAGAACGGCACGCGGTCGATGGCGAGCGCGCTGCCGGCGGGGACGGCGTGGCGGTCGGCGGTGGCGATCACGAGGCCGCCGGCCTGGCGCATCTCCCAGTGCAGGAGGCCCACGGCGTTCTGCTCGTCATCGTCGGAGCGGAACGAGTTCGAGCAGACCAGCTCGGCCAGCGCGTCGGTCTGGTGCGCGAAGGTCCCGACATGGGGCCGCATCTCGTGCAGCACGACGGGCACGCCCATCGCGGCGGCCTGCCAGGCGGCTTCGGAGCCGGCGAGGCCGCCGCCGATGACGTGGATGGGGGAAAGATCGCTCATGGCGGCACGGTCTATGTCAGCCGGCTCCGAAGGGGAAGCCTGAACGCGAAGCGGCCCGGCCCGTGCGCGGCAAGCACCAGCAGACCACCGGCGATCGCCCAGTTCTTGACGAAGATGGACATCTGCCAGGGATCGGACGGCACCCAGTGGAAGAGGCTGGTGACCATGCAGTAGAGCGACAGGGCCAGCGCCGTAGGCGCGTTTGCCAGCCCGAGGATCAGGATGCCCGCGCCGATCGCATCGAAGGCCAGGGCGGGCCAGACCAGAAGGACCGGCCATCCGCGCCCGGCGAGAAGGGTCATCACCGGCTGCGGATCGAGGAATTTCTGCGCCGCGCCGGCGGCGAACAGCGCGGCCAGAAGGAGGCGCCCGGCCAGGACCGCGATATCCCCCAGAACGTCCGGACGGGCTCGGCCAGGAGGTTCAGAGCTCACCCACGCGCCCGCCCGCGTGCATGCGCGGGCGTCATTCCACCTCGGCGTCGCCGTTCTCGGCGATCAGCGCCACCGAGACGACGTGCTCGTCGGCGGCGGTGGAGAAGACGCGCACGCCGCCGGCGCCGCGCGAGCGGAACGAGATGTCGGAGACCGGCACGCGGATCGACTGGCCGGCGTCGGTCGCGAGCATGACCTGGTCGTCGTTCGCCACCGGGAAGAGTGCCACCAGCGGGCCGCCGCGCATGGCGCGGTCCATCGCCGCGACACCCTGGCCGCCGCGGCCGCGCACCGGGTAGTCATGGCTGGACGAGAGCTTGCCCGCACCGTTGGCGGTGATGGTGAGGAGCAGGTCCTCGGCCTCGGACATTGCGACGTAGCGGGTCTGGCCGAGCTCGAAGCCGGCTTCGGCGACCTCCTCGCCTTCCTCGACCTCGATTTCCTCTTCCTCGGGGGCGCCGGCGACGGCGCGGCGCATCTTGAGGTAGGCGGCGCGCTCCTGCGGCGTGGCCTCGAAGTGGCGGATGATCGCCATCGAGACCACCTCGTCGCCGGACGCGAGGCGGATGCCGCGGACGCCGGTCGAATCGCGGCCCTTGAAGATGCGCACGTCGGGGCACGGGAAGCGGATGGCGCGGCCCTTGCGGGTGGTGAGCAGCACGTCGTCGTCGGGGCCGGCGATGCGGGCGTTGATGAGCCGCACGCCCTGCGGCAGCTTCATCGCGATCTTGCCGTTGCGCATCACGTTGGTGAAGTCGTCGAGCGCGTTACGGCGCACGTCGCCGTCGGAGGTGGCGAACATGATCTGCAGGCTCGCCCACTCCGCCTCGGGGACGTCGACGGGAAGGATCGCGGCGATCGAGACGCCGGCCGGGATCGGCAGGATGTTGACCATCGCCTTGCCGCGGGCGTTGCGGCCGGCGAGCGGCAGGCGCCAGGTCTTCAGCGTGTAGACCATGCCTTCGGTGGTGAAGACCAGCAGGGCGGTGTGGGTGTTGGCGACGAAGAGGCGGGTGACGAAGTCCTCGTCCTTGGTCGACATGCCCTGGGTGCCCTTGCCGCCGCGGCGCTGGGCGCGGTACTCGGTCAGTGGCGTGCGCTTGATGTAGCCGCCGGCGGTGACGGTGACGACCATCTCCTCGCGCTCGATCAGGTCCTCGTCGTCGAGGTCGGCGTCCCAGTCGATGATCTCGGAGCGGCGCGGGACGGCGAAGAGCGACTTCACCTCGCGCAGCTCGTCGGAGATGATCGCCATGATCCGGCCGTGCGAGCGCAGGATGTCGAGGTAGTCGGTGATCTTGGCCGAGAGCTCCTCGAGCTCGTCGGTGACCTCGCGGACGCCGAGCGCGGTCAGCCGCTGCAGGCGCAGCTCGAGGATGGCGCGGGCCTGGGTCTCGGAAAGGAAGTAGGTGCCGTCGGGCTGGACCCGGTGCGAGGGGTCGTCGATCAGCGAGATGTAGGGCGCGATGTCGGCGGCGGGCCAGGCGCGGGTCATCAGCCGCTCGCGGGCCTCGGCCGGATCGGCGGAGCTGCGGATGGTCGCGACGATCTCGTCGACGTTGGTGACGGCGACGGCGAGGCCGCAGAGGACGTGGGCGCGCTCGCGGGCGCGGCGCAGCTCGAAGGCGGTGCGGCGGGCGACCACCTCCTCGCGGAAGGCGATGAAGGCGGAGAGGAAGCGCTTGAGATCGAGCTGCTCGGGGCGGCCGCCGTTCAGCGCCAGCATGTTGCAGCCGAAGCTGGTCTGCAGCGGCGTGAAGCGGAAGAGCTGGTTCAGCACCACGTCGGGGGTGGCGTCGCGGCGGAGCTCGACGACGACGCGCACGCCGAAGCGGTCGGACTCGTCCTGGACGTGGGCGATGCCCTCGATGCGCTTCTCGCGGGCGAGATCGGCGATGCGCTCGATCATCGTCGCCTTGTTCACCTGGTAGGGAATCTCGGAAACGACGATGGCGGTTCGGCCGCCGCGCACTTCCTCGATGCGGGTGCGCGAGCGGATGATCACCGAGCCGCGGCCTTCGTGGTAGGCCTTGCGCGCGCCGGAGCGGCCGAGGATCAGCGCGCCGGTGGGAAAGTCCGGGGCGGGGACGAACTCCATCAGGTCGCTGATGGTGAGCTCGGGGTTCTCGATCAGCGCCAGCGTGGCGTCGATCACCTCGCCGAGGTTGTGCGGCGGGATGTTGGTCGCCATGCCGACGGCGATGCCGCCGGCGCCGTTGACCAGCATGTTCGGGAACCGCGCCGGCAGGACCGTGGGCTCCTGGTCCTTGCCGTCGTAGTTGGGCTGGAAGTCGACGGTTTCCTTGTCGATGTCGGCGAGGAGGAAATCCGCGGCGCTTGGCCATGCGGACCTCGGTGTAGCGGAAGGCCGCCGGCTTGTCGCCGTCCATCGAGCCGAAGTTGCCCTGGCCGTCGAGCAGCGGCAGCGACATCGAGAAGTCCTGCGCCATCCGCACCAGCGCGTCGTAGATCGCCGCGTCGCCGTGCGGATGGTACTTGCCCATCGTGTCCGCGACCGGGCGCGACGACTTGCGGTAGGGTTTGTCGTGGGTGTTGCCGACCTCGTTCATCGCATAGAGGATGCGCCGGTGCACCGGCTTCAGCCCGTCGCGCAGGTCGGGGATGGCGCGGCTGACGATCACGCTCATCGCGTAGTCGAGATAGGAGGACCGCATCTCCGTCTCGATGGCGATGGCAGGACCGGTCCGCGGCGGCCGCGGCGGCTCCTGGGTGTCTTCGTCTTCGGGGATGTCGCTCAAGGTCCGGGGGCCTGACGGGTCATGAAAAACGCTCCGCCTTCTATAAGGTCGGGTTCGGTGAGGTGCAAGGGCCTATCGCGGCGTAGAGCGGAACTATCCGATTGATCGCGCTCGGTAAATTGCCGAAGAAGTGGCGCGGCTGGCGCCGCGGGCGGCCTTTGCCGCCTGAAAGGAGCGCGCAGGTGCGCGCCTTGTTTCTTTGCTTGTTTTGCGCCTGTGGGCGCAAAACGACTGCTCTCCAGGTTAGCAAGCCAGTATGAAGCCCGCCGGCGGGCGCGCGCCGGAGCGGGTGCGCGCTTGCGTGCGACGGGAGCGGAGCGATAGGGTCCCCGCGGCTGAACGAGGGCTTGCGGATGCAGACGGTCTACTCGCCGCGCCAGGCCCGGCACGGCGGCAATCTCGAACTGATGCCCGGCGAGGTGGTCCCGGCGTTCGAAGTGCCGGAACGGGCCGGGATCGTGCTGGCGCGGGTCGAGGCGGTGGGGCTCGGGCCGGTGCTGGCGCCGCGGGAGCACGGGCTCGACGTGGCGCGCCGGGTGCATGCGCCGGACTACCTCGCCTTCCTCGAGGAGGCCTGGCCGCGGTGGGCGGCGGCGGGGCGCGGCGGCACCGCCATGCCGTTCGTCTGGCCGGTGCCGGGGCTGCGCGCCGACGTGCCGCCGACCGACATCGACGGGCTGCTGGGGTTCTACGCGATGGATGCCGGCGCCACCTTCGTCGAAGGCACCTGGGACGCGGTGAAGGCCAGCCACGACGTGGCGCTGACCGCGGCGGCGCTGGTCGAGGCCGGGGCGGAGGCGGCGTTCGCGCTCTGCCGGCCGCCGGGCCACCATGCCGGGCCGCGCTTCGCCGGCGGCTACTGCTTCATCAACAACGCGGCGGTGGCGGCGGAGTGGCTGCGGCAGGCCGGCGCGGCGCGGGTCAGCATCCTCGACATCGACTATCACCACGGCAACGGCACGCAGGCGATCTTCTATGCCCGCGCCGACGTGCAGGTGGTAAGCCTGCATGCCGACCCGCTGGTGGAATATCCCTACTTCCTCGGCCATGCCGACGAGCGCGGCATCGGCGCGGGCGAAGGCTTCAACCTCAACCTGCCGCTGCCGCACGGCACCGACTTTGCCGGCTGGTCGGCGGCGCTCGAGACCGGCTGCACGGCGGTCGCGGCGTTCGCGCCGGACGTGCTGGTGGTGTCGCTGGGCGTCGACACCTATCGGGGCGATCCGATCAGCCAGTTCCGTCTCGACACGCCGGACTTTCCGGTGATCGGCGCGCGGCTGCGCGCGCTGGGGCTGGCGACGGTCTTCGTGATGGAAGGCGGCTACGCGGTGGAGGCGATCGGGGCGAACGCGGTCGGGGTGCTGACCGGGTTCGAGGGCGGCTGATGCGGCGCCTCGGCCTGATCCTCGCGGCATGGCTCGTCCTCGGCGCCGGCTGCGCGCTGGCGCAGGAGGCGACGCAGCCCGCCGCGTTCGACCATCCGCTCCGGATCGGCACCCGGGTCGCGCCGCCTTTCGCGATGAAGGGGGCGGACGGGCGCTGGGAAGGGATCAGCATCGCGCTGCTGCAGGGGATCGCGGATCGCATGCACTTCGACTACGTGCTGCAGGAGGTGAGCCTTCCGGAGATGATCGACGGGGTGGCCGCGGGCCGCCTCGACGCGTCGATCGCCGCGATGACCGCGACCGAGGCGCGCGAGAAGGTCGTCGACTTCACGAGCCCCTACTTTCACAGCGGGCTCGGCGTCGCGATCTCGACGGTGCATCGCGCGAACTTCTGGTCGGTGCTGGACGCCTTCGGCTCACGGCCGTTCCTCATCACACTTGCCACACTGCTGCTGCTGATGTTCGTCGTCGGGGCGCTTGCCTGGTTCGCGGAACGGCGGCGGAACCCCGGGCAGTTCGAGCGCGGCTTGGCGCGCGGCCTCTTCAGCGGCTTCTGGTGGGCCGCGGTGACGATGACGACGGTCGGCTACGGCGACAAGACGCCGATCACCGTGCCAGGGCGGCTGCTCGGCGTCGCCTGGATGCTCAGCGCGGTGATCCTGACCTCGCTGGTGACGGCGCAGCTGTCGGCGACGCTCACCGCCGAGCAGATCGCCAGCCGGGTGACGACGATCGCCGACCTGAGCCGGGTCCGCGTCGGCATCGTCGCCGACAGCGCCTCGATCGGACCGCTCCGGGCGCTCGGGGTGCGGCCCGTGGGCTACCCCGACGTCGTCACCGGGCTCGAAGCGCTGCGCGCGGGGCAGATCGGCGCCTTCGTCCACGACGAGCCGATCCTGGTCTGGCTGCGCGATTCGGTGGAAGGCATCAGCATCGCGCCGCTGCGTTTTGCGCCCGAGGACTACGCGATCGTTCTGCCTCAGGGATCGCCGCTGCGCGAAGCGTTCAACCAGGCCGTGCTCGCCACGCGGGAGTCGGACGGCTGGCCGCTGACGCTGCGCTACTATCTCGGCGTGGAGGACTGACGATTTCGGGCCGATCTTGTGGCGTCAAGTTGCATCTACCCAAGTTGTTGATCCGTGCCTATAGTGCCCGGCAGTCTGTCAGCGGCGACCCGAGGTAAACGCATGCGCTGTCCGTTCTGCGGCAACATCGACACCCAGGTGAAGGACAGCCGACCCGCCGAGGACCACGTGTCGATCCGCAGGCGCCGGTTCTGCCCGGCCTGCGGCGGGCGCTTCACAACCTACGAGCGGGTGCAGCTGCGCGACCTGGTGGTGATCAAGAAAAGCGGCAAGCGCGAGGCGTTCGACCGCAGCAAGCTTGAACGCTCGATCCGCATCGCGATGCAGAAGCGGCCGATCGAGAGCGAGCGGCTGGACCAGATGATCTCGGGGATCGTGCGGCGCCTGGAATCGATGGGCGAGACCGACATCCCCTCCGACACCATCGGCGCGATCGTGATGGAGACCCTGGCGCGCATCGACACGGTGGCGTACGTGCGCTTCGCCAGCGTCTACAAGAACTTCCAGGCGGCGGACGATTTCGAGGACTTCGTCTCCGAACTCAGGCCCGCGGCGGTGGGCCGGGAGGAAGACTGACCCGATGATCGATGCTGCCCGGGATGCGGGCTGGATGCGAACGGCCCTGGGGCTGGCGCGTCGCGGCCTGGGGCGGGTCTGGCCGAACCCCGCGGTGGGCTGCGTCATCGTGGCCGGCGAAACGGTCGTCGGGCGCGGGCGCACCAGCGATGGCGGCCGCCCCCACGCCGAGGTGATCGCGCTGGCGCAGGCGGGCGACCGGGCGCGCGGCGCGACGGTCTACGTGACGCTGGAGCCTTGCGCGCATACCGGCCGGACGCCGCCTTGCACCGACGCGCTGGTCGCCGCGGGCGTCGCGCGGGTGGTGGTGGCGATCGAGGACCCCGATCCGCGGGTGAACGGCGCGGGCGTCTCGGCGTTGCGTGCTGCGGGGCTGGCGGTGGACGTCGGCTGCCTCGCCGTCGAGGCGGTGGCGGTGAACCGGGGGTTCCTGAGCCGGCTCACCACCGGGCGGCCGATGCTGACGCTGAAGCTCGCGGGCTCGCTCGACGGGCGGATCGCGACCGGGACCGGCGAGAGCCGCTGGATCACCGGACCGCGGGCGCGGGCGGAGGTTCACCTGATGCGCGCCCAGGCCGACGCGGTGCTGGTGGGCGCGGGAACGGTGCGCAGCGACGACCCCAGGCTCAACGTGCGCGATCTCGGGATCGAGGACGCCAATCCGGTGCGGGTGGTGGTCAGCGGCGCGCTGTCGCTGGCGCGGGACGGGTCGCTGGCGCGGACGGCCGCCACGGTGCCGCTCTGGCTCTGCCACGACGTCGAGGCGGAGGAAGGGCGGCGCAAGGCGTGGACCGAGCTCGGGGCGACGCTGATCGAGATCCCGTTCCAGGCGGACGGGCAGCTCGACCTGTCGGCGATGATGCAGCGGCTGGGCGACCGCGGCCTGACGCGGGTGCTCTGCGAAGGCGGCGGGCGGCTGGCGGCCGCCTTGATCGAGGCGGACCTGGTCGACGAGGTGGTCTGCTACACCGCGGGCGTCGTGCTCGGCGCCGATGCGATCCCGGCCGTGGGCGCGCTGGAGGTGGCGGCGCTGCAGCTGGCGCCGCGCTTCCGGCTCTTCGACGCCGCGCCGGTCGGCCCTGACCTGCGCAGCCGGTGGCGCCGGCGCAGCTGAACGGCCTGCCGAGGCCACCGCGAGCGGTGCGGTGCGGCATTTTCTTGCTCAACCAGAGGTAATAGGAGCATCAGGCATAGACAGCCGGGGATTGCCGATTTACGCTTTGTTCAGCGGGAGCCTTTTCTCGGCTCGACGTTGACCGAGTCGCCGCGAGCGCCGGGCCGGGAAGGCGGCGAGCGGCAGGTGGATGGTTTTGATGACGCGCGACCGAGCACATCCGGAAGGGGACCGATACGGCATGATGCGGCTGTCGCACCGTCTGGTCGCTCTGCACGCCGCGGGTGTCGCCATCCTGATCCTGGTGGTGCTGTCGAGCGTCTTCTGGATTTCGGGCAAGCACAACCAGCTTGCGCTGGAGTCCTCCGAGAGCCTGGTGCGGGGCGGCATCGCCTCGTTCCGCGCGCGGGTGCTGACGCTGGTCAAGGACTACTCGGTCTGGGACGAGGCCTATGCCGCGGTCGAGGCCGATGACCGGGAGTGGCTCTACAGCAACATCGGCAACGCGGCCGGCGAGATCGGGACGGTCGACCTCATCGTCTTCAGCAATCCCGGCGGCGGAGCGCCGTTCGGATGGCGGCACGGCTCGCCCCGGGGCGGCGAGGCGGACCTGCTGCCGGACAGCCTGCTGATGCCGATCGAGCATTTGCTCGACAGTACCGTCGACGAAGGCGCGACGCGCACGCTGCTCGCCGAATTCGAGGGCGGCCCTTGGGTCTTCACCGTCGCGCGGGTGACGCCGGTCGAGGGACCCCCCGAGGGCGTCAAGCCGTCCCAGCTGCCGCTGCAGGTGCACGGGCTGCGCCTCTCGGGGCAGCGGCTGCAGCAGATCGGCCGCAACCTGCTGGTTGGACGACCTCGCGCTCGCGGCCGAGCCCGAGCCCGGACAGGCCTCGGTCGCGCTGATGGACTACACCGGCACGGCGGTCGGCTACGTGGTCTGGGACGCGCCGCGGCCGGGAGCCAGCATCCTGCGGCAGGTCGCGGTGCCGCTGGGCCTGGCGCTGCTGCTGGTCGCCATCGTCAGCGCCGTGAGCTCGGGCTATGCGGTGCGCTCGGCGCGCTGGCTGGAGCGCGCACTCTACGACGCCAAGGCCGCCGACCGCAGCAAGACCGAGTTCCTGTCGAACGTCAGCCACGAGCTGCGGACCCCGATGAACGGCATCCTCGGCGTGGCGCAGCTGCTGCAGACGACGAATCTCGACGACGAGCAGCGCGAGCTTGTCGGCGTCCTCTTCGCCTCGGCCGGGACCCAGATGGCGCTGATCTCGGATCTGCTCGACTACAGCCGGATGGAAAGCGGCAACCGCAAGCTCGTCGACGAACCGTTCGAGCCGAGCGGCGTGCTGCGCGACCTGATCCACATGATGCGGCTTGCGGCCGGACGGAAGGGGCTCGAGCTTTCCGGAACCTGGGGGCCGCTCGAGGACCTGAGGGTCAGGGGCGACGGGCGTGCGTTCCGGCAGGTGGTGACGAACCTTCTCGGCAATGCCATCAAGTTCACCGAACACGGAAGGGTAACGCTCGAGGCCGAAGCCGAGCGCGAGGGCGACCGGGCACGCATCCTCGTGCGGGTGAGCGACACCGGGCGCGGCATCCCGGACGAGGCGCTGCCGCACATCTTCGAGCGGTTCTACCAGGTGGACGGGTCGATGACCCGAACCAACGAAGGCACCGGCCTCGGGCTGGCGATCAGCCAGGGCCTCGCGCGCATGATGGGAGGCGGCATCGAGGTGACGAGCGAGCCCGGCCGCGGCTCCACGTTCACCTTCACCGCGAGCTTCGGGCTCGTCGGCCCCACCGAGGAGGTGCTGGATGCGGCCTGAGATCCGGCTTCGGCCCGCTGCCCAGGAACCGATCCTCATCGTCGAGGACAACGAGGTGAACGCGCTGATCCTGGGGGCGATGCTGCGCAAGCACGGCTACGATTCGGCTGTCGCCTGCAATGGCATCGAGGGGATCAGCATGACCGCGCTCCACCAGCCGCGGCTCATCCTGATGGATCTGCAGATGCCGCACCTCGACGGCTTTGCCGCGGCCATGGAGATCCGCCGGGTCTGCGATGCGTTCTTGCCGGTGATGATCGCCGTGACCGCGAACGCGGGTTTCGAGGTGCGCGACGCTTGCCGGGAGGCCGGCTTCGCCGCCGTGCTGGCGAAGCCGATTGTCCTGGACGACCTGATTGCGACGGTGCGCCGCTTCCTTCCGCTGGCCTGAGGCCCGGCGTCAGGCGACTTCGCGGACCCCGGCGAGCTCCAGAAGGAAATCGAGATGCTGGGGGCAGTGCCTGACGTAGAGCTTGTGCAGCCAGTGGCCGGGCTGCAGGCCATAGTCGGACCAGAAGGTGTAGTCCTCGAACAGCTCCTCGCCCGCCGCGATGTCGCGAAGGGCGACGTTGTGGTCTTCGGCGAGCGGCGGCCACTTGCCGAGGCCGACATTGGCGCCCGGGGTGAGGCGGTGGTTCATGAATTCCATGCCGTCGCGATACCAGAGGAACATGCCCGAGGGCTGGTGCAGGTATCCGCCGTGCAGAGCGTATTGCAGGTCCGCGGCGCTCAGCGCATTCATCGCCCGGGCGTCGCAGACATGCATCGTCTCGTCGACCTGCCAGATCCGGGTTCCCGCCGCGATCGGCCGCCGGGCGAAAACACCGGTGCCGTGTACCGCGCTGTCTCTGAACTCGACGTCAACTTTCCAACCCAATTGGATCAATCCTTTCCGCGCCATGCCGCCGATCGGGGCGCAGCGGGGCGCTGGTGCCGCTCGGACGGGCGCGGAGCCGGTGGCTCCAGGAGCAAGCCGGTCGCGCCCGTGGCGTGAGAAAATCTGATCAATCTTAACGATAGGTTAATTGACGGGGCGCGACCGGCCGTGCGCCGGCCCCTCCCGGGGGAGCCCGCAGCCGGCGGTGGGCCGCGCGGCTACTGCTGCGTGGTGAGCTTCACGGTCCGTGTCAGCACGACGGCTGCCGTGGCGATCGCCAGCACCCGGGCAAAGGATCCGAACGGCGCCTCGGTGATGTAGAGGGTGTCCTCGTCGCGGATGATGAAGTCGCGTGCGGCGAAGAGCCCCTCGGGCTTGGTGAAGTTCAGGACGTACGCCATTCGCTGCGGCCCGACGAGATCGTTCCGGCCGAGCACCCGGTTGGCGACATCGGCCGGCTCGTCGCGGAAGATGAAGACGCCGGTGGGATCGGCCGTGCGGCCGTCGAGGCCGCCCACGGTTCCGATCGCCTCGATGGCGGTCATCCTGCGCTTGTTGAACGGCACGCGCGCCTGCCCGGTGGTCGCGCCGAGCGCGGTGAAGGAGCGGCGGTCCTCCTCGACGATGATGCGGTCGCCGCCGCGCAGCGCCACGTCGTCCCGGGGATTATCGTAGAGGTCCTGGAGCCAGATGCGGCCGACCTTGCCGTTCCGCTCCAGCTTGACCTGCGCGATGTCGGGCACGATGGCGACGCCACCGGCCAGCGCCAGCATCGACGACAGCTGGCGGGTCGGCGCCTCGATCGGGTAGACGCCGGGGGATTTGACGCCGCCGAGGACGCTGACTGTGGAGCCGTCGCCCGCCGTGCGGCGGACCTCGACCTGCGGATCGGGGGTCTGGCTGGAGATGCTTTCGGTGATCGCCTGGCGCAGCTGCTCGGGGGATCGGCCGGCCGCCTTGATGCGTCCTGCGTAAGGCACGAAGATGTCGCCGCTCTGGTCGACCTGAAGCGCGTCGATGGTGGTCGCCTTCTGGCCGACGCCGGTCAGGAGGCCCGTCTCGACGTTTTCCCAGACCCGGATCGACAGGGTGTCGCCGGGATTGATGGTGTCGGGCGAGACCGAACCCGCATCGAGAAAGCTCGATGCGAAGCCCAGTGTTTCGGCCGGTTGCGTCTCGACGGCGATCTCGGGCGTGACGGTGACGATGTGCATGCCGAGTTCGGCGTCGTTGGCACCGGCGCGGATGTTGCCTTGCGTCGGGCCGGAGCGCGGCAAGGTGCATCCCGAGAGCGCCGCCACAAGCAGGAGCACGCGACCAAACGTCGGCCTGACTGTCCGTTGACCCTGCATCGCCTGTCTCACTGCCTCGGTCGGCTTCTTTTGCCGGGGAAACTAGCGGTTTCGCGCCCGGTGCGCCAGCGACTACCGCAAGATCGCTCCGGCAGTGTTGTCGCAGGGCCGCTATGGCGGGCTTGCCGTGCCGCCGGGCGCAGGCTAGGACGCGATCGAGAGGGTGGAGGCGCGCCAATGTTCACCGGAATCGTCACCGACATCGGCACGATCGAGCGCCTCGAGGATCGCGGCGACCTGCACGCCCGCATCCGCTGCGGCTATGCCCCGGGCGGGATCGCCATCGGCGCCTCGATCGCCTGCGACGGGATCTGCCTGACCGTGGTCGACCGCGGCCCGGCCGGCGACGGCGCCTGGTTCGAGGTGGACATCTCCGCCGAGACCGTGGCGCGCACCAACATCCGCAGGAACGCCACCGCCTGGGTCGCAGGCGGCCGGGTCAACCTCGAGCGGGCGCTCCGGCTCGGCGACGAGCTCGGCGGGCACATCGTCTCGGGTCACATCGACGGGCTCGCCGAGGTGGTCGGGTTGCGCGACGAAGGCGAGAGCACGCGCATCACGCTGCGGGCGCCCGAGACCCTGGCGCGCTTCATCGCGCCCAAGGGGTCGATCGCGCTCAACGGCACGTCGCTGACCGTCAACGAGGTCGACGGCGCCACCTTCGGGGTCAACGTCATCCCGCACACCCGGTCCCACACCACCTGGGGCGCGGTGCAAACCGGCGACCTCGTCAACCTCGAGATCGACACGCTGGCGCGGTACGTCGCCCGGCTGGCGGAATATCCCGCGGCATGAGCGCGCCGGGGCTCGGGCATAACCGCGGGCCGGCGATGGACGCCGGCGTCGGCTGGCGGACGCATTGCTGGACGGTGGCGCGCGAGGCGTTGCTGCCGCACCTGCCGCTGGAGGTGGTCCGGCTCCGGGTCAAGCGCGCCAAAGAGCTCGGCCTCGACTACCGCACCTACGCCACGGCGCGCGAAACCTCCGGGCGCGACATCATCGCGTTCCTCTTCTCGTCGAACGCCTTGCGGCTGCTGCGGCCGGGCGACGCCTTGCCGGAGGACCGGGCGGCGCAGCTCCGGGCGCTGACCGATTGCGGGCGGGCGTTGCTCGCGCATCCGCCGCTCGACGCCGGTGCCGTCGCCGCCGCGATCGAGGCGGCGCACCGCGGTCCGGTTCGACGGCGCGGCGCCTGCCCCGCGGTTTGCAGCACCCTGGCGGGAGATGCGGGCGGACGTTCTGGCGGCGCTGGCGCCGGCGCGGCTGGCGCCGGGCGGCGTGATGCTGATCGGCGACACGCCGCTCGAGCGGGAATGGTGCGAGGCGGGGCGGCTCGCCGGGTATCTGGCGGCGGACCGCTACTTCGGCGGCGATCCCGCATGACCACGGCTCGGCTCTGGCCTTCGGCGCGGGGCTGGGCTATCTGCCGCTCACCCAATACCGAGTGATCCGATGCCCTCCTTTCAACAGTCCGCCTACAGCGATGCGATCTCCTCGGTGGAGGAGATCATCGAGGATGCGCGCAACGGGCGCATGTTCATCCTGATCGACCACGAGGACCGCGAGAACGAGGGCGACCTGGTCATCCCGGCGCAGATGTGCACGCCCGACGCGATCAACTTCATGGCGACGCACGGGCGGGGGCTGATCTGCCTGGCGATGCCCGGCGAGCGCCTCGACGCGCTGGGGCTGCCGCTGATGGCGGCGTCGAACTCGTCGCGGCACGAGACCGCCTTCACCGTGTCGATCGAGGCGCGCGAGGGGGTCACGACCGGCATCTCGGCGCACGACCGCGCCCGCACGGTGGCGGTGGCGATCGACCCGCGCTCCGGGCCGCAGGACATCGCGGCGCCCGGGCACGTCTTTCCGCTCCGGGCGCGCGAGGGCGGCGTGCTGGTCCGGGCGGGCCACACCGAGGCGGCGGTCGACATCCCGCGGCTGGCGGGGCTCAACGCTTCGGGCGTGATCTGCGAGATCATGAACGAGGACGGCAGCATGGCGCGGCTGCCCGACCTCGTCGCGATCGCCCAGCGCCACGGCATGAAGATCGGCACGATCTCGGATCTCATCGCCTATCGCCGGCGGTACGACAACCTGGTGCGTGAGACCGCGGTGCAGACGGTGAGCTCCGAGTACGGCGGCGCCTGGCAGCTCCGGGTCTTCACCGACACGACTGTCGGCGCCGAGCACCTGGTGCTCTCCAAGGGCGACCTCACCACCGACGAGCCGGTGCTGGTGCGGATGCATGCGATGAACCCGCTCGAGGACCTCTTGGCGCTTCATCCCGGCCGCAGCCACCAGCTGCGCGACGCCATGCTGCTGATCGCCGCCGAGGGCCGCGGCGTCGTGGTGGTGTTGCGCGACATGGCGTCCAAGGTCGAGGTCGGCGACCACGTCTCGCCTCACCACCTGAAGCAATACGGCATCGGCGCGCAGATTCTGAACGCGCTCGGTCTGCGCGAGATGATACTCCTGACCAACTCGCCGAGTCCGCGACCGATCGGCCTCGAGGGCTATGGACTGGCGATCGCCGGAACCCGGCCGATTCCCCCGGCGGAGGCCTGAGCATGGCGGCCCGCGACAGCGAGAGAACCCTGCCCCTGCCGCGTTTCGAGCGGCCGACGCGCGTGCTGATCGTCGTGGCGCCGTTCTACCGCGCCATCGCCGACGCGCTCATCGCGGGCGCCCGCGCCGCGCTCGACGAGGCCGGGGTCCGGCACGAGACCCTCGAGGTGCCCGGAGCCCTGGAGGTGCCGAGTGCCATCCGGCTCGCCAGCCGGCGGGGAGACTTCGACGGGTACGTGGCGCTCGGCTGCGTGATCCGCGGCGAGACCACCCACTACGAGACGGTCTGCAACGACAGCTCGCGCGGGCTGATGCTGCTGGGCCTCGACGGCCTCTGCATCGGCAACGGCATCCTGACGGTCGAGAACCCCGACCAGGCGACGGTCCGGGCCGACCCTGCGGGCCAGAACAAGGGCGGCGGCGCGGCCGAGGCGGCGCTGCACCTGATCGCCATCGCGCGGCGCTTCGCGCCGCCGCCGCGGGCGTTGCCGGAGGGCAGCTTCCGGATGGCCGGCGATCTTCCGCAGGACGATCGCGCTGGCATGACGACTGCCCGAGCCGCGCATCACCGCCGCCCAGGCCCGCCGCATGCGCTCGGCCGCGCGGTTCTATGCCGTGCAGGCCCTGTTCCAGATGGAGGCGGCCGATGCCGGCCTCGAGACGGTGATCGAGGAATTCGAGACGCACCGGCTCGGCGCGGAGATCGACGGCGTGACCTATGCCAAGCCGGATCTCGAGCATTTCCACGGGCTGCTGGAGGCGGCGGTCTCCGAGCAGGCGCGCATCGATCAGCTGACGCATCATGCCCTCGTGGCGCGCTGGCCGATCGACCGGATCGATCCGACGCTGAGGGCGCTCTTCCGCGCCGCCGGGGCCGAACTGGTCGCCACCGACACCCCGCCCAAGGTCACGATCACCGAGTTCGTCGATGTCGCCAAGGCGTTCTATCCCGACGGCAAGGAGGCGAAGTTCGTCAACGGCGTGCTCGACCACATGGCCCGCGCCGCGCAGCCTCAGGCGTTCGCCTGAGGCAGAAGGCAACCCGCCCGGAGCCCTCCGGGGCTCCGGGCGCCCGGTCGATCATCGGTTGCTGAGACCGAGGCGCGAGCGCACCTCGTCGCGCGGGATGCCGATGTCGCGCAGGATGGCGTCGTTGGCTTCGAGCAGCGCCCGGTACGTGCGCCGGTCGCGTGCCCGCTCGCTGGAGTTGCGGATCGCGTTTTTCAGATGCTGGAACATGGTAGCCTCCGGTTCGGTGATTGCGATGTCCGGGGGTATGCACGATCCCTGTTTCGCGGCGGTGTGAGCGGCGCCGCGGCGCTGTTTCAACCGTCGCGCGGCGTCAGGATTTGCAGTTCTTGTCGTTGCTGTTCTTCTGACAGTTCTTCTTGGCGGGCTGTTGCTGTTGCTGCTGCTGCTGCTTCGGCGGGGGGGCGGCCTTCGCCTTTTGCTGCTGCTGCTGGGCCTCTCTGCTGCTGCGCCTTCTGCTGCTGCTGCGCCTTCTGCTGCTGCTGCGCCTTTTGCTGCTGCTGCGCCTTTTGCTGCTGCTGCGCCTTTTGCTGCTGGGCCTGTTGCTGCTGCTTCTGCGCCGCAGCCCGCTGCTGCGCCTTGGCGTCGGCAGCGGCTTTAGCCTTCGCATCGGCTGCGGCCCGGGCCTTGGCGTCGGCCGCAGCCTTCGCCTTCGCAGCGGCGTCGGCTTTTGCCTTGGCCTGCGATGCGGCCTTGGCGCGGGCGTCGGCGTTGGCCTTTTGCGCCGCCGCGGCGGCTTGCCGGGCCTTCGAGGCCTTGGCGTCGGCCGCATCCTTGTTCCTGGCGGCGGCCGCCTTGGCCTGCGCCTGCGCCTTTGCCGCGCGTTCGCGCTGGAAGGCGGCGTTGACCTTGGCCTCGCTCGCCGTGGTCGGCTTGGCGATCGGGTCGGCCGAGGCTTTCGCGCGATCCCGCTCTGCGGCCTTGCGGGCCTCCGCCCTTGCCTTGGCCGCGCGCTCCTGGCTGGCCGCCGTGGCCTTCTGCTGCTTGTTCTGCTGCGCGGCGACCTTCTCCGCGTGCTCGCGCGCCGCGCGCCGCTGGGCGGCGATCTGGTCCTCGCGCCGCTCCTCGGCCTGGCGCTGCTGCTTGTCGGCGCGGCGTGCGTCCTTCTCGCGCTGGTCGCGGCGCGCGGCGGCGGCGCGCTCGGCCTCGCGTCGCGCCTGGTCGTCCCGCGCGGTCCACTGGTTGTCGTGGCGGAAGGCGCGCACGTGCGGCTGGCGGCTCTGGGGATCCTGCACCACGAGCCAGCCGAGCGTGTCGCGGCGGCCGGCCTCGTAGGCGCTGGCGCCGTAGCCGTCCCGATGCCAGCGGTTCTTGCGCGGGTCCCAGTAGCGATCGCGTTCCTGGCTCCAGGGCGTGGGACGGTAGTCGTCCGCCTGCCAGTTCGGCCGCGGGTAGAACTGGCGATCGCGCCAGTCGATCGGACGGGAGCGATGCCAGTAGTCGTGCCAGCTGTCGTCCTTCTTGTCGTTGTCGTCGTTGCCGAAGAGGTTCTGCACCAGAAGAGCGGCACCGAAGGCGATCGCACCGGTCACCAGCGGGTTCGGCTGGAGGCCGCTGCGCGGCGGCGCGATGTAGGGGGCGGCGGTGGGCGCGCTGGTATAGACGCGGTTCTCGTCGTAGGCGGGCACGTAGATCACGTCCGGGTTCGCCGGCTTGATGGCGATCGTTCCCTGGTCCTCCTCGACCACCTGCGCGTCATTGCTGGTCAGATAGCCGGTGTCCCTGGCCTCGGCGCGCTTGCGCTGGACGGCGGCAAGAACATCGTCGTCCTGCCGGACCATGGCGTCGCCGAGTTCCTCGGTCCATTCGAGCTTGTCGGCCATGCGGCCGACGACCGTCGGAAAGCCGGACGCGAGCACCAGCACGCTGGGGTCCCAGTCCTCCTCGGACAGCCGGTTGCTGATCTCGGTGTCCGAGAGCTCCTTGCTGGACTTGAGCAGCCGGTCGGCCTCGACGATCTGCAGCGGATAGGTTGCGGCGACCAGCACTTGGGCGAGGAGCGCATCGGGATAGAGCGCCACTGGAGCGACCAGGGTGTCGAGCGCGTCCTCGTCGAGGAAATCCGCCTGGCTGAGCGCGACGCTCTCCGCGCCCGACGCGGTGGCGTCGTTGGCTTCGGAGATCGCGTTCCGCAAGGCGTCGGAATTGTCCTGAGCGCGCACCGGCACGGTGCTCGTTGCAAGGATCGCCACGAGGGCGACCGTCGCCGTCATCTGTCGCATCGTTTCACCCTCGACGGAACGCCCGTCTCCCCAAACGTCTAATTCGCGCCGGTCATCGATGTTCCCGACACGTTGTTCTGCATGGTAAACGCGCGAGGGGCGGGATTCCGTTGCGCTGCTTCAGTCGAAGCGGGTCTCGCGCGGAAATCCGCGCGGCGCCATGCGGCCGGCGCTGGCGCGCGGCCCGGTCCACTCGGCAAGATCGGCCCCGCTGACGGTGCGGGTCCGGCCGGCGGGGTCCTTCCAGCTCAGGCCGTCGGCAAGGGTGAAGGCGATGGCATCCGCGAGGCCACCGTCCTTGTAGCGTTGCAGGCGGACGCCCTTGCCGCGACCCATCTCGGGCAGTTCGGCGGCCGGGAACACCAGCACCTTGCGGTTGTCGCCGACGACCGCGACGTGGTCGCCGGCCATCGGGCGGCAGACGCGGGCGCGCACGCCGTCGCGGAGGTTCAGGATCTGGCGCCCGCCGCGGGTCTGCGCCACCGCCTCGTCCTCGGGAAGGATGAAGCCGTCGCCGGCCTCCGACGCCACGAGGCGCCGGCGGCCGGGGAGGTGGACGAAGAGCGCCAGCATCTGCGCCTCGTTCGGCAGGTCGATCATCAGGCGGACCGGCTCGCCCATGCCGCGGCCCCCGGGCAGGCTCGCACAGGCGAGGGTGTACATCCGGCCGTTCGAGGCGAAGACCAGCAGGCGGTCGGTGGTCTCGGCGTGCAGGAAGAACCGCGGGCCATCGCCGTCCTTGAACTTGATGTCGGCGGACGGATCGAGGTGGCCCTTCATCGCGCGGATCCAGCCCATCTCGGAGCAGACGACGGTCACCGGCTCGCGCTCGACCATCGCCTCGTAGGAGACCTCCTCGACGTCCGGGGCCTCGCCGAAGGTGGTGCGCCGGGCGCCGCCGGGGGCGTCCTTGCCGAAGGCCTTGCGGACCGCGCGCAGCTCGTCGGCGATCCGCGCCCACTGGGCGGCCTCGGAGGCGAGGAGCGCCGCGAGGCCGGCGCGCTCGGCGGTCAGGCCGTCGCGCTCGGCGCGGATCTCCATCTCCTCGAGCTGGCGCAGGTTGCGCAGGCGCATGTTGAGGATCGCCTCGGCCTGCACGTCGCTGAGCCGGAACTCGGCGATCATCACCGCCTTGGGGTCGTCCTCGGTACGGATGATCGCGATCACCCGGTCGAGGTTGAGGTAGGCGATCAGCAGGCCTTCCAGCACCTCGAGGCGGGCGTCGATCTTGTCGAGGCGGAAGCGCGAGCGCCGCAGCAGCACGTCGCGGCGATGGTCGAGGAAGGCGCGCAGCACCTCCTTGAGCGTCGAGACCTGCGGGGTGCGGCCGTCGATCAGCACGTTCATGTTCATCGCGAAGCGGGTCTCGAGGTCGCTGGCGCGGAACAGCATCTCCATCATCACCGCCGGGTCGACGGTGCGCGCCCGCGGCTCGAGCACGATGCGGACGTCCTCGGTGCTCTCGTCGCGCACGTCGGCGAGGACGGGGACCTTCTTGAGGTTGACGAGTTCGGCGATGCGCTCGATCAGCTTGCCCTTCTGCACCTGGTAGGGGATCTCGGTGACGACGACCTGCCAGGTGCCGCGGCCGAGGTCCTCGACCGCCCAGCGAGCGCGCAGCCGGAAGCTGCCGCGGCCGGTGCGGTAGGCCTCGCGGATCGCGGCCGCGGGCTCGATGACGATGCCGCCGGTGGGAAAGTCCGGCCCCTGCACGAAGTCGAGCAGCGTCTCGTCGCGGGCATTCGGCGCCTTGATCAGGTGGAGGCAGGCGCCGACGAGCTCGTCGATGTTGTGCGGCGGGATGTTGGTCGCCATGCCGACGGCGATGCCCGAAGAGCCGTTGGCCAGGAGGTTCGGGAAGGCGGCCGGCAGCACCACCGGCTCCTGCTCGGAGCCGTCGTAGTTGTCACGGAAGTCGACCGCGTCCTCGGAGAGCCCCTCCATCAGCGCCGCAGCAGCGGCCGTCAGCCGCGCCTCGGTGTAGCGCTGCGCGGCGGGGTTGTCGCCGTCGATGTTGCCGAAGTTGCCCTGGCCGTCGACCAGCGGGTAGCGGACGTTGAAGTCCTGCGCCAGCCGGGCCAGCGCCTCGTAGATCGAGCTGTCGCCGTGCGGGTGATAGTTGCCCATCACCTCGCCGACGATCTTGGCGCACTTGCGGAAGGCACCGTTGGGATCGAGCCGCAGCCCGCGCATCGCGAAGAGGATACGCCGGTGCACCGGCTTCAGCCCGTCGCGGGCATCCGGCAGCGCCCGGTTCATGATGGTCGAGAGCGCGTAGGTCAGATACCGCTCGCCGAGTGCGCGGGCGAGCGGCTCGGTCGAGAGGCCGTTTATGTCGCGGTCGTCGGTCGGATCGGCCATAGATGTGGTCTACCGCCGCCGCCGACGCCGGTCCAGTCCAAAGGTGTCGGGCCGCTCAGGCGGCCATGCTGTCGTGGAGCTGTGCTGCGACGCGCTGGGCCCGCATCAGATACTCCGGCGCCTTGTTCAGGTCCATCATCGCGCCGAGCCTGGCATTGACGTCGATCGGCGTGAACGGCAGGCGGGCACCCAGGCTCGAGAAGGTCAGTTCGGAGAAGACCCAGCGGCCGTCGAACCTCAGGTAATCGACGCGCACATGCAGGAAGCCCTCGGCCACGCGCCTCGCCTCCGACAGCAGCATGTCGAGATCCCGCGGCCGCGGGACCGGGCGCGGGTCGTCGGCGACGCCCTGCATGCCGATGTCAAGCCGCTTCCAGTCGGTGTCGAACAGGGCGTGGCGCACGCCCGCCAGCGTGGCGTCGCCGCCGCGGTTTCGATCGGTGATCACCGCGATGAAGACCGGCTCGCCGAGGATGCAGAAGATCTTGTACTCGTGCTTCTCGACGGAGGCCGGCACGAACTCCTCGATCAGCCAGCGCTTGGGAATGTCGCGATAGTGGAGCTCGCCGTTCTTGCGCCAGAAGTCCCAGGCGTTCCACTTCCGCACCTTGGTCGCGAGCTCTCCGGGACTGGTGCGCCGGTCGTTGCCGGTCTCCAGATGGTTCTGGCCGCTGGCGAAGGTGGACTTGAGCACAAAGCGCTCGGGCAGATCGAGGCCCTCGATCTCGGCCGGGTCCGACCCGAAGGCCACGACCGCAGGCGGACGGATGCGCGCTCCCCGCCATTCGAGATAGTCGCGCACCGCGATCTTGTCCGAGCAGATGGTCATCAGGGGATTGGGGTGGTTGAGAAACTGCCACCGGATCTTTTCGTTGATCCATGTCGGATCGTCCAGATCGGGCAGGTGATCGTTGGCGGTCGCGTAGTGGTACGTCACGGCCTCGCGGTCGCTGCGGAACATCGCGTCGTAGACGGCGACCTGCGTCGTGGTGTGAGAACCGATCGTTCGCTGACGAATGGCATTCAGTTCGCGCGAGAACCCGCGCCTGCGGTCGATCTCTTGGATGAATCGATCACGCCCAGGGCCGAAAATCGGCATCGTCTACCACCCCCAAAGCAACGCGCCCCCCGGCACGCCCCACGCCAAACAAGATACACCGTTTTGCCGATCACGAAAGCTTCCGATGAGAAACAATATCGTCAACCGCCCGGCGGAGCGCTGCCAAAACGCCGCCGCGGACGTTGTCCGGATCGCCGATTCGGGCGACCGAACCCGCCGACATCAGATGCCGCGAGCCGGATAGGTCAGCGCCTCGGATGCCGACCATTTTGCAGCCCTCCGCTCCAGGCGCAGGTTCGGACCCCCTGTTCGCCAACCGAGCTTTTCAGCGATCCGCACTCCACGATCGAGGTAGTCCGGTGCCCGCGACAAGTCGATCATGCGACCGAGTTCGAGGTTCTTGGTAATCGGATCGAATGGATTGCGGGCAGCGCCCCCCGAAAACGTCAGCTCCGAAAACGTCAGGCGGTCGCCGCAACTCAGAAAGTCGACGCGGACGTGCATGAAATCCTCGGACAGCCGGCGCGCTTCGTCGATCATCAGTTCGAGATTCTTCGGCCGCTCGGTGTCACGGGCGGTGGCCGGATAGCCTCGCCAGCAGAAGTCTACCGGGTTCCATTCAAGATCGAACAAGGCGCATCGGTAGAGCGGACCAACGCGGCCCCTAATGACGAGAATGAACACCGGCTCGCCGTGGATGCAGTAGAGCTTGTACTCGATGATGCTGTCGGTCGGCTCGATCAGTTCTTCGACGATCCAGCGTTTCTCGAGACCGCGATAATGCAATTCGGCAGCATGGCGCCAGTACTCGTAAGCGTTCCAGTGCTCCAGCTTGGCGACCAAATCCCGCCGCTCAATCGGGCGCGTCCCGTCCTCGATATGATTGTGGCCGCTGCTGGATGCGGACTTGAAAGCGAACCGCTCTGGCAGCCGGGCTTTGCTCAGCTCCACAACTGTGGAGCCGGTGGCAATGATCTCGGGAGCCTGGATCACGCTTTGTTTGAAGCGCAGGTAGTCGCGAACGGCTATCTTGTCCGCAGCGAGCGACATCAGCGGGTTGGGATGATTCAGAAACTGCCACCGGACCTTTTCGTTCACCCAGGTCGGGTTCTCGAAGTCGGGCAGGTGGTCGTTGCGCAAGGCGTAGAAATATGTGACGGCGACGTCGTCCGACTTGAACGTCCCGTCGTAGATCTCGGCCTGATGGCTTTTCCGCGTCAGTCCGACCCGGAGACGAGCATTCGCGATCCAGCGTGCTGCCTGCCGGCGATAACCGATGCGCCGAACGAACGCGTCCCTGTCAGCGGATAGGCGAGGCACTCACAGATACTCCCACTCGCGACCCGAGAATGCGGCCATCCACAACCCCACCTTATACGCACAATCTGACAGGGAAAATGATTCCGGAAGGAGAGGGTAAACGATAACGCAGGCCGTGCTCAAATCGCCGCTCCAATCGCTCGATTGACCTCCGGCTCTCGCAACAATCACGTTCAGCCAACCGCAAGCCAAAGGCCCAAGCCGGAAGCCCGGATAAGCCGCCCGGGCCCCGGGCGCAATGATTCTTGCAAAAGCCGGCAATTGCGATAGGTGGTCTGGCGTCAAGGAAAATCCGATCATGCGTCATGACCCCCTGTTTCTGATCGCCGCGTTTGCCTGCCTCGCGGTGCTGGCAGTGCTGGTCGTCGGCGTCGCCGGCTTCGCGAAGGGCGGCGATTTCAACAAGAAATATGCGAACAAGATCATGCGGCTGCGGCTGCTGGCGCAGTTTATCGCCGTGATCCTGATCGTCGTGTTCGTCTACTTCTCGCGCAGCGGGGGCTGAGCCGTGGTCGTCCTGAACCGGATCTATACCCGGACCGGCGACACCGGCGAGACGGCGCTCAGCGACGGGACGCGGGTGCCCAAGCATGCGCTGCGGGTCGCCGCCTATGGAACGGTGGACGAGTTGAACGCAACGCTCGGGATGGCGCGGCTGGCGGCGGAGGGCGACGATCTCCCGCGCATCCAGAACGATCTATTCGACCTCGGGGCCGACCTCGCGACGCCGGGCTTCGAGGGCGACGCGGCGGCGAAGCGGCCGCGTCTCCGCATCGTTGCCGCCCAGGTGGCGCGCCTCGAGGCCGAGATCGACGTGATGAACGCCAGACTGGAGCCGCTCAGCAGCTTCGTTCTGCCGGGGGGGACGGCGCTCGCCGCGCACCTGCACCTCTGCCGCACCGTCTGCCGGCGCGCGGAGCGCTGCGTCACCGAGCTGGCGAGCCGGGAGACGGTCAACCCCGAGGCGGCGCGCTATCTGAATCGGCTGTCGGACTGGCTGTTCGTGGCGAGCCGCGCCGCGAACGACTGGGGCCGCGCCGACGTCCTCTGGGTGCCCGGCGCCAACCGCTGAGACAGGGAGGCACGCCGCCGGCTAACCATCGGACGACGTGCCGCATTCCAATCTGGCGGAGAATTTGCTTTAATCGGCCGCGATGGAGTGGCCGCAGCGCCGTGGGGAAGACAGCCGATGTTCACGCGTGAGCGCGTGCCGATGGTCTACAGCCGGGCGGAGCTCGTCAGCGACGCTGCGGTGCACGTCACGGGTATCATCGCGGCGCTGATCGCGGTGCCGGTTCTGATCACGCTCGCGGCGGTCTGGTTCGGCGACGTCTCCGTCGTGGCCGCGGCGCTGGTCTACGGGTTGAGCCTGATCGGCATGTTCGCCTGCTCGGCGATCAACAACATGGTGCGGCTGCCGGCCTGGAAGGACCTGCTGCGCCGGATCGACCAGTCTGCGATCTACGTCAAGATCGCCGGCAGCTACACGCCTTTCGCGGTGCTGACGGGAAGCCATGCGGGCCTGTTCCTGACCGGCGTCTGGGGCGCGGCGCTGGCGGGGGCGTCGCTGAGGCTCTTCAGCCCGGCGCGGCTGAAGTGGGCGAGCATCCTGCTCTACCTCGTGATCGGCTGGGCTGGCGCGCTGGCCGGCGGGCCGCTGCTGCGCGAGCTGACGCCGACCGGTTTCATGCTGATCCTGATCGCCGGCCTGATCTACACGATGGGCGTGGTGTTCTTCGTCTGGGAGCGGCTGCCGTTCCACAATACGATCTGGCACGTCTTCGTCCTGGCGGCGACCTTCGTGCTCTACGCCGCGGTGCTGGTGGAGCTGAGCGGCAAGGCGTCAGCACTCTGAGCGTCTGGGTACGGCCAAAGTTCCTGTTGCGCGGTCAGGCGCGCCCCCGTAGACCGGCGTCTGGAAAAAACCAGCGCCCCGGGGGGCGGCCGAGCGAGCGCGAGCGTCCTTGCGTAGCCCCCCGCGCATGACCCGGGGGTAGCGCATGAAGATCCTGGTGCCCGTCAAGCGGGTGATCGACTACAACGTCAAGGTGCGGGTCAAGGCCGACGGCTCGGGGGTCGACCTCGCCAACGTCAAGATGAGCATGAACCCCTTCGACGAGATCGCCGTCGAGGAGGCGATCCGCCTCAAGGAAAAGGGTCTCGCCGAGGAGATCATCGCGGTCTCGATCGGGGTCAGGCAGGCGCAGGAAACGTTGCGGACCGCGCTCGCCATGGGTGCCGACCGGGCGATCCTGGTGGTCGCGACGGACAACGTGCAGACCGACATCGAACCGCTGGCGGTCGCGAAGATCCTCAAGGCGGTGATCGAGGCCGAAGGCGTGGGACTGGTGATCGCCGGCAAGCAGGCGATCGACAACGACATGAACGCGACGGGGCAGATGCTGGCCGCATTGCTCGGCTGGCCGCAAGCGACCTTCGCCTCGGCGCTGGCGGTCGAGGGCGAGACGGCGACGGTGACGCGCGAGGTCGACGGCGGGCTGCAGACGATCAGCGTGCACCTGCCGGCGATCGTCACGGTCGACCTGCGGCTGAACGAGCCGCGCTATGCCAGCCTGCCCAACATCATGAAGGCCAAGAAGAAGCCGCTGGAGGAGAAGACGCCCGCCGATTACGGCGTCGACGTGACGCCGCGGCTCACGATCGTGAAGACGGTCGAGCCCGCGACCCGCAAGGCGGGGGTGATGCTCGCGTCGGTGGACGAACTGGTGGCCAGGCTCAAGACCGAAGCGGGAGTGCTCTGATGGCCGTCCTCCTCCTCGCCAAGCACGACAACAAGGCGCTGAACGACGCGACCGGCAAGGCGGTGACCGCAGCCCGGCAGATGGGCGGCGACATCCACGTCCTGGTGGCGGGCCAGGACTGCGCCGCGGTCGCCGAAGCCGCGGCGACGCTCGACGGCGTCGCCAAGGTGATCCACGTCGAAGGCGAGGCCTACGGCCACCGGATGGCCGAGCCGCTGACGGCGCTGGTGCAGGGATTGGCCGGGCCTTACGAGCACATCGTCTTTCCCGGCACCACCTCGGGCAAGAACGTGGCGCCGCGGCTCGCGGCGCTCCTCGACGTGATGCTGGTCTCCGAGATCACCGCGGTGCTCGGGCCCGACACCTTCGAGCGGCCGATCTATGCCGGCAACGCGCTGCAGACCGTGCAGTCGAGCGATGCCAAGAAGGTCGTCACCGTTCGCGGCGCCAGCTTCGACGCGCCGGGCACGCAGGCGGCGGCGCCGATCGAGACGGCGGCGGCCGCGGCGGACCCCGGGCTCTCGACCTGGGTCGAGGACAAGGTCGCGACCAACGACCGGCCGGAGCTGACATCGGCGCGCATCGTCGTCTCGGGCGGGCGCGGCGTCGGCTCGGAGGAGAACTTCGCGATGATCGCGGGCCTCGCCGACACCCTCGGCGCGGCGGTCGGCGCCTCGCGCGCGGCGGTCGACAGCGGCTATGCGCCCAACGACCTGCAGGTCGGCCAGACCGGCAAGGTGGTGGCGCCCGACCTCTACATCGCCATCGGCATCTCCGGCGCGATCCAGCACCTCGCCGGCATGAAGGATTTCGAAGGTCATCGTCGCGATCAACAAGGACGCGGAGGCGCCGATCTTCCAGGTCGCCGACTACGGCCTCGTCGGCGATCTCTTCCAGATCGTCCCGGAGTTGGAAAAGAAGCTCGGCTTCCTGATTCCCATTCCCTTCCCTTGATTTCACATTAATCTTCGATACTTTTGCTTGACGCATTGCCCCGTTCGACCGATCGGTGCCTTCGATCACTTCCGACGCCGCAGGCGGTGCTGCTGCCAGCGTGGGCGTAGGTCAGGCAGCGCGGCTCATGATATGCCGCAGAATGACTTCTCAGGCCGGCCAGACCAGCGCAGCCGCGCGTCGGAGCGTGGTCAGAGCGATGCGATTCATTTCACACCCATCGACGGGCGTCAGCAAGTGATAAGGAGCGTCCAATATCTCCTCAGGATGGTGGTGAGGTCCAGAATCAGGTCGGCATTGCAGTTGTGGTGATCGTCTCGGTTGCGATTGCGACTATGAAGATAGTCTAGCGCAACCAGTGCGTCTTCCAGGACTTCTTGAAGGAATACTTTGGTCAGTATCCTTATCAGGCTGTGCTGTTAACGCCGCCACAGGGCAATATTGTCCCCGGTAGTATTATCGAGGCTAAATCTCAAAGAGTAGTCTCAAGCCAGATCAATGCTTTAACAAGGCAGATTTGCATCGTTTTCCCCTTTATGACAACCCAAACGCAACTGTTCTTAATTCGTCAAACTGGAACGCCACGGTATCCGTTGCTGCCGAGGGCGCGGGGGCAAAGGCTCTGTAGACGTTACAGTGTCAAGGAAGGAGGCTCTTGAAGAAACAGGCTTGAGAGTGATAAAGCGAGCCGTTGACTATTCGACAGTTGACCTTGAGCAAAATGTGTTGCCGGAGTGCTTACCCTATTATCGAGCCGCCGTGCTGAATGGAGAGATTAATGGCTTTGCCTTGGTTGACGAGGTATTTTCACTATCAGGTGAATTCAAATCTAAGACCGAATTGGAGCTGAAAGCTTTGGGAGGTGCGACCTTCAGCGTTGCTGATTTTCTTGACAAGGCGAGAAGCATACCTTTCCTCAGCGCTGTTCTCAATCGAATTGATTTTGGCGTAGACGCTAAAATAAGCGGTGGCACCTTTACGGTTCATCAGTTGGAAGTCGATTTCCCGAACCAAAGGAGGGCGAAATACAGGAGTATCTCGCATTTACACCTCTATATGTCAGTCGGCAGGCGATCAAAAAATTAGAAACATGCAACCGGAGAAACGCGCGGAGCTAGAGGACGCCGCGGGAGGCCAACTAAGCCCATCTGCCTTTCTCACTAGCAATCCTGAGTTTGATGGTGAAAATCCCGAAAGCATTCTCGCTCAACTTTTCTCTAGTTTTGACCGAGTTCTATATCGGGACATACTGAAGGAGTTACGATGCATACATACCGGTCGCCATATCCGATATATTTTTGATAAATAGACTTAGAGACCTGCAGAAGGCTTGAGAGCTTCTCCTTTGCTAAAGGGATCATCGCCGAGCTCCGCCGCGCCTCCAGCCTCAGCGCGGGCGCGAGGCGATGGTGAGCTGGTAGGTGGCGCTCGCTCCGGGCGGGACGCCGCGCACAAGCACGACATAGCGGGGGCGGTCGATCTGGCGCTCGAGCGTGGTCGAGCGCACGCTGATCTGCTGGCTGGTGTCGGCGCTGCCGAGCGCCCGACCGGCGTCGTCGAAGACCGTGAGGCCGGCGTCGCCATCGAGGACGAGAAGGCTCGCGAGAAGGTCGGACCGGCGGCCGGGGGGAATGTCGACGGCGTAGTAGTCGAGATCGCCCGCCGCGAGCGACCCGACGATGGCGGTGCCGAGGCCGGCGGCGTTGGCCGAGGCGAGCGTGTCGTTGGGCTCGGCCTCGGAGGCCTCGATGTCGATGCGGACCGCCGGCCGGCCGGGCAGCGGCGGCGGCGGCTGCGCGACCGGTGCCGCGACCGTCTGCAGCCCGTCGGTCGAAAGGCCGATGCCGACCGGCAGCGCGGCGACCGGCTCAGGCGCGGCCGCCGACTCGACCGCGGGCGACCGCAGCACGAACGGCACGGCGAGCAGTCCGGCGCCGACCAGCAGCACGAAGGCGGCGCTCCCCTGCCCTCGCAGCATCATCCAGAGACCCGACGCCACGCAGAGACAGCCAGCCGCGAGAGGCACCGCGGCGATCGTGGTCAGGACGCCCATCACGGCCTCCCCCCGGGCGACGTGCCCGGGCGGATCATACCACCGGCGCACCCGCGGTGCTAATGCCGCGGGCGATCGGCTCAGGTTTCGCGGTACCAGATCGAGTGCTCGATCCGGTCGCCGAGCTCGGGGTAGTCGGCGCCGTGGAACACCGGCTCCTGCCCGGCCCGGCGCTGCGCGAAGTAGTCCCGCGTCAGCTTCACGACGGTGCCGGACAGCGCGACGATGGCGATGAGGTTGATCGTGGCCATCAGCCCCATCGACGCGTCGGCGGCGTTGAAGACCGTCGCCACCGCCTGCAGCGCGCCCCAGACCACCATCAGCAGCACCACCACCCGCAGCGCGGTAAGGCCGGTCCGGCCGCCGACCCCGAGGTAGACCATCGCCATCTCCGAGTAGGAGTAGTTGCCGATGATCGAGGTGAAGGCGAAGAAAAAGATCGCCACCGCGATGAAGTAGGCGCCGGCGCTGCCGATGTGCTCGCCGAGCGCCGCCTGGGTCAGCTGCGTGCCGGTGAGATCGCCCCCCGGGACATAGGCGGTGGAGAGCAGGATCATCATCGCCGTGCAGGTGCAGATCACCAGCGTGTCGATGAAGACGCCGAGCGCCTGCACGAAGCCCTGGCTCGACGGATGGTGCGGCACCGGCGTCGCCGCCGCGGCGATGTTCGGCGCCGAGCCCATCCCGGCCTCGTTGGAGAAGAGCCCGCGCTTGACCCCGTTCAGCATCGCCGCCGCGATGCCGCCGGTGATGCCGCCCGCCGCCTCGCGGAAGCCGAAGGCCGAGCCGACGATGTGGGCGAAGAGCCCGGGGATCTGGGAGATGTGGGTGACGACGACGTAGAGCGCGACGAGAAGATAGATGCCCGCCATGAACGGCACGATGTACTCGGCCACCTGGGCGATCTTGCGGATGCCGCCGAAGATCACCACGGCGGTGACGCCCGCGACCACCAGCCCGGTGACGAGCTTGGGGATGCCGAAGGCGCCGACCATGGCGTCGGCGATCGAGTTGGCCTGGACCGCGTTGAAGACGAGGCCGAACGAGAGGATGAGGCAGGCCGAGAACACCGCGCCGAGCCACGGCAGCCCGAGCCCCCGGGCGATGTAGAAGGCCGGGCCGCCGCGA
Source organism: uncultured Alphaproteobacteria bacterium (assembly GCA_963819995.1). Lineage (GTDB taxonomy): Bacteria > Pseudomonadota > Alphaproteobacteria > Rhodobacterales > Rhodobacteraceae > Amaricoccus. Next base: position 168,909 of record CAWFYR010000001.1, on the reverse strand, counting down.
TAGACCCCCTCGGCACCTTCCGGCCCGTGGGTCTTGTAGAGCTGGGCCAGCGTCGATTCCGAATAGGCGGTGGCCATGCCGACCAGCGCCACCATCCACATCCAGAAGATCGCCCCCGGCCCGCCCAAGGTCAGCGCCACCGCGACGCCGGCGATGTTGCCGGTGCCGACGCGGCTCGCGAGGCTGGTGCAGAGCGCCTGGAACGGCGAGATGCCTTCCTTGTCGGTCTGCGGGCGCGTTGGTGACGACCCGGAACATCTCGCTGAAGTGCACGATCTGCTGGAAGCCGAGCCGGACGGTGAAATAGATGCCGACGGCCAGAAGGCCGTAAATCAGCACGTATCCCCAGAATATCGTGTTGAGAAAATCGATGATGGTGTTCATGGCTGTCCCCCGCCGGCGTTGAATTCATCAACCTTGAGGTGAGGCTACGCTGCGAGGCGTGGCGCTGTAAACCTTTGCGCGGCCTGCACGGCCGGCGGCGGGGACAAGGCCATTGCGTGGCCACGGGGCGCCCCATAAGCTGGTGCACACCTCAAGCGACGGGACGCAATTGCATGGAGATCAAGCGCATCGGCGTGATCGGCGCCGGGCAGATGGGCAACGGCATCGCCCACGTCTTCGCGGTGTCCGGCTTCGACGTCGCGCTGCACGACGTGTCCGCGGCGGCGCTCGATGCCGCGCCCGCGATCATCCGCGGCAACCTCGACCGCCAGGTGGCGCGCGGCCGGATCACCGAGGCCGAGCGCGACGCGGCGCTCGCGCGCATCCGCATCGAGCCCGAGCTTGCGGCGATCGGCGCGAGCGACCTCGTCATCGAGGCGGCGACCGAGAAGGAGGCGCTGAAGCACCAGATCTTCAAGGCGCTGGTGCCGCATCTCGCGCCGCACACCATCCTGACCTCGAACACCTCGTCGATCTCGATCACCCGGCTCGCCTCGGGCACCGACCGGCCGGAGAAGTTCATGGGGTTCCACTTCATGAACCCGGTGCCGGTGATGCAGCTCGTCGAGCTGATCCGCGGCATCGCCACCGACGCGCCGACCTTCGAGGCGATGCTCGAGGTGGTCGGCCGGATCGGCAAGACCGCCTCGACCGCCGAGGACTTCCCGGCGTTCATCGTCAACCGCATCCTGATGCCGATGATCAACGAGGCGGTCTACACGCTCTACGAAGGCGTGGGGTCGGTGGCGTCGATCGACACCTCGCTGAAGCTCGGGGCGAACCATCCGATGGGGCCGTTCGAACTCGCCGACTTCATCGGGCTCGATACCTGCCTCGCGATCATGAACATCCTGCACGAGGGGCTGGCCGACACCAAGTACCGCCCCTGCCCGCTGCTGGTGAAGTACGTCGAGGCCGGCTGGCTCGGGCGCAAGACCCGGCGCGGGTTCTACGACTACCGCGGCGAGCACCCGGTGCCGACGCGCTGACCTGAGGGCTAGTCGAAGTCCACGACCTGGTTGTTGAGCGGCAGGGCGCCGGCATGCGCGCCGGCCCAGGTCGGATCGATCGCGGCGGGCTTGCCGGCCGTCGCCGCGTCGAAGGCGGCGTCGGCGCCGCCGGCGAGGACGCCGCGGCCTGTGAAGTGCCGGAAGACGTAAGGCAGCCCGCTCGAATTCAGCGGCGAGCGGTTGTCCATCACCTGGAAGTGCAGGTGCGGGCCATCGGAGTTGCCGGTGTTGCCGAGCTGCGCCAGCACCTGGCCCGCCTCGACGGTGTCGCCTTCGCGGACCTTGAGGCTTCCCTTGAGCAGATGCGCGTAGAGGGCGTAGCGGCCGCTGCCGAGATCGAGGACGATGGCGTTGCCGGTGATGTCCTCGGGAGTGATGTTCGGGTTGCGCCCGAGCGGGACTTGCGGATCGAGCCCGTCGTAGGCGTCCACCACCACGCCGTCGGCCACGGCATAGACCGGCACGCCGTAGTAGAAGTAGTCGTCTAGCAGGCTGCTGAAGAAAGCCGACCTTGCGCCGGGGCCGGGGTGATGATTCCGTGGGTATCGGGTCGAAGTAGCGAGGATCGAGGGCGATGCGGGGCGAGGATCGGCGGACAGGCGCGCTGTTCTCCTATGTTGATCTGGAGTCCCGGGTACGAGCGGACCATCCGCTGCGCGCGATCCGTGATGTGGTGAACGCCGCGCTGGGGGCGATGTCATCGGACTTCGAAGCGCTTTACTCGCGCCTGGGCCGGCCGGGCATCGCGCCCGAGCGCTTGTTGCGGGCGCTGATGCTGCAATGCTTCTACTCGGTGCGCTCGGAGCGCCAGCTGATGGAGCGGCTGGAGTTCGACCTCTTGTTCCGCTGGTTCGTCGGGCTCGGCGTGGACGATCCGGTCTGGGACGCGAGCGTGTTCTCGAAGAACCGCGACCGGCTGCTTGCGGGCGAGGTGGCGCAGCGGTTCCTGGCGGAGCTGCTGGCGCTGCCGGAGGTGCGGCGGCTGCTGTCCGCCGAGCACTTCTCGGTGGACGGCACGCTGCTCCAGGCCTGGGCCAGCCAGAAGAGCTTCCGGCGCAGGGACGGCGAGGACGAGCCGCCTGGCCCGGGGCGCAACGGCGAGAGGGGCTTCAGGGGCGAGAAGCGCTCGAATGCCACCCACGCCAGCACCACCGACCCGGACGCGCGGCTGTATCGCAAGGGCAACGGCCAGCCGGCGGAGCTCTGCTACATCGGGCACGCGCTGATGGAGAACCGCAACGGGCTGATCGTCGGCGGAGTGGCGACGCGGGCCACCGGCGACGCCGAGCCCCTAGCGGCGATCGAGCTGGTGAAGGCCTTCGCGGGAAGGCGGCGGATCACCCTCGGTGCCGACAAGGCCTACGACACCGCCAACTTCGTCCTGGAATGCCGGGAAGAGAAGGTCACGCCGCACGTGGCCCAAAACATCACCACGACCCGCGGCTCGCGCATCGATGGCCGCACCACCCGGCACCCCGGCTACGCCGCTTCCCTGCGCATCCGCAAGCGGATCGAGGAGGGCTTCGGCTGGGTGAAGGAGATCGCCGGGCTCGCCCAGGTCAAGCTGCGCGGCCTGGCCCGGGTCGACTGCGCCTTCGTGCTCGGCCTCGCCGCCTACAACCTGGTGCGGCTGCCGAAGCTTCTCGCGGGGGCCTCGCCGTGAACGCCCTGAAGGACTGCAAGCTGATCGGCCGGTGGCGGATCGTCGCGGCCGATATCTGGGAGCGCGACTATCTCGACCTCTGCGGACCCGCCATGCTGGACATCCGGGCCGACGGACACGGCGAGATCGCCTTCGGCGCCTTCCAGGCCAGCCTCGACCTCGCCTACGGCCATTCGGACATCTCTTTCGATTGGGCAGGGTTCGACGAGATGGACGAGGTCAGAGGCTCCGGGTCGGCCGAACTCCTCGAAGACGGCTCCTTGGAGATCGAATTCGATCGCCATCACGGCGACGACGCTATCCTCAAAGCCGAACGAGAGACTTCTTCAGCGGCCTGCTAGACTGGTGCCATCGCCGGTGAAAATGCGACCGGAGGCGTCGAGCTCCACCCAGTCGATTGCGAACCGTTCGGGCGCCTTCAGCGCGCCGTCGATGGCCTGCAGGCCGGTGCGGTGCGAGGTCGGCGCGTCGCAGCAGCCGTTGAGCGCGACCCAGCCGTCGCCGCGGAGCGGCGGATCGAGCGCGACGGCGGGCGCGCCGACCGGCGTCTCCGCCGCGGTGAAGGTGACGGTCGCGGGAACCGGCTCGCCGGCGGGGAATGCCGCGGGCTTGCCGTCGGCCCCCGCCAGCCGCCGCGTCGCGGTGATCCGGGTGTCGACCCGGTCCGGCATCGCGGCATCCGGCGCGAAGGGCACGTCGAGCAGCACCACCGCGGTGCCGCCGGGCGGCAGCGCGCCGTCGGTGATCGCCCAGGCGTCGGTCATCGCCGCGAGCCCGTCGCCTTCCAGCGACCAGAGGCTGGCGCCCGTGGGGTCCATGGCCTCGACCTTGTCGAGGGTCATGAAGAGCCGCGAGGGGTTGGAGACCAGCACCTCGAAGGCGAGATGAACCCGGCCGTCGGCGCCGAGGACCGGATGGGTCTCGGCGAGCGGGCGCGCGATCAGCGAGGTGAAGACCTCGCCCGGCAGCACGCCCTGGGCAAAGGCGAGAGCGGGCAGGCATCCCGCGACCAGCGCCGCCACGATCGTCTGCATGCCCGATTCCCCCCGTCGCCGCGGCGCGAGCCTGCCTCAGGTCGGAGAGCGAGGCAATCTCGACGGGTGGGGCGGGCCGCCGAAGGGCCGCGACGGACCGGTCCGGATGGGCGATCATGCCCGCGATCGGAGGACTTGCCTCGTGCTCAAGTGCGCCGTCCTGGTTCTCGCCGGCCGCGGCGTTCGCGGCGCCGTGGCGGCTGTCGCCCGAGACAAAGGTCACCGTCGAGGTGCCCTGACACGGCAAGCTGGTGCCGGTCAGCTGACCGGCTCTGACAAGGCGAGGCTCGATGCCGTCATGCACGAGAAGAAGGCCAGCGCGTGATCGCCGGCCGCTTTCCCACGGTCACCCTGCGTAGGCGACCGCGGCATTGACGGCGAGCGCCAGGATGATCGTGTTGTAGAAAAACGAGCCGATGCCGTGGGCCAGCGCCACCCGCCGCATCGCCGAGGTGCAGACCGACACGTCGGAAACCTGCGCCGTCATCCCGATCACGAACGAGAAGTAGAGGAAATCCGTAGGCCCCGGCTCGTCGGTGCCGGGAAACTTCAGGCCGCCTTCCTCGTGGCCGCCGGGCTTGGGCGCGTAGAACAGGTTCGCGTAGTGGAACGAGATCAGCGTGTGCAACGTCAGCCAGCCGAGCGGGATGCCCGCGACCGCGGTGATCCCGGCCGGCAGCCCGAAGGTCTGCCGGTGGCCGAGCAGCATGAAGATCGCCGCAGTGCTGACCACGACCACCGCCATCGTCACGAGCAGGATCAGCGGCAAACCCTCGTCTGCAGCCGCCGCCCGCCGCCGCAGGTGATCGACCGTCGCCTGGACCATGAAGACGCCCGTCTGCAGCAGGTAGGCCGTAAAAAAGACGTTGCCCGCGACGAGAAAGCGGAACTCCCAGCTCCCGAGCGCCTGCGCCGCCACGAAGGCGACGAACCCGCACAGCAGCGCGATGTAGAACCGGCCGTGGCGGCGGATGTTCATGCGGCGGCCATCACCCCGGCATTCTCATCACAACCGCGCCCCGCGCAAGCACGGCGACGCCGCAGCCCGGCACATGGATGAGCCCACGCCAGGGCGGCGTGGGCAGGCGTCCGGAACGGCGCTGTTCAGGCCAGAGGGGAGCGCCTCGACGTGGCATACCCGGCGCCGGCGAGGGCGACGAGACCGATCGCGAGCAGGGAGGCCGTCCCCGGCAGCGGAACCGGCGCGACCTCCACGGTGACGTGCTCGCCGTTGACCAGGTCGAAGTTGTAGGTCCCGAGATCGATCCCGAGCGACTTCAGCGTGAAGCCCGGCGCGCCGACGAAATCGGTATAGGCATGGATCGGCGAGTTCGACTTGTAACCGGCCGGCAGCAGCAGAGCGTTGCTCGCCATCGCGAGCGCGAAGAACCCCGGCGCCGTCGCGTCCGACCAGTGGTGTGCCGTCCCCCCCATGCCGAAGGAGGCGACCGGGTTCGAGAACACGTCCTTGTAGACGTCGGCGAACAGGTGGGAATCGTCTGTGCCGGGCAGCCCCACGCCGATGTAGCCCTTGCTCGGCGTCATCAGCGGGGCGGTGTAGAAGTCGAGCTTCTCGCGGCTCGGGTCGCCGAGGCCGGTGAGATCAAGTGATCCGCTGACCCGGATCACGACGCCGGGATCAGTAAGCTCCTTTACTTGAAGCATGACTGCGGCGTTTATTGGAGAAGCCAGAAACAATCCGGCAAATAAAGACGCGATGCAAGCAACTCGCATGACCCTCAACCCCACTGCTTTTCTACGAGTTCATTGTACCCGCAAGGCGCGACTCCTTCAACGGCAATTTACCGCCGATGGTTAAAAATGACAGGAGGATTGTCCATATCTTAACTTGACAAGTCGCTTTGCATGACCCGTCGCGAACCGAATCGCTATGCATGTTCGGCGGCCGCCAGCCAAGGCAGCACCCTGTGGAACGGCTGAGGATGAGGCGGGAAGTGCAGGCTTCTGTTGCCAGGTGCCTGCGAACCCCGCCCGGACTTGCTACAGCCCGGGGCTTCAGAAATCGGTACCGTTACCGCTTACGCGGCAACAGCCACCGGAGCATAGTTGTCGTTGGCAACTATCGCTTTGAGCCGGTAACGGTGGCATCCTGCCGGGTGAAAGCATAACACCTTTACACGTCCGTCGATCCTGTTTCGGCCCCATTTTCCCCCAACGAAGGGTGTCTGGTGGAGCCGCCGGGTACCGCCCCCGGGTCCGATCCGCTTATTACGTGCGCGTTTATCACCATAGTCCCGCGAACGGGACACCCCCTATATAGTACGCCGGCTCCGCGCTTGGAAGAGGGATCGCCGTTGGCCACGCTGTCGGTCGCCTGAACCCGGACGGCACGCCCGAGGCCCGCCGTCGCGCGCCCGAGCGCGATAGCGAAGACCGAACTTTGCGCCCTCGTCATCGCCGCGGGTTCCGCGGCACCGAGACCTGCGCGACCCTGCAGCGCTAGTACTCGCCGGTCTCCATCAGGTCCGAGCCGTCGAGCAGCCGGTCGAGGCCCTCGTCGAGGTGGTCGGCCACGTGGGGATGCCGGAGCAGATAGGCGGCGGTGGGGCCTTCGTTGCGCTCGGCCGCCGTCGCCAGCGCATCCTCCCACTCCTCGGGCTCCATGTCGCCGCGGCCGATCCACATCAGGGCGACGAGCTCGGCCTGCTGGTCGGGCTCGAGGTCGCCGATCTCGGTCTCGAGCTCGGCGCGCAGCGGGTTGTCGGCGCTGTCCTGCAGCACAGCGGGCCCCTCGTCGTCGATCGGGTTGGAGCCGGAGTCGGGCGAGACCTCGTCCTCCTGCGCCATCAGCGCGCGCAACTGAAGGATGAGGTTGCGCAGGAATTCCGGGTTCAGGGTCAGTTGGTCCATGGGGTCTCCCCTAGCTCTGCGTTCAAGGCCGATCGTCGGCACCGGCCACGGGCCGAATCCGGTTGGACCCCGCCCGCCTCGGGGATATATGGCGCAAGGCCTTGCCGAGGAGAATGGCGGATGACCGCGACGCGCACCGAGACCGACAGCTTCGGCCCGCTCGAGGTCCCCCACCATCGCTACTGGGGAGCGCAGACCCAGCGCTCGATCCTGAACTTTCCAATCGGCTGGGAGACCCAGCCCGCGGCGATCGTGCGCGCGCTCGGCATCATCAAGCAGGCCGCGGCCGACGTGAACATGGCCGAGGGCAAGCTCGACCCGGCGCTCGGCGCCGCGATCTCCGCCGCAGCGGCGGAAGTGGCCTCGGGGGCGCTCGACGACGAGTTCCCGCTGGTGGTCTGGCAGACCGGCTCGGGCACCCAGTCGAACATGAACGCCAACGAGGTGATCTCCAACCGCGCCATCGAGATGCTGGGCGGCACTATCGGGACCAAGGACCCGGTGCACCCCAACGACCACGTCAACATGAGCCAGAGCTCGAACGACACTTACCCGACCGCGATGCATATCGCCGTGGCGATCACCGCCCGCGACGTGACGCTGCCGGGGCTGCAAAAGCTGCACGCGGCGCTGTCGGCCAAGGCGCACGCCTTCAAGGACATCATCAAGATCGGCCGCACCCACACCCAGGACGCGACGCCGCTGACCCTCGGCCAGGAGTTCGGCGGCTACGCCTTCCAGGTCGAGCAGGGCATCAAGCGGGTGACCCATGCGCTGCACAACATCTACCCGCTGGCGCAGGGCGGCACCGCGGTCGGCACCGGGCTCAACACCAGCGCCGGCTGGGCCGAGGCGATCGCCGCGCGCATCGCCGAGATCACCGGCCTGCCGTTCGTCACCGCGCCCAACAAGTTCGAGGCGCTGGCGGCGCACGATGCGATGGTCGAGATGTCGGGCGCGCTCCGGGTCGTCGCGGTCAGCCTGTTCAAGATCGCCAACGACATCCGGCTCCTCGGCTCGGGCCCGCGCTGCGGCCTCGGCGAGCTGATCCTGCCCGAGAACGAGCCCGGCTCGTCGATCATGCCGGGCAAGGTCAACCCGACCCAGGCCGAGGCGCTGACGATGGCCTGCGCCCAGGTGATGGGCAACGACGCCGGGGTCGGCTTCGCCGGCAGCCAGGGCCATTTCGAGCTCAACGTCTACAAGCCGATGATCGCCTACAACGTGCTGCAGTCGATGACGCTGATCGGCGACGCCGCGGCGTCGTTCGCGGACAACTGCGTCGAGGGCATCGAGGCCGACGAGGAGCGGATCGCCCGGCTGATGTGGGAAAGCCTGATGCTGGTGACCGCACTCGCGCCGACGATCGGCTACGACAACGCGACCCGGGTCGCCAAGGAAGCCCACCACAACCGCACGACGCTGAAGGAAGAGGCGATCCGTCTCGGCTATGTCGACGCCGAGACGTTTGATAGGGTGGTGCAGCCGAGCGAGATGCTGGGGCCGAAGCCGTAGGAGAGCGGGCATGGAGTGGCGGGGACGGCGGCAGAGCACGAACATCGAGGATCGCCGCGGCGGCGGCGGCATGGTGCGTCCGGCCGGGATCGGCGGGATCGGCCTTCTCGTCGTCGTGCTTCTCGGCATGTTCTTCGGGGTCGACCTGACGCCGCTCCTCGGCACCGGCGGCGGCACCGATGTCAGCCAGTCGGCGCCCTCGGGGCCGAACACCATCGACGACGAGAGCGAAGCCTTCGTCGCGGTCGTGCTGGGCGAGACCGAGGACGTCTGGGGCGCGATGTTCAAGCAGGCCGGGCTGACCTACCACGTGCCGCGGCTGGTGCTCTTTTCCGGCGCGACCGGCTCGGCCTGCGGCGCCGCCCAGTCGGCGATGGGGCCGTTCTACTGCCCCAACGATCAGACGGTCTATCTCGACACCGATTTCTTCCAGGTGATGGAGCAGCAGCTCGGCTCCCGCGGCGACTTCGCCAAGGCCTACGTCGTGGCGCACGAGGTCGGCCACCACGTTCAGGACGAGCTCGGGCTCCTCGAGCAGGTGAACCGACAGCGCAGCCGGTCGAACCCGCGCGACGCCAACGCGCTGTCGGTGAAGATCGAGCTGCAGGCCGACTGCTACGCCGGGGTCTGGGCGAACGCGGCCCGGGACCGGCTGGCGCTGACCCAGGACGACATCAGGAGCGCGCTCGACACCGCGGCGCGGATCGGCGACGACGCGCTGCAGAGCGCGGCGCAGGGCCGGGTGGTGCCCGACAGCTTCACCCACGGCACCAGCGAGCAGCGCCAGACCTGGTTCTACCAGGGCTACAAGACCGGCGATCCCGACCAGTGCGACACCTTCTCGAAGGGCATCTGAGCCATGGGGAAGCTCGTCAACCTGCGCACCGTCCGCAAGCAGCGCGCCCGGGCCGAGCTGCGCCAGCAGACCGCGCGCACTCGACGCGGCTTCGGCCGAGGCCGAGCGCCGGCGCGCCGAGGCCGAGCTCGAGCAGCGGCGGCTCGAAGCCCACCGCCGCGACGAGCCGGAGGCCTGACGCTGGCCGGCAGGCCCGAGAAGCATTCGCTGACGCTCCGGGGCCACCGCACCTCGGTGTCGCTCGAGCCGGAGTTCTGGCGCGCGCTGCGCGCGATCGCCGCCGCCGAGGGCCGCGGCCTCAACGACATCGCCGCCGAGATCGACGCCGCCCGCGGCACCAGCCGCGGCCTCGCCTCGGCGATCCGGGTCTTCGTCCTCGAACGCAACATGTCGCCGCACGGCGCCGGGACCGCGTCGGAGTGATCCAGCCGGGAACGCCGGTTGTCGAGCCGTCGCGGCCGGCCACGGCGAGCGTTCAGGTTGCTGTCAGTTTGACCCGCTAGAACCTCCCGAGTCGGGCCGTCGACCCGACCTGAAACCGGCGCGCCAAAGGCTCGCCGCTACCCTGGAGGCTAATATGTATCGTGTTCTTGCCGTCGCCCTTGCGGCGGCCGTCGTGGCGGGGCCAAGCCTTGCGGAATCCGTCTGCAGCAAAGCGCCGGCTTCTCAGTACCAGTCCCAGGACGCGCTCAAGAAGCAGCTTGAAGCCCAGGGAATGGATATCCGCCAGATCAAGCAAGAAGGCGGCTGCTACGAGGTCTATGCGCTCGACAAGAAAGGCAACAAAGTGAATGTTGCCTTTAACGCGGAAACGCTGGCGCAGGTCGCCAATGCCGAAGCCGGTGAGAATTGATCTGACAACAGCGGTATCTTCCGGCGCGCGCCCCCCTAGCGGGACGGCGCGTGTCTGGGACCCGCTGGTCCGCGCCCTGCACTGGTGCCTGGTTTTCAGCTTCGGCCTGGCCTGGCTCACCTCGCACCGTTCGGACGATATTCACCACTGGGCCGGCTATGTCGCCGCGACCCTGGTCGTGATCAGGCTGGCGTGGGGCCTCGTCGGTCCCGGCTATGCCCGGTTCGGACAGTTCGTGCGGCGCCCTGGCGAGGTTGTCGCCTATCTTTCCGATATCCTGACCGGATCCGAGGCGCGCCACGTCGGCCACAACCCGGCCGGCGGGCACAACCCGGCCGGCGGGCGATGGTGGTGGCGCTGCTCGCAGGCATCGCGGCGACAGCGACCACTGGCTGGATGGAAACGACCGATGCCTATTTCGGGGTGAGGTGGGTCGAAGCCGTTCATTCTCTGTTTGCGCACGGGCTCCTGATCCTGATCGGTCTGCATCTCGCGGGCATCGCCCTGGCAAGCTGGCATCACCAGGAGAACCTCGTCCTGGCGATGATCACCGGGCGCAAACGCCCGGCCGAGCGGGGTGACGTCGACTGAGACCGGTTGACGACGCCGATGACCGGTAGCACGGCCGGCCCCGAACAGACCCGTGATGGGAGCGGTACGCTTTTTTAGCCGATGCGGCCGAGCACCGGGAAGGTGTCGAGGAGCCAGAACGACAGGCTGCTGAAGCCGCCGGTCAGCATCAGGACCCCGACCCCGACGAGGAGCACGCCCATCACCCGCTCGACGGCGCCCATGTGGCGCTTGACCCCCGCCATCAGGTGGAGCGCCCGGTCGAGGAAGAGCGCCGTCAGCAGGAACGGCAGCCCGAGCCCAAGCGCGTAGGCGCCCATCAGCGCCAGCCCTCGCCCGGCCGATCCGCCTTGCGCCGCAAGCGACAGGATGGCGCCGAGCACCGGGCCGATGCAGGGCGTCCACCCGAAGGCGAAGGCCAGCCCGAAGAGGTAGGCGCCGAGCGCCGTCCCGGTGCGGCCGTGCGCCTCGAACCGGGCCTCGCGCGCCAGGATCGGGATGCGCAGCACGCCGAGAAAGTGCAGCCCGAAGAGCACGATCACCACGCCTGCCGCCAGCGCCATCTCGTGCTGCCAGGCGAGGAGCACCCGCCCGACCGCCGACGCGGCGAGGCCGAGGAGCAGGAAGACCGTCGAGAGGCCCAGCACGAAGAACGCCGCCGCCTGCAGCATCTGCCCCCGCCGCTCGCCGCCGCTCCCGTCGAAGGAGGACCCGGCCATGAACGCGAGGTAGGCCGGCACGATCGGCAGAACGCAGGGCGAGAGGAAGCTCAGGAGCCCGGCCGCGACCGCGACGAGCGCCGCGGGCGCGAGCGAGGCGTCCCAGAGGTCTATTCCGAACATGCTGCGGCCAATCGGGTTCTCCGGCGGCCGCGACCCTAGCGGCCGGCGTCCGCGGCGTCACGCCGAACCCGCGTCACATTGCCGTGGACAGCCGCCGCACCCGGGCGCACCCTCCCGGCCGATGCACTGGGATGCCGAACTCGACGCGCGGGGCCTGATCTGCCCGCTGCCGGTCCTGAAGGCGCGCAAGCGCCTGCAGGCGCTCGCGCCGGGCGCGGTGCTGCGGGTCCTCGCGGACGATCCCGCCGCGCTCGTCGATGTCCCGCATTTCTGCGCCGAGGCCGGGCACGTGCTGGTCGGGCAGGAGGACCTCGGCCATCCCTGCCACGCCTACCTGATCCGGCGCGCAGGCCCCGTCAGGCGACCCCAATGAAGTCGGCGGCAGTATAGGCGGACGCCGGCGTCGCCCCGTCGTCGATCACCAGCTCGAACTCGGGTCCGGGTCCCCCCGCGACATTGCCGCGGACGTAGGTCTCGGTTCCGAAGTCGAGAACCCAGAGGTGGCCGATCCGGTGCGGCCCTCCGAGCGTGAAGTCCTGGTCGCCGGCGTGGACCAAGTCGGCATCGATGCGCGAGACGTCGATCCAGTCGCCCGCAGCGGCGCCAGGGCCTTGGAACGCCACCGCACCGTCGCCGGGCATGATCGTGTCATGCGCCCCCGGCCGGGAGTGGGCGGGATCCGCAAAGCGAAAGACGTCGGCGCCTTTTCCCCCGATCAGCAGGTCAGCGCCGGGGCCGGCAACAAAGACATCGCCGCCGCCGAGGCCGCGAAAGGTGTTCGCCGCCGCGTTGCCGGTAAACCCGTTGGCCAGCTCGTTGCCGACGCCGCCAAGCGCGGTGCCGGTCAGCACGAGGTTCTCGATGTTGGCCCCGAGCGTCCGGGTGCGGCCAGCCGAAAACACGGAATCAATCCCACCAGCCAATCCGGCGATGGTCTCGACGATTCTGTCGCCGCGGCCGTCTGAGATATAGGTGTCGTTGCCCCTGCCGCCCGCCATCCGGTCGGCGCCAACGCCACCGTCGAGGAAGTCATTCCCAAGCCCGCCGATCAGCGCGTCGCTTCCCGCGTTGCCGATCAGCCTGTTGTTCGCCTGATTGCCGGTCAGGCTGTCGTCGCCCGTCCCGCCGATCACGTTCTCGATCAGCGATCGCGGATCATCGTGATAGAGCAGGGCGTTGAAGACGTTGCCGCGTGCGAAGCCGCTATTCGGCCCGCCGCCGAGATCGGCGCGCTGGGCCCTGGCGAAGGTCGAGAAGCCGCCGGGCCCCAGGTCGACCACCAGGTTCGTCGTGTAGTTCGACAGATCGTAGGTGTCGTTGCCGTTGCCGTCCCATACGGTCTCGAAGATGCGGTTGGCGCCGGGCGAGATCGCCAGCTCGCCGTCGACGAAGGCATCGCCGGTGCGCGGGTTCCAGGAGTAGGTCGTGTCGCCGGCGTTGCTGGCGAAATTCGCCCCGTAGAGGTGCTGCAAGGCTGCGATGTCGTACATCATGTAGCTCTGGGCGTAGCCGAATTGCTCGTTGTAGACGAACTGCCCATCCGACCCGACGTAGGACAGGTAGGTCATCACCGAGAATTCCATCGAGTTCAGTCGCAGCCGGCAGCGCCCCGAAGCCATCGGTCTCCTGGCCGTGCTTGAGGCCGAGCGCGTGGCCGAGCTCGTGGATGATGGTGAAGGCGTCGTAGTTGCCGGTGTCCGGCTGGCGGCCCGCAGTGCCGAAGAAGACGTCGCCGCCACCGCTGCCGGCGCTCGGCTCGTAGGTGTAGGCGGTCAGCGGGTCGCTGGTGTCGGCGACGCGAATGGTGCTGTGCCCCGAGCCGTCGTAGGTGATCGCAAGGCGGGTGAAGCCCGCAACCGAGAAGCCGGCGCCTCCGGGCAGGGACGCCGCGCCGGTCAGTGCGGCGCGCACCGCAGCGAGCTGGGTCGCGTTGACCTGGCGGAAATCCGTCAGGGCCTCCGGGTAATCGGCGCCATAGGCGCTGGCGCCGGCAGGATCGCCGTAGGTGACGGGCCCGCGCCACCGCGCCCCGTCGAGGATACCGTCGATCCGCTGGTCCCCGCTGGCATTGGCGTCGACGACATCGGCGGTCCTGGCGACCGGGACAGGCACTGCATTGCTGGTTCGCGGCATCGCGTCTCCTCCCGCAAGCGCGGGCGATCAGACGTCAAGCTGCTGCGCACCCCACTCGTTGCTTCTGCGGCAAGCCTTGGCAGAGCCAAGATTCCCGCGCCGAATGCCTACGAGAATCGCGGCGCGCCGCAAGATCAAACTTGCGCTTCCACCGCGCTGAGGCCGCCGACGCCTCGAGGGTGTGGCCGGTTAGAGACCTTTCGAGCGGTAGCTGGCGGCGACCCTGCTTATCGAGACGAGATAGGCGGCGACGCGCAGATCGTCGACGTCCTTGCGGCTGTGCCAGACCTCGCGCATCGACTGGTAGGCCGTGCGCATTGTGTCATCGAGGCCGGACCGGACCAGTTCGAGTTCGCCCGCCCCGTGGACGTACTCGGCCCTGAACCGGTCGGAGACGCCGCTCGTGGCGCCGGCGGCCTTGAGCAGGCGGTCGATCTCGGCGACGAGCAGTGCGTGCTGGGCTTCTTCCTGGCGGCGCTGCATGCGGCCGAACCGGATGTGGCTGAGGTTCTTCACCCACTCGAAGTAGCTGACGGTGACGCCGCCGGCGTTGGCGTAGAGGTCTGGGATGATGACCACCCCCTTGGAGCGCAGGATGTCGTCCGCGCCGGCGGTGATCGGGCCGTTGGCGGCCTCGATGATCAGCGGCGCCTTGATGCGGTCGGCGTTGGAGAGGTTGATCACCGATTCCATCGCGGCGGGGATCAGGATGTCGCAGTCGTGCTCGAGCACGCTGGCGCCGTCCTCGACGTAGGTGCCGCCGGGGAAGTCCTTGACGCCGCCGGTGGCGCCGATGTGGCTCCTGAGGAACTCGATCTGCAGCCCGTCGGGGTTCACGACCGCGCCGTCGCGCTCGATGACCGCGATCACCCGGGCGCCGTCGTCCTCGGAGACGAACTTCGCCGCGTGGTAGCCGACGTTGCCGAGGCCCTGCACGATCACGCGCTTGCCGTCGAGATCGCCCGTCAGGTGCGCCCGGGCGGCGTCCTCGGGATAGCGGAAGAATTCGCGCAGCGCGTACTGGACGCCGCGGCCGGTTGCCTCGACGCGCCCCTGGATGCCGCCGGCGTTGAGCGGCTTGCCGGTGACGCAGGCGGCGGCGTTGATGTCGGTGGTGTTCATCCGCCGGTACTGGTCGACGATCCAGGCCATCTCGCGCTCGCCGGTGCCCATGTCGGGGGCGGGAACGTTCTGGCTGGGGTTGATCAGGTCGCGCTTGCAGAGCTCGAAGGCGAAGCGGCGGGTGATCTGCTCCATCTCGTGCTCGTTCCACTCGCGGGGGTCGATGCGCAGGCCGCCCTTGGAGCCGCCGAACGGCACCTCGACCAGCGAACACTTGTAGGTCATCAGCGCGGCCAGCGCCTCGACCTCGTCCTGGTGGACGCTCATCGCGAAGCGGATGCCGCCCTTGACCGGCTCCATGTGCTCGGAGTGGACGCTGCGGTAGCCGGTGAAGGTGTGGATCGTGCCGCGCAGCCGCACGCCGAAGCGGACGATGTAGGTGGAGTTGCAGACGCGGATCTTCTCTTCGAGGCCGGGGCTGAGATCCATGAGCTTCACCGCGCGATTGAACATCACGTCGACGGATTCGCGGAAGCTGGGCTCGCGGAGCGGGGCGTTCATGGTGTCCTCCCGAGACGCTGGCGGCCGTTGCTCGGCCAGAGGCGGGAAGTAGACCACTCTGCCCGCAGGAGCGCAATCTCGGGCAAGATCGTGACGCTATGGTGAAGCCGGCGGGTCAGACGGCGGCGGCGCAAGAACCGCGAGCTCGCGCGCCGTCAGCCGGGCGAGCCTTTCGAGCATCGGGTCGCGGATGCCGATCTCGCGGCAGTGGCGCCAGGTCTCGAAGAGGTAGGTGGCGCTCGGGCCGACGTGGCCGCAGGCGCGCGCGATCAGCGCGGCGGCCGCGGCGTCGTCGAGATCGCCGGCGTAGCGCGGGCCGAGCCGGTCGGCCACGAAGCCGAGCGCGCGCACCCGGCCTTCGGGCGAGGCCACGCGCATCCACGCCGGGCGGTAGCCGCGGCCCCGCATCTCGCGCCTCCAGGTGCCGGCGAGGCGGTCGGCGGCGCCCGGGCCGGGAACGCGAAAGAGGACGCCGACGCAGGAGCCGCCGCGGTCGAGCGCCAGCACGAGGCCCGGCGCGTCGGGGCGGCCGCGGAAGCGCCACTGCCTGAGGCAGAAGCGGCGGTGCCAGCCGTGGACCCGGCCGGGGCGGCGCTCGGCGAAGTCGAGGTCGGGGTTCCACATCAGCGAGCCGTAGCCGAAGAGCCAGATGTCGGCGGCGGGGTCGAGGCCGCCGAGCATCCCCCGGCGCGAGGCCTCGAGCGCGGCGTCGTCCATCGTCGGGGTGACCGGGCCCTCGTCCGGGCAGGGCGCGGGATGCACCCGGGCGATGAGCTCGGCGGTGAGGGGTGGCGGGGTCATCACTGCGTCGGAGCGAATGCCTGTGACACCGGGCGGCCTTGTTGCGGTTCTTAGCCGTTCTAGTATCGCTTCCGTCCGACGTCACGCATTGGTGGGGCTCATGCGGTTTTGGAGTGTCTGGATCGGAGCGGCGCTCGCGGCGGCGGCGCCCGGGCTGGCTGTGGGTGCCAGGGCAGACGACTGCGCGGCGCCGATCGCGGCGATGATCAAGTACATGAAGACGCCGAACCACACGACGGTGGCGGACGCCGCCGGCACCGACGAAGCGCTGAACGACGGCACGTCGGACGTCTCGGAGATGATCACGACCCCGGACAAGATCTACATCCGGATCAAAGGCGCATGGCACGCCATGCCGCGCGACTCGATGAACCCCGACGACATCGCGACGGCCGCCGCCAGTGGCGCCTACACCTGCACGGTCCTGCGCGACGAGACGGTCGATGGCGAAGCGACCACGGTCTACCATGTCGACGACCAGTCGGATCCCGATACCAAGCAGGACCAGACGGTCTGGGTCGCCAAGGCGAGCGGCCTGCCGGTGCGCGTGGAGATCAACCAGGACGTCGGCGGCGGCGACGCCGGCAAGAGCCACAGCGTCATGACGATCGACTACCAGAACGTGACCGCGCCCGCCGGGGTGAACTGAAGCCGGTCAGGTGCCGCGCGGCTTGACGCGGCGGGTCGGCGGCGCGGCGGCGGGGTCCTCGGGCCACGGGTGCCGGGGGTAGCGGCCGCGAAGGTCGCGCCGGACGTCGGCGTAGGAGCTGGCCCAGAAGCCGGGCAGGTCCGAGGTGGTCTGCACCGGGCGCTGCGCGGGGGACAGGAGCTCGATCGTCAGCGGCACCGCGGCCTCGCCCAGCGTCGGATGGCGGGTCAGGCCGAACATCTCCTGCAGACGGACCGAGACCGTCGGCGCCGGACCGGCGTAGTCGATGGGCAGAACGGTGCCGGTCGGCGCGGTGATCGCGGCCGGCGCGAAGCGGTCGAGCCGCTGGCGGGCGGTCCGGTCGAGCCGGGCTTCGAGCGCCGGCATCAGCGCGATCCGGGCGAGGTCGGCGGCGCGGGTCAGGCCCAGGAGGTATGGCGCGAGCCAGGTGTCGAGCTCGGCGAGGAGCGCCTCGGCGGAGAAATCGGGGAAATCCGGCGCGCCGTTGGCGCGGAGCCATGCGGCGCGGGCGACGAAGCGGCGGGCGGCGGGGGTCCAGGGCAGCGCGTCGAGCCCGAGGTCGCGGATGCCGTCGACGAGTGCGGCGGCGACGCGGTCGGGCGGCGCGTCGGGCCAGGGGCGATCCTCGAGCGCGAGGGCGCCGAGCATCAGCCGGTCGCGGGCGACGACGGCGCGGTCGCGGCGGGACCAGGCGCAGACGGTCTCGCGGCGGAGGCGGGAGGCGTGGAGCGCGCGCAGGTCGGTCTCGGCGACCGGCAGCGCGAGGCGGACCGCGGCTTCGCGCGGGTCGCCGTCGAGGTCGGCGGCGACGATCAGGGGTGCAGCGGCGAGCGGATCGTCGAGCGGCAGCGCCGCGCCCTTGCCGCCGGAGAGCAGGTAGCGCGGCTCGGGGCCGGGGCGGCGCTGGCCGATGCGGTCGGGATAGGCGAGCGACAGCGCGGCGCCGGGGGAGAGGCCCGGGCCGCGGCGCGCCGGGGACGAGGGTGCGCAGGCGCCTGGCCTCGGTGCGGATCGTGGCGACGGCGCCGCGGTCGGCGTCCGGGCCGGGCTCGCGCAGGGCGGCGAGGCGGAGGGCGAGGTCGACCGGCGGGCGGCGGCCCTGGCCGCGGAGCGGGTCGCGCGCCTCGGCGAGGGCGGCGAGGTCGGCGGCGAGCGGGCCGGCGCCCTGCCCCGCCGCGGTGACGAGCATGTGGCCGAGGCGGGGATGGAGCGGCAGCGCCGCGAGGGCGCGGCCGTGGTCGGTGATGCGCCCCGCTGCGTCGAGCGCCCCGAGATCGGCGAGAAGCGCGCGGGCCTCGGCGAAGGCCGGGCGCGGGCGGCGGGGTGAGGAAGGCGAGGCCGTCGGGGGTGGCGGCGCCCCAGACCGCGAGGTCGAGTGCGAAGCCCGCGAGGTCGGCGCTGGCGATCTCGGGCGGCGGGAAGGCGGCGAGGGCACCTTCCTCGCCGCGGGTCCAGAGCCGGTAGCACCAGCCGGGCGCGGTGCGGCCGGCGCGGCCGCGGCGCTGCTCGGCCTCTGCGCGGGTGACGCGCTCGGTGACGAGGCGGGTCATGCCGGAGCCCGGGTCGAAGCGGGCGCGCCGGGCGCGGCCGGCGTCGACGACGACGCGCACGTCGGGGATGGTCAGCGAGGTCTCGGCGATGGCGGTGGCGAGCACGAGGCGGCGGCCCTGGGGCAGCGGCTGGAGTGCGGCGCGCTGCTCGGCGAACGGCAGGCCGCCGTGCAGCGGCTGCAGGACGACGCCGGGCGGCAGGTGCGGCGCGAGCCGGGCGGCGGTGCGGGCGATCTCGGCCTGCCCGGGCAGGAAGACGAGCACGCCGCCTTCGGTCTCGGCGAGGGCGGCGAGGGTGAGCTCGGCGACGGCGGGCTCGAGGCGCGCGCCCGGGCCGAGCGGGCGGTCGAGCCAGCGGGTCTCGACCGGCCAGGCGCGGCCCTCGGCGGTGAGGATCGGGGCGTCGTCCATCAGCGCCGCGACCGGGCCGGCGTCGAGGGTGGCGGACATCACGAGGAGGCGGAGGTCGGGGCGGAGCGCGGCGCGGACTTCGAGCGCCAGGGCGAGGCCGAGGTCGGCCTGCAGGCTGCGCTCGTGGAACTCGTCGAAGATCAGGCAGCCGGTGCCGGGGAGGTCGGGGTCGGATTGCAGCATCCGGGTGAGGATGCCTTCGGTCACGACCTCGATGCGCGAGCCCGCGACCGCCTCGCCGCGGATGCGGTAGCCGACCCGGCGGCCGACCGGCTCGCCGAGGCCGGCGGCGAGGCGCTCGGCGGCGGCGCGGGCGGCGACGCGGCGCGGCTCGAGCATGACGATGCGGCCGGTCACGAGCCCGGTCTCGAGCAGGTAGAGCGGCACGCGGGTGGTCTTGCCGGCGCCGGGCGGCGCCTGGAGGACGGCGCGGCCGGCCGCGGCGAGCGCCTGCCCCAGCGCGGGCAGGATCGGCTCGATCGGCAGCGCGGCCATGGCCGGGGTCAGCTGCGGCGCTTGATCACCGCGGTGCCGAAGTTGGTGGGCGCCTCGATGCGCTGCAGCTGCGCGATGCCGTCCTTGTTGAGCGTGAAGGTGACGGTGAAGGGAAACTCCTGCAGGTCGGCGATGCTGTTCGCCTCGCCTTCGAGCCGGGAATAG
Organism: uncultured Alphaproteobacteria bacterium; assembly: GCA_963819995.1. Taxonomy (GTDB): domain Bacteria; phylum Pseudomonadota; class Alphaproteobacteria; order Rhodobacterales; family Rhodobacteraceae; genus Amaricoccus. Next base: position 149,403 of record CAWFYR010000001.1, on the reverse strand, counting down.
GTGCCGGTGCAGGTCAGCCGGTTGCCGTCGGCGACGGGAGGCTTGAACACCAGCCGCGAGCGCCGCGAGCCGTCGAAGATGAAGACGGTGTCGTCGCAGATTTCATCTGGCGGCGCGTCGCGGAACATGCGGAAGGTCGCCGAGACCGGGTCGAGCGCGTCGCCCTGCTTGGCCGGGTCGGCGTTGATCTTGCGCGGCGGCTCGATCGAGACGTTGACGGGCACGCCGTTCTTCCAGTCGATCACGGTGTGGCGCAGCGCCCGCGGCGACTGCGAGGTGCCCTTGTAGTGCTGCGGGACGACGGTGCCGTCGCTGCGGACGATGCCGCTGGAGCGGCCGTCGAAGTAGAAGTCGGCGAAGATGCTGATGATGCCCGCGGTGTCGATGCGGCCGGTGGCGGTGAAGCTGTCGCCGGTCTGCTCGCCGCGGAGCACCATCGCGCCGACGGTGATGCCGGCGATGGAGAAGTCGAAGGTGCCCTCGTAGGCGCGGGCGGGCAGCGCGCCGGCGAGAAGCGCCAGAGCGAGGGCGGCGGTGCGGAAGACGGACAGGCTCAGGGGCATCGTCGGCGGCCTCGCGGGGTCACTTGGGTGGGGACAGCGCGCTTGCGGTATGCCAAAGAGGCGACCGAGGGCCAAGGGCCAAAGCGGGATGCGGACGGTGACGCTTGCGTGACGGCGAGGACGGGTCGGTGGCGGCGCTGGCCGCGCGGCTCGCCGCGGGCGACCGGCGGGCGCTGGCGCGGGCGATCACGCTGGTGGAATCGACGCGCCCCGACCACCGGGCGCAGGCGCTCGAACTCCTCGCGGCGCTGCCGCCGCGGCCGGCGCTGCGGGTCGGGCTGACCGGCACGCCGGGGGTCGGCAAGTCGAGCTTCATCGAGAGCCTCGGCCTGATGCTGACCGGGCGGGGCACGCGGCTCGCGGTGCTGGCGGTCGACCCGTCGTCGGCGCGCTCGGGCGGGTCGATCCTCGGCGACAAGACCCGGATGGAGCGGCTGGCGCGGGAGCCCGAAGCGTTCATCCGCGCGAGCCCGAGCCAGGCGGCACTCGGCGGCGTCGGGCGGCGGACCCGCGAGGCGATCCGGCTGGTCGAGGCCTGGGGCGCCGGGGCGGTGCTGGTCGAGACCGTGGGGGTCGGGCAGTCCGAGACGATGGTCTCCGAGATGACGGACGTCTTCGTGCTCCTGATCGCGCCGGGGGGTGGCGACGCGCTGCAGGGAGTCAAGCGCGGCATCATGGAGATGGCCGACCTCATCCTCGTCAACAAGGCGGACGGCAGCCGCCAGGACGAGGCGGTGCGGACCTGCGCCGACTACGCCGGCGCGCTGCGGCTGGTGCGGCCGCGGCCGGGCGATCCGGCGGGTTGGCCCAGGGCCGCGACGGTGTCGGCGCTGACCGGGGCCGGGCTCGCCGAGGCGTGGGCCGCGGTCGAGGCGCTGGCGGCGGCGCGCGCGGCGAGCGGCGCGATGGCGGCGCGGCGGCGGGCGCAGGCGGAGGCATGGTTCGCGCACGCGGTGGAGAGCGGGCTGGTGGCGCGGCTGAACGCCGATCCGGGGTTCGCGGCCCGGCGGCGGGCGCTGGCGGCACGGGTGGCCGCCGGGGAGATCGCACCCGAGGCGGCGGCCGAGACTTTGCTCGATGGCCTGGATGGGGGAGGATGAGATGGGACGATATTTCAAGAACGACCTTTTCGACGATTTCGCCGGCTGGCTGCGCGGCTACACCGCGACCGGCGGGCCGGACATCGGCGTGCTCGAGGCGGTGGGGGCGGCGGTCGGCGACGGCGACGCCGCCGCATTCAACGCGGCCTGGATGGCGGAGGGCGACCGGTTCGCGGCCGAGGCCGCGACGATGCTCGCCGCCGGGCGGACCGGCAATGCGCGGCGGCTGCTGTTCTGGGCGGCGGCGTGCTACGCGACGTCCTACCATCCGCTCTACGGCGCGCCGGTCGATCCGCGGCTGCTGGCGTCGTTTCGCCGGCAGATCGAAACGTTCGAGCGGGCGCTGGCGCTGCTGCCGCATCCGGTGAAGCCCCTGCGCATCCCGTACGAGGCAACGACGCTGCCGGGGTATTTCCTGCCGGCGACCGGGCGGGAGGAGGCGGTCCGGCCGCTGGTGATTCTGACCAACGGCTACGACGGGTCGGTCACCGAGATGTACCTGGCCGAGGCGGCCGGGGTGGCGGCCCGCGGCTATCACTGCCTGTTCTTCGACGGGCCGGGGCAAGGGGAGATGCTGATCGAGCAGGGCGTGCCGATGCGGCCGGACTGGGAAGCGGTGGTCCGGCCGGTCGTCGATTTCGCGCTGACGCTGCCGGGGATCGATCCGGCGCGGATCGCGCTCTGGGGCTGGAGCCTCGGCGGCTACCTGGCGCTGCGGGGCGCGAGCGGCGAGCCGCGTCTGGCGGCCTGCGTCGCCGACCCGGGGCTGCGCGCGGTGATGACGCCGCAGATGCTGGCGCGGTTCGGGGTGAAGGATGCCGCCGGACCGGGGACGGCGGTGGAGGCGGCGCTCGAGGCCGCGGCCAAGGCGAGCCCGAGGATGCACTGGTCGCTGATGCAGCGCGGGCTCTGGGTGCACGGGGTGGCGAGCCTCGGGGACTACGCGACGGCGGCGATGGCGATGACGCTGGAAGGCCGCGTCGGCATGATCGGCTGCCCGACGCTGCTGACCACCGCCGAGAACGACCCCCTGTCGCACGGCGCCGAGGCGCTGCTGGCGGAGCTCAGCTGCCCCAAGGCGCTGCTGCGCTTCACCGCGGCCGAAGGCGCGGGCGACCATTGCGAGATGGGCAACCGCTCGCTGGCGATGATGCGGATTGTCGACTGGCTGGACGATACGCTCGGGTGACGGGGGACCATGAAGAAACTCGACGGAGGAACCAACTACGCGCGGTTCGCGCTGGGAGACCTGACGGTGATCGCGCTTCGCGACGGCTACGTCGACATGCCGGCGAGCCGATTGCGTCAGACGAGCGGCCTTGCGTACGGTGCGGACCTGCCGCCGCAGGTGGACCTGGTCGGAGGACACCTGCGGCTGTCGGTCAACGCGTTTCTGATCATCGATCACGGCGAGCACATCCTGATCGACACCGGAGCGGCGAACGCCTGGCTTCCGACGATGGGATTGCTGCTTGACGCCCTGCACGAGGCGGGGGTGGCGCGAGGGAGCATCCCGACCGTCGCCTTCACGCACACGCACGAGGATCACGTGAACGGGCTGGTGGCGGCGGACGGGTCGGATGCGTTCCCGGGCCTCCGCCGGCTGCTGGTTCCGCAAGAAGAGGTCTCGATGTTCGACGCCTATGACCGGTTGGCCGGATTTCGGAACAGGCGGCTGGCGTTCGGCGACGGATTCCGGATCAGCGAGAGCGTGACCGCCTTGCAAGCGCACGGTCATGAAGTCGGGCACACGGTGTTCGAGGTGTCTTCCCAAGGCGAGAGCCTGTTGGTGTGGGGCGACATCGTGCACGTCCCGTCGATCCAGTTCGAGCAACCGGACATCGTCTGGGAGCTCGATGCCGACCCGTCCGAGGCGCGTTCGACCCGGCAGAGGATCTTGCGCCTCGTGGCCCGGCCGAACGTCTTCGCCGCCGGCGCGCACCTGGACTTTCCCGGGGTCGGCAGCGTCGTCGCGGCGGGGGAGGCCTATCGCTACACGCCGCTGTAGAACCGGAGGGCGCCGCGATCCTTCAGCACCGCAAAGGCCGATCGGCGCGGGTCGGGGTGCGTCCGCCCTTGACGGCGGGGTGGGGCTTGGGTATCAGGCCGCTTCCAGATTCCGGGCGCGGGCGGATGGCGCGCGACCCCTATTGACCCGATGCAAGGACTAGTCCCATGTCCCGCCGCTGTGAACTGACCGGCAAGGCCCCGATGGTTGGCAACAACGTCAGCCACGCCAACAACAAGACCAGGCGGCGCTTCCTGCCGAACCTCAACGAGGTCTCGCTGACCAGCGAGGCGCTGGAGCAGACCCACCGGTTCCGCATTTCCGCCGCGGCGCTGCGGAGCGTCGACCACCGGGGCGGGCTTGATGCGTTCCTCGCCAAGGCTGACGACGCCGACCTGTCGCCGAAGGCGCTGAAGCTGAAGCGCGAGATCGCCAAGGCCGCCATGGCGGCCCCGGCCGCCTGATCGCGCGCCCGGCGCAAATGTCGCAGCCCGGCTCGCAGGCCGGGCGGCATCGACGTCTGGTCGCCGGCCCGTTTCCGGCATAGGCTGTCGCCCATGCAACCCCATCAGTTCCTCCGAAGCCTGGTCGTGACGGCATTCGTCAGCCTCGCCTCGCTGGCCTCGGCCGCCGCGGACCCGCACGTGCTCGCGGACCGGAACGGCATCCTGATCGAGGACGGGTACGCCTTTGCCACCGGTCCCCGGGCGCCCACCGGAGCGGCGGTGATGCGGATCACCAACCGGAGCGGCGCGGACGACCGGCTGCTCGAGGTCAGGAGCGACACCGCGGCGCGCACCGTCCTGCATGGCAGCGAAATGAAGAACGGCGTGTCGAGCATGCAAGCGCTCGATGGCGGCGCACCCCTGCCCGCCGGGCAGACGCTGGTGCTGGAGCGCGGCGGGATGCACGTGATGATGATGGGACTGACGCGGCCGCTGTCGGAGGGGGCGAGCGTGCCGATGACCCTGGTCTTCGCCCATGCCGGCCCCATCGAGGTGAGCCTGCCGGTCGAGCTTGCGCTGCCGGTGGGGGCGGGTCCGGGTCCGATGAAGATGCCGCCCGCGGGCGACTGAGCGACCGGGGGACCGGCCGCGCACCTTGCCGTGACCGGGCGTGCGCCGGCTCTGAAATGGCTCAATTATTGTTATTAATTAACAAGGTTTTAACCATTCGGACTTCTGACGGCGCCATCCGGCAAAAAAGTCGGGGCGACGGACGGATTTTTCTTGATTGCGACACCGGCAGGCCTCATATGCCGTCCCACGACGCCAACGCACGCGCCTCTGTAAGGTCCCCTCAGGGAGAACTCACGCAGCGACGGTAACGTCTCTTTTGGGAACTCCGGGGTTCACATTCCCCGGGACTGATGGAGATGCGCATGCGACACGCAGCCGCCTTTGCGGGCGAGCCAGCCCGACTCTACGACATTCACCCCGCCGACAGCGCGGTCACCTCGGCGCAGGATGCCTTCATCCGGGCGCGTGACTTCGATCGCCCGACGGTCGTCTTCGACCTCGAGGTGATGCGCGCCAAGTACCGCGCGCTCGCGGCCGGCCTCGGCACCGCGACCATCCACTACGCGGTCAAGGCCAACCCGGCGCCGGAGGTGATCGCCGCGGTCGCGGCCCTCGGCGGCCACTTCGACGCGGCCTCGCGCGGCGAGATCGATCTCTGCCTCGGCCTCGGCGTTCCGGCGCACCACATCGCCTTCGGCAACACCATCAAGCGCGCCGGCGACATCGCCCACGCCCATGCGATCGGCGTCGAGCAGTTCGCCGCCGACGCCGAGGAGGAGCTCTACAAGATCGCCGAGCACGCGCCGGGCGCACGGGTCATCATCCGCATGCTGGTCGAGGCGAGCCAGGCCGACTGGCCGCTCAGCCGCAAGTTCGGTTGCTCGCGGCGCGAGGCGCTGCGGCTGATGGACCTCGGGCGCTACCTGGGCCTCGACGTTGCGGGCATCTCGTTCCACGCCGGCAGCCAGATGCGCGAGCCGCAGATGTGGGCGATGGCGCTCGACGCGGCGCATGCGCTCTGGACCGAGGCGGCCGAGGCGGGCCACGCCTTGCGCATCCTCAACATCGGCGGGGGCTTTCCGGCCTTCTACGGTCAGCCGCTGCCCACGACCGAGGTCTACGCGGCCGAGGTGATGCGGATGGTGCGGATGCGCTTCGGCGAGGACGTCCACGTCATGGCCGAGCCCGGCCGCGGCCTCGTCGCCGAGGCGGGCGTGATCGTGGCCGAGGTGCTGCTGGTCGCGCGCAAGGACCAGGACGACCTCGCCCGCTGGGTGTTTCTCGACATCGGCAAGTTCTCCGGGCTGGCCGAGACCATCGACGAGGCGATCCGCTACCAGTTCGAGACCCGATACGGCGACGAGGATACCGGCCCGTGCATCCTGGCCGGCCCGTCCTGCGATTCGGCCGACGTGCTCTACGAGAAGCGGCCGGTGCAGCTGCCGCTCGGACTTGCGGCGGGCGACAAGGTGCGTATTCTGTGCACCGGGGCCTACACGACGAGCTATTCCTCGGTCGGCTTCAACGGGTTTCCGCCGCTCGACGCGGTCTTTTTGAACTGACGCTTTACGGCCCGCCGCCTGGCTGGCGGCGGGCTCCCAGATGCCGAACCAGCGAGGCCGCAGCGATGCGTATCGCGCAGATCTCCGATCCGCACCTGACGGTGTCCGGTCCGGTCGTGCCGGGCGACTACGATCCGGAGGCGGCGCTCGGCGCGGTTCTCGCCTGCGTCTCGGCGCTCGATCCGCTTCCCGACCTGGTGATCTTCACCGGCGATCTCGCGCACAACGGCGAGGCGGCGGAGTATGCGCGCTTTCGCGCGACGGTCGACGGCTTCCCGCTGCCGATGGCGGCGATCCCGGGCAACCACGACTGCCGCGGCGCCTTCTGCGGCCGGGCTCGCCGGCAGCGGCATCGTCGTGGGCGAGGGTGATTTCCTGCCCTTCGCGCTGGAGGACGGCCCGGTGCGGGTGATCGGGCTCGACACGCACGACCCCGAGGACGGCGCCGGCGGACGGCTTTGCGAGGCGCAGCTCGACTGGGCGGCGGCGCGGCTGGCCGAGGATGCCGAGCGGCCGGCGCTGGTCTTCATGCATCACCCGCCGTTCCGCATCGGCCAGCGCATTGCCGACGAGAGCAACTGTTCGAACGGAGACCGGCTGTCGGCGCTGATCGCCGGCAATTCCCGCGTGCTGGCGGTCGCCTGCGGCCACGTCCATCGCGCGGCGCAGGTGACGTTTGCCGGCACCATTGGGCTCGTCTGCCCGTCGGTCGCCTGGGAGATGCCGCTCGACCCGCCGGTCGAGGCGCCGCTGCGACTGGTGCGGCGACCCCCGGCCTTCCAGGTCTTCGACTGGAGCCCGGCGCACGGCCTTGCCACGCTGACGATCCGCCTGCCCTGCCCGGGCTGAGGGGCGGAAATGCGGCGAAACCCGGCTCGGCGACTGGATTTCTCCAGGGGCCGCCTTCCCCACGGCGGGGCAGCGCCTTAAGCTGATGCGCAGAAATCGGGAGAAACCCATGGCGGCTCGCACAGGCGGCAGCGCGGTCTTCGCTTCGTACAACATCCACAAGTGCGTCGGCAGCGATCGTCGATTCGATCCCGGCCGGGTGCTGGCGGTGATCGGCGAGATCGCGCCCGACGTGATCGCCCTGCAGGAGGCCGACCGGCGCTTCGGCGACCGGGCCGGGCTGCTCGACCTGCCGGCCCTGGCGAAGGCGACGGGCCTCGTGCCGGTGCCGATCGCGAACGGGCATGGCGGACACGGCTGGCACGGCAACCTCGTGCTGGTGCGCGAGGGCCTGGTGCGCGGGATCAACCAGATCAGCCTGCCGGGGCTGGAGCCGCGCGGCGCGCTGGTGGTCGATCTCGACCTTGCAGTGGGGAAGGTGCGGGTGGTGGCAGCGCACCTAGGGCTGCTGCGACACTCGCGGCTGCTGCAGATCGAGGCGCTGCTGGCACATGCCCGCGAAAGGACCGGTCGGCCGGTGGTGATGATGGGCGACCTCAACGAGTGGCGGCGGCAAGGGCGCTCGGCGCTGTCGCGGTTCACGCCGGTCTTCGGGCCGGTCGGCCGCGGGATGCCGAGCTTTCCTGCCTACTTCCCGGTGCTGGCGCTCGACCGCGTCCTGGCTCTGCCACAGGAGATCGTCGAAGAGATTGAAGTGCACGAGACGCCGCTGTCGCGGGTCGCCTCGGACCACCTGCCGATCAAGGCGGTGATCCGGCTCGGTGCGCAGTCCGATGCCCCGGTTCGGCGTCCGGCGCCGCACAAGGAGCGGCCGCTGCACCGCCGCCTGCTGTCGCGGCTTATCGACGACGAGAGGCCGGCGCCTTGAGGAGCGTCCGGTTCGCCCTCGCCGGCGCGGCGCTCGTCGCCTCGAGCGGCGCTGCCTTGGCGGTGTCATTCAGCCAGGCCGACGGGAACAAGGACGGCTACGTCACCTACGCCGAGGCGGTGAAGGTCTTCCCGCGCCTCAAGATGGTGCACTTCCGCAAGTGCGACCCGAGCGCCGACGGCAAGATCGACGCGGACGAGTTCCCGATGCTGAACAATTTCTACTGGATCATCTACAAGGAGGCCAACTGACGAGGCCTCGGCGGCGCCTGATCCGGCCTTGCCGCTGCGGGGCAAAGCGGCGATAACGCGCCGTCTTCTGGAACCCCGGCCCGTCATGACCCAAGCCTCCGCCAACGTGAACATCATGATCAAGGCCGCGCGCAAGGCCGCACGAAGCCTCCTGCGCGACTTCGGTGAGGTGGAGAACCTGCAGGTTTCGACCAAGGGGCCGGGCGACTTCGTCAGCAAGGCCGACACCAAGGCCGAGCAGCTGATCCGTGGCGAGCTGATGGAGGCGCGGCCGAACTACGGCTGGCTGGCCGAGGAGAGCGAAGAGGTCAAGGGCGCCGACCCGACGCGGCGCTGGATCGTCGATCCGCTCGACGGCACCACCAACTTCCTGCACGGCCTGCCGCACTGGTCGGTGTCGATCGGGCTGGAGCACAAGGGCGAGATCGTCGCGGGCGTCGTCTACGACCCGCTCAGGGACGAGATGTTCGTGGCCGAGAAGGGTGCTGGCGCCTACGTCAACGACCGCCGGCTGCGCGTCTCCGGCCGCAAGGAGATGATCGAGATGATCTTCGCCACCGGCATCCCGTTCGGCGGGCGGCCGGAGCTGCCGATGACGCTGCGCGAGCTGGCGGCCGTGTCGCCGCGCACCGCCGGCATCCGGCGGCTGGGGTCCTCGGCGCTCGACCTTGCCTACGTGGCGGCCGGCCGCTGCGACGGCTACTGGGAGCGGGGCCTGGGCCCATGGGACATGGCGGCCGGGATTCTGCTGGTGCGCGAGGCCGGCGGCTTCGTCGACACCATCGAGGCCGGCGGCAAGCCACTCGAAAGCCGCAACGTGCTGGCCGCCAACGCCAACGTGTTCGAGCCGCTCCGCACGGTGCTGCTGGCGGCCTGAGCCGTCAGGGCTCGGCGCTCAGCCGGGCGTCACCGGCGGTGAGCTCGCCCTCGGCGCGGTCGAAGCGCAGGTAGGCAAGGCCCCGGTCGCCGGCAGTGGTGAAGAGCGTGCCGACGCTCTTGCCGTCGCGCAAAATCTCGGTCTCGGGCGGCGGGACCGGCCCGCTCAGGCGGACGCGCGCGAGGCCCTTGCGCAGCTCGGTCTTGTGCTTCATCCGAGCCGTGACCTCCTGGCCGACGTAGCAGCCCTTGCGGAAGTCGACACCGTTCAGCCGCTCGAAGCCCATCTCGAGGATGTAGCTGTCGTCGGGCCTGAGCTCGACGCCGGTCTCGGGCACCAACAGCGCCACTCGCGCGGCGTCGGTGGCAGCTGGGTCGAGTGGCGCCATCGCGGCGAGCAAGCCGGCCGGATCGGCGGGATAGGCGCGCCAGCCGAGGTCGGGATGGCGCGGGTCGGCGAAGCCGCCGGACGGGACCGCGCCGGTGCCGAGGACCACCGCGAGCTGGGCCGACTCGATCGCCACCTTGGCGCGCAGCCGGTAGAGGGCGAGGCGCTGCGCCAGCGCAGCGGCGCGGTCGGCCTTGACGTCGACCAGGATGTCGTCGCCGTCGGGCACCAGGAAGAAGTCGAAGAGGTACTTGCCCTGCGGGGTCAGCAGCGCGGTGTAGACCGGCCCACGGTCGAGCCCGCGCACGTCGTTGGTGACGAGGTTCTGCAGGAAATCCCGCGCCTCGGCCCCGGAGACCCGGAGCACGGCGCGGTCGGTGGCGTGGCAGCCTGCGGTCATGGTTCCTCAAGATAAGCGGACAGCGCACCGGTGCAAGCGGCGCGGGTCGCGAAACGGCCGGGCAGACCGCCGAGGCTAGGCGCCGGCGAACTGGAGCTGGTAGAGGTCGGCGTAGAGGCCGGACTGGCGCACGAGCTCGGCGTGGGTGCCCTGCTCGACGATACGGCCGCGGTCCATCACCACGATGAGGTCGCTGTCGAGGACCGTCGCGAGTCGGTGGGCGATGACGAGGGTGGTGCGGCCTTGCGACAGGCGGGCCAGCGCACCGCGGATCAGCGCCTCGCTCTCGGCGTCGAGTGCCGAGGTCGGCTCGTCGAGGAGCAGGATCGGCGCGTCGCGCAGGATGGCCCGGGCGATCGACAGCCGCTGGCGCTCGCCGCCGGAGAACTCGCCCGCGCTCGGCACCACCGGGGTCTCGTAGCCTTCGGGCAGCGCGCGGATGAAGTCGTCCGCGGCGGCGGCGCGCGCGGCGGCCTCGATCTCGGCGCGGCTGGCCGAGCGGCGGCCGAAGCCGATGTTGACCGCGACGCTCGCGGTCAGGAGCACCGAATCCTGGCTGACGACGGCGATCTGGTCCCGGAGCGAGGCGAGCGTCAGCGTCCGGATGTCGCGGCCGTCGATCAGGATGCGGCCCGAGGTCGGGTCGTAGAGCCGCGGCAACAGGTTGAAGACCGTGGACTTGCCGGCCCCGGAGCGCCCGACGAAGGCGACGCGCGTGCCGGGGTCGATGGCGAGGTTCACGTCCTGGAGCGCGACGTGGCCGTCGGGATAGGCGAAATGCACGTGCTCGAAGCGGATCCGGCCCATGGCGCGGTCCATGACCTCGGGGCCGTCGAGGATGGTGTTTTCGGCGTCGAAGAGCATGAAGACGCGGTCGAGCGCCGCGGCACCCTGCTGGACCGTGGCGAAGTTGCCGCCGAGCCGCCGTGCCGGCCCGGCGATCACCCCGAGCCCGGTCAGGAGGCCGGTGAAGTCGGCGATGGTGGTGGTGCCTGCCTCGATCCGCAAAGCCACGACGAAGAGGAGCACCGCCACCGCGATGCCGATCAGCACCTCCATCAGCGGCGCCACCCGCGCCTGCCAGCGGTTCTGCCGGATGCGCAGGCCGAAGAGCCGCTCGAAGACGCCTTCGGCGTTCTCGGCCAGCGGCTCCTCGAGGCGGTAGGTGCGGGCCATGCGGATGCCGGCCAGGCCCTCGGTGACCTCGGAGGTCATCGTGGCGACCTCGATCTGCGTGCGCCTCGCGAGCTTGCGCAGCCGCCGGCCGATGCGGTTCACCGGGATCAGCGCGAGCGCGAAGATCGCGCAAATGCCGAGCGTCAGCTGCCAGTCGATGGTCAGCATCACGAAGAAGGTCACGAGGATGGTGAGGATGCCGGTGACGCCGCCGAGCATCGAGCGCACCGCAGTGCCGACGAGGCCGATGTCGGAGGAGAACCGCGCCGCGAGACCGGCAGGCGCCTCGGTCTGCAGCCGGGCGAGGTCGGTGCCGACCAGCTGGGCGAACATGGTCTTGCGCAGCTCGGTCTCCATGCGGGTGGTGACCCGGGTGCCTGTCGTCTCCTTGTAGTACTGGCCGACCGCGTTGGCGCAGCTGAGGCCGATCACCCCGAGCGGACCCCACCAGAGGACCGAGTTCGTGTGCTGCTGGAAGGCGGCCATCACCAGCTGGATCAGCTTGGAATATCCGCCGGAGGCGAGTGCCACGATGCCGGTCATCGCGATCGAGACCGCGAGAAGCCCCCAGTGCGGCGCCAGCCAGTCGCGCCACAGCCGCCACCAGGGCGACGCGGTGCGGTCGGGCGGGGCGTCCTGCATGGGCGGCGGGTCCGGTGCAACGCCGGCGGTCCCCCGGCCGGGGGCCGCACTAGCATGCGCGCCGCGGGCCGACCAAGCACAATCGCCATTTCCTCCGGCGGACGCGGCCGGTAAAGCTTGGGCGACATTCTCTCGGAGCCCTGCCCCATGACCCTTTCGCGCGGCCGCGACATCCTCGCCATTCCCGGCCCTTCGATCATTCCCGACCGGGTGCTGAACGCGATGCACCGCGCCGCGCCGAACATCTACGAGGGCGAGCTGGTCGAGATGAGCCACGGCATCATCGCCGACCTGAAGCGTGTGGCGCGGACCGAGGGCAAGGTCGCGATCTACATCGGCAACGGCCATGCCGGCTGGGAGGCGGCGATCTCGAACCTGCTGGCGCCGGGCGACAAGGCGCTCGCCATCGTCACCGGCCGCTTCGGGCTGGGCTGGGCGGCGACGGCGCGGCAGATGGGGGTCGACGTCGAGGTGATGGACTTCGGCTTCGAGGCGGGCATCGACGCCGGCCGGGTGACCGAGCGGCTGCGCGCCGACCGCGAGCACGAGATCAAGATGGTGCTGGCGGTGCAGACCGATACCGCCTCTTCGGTCCTGAACGACATCCCCGCGCTGCGGCAGGCGATCGACGCAGCGGGGCATCCGGCGCTTCTCGCGATCGACTGCATCGCCTGCCTCGCCTGCGACCGCTTCGAGATGGACGCCTGGGGCGTCGACGTCATGGTGGCGGCCTGCCAGAAGGGGCTGATGACCCCGCCCGGGCTGGCCTTTACCTTCCACGGGGCGCGGGCGGAGGCGGCGAAGGTGCGCTGCCCGAGCCCTTACTGGGACTGGGGGCCGCGGACCGCGCCCAAGGCCTACTACGGGCTCTTCTGCGGCACGGCGCCGACGCATCACCTCTACGGGTTGCGCACGGCGCTCGACATGATCCTGAACGAGGAAGGTCTCGAGGCGGTCTGGGTCCGCCACGGCATCTTCGCGCGGGCGGTCTGGGCCGCGGTCGATGCCTGGGGCTCGCGCGGGGGGATCCGGCTCAACATGGCCGATCCGGCGCTGAGGAGCCATGCGGTCACCACGATCCGCACTGCGCCGGGCGACGGCGTGCGCATCCGCCGCTGGTGCGCCGAGGTCGCCGGCGTCACGCTCGGGATCGGGCTCGAGGTCGCGGGCATCGATCCGGCCGATATCTTCCGTATCGGCCACATGGGGCACCTGAACCCGCCGATGCTTCTCGGCACGCTCGCGACGATCGAGGCGAGCCTGCGCGGGCTCGGCATCCCGCACGGCACCGGCGCGATCGACGCCGCCGCGGCGGTGATCGCCGCCGGCGGGGCAGAGAATGCCGAGCCCGTGCCGAGCCCCGTGGAAATCGACGTCGAAATCGTCTAGGCGTCGAAGTGTCGCAGATGGCCTGCGGGCTTGAGGCGGCGAGAGACGAACGAGAACAAGGAGGGACTGCGTGAAGAGACTGATCGTCCTGTTGGGCTGCGCCGCGCTCATGGTCGGCGCCTGCGCCAACGAAACTCCCCAGCAGAAGCACGAGGCGGGCTGCCTCGCGGGAACGCTGACCGGCGCCGTCGTCGGTGGCCTCGTCGGCAGCGCATTCGGCGGCGGTGTGGGCAAGAGCGTGATGACCGCGGTCGGCGCGGGCGTCGGCACCGCAGCGGGCGAGAAGCTGGCATGCCGTTGAAGGAGGGGCAGATGAAGATTTACCTGATCGCGCTGGCCGGAGCGCTGGCGCTCGGCACTACCGGCGCCTCGGCTCAGCAGGCGCTGACCAGGGGCGATCTGGCGGCGATGGACACCGATGGCGACGGGGCGGTCAGCCCGGCCGAGATGGACGCCATCATCGCCAAGGCTTTTGCCGCCCTCGACGCGAACGGCGACGGCTATCTCACCATTACCGAGAGCTCCACCGTCATCACCCCCGAGCAGTTCAAGGCCGCCAACGCCAACGGCGACGACGGGCTGAGCCTGCAGGAGATGCAGGCGGCGGCAGCAGCCGACATGAAGACCGCCGACAGGGATGGCAACGGCAAGCTCGACTGACGCCGCAGGCGAAATGATATGGAAGACCGCACGGGAACGTCCTAGGTTTTGCCGTGCGGCGCTCGAAAGGCCGGAAGAGTAGGGAGATTATCGATGAAAAAGGGACTGATCCTCGCGGCGCTGGCGGCCGTGCTGGTGGCTTCCGGCTGTAACGATCCGCAGCAGCAGCGCCAGGCGCAGTGTGCCGGCGGCGTGCTCGGCGGCGCGGCCATCGGCGGCATCCTCGGCAACCAGATCGGCGGCGGGACCGGCAAGCAGGTCGCCACCGCGGTCGGCGCCGGTGCCGGTGCGGCGGCCGGGACGCAGCTTCCCGCCTGCAGGTAGGCCTTCGCGGCTCCGCCCGGCTTCGCGCCGGGCGGAGCCTGCTCGCCCTTCATCTGCGGGGCGGCCGAGATTGCGAATTGACAGGGAACCTTTGCCGACGGCTAATCGCGCTCACCGATGAGACCTGAGGGGGGCGCGACATGGCCGACTTGATTGCTGTGGTATTTCCGACCGAGGAGCGGGCCGAGGAGGTTCGCGAGAAGGTCCTGGGACTGCAGAAGGACTACTTGATCGAGATCGGCGACGCTGTCATCGCCACCAAGACGGCCGGCGGCAAAGTCAAGCTCAACCAGCTTTTGAACACCACTGCCGCGGGCGCGGCGGGCGGCAGCTTCTGGGGCCTTCTGATCGGCGTCCTGTTCATGAACCCGCTGCTCGGCGTTGCCGCAGGCGCCGCGAGCGGTGCGCTGGCCGGAGCGCTGACCGACATCGGCGTGAACGACAAGTTCATGAAGGGGCTCGCGTCCAACATCAAGGACGGCGAGGCGGTGCTGTTCGTGCTGGTCAAGAAGGTGACCGGCGACAAGGTGCTCGACCAGCTGAAGGGCGTGGGGGGCACGGTGCTGCAGACCTCGCTCGACCACACCCGCGAGGACGCCCTGCGCAAGGCGCTGGCCGGCGAGGCGACCGTCTCGCCCTGAGGCGCTCCGGAACGAAGCCCGGCCGGCACCGTTGCCCGGGTGGGCTGACCCAAGCTGAAAGGAGCGGATCGTGCTCTGGCTAACCTCCGACCTCGGGGACTTCAACCTGAAGGCCACCGACGGCGAGATCGGCGCTATCCGGGACTGCCTGTTCGACGACGCGGACTGGAGGGCGCGCTGGTTCGTGGTGGACACCGGCACCTGGCTGCCTGGGCGCAAGGTGCTGCTGGCGCCGAGCCAGGTGAAGGTGAACGACGAGGACGAGTGGTCGCTGTCGCTCGATCTCACCAAGGAGCAGCTTCGCGAGAGCCCGCCGCTCGGGAACGACGCGCCGGTGTCGCGGCGCTACGAGGAAAGCCTGACGGCGCATTTCGGCTGGCCGGACTACTGGATGGGGCTGACCCGTCCCGCGGTCCCCGAGATGCCCCCGCCGCCCGAGTTGCCCCGGGAGGTGCACCTCCCCAGCGAGCCCGAGCTGCGCTCGACCACCGAAATGACCGGCTATCACATCCATGCCAAGGACGGCTCGATCGGGCATATCGACGATTTCCTGCTCGACCCGGACGGCTGGCTGATCCGCTACATCGTCGTGGACACCCGCGACTGGTGGCCGGGCAAGCAGGTGCTGATCGTGCCGAAGGCGATGACCTCGGTGGACTGGGGCGACCGGCACGTCGAGCTCGACCTGACACGGGAGCAGATCCGCAACGGCCCCGAGTTTGATCCGGATACGGGCACCGATCGCGACTACGAAGAGCGCTACCTCGGCTACTACGGCTATCCGGTCTACTGGTAGCCGGCGGCGGCGAGGGCGTCGGGCAGCGCCGAGGCGAAGGCGTCGAGGTCGGGCTGGCGTCCACAGGTGACGCGGATGCAGCGGTCCTGCGGCGCCACGAACGGCTTGCGCACGAAGATGCCGCGCGATGCGAGCTCCTCCAGGACCCGGCGAGCGAAGGCGCCGTCCTTGCCGCAGTCGATGGCGACGAAGTTGGTGGCGGAAGGCAAGGCCGCCAGCCCGTTTGCGGCGGCGATGGCCGCCAGCTGGTGGCGGGCGGCGGCGACTTCGGCGACCACCCGGGTCAGCCAGGCGGTGTCCGCGAGCGCGGCCAGCGCGCCGGCGACGGCGAGGCGGTTGACGCCGAAGTGGTTGCGGACGCGGTCGAAGGCGGCGATCAGGTCGGGATGGCCGATGGCATAGCCGATCCGCGCACCGGCCATGCCGTGGGCCTTGGAGAAGGTGCGCATGCGGATGACGCGGGCTTCGCCCGGGTCGAGCGGCGGCAGCGCGTCCGCCGGTGCGAAGTCGGCGTAGGCCTCGTCGAGGCAGAGCACGCAGCCGCCGGGCAGCCGGGCGATCATCTCGGCGATCCGCGCGCCGGAATGCCAGCTCCCCATCGGGTTGTCGGGGTTGGAGAGGTAGACGAGCGGCGCGCCGGCCTTGCGCGCGGCCAGCAGCAGCGCCTCGGGGTCCTCGGCGTCGTCGCGGTAGGGCACCGCCTGCAGCGCGCCGCCGAAGCCCGCGACATGGTAGGCGAAGGTCGGGTAGGCGCCGGCGGAGGTGACGACCGGGGTTCCGGGCGCCACCAGGAGCCGCACGAGGTTGCCGAGGAGGCCGTCGATCCCCTCCCCCACCGTGATGTTGGCCGGCCGGACCCCGTGGTGCGCCGCGAGCGCCGCCTTGATCTCGAAGAGCTCCGGATCGGCGTAGCGCCAGACCTCGGACGCCGCCGCGGCCATCGCGGCGATGGCTTGCGGCGACGGTCCGAAGACGCTCTCGTTGGCGCCGATGCGGGCGACGAACGGCCGGCCCATCGCGCGCTCCTGCGCCTCGGGGCCGACGAAGGGCACCGTGGCGGGCAGGCTGGCGGCGAGCGGGGTCAGGCGCATGGCACCGGGTGCGAAACGCGCGATTTCGCGCGCGAAACTGCGATTAAGTATCTGATTTTGCGTGCGTTCATTTTCATTAATTTTGGCTGAAGCGGTATGGCGGGGGCAGAGTGGCCAACTCAGCCCTGCTGCGCAAGGCCTTGTCGTGGCGGCTCGAGGGCCATTCACGGATCCGGAAGCTGTGGAGACGGCGATGGCGAGGCTGGCCCGCCGGGGTGCTGCTGCTTATCGGCGTCATGCCGATCGGCGGCGGGCTCACGGCGCTCTCGGTCCGGTCACGCGGTTGGCCGCTTCCCGGCCCGACAAGGAAACGCATCGCGTTTCCCGGGCCGTTCGCCGGAGCGGAGCGCGGAGGCGAAGGGGGGTGCAGCCTGCCCCGGACGGACGCATCCGGGCGCGGCCGCCCCGGCGGGCGCGTGAAACGCGTCCGCCCCCGGCAGGGGCGGCCGCGGCCGGATTTGCCGACGGTCAAATCCGGCACGCCGAACCCGCTCGCGAAAGCGTGCCGCCGCAAGGCCCTGAAAGGTGGCCGCCGGGGTCAGAGCCCGGCGAGGCGGGCGGCGGCGGCCTCGAGCACCCGGGTCTCGTCCTCGGCGGCTTCGAGCCGGGCGCGCTGCTCGTCGACGACCTCCTCGGGCGCGCGGGCGACGAAAGCGGGATTGCCGAGCTTGGCGCGCAGGCCATGGGCTTCCTTGCCGAGCTTGTCGAGCGCCTTCGCCAGCCGGTCGCGCTCGGCGGTGACGTCGATGACCCCGGCGAGCGGCAGGCAGAAGGTGGCGCCCTGCACGGTGATCGTGACGGCGCCTTTCGGCGGCTCGGCGGCGCGCTCGAAGCGGGCGACGCGGGCGAGCCGGGCGACCAGCGCGCGGTTTGTCTCGAGGGCCGCGGCCTCGTCCGGGGCGAGGGCGATCTCGACCAGTGGGACGCGCGCGCCGGCGGGAACGTGCATCTCGGCGCGGACCGAGCGGATTTCCTCGATGAGGCCGATCACCCAGTTCATCTCGGCGTCGGCGGCGGGGTCGATCATCTCGCTGCCGTAGCCGGGCCAGTCGGTGTGGCAGAGGAGCTTCGGCCGGTCGGCGATCTGGCCCCAGAGCGCCTCGGTGATGAAAGGCATCACCGGGTGCATCAGGACCAGGCACTGGTCGAGGACCCAGGCCATGGTGGCGCGGGTCTCGGCGGCACCATGGCCGTCGAAGAGCGGTTTCGCCAGCTCGACGTACCAGTCGCAGACCTTGCCCCAGACGTGGGCATAGAGCGCGGTCGCGGCGTCGTTGAAGCGGTAGGCGGCAAGTGCGGCGTCGAGCGTCTCGCGCAGCCGGCCGGTCTCGCCGACGATCCACTTGTTGGCGGTCAGGGTGACGGCGCGCGGGTCGAACGCCGGATCGGGGCGGCAGTCGTTCATCTCGGCGAAACGGGCGGCGTTCCAGAGCTTGGTGCCGAAGTTGCGGTAGCCGGCGATGCGGTCGCGCGACAGCTTGAGGTCGCGGCCCATCGCCGCCATCGCGGTCAGGGTGAAGCGGACGGCGTCGGCGCCGAATTCGTCGATCAGCTCGAGCGGGTCGAGGATGTTGCCGAGCGACTTCGACATCTTCTTGCCCTTCTCGTCGCGGACGAGGGCATGGACGTAGACTTCGCGGAACGGCACCTCGCCGGTCAGTTCCAGCTGCATCATCATCATGCGGGCGACCCAGAAGAAGATGATGTCAAAGCCGGTGACGAGGGTGGAGGTCGGGTAGTAGCGGCGCAGCTCGGGGGTGTCCTCGGGCCAGCCGAGGGTGCCGATCGGCCAGATGCCGGAGGAGAACCAGGTGTCGAGGACGTCGGGGTCGCGGGTGAGGGTGACGAAGGTCGTCGACGGCTCCTCGGGGAACTCGCCGGCCTCGTCTTCCGGCTCGCCCTCGAAGCGGACGATGACCCGGTGGCCGAGCCGCGAGCGGTACCAGTTCTCGGCGTCCTCGCGCACGGCGTCCTCGGTCGTGCCGCAGAAGGCGCGCAGCCAGCGGCCGTGCTCGAGAAAGACGCCGGCCTCGTCGGACGTGGGCGCCCTGCCCTCCTCCTGGGCGTACTCGCCGTACCAGACGGGGATCTGGTGGCCCCACCAGAGCTGGCGCGAGATGCACCAGGGCTCGATGGTGTCGAGCCAGTGGAAGTAGGTCTTCTCGTCGCGCTCGGGCAGGATGCGGGTGCGGCCGTCGCGGACGGCGGCGAGCGCGGGTTTGGCGAGGGTGGCGGCGTCGACGAACCACTGGTCGGTCAGCATCGGCTCGATGACGACCTTCGAGCGGTCGCCGAACGGCTGCATGATCTTTCTCGCCTCGACCAGCGGCCGGGTCTCGCCGGTGGCGGGGTCGGTCTCGGTGACGGCGAGGCCTTCGGCGGTGATGTCGGCGACGACGGCCTTGCGCGCGGCGAGGCGGTCGAGGCCGCGGTAGGCGTCGGGGACGAGGTTGATGGCGTCGATCTCGGCGGCGGTGGCGGTGGCGCCGTGCGCCAGCCGCTGCGCCAGGGCGGCGGCCTCGGCGTAGGGAGCGCCGTCGGCGCGCATCGCGGCGCGGGTGTCCATAAGGCGGTACTTCGGGATGCCGTGGCGCTCGGCGACGGCGTAGTCGTTGAAGTCGTGGGCGCCGGTGATCTTGACAGCACCCGAGCCGAAGGCGGGATCGGGGTAGTCGTCGGTGATGATCGGGATCAAGCGGCGCTGCGCCTTGGGGCCGACCGGGATTTCGCAGAACCTGCCGACGATGGGGGCATAGCGGGCGTCGGAGGGGTGGACGGCGACCGCGCCGTCGCCGAGCATCGTCTCGGGGCGGGTGGTGGCGATCGAGATGTAGTCGCGGGTCTCGCGCAGGGTGACGGCGCCTTCGGCGTCGCGCTCGACGTACTCGTAGGTCTCGCCGCCTTCGAGCGGGTACTTGAAGTGCCACATGTGGCCGTCGACCTCGACGTTCTCGACCTCGAGGTCGGAGATCGCGGTCTCGAAGAACGGGTCCCAGTTCACCAGCCGCTTGCCGCGGAAGATCAGGCCCTTGTCGTACCAGTCGACGAAGACCTTGAGCACCGCGTCGTGGAAGCCCGGGTCCATGGTGAAGCGGTTGCGCGACAGATCGAAGCTGTCGCCGAGGCGGCGCGACTGCTCGAGGATGGTGCCGCCGGACTGCTCCTTCCACTCCCAGACCCGGGCGATGAAGGCCTCGCGGCCCATCTCGCGGCGGCCGGCGTTGCCGGTGGCGGCGAGCTCGCGCTCGACGACCATCTGGGTGGCGATGCCGGCGTGGTCGAGGCCGGGCTGCCAGAGGACGTCGTGCCCGCGCATCCGGTGCCAGCGGGCGAGGATGTCCATCAGCGTGTGGTTGAAGGCGTGGCCCATGTGCAGCCGGCCGGTGACGTTCGGCGGCGGCAGCAGCATCGAGAACGGCTCGGCGCCCGGACGCGCGTTGGCGCCGGCGCGGAAAGCGTCGGCCGCTTCCCAGCGCGCGGAGATCTCCGGCTCCGCCGTCCCGGCGTCAAAGGTCTTTTCCATCGGCATCCGGCCACTCCTCGTCGGCCCGTCTCTTAGCGCCGGGAGGGGTCGAGGAAAAGGGCTCCGCCCGAACGGCGCCATGCTAGGCTGCGCGCGCCGATCGGGAGCGGGAGAGCGGGCATGGCGGTGGCACTGACGGTCCTGAGCGTGCTGCTCTCGGGCGGCGTCTTCGGGTTCTTCTACAGCTGGTCGTTCGTGGTGATCCGCGGGCTCGGGTTCGCCGAGCCGCGGGCGGCGATCGCCACGATGCAGGCGATCAACGCCAACATCGTCGAGGGCTGGTTCGCGATCCTTTTCTTCGGCACGCCGGTGGTGACGCTCGTCGCCGCCGTGGCGGCCTGGACCGGCGGACACCGCGACACGGCGGTGGCACTGGGGCTGGCGGCGGCGGCCTATCTGGTCGGCTGCTTCCTGGTAACGGTGTTCTTCAACATCCCGCTCAACAACGCGCTGGCGCTGCTCGATCCGGCGGCGGTGGCCGACCCCAAGGCGGCCTGGGCGGGGTTCGCCGCGCCGTGGACGGTCTGGAACCACGTGCGCACCGCGGCGTGCCTGGCCACGTTCGCGCTGTCGGTCTGGGCGTTGTGGCGGCTGAGGAACTGACGGAAAGGCGGCACCCCGAAGGATGCCGCCGTTCGCCCGTCAAGCGGCGGCCATCGCCAGTGCTGCGGTCTCGACCGACTTGACCCGGTTCAGCCAGCCCTGGCCGAAGGTGCCGAAGGTCGAGAGGCCGCGGTAGAAGTCGATGCGCGCCGCGTCGAAGCGCCGGATCAGGTCGGCGGCCGGGAACTGGCGCACCGCGGCGAGGGTGATCTGCCCGATCTGGCCGTCGGCCTCGACGTAGACGCACTTCTGCAGCATCTTCGCCGCACGCGACGGCCCGGCATTCACCCCGAGATCGAAGACCGCGAGGTCGAGACCGGCGGGCAGCTCGGAGCAGCGCAAGGCGTTCCAGTAGTTGGAGAAATAGATCTCCTTGGCCTCGTCCCGGGTGAGGTCGCGCACCGCTTGCTCGCCGAGGGTCGCGTCGTGGCGCGAGGCGCGCAGGGTGTTGAGCGTGATGCCCATGTTGGTGGCGCCGCCCGGGTCCTTGGGGTTGTTGACGAAGCCGCCTTCCTTGTCGAGCACGACCTCCACGCACTGGTCGAAGCGGTTGACTTCGGACCTGGGCCGAACGGCGGCCACCGCCGGCGCGGACGGCGCCGCGTCGGGCGGAACGATGACCGCGGGCCGGGCCATTTCGGCCTTCACGTCGGCGGAGAGCTGCCGAAAGTTGGCGTTGCTCTGGGTCTGGTTCTCCAGGTTCGCTTGGTCCTTGAGGCGCGAGCCCTGCGAGGAGCCGAGCCAGAAGCCCACGACCGTCACGAAGGCGGCCGTCAGCGCGCCGATCAGGCTGAAGGCGGCGTTGTTGTTGTCGAGACGATCGAACGCGCCCGGCACCGCCATCATCACAATAATCAGACCGACGAACGCGATCGAAACGATGAACGAGACGCCGAGCGAGCCAATTCCCATCGTGCTGCCCCGCGGGCTGGCCGCGAGGGTCTGGCGGGTTGCCTGGGCTTCGCTGATCTGGGCCTGGACGGCCTTGAGGTCGCTGTCGCGCTGGGCCTGCTGGCTGGCAAGGACCTCCTTGAGCTGCGCGAGCTCGGCGGCGCGCTGTTCGGCGTCGGCGCGGGTGGAGATCTCGGCGAGCCGGATCTTCAGGTCGTCCGCGATCTCGGGCTTTTCCGCGAGAACCTTGGCGGCGGCCGCCGGGTCGGTCGTGCCGGTGAGGCCGGTGACGGCCTTGACGACCGCGTCGGTCACGCCGTTTCCCGCACCGATATGGCGCACGACGTCGGGAAAGAGCTTCAAGGCAATTATCAGGAACGGATTCATAATCATCCCCCGTAATGAAGGTGCAAAGACAAGACGGTTACTTTTGTCCGGCCTGACGCCCGAAATTGAGCTGAGCCGTGCTGCCGTGCCTGGGCGGGCGAATCATCCCGAGTGCCGCGACACGCGACATAATAGCACGCCTGATCGCAGGGCGTTAATCTTCCGAATCGCCTTGGAGCGATTCGCTGCGGCCTCTGCGATGCGATCTGCAGCGGGGTCTGGACGCCGGAGCCAATCCCGCTAGTCTCCCGCCCGGACACGCCTTCGAGGAGACAAGCGGGATGAGCAAGTTCGGAACCAGCCAGAGCGTGCCCCGCAAGGAGGACGTGCGTTTCCTGACCGGCGACGGCCGGTACATGGACGACGTGGCGCCCGAAGGCACCACGCACGCGGTGTTCTTCCGCAGCCCGGTCGCGCACGCCCGCATCACCGGGCTCGACGTCGGCGAGGCTGCGGCGGCGCCGGGGGTGCTCGCGGTCTATGTCGCAGGCGATTTCGCCGGCAAGATGAAGAACGCGATGGACTTCTCGGTGGTGAAGAACCGCGACGGGTCGCGCGGCGCCTCGCCGGTGCGGCCGATCCTCGCCGACGACCGGGTCTGCTATGCGGGCGAGGCCATCGCGATGGTGGTGGCGGAGACCAAGCTCGCGGCGCTCGACGCGGCAGAGTTGATCGTCTGCGACTTCGAGGACCGGCCGGTGCACGTGGCGACCGCCGAAGGCGGGCCGACGATCCATGAGGAAGCGCCGGGCAACCTCGGGTTCGACTGGGCCTTCGGCGACGAGGCCGAGGTGGCGCGCGTCTTCGAGACGGCGGCGCACACCACGCGGCTGGAGCTGATCGACAACCGGGTGATGGCGAACCCGATGGAGACGCGCGGCTGCTTCGCCGAGTGGTCGGGCGGCCGCATCCATGTCGGCTTCTCGGGCCAGGGGGTCTGGGGGCTCAAGGCCGAGCTGGCCGACAAGATGGACCTGGCGCCGGAGGCGGTGCGGGTGACGACGCCCGACGTCGGCGGCGGCTTCGGGATCAAGGGCTTCGCCTATCCGGAATACTTCGCCGTGGCCTTCGCCGCGCGCGAGCTCGGTCGGCCGGTGCACTGGATTTCGACCCGCGGCGAGGGGATGCTGACCGACAACGGCGGCCGCGACCACGACACCGTGGCCGAGGCGGCGTTCGATGCCGACATGAAGCTGCAGGCGATCCGGATCACCTGCGTCTCGAACCTCGGCGCCTACAACAGCCCCTATGGCCAGCACATCGCCTCGGACCTGGCGCTGAAGGTGCTGCCGGGGGTCTACGACGTGCAGAAGGCGTTCTTCCACGTGAAGGGGGTCTTCACCAACACCACGCCGGTCGACGCCTACCGCGGCGCCGGGCGTCCCGAGGCGATCTACGTGATCGAGCGGCTGATGGACTGGTCGGCGCGCGATCTCGGCCAGGACCCCGTCGAATTCAAGCGGCGGAATTTCATCCCGCGCGAGAGCTTCCCCTACCGCAGCGTCTCGGGCGAGACCTACGACGTCGGCGACTTCAACAAGGTGCTCGACCGGGCGCTCGTGGAGGCGGACGTGGCGGGCTTTGCGGCGCGCAAGGCCGCGAGTGCCAAGGCCGGCAAGCTGCGCGGGCTTGGGCTCAGCTACTACATCGAATCGATCCTCGGCGCCCAGAACGAGGGCACCACGATCGCCTTCATCGAGGACGGGATGGTGGACCTGCATGTCGGCACCCAGTCGAACGGCCAGGGGCACGAGACTGCCTTCGCGCAGATCCTGACCGAGCGCAGCGGCATCCCCTTCGAGAAGATCCGCTTCGTGCAGGGCGACAGCGATCGGATCGCCAATGGTGGCGGCACCGGCGGGTCGCGGTCGGTGACGATGCAGGGCAACTCGATCAACCACGCCGCCGACGAGGTGATCGCCCGCTTCCGGCCGCTGGCCGAGGAGGAGCTGGAGGTGGCCGGCGCCGATCTCGTCTTCGAGGACGGTGCGTTCCGCATCGCCGGCACCGACCGGGAGATCGGCCTGATGGACCTGGCCGAGGTCGCGCGGAAGGCGGGAAAGACCGAACTCCTCGTCACGACGCGCGAGTTCACCGTGCCCGGGCGATCGTATCCCAACGGCGCACATTTCGCCGAGGTCGAGATCGACCGCGACACCGGCCGGCTGGAGGTGACGAAATACACCGTGGTCGACGACTTCGGCTACCTGATCAACCCGATGCTGGCGGAAGGCCAGGTGCATGGCGGCGTCGCGCAGGGGATCGGGCAGGCGGTGATCGAGCAGACTGCCTATTCCGAGGAAGGGCAGCTCCTGTCGGGATCGTTCATGGACTACGCGATGCCGCGGGCGAACGACGTGCCGATGATGCCGTTCCATGCCGAGCTGGTGCCCTCCACCGCCAACGCCATCGGCATGAAGGGCTGCGGCGAGGCCGGGACGGTCGGCGCGCTCGCCGCGGTCACCAACGCCGCGCTCGACGCGGTCTGGGACGCGGGCGTGCGCCACGTCGACATGCCGCTGACCCCGGTCCGGGTCTGGAGCTGGCTGCACGCCGCGCGGCTGGCAGCGGAGTAGCGGCTGGGTCGTCACGCTTGTCTTGAAAGCCTCGGTCGACCATGTTGGTCCGTGGAGGAGAGTATTGCGGTGCTCAACATTCGAGACCTTGGCGAAGGACGCGAGGCTGCCTTGGCGAAGGAGGCGCAGTCGCGGGGGGTGTCCATCTCCGAGCTTGTTCGTCAGTTCATCGATGAGGGCATCGAGCGGACGCGCGCACACCGTGAACGGACGGCGTGGATTGCGCAAGCGCGGGAGGGGCTCGCCTTCGAGGCGGAGCATCTCGCACGGCATGGTCCCCTGCTTGCGCGGTATCGGACGGTTCGCGGCGAGGCGTGACGCAGTTCGCCATCTTCCGGCTCAGGACCGGGAATGAGCTTGTGTGCCGCATTCAGACTGATTTCGGCGTGGAGACGCCTTACCTGCTTTGCGTTCCCGTTGTCAGGCGGGACGCCTGGGGGGCGCCGATCCCCCGATTGCACCTGTCTGTGGAGATGGACGCCGTCGAGTACCTGTTGCTGATGACCCAGATGGTGTCCATTCCAGCGATTGACCTCGGTGCGATCGTCGGAAGCGCCGAGGCTTGTCGCACCGCGATCGTGCAAGCTGTGGACCTTCTCGTTACCGGCTTCTGAACGCGTCCGACCGATTCACTTGGGCGGCGCTTGCAACGGATCGGACGAAACGAGAAGGTCTGGCATGATCAAGCGACCCACGCCGCACGGTCTTCGCATCCGGCTGGTGCTCGGACCGGGGGTGATGCTCGGTCCCGGCAAGGCGGACCTGCTCGAGGGCATCCGCGATACCGGGTCGATCGCCGCGGCGGGGCGGCGGATGGGGATGAGCTACAAGCGGGCCTGGATGCTGGTCGAGGGCATGAACGGGGCTTATCGCGCGCCGCTGGTGGAGACCGCGCGCGGCGGGGCGGCGCATGGCGGCGCCAGCCTGACGGCGCTCGGCACCGCGGTGCTGGACGCCTACCGCCGGATGGAGGTGAAGGCGGCGGCGGCGGCGGAGGAGGAGATCGCGGCGATCGGTGCCGCGCTGGGCGATGAGGCCGGCGGGAAATAACGCTTGCCGGGCTTGGGCAATCGGCCGATATTTCCGGTGAGCTATTTCGCTTTCCCCGGAGGGTCCGTCATGCCTGCACGCCGCCTGGTCCGAACCGCAGCCCTGGCCGTCGCCGTGGTCTTGCTGGCACCGCAGGCGTTTGCCGCGGATGTGGTGGTGTTCGCGGCGGCGAGCCTGAAGACCGCGCTCGACGCGGTGACGGCCGAATGGAGCAAGGCCAGCGGCGAGACGGCGACGGTCAGCTATGCCGGGAGCTCGGTGCTCGCCAAGCAGATCGAGCAGGGCGCGCCGGCGGACATCTTCTTTTCGGCCGATCTCGACTGGATGGACTATCTCCAGGAGCGCGCCCTGATCGACCCGGCGACGCGCAAGAGCCTGCTCGGCAACGCGATCGTGCTGGTGGCGAGCGGCACGGGGGCGGCGCCGCTGACGATCGGTCAGGGGTTCGATCTCGCCGGCGCGCTCGGGGGCGGCAAGCTCGCGATGGCGAACGTCGATTCCGTGCCGGCGGGCAAGTACGGCAAGGCGGCGCTGACGAGCTTGGGCGTCTGGGACAGCGTCGCGGGCAGCGTGGCGCAGGCCGACAACGTCCGCGCGGCGCTCAACCTCGTGGCGCTCGGCGAGGCGCCGTTCGGGATCGTCTACGCCACCGACGCCCGTGCCGAGCCCCGGGTCAGCGTCGTCGGGACCTTCCCCGATGACACGCATCCGCCGATCGTCTATCCGGTGGCGCGAACCGCCGGGAGCACCAGCGATGCCGCCCAGAGCCTGCTCGACTTCCTGGCGACGCCCGCGGCTCGGGCGGCCTTCGCGGCGCAGGGCTTCACCGTGCTGGACTGACGCGCCGTGACGGCATGGCTGACGCCGCAGGAGTGGACCGCGGTCTGGCTGTCGCTGCGCATTGCGACCTGGGCGACGGCGGCGAGCCTGCCGTTCGGCATCCTGATCGCGCTGGCGCTGGCGCGCGGCAGGTTCCGGGGCAAGGAGCTCCTGAACGGGATCGTGCACCTGCCGCTGATCCTGCCACCGGTGGTGACCGGCTACCTGCTGCTCCTGACCTTCGGGCGGCGGGGGCCGGTGGGGCATCTGCTCGATGAGGTGGGGATCGTCTTGGCGTTCCGCTGGACCGGGGCGGCGCTGGCCTGCGCGGTGATGGCGTTTCCGCTGATGGTCCGGGCGATCCGGCTCTCGATCGAGGCGGTGGACCCGCGGCTCGAGGACGCGGCCGGGACGCTCGGCGCCAACCGGGTCTGGACGTTTCTCATCGTCACGCTGCCGCTGATCCTGCCGGGCGTCGTCGCCGGCAGCATCCTCGCCTTCGCCAAGGCGATGGGCGAGTTCGGCGCGACGATCACCTTCGTCTCGAACATTCCCGGCGAGACCCAGACGATCCCGACGGCGATCTACAGCCTGCTGCAGGTTCCCGGCGGGGAGGCCGGGGCAATACGGCTGACGCTGATCTCGATCGCGCTTTCGATGGCGGCGCTCCTCGCCTCGGAGTTCGTCGCCCGACGGGTGGCGGGCCGCATCGCCGGGCGCTGAGCGCATGGGTCTCGAGGTGGCGCTGCGCCAGAGCTTCGGCGCCTTCACGCTCGACGCGGCCTTCGCGGCGCCGGCGGGCATCACCGCGCTCTTCGGGCCGTCAGGGTCGGGCAAGACCACGATCGTGAACGCGATTGCCGGGCTGCTGATGCCCGAGCGCGGCCGCATCGTGGCGGACGGGGTGGTGCTCCTCGACACCACGGCGGGGATCGCCGTGCCGCGCCACCGCCGGCGGGTCGGCTACGTCTTCCAGGAGGGGCGGCTGTTCCCGCATCTGACGGTGCGGCAGAATCTGCTCTTCGGGCGGTGGTTCGCGCCGAGGGGCGGGCCGGCGGCGGACGTGGATCACGTCGTCGGGCTGCTCGGGATCGGCCACCTGCTGGCCCGGCGGCCGGCGGCGCTATCCGGAGGCGAGAAGCAGCGGGTGGCGATCGGGCGGGCGCTCCTTGCCAGCCCGCGGCTGCTCTTGATGGACGAGCCGCTCGCGGCGCTCGATGCGGCGCGCAAGGCGGAGATCATGCCGTACCTCGAGCGGCTGCGCGACGAGGTGCGGGTGCCGATCCTCTATGTCAGCCACGCGGTGCCCGAGGTGGCGCGGCTCGCCACCACCGTCGTGGCGCTCGCGGACGGGCGGGTGATCCGGAGCGGGCCGGCGGCGGCGGTGCTGTCGGACCCCGAGGTCTTCCCCGGCGCCGAGCGCGACGAGGCGGGGGTGATCCTGACGGCGCGGCTCGCCGGGACCGATCCCGGCGGACGGGCTGAGCGAACTGGTGCTGTCCGGGGGGCGGCTCTTCGTGCCGCGGGTCGAGGCGCCGTCCGGGGCGCGGCTGCGGGTGCGGATCAGGGCGCGCGACGTGATGATCGCGACCCGCCGCCCCGAGGCGATCAGCGCGCTCAACGTGCTCGAGGCGATCATCGAGGCGATCGGCCGTGGCGACGAGGCGAACGTCGAGGTGGTGCTGCGGATCGGTGCGGACCGGCTCCTCGCGCGGATCACCCGGCGCTCGCTGAGGGCGCTGGAGCTCGCGCCGGGTGCGCCGTGCTTCGCGCTGGTCAAGACGGTCGCGGTGGGCCCCGGCGATCTTGGCGTCTTCACCGAGCGGGATGCGTGAGCGGGCGGTCGAGGACGAGGACGCGGATCATCCAGCCGAGCAGCACGCCGTTCAGCAGGTGCCAGAGAAAGTGGGTGCCGATCGGAAAGGCGCCGCAGACCGCCTGGTCGACGGTGCGAAAGACCAGCGACACCGCGAGAAGCCCGGCGCCGATGGCGAGGCCGCGGGCGGCGGCGGGGGCGCGCCGGCGGAGGAGGACCGCATAGGCCGCGATGAGGATCGGCACCGGCAGGTAACCGACCGAGCCGTTGAGCGGGCCGAAGACGGCACCGATGCCGCGGGCGAGGACGGCGCTCGCCGGAACGAAGGCGGCGGCCGCGGCGACGCCGCCCCACCACGGCACGCCGAAGAACCGCACGGTCGCGAGCGCGAGATAGACCAGGATGAAAATCTGGATCGGCACCACGTCGGCGATCACCGCCCAGACCTGCGCCTCGGTGTGAAAGAGGAAGGAGCCGACGCCGATGGCGGCGAGGATCGCGGCCATCACCTTGCCGCCGGTGTCGCCCTCGCGCGCCGCGAGCCGCCAGGAGATCGCGGCCGCGACGATGAAGGCGAGGTTCGACAGCGCGTTCAGCGGCTCGGACCAGAAGCCCGGGTCGGTTCGCTCGCAGTAGCCGTCGATCGCGCGGAACCAGTCCATCGCGGCGCCCCCTGTGCAGCCTGCCTGCGGGTGCCATATAAGGCGGCGAGGAGGAAGCGACATGAAGCTAACTTGGCTCGGCCATTCAGGATTTCGTATCGAGATCGAGGATCAGGTGCTGCTGCTCGACCCGTGGCTCACCGGTAACCCGATGTTCGACGCCGACCGGCGGCAGGAGGCGATCCGGGGCGCGACGCACGTGCTCGTCACCCACGGGCACAGCGACCACATCCACGACGCGGTGGAGATCGCCAAGGAGCTGGACATTCCGGTGGCCGGCATCTTCGACCTGATGAGCTTCTGGGAGCAGAAGCACGGCATCGCGACCGTCGGCTTCAACAAGGGCGGCACGGTCAGGCTCGGCGCGGTCGCGGTGACGATGGTCAATGCGACGCATTCCTCGTCCTATCATGGCGACGACGGGCCGGTTTACGCCGGCACCGAGTCGGGGTTCATGATCTCGGGCGAGGACAAGACGATCTACGTCTCGGGCGACACCGACGTGATGGCGGACATGAAGGTCTTCCAGGACCTGCACAGCCCGGAGATCGGCATCCTCTGCGCCGGCGGGCACTTTACCATGGACATGCGGCGGGCGGCCTATGCGGCGAAGACCTTCTTCAGCTTCGAGACGGTCATCCCCTGCCACTACCGGACGTTCCCGATCCTCGAGCAGTCGGCCGAGGTGCTGCAGGCGGCGCTGCCGGGGGTGCGGGTGATCGAGCCCGAGGTGCTGCAGCCGATCACGCTCTGAGAGGGAGAGACAGGATGACCGACCTCGACGCCAGCCTCGATGCAACCGAGCCGCACCGCGGACCTCGCGCGGCCGCTGCAGGCGCTCTGGTGGTTGAAGAAGGGCAGGCTCGCCCTCGGGCCGGAGTGGGAGAAGGCGCACGAGATCTGCCAGGAGGCGGAGGGGACGCCGGACTTCGACCGGGTGCATGCGCTCGCCCACTGGATCGAGGGCGACCGCGGCAACTCCGACTACTGGTACCGCCGCGCCGGGGCGCAACCGGGCGGGTCCGACCCGGCTTCGGAATGGGAGCACCAGGTCGCGGCGCTCGACGGTCAAGGCGGCGGCTAGTCTAGCGCCGCTCGGAGAAGAAGGCGCGCAGGAGCGCGGCGGACTCGCGTTCGGAGATGCCGCCGTAGACCTCGGGCTTGTGGTGCGCCTGGGGGTGGACGAAGACCCGGGCGCCGTATTCGACGCCGCCGGACTTGGGGTCCGGCGCGCCGTAGCAGAGCCGCGCGATGCGGGCGGCGGCGATGGCGGCGGCGCACATCGCGCAGGGTTCCAGCGTGACGTAGAGGTCGAGGCCGGTCAGCCGCTCGGAGCCGGCGGCGGCGCAGGCGGCGCGGATCGCCAGCATCTCGGCATGGGCGGTCGGGTCGTGCAGCTCGCGGGTGCGGTTGCCGGCGCTGGCGACGATGCGGCCGTCCGAGGGATCGACGATCACCGCGCCCACCGGGGTCTCGGCGCGGGCGAAGGCGGCCCGGGCCTCTTCGAGGGCGGCCTGCATGTGCGGGGCGAAACGCGTCATCGCTTCTTCTCGCGCCCGGTGACGGGCCGGGCAAGCCGTTTCGCGTTGCGCCGAACCCGCGGCGCGGGCTAGGACCGGGCGATGACCGACGACGACGCCCCGGAGCGGATCGCAAAACGGCTCGCCCGCGCCGGCGTCGCCTCGCGCCGCGTCGCGGAGACGATGATCGCCGCCGGGCGGGTGGCGGTGAACGGCAAGCCGATCGAGAGCCCGGCGCTGAACGTCACCGGGTCCGACCGGATCACCGTCGACGGCAAGCCGGTCGGCGCCGCCGAGCCGGCGCGGGTCTGGCGCTATTACAAGCCGCTCGGGCTCGTCACCTCCGAGCGCGACGAGAAAGGCCGCGACACGGTCTTCGCACACCTGCCGGAGGATCTGCCGCGGGTGGTTTCGATCGGGCGGCTCGACCTCAATTCCGAGGGCCTGCTGCTCCTGACCAACGACGGGGCGCTGAAGCGGCGGCTGGAGCTGCCCTCGACCGGGTGGCTGCGCAAGTACCGGGTGCGGGCGCTGGGGTCCCCCGAGGACGCAGCACTCGAGCCGGTCCGCCGCGGCATCACCGTCGACGGCGAGCGGTTCCAGCCGATGCGGATCGACATCGACCGCCAGCAGGGCGCCAACGTCTGGCTGACGGTGGCGCTGCGCGAGGGGCGCAACCGTGAGGTGCGGCGGGCGCTGAACGCGGTCGGGCTGACGGTCAACCGGCTGATCCGGGTCTCCTACGGCCCGTTCCAGCTCGGCGAGCTCGAGCCGGGCGACGTCGAGGAGATCCGCCCCAAGGCGCTGCGCGAGCAGCTCGGGCTCAAGTCGGCCGGGACCGGCGATCCTGGACCGGCCCGTGCCCGGCCTGCGGGGCGGCCGCCGAGGGCACGGTGATGCGGTGCCCGAGTCTGGGCATTGGGTAAGTGTTTGATTTTTATCGACAACAACTTATGAAAACTTGGTTAAGCACGTCGTTGCAGCGGGCGGCGCGAACCGGAAAGTGCGACGCATCGCGTCGCCCCGGTTCGTCGGCCGGAGCGCGTGAGCGCGAGGGTCCGGCATCAGCGTCGGGTGGTAATCCGCGCGCGCCTGCCTGACTGGTGCGTCGGAGACGCGCCTGCCGGGGGCAGGCAGGCGCGCGCGGATTTGTCGACGGACAAATCCGCGAAGGTGATGCGGCGCCGCCTCAGACCTTGAGGGCGCCGGCGCTCTTGCGGCCGTCGCGGCCGTCGATGAGTTCGTATTCGATCGGCTGATTGTCCTTGAGCGACTGCAGGCCGGCGGCCTGGACCGCGGTGATGTGGACGAAGATGTCCTTGCCGCCGTCGGCGGGCTGGATGAATCCGTAGCCCTTCTCGGTGTTGAACCACTTGACGGTGCCTTTGGCCATGCCGGTATGCCCTTCGGTCAGACTACCCGGGCACCACGCCCGGGCCTTGCGTCGTCACGCCCTCGCGACCGCGCAGTCTGGGTGGGCAGAAGCTTCAGGCCACGAAAACCGTAGGCCCTTTTTACCGCGAATCAGCGCCCAAACAAAGCGGCTTGTCGGTGCGGCGCGCCACCGCCACCCCTCGCTGGCGCCAACGTGAGGTCTGGCAACGGTGCTCGCGGGCCACTATGTTGCGCGCATCCAGAGGACGCCCAGGGGACGCGAGCAGATGAACCAACCGATTGTGCAGCTGATCGGCTTTGTCGTGCTGGCCGTCATCGTGCTCACCACGGGATTGCAGGCCATCGGTGCGCCGCTGGCGGGACCCGGGGTCTTCTGATGGCCGGACGGCGCTACGGCGGCAAGTACTCCCCCGACGGGCCGCCTGCGGGCGGTTCGCCGGCCGTGCCGCCGGTGCCGTTCCGCAACCGCCGGGCGGCGCGGGTCAGCCTGCGGGCGCGGGCGATGTTCCTGCTGCCGCTGCCGCTGCTCTTCGCCGGGCTCGGCGCGATCCGCCGCGGGTCCGCCCCGGAGATGCTGGGCGAGCTCGGCGGTTTCGCGGGGCTGATGCTGTCGGCGTGGCTGCTGAACGAGGGACGCCGCGCCGAAGCGGCCTACGACGCCCGCGCCGTCGCGAAGCCCCCAGCGATCCCGCGCAAGCTCTTCGCGGCGGTGCTGACCGGCGCGAGCATCTTCCTCGTCAGCCTGATGAGCCTCGACCGCGGCCTCTCCGGCGCGCTGGCGTTCGGCCTCGTGGCCGGGGCGGCGCATCTCCTCGCCTTCGGGCTCGACCCGATGAAGCGCAAGGGCATCGAGGGGATCGACGCCTTTGCCACCGACCGGGTCGCCCGCGCGATCGAGCAGGCCGAGGCGCTGGTGCGGCAGATCGTCGAGGCGGCGGCGCGGATCGGCGACCGGCGGCTCGAAGGCCGGATCGACCGGCTGTGCGACCAGGCGCGCGAGGTCTTTCGCGTCGTCGAGCAGGACCCGCGCGACCTGAACCGGGCGCGCACCTTCCTCAGCGTCTACCTGCTGGGGCTGCGCGACGCGACGGTCAAGTTCGCCGACGTCTGGAGCCGCAGCCGCGATGCCGCGGCACGGACCGGCTACGAGGCGCTGCTCGGCGATCTGGAGACCAGCTTCGCGGCGCAGCGCACCCACCTGCTCGAGGAAAACCGGAGCGATCTCGACGTCGAGATCGAAGTGCTGCGCGAGCGGCTGCAACAGGACGGGCTGATCGCCCGCTAGCGACAGGGAGTGGACTGGCATGGCTGAGGAGACCCGGGCACAGGCCGAGGCCGCCCTGAAGGACGTCGAGGCGGTCACCGCGAACCTGCTGCCGGAGCCCAGGGGCGAGGTGGTCGCGGTCGACGCGGCGGATCCCGCGGTCCGGGCCGAGGTCGAGAAGCGCAAGGCCGAGATCGACATCGGCAACACCCAGTCGATCATCCGCTTCGGCTCGGCGGCGCAGACCGAGCTGCAGGAGATCAGCCAGGAGATGCTGTCGGGCGTCCGCAACAAGGACGTGGGACCGGCCGGCGACAGCCTGCGGCAGATGGTGACGAGCCTGCGCGGCTTCTCGGTCAAGGAGCTCGATCCCAACCGCAAGCAGAGCTGGTGGGAGCGGCTGATCGGCAAGAGCCGCCCGATGGCCGAGTTCATGGCGCGCTACGAAAACGTGCAGGAGCAGATCGACAAGATCACCGGCGAGCTCCTGACCCACGAGCACACGCTGCTGAAGGACGTGAAGTCGCTCGACAAGCTCTATGAGAAGACGCTCGACTTCTACGACGAGCTGGCGCTCTACATCGCCGCGGGCGAGGCCAAGATCGCCGAGCTCGACAGCGACACGATCCCGGCCAAGGAGGCCGAGGTGAAGGCCGCCCCCGAGGAGCAGGGGGTGATGAAGGCGCAGGAGCTGCGCGACATCCGCGCCGCCCGCGACGACCTCGAGCGTCGGGTGCACGACCTGAGGCTGACGCGGCAGGTGACGATGCAGTCGCTGCCGTCGATCCGGCTGGTGCAGGAGAACGACAAGAGCCTGGTCACCAAGATCAATTCGACGCTCGTCAACACCGTGCCGCTCTGGGAGACCCAGCTGGCGCAGGCGGTGACGGTGCATCGCAGCCGCGAGGCGGCGGGCGCGGTCAAGGCGGCGAACGACCTGACCAACGACCTCTTGAAGAAGAACGCCGAGACGCTGCGCACCGCCAACGCCGAGATCAGGACCGAAATGGAACGCGGCGTCTTCGACATCGACGCGGTCGAGAAGGCCAATGCCGACCTGATCGCCACCATCGAGGATTCGCTCAGGATCGCCGACGAGGGCAAGGCCAAGCGCGCCGAGGCCGAGCAAAGCCTGATCCGGATGGAAGGCGAGCTGAAGTCGGCGCTGTCGGCGGCCAGCTCGAAGGCGACCGGGCTCGGCGACACCGTCAGCGGAAGCGTCTGAAGGGACCCATGGCAGCGGTGGTGGCGACAGGCGGAGCAAGGCAGGCCCGGGGCTCCGCGCCGGCCGCGCTCGCGCTGGCGCTGGCGCTGATTGCCGGCTGCGCGATGCTGCCGCCGCCGCCGGCCGAGCCCGCCGTCTCGACCAGCCTGCCGCGCACGCCGCCGCCGGCCCCGCGCGCGCCGGGCGACGAGATGCTGCCGAACGGCGAGACGCTGCAGCACTTCTATGCCGGCGTCGAGCAGGACCTGATCAAGGGCGGCCGCATGCGCCGCGACATCGCCCCGGCCGACGCGCCGTTCAGCGACGCCGACCTGGTGCGCGACTTCGTCAGCGTGGCGCTCAACAACGAGTATACCGACATGGGCCGGTCCTTCGCCCACGTCGAGCAGCCGACGCTGCTGCGCCGCTGGGAGGCGCCGATCCGGGTGGGGGTGATGACCGGCGCGTCCGCTTCCCCGGAGGATGCCGCCCGCGACCGCGGCAACGTCGCCGCGTTCGCCAACCGGCTCGCGCACCTGACCGGCCTCGACATCGCGCTGACCGAGGGTCCGGACGCCAACCTGGTCGTGCTCTTCGTGACCAGTCCCGAGCGGGTGCATTTCGTCGACGAGTTGCACCGCAGCTTTCCCAACTTCACGCCCGCGGCGCTCTCGGGGCTGCACGACGCCACGATCGACAACTTCTGCATCACCTACGCGTTCTCCGACCCGGCCAGGCCTTCGACCTACTCCGGCGCGATCATCCTGATCCGCGCCGAGCATCCGGCGTTCACCCGGCTTTCCTGCGTGCAGGAGGAGATGTCGCAGGCGATGGGCCTCCTGAACGACAGCCCGGACGCGCGGCCGTCGCTCTACAACGACGACCTGGAGTTCGCGCTCCTGACCGAGCACGACGCGATGCTCCTCAGGATGCTCTACGACCCGCGGCTGAAGCCGGGGATGAGCGCGGCCGAAGCCGGGCCGCTCCTGCCGGCGATCGCCGCGGATGCGCGCGCCGCCGAGGAGCGCGACATCGGAACGGCCGTGGCCGAGAACTGAGGAAGGAAAACGCGATGTCGATCTTTGATTTCCTGCGCGGCGAGTTCATCGACGTCATCCACTGGACCGACGACACCCGCGACACCATCGTCTGGCGCTTCGAGCGGGAGGGGCACGCGATCAAGTACGGCGCCAAGCTGACGGTGCGCGAGGGCCAGGCGGCGGTCTTCGTCCACGAGGGGCAGATCGCCGACACCTTCGGGCCCGGGCTCTACATGCTCGAGACCAACAACATGCCGGTGCTGACCACGCTGCAGCACTGGGACCACGGCTTCCAGAGCCCGTTCAAGTCCGAGGTCTACTTCGTCAACACCCGCCGCTTCACCGACCTGAAGTGGGGCACCCGCAACCCGATCACCTGCCGCGACAAGGACTTCGGCATGGTGCGGCTGCGTGCCTACGGCACCTACACCATGCGGGTGAGCGATCCGGCGAAGTTCCTGACCGAGGTGGTCGGCACCGACGGCGAGTTCACCACCGAAGAGATCGAGTTCCAGATCCGCAACATCATCGTGACGCACTTCAGCCAGATCATCGCGACGAGCGGCATCCCGGTGCTCGACATGGCGGCCAACACGATCGACCTCGCCAAGATCGTCGCCGACCGGATCGCGCCGATGGTCGCGGTCTACGGGCTGGAGCTGCCGGCGTTCTACATCGAGAACGTCTCGCTGCCGGCCGAGGTCGAGGCGGCGCTCGACAAGCGCACCTCGACGGCGGTGGCGGGCGATCTCGGCAAGTACACCGAGTTCAGCGCCGCCGAGGCGATGACCAAGGCCGCGGCCAATCCCGGCGGAGGCGGCGGCATCGGCGCGGGGCTCGGCGCCGGCATGGGCATGGCGATGGCCGAACGCATGGCGCGCAGCGGTCCCTGGGGTGCCGCGCCAGAGGCGCCGACGCCGCCGCCGCCCCCGGGCAGCGGCAAGCGCTGGCACGTGGCGGTCGACGGCAAGACGAGCGGCCCCTACAGCCGGGACGAGCTCGGCCGGCTGGTCTCGGACGGCTCGGTGACCGGCGACAGCTGGCTCTGGACCCCGGGAGGGCCGGACTGGCAGCGCGGCCGCGACGTCGAGGACCTCGCCGATCTCTTCAGCGCGCCGCCGCCGCCGCCGCCGGCGGGCTGAGGACGGCTCCGCATGCAGCTCGGCCCGGCCGCCGCCGCGGCGGTCCCTGAGACCAACCACCGGTTTGCCTGCCCGACCTGCGGGTCGGACCTGCGCTTCGATCCCAGGAGCGGCCAGCTCAAGTGCCAGCACTGCGGCCACGAGGAGGCGATCCCGGAGGCGCGGGGTGCCATCCCCGAGCTCGACCTCGGCGCGGTCGAGGCCAACGCGCTGCCGCCGGACGCGCTGCAGGAAACCCGCGTCGCGCAGTGCCCGAGCTGCGGCGCCCAGATCGAGCTCGGCGCCGACGCGCATGCCCGCGAGTGCCCGTTCTGCGCCTCGCCGATCGTCACCGACACCGGGGTGCAGCGGCAGATCAAGCCGCAGGCGCAATTGCCGTTCCTGCTCGACGAGACCGAGGCGCGGGCGGCGATGAACCGCTGGCTGGGGCGCCTCTGGTTCGCGCCGAACGACCTCAGGCAGTACGCCCGGGCCGGGCGGGCGATGCAGGGCATCTACGTGCCCTACTGGACCTACGACGCCGACACCGAGACCGACTACCGCGGCCAGCGCGGCACGGTCTACTACGAGACCCGGCCGGTGAGCGTGGTGGTGAACGGCGAGCGGCAGACCCGGATGCAGCAGGTCGCGCGCATCCGCTGGACTCCCGCCCGCGGCAGGGTGGCACGCCACTTCGACGACGTGCTGGTGCTGGGCTCCAAGAGCCTGCCGAAGAAGTTCACCGACGCGCTGGCGCCCTGGGATCTCTCGGTCCTCAGCGCCTACGAGCCGAAGTTCCTCGCAGGCTTCCGCGCGGAAGGCTACACCGTGCCGGTCGAGGAAGGCTACGGCGAGGCGCGCGGCATCATGAACGGGGTCATCGAGCAGGACGTGCGCCACGACATCGGCGGCGACCAGCAGCAGATCTCGGCGCTCGAGACCCGCGTCGGCGCGCCGAGCTTCAAGCACGTGCTGCTGCCGGTCTGGCTCGCCGCCTACCGCTACCGCGGCAAGAGCTTTCGCTTCGTCGTCAACGGCCGCACCGGCAGCGTCGAAGGCGAGCGGCCCTACTCGGCGGTCAAGATCGCCATCGCCGTGGCGATCGCGGTGTTCCTGGCGCTGATCATCGCCTACTTCCAGATCGGACAGAACTCGTGATGCGTCCTTCGCTCGCCTTCGCCGCCCTGCTCGCCGCGGGACCCGCGCTCGCTGCGAGCGAGCCGCCGCCGGCGCTGATCGAGGCGACCGAGCAGTCCGCGGCCGAGTGCCGCAAGCTCGGCGGCGTCCCGGACATCCTGTCGAAGTACGAGACGGTGCGCGACCTGAACGGCGACGGGCGCGACGACTTCCTGACCGATCTCGGCGCGCTGCAATGCGCCGGCGCGTGGAGCGCGTTCTGCGGCTCGGGCGGCTGCCCGGTGTCGGCGTGGCTCTCCGAGCCCGGCGACGGCTACAGCCGGTTCGACTTCGGCTACCTGATCGGCTTCGAACTCAACGATCGCGGCGGTGACCTGCCGCAGGTGGTGGCGCATTACCAGGGCATCTACTGCGACGACGACGCGCGCATCAACGCCGACCACTGCACCCGGACCTGGACCTTCACCAGCAACGCGCCCGACGAGCCGCCGGTCGATCCCGGCCCCGGCACCGGCGCGGCTTCCGCCGCGGCCGAGCCCGAGCCGCCGCCCGTCGTCATCCCGCCCGGCTGGACGCTGCGGCGGGTGCCGGGCGCGAGCCCGGTCGCCGTCGCCGGCGGCACCGGCAGCATCGCGTCGCTGGCGGCCTTCTGCCTCGGCGGGCAGCCGTTCCTCGCCGTGAGCTTCCACGAGCGCCCGAAAGGCGACCAGGCGACGCTCGGCTTCGATTTCAGCCAGGGCCGGCTCGAGACCAAGGCGGGCCTCGAACCCACGGCCGGCGACGCCTTCGTGGTGCCGCTTGCCGAGGGTCCGCTGCTCGACCGGCTCGGCGGACGCGACACCAGCGTCGCGGTCAGCGTCGACGGCGCCGGACAGGGCGAGCTGTCGCTCGCCGGCTCGACCAAGGCGCTGCGCGGCGCACTTGAGGAGTGCCGCAAGCCCTGAGCCGGGGGGCCCTTCCCCGGATTTCATACTGGCTTGCTAACCTGGAGAGCAGTCGTGATGCGCCCACAGGCGCATCACAAGCAAAGAAACCCTGCGCGCACCTGCGCGCTCCTTTGAAGGCGGCAAAGGCCGCCCGCGGCGCCAGCCGCGCCGCTTACTCCAGCTGGTAGCCGGGCGTCGAGCGCATCAGCTCGGTCTCGGCGTCGTTCATCGCCGCGCCGAACGGCTCGAAGAGCGGCGTCGAGAGGTAGCGCTCGGCGGTGTCGGGCAGCATGGCGAGGATCACCGACCCCGGCGCCGCCTTCTCGGCGACCTGCCGCGCCACGGCGAAGGTCGAGCCGCCCGAGACGCCGGTCATGATGCCTTCCTTGGCGGCGAGCTCGCGCGCCCACTTCATGCCGTCCGGTCCCGAAACCGGGATCAGCTCGTCGTAGTAGTGGCCGTCGATCGCCTCCTGCAGCACCAGCGGGATGAAGTCCGGGGTCCAGCCCTGGATCGGGTGCGGCTCGAAGGCGGGATGGCTGGCGGCGGGCGCGCCTTCGCCGGTGCGCTGCTGCGGGGTGCCCGATGCGACGAGCTGGGCGTTGGCGGGCTCGGACAGGATGATCCTGGCCTCGGGCCAGGTCTTCTTCAGCACCCGCCCGACGCCGGCCACCGTGCCGCCGGTGCCGTAGCCGGTGACGAAGTAGTCGAGCTTCTTGCCGGCGAAGTCGCCGACGATCTCCTGGGCGGTCGTGCTCTCGTGGATGTCGGCGTTGGCCTCGGTCTCGAACTGGTGCGCCAGGAACCAGCCGTTGGCGTCGGCGAGCTCCTTGGCCTTCATGTACATGCCGAAGCCCTTCTGGGCGCGCGGGGTCAGCACCACCTTCGCGCCGAGAAACCGCATGAGCTGGCGCCGCTCGACCGAGAAGCTGTCGGCCATCGTCACCACCAGCGGATAGCCCTTGGCGGCGCAGACCATTGCGAGCCCGACCCCGGTGTTGCCGCTCGTCGCCTCGACGACGGTCTGGCCGGGCTTCAGGCTGCCGTCGCGCTCGGCGGCCTCGATGATCGCGATCGCCAGGCGGTCCTTGACCGAGGCGCCCGGATTGAAGAACTCGCACTTGACGTACATCTCGACGCCCTCGGGCGCGAGCCGGTTGATGCGCACGCTGGGGGTGTCGCCGATCGTGTCGACGATGCTGTCGTAGAGCATCCCGCGTCCCTTGGTCCGGCGGAGCGTTCCGCCATTTCCACTCTGAATGTTCATCGGGTCTCTCCCTCCTCGGCGTTGCGACCGCAACGCGCCGGCAGCCTGTCACGACCGGCCGATGCCGGCAAGCGCGTGGCAGATGGTTGTGCTTGCCCGGGGTTTCAGCATGATCGCGAGGCCGAGGGAGATAAGAAGCCGTCATG
Organism: uncultured Alphaproteobacteria bacterium; assembly: GCA_963819995.1. Lineage (GTDB taxonomy): Bacteria > Pseudomonadota > Alphaproteobacteria > Rhodobacterales > Rhodobacteraceae > Amaricoccus. The sequence goes on along the minus strand of CAWFYR010000001.1, from coordinate 109,393 downwards.
GAGTCACCGGACAAGCCGCGCGCCTCGGCGCTGGCGCCGCTCAGGAGCCCGATCTTCCGGGCGATCTGGTTCGCGAGCCTCGCCTCGAACTTCGGCGCGCTGGTGCAGGCGGTGGGCGCGGCCTGGATGATGACGACGATCACCAGCTCGGCCAACCTCGTGGCGCTGGTCCAGGCCTCGACGACGCTGCCGATCATGGTGTTCTCGCTGGCGGCGGGCGCGGTCGCCGACAGCTTCAACCGCCGCTGGGTCATGCTGATCGCCCAGCTCTTCATGCTGACGGTCTCGACGTCGCTGGCGGTTGCGGCCTGGCTCGGCCTGCTCAGCCCCTGGTCGCTTCTCGGCTTCACCTTCCTGATCGGCTGCGGCACCGCGCTCAACAATCCCGCCTGGCAGGCCTCGGTCGGCGACATGGTGCCGCGCGCCGACCTGCCGGCCGCCGTGGCGCTCAACAGCGTCGGGTTCAACCTCACCCGCAGCGTCGGACCGGCGATCGGCGGCGTCATCGTCGCGACCGCCGGGGCCGCGGCCGCCTTCGCGGTCAACAGCCTGAGCTATCTCGGACTGATCGGGGTGCTGATCGCCTGGAAGCCGACGATCCCGGTCAGCCCGCTGCCGCGCGAGCGGTTCGGCAGCGCCATGGGTGCGGGGCTGCGCTACGTGGCGATGTCGCCCAACATCCTGAAGGTGCTGCTGCGCAGCTTTCTCTTCGGGCTGACCAGCATCGTGGTGATGGCGCTCTTGCCGCTGGTGGCGCGCCACCTGGTGCAGGGCGGCCCGCTGGTCTACGGGAGCCTGCTCGGTGCCTTCGGCGTCGGCGCGGTGGGCGGCGCCTTCATCGGCGGGCGGCTGCGCGAGCGGCTCAGCAGCGAGGCGATCGTGCGGCTGGCCTTCGTCGGCTTCGCGGCCTGCGCCGCGATCCTGGCGCTGAGCCCGAGCGCCTGGCTCTCGGGCGGCGGCATGCTGATCGGCGGCGCCTGCTGGGTGCTGGCGCTGGCGCTCTTCAACGTCACCGTGCAGCTCTCGACGCCGCGCTGGGTGGTCGGCCGGGCGCTGTCGCTCTACCAGACCGCGGTCTTCGGCGGCATGGCGCTCGGCAGCTGGCTCTGGGGCAGCGTCGCCGAGGCGAGCGGCTCGGCGAGCGCGCTGCTGATCGCCGCGGCGGCGATGCTCGCGGCCGGCGCCCTTGGCCTGCTCCTGCCGCTCCCGGCGCGCGCCGAGCTCGACCTCGACCCGCTCGACAGCTTCGTCGAGCCGCGGATCGGCCTCGACCTGACGCCGCGCAGCGGCCCGATCTCGGTGTCGATCGAGTACCTGATCGACGCGGCCGACGTGCCGGACTTTCTCACCGCGATGGCCGAGCGGCACCGCATCCGGCTCCGCGACGGCGCGCGGCACTGGACGCTGATGCGCGATCTCGAGCGGCCGCGGGTCTGGACCGAGAACTACCAGACCCCGACCTGGGTCGAGTACGTCCGGCACAACCAGCGCCGCACCAAGGCCGACGCGGCCGTGGGCGACCGAATCCGGCAACTGCACCGCGGCCCGGAGCTGCCGCACGTGCAGCGCCGCATCGTCCGGCAGGCCCGCTGGTCGCCGGAGGACGGGCTTCCCAAGCCGTCGCCGATCGATCATCCCTGAGCCGAAGGAGGAGGAAAAGCATGGCCGACAAGGTTTGCGTCATCATCGGGGTGGGTCCGGGCAACGGCACCGCCTTCGCACGGCGTTTCGCCGCCGACGGCTACCGCGTGGCGCTGCTGGGCCGGACGCAGGCCAAGCTCGACGCGGCCGCCTCGGAGGCGCCCGGCAGCCTCGCGGTGACCTGCGACGCCGCCGACCCGGCCTCGGTGCGCGCGGCGCTGGCGCAGGTCCGCGAGCGCCTCGGCCCGGTGGACGTGCTCCTCTACAATGCCGGCGCCGGCCAGTGGGGCACGTTCAGCGAGATCGACGCCGAGGGGCTCGAGGCCGGCTGGCGGGTCAACGTCCTCGGGCTGATGACCGCCGGGCAGGCGGTGGCCGAGGAGATGATCGCCCGGGGGTCGGGCGCGATCGTGGTGACAGGCGCCACCGCCTCGCTGCGCGGCGCCGCCGGCACCGCCGCCTTCGCCCCGGCCAAGGCCGGCCAGCGCGCGCTCGCCCAAGCGATGGCCAAGCACCTCGGGCCGAAGGGCGTGCACGTCGCATACGTGATCGTCGACGGGGTGATCGACCTGCCCTCGACCCGGCAGCGCATGAGCGACAAGGCGGACGACTTCTTCCTCGATCCCGACCGCATCGCCGAGGCGGTGCACTTCCTCGCCCACCAGGACCGGCGGGGCTGGACCTTCGAGATGGACCTGCGGCCGTTCGCCGAGCGCTGGTAGGCTGCGGGCTCGCACGCTTCCGGCCCGACGAGCCGAGGCCCTGCTTCGGCCGGGCCGTTCGCCGGAGCGCGGGGGCGCGGAGGCGAAGAGGGGTGCACTTGCTCCGGGCGGCACCAGTCCGAGCGCGGGCGCCTGCGGACGCGGAACGCGTCCGCCGCTGGGGGCGCCGCGGTCGGATTTGTCGACGGCCAATCCGACAGGGCCAACCGTTCCGCCAGGACACGCGCCGGCGGCCTTGGGCCGAGGGACCCCGCTGATGCATATCCCGCCTACTCCGGACGAGCGGCGTTCGTCCGTCGCTCCTCGAACAGCATTCGAGGAAGAAGGCGGCGAGTTCGGTTCGGCCGGCCAGCCCGGACTTGCGGTAGATGCCCTGTGCCTGGCGGCGGATCGTCGCGTCGGAGGTGCGGCGCAGGTCGGCGATGTCGTGCAGGCTGGCGCCCTTGAGGATCAGGCCGGCGATGTCGGCCTCGGCGGCGGTCAGGCCCCATGCCGCGAACTGCCGGCCGATGGCGCCGGCGAGATCGTCGAGCGTCGCCTCGTGCGACCGGCGCCAGTCGGCGCCCTGCTCCGCGGCTCGCGTCAGGTCGCGGCGCAGCACGGCCTGATCCTGGCGGACGGCCCGAAGCTCGAACGTCACCCAGGCGACCGCGACCATCGCACCGACGGTGATGGCGCGGTCGACGACCTCGAAGGCGAAGTCCCCCCAGACGAACCCGTCGCCGTCGAGCGCCGTGTCGAGAACCGCGAGGCCGAGGACCAGCGCCGCCGCGCCGACGCTGAGAAGGATCAGAAGCCGCCGTCGCATGGCTTTCCCCGGCAACCAGGCCGCTTGCCACATCTGTAGCATGCCTCGAGGGGCCGCGCTCGACGGAAGGTGCATCGACAGAAGGACCGCCGCCGGGCCTCCCTGGTGGCGTCTCAACCGATGGAGCCGCCCCCATGCCACGCCTCCTGGAGCTTGCTGCCCGTACCCTCGCCCTGCCCGCCCTGGTCTTTGCCGCCGCGCCGGCGGGTGCCGCGACCATGCTGCCGGGCTTTGTGTCGTCGAACTTCGCGCCCGGCGCACCGATCGACAGCCTCTACCTGCCGTGGCGGGTCGGCGCCCGGAGCGCGCAGGTCGCGCGGGGCGTTGCCGACGGCGAGCCGTTCGTCGAGCGCGACGTGCAGAAGGTGCTCCGGGCGGGGCCGAGGATCCTCGGCGTGCGGACCACCACCGTGCTCGACAAGGGCTACGAGGACGGCGTGCTGACCGAGAAGACCTTCGACCACTACGCCCAGGACCGTTTCGGGAACGTCTGGTACATGGGCGAGGATTCGGTCGCCTTCGAGCGCGACGACGACGGCAAGATCGTGAGCCGAAGCACGGAAGGGTCCTGGCGCGCCGGTCGCCACGGCGCGCGGCCGGGCTATGCGATGCCGGCGAGCCTCGAGCCGGGGTTCGCCTACTACCAGGAGTTCTCGCCGAAGGACAACGCCGTCGACGAGGCCAAAACGCTCGCGGTCCTCAACGCGCTCAGGGTTGGCGGGACCACCTATCGCAACGTGCTGCAGGTGCTGGAGACCACCGCCGCCGAGCCCGACACGCGCGAGATCAAGTACTACGCTCCGGGCATCGGGCTGATCCGCTCAGAGGAAGGGCTCGACGAGAGCCTTTCCAACCCGGAAGCCACCTTCAACCGGGTGTCGCCGGCTCCGGTGCCGCTGCCGCCGTCGCTCCTGATGACAGCCGCCGGGTTCGCGGGGCTGGTCGTCGTGGCGCGCCGACGTCAGAGGACGACGACCCTGGCCCCTGCCGGAACGCGGTCGTAGAGGTCGATCACGTCCTGGTTCAGCATCCGGAAGCAGCCCGAGGACGCCGCCCAGCCGATCGACTTCGGCGTGTTGGTGCCGTGGATGCGGTAGCCCGAGTCGTGGCCGCCGAAGTAGATGTAGAGCGCGCGGGCGCCGAGCGGGTTGGTGACGCCGCCGGGCTGGCCGCCCTTCCACCGGGCGACGTGCGGGTCGCGGGCGATCATCTCGGGCGGCGGGGTCCAGGTCGGCCATTTCGCGCGCCGGGCGATGGTGCCGGTGCCGGACCAGCCGAAGCCCTCGCGGCCGATGGCGATGCCGTAGCGGGTTGCCTTGCCGTCGCCCTCGACGAGATAGAGGAAAGGCCCGCGGGGATCGATGACGACGGTCCCCGGTGCCTCGGCGGTCGCGTAGTTCACCTCGTTGCGCAGGAGGTCGCGGTGGAACGCCGTTACGTCGATCGCCGGCAGCATCCGGTCGCCGTCGGCCCGCGCCGCGTAGGTGGCCACCAGCGCCGGATCGGGCCCGGCCGGCAGGGCAACCGCCTCGGGCGGGGGAGCGGCGACGGGGGTGCCGTCCGGCATGCACCCACCCAGAAGCAGCACGCCGCAGAGAAGCGCGGTACAGGGTCTCGCGGTCATGATCGTTACTCTTCCCAACAAAAGCAATAACCGGCGCTCGCCAAGCACCGCAACGACTTTGGCGGGTGGCGCCGAGTTGCGGCGGCGCGTTCCGGCTTATTCCCCAAGTATTGCCGGGTTGTGAACTCCCTCTTCAAACCGTTTCGGGACGACCGGTGTTGCCGGCACCGCGGATTGTCGAACCGAACCGCAGCGACGAGGCCCCCTCAGGGCCTCACGTGCAGGACATCGACGCCGCGATGCACGACGATCGCGCGGCAGAGCGGTGTCGAGGGTCCTCGACGCAGCGCGGCGCCGGCCAGACGTAGAGCTGGTTCGCGGCCAGCGCATAGATCCGCCCGGTCGGGCCGATTGCCGGAGTTGAGAGGCCGCCGCTCGCCCAGTCGAATTCGCCGACCAACGCCAGCGAACCGACGTCGTAGCTGCGCAGCGAACTCGCGGTCGAGACGAAGATGTCGTTGCGAGAGATCGCCGCCGCGGCGATCGTCTGCGCCGGATACTCGACGTAGTTCAGCGGTGTCTGGCCATCGAAGGTCACCAGCCCGCCGGAGTTCGCGAGCACGATCCTGCCGTCGCCGGTGTGCGCCGGCGTGGAGTCCGGCACGATGGAGTCGGCCACCTGCGTCTCCAGCGGGCCGGTGAAGAGCAGATGGCCGCCGTCCGCCGTCAGGCCGTGCTCCTCGTCGACATGCATGTCGGTCTCGCCGGTCACGCTCTCGCCGTTCGGCAGCACCGTGGCCCCGGTCAGCGCGACGATCCCGTCGCGATCGAGGCGCGAGCGCTCGGTGAAGCCCGCGGCGGGATCGAAGCCAAGGTGGACGACCGAGTGGAAGACGTCCGTCGCGACGATGTCGTCGCCGGACAGCGCCACGCCCTGCATCGGCACCCGGTGTCGGGGGGAGCATGTCGGGACCCTTCGCGGGGCTGGGGCTGAAGCCCAGCGGCGGCAGCAAGCAATAGGTCCAGGGCGGGAGCATGCAGACGATGTTGAACCAGTCGGGGTTGCCGTTGCCGCCGATGACCTCGTCGTGCTCCACGCCGAGCTGGGTGTCGCCGATCACGGCGCCGATGCCGTTCGAGAAGGCGATCAGCCGAACCTCGGTGTCGGAGAGGCCGCGGTACATCACCGGGACCAGGAGTATCGTGGCGCTGCCCTGGTGCAGGATGTTCGGGGCCGCCGAGACCGAGCCGAGGTCGGGGCCGCGCACGATGCTGCCGTGGTCGGGGAACGGTACCGCCCAGCCGATCCCGCCGCCGGGCGTGAAGCGGTAGAGCCTGGCCTCGCTGCGGCTGACCGCGGGGTTCACCCGGTGGTCGGTGTAGCGGTAGGTGCTGACGACGTAGATCGCGCCATCGACGTCGACTACCGGCGGCGCCATGATCGCCTCGCCCGAGCGGTCGAGCGCGCGGTGCCAGAAGGGGCTGCCATCAGGATGCACGGCCCAGAGCGTGCCGCTTTCGCTGCCGAGATAGACCGTCCCGTCGGGCCCGATCACCGGCCCGACGCCGGGGGCGAACGGGCCCATGCCGGGAACCACTGCGAGCGGCGTCCGAGCCGCGGTCGTGGCGACGTCGGCAAAACCGGAATTGGTGGCGTCGCCGTGGGCGTGGTCCCACGTTGCCGCCGCGGCCGGCCCGGCGCCGAGCGCCAGTGCCAGGCCGAACTTCAGACCCCTGTAGCCCCCGCGCATCGCGCTCTCCCCGCTCGCGGCCGGCCCTGCCGGCCCGGGGCGAGCATAGCAGATTTCGCGAGTCGCGATCAGCCGGCGGCGGTGTAGATCATGTCGATCATCGCCTGGTTGCCGCGCGACATCTCGAGCGGGCAGGCGTAGGCCGCGCCGTCGAGGACGCTGTCGTTGAAGGCGTCGATCTGGGCGCGGTACTGGTCCGAGCGCGGGAAGCGCTCCAGCAGGACCTGGGTCTCGGCGGTGCGGAGTTCCAGCAGCGAGTTGCCGTAGCCGCCTGCGTTGAACGGCGCGTGCAGCGCCAGCCAGCCCGTCTCGCCGTGGAAGACCATGAGCTGGCGCGGCGCCATGCGCATCGAGACGTAGAATCCATGCCGAAGTCGGGAAAGACCGCGATCGCCCGGGCGGTGGCGTCGATGCCGTTGTCCCATTCGATCTCGGCCCAGGGCACCGAGACCGGCTCGGCACCGGTGACGAAGCGCGCGCCGATCGCGGGATAGACGCCGATGTCGCGCAGCGCGCCGCCGGCGAGATCGGCGCGGTTGCGGATGTTGTCGGGGTCGGTGTTGTAGAAGCTGAACGCGCCCTGCACCTGGCGCAGCCGGCCGATCGCGCCGTCCTGCACCAGCGTGCGGGCACGGATCCACTGCGGGTGGTGCGTGACCATGAACGCCTCGGCGGCGACGAGCCCGGTCCGGTCGCGGAGCGCGATCAGCCGGTCGATCTCCTCGGCCCGGAGCGCGATCGGCTTCTCGCAGAGCACGTGCTTGCCGGCCTCGAGGCACTTCGCGGTCCATTCGACGTGCGCGCCGTTCGGCAGCGGGATGTAGATCGCGTCGACGTCGGGGTCGGCCAGCAGCCCTTCGTAGGTCTCGTGCAGCGTCACTGGGCCGTAGGGCGAGGCGAGGCCGGCGGCCTTGCCCGGCGTCAGGCTCGCGACCGCGGCGAGCTCGCCCCGGTCGCTCATGTGGATCGCAGGCACCACCCACTCGCGCGCGATCTTCGCCGCCGAGAGAATCCCCCACCTCACCCGTTCTTCGGCCATGTCCCGCTCCCCGCTTTTCGTTGCGGCCGGAGCCTAGGAGCGGGGCGCTGGCAAGGCAAGCGGGCCGGGTCAGTTGAAGGTCGGCGGCAAAGCCGCGCCGGGATTGGTTTCTTGTGAAGCTCGATCTGGCGGACCCGGCGCCGCTGACTTTCGGGGAGGCGGCAAACGGTTACGGCATTCCGTGCAATCTGGAAGCGATATGGAATGTGTATGGAAACCGTATTGCACCTGAAACCGTCGGGTTTGAATCGCTAAGCCTGCCGCCACGGCCGAGGCTCGACGCAACCCATCCCTTAGGAGTTGCTGAATTTGCCGCTTCTCGCATCAGCAGGGTTCTGCTCTCATTCCCGATCAGGAATTCTTAGGGCCAGATCTTTGGCATCAGTGCTGTTAGCCGCCTCCGTCTGACGTGGACTGGCAATGGCGGCAGCTTTGCGCCAGAAGCGGTCGTCCGCGCCGGCCGTTGGACCGAAGCGGCCCTGGTTCGCGCGTTTCCGGCCCGACGAGCCGAAGCACTGCTTCGGCCGGGCCGTTCGCCGCAGCGCGGGAAGCGCGGAGGCGAAGGGGGGTGCGGCCTGGACCGAACGGCTCCATCCGGACGCGGCCGTCCCGGCGGCCGGCGAGAATTGCGTCCGCCCCCGGCAGGGGCGGCCGCGGCCGGATTTGCCGACGGTCAAATCCGGCACTCGGGCACCGTCTCGGCGAGACATGCGACCGGAGCCCGCGGCACAACGCGACGGCGGCTTGGGGCCGATCGCTTGGGTGACGCGAAGCGGCCGAAGCGGACGCCACACCAGCCAACTAACGCCAGCGGACTTCCCTCGCTGCTGCTAGGCCATGCGACCGCACGGACGGCAGCGCCGTCCCGGATGCGCCGGCGGTCAGTTGATCGCCGGCACCATGCCGCGGTCGGCGGCGAGTTCGCGCATGCGCTTTTGCAGCTTTTCGAAGGCGCGGACCTCGATCTGGCGGATGCGCTCGCGGCTGACGTCGTACTCGCGGCTGAGGTCCTCGAGCGTCACCGGCTCGTCCTTGAGCCGGCGTTCGGTCAGGATGTGGCGCTCGCGCTCGTTCAGGCCTTTCATCGCCTCGAGCAGCAGCTCGTGGCGGTTCTCGAGCTCGTCGCGCTCGGCGAGCGCGGTCGCCTGGTCGGCGTCCTCGTCCTCGAGCCAGTCCTGCCACTCGGCGGTGCCGTCGCCGTCGCCGCGCACCTGGGCGTTGAGGCTGGCGTCGCCGCCGGCCATCCGGCGGTTCATCGAGATGACCTCGGTCTCGGTGACGTTGAGCTGCTGGGCGATCTTGGCCACGTTCTCGGGACGAAGCTCGCCTTCCTCGATGGCGCCGATCTTGTTCTTGGCCTTGCGCAGGTTGAAGAAGAGCTTCTTCTGCGCCGCGGTGGTGCCCATCTTCACGAGGCTCCACGACCGCAGGATGTATTCCTGGATCGAGGCGCGGATCCACCACATCGCGTAGGTCGCGAGGCGGAAGCCCTTTTCCGGGTCGAAGCGCTTGACCGCCTGCATCAGGCCGACGTTCGCCTCGGAGATCACCTCGGCGGTCGGCAGGCCGTAGCCGCGGTAGCCCATGGCGATCTTGGCGGCGAGGCGCAGGTGGCTCGTCACCAGCTGGTGCGCCGCGTCCTTGTCGCCGTGGTCGACCCAGGCCTTGGCGAGCATGTATTCCTGCTCCGGCTCCAGCATCGGGAACCGGCGGATTTCCTGCATGTAGCGCGACAGTCCCTGTTCCGGGGACGGCGCGGGCAATCTTTCGTAGGCCAAAACTCCCTCCTGACAGGGCCGCTCGCGTGGTTACACGCGCGAACCCCGGCAATCCGTTCATAGGATGTTATAGATCGGTATCCAATTCGTTGCACGCCGCCCCGTCGTTACAATCGCGCAACGCGGCGGTCAGGTCGGTGAAATCCTGCGGCGGCGCGGCTTCGAAGCGCATCGGCTCGCCGGTGACCGGATGCACGAAGCCGAGGCTCGCCGCGTGCAGCGCCTGCCGCGGAAACGTGCCGAGGACGCCCGCCCCTCGCCTGCGGCCGTAGACGCCGTCCCCGACCAGGGGGTGGCCGGCGAACGCCATGTGCACCCGGATCTGGTGGGTGCGCCCGGTCTCGAGCCGGCATTCGACGAGCGAGGCCACCGGCGCGCCTTCCGGGCCGAAGCGCTCGAGCACCCGCGCCCGGGTCACCGCGGGCTTGCCGACCGCGCTCAGCACCGCCATCCGCTTGCGATCGCCGGGGTGGCGGCCGATGTTGCCCTCGACGCGGAGCACCGCGCCCGGCTCCCAGCTGATCCCGCCGAGGTGGCGCAGCCGCGCCTCGGCGGGGTCCGGCGCGCCGTGCACCACCGCGAGGTAGCGCCGTTCCAGATCGTGTGCCGCGAACTGCGCCGCAAGCCCCCGGTGCGCGCGATCCGACTTGGCCACCACGAGCAGGCCCGAGGTGTCCTTGTCGATGCGGTGGACGATCCCCGGCCTGAGCCGCCCGCCGATCCCCGACAGCGTGCCGCCGCAGTGGTGGAGGAGCGCATTGACCAGCGTGCCGTCGCGCGCGCCCGGCGCGGGGTGCACCACCAGCCCGGCCGGCTTGTTCAGGACGATGAGGTCGGCGTCCTCGTAGACGATGTCGAGCGGGATCGCCTCGGGCGCCGCGCGGATCGGCGTCGGCGCCGGCAGGGTCAGCAGCACCTCGGTGCCCGGCGCCAGCCGCAGGCGGGGGTCGTCGAGCACCGTCCCGTCGAGCGCGGCCACGGCGCCTTCGGCGATCAGCCCCTGCAGCCGCGACCGGCTGAGTGCCGCCGCCTCTGGCACCGCCGCCGCCAAGGCCTTATCAAGCCGTTCGCCGGGCGGTGGCCCCAGCGTGATGCGAAGCTGACGAACGGGCTCGGACATGGGCAGGGCGACCCTTACGGACAAGGATTTTCCGGAACCGCCGCGGTTGCGCCAGCTCCGCCGGCTGGTGACCGCGCTGACCGCGACGCTGATCGTCGGGGTCATAACGATCGTCGCGCTGCTTGTCATCCGTCTCTCGGCCGCGCCGGCGCCGCTGGCGCTGCCGCCGGACGTGCGCCTGCCGGCCGGCGAGAGCGCCCGGGCCGTCACGCTCGGCAGCGACTGGCTCGCGGTGGTGACGGTGGATGCGGCGGGGCAGGAGCGCATCCGGGTCCTCGACCGGGCGACCGGCGCCGAGCGCGGCATGGCCGAGATCGCCCCGAAGTAGCCCGGGCCGTTCACCGGGCCGGCGTCGCGTGCTAGGCTGGGATCATGCCGGGGGTCCTCACGATCGAATCGAGCGATGCCGAGGCACTCGGCATTCCGACCGGCGTGCCGCATCTCTACCTTGTCTACCGCGAGATCGCGACCGGGTCGGAATACGTCATACGCTCGGGGCCGCCCAACGCCGTCGAGGTGTTCGGCGGCGAGATGAAGATCGAGACCAACGTTCCGATCAGGCAATCCGCCGACGCCCGCCACGGCCACAGCCCCGAGGAGCGCCACGCCACCGACCTCGCCTTTGCCGGCCTCACCGACGACCAGGCGTGGTCGATCATGGTGAAGTACGCCCGCGCCATCGACGCGGCCGACTACCGCTACCAGCTCCTCGGCGAGAACTCCAACGCGTTCGTCGGCGCCATGCTGCGCGCGGCCGGCGGCGATCCCGCGCGCATGCTGCCGGCCGGGATCACCAGCGGCGAGGCGATCGGCTTCTCGCACTGGCGCGACATCGTCCACGACGTCACGCCGCCGGCCGACGGCATCTTCCGCGGCACCCAGGCCCGCGATCTCATCGCCGGCCTGCAGTTCGACGAGGACTTCCGGCTCCTTGGCGGCAACGACACCCTGACGGCCGGGAACGGCGACGACGTCGTCTATGCCGGCCTCGGCAATGATACCGTCCTCGGCGGCGCCGGCCGCGATTTCCTCGCCGGGCAGGCCGGCGCCGACCGGCTGAACGGCGGGGGCGGCAATGACCACGTGCTCGGCGGCGCCGGCGCCGACCGGGTGGTGGGCGGTCCCGGCGCCGATGTCGTCGACGGCGGCATCGGCAACGACGTGCTGCTCGGCGCGCTTGGCCGGGACATCTTCGATTTCGTGGTCGGCAGCGGCCACGATCGGATCGACGACTTTGCGCCACGGGGCCGACCGGCTCCGCATCGACGACCCCGCGGTGGCGGGCTTCGCCGATCTCACGCTCACCCGCAGCGGCGGCGGCCTGCGGGTCGCCTTTGGCCACACCACGGTCGACCTCACCAACGTCGATGACTTCGGCCCGTCCGACGTCATCATCCTGCCGCCGCACGATCTCGCCTGAGCCCTCCTGCCCTTGCCAAGTCCGCAACCGGAGCGGATATTCCGGCGATGGCGCTCCCCCCGGGATTCGTTGACGAGCTGCAGGCCCGGCTCTCGCTGGCGCAGGTCGTCGGCCGCAAGGTCAGCTGGGACCCCAGGAAAAGCAATCCCGGGCGCGGCGACTGGTGGGCGCCCTGCCCGTTCCACCAGGAAAAGACCGCCTCGTTCCACGTCGACGAGGCCAAGGGCTACTACTACTGCTTCGGCTGCCACGCCAAGGGCGACGCGGTCAGCTTCGTCCGCGAGACCGAGAACCTCGGCTTCGTGGAGGCGGTCGAGCTTCTGGCCGCCGAGGCCGGCATGGCGCTGCCCGAGCGCGATCCGGCGGCGGCGGCACGCACCGAAGCCAACCGCGGGCTGGTCGAGGCGATGGAGGCGGCGGTCAAGTTCTACCGCGCGCAGCTCTCCGGCGGCCGCGCCGCCGAGGCGCGCGGCTATCTCGACCGCCGCGGCGTCACCGCCGAGACCCGGGAGCGCTTCGAGATCGGCTTCGCGCCCGACGCCCGGACCGCGCTCCTCGAGCATCTGACCGCCAAGGGTTTCACCCGCGACCGGCTGGCCGAGGCCGGCCTCGTCGGCGTGCCGGACGGCGGCGGCGGCGCCTTCGACCGGTTCCGCGGCCGCATCATGTACCCGATCCGCGACGAGCGCGGCCGCGCCATCGCCTTCGGCGCCCGCGCCATCGCCGCGGGGCAGGAGCCGAAGTACCTGAACTCGCCCGAGACGCCGCTCTTCGACAAGGGCCGCACGCTCTACAACGCCGGACCGGCGCGCGCCGCCGCCGGCAAGGCCGGGACGGTCGTGGTGACCGAGGGCTACATGGACGTGATCGCGCTGGCCCAGGCCGGCATCGACCACGCAGTGGCGCCGCTCGGCACCGCGATCACCGAGCACCAGCTCGAGAAGCTCTGGCGCCTCGCGCCCGAGCCGGTGGTCGCGCTGGACGGCGACGCCGCCGGTCTTTCGGCCGCCCAGCGGCTGATCGATCTCGCCTTGCCGCTGCTCGGCTCCGGGCGCTCGCTGCGCTTTGCGCTGATGCCGCCCGGCCAGGACCCCGACGACGTGGTCCGCAGCGGCGGTGCCGCGGCGATGGAGGCGCTGCTCGCGGCCTCGCAGCCGGTCGTCGAGCTGCTCTGGACGCGGGAGACCCGCGGCCAGGTGCTCGACAGCCCCGAGCGGCGCGCGGCGCTCGACGCGCGGCTGCGCGCGCATCTCGCCCGCATCGCCGACGCCTCGCTGCGCGGCCACTGGGAGCGCGAGATCCGCACCCGCCGCGCCGCGCTCTTCGCGCCGCCGCCGCGGCCGGAGCGCCCGCCGCGCGGCGCCGGCGCCGGCGCCGGCCGCCGCCGCGGCGCGCCGCCGTCGCTGCGCGCGCTCGCCGCGGCGCCGGTCCCGGCCACCAAGGCCTCGCTCCTCGCGCGACAGTCGGGCGATCCCGGGGTCGAGGCCCGCATCCGCGAAGGTGCGATCCTCGCGGGGTGTCTCAACCACCCGGAGATCGCCGCCGCACTCGAGCACCGCCTCGAGGCGCTGGCGTTCCTTTCGCCCCGGCACGCCGAAATCCGCGATGCCCTCTTGTCCGCGCTGAACGGGCCCCTAAATGACCGGCAACAGGTCGTGGCCAGGGTCACGGCCCGGTTGGGGCGTGACCCGGTTCAGGAGCTCGCCTTTCAGCACGTGAAAGCCAACCGTCACCTCGGCCCTGCCGCGGCGCCGGAGAACGCCCGAAGGGCCATCGAAGAAGAATTGATCCGCCACGCCGCCCTGACCGGGCGCGCCGCAGAGAACCGCGAGGCCGCAGAATTTGCCGAAAACCCCGACGATTCCGTCACGATGCGGGTTCGCGCCGCAGCCGAGGCGGAGCAGTCGGCCAATACCCGGCCTCTGGAAGACGACCGGTCCGCAGACGAATCGGAGCGCGTCGAATTTGCCAGCATTATTCAGGCGGCAGAGGCCTCCCGTTCACGAAAGCCGCGCAAGCATTGATTCGATGCATTGCGAATCACTGATTCGTAAGAGACAACACTAGATCACCGGGCCGGTCGCGCCGCCCGGCCAGTATGGAGCCGTTCATGGCCGCAAAAGACACCGAGCCTAAGAAACCGGACGATTCGGGCGACGGCAACGGGCCGATGCTCGACATGAGCCAGGCCGCGGTCAAGAAGATGATCGCGACCGCCAAGACTCGCGGCTACATCACCTATGACGAGCTTAACGAGGTCTTGCCGCCCGAGCAGGTCACCTCCGAGCAGATCGAGGATGTCATGGCAATGCTTTCCGAGATGGGCATCAACGTCATCGACAACGACGAGGCCGAGGACGAGGACGGCCAGGAGGCGGCACCGCCGATCGCCGAGGACACCGGCTCGCGCGAGCTGACGATGACCTCGGTCGGCGGCGAGGCGCTCGACCGCACCGACGATCCGGTGCGGATGTACCTGCGCGAGATGGGCTCGGTGGAGCTTCTCAGCCGCGAAGGCGAGATCGCCATCGCCAAGCGCATCGAGGCCGGCCGCAACACGATGATCGCCGGCCTCTGCGAAAGCCCGCTGACCTTCCAGGCGATCACCGTCTGGCGCGACGAGCTGCTCGACGAAGCCATCATGCTGCGCGACGTCATCGACCTCGAGACGACGTTCTCCGGGCAGATGGAGGCCGACGAGGTCGAGAGCGTGCTCTCCGGCCTCAAGGCCGAGGCCGCCGCCGCGCCGGCGCCCGAGCCCGCGCCGGCCGCGAAGCCCGAGGCCGCGGTCCGCGCTGCCCCGGCCGCGGGGTCGGAGGGCGACGTCGATCTCGAGGACGAGGAGGAAGAGGCCCCGCCCGCGCCCGACCCCGACGAGGAGGAGGACGAGGACCAGGGCAGCCTGTCGCTCGCCGCGATGGAGGCGGCGCTGAAGCCGCAGGTGCTCGAGACGCTCGAGCGCATCGCCACCGACTACAGCCGCCTTGCCGAGATGCAGGACGACCGCATCTCCGCCACGCTGAACCGCAACGAGCAGTTCTCCTCGGGGCAGGAGCGCGACTACCAGCGGCTGCGCGGCGAGATCGTCGAGCTGGTCAACTCGATGCACCTGCACAACAACCGCATCGAGCAGCTGGTCGACCAGCTCTACGGCATCAACCGCCGGATCATGACGCTCGACGGCGCGATGGTGAAGCTTGCCGACCAGGCCCGCATCAACCGCCAGGAGTTCGTCGACGAGTACCGCGGCTGCGAGCTCGAGCCGGGCTGGCTCGACCGCGTCGGCGTGCTCAAGACCCGCGGCTGGGACCAGCTGACCAGCAGGTTCCGCGACAAGGCCGAGGAGCTGCGCCACGAGATGGCCGAGGTCGGCCAGTACGTCGGCGTCGACATCTCCGAGTTCCGCCGCATCGTCAACCAGGTGCAGAAAGGCGAGAAGGAAGCCCGCCAGGCCAAGAAGGAGATGGTCGAGGCCAACCTGCGGCTGGTGATCTCGATCGCCAAGAAATACACCAACCGCGGGCTGCAGTTCCTCGACCTGATCCAGGAAGGCAACATCGGCCTGATGAAGGCGGTCGACAAGTTCGAGTACCGCCGCGGCTACAAGTTCTCGACCTACGCCACCTGGTGGATCCGCCAGGCGATCACCCGCTCGATCGCCGACCAGGCCCGGACCATCCGCATCCCGGTGCACATGATCGAGACGATCAACAAGCTGGTGCGCACCGGCCGGCAGATGCTGCACGAGATCGGCCGCGAGCCGACGCCGGAGGAGCTCGCCGAAAAGCTGCAGATGCCGCTCGAGAAGGTCCGCAAGGTGATGAAGATCGCCAAGGAGCCGATCTCGCTCGAAACGCCGATCGGCGACGAGGAAGACAGCCAGCTCGGCGACTTCATCGAGGACAAGAACGCCATCCTGCCGCTGGAGAGCGCCATCCAGCTGAACCTCAAGGAAACCACGACTCGCGTGCTGGCGTCGCTGACCCCGCGCGAGGAGCGCGTCCTCAGGATGCGCTTCGGCATCGGCATGAACACCGACCACACGCTGGAGGAGGTCGGCCAGCAGTTCAGCGTCACCCGCGAGCGCATCCGCCAGATCGAGGCCAAGGCGCTGCGGAAGCTGAAGCATCCGAGCCGGTCGCGGAAGCTTCGCAGCTTTCTCGATCAGTAAACTCGGCGGAGCCTGAGCCAATGTCCCTGTTCTCGCGACTGTTTGGCGGATCGCCCAACCCGGAGTCCAAGGCGGAGCCGGAGATCTACAAGGATTTCCGGCATCTTCGCCGAACCGGTGCGGGCGGCCGGCGGCTTCCGGGTCGCCGCCCGAATCGAAAAGGATATCGCGGGCGAGACCCGGACCCACCACATGGTCCGCGCCGACATGTGCGACTCCCTCGATACGGCGCTGGAGGTCACGACGAACAAGGCGAAGATGCTGATCGACCAGCAGGGAAATGCGCTCTTCGATTGACGGCTGGCCGGTCCCGGTGCACCGCGGGTTCCGTGGTTGATTTTGCGTAGAGTCACATCGGGCGCAACCGGGATCGCTCAGGGACCAACAGCAAAACCGGGCGCGAGGTTGGCTCCATTCGACCGCAAACAGTTTTAGACGCTTCACGAACATTTAAAGAACGTGGCGTTAGGTAAAGGCCAGTCCGCAGCACCCGGGAGGCCCTCACCCCATGGAAAAGTTTCCTTCGTTCGATGCGTTCCGCCTGATGCGGGCTCCGGCGGCGGCGGAGGAGGTGCTGGCGGAGAGCCGGGTCGAGGCGAACGCCCGGCTGCGCTTCAGCGTGGCGCAGGCGCTGGCCCAGGGGCGGATCGGCTTTCACTACCAGCCGGTGGTGCGCGCCAGCCATCCGCACGCCCCGGCTTTCTTCGAGATGCTGGCGCGGCTCAGGCTGCCGGACGGGCGGCTGCTCAACGCCGGCGCCTTCCTGCCCGCGGTCGAGGCCGGTCCGATCGGGCGTGCCATCGACCGGCTGGCGCTCGCGCATGCGCTGACGGCGCTGGCCGCCGACCCGGGCCTCCGGCTCTCGGTCAACATGTCGCCGCTCTCGATGGGCGACGCGGAGTGGCTGGCGATCCTCGCCTCCGGCGCGCGCGGCGGCAGCGGCGCCTGTGGCCGGCTGATCCTCGAGATCACCGAGAACGCGGCGATGCTCGACGTCGCCCAGACCATCGACTTCATGGACCACGTGCGCGCCAGCGGCTGCGCCTTCGCGCTCGACGACTTCGGCGCCGGGGCGACCGGGTTCCGCTACTTCCGCGACTTCCGCTTCGACATGGTCAAGATCGACGGCGCCTTCGTGCGCGGCGTCCATGCCGCGCGCGACGCGCAGGTGCTGGTCGAGGCGCTGACTTCGGTGGCGCGGCACTTCGAGATGGCGGTCGTCGCCGAGCAGGTCGAGGCCGAGGTCGACGCGGCATGGCTGCGCCGGCTCGGGGTCGATTGCCTGCAGGGCTATCTCTACGGCCGGCCGTCGCCGGTGGCGGAGTTCGGCCGGCCGGACACCGGTGCGGGCCGGCTCGCCGGCTGACGCTTCAGTCGTCCTTGGCGAGCTTGGCGAGCTGCGCCTGCATCGAGGCGAGCTGCTCCTTGAGCTCATCGAGCTCGACCTCCTTGCGCGGCCCTTTGGCTGCGCCGGTCTTTGGCGTCATCCCGGTCGCGAACGGCGCGAACATCCTCAGCGCATTCTCGAACCACTCCATGTTCGAGCGGGCCACCGCCTCGAAATTCGCGAGCGCGGGGTTCGCCTCGAAGGCCTGCCGCACCTGCTCGCGCATGGTTTCCTGGTTGCGCGAAAAGGTCTCCATCGAGGCTTCGAGATAGCCCGGAACGAACCCCTGGAGCGAGTCGCCGTAGAGCCGGATCAGCTGCCGGAGGAACGAGGAGGGCATCATCGTCTGGCCCTTGGCTTCCTCCTCGAAGATGATCTGCGCGAGGACGCCGCGGGTGATATCCTCGCCGGACTTGGCGTCGTTGACCACGAAATCCTGCCCTTCGCGAACCATCTTGGCGAGGTGGTCGAGCGTCACGTAGGTCGACTTGGCCGTGTTGTAGAGCCGACGGTTGGCATATTTCTTGATGATGATCGGCTCTGCGGCGTTTTCGGTCTTCTCGGCCACGCGCAACTCTCCTAGGTAATCCTTCCGCGGGGCGGCAAGTCTAGCCGCCGAGCGGCATGGCGGCAAAGGCTTTTTCGCAACTGCGAATGGCCACCGCGGCGAGGCTGCCACGATGAACGCGAGCCAGGAACGGACCGAAGAAAAACCGGCAAGCGCGCCGCCGCACCCGGACGAGCGGGCGCGGGCCAGGCGCTATCTCGACCTCTGGGAGCGGCACCTCGCCCATGTTGCGGTGCAAGGATCGCAGGCCCCGGCCCGCACGGCCAGGTGACCGCCGCGCCGCACCGCATCGGTCAGCCGAGCCCGCTGCCCTTTCATCTCGGCGCGGGGCTCTCGGCCTACGGGCAGGCGCTGCTTGCGGCACCCCGCGCCGACAGCCCGAGCTTTCCCTGGCACGACGATCTCGGGGTCGACCGGGAGAGCCTCGCCGGCCTCGACCAGATGGCGATCGCCGGCGAGATCGCCGCGCGGCTGTCGGCGACGGTGGCCGGCATCGAGATCTGGCAGGCGCACCCGTACCGGCGCGCGCTGGCCGACCCGCCGGCGGTCTGGCAGGCCGGCTGCACCCGGCTTCTCGACTATGGTGCGACGCCCGAGGCCGCCGACCCGCAGGGGCCGGCGGTGCTGATCGTCCCGAGCCTGATCAACCGCTCCTATATCCTCGACCTCGCGCCGGACCGCTCGCTGCTGCGCTGGCTCGCGGCGCAGGGGCTGAGGCCGCTCCTTGTCGAGTGGGGCTGGCCGGGCGCCGCGGAGGCAGGCTTCGACCTCGAGGCCTACGGCGCCGGGCGGCTGCTGCCGGCGCTCGGCGAAGCGCAGCGCCTGGCCGGGCGGCCGGTGCCGGTGGTGGGCTACTGCATGGGCGGCACGCTGGCCGTCGGGCTCGCCGCCCGGGCGCCGGAGGCCGTCGGTGCGCTCGTCACCATCGGCGCGCCCTGGGACTTCGCCTCGACCCGGGGCATCGCGGGGAGCCTCCGCGCCGCGATCCGCGCCTCGGGCACGCTGCGCGCCGAGCGCCTCCTCGACGGCATGGGACAGGCGTTCGGCATGGTGCCGGTTTCGGTCTTCCAGATGCTCTTCGCGCTGATCAACCCGATCCAGACCGCGCTCAAGTTCCAGAAGCTGGCGCGGCTCGACCCGGACGGGCCGGCGGCGCAGCTTTTCGTGGCGCTCGAGGACTGGCTGGCCGACGGCGTGCCGATGCCGGCCGCGGCCGCCAAGGACCTGCTGCTCGGCTGGCAGATCCGCAATCTTCCCGCGACGGGCCGCTGGCGCTTCCTCGGCGGCACGGTCGATCCGCGCCGTGCCGACAAGCCCGCACTGGTCTTCTGCGGCGCGACCGACTCGATTGCGCCACCGCCGCTCGCCGAGCCGCTGGGCGCCGTGCTGCCGCACGCGCGCACGCTTCGGCCGCGCACCGGCCACGTCGGCATGGTGGTGGGCAGCGCCGCGCGGGCCGAGGTCTGGCAGCCGCTGGCGGCGTTCCTCTCCGGCCATGCAGGTTGAGCGCAGGCTCCCTATATGCGACGAAACAGTCCAGCGACGCGCCCGGGGGGACGATTCGTTACCCCGACGCGACAGGACGTGCCGCCTCAGGAGGGTAAAAGAAATGACCAATGTCGTAATCGCCTCAGCTGCCCGCACGCCGGTCGGCAGCTTCAACGGCGCCTTCGCAGCGGTACCGGCGCACGAACTCGGCGCGGCCGCGATCCGCGCGGTCCTCGAGCGTGCCGGCGTCGACCCCGAGGACGTGTCGGAGACCATTCTCGGGCAGGTCCTGACCGCAGGCCAGGGCCAGAACCCCGCCCGGCAGGCGCATATCGCCGCCGGACTGCCGCAGGGCAGCGCCGCCTGGGGCATCAACCAGGTCTGCGGCTCGGGCCTGCGGGCGGTGTCGCTCGGCGCCCAGCACATCATGCTCGGCGACGATACCATCGTCGTGGCAGGCGGGCAGGAGAGCATGTCGATGTCGATGCACGCCGCGCACCTGCGCGCCGGGCAGAAGATGGGCGACCTGACCTTCGTCGACACGATGATCAAGGACGGCCTCTGGGACGCCTTCAACGGCTACCACATGGGCACCACCGCCGAGAACGTCGCCAGGCAGTTCCAGATCACCCGCGAGCAGCAGGACCGTTTCGCGGTCGGCAGCCAGAACAAGGCCGAGGCGGCGCAGAAGGCCGGCAGGTTCGACGACGAGATCACGCCCTTCACGGTCAAGACCCGCAAAGGCGAGACCGTCGTCGACAAGGACGAGTACATCCGCAGCGGCTCGACGATCGAGGCGATGGAGAAGCTGCGTCCCGCGTTCTCCAAGGACGGCACCGTCACCGCCGGCAACGCCAGCGGCCTGAACGACGGTGCCGCGGTGGTGCTGCTGATGTCGGCCGAGGAAGCCGAGCGGCGCGGCATCGAGCCGCTCGCGCGGATCGTCTCGTTCGCGACCGCCGGGGTCGATCCCGCGGTGATGGGCACCGGTCCCATCCCCGCCTCGCGCCGGGCGCTGGAGAAGGCCGGCTGGAAGGCCGCCGACCTCGATCTGGTCGAGGCGAACGAGGCCTTCGCGGCGCAGGCCTGCGCGGTGAACAAGGACATGGGCTGGGACACCGACATCGTGAACGTGAACGGCGGCGCCATCGCCATCGGCCACCCGATCGGCGCCTCGGGTGCACGGGTCCTCAACACGCTCCTCTACGAGATGAAGCGCCGTGACGCAAAGAAGGGCCTCGCCACGCTCTGCATCGGCGGCGGCATGGGCGTCGCCATGTGCGTCGAGCGGCCGTGAGACCCTAGCGGTCCGATCCGACCGGGGCCGTCGCGCCCCGGTCCGTCAGCAAAAAGACTTCAATCAGGAGGAAACATCATGGGACGTGTGGCTCTGGTCACCGGCGGCTCCCGCGGCATCGGCGCGGCCATCTCCATTGCGCTGAAGGACGCCGGCTATACCGTCGCGGCGAACTACGCCGGCAACGATGATGCGGCGAAGAAATTCTCCGGCGAGACCGGCATCAAGACCTACAAGTGGTCGGTGGCCGACTACGACGCCTGCAAGGACGGCGTCGCCGCGGTCGAAGGCGAGGTCGGCCCGGTCGAGGTGCTGGTGAACAACGCCGGCATCACCCGCGACGCGCCGTTCCACAAGATGACGCCCGACCAGTGGAACGAGGTGATCTCGACCAACCTGACCGGCGTCTTCAACATGACCCACAACGTCTGGGGCGGCATGCGCGAGCGCAAGTTCGGCCGGGTGATCACCATCTCCTCGATCAACGGCCAGAAAGGCCAGTTCGCGCAGGCGAACTACTCCGCCTCCAAGGCCGGCGACATCGGCTTCTCGCGGGCGCTGGCGCAGGAGGGTGCGCGCAACAACATCACCGTCAACGTCGTGGCGCCGGGCTATATCGCGACCGAGATGGTGATGGCCGTCCCCGAGAAGGTGCGCGAGCAGATCATCGCCCAGATCCCGGTCGGCCGCCTCGGCGAGGCCGGCGAGATCGCGCGGATCGTCGCGTTCCTCGCATCCGATGACGCGGGCTTCATCACCGGCTCGACCGTCAGCGCCAACGGCGGCCAGTTCTTCGCCTGACGAGCCCGGGGTGCAGACGAGCTTCGTCGTCCGGACGAACGGCCCCGGGCTCTACGAGTTCACCGACGAGGTCGCGGAATGGGTCGGCCGCGCGGGGACCGCGGCGGGGCTCCTGACCCTCTTCGTCCGGCACACCTCGTGCTCGCTGCTGATCCAGGAGAACGCCGACCCGACGGTCCGGGCCGATCTCGCGGCGTTTCTCGGCCGGCTGATCCCGCCCGCCGACGATCCGGCCAGCGGCTGGATCACCCACCGCTCGGAAGGCCCCGACGACATGCCGGCGCACCTCAAGGCGGCGCTGCTGCCGGTCTCGATCGGCATTCCCGTCGCCGAAGGCCGCATGGCGCTCGGCACCTGGCAGGGCATCTATCTCTGGGAACATCGGGCGCGGCCGCACCGACGGACGGTGGCCGCGCACCTCGCCTGACGACAAGAACTAAAAGGCGCGGGAAGCCTGCACGCATCCCGCGCCGTCACCAAATTACAACTCACCCTCGCCTACACTCGTGACGCGGCGCCCTCAGGCCGCGCGGACGGTCCGTTCGCCACGCTCGAACGCCGCGATCTGCGGTTCGATCGCGCGAACGATCCGGGTCGCAATCTCTTCGATTTCCGTGGACGGCAGGTCCGCCAGCTGGCGGAACGCCCCCAGCTCCTCTTCGACGGTCGCGCAGAGCAGCGCGGCAAGATCGATCTGTTCGTGCTTGTGCATGCTGCACCTCGGTTGCCTCTGGTGAGTACCTTCGCAACTGCAGCAAGAAAATCAAGCGCGGATGGGTTCACGAATGTTTACAAGAGCGAAATATGCCTGACCGCGATCACAATCGCACATTTTTCACGCTTTACGCGAGCGCATACCCCGAAATTGCCGCTACGGCGAGCAGATCGTGAACGCTGAGGCGGGGCAACCCGCCGACGAGGCTGATGAAATCGGTTTCCTCGGTTTGCAGATCGGTGCAGGCGCGATCGGATCGGACCGCCCCCCGACGCCGCCTCACATGCCGAGCGCTTCCTTGTAGAGCTCCAGAATCGCCTCTTCCTCGCTCACTTCCGAACTGTCGCGCTTGCGAAGCGCGATCAGCTTCTTCAACACTTTCACGTCATAACCCCGCGCCCGCGCCTCGGCCATGACCTCCTTCATCTGGTCGGCCAGGTCGCGGCGCTCGGATTCGAGCCGTTCGTAGCGCTCGACGAACTGCCGCAGCTCGCCTGCGGTGACCCGGTAGCGGTCCTGCGCCTCGTCTTCCAGGATGTCTTCCATCGCCCTCGTCCCTGCCTGTCGAGCGGCGGACCCTAGCGACGGTGCCGGGTGCCGGCAAGACCCTTGCATCGGGCGCCGGCGCCGGGCTACCCTTGGCTCCGGCCAAGCCACGGTACTGTCATGGAAATTCTCGTTCTCGCCGGCATGGTGCTGACCTTGGCGGGGCTCGGCGGCCTCGTGTGGTGCATCCTGGCGGGGGTGAACATCCGCCGCGCCGCGCCGCCGCCGGAAGAGATGCATGCCCGGCTGCAGAAGCTTCTCGCGATCAACCTCGGCTCGGTCGCCGTTTCCGCACTCGGCCTTGCGGCGGTCGTCGCCGGGCTCCTGCTCTGAAGTTCAGGCCGCCGCGCGCGTCTCGGCCGCGCGACGCAGGTAGGCTGCGATGATCCGCGCCCACGCCGCAGTCTCGACCGGCCGCACCAGCGAGGCCCGCGCCTCGGCGGCGGCGGCTTCGGAGAACGCGGTGCCGGCGCGCAGCGCCAGGAGCTCGTCCATGAACTCGGGTCCGAACTCGGGGTGCGGCTGCAGGGTGACGGCGTCGGGCGCCTCGGGATCGCCGTAGGCCAGCGCCGCGTATGCGCAGTGCGGCGCGCGCGCCAGCACCGTCGCGCCCGGCGGCAGCGCCACGACCTGGTCCTGGTGCAGCGCCCGCACCGAGAACCGCTCGGGCACGCCCGTCAGCCAGCTCGGCCGCGCGACGATGTCGTAGTCCTGCACGCCGAGCTGCCAGCCCTCGGCGGACTTCTCCGCCTTGCCCCCCAGCGCCTCGGCGAGAAGCTGGTGGCCGAAGCAGATGCCCGCGACCGGCACCCGCGCGGCGACGCACGCGCGCAGGAACGCCTTCAGCGGCCCGATCCAGGGCAGATCGTCGTAGACGCCGTGCCGCGACCCGGTCACGAGCCAGGCATCCGCCTGTGCGGGCGCTGCCGGCATCTCGCCGGCCACCACCCGCACCGTGGCGAAGTCGAGCTCCGGGTCCGCCGAGCGCAGCAGGGTTTCCATCATCGCGGGATAGTCACCGTGCCGCGCCTTGAGGTCGGGATGAACCTCGCCGGTCTCGAGAATTCCGATCTTCATCGCCTGGCCTCCTGGCCGCGGTAAAGCACGGTCTCGGTCCGCTGGCAATCGGCTGGTCAGGCCACGTGGTCAGCCACGTAGGCGCCGCGCTGGCCCATCGGCCGGGGCCTGCCGGTCGTGGTGTCACGCTCGGTCTGCAGCTCCATCTGCGCATTGATCTCGGCCCCGATCAGCACGACGAACGCGCTGGCATAGAGCCAGAAGAGCAGGCCGACGATCGCCCCGAGCGAGCCGTAGGTGCGGTTGAAGTCGGCGAACCGCGAGACATAGACCGACAGCAGCAGCGAGACGATCACCCAGCCCACGGTCGCGAAGAGCGCCCCCACGCTGAGCCAGCGCTTGCGCGCCGGGGCTCGGTGCGGTCCGTAGCGGTAGAGCGCGCCGATCAGGAACGCCACGGCGATGCCGAGGATCACCAGGGGAAAGACCTGCGCGAGGATCGTGCCGACCGCTCCGAGATCGGTGAAGTGGAGAAACGCCGGCACCGCGACCACCGCCAGCAGCGCCACGATGGACACCAGGATCAGCATCAGCGTCAGCAGCAGCGACGTGACGTATTGCACGACGATGTTGCGGGTGTCGGTCTCGCGGTAAACGATGTTCAGGCCTTCCATCAGCGCCGTAACCCCGGCCCGCGCACTCCAGAGCGCGAAACCGATCGAGATGATCGAGGCGAGCCCGAGGCTGGTGCGGCCGGCCGAGATCAGGGCCGTTACCTGGTCCTCGATCATCGCATAGACGTCGGGGGGCAGCACCGGGCGCGCGGAATGCAGGCTGTCGGCAACCTGGGCCGGATCGGCAATCAGGCCGTAGAGCGCGATGAGCGCCGCGAGCGCCGGGAAGATCGCGAGGATTCCGAAGAATGCCACGCCGGCTGCGATGATCGAGAGATGATCGTTGGTCAGGCCGAACCAGACGCGCTTGGTGACACTCCACCACGCCCGTCCCGAAAAGCTTGTCGGGTCGGAGGCCTGGCGCCCGTCTTCGGTGTCTTCGGTTTCGCCGGTCAATCGCAATGTCCCACCGCTGTTCGGGGCTTAACCTATGGAGCAGCGACTCCGTTCCATCGTTAGTGTAGCGCAAAAGCCAGGGAGGGTAGATCAATGCAGGCACGCACCATTCACGGCAGCCCGGCCTGAGCGATGGAGCGCTTCTTCACCGTCGTCGCCGGCCGGATCGCCGCTTTCGCCGGGCAGCCCCTGGCGTTCGTCCTCGCGCTCGGCTCGGTAATCGTCTGGGGGATCACCGGCCCGATCTTCGGCTTCTCCCAGACCTGGCAGCTGGTCATCAACACCGGCACCACCATCGTCACCTTCCTGATGGTCTTTCTGGTGCAGAACTCGCAGAACCGCGATGCCGCCGCGATCCAGGCCAAGCTAGACGAGTTGATCCGCGCGCTCGAAGAGGCGCGCAACGCCTTCATCGGCCTCGAGCACATGACCGACAAGGAGATCCGCGACATCCGCGCGCAGCTCGAAGCCGATACCGGCGAGGGCGTCGAAAAGCCGCCGCACGAGAGCATCAGCCGGATGCTCAGCCGCCGCTAGCCAGAGCGGGGTTTGGTCGGGGCGACTGGATTCGAACCAGCGACCTGCGGTACCCAAAACCGCCGCGCTACCAGGCTGCGCCACGCCCCGACGGTCAAGCCTCTAGCGCAGCCCGCGTCGTCGGGGAAGCGGAAACTCCGGTCGGATCAGGCGGCGGCGCTCCGGTCCCACGTCGGGTGAAAGAGCCCGGCCGGGGAGAGGGTGAAGATCTCGCAGCCGGTCTCGGTGACGCCGACCGAGTGCTCGAACTGCGCGGAAAGCGAGCGGTCCCGGGTCACCGCGGTCCAGTCGTCCTCGAGCACCTTGGTCTCGGGCCGACCGAGGTTGATCATCGGCTCGATCGTGAAGAACATCCCCGGCTCCAGCACCGGCCCCGATCCCCAGCGGCCGTAGTGCAGGACGTTCGGCGCGGCGTGGAACACCCGGCCCAGCCCGTGGCCGCAGAAATCCCGCACGACCGAGCACCGCTGGCCCTCGGCGAACCGCTGGATCGCCGCGCCGATGTCGCCGAAGGTGTTGCCCGGCGCCACCTGCGCGATCCCCTGCATCAGCGCGTCGTGGGCGACGTCGATGAGGCGGGCCGCGAACGGCTTGGGCGTTCCCGCCACGTACATCCGGGAGTTGTCGCCGAACCAGCCGTCGACGATCACCGTGACGTCGATGTTGAGGATGTCGCCGGCGCGGACGACATCGCTGGTGCGCTTGTCCTCGTGCTTGCCGGTCGGGATCGCCGCGCCGGGAATGCCATGACAGACCACGTGGTTGACCGAGATGCAGGTGGCATGCCGGTAGCCCTTGTAGCCGACCGTGGCGGACGTGGCGCCCGCCGCGCGGATCATGTCGTGCACGGCGGCGTCGAGCTCGTGCGTCGTGACGCCCGGCACCACCAGCGGGGCGATCCGGTCGAGAATGTCGGCGGCGACCCGGCCGGCGGCCCGCATGCCGGCAAAGTCCTCGGCCGCGTGGATGCGGATGCCGTCCCGGTTCAGGCGGCCTGAGGTCAGATTATCCATAGCGGGCACTCCCGACGTCATCGTCGAAGATGTAGCGTCTCACCCTTGCCATTGCAATTCCGGGACCGCGCCTCAGGCCTCGACCGGCAGCGGCCCGTCGAGCCAGACGCCGTCTCGGTCGATCCGGGTGGCGTGGGCGATCGCCTCGACACCGGCGGCCCGCGCCGCGGCGAAGGCCGCGGCATAGGCCGGGTCGAGGTCGCCGGCCAGCCGGAACCCGGCGCAGTCGGTCCGCTGCACGACGTAGAGCATGACGGCACGGTGCCCGGCCGCGGCCATCGCCGCGAGCTCGCGCAGGTGCTTCGCCCCGCGCGCCGTCACGCTGTCGGGAAACTCCGCCCGGTCGTCGCCGCGCCGCAGGTGCACGTTCTTGACCTCGACGTAGGCGTCCGGGCGGTTCGGCCCCGTCAGCAGGAAGTCGACCCGGCTGTTGGTGCCGTAGCGGACCTCCGGGCGCACCGTCTCGTAGCCGGCGAGCCCCGGGATGCGCCGCTCGGCCAGCGCCTCGGCGACCAGCCGGTTCGGGACCGTGGTGTCGATGCCCGCGAAGTGGCCATCGGCGAGCTCGACCAGCCGCCAGGCGAAGCCGAGCTTGCGCCGGGGGTCGGTCGACGCCTCGAGCCAGACGCCGGTGCCGGGCGCGTTCAGCCCCAGCATCGCGCCGGGATTGGCGCAATGCGCCGTCACCTCGCGGCCGTCTTCGAGCATGACGTCGGCGAGGAAACGTTTATATCTGCGCAGCAACGTGCCGCGGATCAGGGGACTGGCGAAACGCATCGCCGGTATGTGGACCGCGGCCTTCCCGAGGACAAGCCGCCGATGCCCAATCCCACCGCCGCCATGCTGACCATCGGAGACGAGATCCTGTCGGGCCGGACCCGCGACAGCAACATGCCGCATCTCGCCGCAAAGCTGGTCGAGCGCGGGATCGGCCTGCGGGAAACCCGGGTGGTGCCGGACGATCATGCCGAGATCGTCGCGGCGATCAACGCGCTTCGGGCGCGCTACACCCACGTCTTCACCTCGGGCGGCATCGGGCCGACCCACGACGACATCACCGCCGACGCGGTCGCGGCAGCCTTCGGCGTCGGGATCGACGTGCGCGAGGACGCCCGCGCCATCCTGGCGGCGAACTACGCCAACCCCGAGGTCGCGCTGAACCCGGCGCGGCTGCGGATGGCCCGCATCCCGGACGGCGCGGCGCTGATCGAGAACCCGGTCTCCCGGGCGCCGGGCTTCAGCATCGACAACGTCCACGTGATGGCGGGCGTGCCGGCGGTCTTCGAGGCGATGGTCGCGGGCCTCCTGCCCCGGCTGACCGGCGGCCGGCCGCTCCTCAGCGAGACGCTGCGGGTCGAGCGGCCCGAAGGCGACATCGCCGGGCCGCTGCGCCTCGTGGCCGAGGCGCACCCGGCGGTCTCGATCGGCAGCTACCCCTACAACGCCGGCGGCCGGTACGGTTCGAACCTCGTCGCGCGCAGCGATGATCCCGAGGCGCTCGCCGCAGCGTTCGCAGCGCTCAAGGACATGGCCGCCGCGCTGATCGCGCAAGGCTGACGCGGCGGATCGCCGCGGAGCCGGGCGGTCGCGCTTGCCACGGCCGCCGACGGGTCGCCATACTCCCTGTGTACGGAAGGGAACCCAGGCGCCATGCACGGCCTCGACCTTGTCAACACGGCGATCTTCGTCGGCGCGGCGCTGGTGCTGGTCGGCATCTTCTCGAGCCTCGTCGCGACCCGCTTCGGCGCGCCGTTGCTCCTGGTCTTTCTCGTGGTCGGCATGCTCGCCGGGCAGGACGGTCCGGGCGGCATCGTCTTCAACGACTATGCCGCGACCTATCTCGTCGGGTCGATCGCGCTGTCGGTGATCCTCTTCGACGGCGGCCTGCGCACCCGTTTGTCGGTGTTCCGCGGGGTGCTGGCGCCCTCGATGCTGATGGCGACGATCGGGGTGCTGATCACCACGTCGATCTCGGGGCTCGCGGCGTGGTCGGTGCTCGACCTCGATCCGGTGGGGGCGGTGCTCCTCGGCGCGATCGTCGCGTCGACCGATGCCGCGGCGGTGTTCTTCCTGCTCCGGACCGGCGGCCTGAGGCTGCCGAGCCGGGTCGGATCGACGCTGGAGATCGAGTCCGGGACGAACGATCCGATCGCGGTCTTCCTGGTGATCGTGCTGACCCAGTACATCGTCTCGGGCGGCGGCGTGCCCGGGCGCGACCTGATCGTGCAACTGGTGATGCAGGGCGTGCTCGGCGCCGGGTTCGGGCTGGCCGGCGGCTTCGGGATGGTGGCGATCCTGAACCGGCTGGCGATGCCGGGCGGGCTGCACCCGCTTTTCGTCGTCGCGGGCGCGATCACGCTGGCGGCGATCACCGCGCTTGCCGGAGGCAGCGGGCTGATGGCGGCCTACATCGCCGGGCTGGTGATGGCCAACCGGCCGGTGCGCGCCTATCCCTCGATCGTCGGCTTCCATGACGCGATGACCTGGCTCTGCCAGATCGTCATGTTCCTGATGCTGGGCCTTCTCGTCACGCCGACGAGGCTCTGGGACTTTGCGCCGCAAGGCATCTTCGTGGCGCTGGTCCTGACCTTCGTCGCGCGGCCGCTGGCGGTCTGGCTCTGCCTGAGCTGGTTCGGCTTCGCCCCCAAGGAGAAGCTCTTCATCTCGTGGGTCGGCCTGCGGGGGGCGGTGTCGATCTTTCTCGCCGCGATCCCGACGCTCGCGGGGGTGCCGAACGCGGCGGCCTATTTCAACATCGCTTTCTTCGTCGTGCTCTTCTCGATGCTGGTACAGGGCGCGACGCTGAAGGCCGCGGCGCGGCGGCTCGGGGTGGCGCTGAAGCAGACGACCCAAAAGGTAAGCCGGGTCGAGATCGACATTCCCGGCCAGACCGAGCAGGAGATCGCCGGCTATCCGGTGACCGCGGACAGCGTGATCCTCGGCCTCACCCGGCTGCCGGCCTGGGCGCACGTCGTCATGGTCGTCCGCAAGGGCCACATCCTCGACGCGCCGACCGCCGGCGCGCTCCGGCCGGGGGACTACTGCTATTTCCTGGTCCCGCGCGAGCGGCTGTCGCGGCTCGACACGCTCTTCCGCGAGAGCCGCGACGTGGCGCGGCGGCTCGGGCTGATCTTCGGCGAGCTGCCGATCCGCGGCGATACCCGGGTCGCCGACGTCGAGCGGTTCTACGATCTGCGGATCGGCGCGCACGAGCCCGAGGCGAGCCTTGCCGACTGGGTGGCGGCGCAACTGGGCGACCGGCCGGCGCTGGACGCCGAGCTGGAGATTCCCGGCGGCAAGCTCGTCGTGCGACGGCTGGAATCCGGGCGCATCGCCAGCGTGGGTCTGCAACTCGCCGACCTCCTGCAGGTCGAGCCCGACGAGAAGCTGCTGGCGCGGCTCGAGGAGGAGGCCGACGAGCTCAGCGGCATCCGGCGATGGCTGCGAAAGCTGCGGCCCAGGGCCGCGGCGAAGGAGTCACAGGAGGCGTGAACCGGCCGCTGCGCCGGCCTCCGTGTGATAACACGCGTGAAATTTCAGGTAACACCCTGTTCTGAAACAGATTCATCTTCGTTAAACTCAGTTCGGTCAGTTCGGCCGCAGCCGGCGGCGGACGAGCGGCTCGCCGCCTCCCCCGGCAGCGATGCGGCTCACTGCGGTGGCGAGCGGCTCTGCGGCGACCGCCATGTGATGGCCGTTGGCGTGGAGCAGCGTCACCGAATCGCGCATGATCCCGACGTGGCCCTTCCAGAACACCAGGTCGCCCCGGCGCAGGGCTGTCTTGCTGCCGAGAGGCAGGCCGAGGTCCGAAGCCTGCATGTCGGAGTCGCGGGACGCCGGGACGCCGCAGGCGATCATCGCGATCTGCACCAGCCCGGAGCAGTCGATGCCGCGGGCGCTGCGGCCGCCCCAGAGGTAGGGGACGCCGATGAACCGCTCGGCCACCGCGACGTAGTCGCCGGTCAGCGCCGCGAGGTGCGGCCGGGGCACGAAGCCGCCGCTGCGCAGCCGGCAGAAATTCCCGGTGGTGCCCTTGACCGGCAGTTCGGCCAGGAACGGCACCTCGGTCACGATGGGCGCGCGCAGGGCGGGTTCGGCGTAGATCTGCGACCAGAGCGCCGTCACCCGTTGGCCCTTGCCCTGCGCCGGTCCGAGCCCGGCCGCGCTGACGTATCCGACGTAGCCGTCGAGCGCCGCCTGTCCCCAGGCGAGCCCGTCGGAGCGGTTCTCGTAGACGGTGAAGCTCTCGCCGTAGAGAAGCTGCGTCGTGCGGGCGGCGCCGGGGTCCGGCAGCGACCGCATGTCGAGGAGCGTCGCCGTGACGCTGTAGGGCCTCCCCTGCACGAAGCGTTCCGCCGGGACGCTGCCTTTGAGATGCGCCGCGGCGATATCGGGCCGCGCCGGCACCAGCCGGCTGGCGAAGGCGGTCAGGTCGGCTCGCAAAATCGTGCCTCCAGAAGGGCGAGGAGGGCGCGCGCGGCCTGGAAGGCGCCGCCCTTGGGGCGCGCCGGCTTCGCTTGCGGGGTCCAGCCGTAGATGTCCAAGTGGATGTAGCGCGGGGTTTCGGTGACGAAGCGTCGCAGGAAGAGCGCGGCGGTGATGGCACCCGCCATTCCGCCGGCAGGCGCGTTGTCGAGATCGGCGATTCCGGGTTCGATCAGCGGCTCGTAAGGGTCCCAGAACGGCAGGCGCCAGACCGGGTCGGCGACCGCCGCCGACGCCACGGCGAAGTCTGCCGCCAGCGCGTCGTCGTCGGTGAAGAACGGCGGCACGTCGGGGCCGAGCGCCACGCGCGCCGCGCCGGTCAGGGTGGCGAGGCTGACGATCAGCGCGGGCGTCTCCTCGTCGGCGACCGCGAGGGCGTCGGCGAGCACCAGCCGGCCTTCGGCGTCGGTGTTGTTGACCTCGACGGTCAGCCCCTTGCGGCTCGGCAGGATGTCGCCCGGCCGCATCGCCGGGGCCGAGATCGCGTTCTCCACCGCCGGCACCAGCAGGCGGAGGCGCAGATCGAGGCCGAGGCCCATCACCATCTCGGCGAGCCCCATCGCCGTCGCCGCGCCGCCCATGTCCTTCTTCATCAGCCCCATGCCGGCGGGCGGCTTGATGTCGAGGCCGCCGGTGTCAAAGCAGACGCCCTTGCCGACCAGCGTCACCTTGGGCGCGTCGGCGCGGCCCCAGACCAGATCGAGCAGCCGCGGCGGCTCGGCGGCGGCGGCGCCCACCGCCTCGATCATCGGCAGGTTCGCCGCGCGGAGCGCCGCGGCGCCGCGGATCACCCTGGCTTCGGCGCCGTGCCGGGCGGCGAGTGCGATGAAGGCCGCCTCGAGCGCCTCGGGCCCCATGTCGCGTGCCGGCGTGTCGATCAGCGTCTGGGTCAGGGCCGCCGCGCCGGCGATCCGCGCGAGCCGCCGGCCGTCGACCCCGTCCGGGCAGACGAGCTCGACGCCGCGGGGCTTGCCAGCGCGGTACCGCTCGAAGCGGTAGTCGGCGAGAAGCCAGCCGAGCGTCTCCAGCGCCGGATCGAAGTCCGCCGGGGCCGATGCCAGCGTGTAGCGCCCGGCCGGCAGTTTCGCGGCTATGGCCGCAAAGTGGAAACGGTCGCGCGCCCGCGCCGACGGCGTTCCCCACCCCGCGAGCACCGTGGCGAGGCTGCCGTTTGCGGCGGGCACGCAGAGGACTTCGCCGAGGCCCGCCGCGAAGCCCATCGCGCCGACCCAGGCGCGGGTCGACGCCTCCTGCCGGTCGAGCCAGCCGGCAAGGCTGTCGGGATCGATGACGCGTATCGGCACGGCGTTCGGGTCGGGCGCTGGGGCCAGCGGCATGGCGCAACCTTCGCAGGGGTGTTCGCCATTTCTAACAGGGACTTGTTCTTCTACAAGGCTGTTTGATCGGCGTAGAGGATCACCGAAAAGAGAGAGTCCTCCCCCAACCGCATGAGGCGGGCGCCCACCGCCCCGGTGGCGACGGGGTCGCCGGCCTCGAGGCACTGGTCGAGATCACGCGCCACGCGAGCAAAGTCCGCGAGGCCGACCTGCTCGCTGAGGCTGGCCAGCCGCGACGCCAGGACCTGCGCATCCGCAGCGTTGCCGCCTTGCAGCGCGGTCTGCAGCAGGCCCAGCCGGTCGGTCAGATGAAACACCACCTCGGAAACAATCTCGCGGCAGCGCTGATCGCCAAGCGACTGCCTCAGGACCAGGATTCGCGTCGTGTCGAGCGCCGCGTCCTCGCGCGCCGCGATGTGGTAAAGCTCCGCACCCATCCGCAGTCCCCCGTCACCCGGCGCCACTCTGGCGGCCAAGCGTAAAGCGGCGGTTGACGGCGAGGCTTGCCGGCAGGCGCGGCGCGCCTAAAAGTGCCGGGAAGTTGAGCCAAATCGAACCGATCCCGATTCGCACGGAGGACCGATGGAGCACGCACGGCCGCTGCCGCCCGCCCTGCTCGAGCGCTATCGCGCCTGGCAGGGGCGCCGCGGACCCGACGAGATCGCCCGCTACGCCGAGCTGGCCGCCAAGGGGCAGAACCCCAAGGCGATGATCATCACCTGCTGCGACAGCCGGGTGCTGATCTCGGAGATCTTCGGCAACGAGCCCGGCGATTTCTTCATCCACCGCAACATCGCGAACCTCGTGCCGCCGAACGAGCCCGACGGGCGGGCGCACGGCACCTCGGCCGCGATCGAGTTCGCGGTCATCGCCCTCAAGATCGAGCACCTCGTGGTGATGGGGCATCACGGCTGCGGCGGCGTGCGCGGCTGCCACGACATGCTGGCCGGCCACGCGCCCGACCTCGACAAGCCGACGAGCTACGTCGGGACCTGGCTGAAGATCCTCAAGCCCGGCTACGAGGCGCTGGCCGGGCGCGGGCTCGATTACGAGGCGCGCATCGCCGCGCTGGAGAAAGAGGCGGTGCTGGTCAGCCTGCGCAACCTGATGACCTTCCCCTTCGTCGCCGACGCCGTCATGGACGGGCGGCTGCAGCTCCACGGCGCCTGGAAGGACATCCGCGACGGCGGCCTCGAACTCTACGACGCCGCGACCGACGACTTCGCCCCGCTCTGAACCGCGGCAAGGCCATCAAGCAGAGTTGACCGGGGCCGGTCACACGGCGGTGGCACACGCCGGTATGCCATGGTTAGCTCGCGCAACTACCGGAAACCGAGGGAGACGCTACGTGAGGAACTTGCCTGCGCTGATCTTTACGCTGGCCGCCATGGCTGCGCCCGGCTTCGCCGCCGACGATCCGATCGCCACGCGGCAGGCGCTGATGGACAACAACGCCGCGGCCGCCGGATTGGCCGGCGCGATCATGAAGGACCAGGTTCCCTACTCCCCGACGGCGGGCAAGGCGGTGATTGCCGCGATGAACGCCACGGCGCATGGCCTACGGCTCCTTCTTCCCCGAAGGCAGCATCGATCCGGCACGCAGCAACGCGTCGCCGAAGATCTGGGAAGACAAGGCGGGCTTCGAGGCGGAACTCGCCAAGTTCCAGCAGGCCGTCTCGGCGGCGGTGCAGGCGTCGGGCAAGGACGGCCCGGCGGACAAGGCTGCCTTCGTCGCGGCGATCCAGCCGGCCTTCGGCAGCTGCAAGTCCTGCCACCAGAGCTATACCATCAAGAACTGAGGCGCGGCGAGTGCTTCGGCTGCTCGGCTGGCTGATCGTCCTGCTGGCGCTCGCGGGCGGCGCGTTCTACGTCGCGACCATGCCGCGCGGCCTGTCGCAGGCCGCGCTCGCCGCACTTCCGGCAGGCGATGCCGGCCGGGGCGAGACCTGGTTCTGGGCCGGCGGCTGTGCGGGCTGCCACGCGGCGGCCAAGGCCGAGGGCGAGGACCGGCTGCGGCTCGGCGGCGGGCAGGTGCTGAAGACCGAGTTCGGCAGCTTCGTGGTGCCGAACATCTCGAGCGACAAGGCCGACGGCATCGGCGCGTGGAGCGTCGGCGACTTCGCCAACGCGATGCTCCGCGGCGTGTCGCCCGAGGGGCGGCACTTCTATCCGGCGTTCCCCTACACCTCGTTCGCGCGGATGCAGCCCGCCGACGTCGCCGATCTCTGGGCGTATCTCGGAACGCTGCCGGCGGTGGCGGGGCGCCAGCCGGACCATGACCTGCGCTTTCCCTACAGCTTCCGCCGCGGCATCGGCCTCTGGAAGCTCGCCTTCCTTTCGTCCGAGCCGGTGGTCGACCTCGACGGTGCGGATGCCCAGGTGTTGCGCGGGCCAGTACCTGGTGGAGGGGGCGGGCCACTGCGGCGAGTGCCACACGCCGCGCAACTTCGCGGGGGCGAGCGACACGTCGCGCTGGCTCGCGGGGGCCAAGGCCGCCGAGGGAACGGGCCGCGTTCCCGACATCACGAACGGGGGCGAACTCGGCGACTGGGCGGCGTCCGACATCGCCTATTATCTCGAGACCGGGTTCACGCCCGATTTCGACAGCGTGGGCGGGGCGATGGTCGAGGTGCAGGAGAACATGGCGATGCTGGCCGGCGGCGATCGGGACGCGATCGCGGCCTACCTCAAGGCCATCCCGGCGCTGCCGCCGGAGAAGGTGGCCGCGGCGGGCGGGCAGTGACAGGCGGGATCGGCTGACCTAACGTGGCCCGTGCCGCTGCGGGGGACGCTCACGTGAAGGTCATCGTTCTGGGCGCCGGGGTGATCGGCGTCACCACCGCCTGGTATCTGGCGCGCGCGGGTGCCGAGGTGCTGGTGCTCGACCGCCAGCCCGGGCCGGGGATGGAGACGAGCTTCGCCAACGCGGGCGAGCTCTCCTACGGGATGACCTCGCCCTGGGCGGCGCCGGGCATCCCGATGAAGGCGGTCAAGTGGCTCTTCATGCGGCACCGGCCGCTCTTCATCTGGCCGATGGTCGATCCCACGATGTGGGACTGGGGCCGGCGGATGCTGATGAACTGCAACGAGGCCTCCTACCGGCTCAACAAGGGCCGGATGGTGCGGATTTCGAACTACAGCCGCGACGCGATGACCGACCTGCTCGCCGAGGTGCCGCTGGCGTTCGACCTGCGGGAGAAGGGCACGCTGCAGCTTTTCCGGACCGAGAAGCAGGTCAAGGGATCGAAGGCCGACCAGGAGGTGCTGGCCGAGTACGGCTCGCCTTTCGAGGTGCTCGACCGCGACCAGTGCATCGCCGTCGAGCCGGGCCTTCACCACGTCGCGGACAAGTTCGTCGGCGGGCTGCGGCTCCTCGCCGACCGGACCGGCGACTGCCGGATGTTCACGCTGGCGCTGGCCGAGAAGGCGGCGGAGCTCGGGGTGACGTTCCGCTACGGCAACACCATCCGGAGCCTGGCGCACGCCGGCGGGCGCATCGCCTCGGTCGAGACCGAGCACGGCCCGGAGACGGCCGACGCCTACGTCTGCGCGCTGGGGCCTTATGCGCCGATCCTGATGCGGACGATCGGCATCCGGCTGCCGATCTACCCGATCAAGGGCTACTCGATCACCCTGCCGGTGACCGACGACGCCAGCGCGCCGCAGTCGACGCTGATGGACGAGACCCACAAGGTGGCGATCACCCGGCTCGGCGACCGCATCCGGGTGGCGGGCCAGGCGGAGATCATCGGCTACAACGCCAAGCTCGGGCGGACGGCGACCGATACCGTGCGCCACGTCGTCACCGACCTCTTCCCGAAAGGGGGCGACGTCAGCCGCGCGCAGGGCTGGACCGGCCTTCGGCCGATGACGCCGGACGGCACGCCGGTGATCGGGCCGACGCGGTATCCCAACCTCTTTCTCAACACCGGCCACGGCACGCTCGGCTGGACGATGGCCTGCGGCTCGGGCCGGGCGGTCGCCGACGCGGTGCTGGGCCGGACGCCCGAGATCTCCTTCGACGGGCTGACCGCCGCGCGCTACGGGCAGTAGCGCGAGCGCCGTTAACGACTGACTCATAAAGTGTTGTCGTTATAAATCAATTGGTTAAGGTATGCCCAGACTCGGGCACGCCGGCTCAGGCGCCTCGGCGCGCCGTGTAGATCGCCATGGTCATGTTCCGCTCGACGCGGCCCTGGAACGCGCCGGCGGCGATC
This sequence comes from uncultured Alphaproteobacteria bacterium, assembly GCA_963819995.1. Taxonomy (GTDB): domain Bacteria; phylum Pseudomonadota; class Alphaproteobacteria; order Rhodobacterales; family Rhodobacteraceae; genus Amaricoccus. Next base: position 72,901 of record CAWFYR010000001.1, on the reverse strand, counting down.
GCCTCGAGCGCGGCGAGCAGGGTGAGGCGCTCGGCGGCCGGGAGGGCCGCGACGTTGGAGTAGGTCGCATAGAGCCGTCGCACGCCGGGCGGATCCAGGGTCAGCGTCGACTCGACGACCTGCGGAGGATCGGCCTCGAAGCCGGCCTCCTCGAGCTCGGCAAGGCGCGCTGGCGCGTCGAGCCCGAACGGCAGGCGCGCCTCGGTGCCGGCGGACGTGCTGAGCCGCTGGCCGGCAAAGAGGTGCCGCGTGGCCTCGTGGAACCGGTCCGTGCGCCTTGGATCGCCGAACACGTTCCACCAGAGCGCGACGGCGCCGCGGGGCCGCAGCAGGTCGTGGACGCGCTTCAGCGCGGGAGCGGCGTCGAGCCAGTGGAAGGCCGTCGCGCTGGCGACAAGGTCGAAGCCGGCGTGTGGCAGCTCGGCGCTCTCGAACGCGGCGGCCACGACGTGCAGCCGCGGGTCCGGGATGGAGGCGCGCAGGAACGCCGCGAGCCGGCGGTCCGGCTCGACGGCGACGAGGCGCGCCGGGGCGTGGGAGAGGAGCGGCGCGGTCGCGAGGCCCGTCCCGGCGCCGATCTCGAGGATGTCGGCGCCGGGCCCCAGGCCGGCGCGCTCGCGCAACGCCGCCCAGGTTGCCTCGGGGTAGGCCGGCCGGGCCGCATGGTAGCCGGCCGGGTCGGCGCCGAACGCCTCGCGCCCGAACGAACGATCGAGGGTCGGCGGCGCCACGCCGGTCAGCCGGCGATGAAGTCCCGGATCGGCGCGGCGGCCGCCTGCCAGGAAGGCCGCGCTTCGAGGCGCTCGATCCAGGCGGCGACGTTGGGGTATTGGGCGAGCGAGATGCCGGCGACGTCACGGTACATGAAGGTGGTGCCGATGGCGAAATCGGCGAGGCTGAGGCTGCCGGCGATCCAGTCCTTGCCCGCGAGCCCGCCGTCGAGGACCGCGAGGAACTGGGCCATCTCCTTGAGGTTCGGCGCGATGGCGGCCTCGTCGGGGTCGCCCGCGCCGAACTTGCGCTTCATGAACCGCTCGAACGACACCCGCTGCATCGCCGGGCCGAGGTGGATGGCGTGCCAGTAGGACCACTGGTCGACGATCGCCCGCGCCTTGGGCTCGGCCGGGTAGAGCCCGGCCTCGGGCCGCAGGCTCGCGAGATAGCCGTTGATCGCCCGGCTCTCCCAGAGGACGAAATCGCCGTCCTCGAGCACCGGAACCTTGGTGTTGGGGTTGACCGGCCCCAGCGTGCCGACCTTCTCGCCGGCGTCCCGCAGGTTGACGTCGACGAGTTCGAGGTCGATGCCGAGCTCGAGCGCCACGGCCCGCACGCGCAGCGCGTTGGGCGAAATGCCCGCATTGTAGAGCTTCATCCGGTGTTCCCCGCTTTGCTTCCGGTTCGCCGCAGGCAGCTAGCGCGGTCACCGACCGAGGCGAGGCCCGGCGCTGCGGTACCCGCTCAAGTGCCTGGACCGCCGCCTTCCTCGATGGGGATGAGAACCTCGTTGCGGCGCAGGAACCACGGCTTGAACGGCGGATCGTAGTAGGCGAACGTCGCGGGACCCACGGCTTTCAGATGCTGCGAGGCGATCCAGGCCCGGAGCCCGGCTTCGGCCTCGGCGAAGTTCCGGTCGGTCCAGCGGCCGGTGAAGCGGACGGCGGCAACCCGTTCGGGGGGAACCTCGACGAGGCGGACATCGCCCGCGCCAGGCTTCGGCAACGAAGCGAGCGTGCTGCCTTGCGGCATCAGGAACCGCACGGTCCAGCCGTCCCCGGCCGGAGCGGCGGCTTTGCCGGCGGGAGGAGACTGGGTGACCGGCGCCGTCATCGGGATCTTCTCGCCGGACCGATCCTTGGCGAAGATGTAGTTCGCAAGCGACCCGAAGGCGGACTGGACCGAGGCGTTGCGGTCCCCCGGCCGGCTGACCTCGGCCGCGACGGTCGCGGGATAGTCCCTGATCTCGTACTTCCCGTCGGATTGCTCCACCCGGTAGCCGACTTGCTCGATGCCGTATGAACGCGCTGCCAAGGCCGAGACTCCCCGTTGCGATCAGAGCGACCATCAAGACGACCCGCATGTTGCCAGCCCTCTTCCGTGAGTGTTGCGCCGGCTTCCCGTTTTCAGGGGCCGGCGAAGTTGTCCTCACCCTCGATGCTCGGTCCCAGCGGATCGAGTGCCAGCAGGACCCACGCGATGGACTTCATCCTTATCACCGGCTGGCATCCCGTGCGACACCGATCCATCGGAAAGCCGGTCGCGACCGCGGCAGGAACGAGCCGTGCATCTCGCGGATCGCCGAAAACACCGAGCGGGCGGCGGGCAGGAGCGGCTTGCCCGCGAGGTGGATCAGGAACCATTGGCGGACGATCGGCAATCCCTCGATCCCGAGCGCGACGACGCGGCCCTGGCTCAGTTCGTCGCTGACCGTGTGCTGCGAGATGAAGGCGATGCCGAGCCCGGCCATGACGGCCTGCTTGATCGTCTCGTTGGTTCCCATCTCGATCGCGCGGTAGGGGGCGCCGCTGCCGATCTGGTCGAGGTAGCGGGTCATCAGGATGCGCGTGCCCGAGCCGGTCTCGCGCAGGAGAAACGTCTCCTGCAGGAGCCGCTCGGGCTCGATCGCCTCGGCGGTCGCGAGCGGGTGGTCCGGCGCCGCGATGATGACGTGAGGATGCGGCCCGATCGTCTCGGCGTTCACCGCCGGCAAGCGCGGCGGGCGCCCCATGATGCAGAGGTCGAACTGGCCTTCGGCCAGCGCGGCGATGGTCTCCTGGCGATTGCCGACGCGGAGCAGGATCTCCACGTCGGGCATCGTGCGCAGCAGCTGGGCCACCAGATAGGGAGCGAAGTATTTCGCCGTGCTGACCACGCCGAGCGACACGGTGCCCGCCGATCCGTCCCGGAGGGCGCGGACCCGCCGCATGCAGCCGTCGACGGAGGCCTGGATGGCCTTGGCGGCCTCCAGCATCGCAGCACCCTCGGCGGTCGGCGACCAGCCGCCGTCTTCGTCGCGAGCAAGGAGTTCGGCATCCGCGGCCGCCGTCAGTCCGCGAAGCTGCGCGTGCACTGCCGGTACCGACAGGTTGAGGGTCCGGGCGGCCATCGTCAGCGAGCGCCGCTCGATGACTTCGCTGAACGCCTTGAGCTGCTTGAGGGTGATCGAGCCGGGGCGGGATTTCAAAATGGTGAACTCTGGTTCCAAGAGTTTAAATTTTCTAACAATGCCCCTTCGGATTAACAAGGGGCGTCAGGGGGAGGAAAGCATCGTGGCGGAAGGATTGACGGCAATCGAGGACGAACTCCTGCCGCCGCAGTTCCGCCCGGCTCTGGGCGCGATCGCCGCCTTCGGCCGAGAGCTGTCGGAAAGCATTTCGCGGAACGGGATCCGCACGATCCTGAAGACCGCGGCCGATGCCGGCGACCCGCCGGGTCTGAACCGCGTGGCGGGTGAGCTGCTCGTGGCGAAGCTGAAGGGAAGCGGGGTGCGCTGGTACGCGACCGACGCGGCCCCGGACGTGGTCGAGATCGACGCCGACGGCGAGCTGGCACTCTCCGCCGCGCCGATCGACGGTTCGGCCAAGGTCGATGCGAACGTGGCGCTCGGCACGGTCTTCGGCCTCTATGCGGCGGGCGAGACCGCCGAGGCGAGCTTCCTTCGCCCCGGCCGGCAGCTGATCGCGGCGGGCTACATCTTCTATGGGCCGCACACATCGCTGGTCGTGAGCTTCGGGGACGGCGTGCTGAAGTTCACGCTGGACCGGGCGACCGGCGTCTTCCGGGCGGTCGAGCCGCACTTCCGCATTCCGGATCAGTGCTTCGAGTACGCGATCGAGGCGTCGAACTATCGGCACTGGCCCGCGCCGGTGCGCGCCTTCATCGACGACTGCGTCGCGGGCCACCTCGGCCCGAGCAACGAGAACTTCACCATGCGCTGGGTCGCCTCGCTGGTGGCGGAGACCCACCGCATCCTGCACCAGGGCGGCGTCTATCTGTGCCCCGCGGACGAGCGGGCCGGCCGGACGCGCGGCCGGCTGCACCGGGTCTTCGAGTGCGCACCGATCGCCTTTCTGGTCGAGCAGGCCGGCGGCAAGGCCACCGACGGCAGCGACCGCATCCTCGACCAGACCGCGGCCAGCCTGCACGAGCGCACGCCGTTCGTCTTCGGCTCGGGCACCAACGTCGACCGGGTCGCAGCCTACTTCGACCTTCCCGAGACCGAGACGTCGGCGCTCTTCGGCAAGCGCGGCCTGTTCCGGGCCGATCACCGAACGCGATGAGCAAGCGTCACCCCATCATCTCGGTCACGGGCTCTTCCGGGTCGGGCACCACGACGGTGAAGCACGTCTTCGACCAGATCTTCCGCCGTGAGGGGATCAAGGCGGTGTCGATCGAGGGCGACGCGTTCCATCGCTTCAACCGCGCCGAGATGAAGTGCGAGCTCGAGGCGCGGCTGGCCGCCGGCGATGCCACCTTCAGCCACTTCAGCTACGAGGCCAACGTCCTGGAAGAGCTGGAGCGGGTGTTCCGCGACTATGCCGAGACCGGCACGGGCCACACCCGGCACTACATCCACGACGAAGAAGACGCCACCTTCTATGGCGTTCCGGCCGGTGAGTTCACCGAATGGGCAGAGCTGGAACCAGGGTCGGACCTCCTGTTCTATGAGGGCCTCCACGGTGCCGTGACCAACGGCGAGGTCGATATCGCAGCCCACGCCGACCTGAAGATCGGCGTGGTCCCGGTCATAAACCTCGAGTGGACCCAGAAGATTCATCGCGACCGGGCGAGCCGGGGCTACACGACCGAGGCGGTCACCGACACGATCCTGCGGCGGATGCACGCGTACGTGCACTGTATCTGTCCGCAATTCGCCAGTACCGACATCAACTTCCAGCGCGTTCCGGTCGTCGACACCTCCAACCCGTTCATCGCGCGCTGGATTCCGACCCCCGACGAGAGCCTCGTGGTGATCCGCTTCCGCAATCCGCGCGGCATCGATTTCCCGTACCTCGTCTCGATGATCCACAACAGCTGGATGAGCCGGGCGAACTCGATCGTCATCCCGGGCAGCAAGCTCGACCTCGCCATGCAGCTGATCCTGACGCCGCTGATCCTTCGGCTCGTCGACACGGCCCGACGAACATGAGGACTGCGCCGAGCGCCTCACACGACCCCGAAACGTCGAACAGACAGGAGTAACGCCAATGCCGGACGGGACCGAAAAGATGACCGCGAAGGCGCGCTACAGCGCCGGCGTGCTCGAATACAAGAAGATGGGCTACTGGGACCCCGACTACGAGCCCAAGGACACCGACATCATCGCGCTCTTCCGCATCTCGCCGCAGGACGGCGTCGATCCGGTCGAGGCGGCGGCGGCGGTGGCGGGCGAAAGCTCGACGGCGACCTGGACCGTGGTCTGGACCGACCGGCTGACCGCGGCGGACAAGTACCGCGCGAAGGCCTACCGGGTCGATCCGGTGCCGAACGCGCCGGGTCAGTATTTCGCCTACATTGCCTACGACCTCGACCTCTTCGAGCCGGGCTCGATCGCCAACCTGACCGCCTCGATCATCGGCAACGTGTTCGGCTTCAAGCCGCTGAAGGCGCTCAGGCTCGAGGACATGCGCCTGCCGGTCGCCTACGTGAAGACCTTCCAGGGCCCGGCCACCGGGATCGTTGTCGAGCGCGAGCGGCTGAACTGCTACGGGCGGCCGCTGCTCGGCGCCACGGTGAAGCCCAAGCTCGGGCTCTCCAGCCGCAACTACGGCCGGGTGGTCTACGAGGCGCTGAAGGGCGGGCTCGACTTCACCAAGGACGACGAGAACATCAACTCGCAGCCGTTCATGCACTGGCGCGACCGCTACCTCTACTGCATGGAGGCGGTGAACAAGGCGATGGCCGCCACCGGCGAGGTCAAGGGCACCTACCTCAACGTCACCGCCGCGACGATGGAGGACATGTACGAGCGCGCCGAGTTCGCCAAGGAGCTCGGCTCGATCATCGTGATGATCGACCTCGTGATCGGCTACACCGCGATCCAGTCGATGGCCAAATGGGCGCGGCGCAACGACATGATCCTGCACCTGCACCGCGCGGGCCACGGCACCTACACCCGGCAGAAGGCGCACGGCGTCAGCTTCCGGGTCATCGCCAAGTGGATGCGGCTCGCCGGCGTCGACCACATCCACGCCGGCACCGTGGTCGGCAAGCTCGAAGGGCGACCCGGCGACGACGCGTGGCTACTACGACATCTGCCGCGAGGAGCGTACGCCGATGGCGCTGGAGAACGGCGTCTTCTTCGACCAGGACTGGGCCAGCCTCAACAAGATGATGCCGGTGGCCTCGGGCGGCATCCACGCCGGCCAGATGCACCAGCTCCTCGACCATCTCGGCGAGGACGTGGTGCTGCAGTTCGGCGGCGGCACGATCGGCCACCCGCACGGCATCGCCGCCGGCGCCACCGCCAACCGCGTGGCGCTCGAGGCGATGATCTTCGCGCGCAACGCCGGCCGCGACTTTCTCGCCGAGGGGCCGACGATCCTCGCCGAGGCGGCGCGGACCTGCACGCCGCTGCGCCAGGCGCTCGATACCTGGAAGGACGTGAGCTTCAACTACGCCTCGACCGACACGCCGGACTTCGTGCCGACCGCGAACGTTTCCTGAAGGAGATCAAGATGCGCATCACCCAAGGCGCCTTCTCGTTCCTGCCCGACCTCAGCGACGAGCAGATCCACACCCAGGCGCAGTACTGCATCGACAAGGGCTGGGCGGTGTCGATCGAGCACACCGACGACCCGCATCCCCGTAACACCTACTGGGAGATGTGGGGCCATCCGATGTTCGACAATCCCGACGCGGCGGCGGTGGTCTTCGAGCTCAACGAGTGCCGCAAGGCCTACGGCAACCGCTACATCCGCATCCTCGCCTTCGACGCGACCCCGGCTGGGAGTCGATCCGGCTGTCGTTCATGGCCAACCGCCCGAAGCACGAGCCCGGCTTCCGCCTGCACCGCGAGGAAGGCCCGGGCCGCACGATGCGCTACCGGATCGTGCCCTACGCCACCGACCGCCCGGAAGGCGAGCGCTATGCCTGAGGCAGCAGCCGACGCCGGCAGCGGCGGAAGCGACCCTTCCGCCGCCGTCGGAAGCGGTGGACCTGCGCGCGGAGTTCGAGGACTCCGGCGTGCGGGCGGTCCTCGACGAGCTCGACCAGGCGCTGGTCGGCCTCGCCCCGGTCAAGACCCGCATCCGCGAGACCGCGGCGCTGCTGCTCGTCGAGCGCGCCCGGCGCAAGCTCGGCCTCGCGCACGAGACCCCGACGCTGCACATGTCGTTCTCCGGCAATCCCGGCACCGGCAAGACCACCGTCGCGCTCAGGATGGCCGACCTGCTGCACCGGCTCGGCTACGTGCGCAAGGGACACCTCGTCACCGTCACCCGCGACGACCTCGTCGGCCAGTACATCGGCCACACCGCGCCCAAGACCAAGGAGGTGCTGAAGAAGGCGATGGGCGGCGTCCTCTTCATCGACGAGGCCTACTACCTCTACCGCCCCGACAACGAGCGCGACTACGGGCAGGAGGCCATCGAGATCCTGCTGCAGGTGATGGAGAACAACCGCGACGACCTCGTGGTGATCCTCGCCGGCTACGGCGACCGGATGGCGCGGTTCTTCGAGGCCAACCCGGGCTTCCGCTCGCGGATCGCCCACCACATCGAGTTCCCGGACTACTCCGACGGCGAACTGCTGCAGATCGCCGAGACCATGCTGACGCGGCAGAACTATACATTGACCGACGCCGCTCGGAGCACTCTGGAGGAATATATATCCTTCCGCCGCAAACAGCCGCACTTCGCCAACGCGCGATCGATCCGCAACGCCCTCGATCGCGCACGTCTGCGCCAGGCCAACCGGCTGTTCGAAACCGCCGAGGGCGCACTCGGCGCCCGCGAACTCAGCACCATAGACGCGCCCGACATCCGTGCGAGCCGGGTGTTTCTCGGTGGGCTCGATGCCGACAGGAAAGGCTGAGCACTATCCCGCGATCAGGGGAAACGTGACGCCGATCGCCCAGGCGAAGGCCACCGCGCTGGCAGCTCCCGCCACCGCGGGGTGCCCGGTTTGCGCGTAGCTCCAGCGGCTGAAGAGGCCGTAGACGATGAAGAAGAGCAGGATCACCGGCACGATGATGATCAGGAAGAACAGCCGCTCGAAGTCGAGCGCCACCGCGATCGCCAGCGAGATCAGGAACGCGAGCTTCGAGGCGGGGTAGCCACCCCGCGCCGGCGCCGGGCCTCGGGTCATCCACTCGTCGCTGAGGAAATAGAGCAGCGTTCCGACGAGCATCGCGAGGATGAGCAGCATCCGCTCCGGTCCCGGCAGGAAGGACGTGACGAAGGCGTTGATCGGCCAGACCAGGGCGACGAACCCGTAGCCGATCACGCCGAGCGTCGCGGCGACCAGCGCCCACGCCGAGATCTGCGCCCGCAAACCGGCCGGCCCTGCGCGGCGGAGCCACCAGAGGCAAAGGAAGGTCAGCAGGCCGTAGAGCGCGAAGTGGGCGGCGATGTAGTCCCCGACCAGCACCGGCAGGAAGTGTGTGGGCAGGACCCGCAGCAGCAGCGGGGTCGCGATCATCGGGAGGAGGAGCGGCAGCCAGAGGCGCCGCCAGCCGAGCCCCGCGCCCGCCGGCGGTGCTGCGACCGTCGGCAGCAAGGTCGACAATGGCCGGGCCAGAACGACGACGCCGGCGAAGAGGAGGAGGATCCAGAGCCCGCGCGGCTCGAGCACGGGCGGTTCGCTGCGCTCGATCCCGAAGGTTTCGTCGAGCCAGGCGAGCGCCTCGCGCATGCTCGCGCGGCTGAAGAGCACGCCCACGTGCTCGACGTGAGGGCTGAAGGCGGTGCGCCGCGCGGTCCCGTCCGCTATGGTGCCGTAGGTGACGCCGGCCTCGGCGGTGGCCGGCGCCGAAGCGAGCTGCACCGCGCGCAGCGCTTCGCGCTGCAGCATCCCTTCCCAGCCGCCGACGATCACGAGGAGGTTGCGCGGCGCGGTGGCGGTCACCGCCGGGGAAAACATCGAGACGGCGACGGTGGCGGCGACGTCCGGCGTCGCCTCCGCGAAGCGCACGACGATGTCGGACGCCATCGAGTGGCCGAGCACCGCCAGCCGGCCGTCGCCGAGCGTGCGCGCGAGGCCCGCGACCTCGGTGGTCTCGGCGACCAGCTTGCGGGTGGCGCCGTCCGCGTCGGTGATGCTGCCGGTCAGCGGCTCCGGGTTGCGGCCGTGGCCGGCGAAGTCGAAGGTCACCGCGACGTAGCCGTTCCGCGCGAGGGTCAGCGCGAAGGACTGCATCAGCTGCTGCGAGCCGGCAAACCCGTGGGCGATGACCACGGCCGGGCCAGGCGGGCCTGCCTCGGGACGAAAGATCGTTGCCGGTATGTCGTCGAGTGAGAGTTTTTCGATGCTCACCCCTTCGGCCGCCGCACGCAGGTTCACGAGCGCGGTCGCGATGGCGATCAGCGCGACGGCGGCCAGGACCAGGTCGAGCATCCTGCCGCCCATCGTCTTCTTCATGCGCCGGTACCCCGCTCATCGAAGGACGCGGAGGCCGGCGCTGCTGGACCTTGGTCATTCATGCTGCACCTTACGAGGGTCTGAGGTATCGGGTTCCAGCAAGGTGCGAAGAATGGTCCGTTTGGCCAGGCGCGCCGGCGGTTCGATCGTGAGGTGACATGGCGATAGTGCTCGTTCTCGGAATTCTGGCAATCGCGCTCGCGGCCGCGATGGCGACCGCGTGGCTGATCGTCGATCGCACCGGCAACTCGGGCTGGGCCGACGCGACGTGGTCGCTTTCGGTCGGCGTCGCGGGGGTGGCTGCGGCGCTGGCCCCGCTCTCGCCCGGAACGACGACCCGCCAGGTCATCGTGGCGGTGCTCGTCGCCGCCTGGTCGCTGCGGCTCGCCGGGCACATCGCCGCGCGAACCCGCAAGGGCGGCGACGATCCGCGGTACAAGGCGCTGAAGGAGGAGTGGGGCGCCGACCGCAGGCGGCGGTTGTTCTGGTTCCTGCAGGTCCAGGCGGCGGCGGCCTTCATCCTGGCGGTCACCATCCTGATCGCCGCGCACAATCCCGCGCCCTGGCCCCGAGCGGGCGACATCCTCGGCATCGCCGTCGCGGTCGCCGCCGTGATCGGCGAGGCCATGGCCGACCGGCAACTCGACCGGTTCCGCAAGGATGCCGCGAACCGGGGCCGGGTTTGCGACGTCGGGCTCTGGGGATGGTCGCGCCACCCGAACTACTTCTTCGAGTGGCTCGGCTGGGTCGCTTACGCCTTGATCGCGATCGACCTCACGGGCGGCTATCCGTGGGGCTGGCTTGCGCTGGCGGGCCCGGCCTTCATGTACTGGATTCTGGTGCATGCTTCCGGCATTCCGCCGCTCGAGGCGCACATGCTGCGGTCGCGCGGGGATGCGTTCCGCGCCTACCAGGCGCGGGTCAGCGCGTTCTGGCCGTTGCCCGGGCGCTGAGCGGTGCGACCTCGACGCCATTCTGCGGCCGATCCGCGCCTATGCGTACAGCGCCGACCCGCGGATCGCTGCCGCGAACGCCGTGGCGCTGCTCGTTGCGTTCAACCAGCCGTTCTATCCGCTCTACGTCGCCTGGCTGGTGGGGGATGCGCGGCCCGCGCTCTTCACGTTTCTCTCCACGCCGTTCTTTCTCGCCGTCCCTGCGGTCGCGCGCCGGAGCCCGCTCGCCGGGCGCGCGCTGCTGCCGCTGGCCGGCATCGGCAACACCCTGATTTCCGCCAAGGTCTTCGGCGTCGCCTCCGGGGTCGAGATGTTCCTCGCCCCTTGCGTCGTGCTCGCGGGCCTGCTCTTCCGTTCCGACGAGCGGCGCGTCGGCTTCGCGCTGATGGCGATCGCCTTCGCCGCGTTCGCCGGGCTGCACGCCCGCTACGGCGCGCCCTGGACCGTCTACACCGCCGAGCAGTACGCGGCCTTCGTTCCCCTGAACGCGGTTGGCGCGGGCGGTCTCATGGCCTTCATCGGCCTGACCTTTTCCGCCGCGATGGAAAATTCCGGCACCCGCAAGTGAGGTCATCGACGCAGGGCGGGCCCCATCAACCGGCCTTCCGGGCGCCCGGCATGGCCGTGTCCATCCGGCGCGGGCCGAGGGCGCGAACCGCATCAGCCGCCGCCGAGGGCCGCTCCTCGTGAAGCAGATGCCCGAGGCCGCGGAACATCTCGACCCGGGCCCGCGGGATCGTTCTCGCCGCCTGCCGCGAGGCTTCCGGCGGAACCGCCGTGTCCGCATCTCCGACGAGGAGGAGAACCTCCGCGGCGACCCCCGGCAGGTCGGCGAGCAGCGGCGCCACGTTCCATTGCGACATCATCGCCACCGTCGCCGCGACGTGCCGGCGATCGGACAGGAGCCGGCGGTAGTACTCGACGCCGGTGTCGTCGAGCCGGCTGCCGGTGCGGGAGATCAGCAGCCGGACGAGGCTGTGGGAGGAGGCGACGAAGGAGAAGCCGAGCGCCGGCAGCGGCGTGCGCGCCACCATCATCGTCAGGTGCGAGAGAACGTCGCTCGACGGCCGGTGGAAGTTACCGAGCGCCCCGTTGATCGCCACCACCGCGGCCGGCGGCTGCGGCAGGTCGAGCGCCAGCCGAAGCGCGATCGCCGCCCCGGCGGAATGCCCGGCGATGACCTCCGGCGCGAGACCCTCGGCCGCGAGCAGCGCCGCGATGTCCTCGCTCATCGCCTCGAGGCCGCACCGGTCCATGTCGTCGAGCCGGGTGAACCCTTGGCCGGGCAGGTCGATCGCGATGACGCGGTGGTCGCGCGCGAGGTCCGGCAGCACCGCGCGCCACGAATGGGTCGAGGCGCCCGCCCCGTGGAGGAGGAGCACGCAGGGACCCTGTCCGGCGTCCTGCAGGTGCCAGCGGTGCGCCCCGAGCTTCACGAACCGGCTCCGGTCCGCGTTCGGCCAGAACGGCTTGTAGTCGTCCCAGTTCACGCGCCGATTCCCAAGGCCGCGCCCACGGCGCCGGAGATGCCGCGCGCGTCGGCCCGCGGCAGGCTCAGGCAGGTGGCGCCCATCGAGCGGGCGAGATCGCGCAGTTGCGGCTCGGCGCGGGTGCCGAGATCGATCACCACGGCGGGCACGTCGCGCGCCTTGAGCGCGCGCGCCAGCACCGTCGCATCCTCGTTGGCCGCGACCCGGTTCGGCCTGCCGTCGAGGGCGATGTTCGCCCGTCCGTCCGTGAGGATCGCAAGCGCGGGCGACATGCCGCGGCCGCGCGCCTCCTCTGCCAGCCGCAGCGCGGCCTTCAGGCCGTGCGCCAGCGGCGTCGCCCCGCCGCCCGGCAGTGCCGCCAGCCGGCGGCGGACCTGCACCAGTGACCGGGTCGGCGGCAGCAGCAGCTGCGCGTCCTGGCCGCGGAACGCCACCAGTGCGGCGTGGTCGCGGCGCACGTAAGCCTCGCTCAGCATGATCTCGACGGCGCCCTTGGCCTCGGCGAGCCGCGCGTACGCCGCCGATCCGCTGGCGTCGACGGCGAAGATCAGCAGCCGGTCGCTGCGCTCCTCGAAGCGGCGCAGGCGCACGTCGTCCATCCGGATCAGCACGCAGCAGGCCGGCCGGGTCAGCGCCGCCCGGCGCAGCGGCTGCCAGGGCGCCGCCGCGCGCAACGTCGCCACGATATCGATGCGGCCCGCGCCCAGCCGGCCGCGGCGTGCCGGCAGCGGCCGCCCGCGCCTGTTGCCGCGACGGACCGCGCCGGCCCCGCTGCCGCCGGCTCCGGCGACCTTTCCGGCCAGCCGGTCGAGCAGGCCGGGCGGCAGCGTCGTGCGCGCCGCTTCCAGGAGCATGTCGCCGAGCGCTTCCGTCGCCGAGGCGGCGGGCTCGCCTTCGTCTTCGTCCGGTGCGGGCTCGGTCTCCGGCTCCTCCGGTGCGGGGGCGTCGTCGGGGATGACCTGCGCGCGCGGCCCGAGGACCACGGCCGCGGCCGTCGCGAGGTCGGCCTCGTCCACCGCCTCGCGGCCGGCGAGCGCCGCGGCCGCCCGGGCGGCGCGCAGCGCCAGCCAGGGCGCGCGCAAGCTGGCGATGCCCAGCCGCGCCGCGAGCACGGTCAGCGCGGACAGCGCCGTGCCGTCCGCCGTCACCGCGGCGAGACCGTCCCGCGCGGCGGCAATCCGTGGCTCGCCCGCGCCGGTGGCCTCGCAATCGGCGAGCGTCAGGCCGTCGAGATCGACATGCGCCGCCAGCCGGTCGGCCAGCACCGAGGACAGCGTCTCTGCGGGATCGGCGCTTTCGTCGAGCGCCACCAGCGCGTGTCCGGCCTCGATCAGCAGCGCCATCCGCGCCGCGAGCGCCGGCCCGGCCCGCTCGGCCATCGGCATCACGACGGCCGCCGGCGCCCCGCCGATCAGGCCGCGGGTGCGCACCGCCGCTCCGGTCGCGAGCGTCGCCGCGAGATCGAGGCCGCCGAAGAGCACCTCGTCGGGCGTCGCCGGCCCCAGCCTGCGGCAGGTCCGCGGCGCCATCGCCGCCGGGATCGCCGCGGTGAACCGGTCGCGCACCGGTCCGGCCCGCGCGCGCAGCCAGATGCCCCCGAGGCCGGGATCGACCGCAACGAGGTCGAGCGCCGTGCGCGCCAGGGTCCAGGCCGCCGCAGTCATGCGAAGACCTGCTCGACGGTCCGTCCGACCCGCGCCGTCGAGCCCGATTCGTCGAGCGGGTCCCGGCGCAGCCGGTGGCGCAGCGCGCTCGGCGCCAGGGTGCGCAGGTGCGAACGGCCGATCTCCGCCGCGCCTTCGAACGCGGCGAGCGCCCGACCGGCACGGAGCAGCGTCAGCTCGCCCCGGAGCCCGTCGGACCCCAGCGCCACGCAGAGCTCGGCACAGTCGCGCAGCGCCGACTCGGGCGTCTGGACCGCGGCCAGCCGTTCGCGCGCCGCGACGATGCTGCGGCGCAGGCTCGCCTCGGCCGGCGCCCACTGCTTCATGAAGGCGTCGTGGTCGCACTCGTAGGCGTCCCGGCGACGGATGACCTCGATGCGATCCTCGATGTTGTTCGGCGAGGCGACTTCCACCGACAGCCCGAACCGGTCGAGGAGCTGTGGGCGCAGCTCGCCCTCCTCGGGGTTGCCGGAGCCGACCAGCACGAACGCCGCCGCGTGGCGGATGGAAAGGCCTTCGCGCTCGACCACGTTCTCGCCGGAGGCGGCGACGTCGAGCAGCAGGTCGACGATGTGGTCCTCGAGCAGGTTCACCTCGTCGATGTAGAGATAGCCGCGGTTCGCCCGCGCCAGAAGGCCCGGCTCGAACGCCTTCTCGCCCCGGGTCAGCGCCCGCTCGATGTCGAGCGCGCCCACCACCCGGTCCTCGGTCGCGCCGAGCGGCAGGTCGACGACCGGCGCCGGCCGCGCGACGATCCGCCGCGACGTGACCGCCGCCCAGTCGGGGCATTCGGCGACGCTGGCGCTGTTGACCGGACAGCCTTCGACCGCGCGAATTTTCGGCAGGAGTGCCGCAAGCGCGCGGACCGCCGTCGACTTGCCGGTGCCGCGGTCGCCGAAGATCAGCACGCCGCCGATCCGCGGGTCGATCGCGGTCAGGATCAGCGCGCGGCGCATCTCGTCCTGCCCGACGATGGCGGCGAACGGAAACGGCGTCTTCATGCCGGCCGCCTTTCGGTCAGGCGCGAACCGCCCCAGGTTCCCGCCTCGCCGACGACCCGGAACCGGGCATAGAGCTCCTCGGCGAACCAGTTGCCCTCGCGCACCGCCCGGATCGCCTGCGCGTGCGGCCCGTCCCGGCGGGCAAAGGCCGCCATGCTGGCCTCGTCCGGCCAGATCGAGAACGTCACCTGGTGCAGCCAGGGCACTTCGCCGACGCCGATCTTGAAGAGCACGTTGGGGTCGCTGCCGATCCGGCGGCTGATGTCAGGAACGCGGCGCCAGAAGCGCGCCAGCCGGCTCGGGCGGACCGTCGCCCGCGTCAGCGCCGCGAGCGGACCCTCGGAGGGCGCCGGTCCCGGAACGAACGGGGTGCCGCCGCTCCAAGCGCCCCTCGACGAGATCGGCACCAGGAACACGGTCCAGGCCTCGCGGGCCCAGGCCCGATAGCGGCGGAACGGCTGCGCCTCCGACACCTGCTGCCTGGCATGCTCGCCATCGGTCCAGGCGGCGAGAATCGCGTAGACCGCGGTGTTCGGCAGCGGAGTGAAGCCTTCGCCGGTGCCGCTGCCGAGCAGCTTCCAGAACTGGATGCCCTCGGCCCGCGCCAGGCTGCGCCGGGCGAACAGCATCTGGGAAAACGCCCAGAGGCGGGCGCCGATTCCCTCGAACCGGTGCAGGCTCAGCGTGACGGTCTGCACCGGGTCCCGCCGGATCGTGCGACCATCTGGCAACGCCATTCTGAAGAGCCCCTCGCTACGCCTTGCAAAAACGCTAGACCGAAACGACGACGTTGTAAATCTCGCAGGGCGATCGTACTGTCAGGCTATGTTTACACGTCAGAGCTTCCCGACGCCCGCTCCACACCTGGCCACGAGGCCCCCGGCGATCGTGGTCGGCGCCGGACTCGGGGGACTTGCCGCGGCGATGCGGCTCGGCGCCAAGGGCTACCGAGTGACGGTGATCGACCGGCTCGACACGCCCGGCGGCCGGGCCAGCGCCATTCACCAGGGCGGTTTCCGCTTCGACCTCGGGCCCACCATTGTCACGGTCCCGCAACTCTTTCGTGATCTCTGGGCGGCCTGCGGCCGCGACTTCGACGAGGACGTCGACCTGCGCCCGCTCGACCCCTTCTACGAGATTCGCTTCGGCGACGGCTCCGCGTTCAGCGCGCGCGCCGAAGCCGAGGCGATGCGCGCTGAGGTCGCGCGTATCGCGCCCGATGACCTCGCGGGCTACGACCGCTTCCTCGCGGAAAGCGCCGTGCGCTACCGGTTCGGCTTCGAGGACCTCGGCCGGCGGCCGATGCACCGGCTCGCCGACCTCGTCCGCGTGCTGCCGACCTTCGCGCGGCTGCGCGCCGACCGATCGGTGCATGCCCACGTCGCGCGGCGCGTGCGCGACCCGCGGCTGCGCATGGCGCTTTCGTTCCACCCGCTCTTCATCGGCGGCGACCCGTTCCACGTCACCTCGATCTACATCCTGGTCTCGCACCTGGAGCGCGCGTTCGGCGTCCACTACGCGATGGGCGGCGTCGGGGCGATCGCGACCGCGATGGCCCGCGTCGTCGAGGACCAGGGCGGCACGGTGCGCCTCGGCGAGGAAGTGAGCGAGATCACCGTCAAGGGCGGTGCGGTCACCGGCGTCGCACTGGAGGACGGCACGGCGCTTCCCGCGGCGGTCGTCGTGTCGAACTCCGATCCCGCACACACCTACGGCACGCTGCTGAAGTCCCGCAGGAAGCGGCGCTGGACCGACGCTCGCCTCGACCGAGCGCGCTGGTCGATGGGGCTCTTCGTCTGGTACTTCGGGACCCGCGACACCCGCGCGCTCTGGCCCGACGTCGGCCACCACACCATCCTGAGCGGCGCGCGCTACGAGGGACTGGTGCGCGATGTCTTCCAGGGGCGCCTCGCCGAGGACATGAGCCTCTACGTGCACCGCCCCAGCGTGACCGACCCCACCGTGGCGCCGCCGGGCGGGGACGCCTTTTACGCGCTCGCCCCGGTGCCGCATCTCGGCCATGCCGGCGCCCCCGACTGGGAGGCGATGGCCGAGCCCTTCCGCCAGCGGGTCGCGGCGCTCCTCGAGACCAGCCTGCTCCCCGGGCTGCAGCCGCGGGTGGCCGAGAGCCTGGTCTTCACCCCCAACGACTTCCGCGATCGCTACCACAGCCGGCACGGCTGTGGCTTCTCGATCGAGCCGCGCATCCTGCAGAGCGCCTTTTTCCGGCCGCACAACGTCTCGGAGGAAGTGCGCGGCCTCTACATGGCCGGAGCCGGCACGCATCCGGGCGCCGGGCTGCCCGGCGTCGTCGCCTCCGCCGAGGTCATTGCCGGGCTGGTGCCGGACGCGGCGCGCGTGGCCGCGGCATGATCGCGGAGGCCGACCTGGCAGAGTGCCGCGAGGCGATCCGCCATGGCTCGCGCTCGTTCCACGCGGCGTCGCTGCTGCTGCCGTCGCGCTTTCGCGATCCCGCGCTGGCGCTCTATGCCTTCTGCCGCCAGGCGGACGACGCGATCGACGGCGCCGGCCCCGCCGCCGGCCGGGTCGAGGCGCTGCGCGCCCGGCTCGACCGCGCCTATGCCGGTCGGCCGCGCAACGACCCGTTCGAGCGGGCGTTCGCCGCGCTGATCGCGGAGCATGCCCTGCCGCGCGCCCTGCCCGAAGCGCTGCTCGAGGGCTTCGACTGGGACGAGGCGCGCCGCCGCTACGAGACGCTGCCCGACCTGTGCGCCTATGCCGCCCGGGTCGCGGCCTCGGTCGGGGCGATGATGAGCGTCCTGATGGGGGTGCGCGACCGTGACGCCCTCGCCCGCGCCTGCGACCTCGGAGTGGCGATGCAACTGACCAACGTGGCCCGCGACGTCGGCGAGGACGCCGCCGCCGGCCGGCTCTACCTGCCGCTCGCGTGGCTGCGCGAGGCGGGCCTCGACCCCGAGGCCTTCCTCGCCTCCCCGCGACCGGACCCCCGGCTCGCCGCCGTCCTGCGCCGCCTCCTCGCGGCATCCGGTCACCTCTACCGCCGCGGCGAGACCGGCGTCGGCGCCCTGCCGGCCACCTGCCGGCCCGGCATCATGGCGGCGAGCCGCATCTATGCCGGCATCGGCCGCCGGATCGCCGCGGCGGACCATGACACCGTGACCGCCCGCGCCAGGACCTCGACCGGCGAGAAGCTGGTGCTGGTCGGCCTCGCCGCGGCCAGCGCTGCCGCGGTCAGCGTCATGCCCCGGTCGGCGGTGCTTCACGCCCCACCGCTGCCGGAGACCGCCTTTCTCGTCGACGCGGTCGCACGCGACGCCGCGCCGGTGTGGGGTGGCGGGCGGACCGGCACCGTGGTCTCGATCTTCGCGCAGCTCGAGGCGCAGGACCGCGACCGTCGGCTCGGCACCGCATGAGCCGCCGATGGACTGGCTGCTTTTCGTCGTCTTCCTGGCCGCGAGCTTCGTCGCCGCGAGCAACGGCCAGAGCTTCGGCCCCGACGCCTGGTACGCCGCGCTGCGCAAGCCGGTATGGACCCCGCCGAACTGGCTCTTCCCGATCGCCTGGACGGTGCTCTACATCGCCATCGCCGTCGCGGCCGCGCGGGTGGCGACGTTGCCGGGCGGCGCGCTCGGCGTGGCGCTCTGGGCGCTGCAGATCACGCTCAACAGCATCTGGACGCCGATCTTCTTCGGCCAGCACCGCCTGCGTGGCGGCGTGGTCGTGATCAGCCTGCTGTGTCTCGCGGTCGCCGCGACGACGATCGCGTTCTTTCGGGTCGACGCCATCGCCGGCTGGCTCTTCGCCCCCTACCTCGCCTGGGTCGGCTTCGCCACGGCGCTGAACGTCGCCGTCTGGCGGCTGAACCCGGCCTGAGCTCAGCCCCAGCGCCGGCGGCGCGGCACCTTCAGCGCCAGCATCGGCTTCAGCCAGGGCGAAGCGAAGCGGTCGAGGTCGAGCGCCTCGTGCACGCCCACCGCCGTCTCGCCCGCCACCGTGGTCCGGACCGCCGAGCGGCAGTAGAAGGGCGCATCCAGCATCGGCTTCACCTGCACCGCCTCGGTTCCGGGATCGCCGCGGGTCTCGCGGCGCAGCGCCCAGCGCGAGCGGGCGAGCCGCAACCGCGGCGGCGGGTCGATCGCCTCCACCCCGCCCGTCCCGTCGAACCGCAATGCCGTTGACAACGCAGTCCCGTCGCGCCGTTCCGCGTCGTAGAGACAGAGCGCACCCCTGCCCATCGGCCGGCGCGACCATGTCCAGGTGCGAAAGTCCGCCTCCAGCGCCCGCGTCCCGAAGTTCGCGTCGAAATAGCCGCTGCCCCGCCAGGTCCAGCCGGGCCGGTCGAACGCCACCTCGATCTCGGCCACCGGGGCATAGGGGCGCCAGACGTGGCTCCCGTCGGGATGCAGCGCAATGGATGCATCGGTGAGCGCCGCGGGATGCACCCGGATCACCCCTCGAACCCGGTCGAGATGCGGCACCGCCACCTCGTCGACGGTGATCGTGAGGCAGTTGCCGTCCCAGTGCATCCGGCTGGGTCCGACCGCCAGGGTGTCCGGGCTGGTCTGCAGCGCACCCTCGCCGCGGTCGGTCATCGTCCAGCGCCCGCCGCGCCCGTAGAGCGCCACGTTGATGCAGCAATGGTCGGCCGGGTTCCGCCGTCCGCTCCAGGCGTACCAGGGCGAGAAGACCGACCCTATGAAGCCGATGACCGAGACGGCGCGGGTGCCGTCGGCCGAGAGCCCGTCGACGTACCACCAGGCATAGCCGTCGGGCCGGACCGGGAGGTCGAATCGAGGTCCGCCAGCACCGCCGCGGCCGCAAGACCCCCCGACAGCGTCGCCATCGGCATCCCCGGCCCCGGATGCACCCCCCCGCCCGCCAGGTAGAGGCCCGGGATGGCGCTGCGCGCCGTCGGCCGGCGGAACGTCGCGGTCATCCCGTGCGGGCTCCGGCCGTAGAGCGACCCTCCCGAGCCCGGGAAGAGCGTCGCGAAGTCCGTCGGCGTCGTCAGCGCCGCGCGATCCGGCGGGCTGAGCGGGCCGAGGCCCATCCGCGACAGGGTCTCGAAGGTTCGCTCCCGGCATGTCTCGAACTCCCGCTCCGCCGGCGCCCGTCCCGCCGGCCCGTTCATGATGATCTCGAACCGCTCGGTCGCGACCGGCTCGGCTCCGGTTCCGCGATCCTGCGCGCAGACGTAGAGTGTCGGGTCCCCCGGCATCCGGCCGCGGTCGATGTCGCGAAACTCGCCGGCCGGATCGCCGGCAAAGAAGACGTTGTGATGCGCAAGCCCAAACTCCGGAGCAGGCGCCGCGAAGCTCCAGACATAGGCGGACAGGGCGCGCGGATGCACCGCGTCGGCGGGCACCGCCGCTTTCGGCGCGTCACCGAGCAGCCCTGCTCGAAGCGCCGCCGGATCGCCGTTGAAGATCACCGCGCCGGCCGCCAGGCGCCGGCCGTCCGCCAGACGCACGCCTTCGACCGCACCGCCCGTGAGCTCGATGCTCCGGACCTCGGCGCCGAAGTGGAACCGCGCGCCTTGCGCCCGCGCCAGCCTTTCCAGCGCGGCGGCCAATTGGTGCATCCCGCCGGCAATGCGCCAGACCCCGCGCGATTCGGCGTGCCAGATCAGCGCCAGCAGCGCCGGCGACGCGTCGGGGGACCCCCCGACGTAGGTCGCATAACGGCCGAAGAGCTGCGCCAGCCTGCGATCGCCGAACTGCCGGCGGAGCGACCCAGCGAGCGTCTGCAACGGCGCGATGGCCCCGGCCAGCCCCGGCGATGCGGCCACCTGCGCCACGAGCCGCGGCATGCTCGGCGCCGCCGACCGGATCACCGTGGGCTCGAAGGCCTCGAACAGGCGGGTGGCACGCGCGTCGAACGCCCGGAATTCGGCGGCGGCGCGGTCGCCGGCAAAGACGCGGATCGCCTCGGCGTTGGCTTCGGGATCGGAAACGAGATCGAGCCGGCTGCCGTCCGGCCACCAGTGGCGCGCCACAAGGGGCTCGGGCATCAGCGTGACGTGATCCGCGAGCGATGCGCCCGCGGCATCGAACAGAGCCTCGAACACCGGTAGCATGGTCAGCACCGTCGGTCCGGCATCGACCGGACCCGCGGCGCTCGGCACGGTGCGCAGCTTGCCGCCGGGACCGGGCAAGCTCTCGACGACGTCGACGTCCAGCCCTGCGGACGAGAGCCGCACTGCCGCCGCGAGGCCGCCGAGCCCGGCGCCGACGACAATCACCTTCCCTCGCCCGGAGTCCGCATGCCGCATAGGGCGATGTTGACAGGCCGGGCCTCGTTGTCCAGTATGATTTACACTTTCTCTGTCATTCTTGCATTACATCCTCGGAGAGACGCGATGTCGGTCGGAACGAGAATCGAGGTGGCGCTTGCAGACTCCCTTTCGCGCGCCGCCGCGCGTCCGGCACCGCCGCGCCTGGCATCGGCGATCGTCGATGCGGTCAGCCCCGGAGGAGCGCGGGTGCGCCCAAGGCTTTGCATCTCGGTGGCGCAGGCGTGCGGCGATGATCGGCCGGCTCTCACCGATGCCGCGGCGGCGGCGATCGAGCTCATCCACAGCGCCAGCCTCGTGCATGATGACATGCCGTGTTTCGACAACGCGCCGCTGCGCCGCGGCAAGCCGTCGGTGCATCGGGCCTACGGGGAACCGCTGGCGCTCCTTGCCGGCGATAGCCTGATCGTTCTCGCCTTCGAGACCCTGGCGCGGGCGGCGCGGCACGACTGCGGCCGTGCCGCCGACCTGATCCTCGATCTTTCGGCGTTCACCGGAATGCCGGGCGGCATCTGTGCCGGTCAGGCCTGGGAGAGCGAGCCGAGTCTCGACCTGTCCGCATACCACCAGGCCAAGACCGGGGCCCTCTTCATGGCCGCGACCCGGATGGGCGCCACCGCGGCCGGTGCGGATCCCGAGCCCTGGACCGAGCTCGGCGCCCGCATCGGCGAGGCCTTCCAGGTGGCCGACGACCTGCGCGACGTCCTCTGCGACGAGGCGACGCTCGGCAAGCCCGTGGGTCAGGACGAAGCGCTGCATCGCCCGAACGCCGTCGCCGATCTCGGGGTCTCCGGCGCGGTGCGCCGCCTGCAGGACATCCTTGCCGGGGCGATTTCCTCGATTCCGTCCTGTCCAGGGGAAGCCGCGCTCTGCGAGATCGTGCGCGCGCAGGCCGAGCGCCTGCTGCCGGTTGCGGCGGTGCGCCAGTTGTCGTGATGGTCGCTGCCTGGAGCGAGGGGGGCGCCGCGGTGCGACGCCGCCTGCCCGACGCACTTGCCGCATGGCGCAACCGCGTCGTGTCCGCACCGCGTTTCCAGGCCTGGGCAGCCGCCTTCCCGCTGACCCGGCGGCTGGTGCGCCGCGACGGCGAGCGGCTCTTCGACCTCATGGCCGGCTTCACCTACAGCCAGGTCCTGATGGCGTCGGTCGAGCTCGGCCTGCTCAACGCCCTGGCCGATGGTCCCCTCGCCGCAGACGAGCTGGCGGCACGCAGCGGCATGGCGCCCGAACGCATCGCGGTTCTCTGCCAGGCCGCCGCCGCGCTGGGCCTGCTCGACCGCACCGGGGCGGGCGCCTACCGCCTAGGCAGGCTCGGAGCCGAGATCGTCGCGGTGCCGGGCCTCACCGCGCTGATTCGACACCACCGCATGCTCTATGCCGATCTGGCCGATCCGGTCGGGCTGCTGCGCGGAACCGCCGAGCCCTCGCTCGCCAGCTTCTGGCCCTACGTCCTCGGCGGCGCGGTGTCGCCGGCCGAGGCCGAAGCCTATTCCGAGCTGATGGCCGCGACGCAGGCGCTGGTCGCCGAGGAGGTGCTGCGCAGCATCAGCTTCAAGTCCGCGCGCCACCTGATGGACGTCGGCGGCGGGACGGGCGCCTTCCTGATCGCCGCCGCACGCCGGCAACCTCGGCTCCGCCTGACTCTCGTCGATCTTCCCGCCGTCGTCGCGGCAGCCCGGCCCCGGATCGCCGCGGCCGGCCTCGAAGCCCGCATCGACCTCAGCCCAACCGATTTCAGGACCGACGCGCTGCCAGAGGGCGCCGATACGATCTCGCTCGTCCGCGTGCTCTACGACCACCCCGATGCAGTCGTCGCCGCGCTGCTGGCGCGGGTCGTAGCCGCGCTCCCTCCCGGCGGCCGTATCGTCGTGGCGGAGCCGATGGCGGGAGGCGCGCACCCGGACCGGTTCGCGGACGCCTATTTCGCCCTCTATACCCTTGCGATGCGGACGGGCCGCGTCCGCAGCCCGGCGGAGATAGCCCGCCTTCTCGGCGAGGCTGGCTTTCGCGGGGCCGCCCCGGTGCCGACGCTCCGGCCGTTCATCACCCAGATCGTGACCGCCACAAAGCCTCTCTGAGGCGAGTGTCCATTCTTGTTGACACACTGGTTTGTAAGATCATACTGACAGTGCGCCCCGCGAGTCTGAGACCGAGCCGGCGCAGGGAGGCTGACATCGAAACCCCCGCGGTAGTGCTGAGCGAACCGAAACGGATCGAAATCCGAAGCCTCGCGCTGGATGCACCCGGCCCGGACGACATCCTGGTCGACGTCAGCCACTCCGGTATTTCCACCGGCACGGAGAAGCTCTTCTGGACCGGCCGGATGCCGCCGTTCCCCGGGATGGGCTATCCGCTGGTGCCCGGCTACGAGGCCGTCGGCGAAGTCGTCGAGAGCCACGGCGCGCTTCGCCCCGGCGACCGGGTCTTCGTCCCCGGCGCAAGCTGCTTCGGGCCGGTGCGCGGCCTCTTCGGCGGATCGGCCCGCCGGCTGACCGCCCGCGCCGACCGGGCGATCCGCATCGATTCCGGCCTCGGCGCCGACGGCATCCTCATGGCGCTCGCGGCCACCGCCCGGCACGCGATCGCCGGGCACGGCAACCGCCCGCCCGACCTGGTCGTCGGCCACGGCGTGCTCGGCAGGCTCATCGCCCGCCTGACGCTCGCCGCCGGCGCTGCGCCGCCCACCGTCTGGGAGATCGACGCGCGCCGCAGCGGCGGCGCCGCCGGCTACGAGGTGCTGCACCCCGACGCCGACACCCGCCGGGACTACGCCTGCATCTTCGACGCGACCGGCGACGCGAAGCTCCTCGACACCCTGGTCGGGCGCCTCGCCAAGGGCGGCGAGCTGGTGCTCGCGGGCTTCTACCAGGAGCCGCTCAGCCTCGCCTTCCCGCCGGCGTTCATGAAGGAGCTTCGCCTCCGCATCGCCGCCGAATGGACCCGCGACGACCTGATCGCCACCCGCGCCTTGGTCGAATCGGGCGCGCTTTCGCTCGGCGGCCTCATCACGCACCGCCAGCCGGCGGCCAGCGCGGCGGAGGCCTACGCCACCGCCTTCGACGATCCCGCCTGCCTCAAGATGGTCCTGGACTGGAGAGCCTACGCATGAGCCTCGATATCCCGAAACTCGGCGACGACGCCCTCACCCAACACCACGACCGGCTGCGCGGCGAGGCCGCCGAACTGATCACCGAAGGCGTCGAGCCCCGCCCGGCCACCAAAAAGACCCAGATCATCGCGATCTACGGCAAGGGCGGCATCGGCAAGTCCTTCACGCTCGCCAACCTCAGCCACATGATGGCCGAGGACGGCAAGCGGGTGCTCTTGATCGGCTGCGACCCCAAGTCCGACACCACGTCGCTGCTCTTCGGCGGCAAGGCGTGCCCGACGATCATCGAGACCTCGTCGCGCAAGCGCCTCGCCGGCGAGGAGGTCAAGATCGGCGACGTCTGCTTCAAGCGCGGCGGCGTCTTCGCGATGGAGCTCGGCGGGCCCGAGGTCGGCCGCGGCTGCGGTGGCCGCGGCATCATCCATGGCTTCGAGCTGCTCGAGAAGCTCGGCTTCCACGACTGGGACTTCGACTACGTGCTGCTCGACTTCCTCGGCGACGTGGTCTGCGGCGGCTTCGGCCTGCCGATCGCCCGCGACATGGCGCAGAAGGTGATCGTCGTCGCCTCGAACGACCTGCAGTCGCTCTACGTCGCCAACAACGTCTGCTCGGCGGTGGAATACTTCCGCAAGCTCGGCGGCAACGTCGGCGTCGCCGGCCTCGTCATCAACAAGGACGACGGCACCGGCGAGGCCGCGGCCTTCGCCGAAGCCGCCGGCATCCCGGTGCTCGCCGCCATCCCGGCCGACGACGACATCCGCCGCAAGTCGGCAAACTACCAGATCGTCGGCACCGCCTCGAGCCAGTGGGCGCCGCTCTTCCGCGACCTGGCCGAGAACGTCGCCGCCGCACCGCCGGAGCGGCCGAAGCCGCTGACCCCGGACGAGCTCCTCGGCCTCTTCTCGGCCGAGACCACCGGTGCCAACTTCGTGCTCGAACCGGCCACCGACGCCGACATGCGCGGCAAGAACGCCAAGCCGCAGCAGTCGCTCGAAGTCGTCTACGACACCATCTGAACCGCAAGGCTCCCCGCATGACCCTCGACTCCCGCCCCGATCCCGCACCCGAAGACCGCGACCCGGCCGGGCCGGTCGACGGCCTCGGTTGCCACTCCGGCGCCGAGCAGCTGCGGGCGGCGGCGACGGCCGGCGAGAATGCCGAGCTGATGGACCGCTTCGCCGCCGACTACCCCAAGGGGCCGCACGACAAGCCGCAGAGCATGTGCCCGGCCTTCGGCTCGCTCCGCGTCGGCCTCCGGATGCGGCGCGTAGCGACGATCCTCTCCGGCTCGGCCTGCTGCGTCTACGGCCTGACCTTCGTCAGCCATTTCTACGGCGCCCGCCGCTCGGTCGGCTACGTGCCGTTCAACTCCGAATCGCTCGTCACCGGCAAGCTCTTCGAGGATATCCGCGAGGCCGTCCACAAGCTCGCCGACCCGGACCGCTACGACGCCATCGTGGTGACCAATCTCTGCGTGCCCACCGCCTCGGGCGTGCCGCTGCGGCTCCTGCCGAAGGCGATCGACGGCGTGCGGATCATCGGCATCGACGTGCCGGGCTTCGGGGTGCCGACCCACGCCGAGGCCAAGGACGTGCTGGCGGCCGCGATGCTCGCCTACGCCCGCCGCGAGATCGAGACCGGCCCGGTCCCGGCGCCCGAGACCGGGCGGTCGGACCGCCCGACCGTGACGCTGCTCGGCGAGACCTTCCCGGTGGACCCGATCACCATCGGCGGGCTCCTCGAGCCGCTCGGCCTCGCCGCCGGCCCGTCGGTGCCGTGCCGCGCCTGGCCCGAGCTCTACGCCGCGCTCGACTGCGGCGCGGTGGCGGCGATCCATCCCTTCTACACCGCCTCGCTCCGCGAGTTCGCCGCGGCCGGGCGGCCGGCGGTCGGGTCGGCTCCGGTCGGGCGCGACGGCACGGCGGCGTGGCTGGCGAGCATCGCCGACGTCTTCGGCCTGCCTGCGGCCAAGGTGGCCGCGGCGCAGAACGCCGCCCTTCCCGCGATCCAGAGCGTGCTCGCCGCCACGCCGGTCAACGGCACCGTGACCCTCTCGGGCTACGAAGGCTCCGAACTCCTGGTCGCGCGCCTCCTGATCGAGAGCGGCGCGCGTGTGCCCTACGTCGGCACCGCCTGCCCGCGCACGCCCTATGCCGAGGCTGATCGCGACTGGCTCGAAGCGCACGGCGCCCGCGTCGTCTTCCGCGCCAGCCTCGAATCGGACAAGGCCGCGATGGAGGCGATCCGCCCGGATCTCGCCATCGGCACGACCCCGGTGGTGCAGCGCGCCAAGGAGCTCGGCATCCCGTCGCTCTACTTCACCAACCTGATCTCGGCGCGGCCGCTGATGGGCGCGGCCGGCGCCGGCAGCCTCGCCGAAGTGGTGAACGCCGCCATCGCCAACAAGGGCCGCATGGACCGGATGCGCGCTTTCTTCGAAGGCGTCGGCGCCGAGGAGACCGCGGGCATCTGGGAAGGTGCTCCGAACCTGCAGCCGCAGTTCCGCGCCATCCACCAGAAGAAGCTCGAGAAGCGTGCAGCGGCGGCCAAAGCCGCGGAGATGATCTGATGCTGTTGCAGGATCATGACCGGGCCGGCGGCTACTGGGGGGCGGTCTATGCCTTCTGCGCCGTCAAAGGCCTGCAGGTGGTGATCGACGGCCCGGTGGGCTGCGAGAACCTGCCCGTCACCAGCGTCCTGCACTACACCGACGCGCTGCCGCCGCATGAACTGCCGATCGTGGTCACCGGCCTCGGCGAGGACGAACTTGGCCGCGACGGCACCGAAGGCGCCATGAAGCGCGCCTGGAAGACCCTCGACCCGGCCCTGCCCGCGGTCGTGGTGACCGGCTCGATCGCCGAAATGATCGGCGGCGGCGTCACCCCGCAAGGCACCAACATCCAGCGCTTCCTGCCGCGCACCATCGACGAGGACCAGTGGCAGGCCGCCGACCGGGCGATGACCTGGCTCTTCACCGAGTTCGGCATGACCAAGGGGCGGATGCCCAAGGAGAGCAAGCGCGTCGAAGGCGCCCGCCCGCGCGTCAACATCCTCGGCCCGATGTACGGCACCTTCAACATGCCGTCCGACCTCGCCGAGATCCGCCGCCTCGTCGAAGGGATCGGCGCCGAGATCAACATGGTCCACCCGCTCGGCGCGCACCTGGCCGAGATGGCGCATCTGGTCGACGCCGACGTCAACGTGGTGATGTACCGCGAGTTCGGCCGCGGTCTCGCCGAAGTCCTCGGCAAGCCGTACCTGCAGGCCCCCTTCGGCATCGAATCGACCACGCTCTTCCTGCGCGCGCTCGGCGAACTGCTCGGGCTCGACCCCGAGCCTTTCATCGCCCAGGAGAAGCACTCCACGATCAAGCCGGTCTGGGATCTCTGGCGGTCGGTCACCCAGGACTTCTTCGGCACCGCCAGCTTCGCGATCGCCGCGAACGAAACCTACACCCGCGGCGTGCGCGCCTACCTCGAGGACGAGCTCGGCCTGCCCTGCGCCTTCGCGGTCCCGCGCAAGGCGGGCGCCAAGACCGACAGCGAGGCGATCCGCACGATGATCGCGACCAAGCGCCCGCTGGTGGTGCTCGGCTCGATCAACGAGAAGATGTACCTCGCCGAGCAAACCCAAGGCCGCGGCCCGCGGCCGGCGTTCATCCCCGCGAGCTTCCCCGGCGCCGCGATCCGCCGCGCCACCGGCACGCCGTTCATGGGCTTCGCCGGCGCCACCTACCTGCTGCAGGAAGTCTGCAACGGCCTCTTCGACGCGCTCTTCCACGTGCTGCCGCTCGGCAGCGACATGGACAGCGCCGCGGCGACGCCGAGCCGCCTGCGGCACGACTTCCCGTGGGACGAGGACGCCAAGGCGCTGCTCGACCGCATCGTCGCCGAACACCCGATCCTGACCCGCATCTCCGCCGCAAAGACGTTGCGCGACGCCGCCGAACGGGCCGCGCTCAACGCCGGCGCCGAGCGGGTGGTGATCGAAACCGTCGCCGCGCTGCACCCCGGTGCGGCCAATGACCAGACCAGACAAGGGAGGACCGCATGAGCAGAACCATCGATCACATGGATCATCGGCGTGACGTGCCAGCGGAATACTGGTTCTACTTCGTTCCCATCCTGCTGATCGCCATGCCGACGGCGCTGGTGCAGTGGCTGCTGGCGTTCGCCCGGACCGGCGCGCAGCGCCACAATCCCAGCCCGCTCCGCCGCTCGATGAGCGCAGCGCACGGCATCACGCCGCAGATTTTCTCCGCATGACGCGGAGACACCACCATTCGACCCGTTCGCGGGAAGATAGCCAGCCGGGCGACCGGCCGGCGTCCCTGGCCGTGGGTTTCACGGCCTCAGTCAAACTCTCCGGAGGAAAGTAAATGGCTGAAAGAACTGACCTGTCTTTCACAGGTCTAACCGACGACCAGGCGCAAGAATTGCATTCCGTCTACATGAGCGGGCTCTGGCTTTTCACAGCCGTTGCCATCGTCGCTCATCTGGCGGTCTACATCTGGCGTCCGTGGCTCTGAGGGAGGAAGAAGCATGAGCAAGTTCTACAAGATCTGGCTGATCTTCGACCCGCGCCGCGTCTTCGTGGTTCAGGGTGTCTTCCTCTTCCTGCTGGCGGTGATGATCCATCTCATCCTGCTCAGCACGGTTCGGTACAACTGGCTCGAAGGCCCGGAGCGTTACAGGACGCCGCCGGTGGCCGCAGCGACCCAGTGAGCCGATGAGCGGAACTTGCTGCGGGCGGCATCGATCGCCCGCAGCAGTCATCAGATTGCGGATGCAAGGCCGAGAGCCGGGCGTCCGATGCGGAGGCGGAGCGCATGGCTTTACTGAGCTTTGAAAGAAAATACCGCGTCCGGGGCGGAACGCTGATAGGGGGCGACCTGTTCGATTTCTGGATCGGCCCCTTCTATGTGGGCTTCTTCGGGGTCACGACCGCCTTCTTCGCCGGCCTCGGCACGATCCTGATCTTCTGGGGCGCGGCGATGGGCAAGACCTGGAACCCCTGGCTCATCAACATCGCGCCTCCCGACCTGTCCTACGGCCTCGCGCTCGCCCCGTTGCGGGAAGGCGGCCTCTGGCAGGTCATCACCGTCTGCGCCACCGGCTCCTTCGTCAGCTGGGCGCTGCGCGAGGTCGAGATCTGCCGCAAGCTCGGCATCGGCTTCCACGTCCCGATCGCCTTTGGCTTCGCGATCCTCGCCTACGTGACGCTCGAGATCTTCCGCCCGCTGCTGATGGGCGCCTGGGGGTTCGGCTTTCCCTACGGCATCTTCAGCCACCTCGACTGGGTGTCGAACACCGGCTACCAGTACCTGCATTTCCACTACAACCCGGCGCACATGCTGGCGGTGAGCTTCTTCTTCACCACCTGCTTCGCCCTGGCGCTGCACGGCGGCCTGACCCTCTCCGCGGCGAACCCCGGAAAAGGCAAGGAAATGCGGACGACCGACCACGAGGACACCTTCTTCCGCGACTTCATCGGCTACTCGATCGGAACGCTCGGCATCCATCGCCTCGGCCTGCTCCTCGCGCTCAACGCCGCCTTCTGGTCCGCGGTCTGCATCATCATCTCGGGGCCGGTCTGGACCCAGGGGTGGCCGGAATGGTGGAACTGGTGGCTCGACCTGCCGATCTGGCCCGCTGTGGGGAACTGAGATCATGGCCGAATATTACAACATCTTCAATCAGGTCCAGGTCTTCGGCCCGCCCGAACGCGGCATGGACAACGACGCCGGCATCGCTGCCGACCGCATCGGGGTGCCGCGCCTCTCCAAGCTCCTCGGCTGGGTCGGCAACGCCCAGCTCGGCCCGATCTATCTCGGCTGGTTCGGGGTGGTCTCGATCGCGACCGGCTTCATGTGGTTCTTCATCGTCGGGCTCAACATGCTCGGCCAGGTCGGCTACTCGATCCCGCAGTTCATCCGCCAGCTGTTCTGGCTGGCGCTCGAGCCGCCGGGGCCGGAGTACGGGCTGCACTTCCCGCCGCTGCGCGAAGGCGGGTGGTGGATCATCGCCAGCTTCTTCCTGCTGGTGTCGGTCAGCTCCTGGTGGATCCGCACCTACCGGCGCGCCGAGGCGCTCGGCCTCGGCAAGCACGTCGCCTGGGCGTTCCTGTCGGCGATCTGGCTCTTCCTGGTGCTGGGCCTGATCCGGCCGATCCTGATGGGGTCATGGTCCGAGGCGGTGCCCTACGGCATCTTCCCTCACCTCGACTGGACCGCGGCGTTCTCGATCCGCTACGGCAACCTCTACTACAACCCGTTCCACTGCCTCTCGATCGTCTTTCTCTACGGCTCGGTCCTGCTCTTCGCGATGCACGGCGGCACCATCCTTTCCGTGTCGCGGATGGGCGGCGACCGCGAGCTCGGGCAGATCGTCGATCGCGGCACCGCTTCCGAGCGGGCGGCGCTCTTCTGGCGCTGGACGATGGGCTTCAATGCCACGATGGAGAGCATTCACCGCTGGGCATGGTGGTTCGCGGTGCTGACGCCGATCACCGGCGGAATAGGCATCCTGCTGACCGGCACCGTGGTCGACAACTGGTACCTGTGGGCGGTCGAGCACCACTTCGCGCCGGCCTACACCGGGGCCTACGGCTACACGGCCTACGTGCCGACGGGGGGTTGAGCGATGTCCGACTTCAAGTGGTTCACGAAATGGAACCGAGACCATCCCAAGGACATCCTCGCTCCGGCGTATCTGGCCGGGACGGTCGGTGTGGCAATCCTCGCCGCCACCTTCATCGTGGTCTGGGGATGGCCGTTCAAGCCCGCCTCCGTCCAGACCGGGCCGCGCGGCACCGGCATGGAGGTGGTGAAGTTCCCGAGCGTCGATCCGACGATCGCCACCTTCTACACCGAGGCGGCGATCAAGCCGGTGGGCGGTGAGCAGCTCGCCAAGGACGTCTACGAGAACGTCCAGGTGCTGGGCGACCTCACCGAGGACAACTTCAATCGCCTGATGGCGGCGATGACCGAATGGGTCTCTCCCGAGCAGAGCTGTGCCTACTGCCACGGCGAGGAGGGCAACTTCGCCGCCGACGACCTCTATACCAAGGTCGTGGCGCGCCGGATGATCCAGATGAACCGGGAGATCAATTCCTCCTGGAGCGAGCACGTCTCGCCGGCGGGGGTGACCTGCTACACCTGCCACCGCGGCCAGAACGTGCCGTCCAACATCTGGTTCGAAATCACGCCGCTCAACAAGACGATGATCGGCTGGGCTGCCAACCAGAACCAGGCGACGTCGCTGAGCCAGTCGACCTCGCTGCCGTCCGACGCGCTGCAGAAGTACCTCGTCGAGTACGAGCCGATCCGCATGACGCCCACCGTGTCGCGCGAGCCGAACGCCGGAACCGCGTCGATCCAGCAGACCGAGCGGACCTTCTCGCTGATGAACTACTTCTCGAACGCACTCGATGTGAACTGCACCTTCTGCCACAATACCCGCGCGTTCGGCGAGCTCGACCAGTCGACGCCGCAGCAGCAGCAGGCGCTGCTCGGCATCGGCATGCTGCTCGAGCTCAACAACGATTACCTGCTGCCGCTGGCCTCGACGTTGCCGGCCAACCGCCTCGGCACGCTGCACGCCGACGGACCGAAGGCCGGTTGCGCCACCTGCCACAAGGGCTACTCCAAGCCGCTGCAGGGGCTGCCGGTGCTCCACGACTGGCCCGAGCTGGCTGGCGAAGGTTCGCCAACCTACGAGTGACGTGAAGGAGACGGGGATCATGGCTGAACCTCTCGCAGAACGGCCGAAGACCCCGCTCCTCGACCGCGTGCATGCGCCGGCTGACCTGCGGCGCATGCACGACACCGAGCTCGCCGCGCTCTGCCACGAACTCCGCGCCGAACTCGTCTCGGCGGTGTCGCAGACCGGAGGGCATCTCGGCTCCAGCCTCGGCGTCGTCGAGCTGACCGTCGCGATCCACGCGGTCTTCAACACCCCCTACGACAAGCTGATCTGGGACGTCGGCCACCAGTGCTACCCGCACAAGATCGTCACCGGCCGCCGCGACCGCATCCGCACCCTGCGCCAGGAAGGCGGCCTCTCGGGCTTCACCAAGCGATCCGAGAGCCCCTACGACCCGTTCGGCGCCGCGCACTCCTCGACCTCGATCTCCGCCGGCCTCGGCTTCACCGTCGCCCGTGACCTCGGCGAGGCCACCGGAGACGTCGTTGCGGTGATCGGCGACGGGGCGATCAGCGCCGGGATGGCCTACGAGGCGATGAACAATGCCGGCGCCCAGGGCCGGCGGATGTTCGTCATCCTCAACGACAACGAGATGTCGATTGCCCCGCCCGTCGGCGCGATGTCGCACTATCTCTCCGGCCTCTACGCCAACACCCCGCTCTCCACGCTCAAGGACATCGCCGAAGGCTTCGCGCGCAACCTGCCCGGGCCGCTGCGCGCCGGTGCCCGCCGCGCCCGCAGCCTCGTCACCGGCCTCGCCGGCGGCGGCACCCTCTTCGAGGAGCTCGGCTTTTCCTACATCGGCCCGATCGACGGCCACGACATGACCCAGCTCCTGCCGGTGCTGCGCGCCGCCCGCGCCCGCGCCAACGGCCCGGTGCTGATCCATTGCGTCACCGTCAAGGGCAAGGGTTACGCCCCCGCCGAGAACGCCGCCGACAAGTACCACGGCGTCTCGAGCTTCGACGTCGTCTCCGGCGCGCAGAGCAAGGCCAAGGCCGGCCCGCCCAGCTACACCGCGGTCTTCGGCCGCGCGCTGGCCGACGAGGCCGAGCGCGACCCCCGCATCGTCGCCATCACCGCCGCGATGCCCGACGGCACCGGCGTCAACGTCATGCAGAAGCGCTTCCCGGCCCGCACCTTCGACGTCGGCATCGCCGAGCAGCACGCCGTGACCTTCGCCGGCGGAATGGCCGCAGCCGGCCTTCGGCCGTTCTGCGCCATCTACTCGACCTTCCTGCAGCGCGGCTTCGACCAGGTGGTGCACGACATCGCGCTCCAGCACCTGCCGGTGCGCTTCGCCATCGACCGGGCCGGGCTCGTCGGCGCCGACGGCGCCACCCACGCCGGCGCCTTCGACGTCACCTACCTCGCGAACCTGCCGGGCTTCACGGTGATGGCCGCGGCCGACGAGGCCGAACTCGTCCGCATGGTCCGCACCGCCGCCGTCTTCGACGAAGGTCCCATCGCCTTCCGCTATCCCCGCGGCGAAGGCACCGGCGTCGCCCTGCCCGACGAGCCGCAGGTGCTTCAGATCGGCCGCGGCCGCATCGTGCGCGAAGGCTCGGGCGTCGCGATCCTCAGCTTCGGCGCGCACCTGACCGAATGCCTCGCCGCCGCGGATGCGCTGGCGGTTCAGGGCGTCAGCGCGACGGTCGCCGATGCCCGCTTCGCCAAGCCGCTCGACACCGACCTGATCGACCAGCTCGTCCGCCACCACGGCGCCCTCGTAACCGTCGAGCAGGGGGCCGAGGGCGGCTTCGGCGCGCGGGTGCTGCACTGGCTCGCCGCGAACGGCCGACTCGACTCGGGTCTGCGCATCCGCACCCTGACGCTGCCCGATCGCTTCATCGACCAGGCCGAGCCCCGCCGCGATGTATCGCGACGCCGGCATGAGCAGCGCCGACATCGCGACGCTGTGCCTGCAGGCCCTCGGCGTCACGACCGGACGATTCCGTGCACGGTCAGCGCTCGCCGGGTGAAGCTGCCAAAACCCGAAAACAGCCATACGCCTTCCATATGCGTTCCATACGCAATCCATACTCAAAAAAGCACGTAATTTCAGCCTATTCGGCAGCCAACACGCCAAAGATGCGCTGCGCATGCCGCTCTATGTAAATCCTTAGCCAGGGCGTGAACCGCTCCGGCGCCGACCCGATCTCCGCGGCCAGATCCCCGAGCCCGATCCACCGCGTCGCCATCACCTCGTCGGGATCCGGAGCGAGCGGCGCCGCCGAATCGGCCTCGGCCACGAACACCTCGACCACCTCATTCTCGATCAGCTCGCGTCCAACCCGCGCCCGATACTCGATCGTGCCGCGGTGAACGAGATCAAGCCCCCGCAGCCCGAGCTCCTCGTCCAGCCGCCGCCGGGCGCAGGCCTCGTCGGCCTCCCCCCAGTTCGGATGGGTGCAGCAGGTGTTCGCCCAAAGCCCCGGCGTGTGGTACTTGCCCGCCGCCCGCCGCTGGATCAGCACCCGGCCGCCATCGACGGCAAAGACCGAAACCGCCTTGTGCCTCAATCCCTTGCGATGGACCGCCAGCTTCTCGACCGGCGTCAGCACGCCGTCGACCCAGGCCGGGATCAGCTGCGTCACGGGGTCACCGCCGGCACGATACCGGTCAGGTGGGCGATGTTCTTGACCATGATCTTCAGGTGCGCCAGCGGCCGCTTCCGCACCAGCCGCTTGTTCATGTACGCCTCGAACGTCAGCCGCTGCACGTCGACGTCGCGGCAGAGCGACACGAACCGCTCCCGCCGGTCGTCCGAGCGGTAGTAGGCGTCCTGCATCGCTCCGAGCATCCGGAAGACGGTCTTGTTCTCGCGCATGAACCACTTGCGCGCCAGCTTCAGGTCGCGCGCCCGTCCCGACGCGAGGCAGGCGAGCGCCGCCTCTCCCGCGAACTTGCCGCCGACCATCGCGTAGTAGATGCCCTCGCCCGACGACGGCGCCACCACCCCCGCCGCATCGCCCGCCAGCACCACGTCCCGCCCGTTATCCCAGCAATCCAATGGCTTGAGCGGGATCGGCGCGCCTTCCTTGCGGAACGTCCGGCATCCTTCCAGTCCCGACGCCAGGCGCAGCGCGCTCGTCGCCGCCTTGAGATCGACGCCGTCGACGCCGGTCCCCATGCCGACGCTGGCGCGTGCCCCGTGCGGAAACACCCAGCCGTAGAAGTCCGGCGAGATCGCTCCGTCGTAGATCACATCACAACGCTCGGGGTCATAGCGTCCCGTCTCGGGCGCCTCGATGATCTCGTGGTAGGCGATCACATACGGGATCGCCTCGCCGCCCGGCACCTCGGCCTTGCCGACCTGCGAGCGCGCCCCGTCCGCCCCGATCACCAGCCGGGTCGCCAGCGCGCGGGTCTCGCCCGTCGCCTTGTCGCGATAGAGCACCCGCGTCCCGCTCCCGTCCCGCTCGATCGCCTGGAACGTGCCGGTCAGCCGCTCCGCCCCCGCCGCCGCCGCCCGCTCGCGCAGGAAGGCATCGAACGCCTCGCGGTCCACCATGCCGATGAAGCCGCCCTCGATCGGGATATCCACCCGCCGGGCGGTGGGCGAGACCATCCGCGCCTTGTTGATTCGGGCGACGATCTGGCTGTCCGGAATCCTGAAGTCGGCGATCAGCCGCGGCGGCACCGCGCCGCCGCAGGGCTTGATCCGCCCTGCGCGGTCGAGCAACACCACGCGCCGCCCGGAACGGGCCAGCGTCTCCGCCGCCGTCGCTCCCGAAGGACCGCCGCCGACCACAACCACGTCGTAGTCCATCGCCCTATTCCCCCGGAACGAGGCGGCCGGCGTGCCGGCCTCCGGCCTCGATGATGCGCAGCGCCATCGCCGCCGCCGCCACGAAAAGTCCCGCCTCGATCAGGAATACCGCCCCGAAGGCCGAGGTGTCATCGAGCACCAGGCGCAGCAAGTCCGCCAGCGCCGCCCCGAGCAGGCCACCAAAGCCGGCGGCCAGCGCCTGCGCCCCGCCCCAGAGCCCCATGCGCGTCCCTTCGCGCTGCGCCCGCCCTTCGCCGGCGAGCTGCATCATCGTCCCGATCGCCGCCACGGCGAACACGCCGTTGGCAAATCCCAGCGCCATCACCGCCGGAACCAGCGGCAGCTGCGGCGCCGAATGGCCCAGCACCACGATCGTCACGAGTGCTGCCGCCGACATCAGGCACCCCGCCGAAACCCAACTGCGCAGCGTGCCGAGCCGCAGGCCGCTCACCATCAGCCCGACCGTCACCATCCCGAGGAAGACCCCGCCATGCTGCGCGCCCGACAGCGACGTCGTCTGTCCCGGCGTCAGCCCGTAGGCGAGGCCGGCATAAGGCTCGAGGATCAGCTCCTGCATGAAGTAGGCGACCATCGACAGGAAGACGAAGACCGTGAAGCCGCGCGCCCGCGGCTCGGCCCAGACCTCGCGCAGTCCCTCGCGGAGCGAGGTCGCCCGCTCCGGCCGCGCCACCTGGCCCAGCCGTCGCTCGACGCCCACCACCGCGAGACAGGTCAGCACGAACGCCCCCGACACGACCACCGCCACCACGGCCAGCAGCCGCAGCGGCGAATAGGGATCGAGCGCCGCGCCGACGCTGCTTGCGGTCACCGCGATGCCGGCAATCATCATCAGCCAAGTGATCGTCGCCGCCGCGGCGCGACGCTCCGGCCGCGCGCCGGTGGCGAGCAAGGCAAGGAGCGACGTCCCCGACGCCCCGACGCCGAGTCCGATCATCGCGTAGGCCAGGACCGAGCCGATCACCCCCAGGGAATAGGACACCGCGAAAAGCCAGACCGACCCGGCCGCCGCCAGTGCGCCGAGGCCGAGCGCCAGCATGCCGCCGACGATCCACCGCGTCCGGTTGCCGCCGGCATCGGAGGCAAAACCCCAAGACGGCCGGCTGATCTGCACGCCATAATGCAGCGCCACCAGCAGGCCGGGCAGCACCGCCGGCAAGGCCAGCTCGACCACCATCACCCGGTTGAGCGTCGAGGTGGTCAGCACCACGATCGAGCCGAGCGCCATCTGGACCAGCCCGAGCCGCACGATCGAGAACCACGACAGCGTCACGGCAGCACCGCGAGGCCGCGCAGCGCAAAGGCCGCCGTCATCATCCCGGTAACGTAGAGCGTCACCCCCGTGGCGTTGTACCACGGCGCCCGGCCCTTGGGGTCGCGCAGCAGCACCCGCATCGCCGCGAACTGCAGGACCAGCAGCACCGCCACCGCAACGGAATGCACCGGCCTCCCCCAGCTCGCCAGAAGAGCGATCACCGCCACCTGCGGCACCGCCATGACGACGCAGGCCACCCGCGCCGCGCGCTCGGGTCCGAGTGCGACCGGCAGCGAGTTGACGCCGGTCGCGAGGTCGCCCTTGAGCGCCTTGAAGTCGTTCAGCGTCATGATGCCGTGTGCACCCGCCGCATAGAGCGCCGCCACCAGAATGATCCGCCAGTCCGGCAGGCCGCCCGCGAGAACGGCCGCACCGGTGAACCAGGGCAGCCCTTCGTAGCAGAGCCCGACCAGCGCCGGACCGATCCAGCCGGAGCGTTTCAGTCGAAGCGGCTCGGCGGAGTAGGCCCAGGCCGCGAGCACCCCGAAGACCGTCGCTCCAAATCCCCATGGCCCGAGCAGCCAGCCGAGCGCCAGCGCCAAACCTGTCATCGCCCACGCGATCCAGAGACCCCAACGGCCCGGCACCCGCCCCGAGGGGATCGGCCGGTCGGGCTCGTTGATCGCATCGACCCAGCGATCGCACCAGTCGTTCGCCGCCTGGCTCATGCCGCACACGACCGGCCCCGCAAGGACGATGCCGAGCATCACCAGTCCGACACGTCCGACAGGCGAGGCCCCCGACGACACGGCGCCGCACAGAAACGCCCATATCGGCGGGAACCAGGTGATCGGCTTGATCAACTGAAGGGCGGCAGCCGGTTCCGGCCAGAGACGCGCCTGTAAGGAATCGTTGACACTCATGGTGTCAATCATACCTCACATGAGAACCCCCGCAAGCCAAACATCTGTCGGGGGAGCCGCTGTCGGACCTCTAAGACATTCGTGCGCATCGACGCCCGAGCGGGTCCGGCATGATCGGCAAGGCGGACCTATTCCTTACCGCCACGATCCAGCAAACTGTATTTGCGAAGCTTCACATAGAGGCTCTGGCGGGACAGCCCGAGCATCTCCGCTGCTGCGACCCGGTTGTTGCGGGTCAATTCCACTGCCGTCTCGATGCAGATGCGTTCGACCACGTCGGTCGTCGCCGCGACGATGTCCTTTAGCGGAGAGGCCCCCACCAGCTCCATGACGTTTCGCGTCACGTCGCTGGTACCGGTCACGTCGGGCGTCGTGTTCGGCGTCGACTTGGAGGTCTCCCTCAGGACAAACGCAATCACTGGATCGATCCGGTCGTTGAAGTAGGTCGCCGAGATATCGACGGCGCGATGCGATCCGAACGACGTCTCGAGCTTGGTGGCCAGCGTTCGCATGCGACCCGCACGCGACGCGTGATCGATGAGAATCTTGAGGTCGACTCCGCCGCGAACCAGGAAATCGCCGAGCGACTTGTCCTTCAGATCCGCCGTCGACGCGACGTCACAAAGGTTCAGGAACGCCTCGTTGGCGTTCTTGATGATGCCGCGCGGGTCGGTGAAGACGATCGCCTCGAGACCGTTGTCGTAAAGGGCGTGAAGGTTGATGCCGAGCTCACCCGCAACCGGCTCGGAATGATCGCCGGACTCGAGCCTGCAAAGCAGAGACTTCTGGCCGGCCGCACGGAACACCGTCGGATAGATCCGGACCGTAGAGTGATTACGCCTCGCCTCGACGACGATTGCCGATTTGGCGCTCGACGCGGCGAGGGTGTTCAATGCATCGAGGAACTCGGCGCGGCGGCGGTCCTCGAACTCCTGCACCAGCATGCCGCCGACCAGGGCACCCACATCCGCCCCCAGGATCAGCGCGGCGGCCGTGTTCGCGTCCTCGATCCGGCCGGTCGCCGCGTCCACGAAGAGCAGGGCGTCGTGCGCCATGCTCATCACGACGCGGTAGCGGGTCTCGAAGTCGCGGTAGACCTCATAGTCCTTTTCCAGCGCGAGCTGGGCCTTGACCAGCTGCTGCTGCACCTCGGCCACCGACCTCTGGTCACGTCCCACCATCATGATCGGCCGGTCCGCGCCCATGTTGAGCGCGGTGTACTGAACGGGAAACTCCCAGTTCGCGTTGTCGATGTGGTTGAGCTCGATGCGGGGACGCGACGCCGGATCGCGCTCGATCGCCTTCAGCATCCCATCGAGTTTGGGGTGACATTCCGGGGTCAAGAACCGCTTGAGGCTGTGTCCGACCCAATGATCGAGACAACCGAGCGTCTGGTCGCCGGAGTTCGTCAGGATTTCCTGGACGATGCCATCCCGATCGATCGCAATCATTATGTCGGCGGCTGCCGCAAAGACGTCAGACAGCCTGTCCGGCGGGATGTGCGCCTCGGAGCCGCTGCTCCACACAATCTCCTCGCGCTTGCTCACAGCCCACCACCCGCCGACGAATCATCAACGAGGCTCAGGCTACCAATGTTCCCAATACCTCTTCTGCGGAAGTAATCTTCAGACCGCAGAAATCCAAGGCCTGCCTCGGGCTGGTTGTTGCCAGATCGGCGCCCGTAGACGAGCAGAGGTCCAGACCAAGGTTGCAAACGTTACCCCCAATCACGATCGGTGAGGTGTGCTGATGCGTTTGCCTGAGCTTATCTACAAGACGCTTGATCGGTTCAAGGGCCCTGCGACCGGCACCCGAGATGCCGATCATCCCGAAGCCGTGCGTTGCGACGGCGGCAGCGATCTCGTCATCGCTCTGGCCGATCGCCATGTGCACCCAAAGCCCGTACCGCCGGAATTGCCCCGCCGCGATGAAGGCCCCGAGCGTATGATCCTCGTGTTCGGGGATCGCGATCAGGATGCTGTGGCCGAGCGGGACCGTGGCGCTGACCGCGCACTTGCGTTCGCCGAGTGTGCGGGCGGTTTCCTGGAGCCGTGCCGCGCCAATGGTGACTTGCGAGAAGGTCCGGGTGCCATCTACCCAGGCCTCACCCAGCCGCATCGCAGCCATCGGCACGTACCGCTCGACGATCTCCTCGGAGCTGACGCCGCTGGCGATCAGCTTAGATACGATCACATAGCGGAGCTTCTCGTCCGGATCGATGAAGGCGTCGCAGATTTCCTGGACGCGCTCCATTTCGGATCGGCCGATGGAACCGTGATCCTTCTTTTCGGACGCGATGACCGACAACGCCTTAATGGCCAGCGCCAGAACGTCGTTTGGGTGATCCTGGCAAGCGCTTACCAGCTTAAGTGTCCGGTGCTCCATGGCTGTCCCTCCCGCCGGATGTTGCGGAGCCCGCCTTATCCCGTCTTTTGAGAGAGCGTGGACAGCGGATCGGCTCAAGCTCAACCCGGGCGAGCAAATTGTCAACGAAAATTGACATGAGCATAAGCCGCTGATTAGATTGTAAAAAACCTTTATTTCTAGTTTAGTCAGGTTTTTTTGCAGGCGCTAACAAACGAATCTGACCAACCCCTGCCAAGCTGTCTATTTTAAAACTGTAAGTTACGATTGACACTTTTGGGGAGCACACATTACGCTTCCCGGAGGACACGAGGAGTCGCGGCATGTGGTTGCCGACGGATCACGGAAAGCGAAAAGCGCTCTACAGTTCGGCCGAACGCGTTCGCCGCGACAAATCCATCTGGACCACGGTCCAGGCGGTTTTGGCGCCGCTCCAGTTCCTTGCATTCCTCGTCTCTGCCATCCTGATCCTGCGATACCTGCTAACCGGCGGCGGATACGAGGCGGCGACCATATCGATCCTCGTCAAGACCGCTTTCCTCTGCCTGATCATGGTCACCGGCTCGATCTGGGAAAAGGCAGTCTTCGGTCAATACCTCTTCGCACCCTCCTTCTATTGGGAGGACATGGTCAGCCTGGCGGTGATCGGCCTTCACATGGCCTACGTCTGGGCGATGCTCACCGGTGCGTTGGCGCCGCTCGGCCAGATGATCCTCGCGCTGACCGCCTACGCCACCTATGCGGTGAACGCCGGCCAGTTCCTCCTGAAGCTGCGCGCCGCCCGGCTCGATGTCAGGACACGGGCATGAACGCGACGGCCCGCATCGGCACATGCAAGGACACGCCCGTCCTCCGCGAGCGGGGGCAGCGGGAAGTGTTCTGCGGCCTGACCGGGATCATCTGGCTGCACCGGCGCATGCAGGACGCGTTCTTCCTCGTCGTCGGATCGCGCACCTGCGCGCATCTG
This sequence comes from uncultured Alphaproteobacteria bacterium, assembly GCA_963819995.1. Classification (GTDB taxonomy): domain Bacteria; phylum Pseudomonadota; class Alphaproteobacteria; order Rhodobacterales; family Rhodobacteraceae; genus Amaricoccus. The sequence continues at coordinate 31,832 of CAWFYR010000001.1, read as the reverse complement.
CTGCAGTCCGCGGCGGGCGTGATGATCTTCGGGGAGCCGCGCTTCGGAACCGCAATCCTCGAGGAGCGCGACCTCGCCGGTCTCGCCGACGCGTACGAGGAGCTCGAGCGCGAAGTCGGGCGGGTGCTGGAGCGCAGGCCCGGTATCCGGCAGCTCTTCCTCGTCGGCTCGTGTCCCTCGGAGGTGATCAAGCTCGACCTGTCGCGGGCGGCAGAGCGGCTGAGCCGGCGGTTCGCTCCGCATCTGCGCGTGCTGCATTATTCCGGATCCGGCATCGAGACCACCTTCACCGAAGGCGAGGACGCCTGCCTCGCTGCGATGGTCCCGACCCTCCCCGACAGCGATGCACCCGGGCTGATCGTCGCCGGCGCCCTTCCGGACGTGGTCGGGGATCAGCTGGCCGGGCTGCTCGAAGCCATGGGCGTGCCCCGGATCGGCGCGCTGCCGGCGGCGCGCCTGAGCGAAGCGCCCGGCATCGGCAGCAACACCCGCTTCGTGCTGGCGCAGCCGTTCCTCGCCGCGACCGCGGACGCGCTGACACGCCGCGGCGCCCAGCCGATCTTCGCGCCGTTTCCCCTCGGAGAAGAAGGCACGACCCGATGGCTCGGCGCCATCGCCCGAGCGTTCGGCGTTTCTGCGGAGCGGTTTGCCTCGGTCACCGCGGCGCCGCGCGACCGGGCGCGCCGGGCCGTCGCCGCCGCTTCCGCGCCGCTGCAGGGACGCACCCTTTTTCTCTTTCCAGACAGCCAGCTCGAAATCCCGATCGCCCGTTTCCTGACCCGCGAGTGCGGCATGCAGGCGATCGAGATCGGCACCCCCTACATCCACCGCCAGATCATCGGCCCCGAGCTGGAGCTTCTCGCCGCAGGCCCGGTCATCTCCGAAGGCCAGGACGTCGAGCGCCAGCTCGACCGCTGCCGGCAGGCGCGTCCCGACCTGACGGTCTGCGGGCTGGGGCTGGCCAATCCGCTCGAAGCGGACGGCCACGCGACGAAATGGTCGATCGAACTCGTTTTCACGCCGATCCACGGCTACGAGCAGGCGGGCGACCTCGCGGGGCTCTTCGCCCGCAGCCTGCGACGGCGGGAGGCGCTCAAGCTATGAAGCTCAGCCTCTGGAACTACGAAGGGCCGCCGCACGTCGGCGCGCTGCGCGTCGCGACCGGGATGCGCAACCTGCACTACGTGCTGCACGCGCCGCAGGGCGATACTTACGCCGACCTGCTCTTCACCATGATCGAGCGCCGCGGCGAGCGCCCGCCGATCACCTACACCACCTTCCAGGCCGGCGACCTCGGCTCCGACACCGCCGAGCTCTTCCGCGACGCCTGCCTTGCGGCTTACGAGCGCTTCCGCCCCGAGGCGATGATCGTCGGCGCGTCCTGCACCGCCGAACTGATCCAGGACGACCCCGGCGGACTGGCCGAAGCGCTCGGCCTGCCGATCCCGGTGATCGCCCTCGAGCTTCCGGCCTACCAGCGCAAGGAGACGTTCGGCGCGTCCGAGACCTTCTACCGGATCGTGCAGCGGCTGGCAGTGCCGGTTCCGCGCACGAGCGAGGTCAGCTGCAACATCCTCGGCCCGACCGGCCTCGGCTTCCGCCACCGCGACGACGTCACCGAAGTCACCCGGCTCCTGACCTCGCTCGGCATCGCGATCAACGCCGTCGCGCCGATGGGCTCCGCCCCCAGCGACATCGCCCGGCTCGGCGCCGCCCACTTCAACGTCATGCTCTACCCCGAGACCGCCGAGACCGCCTGCCGCTGGATGGAGCGCGAGCTCAACCAGCCCTACACCCGCACCGTCCCCATCGGCGTCGGCGCCACCCGCGACTTCCTCGCCGAGGCGGCCCGGCTCGGCGGACTCGACGCCGCACCCCGCGACGAGAGCGGCCTGCGCCTGCCCTGGTGGAGCCGCTCGGTCGATTCGACCTACCTCACCGGCAAGCGCGTCTTCATCTTCGGCGACGCCACCCACGCCATCGCCGCCGCGCGCATCGCCCGCGACGAGATCGGCTTCGAGGTGGTGGGCCTCGGCTGCTACAACCGCGAGTTCGCCCGCGACATGCGCGCCGCCGCCAAGGACTACGGCCTCGAGGCGCTCATCACCGACGACTATCTCGAGGTCGAGACCGCGATCACCCAGGCCCAGCCCGAGCTGATCCTCGGCACCCAGATGGAGCGCCACATCGGCAAGCGCCTCGGCATCGCCTGCGCGGTGATCTCCGCGCCGGTCCACGTCCAGGACTTCCCCGCCCGCTACTCCCCCCAGGCGGGATGGGAGGGGGCGAACGTCATTTTCGACACCTGGGTGCATCCGCTGGTGATGGGCCTCGAGGAGCACCTCTTGCACATGTTCCGCGACGACTTCGAGTTCAACGACGCCGCCGGCCCGAGCCATCACGCGGGCCAGGTGCCGGACGCCGCGCCCGCTCCCGAGCCGGTCCGAGCTGGCGGGCCGGACTGGCTCGCCGAGGCCGAGGCAGAGCTTCGCAAGGTGCCGTTCTTCGTCCGCGGCAAGGCACGCCGCAACACCGAGACCTTCGCGAATGAGCGTGGCCTATCCGCGATCTCGGTCGAAACGCTCTATGAGGCAAAGGCGCATTATGCGCGCTGACATCAAGCCCTACCGTGTCGTGATCGTGACGCTCGACAGCCACGCGGCGGGGCCCGTGGCGCGCGCCCAGCAGGGGCTGGCCGCGGTCTTCCCCGGCCTGACGGTCAGCGTCCACGGCGCGGCGGAATGGGCCGAAGACCCCACCGCCCTCGAGGCCACGCGCCGCGCGATCGCGGCCGGTGATCTCATCATCACCAACATGATCTTCCTCGAAGAGCACGTGCGCGCGATCATGCCCGACCTCGAGGCGAGGCGCGCCGATTGCGACGCGATGGTCAGCTTCATCGCATCCGGCGAGGTGGTCAAGCTGACCCGGATGGGCGGGCTCGACATGGCCCGCGCACCGGGCGGCGCGCTCGGCCTCCTGAAGAAGCTGCGCGGCAAGTCGTCCGGCGGCGAGGGCAAGAACCAGATGGCGATGCTGCGCCGCCTGCCGCGGCTGCTCCGGTTCATTCCGGGCAAGGCGCAGGATCTGCGGGCCTGGTTCCTGGTGATGCAGTACTGGCTCGCCGGATCGGACGACAACGTGGACGCGATGATCCGCTTCCTCGTCGCCCGCTACTCCGGCCGGCCGGAATGGGGCCAGGTCCGCGCCGCCGAGCCGGTCCAGTACCCCGACGTCGGCGTCTACCACCCGCGCCTTGCTTCCCGCGTCTCCACCGACGCCACCCTGCTGCCGTCGCCGCCGCAGCAGCAGGCGACCATCGGCCTTCTGGTGATGCGCGCCTACGTGCTCGCCGGCGACACGGCCCACTACGACGCGCTGATCGCCGCCTTCGAGGCCCGGGGGCTTCGCGTGATCCCGGCCTTCGCCTCCGGGCTCGACGCCCGGCCGGCGGTCGCGGCCTACTTTGCCGGCGAGGACGGGCCCAAGGTCGACGCCGTGGTGTCCCTGACCGGGTTCAGCCTGGTCGGCGGCCCGGCCTACAACGACAGCCGGGCGGCCGAGGACATTCTCTCCGGGCTCGACGTGCCCTACGTCGCCGCGCATCCGCTGGAGTTCCAGACCCTCGGGCAGTGGGCCAGCAGCGCGGTCGGCCTCGGGCCGGTCGAGACCACGATGCTGGTCGCCCTGCCGGAAATCGACGGCGCCACCAATCCGACCGTCTTCGCCGGCCGGCATGGCCCGGACGGATGCCAGGGCTGCGCGCGGATGTGCCCCGGAACGCCCTCGAGCCGCGAAATGGCGCCTTGCCACGAACGGATCGCGGCACTGGCCGCCCGGGTTACCAAGCTCGCGCTGCTGCGCCGGTCCCGACCAACCGAGCGCAAGATCGGCATCGTGCTCTATGGCTTCCCGCCGAATGCCGGGGCGGTCGGAACGGCCGCTTACCTCGCGGTCTTCGAGAGCCTGCACAACACGCTGCACGCCCTTGCCGCGGAAGGCCACGACCTCACCCCGCCGGCGAGCGTCGACGACCTGCGCGAGGCGATCCTCGGCGGCAACGCCAGGCAGTTCGGCCAGCAGGCCAACGTCGCCGCCTGCGTCCCGGCCGACTCGATCGTCCTGCACGACCCGCACCTCGCCGAGATCGAGGCCCAGTGGGGACCCGCACCGGGCCGGCACCAGTCGGACGGGCGCGGCGTCTTCGTCCTCGGCGCCCGTTTCGGCAACGTCTTCGTCGGCGTGCAGCCGGTGTTCGGCTTCGAGGGCGATCCGATGCGCCTGCTCTTCGAGCGCGGCTTCGCGCCGACCCATGCCTTCAGCGCCTTCTACCGCTGGATGCGCGAGGATTTCGGCGCCGACGTCCTGCTCCATTTCGGCATGCACGGGGCGCTGGAATTCATGCCGGGCAAGCAGTCCGGCCTCAGCGCCGCATGCTGGCCGGACCGGCTGATCGGCGACATGCCCAACGTCTACCTCTATGCCGCCAACAATCCCTCCGAGGGCACGCTCGCCAAGCGCCGCTCCGGCGCGGTGCTGGTCAGCCACCTGACCCCGCCGCTTGCCAAGGCCGGCCTCTACAAGGGCTTGCTGGAACTCAAGGACAGCCTCGCCCGCTGGCGCACCCTGCCCGCCGACGCCCCGCAGCGCACCGAGCTCGCCCGGCTGATCCACGACCAGGCGGACGCCGTCGACATGGCCGGCGGCGACAATCCCGACCGGCTCTGGATCAATCTGCTCGAGACCGAGAACGCGCTGATCCCCGACGGCCTGCACGTGGTCGGCCGGCCGCTCACGGGCCAGGCGCTCTCCGAGCATCTCGACGCCATGCCCGACGACGCGGCGATGCGCGATCGCGCGCGGATCCTGCTGGCCGAGGATGCCGAAACCCCGGCGCTGCTCCGCGCGCTCGGCGGCCACTTCATCCGGCCTGTGCCGGGCGGCGATCTGATCCGCAACCCCGACATTCTGCCCACGGGGCGCAACATCCACGCCTTCGATCCCTTCCGCATGCCGACCGCCTTCGCGATGCACGAGGGCGCGCGCCAGGTGGCAAAGCTCATCGAGACCCACGCCAGCATGCCGCACACCGTGGCGCTGGTGCTCTGGGGCTCGGACAGCATCAAGTCGGACGGCGGGCCGATCGCGCAGGCGCTGGCGCTCATGGGTGCCGCGCCGCGGTTCGACTCCTACGGCCGCCTCGGCGGAGCCGATCTCGTTTCGCTCGCGGAACTCGGCCGGCCGCGCATCGACGTGGTGATGACCCTCTCGGGCATCTTCCGCGACCTGCTGCCGCTCCAGACCCGCATGCTCGCCGAAGCGGCCTTCAAGGCCGCGACCGCCGACGAGCCGCTCGAGCAGAACTTCGTGCGTGCCCACGCGCTCGACTACGCCGAGCGGATGGGCGTCGACATCGAGACCGCGAGCCTCCGGGTGTTCTCGAACGCCGAGGGCGCCTACGGCTCCAACGTCAACCAGCTCATCGACGCCGGCGTCTGGGGCGAGGAGGACGAGCTCGCCGACCAGTATCAGGCGCGCAAGTGCTTCGCCTACGGCCGCAACGGCAAGGCCGCGCGCAACCCGGGGCTGCTGCAGGCGGCACTGGCCGACGTCGACCTGGCCTACCAGAACCTCGAGAGCGTCGAGCTCGGCGTCACCACCGTCGACCACTACTTCGATACCCTCGGCGGGATCAGCCGCGCAGTTCGCCGGGCCCGCGGCAAGGAGACCCCGGTCTACATCGGCGACCAGACCCGCGGCGAAGGCAAGGTGCGCACCCTCGCCGAGCAGGTGGCGCTGGAGACCCGCTCGCGCGCGCTCAATCCGAAGTGGTTCGAGGGCATGCTCAAGCACGGCCCCGAAGGCGTGCACCAGATCGAGGCGCAGGTCACCAACACCTTCGGCTGGTCGGCGACCTCCGGCCAGGTCGAGCCCTGGGTCTACCAGCGGCTGACCGAGACCTTCGTGCTCGACGAGACGATGCGCCGCCGGCTCGCCACCCTCAATCCAACCGCGAGCACCCGGATGGCGAACCGGCTGATCGAGGCGCACGAACGGTCCTACTGGCAACCCGACGCCGCAACGCTCGAGGCGCTTCGCCACGGCGCCGAAGAACTGGAAGACCACCTCGAAGGCATCCCCTTCGCGGCGGAATGACGGATTTGGAAAGGAGGCTCGCATGAGCCCGCTCGACACCAGCATACCGCAGCTCCGCGGAGAGGACGGCGAGGGCTCCCTCCAGGTCCATCAGGACCCGTCGCTGAAGATCGCCGGCGCCAAGGTCTTTGCCGTCTACGGCAAAGGCGGCATCGGCAAGTCGACGACCTCGTCGAACCTGTCGGTCGCCTTCTCCAAGCTCGGCAAGCGCGTGCTGCAGATCGGCTGCGATCCCAAGCACGACTCCACCTTCACCCTCACCGGCACGCTGGTGCCGACGGTGATCGACACGCTGAAGGACGTCGACTTCCACGCCGAGGAGCTGCGCGCCGAGGACTTCGTCCATCGCGGCTACAACGGCGTGATGTGCGTCGAGGCCGGCGGGCCGCCGGCCGGCACCGGCTGCGGCGGCTACGTCGTCGGCCAGACCGTCAAGCTCCTCAAGCAGCACCATCTGCTCGAGGACACCGACGTGGTGATCTTCGACGTCCTCGGCGACGTGGTCTGCGGCGGCTTCGCCGCGCCGCTCCAGCACGCCGACCGGGCGGTCATCGTCACCGCCAACGACTTCGACTCGATCTACGCGATGAACCGCATCGTCGCGGCGGTGCAGGCCAAGTCGAAGACCTACAGCGTCCGCCTCGCCGGCTGCATCGCCAACCGCTCGAAGGACACCGACGAGGTCGACCGCTACTGCGATGCGGTCGGCTTCCGCCGCATCGGCCACTTCCCCGATCTCGACGCGATCCGCCGCTCGCGGCTCAAGAAGAAGACGCTCTTCGAGATGGACGCCGACGAGGACATCGTCGCCGCCCAGGCGGAGTACCTGCGCCTCGCCCAGCTGCTCTGGGCCGGCACCGACCCGCTGGCGCCGGAACCGCTGCCGGACCGCGCGATCTTCGAGCTCCTGGGATTCGACTGATGGGCGACACCTACATCGACACGCGCGACCGGCTCGAGGACTACTTCGACCGGACAGCGGTCCGCGCGTGGGAGCGGCTGACATCGGACGCGCCGGTGTCGCGCATCCGCCAGACGGTCCGCGAAGGCCGCGACCGGATGCGGGCGATGATGCTCGACCGCCTGCCGGTCGAACTGCGCGGCGCCCGCGTGCTCGACGCCGGGTGCGGCGCGGGGCAGATGGCGACGGCGCTGGCCGCGCGCGGAGCGACGGTGACCGCCGTCGACATCTCCCCGCGCCTCCTTGGCGTGGCGCGCGACCGCACCCCCGAAGCGCTCCGCCACCAGATCGATTTTGTCTGCGGCGACATGCTCGAACCGGCTCTCGGCAGCTTCGACTACGTCGTCGCGATGGACAGCCTCATCCACTACGAGGCCGCCGACGCGGCACAGGTCCTCGCGGGCCTCGCCGGGCGCACGACCGGAGCGATCGTTTTCACCATCGCCCCGCGCACCCTGCCGCTGGCGGCGATGCACTTCGTCGGCCAGGTCTTCCCGCGCGGCGACCGCGCGCCGGCGATCGTGCCGGTGGCCGAGACCGTGCTGCGCCGCGAACTCGCCCGGGTGTCGGGAAACCGGCTTCTACCGATCGGGCGCGTCGCCCGGGGCTTCTACATCTCGCAGGCGATGGAGCTGCGTCCATGAAGCGCTTCTACCCCGGATCGCAGCTCCTCAAGCGGGTCAGCATCCGGGCCTTGCCGTTCGCCGACGCGGCGTCCGACGATCTGCCGCTCGGCCAGCTCCTGCGGCTGTCGCTCTTCCAGGTCTCCGTCGGCATGGCGACGGTGATGATGCTCGGCACCCTCAACCGGGTGATGATCGTGGAACTCGGCGTGCCGGCGTTCGTCGTCGCCATCATGGTGGCGCTGCCGGTCCTCAGCGCGCCGTTCCGTGCGCTCCTCGGCTTCCGCTCCGACACCCATCGCTCCGCGCTCGGCTGGAAGCGGGTGCCCTACATCTGGTTCGGCTCGCTCTGGCAGTTCGGCGGCCTGGCGGTGATGCCCTTCGCGCTGATCGTGCTCTCCGGCGACCAGACGCTCGGCCCCGACTGGGCCGGCGAGGTGCTGGCCGGGCTCGCGTTCCTGATGACCGGCCTCGGCGTGCACATGACCCAGACCGCGGGCCTCGCGCTGGCATCGGACCGCGCGACCGAGGAGACCCGGCCGCGGGTCGTGGCACTCCTCTACGTGATGAACCTCCTCGGCATGGCGGTCTCCGCCCTCGTCCTCGGCGCGCTCCTCACGGACTTTTCCAACCTCCGCCTCATCCAGGTGGTTCAGGGGTCCGCCGTCGTGACCCTGCTCCTCAACCTCGTCGCACTCTGGAAGCAGGAGCACCTGCGTCCGATGTCGACGACCGAGCGGGCCGAGCCGCGGCCCCGCTTCCGCGACGCCTGGGCCGACTTCGCCAAGGGAGGCCAGGCCGGCCGGCTGCTCGCGGTGGTCGCGCTCGGGACCGCAGCCTTCTCGATGCAGGATGTGCTGCTCGAGCCCTACGGCGGCCAGGTCCTCGGGCTCAGCGTCTCGAAGACCACGCTTCTGACCGCCCTCTGGTCGGTGGGCGCGATCGGGGGATTCGCCTTCGCCGCGCGCTGGCTCGCAGCCGGCATGATGCCCTACCGCATGGCCGGGCGCGGCCTGCTCGCGGGGATCGCCGCCTTCGCCTGCGTGATCCTCGCCGGGCCGATGAACTCCGTCCCGCTGTTCTTCCTCGGCGCCGCAACGATCGGTTTGGGATCTGGTCTCTTCGCGGTCTCGACGCTCACCGCGGCGATGATCCTGCCGGTCGGCGGAAGCGCAGGCCGCGGCCTCGCGCTCGGCGCATGGGGCGCGGCGCAGGCGACGGCCGGCGGCATCGGGATAGCACTTGGCGGCTCGATCCGCGACGCCGTGAACCAGGTGGCGCTCTCCGGCCGTCTCGGCGAGGCGCTAACCGGCATCGGAACCGGCTACGCAACGGTCTATCACATCGAGATCGGCCTGCTCTTTCTCACCCTCGTCGCGCTCGGGCCGCTGGTCCGCATCGCGACGCCCGGACTTAAGCCCGCACCCCAGCAAGGCATCGGTCTTTCGGAGTTCCCGACATGACCCGTATGGCACGGAGGACCACCAAATGACGCAGCCGATCATTGGCACACTCGATCTGGCCTCGCTCTCGCTCTACCTGTTCTGGCTGTTCTTCGCCGGCCTGATCTACTACCTGCAGACCGAGAACATGCGCGAAGGCTACCCGCTCGAGGACGAGGAAGGTCGCCCGAACGCCTTCCCCAGCGTCTTCCCGCTTCCGGAACCCAAGACCTTCAAGCTGCCGAACGGGCGGGGTGAGGTTACGGTTCCCGGCCGGCCGAACGAGCGCAAGGATCTCGCGCTGCGCCGCTCCGCCGTCCAGGACGGCTTCCCGATGGAGCCGACAGGCGATCCGATGCGCGACGGCGTCGGCCCCGCGAGCTGGGCGAACCGCCGCGACGTGCCCGAGCTCGACGGCAAGGGCCACGCCAAGATCGTGCCCCTGAGCGCCGCTGCCAACTTCATGGTCTCGGCGGGGCGCGACCCGCGCGGGCTTCCGGTTCAGGCGGGCGACAACCAGATCGTCGGCCGCATCTCAGACATGTGGATCGACGAGCCCGAGCAGCTCGTGCGCTACCTCGAGGTCGAACTCGACGACGCAGGCGGCAAGCGGCTGATCCCGCTGCCACTGGCCAAGATCCGCAAGGACAGGGTCTTCGTCCACTCGATCTTCGCCAAGCACTTCCCCGACGTCCCGGTGACCCGCTCGCGGAACCAGGTGACGATGCTCGAGGAAGAGAAGATCTGCGCCTACTTCGCCGGCGGGAAGCTCTACGCCTCCGAGGACCGGCAGAACCCGTACGTGTAGAGGACCTCAGCAATGTCGCACGACGATGTAGAGACCGAGCCGGTCCTGGGCCTCCCCGAAATCCCCCCCACCGGGGAAACGGTCCTCTGGCAAGGCAAACCGGACTGGCGCGCGCTGGCATTGCAGGCGCTGAACGTCGGCTGGATCGGCGGCTACTTCGGACTGCTGGCGGTCTGGCGCGGCGTCGCGATCGGACTTCGGCAGGGCGCAGGCTTCGGCATCAAGGCGACGATCCCTTACCTCGCCATGGGGCTGGTGGCCTGCCTCCTGCTCACCGTGGTCGCCGTGGTTCTCGCGAAGACGACCGTCTATACGCTGACCAACCGGCGCGTCGCGATGCGCATCGGCGCGGCGCTGACCGTCACGCTGAACATCCCGTTCAGCTGCCTCGCATCGGCCGACCTCGCGGTCGGGCGCAACGGGATCGGCTCCATCGCACTCCGCACGACCGGCGAGACGCGGCTCTCCTATCTCGTCTGCTGGCCGCACGTGCGCCCGTGGCGCATCGGCCGCACCGAGCCGGCGCTGCGCTGCATCCCGGACGCGGTCCACGTCGCCAAGCTGCTTGCCGATGCAGCCGAGACGCGCATCGTCGAGACATCGATCCGGCGGACCGCACCCGGCGCCGCGATCGCAGCCGAATAGGAGACCGGCCATGCACGCCCCAGCCGCCACGCGTCAACGCGATATGATCCCCAAGGCACTGCTGCGGGCGATGCTCGCGCTGGTGCTCGTGTGCCTCGCCATCGTAACCTGGGCAACGCTCATCGACCGCCCGCTCGAGGCCAAGCCGTCGGACGGGCCGATCGCGATGGAACGCAGCATCAAGGTCTACGCCGACACCACCGGCTCCGCGCGGGTGCTCGATGCCGACGGCGCGCTGATCGTCGATCTGCCTGCGAACAAGGGCGGCTTCATCGCCGGGGTCTGGCGCTCTCTCGCGTTCGTTCGCGGGCTTTCGGGCATCGACCCCGAGGCTCCGGCCCGGCTGATCCGATTCAAGGACGGACGGCTGGCTCTCAAGGACGACCTCAGCGGATGGCGCGTCGAGCTGATGGGCTTCGGCGCCGACAACACGGCCGCCTTCGCGCGGCTGCTGGACGAATAGGAGAACCCCATGCCGCTCTTTCCCCGAACCGTCGAAGAGGCTCCATGCACCGTCGAGGTCAGCCATCGCTTCGACAGCCTGCACGCGCATGTCCGCTTCAACAACGGAGCTGTCGTGCACCCCGGTGACGAGGTCCTGGTGCACGGCACGCCGGTCATCGCACCCTATGGCGAGCTGGTGATCGAGGACCGCACCGCGACGATCACTCGCGCGACGTGGCTCGAACGCCTCTGGACCCGAGTTACCGGCGATCTGGAATTCATGGAGCTGTGCGAGTTCTCGTTCTCCGAGGAGGTCAAGCTATGAACATGCAGGTCCGCCCGACCGACGCCGAGATCAAGGCGAGCCGCGCCGAGGTCAGCGCCACCACCGAGATGGCGTCCGAGACGACCATGCTCAGCCCGCGCTTCTACACCACCGACTTCGACGAGATGGACCGCGTCGACGTGACGCCGGTTCGCGAGGAATGGGACGCGCTGATCGCCGAGATGAAGGCCGATCCGAACAAGGACCATTTCCGCAAGTCGGCCGAGTGGGACGCCATCGACTGGGACGCGCTCGAGCCCGGCCTCCGCAAGGAGTTCACCGACTTTCTCGTCTCGTCTCTCACCGCCGAGTTCTCCGGGTGCGTGCTCTACAAGGAAATGAAGCGGCGCGGCAAGAATCCCGACATCTGCGAGCTCTTTACCTACATGTCCCGTGACGAGGCGCGCCACGCGGGCTTCATCAACGACGCGCTCCGCGAGGCCGGCATCGGCGTCAACCTCGGCTTCCTGACCAAGGCCAAGAAGTACACCTTCTTCAAGCCGAAGTTCATCTACTACGCCACCTACCTCTCCGAGAAGATCGGCTACGCCCGCTACATCACCATCTTCCGCCACCTCCAGGCGCACCCGGAACAGCGCTTCCACCCGATCTTCAAGTGGTTCGAGAAGTGGTGCAACGACGAGTTCCGCCACGGCGAAGCCTTCGCGCTGCTCATGCGGACCGATCCCAAGCTGACCACCGGCCTCAACCGGCTCTGGATCCGCTTCTTCCTCGTCGCCGTCTTCGGGACGATGTACGTGCGGGATCACGCCCGGCCCGAGTTCCACAAGGCCCTCGGCGTCGACATCGACTGGTACGACCACGAGGTCTTCCGCAAGACGCTGGCCATCGCGGGCCAGGTCTTTCCGTTCGAGCTCGACATCGATGACCCCCGCTGGCAGCGGGGGCTGGAGCGGTTGAACCGCGCCTTCCTCGCCCTCGATGCCGCCGGCCGCAAGTCCGGTCCCTCGCGGAGCATCGGCAAGCTTGCCGGAGGCTTCCGCGCCGGGCTCGCCTTCGCGTCGCTCTACCTGATCCCGGTCAAGAACCATGCGGTGCCGGCTTCCAGCCGCCTGCAGCCGGCGTACTGAGGCGGGGCGGTGGACAGCCCCTGGATCGCGGCGCTCGTCGCACTCTTCGTCTGGTGGGCCTCCACCGGCGCGATCCTGATCGTCGTGTCGCGCGCCGATCGCTCCGGCCGCTCGGCGCACCTGACGGCCGTTCTCGCCACCCTGCCGATCCTCGCCCTGGGCTGGTTCGGGCTCCTCCGCTCGTTGCCGGACACCTCGGTCTTCGGCGCCTATCTCGCCTTCGCCTCGTCCATCGCCATCTGGGGCTGGTTCGAGCTCGCCTTTCTCTGCGGCATCATCACTGGGCCGAACGTCCGGCCCTGTCCGCCGATGGTCCCGCCGTGGGAGCGGTTCGTGCGCGCCTGGGGCACCATCGCCCACTCCGAGATGGCGCTGATCGCCAGCCTCGTCACCATCGCCGCGCTGACCGGAGACGCGCCGAACCCGTTCGGCCTCTGGACCTTCGTCGTGCTCTTCTTCGCCCGGATCAGCGCCAAGCTGAACGTGTATCTCGGCGTGCCGAACATCAACGTGGAATTCCTGCCCGCGCCGGTACGTCACCTCGCCAGCCACTTCCGCATCAGTCCGATGAACGCATTCTTCCCGGTCGGGGTCACCGCGATCATTCTGGCACTCGGCTGCTGGCTGGAACGCGCCCTCGCCCAGGATCCGGGCAGCGGCGCCCATATCGGCTTCGCGCTCCTCGCGACGCTGACCGCACTGGCGCTGGTCGAGCACTGGCTGATGGTGCTTCCCTTGCCGGACGCCAAGCTCTGGCGCTGGCTCATCGCCACCCGACCCGACGCCACCCCACAGGACCCGGTCCGCTTTCTGCGTGAGGACGCCCAATGACCTACGATGACCTCTTCGCCGTGCAACTCGACGCTCTGAAGGAGGAGGGCAACTACCGCATCTTCGCCAACCTGGAGCGCCGGTGCGGCTCGTTCCCCAAGGCGTCGGCCCACCGCCACGGCGGGGCGCAGGAGGTCAAGGTCTGGTGCTCCAACGACTACCTCGGCATGGGCCAGCACCCCAAGGTGCTCGCCGCGATGCACGACGCGATCGATCGGTGCGGCGCCGGCGCCGGCGGCACCCGCAACATCTCCGGCACCACGCGCGAGCACCTGCTCCTCGAGGCCGAGCTCGCCGATCTCCACGGCAAGGAGGCGGCGCTGCTCTTCACCTCGGGCTACGTCTCGAACTGGGCGACGCTCGCAACGCTCGGCGCGCGGCTGCCGAATTGCGTCATCCTCTCCGACGCCCTGAACCACGCCAGCATGATCGAAGGCATCCGCCACTCCCGCGCAACCAAGGTGATCTGGCGGCACAACGATCCCGAAGACCTCGAGCGGCGTCTCAAGGCGCTGCCCCCCGACGTGCCGAAGATCGTCGCGTTCGAGAGCGTCTACTCGATGGACGGCGACATCGCACCCGATTGCCGAGATCTGCGACGTCGCCGAACGGTACGGCGCCATGACCTACCTCGACGAGGTGCACGCCGTCGGGCTCTACGGCGCGCACGGCGGTGGCGTCTCCGAGCGTGACGGTGTCGCCCACCGGGTCACCCTGATCGAGGGAACGCTCGGCAAGGCGTTCGGCGTCGTCGGCGGCTACATCGCCGGCTCCGAGACGCTGTGCGACTTCGTGCGCTCCTTCGCGAGCGGGTTCATCTTCACCACGTCGTTGCCGCCCGCAATCGCCGCCGGCGCCCGCGCCTCGATCCGGCACCTCAAGGACAGCAACCTGGAAAGGCAGCAGCAGCGCCGCAATGTCGAGCGGCTTCGGGCGCGCCTCGATGCGGAGGGAATTCCGCACCTGCGAAACCCCAGTCACATCATTCCCGTCATGATCAAGGACCCGGTGAAATGCCGCATGATCAGTGACGTCCTGATGGACGATTTCGGGATTTACGTGCAGCCGATCAACTACCCCACCGTGCCCCGGGGAACCGAACGTCTCAGAATTACGCCGTCCCCGGTGCACACGACGTCCGACATCGACCATCTGGTCGGAGCGCTGAGCAGTCTGTGGCGACAGTGCGCTCTGGCCCGGGCTGCCGCTTGAGTCTACACTCCTCGCGTCTGAACCGACAGAAAGTCCGAATGAAAATGAAGATGATCCCCACGGCAGCTCTTTTCGCGTTTGCCGCAAGCCTCCTGGCAGCCTCGAACGCCAGCGCGGGCGACCCCGCCGCCGGCGAGAAGGTCTTTTCCAAGTGCAAGGTCTGCCACTCGATCACCGCTGCCGACGGCACCGCCATCCAGAAGGGCGGCAAGGTCGGACCCAATCTCTACGGTGTCATCGGCCGGCAGGCCGGCACCTATCCTGACTTCAAGTACGGCCCCAGCATCGTTGCGGCGGGCGAGGCCGGGCTCGTCTGGGACGAGGAAAAGATTTCGCAGTACGATCCCAATCCGCAGAAATTCCTCGAGGACTTCCTCAAGGATCCCAAGGCCAAGTCGAAGATGATGTTCAAGCTGACTTCGGGGGCCGAGGACGTTGCCGCCTACATCGCCAGCGTCGGACCGGGGGGCTGATCGCTCCTCGAAGGCATCCCGTCAGATAGTGAGGAGAGGAGAGAATCGTCGATGGCAACAGTTGCTGGAGCCCTGATACTCATCATCCTTGGATGTATCGCCGTGTATGGCTTCATGATGGAGTCCCGCGTCCGCGGAGCGCCACACCCGGTCGCCTGCCGCCATGCAGCCGCCACCGAAGCCGCCGGAAGCCCCCGAGACCCATCCGGCGCCTTCCGACAACCAGGGCGGAATCCGCTCGGTCGATTAGTCCCCCGACGGGGCGTGTTCGACCACCGGGGCTGTCGCTGACAGGCGCGAACCGCTGCGCAGGAGGGCGTGCGCTCGTTCGTAAGGAACTTATATAGAATACGGGCGTAGGACCCCTGCATTGTGGAAGGGCGTGAAAACCCCGCCGGAAGACGGCCCACGGCAGGAAAGCGTCCGGTCAGTCGAAAAAGCCCGGACCTGCCCGCTCCCGCAACACTGCCGCGGCCTCTGCGCCCATCTCGGTGGCGTCGGCTTCGCCGCCTTCGACCGCATGGTCGAGCCGCTCCGACCCGTCCGTGCGCAGGATTTCCCCGCGCAGGCTCAGCCGGCCGTCGCCGAGCTCCGCGAGGCCCGCGATCGGGGTCTGGCACGACCCGTCGAGACCCGCCAGGAACGCCCGTTCCGCCGCCAGCCGCACCCCGGTCGGCCCGTCGTGGATCGCCGCCAGCAGCGCGGAGACCCGCTCGTCGCCGATCCGCTGCTCGATCCCGACGATGCCCTGCGCGATCGCCGGCAGCATCTCCTCGGGTGCCACCGGCGTCCCCAGCTCGATCCCGAGCCGCCGCAGCCCGGCGGCCGCCAGGAAAGTCGCCGCCGCGACGCCTTCGCCCAGCTTCCTGAGCCGCGTCTCGACGCTGCCCCGGAACTCCACCACCGCAAGGTCGGGGCGCTTCAGCAGCACCTGCGCCCGCCGCCGCAGGCTCGACGTCCCGAAGACGCTTCCCCTGGGCAGCGCCGCCAGGCTCTCCACGCCGATCAGGGCGTCCCGCGGGTCCTCCCGCGGCAGGCAGCAGGTGATCGCCAGCCCCTCGGGCTGCAGCGTCGGCATGTCCTTCATCGAGTGGACCGCGATGTCCACCAGGCCGCCGGCCAGTGCCGCCTCGATCTCGCGGGTGAAGAGCCCCTTGCCGCCGACCTCCGACAGCGGCCGGTCCTGCACCCGGTCGCCGGTGGTGCGGATCGGCACGATCTCGAACGCCGCCTCAGGCAGCCCGTGCGCCGCCATGAGCCGGTCGCGCGTCTCGCGCGCCTGCACCAGCGCCAGCGGGCTGCCACGGGTGCCGATCCGCAGCGGCCGGTCGGGATCGGGAAGGTCCGGAAGATCTGGACAAGGATGTGCGCCCTCGGCGGAAGGGTTACGTTTGCAGCGCCATTCTGTAAGGGCGCACCCGCCCGCCTGCAAGCCGCGCCGGCGAATGGCGCCGGCCGCGCTCCTCAGAGGTCCACGGTCAGCGGCAGGATGACGAGGTCGCGCACCATCACCCCAGGCGGCCGCGTCAGCATGAAGAGCACGGCCTCGGCCACCTCCTCCGGCTGCATCAGGCTGCCCGACGCCAGCGCCTCCTCCATCTTGGCCTTCGGCCAGTCGTCGAGGAGTGCTGTGACCACCGGACCGGGGCAGACCGCGCCGACGCGAACCCCGTGCTGCATGACCTGGCGCCGCACCGTATGCACGAAGGCCTGCACCGCGAACTTCGACGCGGTATAGATCGGCTCCCAGACCACGGGCACGATCCCGGCGATCGAGCTCGTGACGATGATGTCCCCGGACCCGCGCTCGACCATGTGCGGGATGACCGCGTGGATCGAGCGGAAGGCGGCGTTGACGTTGAGGTTCAGCACCCGGTCCCAGACGTCCGGGTCGCCCTCGGTCACCTTGCCGCCGACATAGGCGCCGGCATTGGCATGGAAGATGTCGAGCCGGCCCGTGTGCTCGAGGATGCGAGGAAGCATCCCCGACACGACGGCGCCGTCCATCAG
The DNA here is from genome assembly GCA_963819995.1 of uncultured Alphaproteobacteria bacterium. Classification (GTDB taxonomy): domain Bacteria; phylum Pseudomonadota; class Alphaproteobacteria; order Rhodobacterales; family Rhodobacteraceae; genus Amaricoccus. The sequence continues at coordinate 14,811 of CAWFYR010000001.1, read as the reverse complement.
GTCGACGACCAGCGGATGCGCGCGCGGCCCCAACTCGTCGCAGAGCGCGCGCAGCCGGTCCTCCGCCCGATCGATCAGCACGACCTGCGCGCCGGCGTCGAGCATCGCCCGCGCGCAGGCCAGCCCGATCCCGGAGGCCGCGCCGGTGATGGCCGCGGCCTTGCCGTCCAGTGATTTGCTCATGGTCGTCTCTCCGATCAGGCGCGGCCGTGCGATGCGCGGCTCTTGCGCGCCAGGCTGTCGACGATCACCGCGATGGCAAGCACCGCGCCGGTGATCATGTAGCGCAGCGACGAGGACAGGTTCAGCAGCGTCAGCCCGTTCGAGATCGACTGGATGACGATGATCCCGAGCAGCGCCGACCAGGCGTTGCCGCGCCCGCCGAAGAGGCTGGTGCCGCCGATCACCGCCGCCGCGATGGCATTGAGGTTCACGTCGCCGGTGCCCGCCTGCTGGCTCGCCGAGGCGAGACGCGAGGCCGAGAGCAGGCCCCCGAGCGACGCGAACATCGAGCAGAGGACGAAAGCGCTCATGTAGATGCGGCGCACGTTGATGCCGGCGCGCCGCGCGGCCTCCTCGTTGCCGCCGACCGCCATCATCGACCGGCCCCACTTGGTGCGGGTGAAGGCGTAGTTCATCACCACCACCAGCAGCACGAAGAGGCCGAAGAGCCACGGCACGCCTCTGCCGACGTTGAGGTAGTAGACGACGAACTCCAGGCCGGCGGTGAGCGCCACGGCCTTCACGATCAGCCCGGTGCGCGAGCCCGGCGAGAGGTTGGCGGCGCGGCGCTGCTCCATGGTGCGCACGCCGACGACGAGCACGACGATGCCGGGGATCAGCGCCAGCCCGTGCGAGAACCATGCCGGCATCACGAAGAGCTGGCCGAAGCCGACCAGGAAGGAATCGTAGGGCAGGTTGATCGAGCCGGTGGAGCCGAGCATGTAGAGCTGGAGCCCGAGAAGCGCGAGCAGGCCCGACAGCGTCGAGACGAAGCTCGGCATGCTGAGGCGGGTGCGCAGCAAGGCGTAGATCGCGCCGATGCAGGCGCCGAGGGCGAGCGCCGCAACCACGGCAAGGACGAGGGGCAGGCCCTCGCGGACCCAGAGCACGCCCAGGAGCGCCGAGGCGACGCCGCTCATCGAGCCGACGGAGAGGTCGATCTCGCCGAGGAGCAGCACGCAGACGATGCCGAGGGAGATGACGCCGATCACCGAGCAGTCGAAGAACAGGTTCACCATGTTGTTCGGCGACAGGAAGATCGGGTTCAGGGTCGAGAAGACCGTCCAGATCAGCACGAGGCCGACGATCACCGGCAGCGAGCCGAGATCGCCGGAGCGGACGCGATCGAGGAAGCTGCCGAGCGCGCCGGACAGGCCTTCGGCGTGGGCGACGCGGGTGTCGCTGCGGTCGAGCAGGACCTTCGGATTGTCGGTCACGGGTGGGCCTCCCCCGGTTCGGCGCGGCGGGCGGCGCGGCGCGAGACGGCGTTGTCGGTGGCGCCGGTGATGGCGCCCACGAGCTCGGCGTTCGAGGCGTCGGCGGTGAAGACGCCGTTGTTGCGGCCGAGGCGGAGCACGACGATGCGGTCGGCGACGGCGCGAACGTCCTCCATGTTGTGCGAAATCATGATGACGCCGTGGCCCCGCTCGCGCAGTCGCTCGACGAGGTTCAGCACCTCCGCGGTCTGGGCGACACCGAGGGCGGCGGTGGGCTCGTCGAGCATGACGATGTGGGGGTCGAGCAGCAGCGAACGAGCGATGGCGACGGTCTGGCGCTGGCCGCCGGAGAGCGAGGCGATCGGCTCGCGGACCGAGGGAATGCGCGCGGCGAGCTCGCCGAGGAGCGTCCAGGCGCGGACCTCCATCGCCACCTCGTCGAGCTTCCACGGGTCGATCTCGTGGCCGAGAAAGAGGTTGGAGACGACGTCGAGGTTCTCGCAGAGCGAGAGATCCTGGTAGACGGTGGCGATGCCGAGCTCGAGGGCATCGCTCGGGCCATCCATGGTGACCGGCTTGCCGTGGAAGCGGATCTCGCCCGAACTTGGGGCGTGGACGCCGGCGAGCACCTTGACCAGCGTCGACTTGCCGGCGCCGTTGTCGCCGACGAGCGCCACGACCTCACCGGAATGGACGTCGAGGTCGATGTCGGTCAGGGCCGACACGGCGCCGAAGTTCTTGCAGATGCCGCGGAGGCTGAGGATCAGCTCGCCCGTCGGCTCGGGCACATGGGTCGTATCGGACATGGGGCGCGCGCTCCTGCTCGGGCTCGGGGAAGGCTCGCCCGGACCGAAGGCCGGGCGAGCGGCTGGCGGCGCCGGGCTATTCGATCCCGAGCTCCTTGCAGCCTTCCTCGTAGCGGCCGGTGCAGACTTCGGCGGGCGTGTTCAGGCCCTTGTCGAAGATCTCCTCCTTGATGTTCTCGCGGGTTACGACCTTGGGAATGAAGAGCTCGGACGGGGTGTCGTAGAGCGTCGTCTTCGGCTCCGGGGTCTCGCCCTTGAGGAACTGGACCGCCACGTTCGCCGCAGCCGCGGCGACGATCTCGGACGGCTTGGAGATGGTGTTGTACTGGTCGCCGGAGATGATGAGCTGCAGCGCCGCGACTGTCGCGTCGTTGCCCGTCACCGGCGGGACCGGATCGACGCCCGCGGCCTTGAAGGCGGCGATGGCGCCGCCGCCGGTGCCGTCGTTGGCCGCGACAACGCCGACGATGTCCTTGCCAAAGCGGGTGATCTGGCCGCTCGTCCATTCCTGGGCGTTGGCCGGGAACCAGTCGGGGGTGTCGTACTCGGCGAGCTTCTTGTAGTCGCTCGCCTCGAGACCCGCGTGAACGCCGTCGCGGATCAGGCCCGCGGCCGCGTCCGTCGGCGAGCCGTTGATCTCGAGGAGGCCCCCCTTGTCGGCGGGGACGTCGGTCGCCTTGAGATGCTCGATCAGGCTGTCGGTGATCGCCTTGCCGATCCCCTTGTTGTCGAAGGAGACGTAGTAGTCCGCCGGCACGTCCGGGATCGGGCGGTCATAGGCGATGACCTTGATCCCCTGGCTTTGCGCCAGCTTCACCAGCGACGCGGCGGCGCTGGAGTCGACGGGGTCGAGCACGACCACCTTGGCGCCCTGGGTGATCACCGAGTTGAACTGCTGCTGCTGAAGCGCCACGTCGGCGTTGGCGTTCTGGTAGATCACCGTGCAGTCCGGGCAGAGCTTGGCCATCTCGGCCTTGAACCCCGGAAAGTCCCGCTCCTCGTAGCGCGTCGAGCCCTGGTCCGGCATCAGGAAGGCCACCGTCCCGCTCTGCGCCAGCGCGGCGGTGCCGCCGAGCAGCGACACCGCAAGCGACAGCGCGCCGGCACGACTAAGGGTCCTTGTCATCATTTTCTTCCTCCGTTGCTTCGCCGATTCAGGCCAGGCGAATTGTGTTGATCCGTCAGATCCTGGACGGTCTGGTCATGTCCGGCGCGGCTGCTTGCGCTGGCCACACGGTCCTTCCGTTCCACCTGCCACGCAGACGTTCCGGTCTCGAGATTTTCGCCGAGCAGCGCCCGGAAACGCGACGGGGTCATCGCCTTCTGGCGCAGGAACTGCCGGTTGAAGTTGGACAGGTTATTGAAACCCGAGGCGAAGCACGCTTCCGTGATCCGCAGCGCCTTGTCGTTCATCATGAGCTGGCAGGCGAAGTTGATCCGCAGCCGGTTGATGAACTGCACCAGCGCCAGCCCGGTATGCCGGCGGAAACTGCGCGAGAAGGCCCCCGTGCTCAGGCCGGCGATGGTGGCCAGATCGGTCTCGCTGAACGGCTCGGTCAGGTTGTCGTTGATGTAGGCGAGCACCTTGTTGATCCTCGCCGACATGAAGCCGGAGGGGTCGGGCAGGTAGCTCGTGCTGGTCAGCTCGCGCACATCCGCCGCCTGCGACAGCGCTCCGACCACGCCCCAGAAGAGTTCGATGCGGCGCACGCCCTGCGCCTGCACGAGTTCGGCGAGCATCGCGCCGACCCGCTCGGCGGTCCTTGCGTCGAACAGCAGACCCCGCCGGCTCCGCTCCATGGTCGTCCGGAACGCGGCGAGTTCGGGCATCAGCGCGATGGCGTCCGTCGCGAAACCCTCGGCGAACTGCACGACCCGGCTCCGGATCGGCACCTTCTCGCCGGGCATCGTGTCGCTCACCCAGTTGTGCGGCAGGTTCGGTCCGGTCAGCACCAGGTTGCCCGGCTCGAAGGACCCGATGAAGTCGCCGACGAAATAGTGCCCGGAGGTGCTGACCACGTGGTGGAGCTCGATCTCGGGATGGAAGTGCCAGCGCACCGTACGGAACGGATAGCCGTGCTCCCATGCCTTGAACGACTCCGCCCGTCCAATCTGGACGACCTCCAGGTCGGGGGTCATCGCATCCTCCCTGATGCCGGCATTTGCTGCAGGCTTTTCTATTGGCTGGCGGCCTCGTCGAGCCATCCTTGCACCGACCCGAGCTTAGGCCTCTCCAAGCGGCAGCGCTACCACTGCAGCCGCGCCCGGCTGATACTTATTTGTCGTTCGGGTCGCCTGTCTCGGGCTGTTCACGCGTCCGCCTGCCCGCCCACCTGCACGATTTCGGCGCCTTCGACTCCGCTGACCCGTGCCAGCTGGCGCAGCCGCGCCTGCACGGCGTCGCTGTCGGGGATGCGCTCGGAGGTCAGGACCTCGAGCCGCACCGCGTTCGATCCCAGCCGGATGCGCGCCTGGTCGAGGATGTCCGGCACGCTCGCCGAGAAGCGGTGGCCGAGGAGCAGCACCCGGCCGAGGATCTCCGCCCGGCGGAGCTGGCTCGGGCTGAGGAGGGTGCGGGTGGTCTCCCGCACTTCGTCATCCACGTTGCCGCCGTAGCGGGCCATGATCGCCACCGCCAGGAACGCCCGCTCCGGGTGCGAGATGCCGATGAACGGGAACTGCAGCAGGCGGCGAAAGCTCTCGATGGCGCGGACCTTCTCGTGGTCCCGCCATGCAACGTCGGTCAGGGCGCAGACCGCAAGCCGCAGGCGCCGGTCGCTCTGGGTCTCGCCGGGGAAAAGATCGTCGGTCCAGCGCGCCAGCGCGGCGCTGAACTCCGGCACCCTCGCCGTCGGCAGGCCGATCGACTGCGCGCCTTCGAGCAGCGGGTCACGGTACTGCTCCTCGTGATCGAGCTGCGCGTAGAGCCAGCCTTCGCGGAGCCCGAACACCGAGAAGACGACCCGCTCGGGCTTCAGCTGGCGCAGCACGCGCGACAGGACGATCGCCGCCGCCTGCAGCGTGTCGACCCGCCGGCTCGGCACGTCGGGAAGGGCGGCGACCTCCGCCGGCGCCATCCGCGCGATCTTCTTGGCGAAGCCGCGCAGCTCGTCCGCGTCGACGTCGTAGCCATGGACCACGCTGATCGGCAGCTGGTTCATCGCGATGTGCACGCGCGCCAGGGCCCGCCAGCCGCCGCCGATGGCATAGAAGACCGGCTCGGTCAGGAGCGGCGGCAGTTCGTCGTCGAGGATCGCGTCGATCCGGCGCTTGGCGACGTCATACCCCTCCGCCAGCATGGCTTTGACCGGCAGTGCGCCGAGCGGCATGCTGACCAGGCGCTGGCCGACCCGGTCGCGGACGACCTCGGCAACCTCGAGGCTGCCCCCGCCCATGTCGCCGGTCAGGCCGTTCGGCTGGAAAAAGCCCGAGATCACCCCGAGCGAGGCATAGGTCGCCTCTTCGTCCCCGCTCAGCACCCGGGTCTCGAGGCCGGTCCGCGCCCGGATCGCATCGACCAGCTCGGCGCCGTTGCTCGCGCGTCGGGTTGCCTCGGTGGCGAGGACGTGGATGGTCTCGACCTGCATGGCCCGCGCGATCGCCTCGAACCGCTCCACCGCGTTCACTGCCATCTCGATGCCTTCGCGCGACAGCCGACCGGTCTCGGCCAGGCCGACGCCGAGCGCGCAGAGCGACTTCTCGTTGAACCGCGGGAAAGGCGCCCGGCTGAGATCGTCGTAGACGACGAGGCGCAGCGAGTTCGAGCCGATGTCGATGACCGCGAAATGGTGCTGCTCCCGGGTCATCACCCGCTCGGTGTCGATCTCGATCACCCGGGCTTCGGTAAGCCCCTGTCGGGCCGGTACCTTGCTCATCGCAGTCTCCCCTCTCCCCGTCGCCCGATGGTGAACTCCCTCATGCCGCCGGTCCACCCCGAACCGGGCGGCTCAGCGGACGGTGTAGCCGCCGTCGACCAGGAGGTCGGCGCCGTTGATCATGTCGGCGCCGGGCGAGGCCAGGAACACCACCGCGGCGGCGATCTCCTCGGGCTCGGCAAAGCGCCCGCTCGGGATCTGCGCCTTCATCGCCTCGCCCTTGGCGCCTTCCCAGGCCTTCCGGCCGAGCTCGGTCATCACCACCGTCGGCGAGACCGAGTTCACGCAGATGCCATGCCGCCCCCACTCCAGCGCCAGCGTCTTCGTCATGCCGATCACCGCGAACTTCGACGCGCAATAGGCGACGTGCCCCTCGATCGCCACCGACCCGGCCTGGCTCGCCATGTTGACGATCTTGCCGCCGCCCTGCCCGATCATCACCCGGCCCGCCGCCTGCGCCATCAGGAACGACCCCGTCAGGTTGACGTCGAGCGTCCGCCGCCAGGCCGGCAGCCCGATCTCCTCCGCCGGCGCCAGATCGACGATCCCGGCGCAATTCACCAGCACGTCGATCCGCCCGAACGTCGCGACAACCGCCTCCACCGTCGCCGCCACACTGGCCGCATCCGCGACGTCGCACTCGAACGCCCGCGCCTCGCCCCCCAGCCGCTCCGCCGCCGCCCCGGCCTTGCCCGCATCGAGGTCGCAGAGCGCGACCCTTGCGCCCTTCCCGGCAAACGCCTCCGCGACCGCCGCGCCGATGCCCGAGGCGGCGCCGGTCACCAGCGCGACCTTGCCGGTCAATGGGAAGCTGAAATCCATGCGTTCTCTCCTTCGATGTCACGTGTCGCCGAGCAGCGCCCGCGCGGTCCTCTCGTCGGTGATGAGCCCGGTCAGCCGCCGACTGGTCAGCACCGCCATCAGCGGCGCCACCTTCTCCTGCCCGCCGGCAATCGCGACCATCCGGTTGGTGCCGGGCTCGCCGATCGCCGCCGCCAGCGTCCGCGCGCTGAGCGTCGTCGTCATCAGACGGCCCTCCGCGTCGAAGAAGTGGCCGAGGAGCTCCCCGACGCCGCCACCCGCGGCGATCTCCGCGATCTCGCCCGGCTCGATCATCCCCGAGGAGACGAGCTGCGCCTCCGGATCGACCGTGCCGATGCCGACGAGCTTCAGGCTCGCGGCAGCCGCCATCTCGAAGACCTCGCGCACGCCGCGCTGCTCGATCAGCACCTCGCGGTCCCGCGTCGAGTTGGCGAAGAACGGCACCGGCATCACGTAGGCCTGCCCCGCCGTCCGCTCGGCGAGCCGGTGCATCACGTCGTAGGGATTTGCCGCATAATTCCGCGTCAGCCCGCCGAGCAGCGAGACGAAGCGCACGCCGCGGGCGTCGAGCCGCGGCAGCTGCTGCACCGCGGCGGCGAGCGTCCGCCCGTGCCCGAGCCCGATCACCGCATGCTCGCCCCGCTCGATCTCGCGCCGCAGGTAGCTCGCCCCGGCCAGCCCCAGCGCCCGGAGCGGCAGGCCGTACTCGCCGAGATCGGGCGCCACCTCGCAGAAATCGAGCCCGAAGCGCGCGCTCAGCCGCCCCTCCAGGTCGATGCACTCGACGATGTCGCCGTCGATGCTGACCTTGACCACGCCGTCGGCCACCGCCCGCGCGATCAGCCGGTGTGCCTTGACCGACGGGATGCCCAGCCGCTCGGCCACCGCCGCCTGCGTCAGCCCGCCGGCGTAATGCAGCCACACCGCGCGTATCGCCAGCGAGTTCTCCGCGTCGGTCGCAGCCACCGCGTCACCCCTTCAGGTCGGACGCACCCGTGTCGATCCACGGCGCCCAGAACGCCACGCTCTCGGCGATCTGCGGGATGACCTCGCGGTCGTTCGGCTCGCGCTCCTTGAACGAGAGCTCGAGGCAGATCTCGTTCTCGACCGCCCCGCCCTCGGCAAATGCCTTCAACAGCCGCTCCGGCTGGATGTTGCCGCGCGCATTGAACGCCGCGGTGAACGGCCGGTGCCCGCCCTTGTCGAGCAGCGACTGCTTGATGTGGATGATCGGCGACACCTTCGGCACCGCCCGCGCCCAGGCATAAGGATCGAAATCCGCGGGATCGTCGCTGGTCACGTCGCCGTGGTCGATGTCCGCCATCATCCACATCGGCACCGCCATCCCCGCCGCCGTCAGCCGCTCCTGCAGCGCCAGGCACCCCTCGATCGTCTCGCCGAACTCCCGCCCGACGCTCATCGGCTCCCAGAAGACGTAAGTGAGCCCCGCCGCCTCCGCATGCTCCGCAACCTCCGCCCAGCAGTCGATCGCGATCCCGATCATCTCCTCCCGCCGGGCCGGATCGTCGAAGTCGCGATAGGTCAGGATCGCGAACTGCGTCCCCACCGCACTTCCACCAAGATCTCCGATGATGTCCGCAAACGTCTTGAACCAGTCGATGTAGTACCGCCGCACCTCCGGGTCGGGATGCCCGAAATGGTTGAGCCGCCCATACGGCCCGGTCATCCCCGACGTCACCCGCACCCCGGTCCGCCGCAGCGCCGCCCCCATCTGCCGCGTCAGCCGCCGGATCACCGGTGCCGGCCAGCCCGGATTGATGAACTCGTGCGTCAGCTGCAGGTCGCGCACCCGCAGGTCCCGCGCCACCGTGTCGATCAGATCGTCCGGATCGGCAAACCGGTTCACCAGCGGATTGGTATTGAGCGAGAGCGTCAGCCCCATCGTCAGGCGGCCTGCGCCAGCTCGGCGTCGAACCACGCGGCGAACGCCGCCCGCTCCTCGGCCGTCATGTGCAGCTCCTGCTTGGTCCGCCGGTGCAGCACGTCCTCGGGCGTCTGCGCCCATTCGTTGGCCACCAGGTACCGCACCTCCGCCTCGTAGAGCTGCGCCCCGAAATGCCGCCCGAGCCCCTCCATCGAGGTCGCGGTCCCCACCACCCGCTCCGTACGCGCGCCATGCGTCCGGCCATAGTGATGCAGCAACGCCCGCGGCATCCACGGATACCGTTCGCGCAGCCCCTCCGCGAACTGCACGAAATCCGCCCCCTCGATCTCGCCGCCCGGCAGCGGCGCGGTCGCGGTCCAGTCGCCGCCCATCTTCGGAAACACCCCCGCCAGCCGGTGCATCCCCCGCTCCGCCAGCTCGCGAAACGTGGTGATCTTGCCGCCGAAGATGTTGAGCATCGGCGCCCCCCCGGTCTCGTCGAGGTCGAACACGTAGTCCCGCGTCACTGCCGAGGGATTGCCCTTGCCATCGTCGAAGAGCGGCCGCACCCCGGAAAAGCTCATCACCACGTCCTCGCGCCGCAGCTTCTCCTTGAAGTAGCGGTTCACCGCCGCGATCAGGTAGTCGATCTCCGCCTCGTCCGGCGTCACGTCCTCCGGCCGCCCCTCATAGGCCACGTCCGTCGTCCCGATCAGCGCCAGATCCCCCTCGTAGGGGTTGATGAAGATCACCCGCTTGTCGTGGTTCTGCACGAGGTACGCCTGCCGCCCCTCCCAGAACTTCGGCACGATGATGTGGCTCCCCTTCACCAGCCGCACGTTGCGCGCCGAATTCGTCCCCGCGACCCGCCCGATGAAGTCGTTGACCCACGGCCCCGCCGCATTGACGATCGCCTTCGCCCGCACCGTGCGCACCGCCCCGGTCCGCTCGTCGCGCAACTGCGCCGTCCAGCCGCCATCCTCCCGCCGCGCGCTCACGCAGGGCGTCCGGGTCAGCACCTCCGCCCCCTTCTCCGCCGCGCCCACCGCGTTGAGCACCACGAGCCGCGCATCGTCGACCCAGCAGTCGGAATACTCGAACCCACGGGTATACTTGTCCAAGATCGGCGCCCCCTCCGGATCGCGCCGAAGGTCCAGCGCCCGCGCCCCCGGCAGCTTCTTCCGCCCGCCGAGATGGTCGTAGAGAAAGAGCCCCAGCCGCACCAGCCAAGCCGGCCGGTCCTCCGGGCTGTGCGGCAGAACGAAGCGCATCGGCCAGATGATGTGGCTCGCCGCGTTCAAGAGCACCTCGCGCTCGATCAGCGCCTCCCGCACCAGCCGGAACTCGTAATATTCGAGATAGCGCAGCCCGCCATGCACCAGCTTCCCGGACCGGGACGAGCACCCCTCCGCGAGATCGCCCTTCTCGCACAGGATCACCGACAACCCCCGCCCCGCCGCGTCGCGCGCCACCCCCGCACCGTTGATGCCGCCGCCGATCACCAGAAGGTCCACCATGCCCGCGTCCGTCATCTCAAGCTCCTCTCTCCGCAAGCGCCGCCCAGACCGGCGCCAGCGCCACCCGCGCCTGCACATACGCCGGGAACAGCCGCTCGTAGACGCCCACCAGCGCCGGGTCCGGCGCCTCCGCCGCCCCGAGCAACGGCGTCACCCACTCCGCGATGCAGGCCTCCATCGACGGGTACGCGCCCACCGCCACCGCCGCCATCATCGCTGCCCCGGCCGCGCCGGCCTCCTCGCGGCCCGACACCCGCACCGGCGCCTGCACCGCCGCCGCCAGCACCCCGCGCAGCGACCGCGACCGCGCCGCCCCGCCGCTCAGCCTGAGCTCGCTCGGCAGCCCGCCCATCGCCGCGTAACAATCCCGCGCCGCGAGCCCGAGCCCCTCGACCACCGCCCGCAGCAGATCCGGAAACCGGTGCCCGCTCGACAGCCCGATGAAACCGGCCCGCGCATTCGCATCGACGAACGGCCCCCGTTCCCCGGCCTCCGAGATATACGGATGGTACAAGATCGCCCCCGGCCGCGACGCCGCCAGCCACGGCTCGATCCGCGATACCAGATCGGAGAACGCCACCTCCCGCCCGGTCTCGGCCATCAGATCCGCCGCCAGCCGCAGCGCCCAGTCGATGTTGAGCGCCGCCGCCATGTTGGTCTGCATCTGCGTCACATACCCCAACACCGGCAGCGCCATCACGTACCCGGTGCCCTCGGCATTCAGCGTCACGTCCCCGACCCGCTTGGAGCGCAGGTGCACCCCGGTCGAGCCGATCACCGTGCAGGCCGCATCCGGGTCGCCGGTATGCACCCCGGCCCCGAGCGCCGTCATCACCATGTCGACATAGCCGAGCGAGACCGGCGTCCCCGCCGCCAACCCCGTCGCCGCCGCAGCCGTCTCGCTCAAGGGATGCGTCACCTCGGTCCCCTCGACGATGTCCGGCAACAGCCCCCGCCGCCCGGTCAGCCCCAGCGCCGCGATCACCATCTCGTCGTACTGCCGCGTGCGGAAATTCCCGAACGTCCAGCTCGCCTCCGACGGATCGGTCGCCCGCACCCCGGTCAGGCACAGGTACAGCCAGTCCTTGCAATGCAGCGCCACCTCGGCCCGGTCGAGCATCTCCGGTGCTCGCCGCTGCATCTCGGCGAGCTGTGCCCCCTGCTGGCAGGTGTTGAGCCCGGTCCCGGTCGCCTCGAACCGCGCCCGCTCCGCCTCCGCTGCGCCCAGCCGCGCCACCGACGGCGCCGCCCGCGCGTCGAGCCAGATCCAGGCGTCGCCGACCGGCGCATCGCCCGCCCCGACCAGCCAGGTCCCGTCACCCTGCGCGGTCACCGCGATCGCCGCGGTCCGCCGCGCCAGGTTCTGGACCTTCTCGCCCAGCCCGCGCAGCGCCTGCACGCAATCGTCCCAGGTCTGCGCCAGCGGCTGGACCGCCGAGCCATCCGCGCCCGTCACGTATCGGTTGAGGATCGCCGCCGAGGCGACCTGCCTTCCCTTGAGGTCGAAGGCCACCGCCTTCACCACCGAGGTGCCCGAGTCAATTCCGATCAGGAGGTCGGCGCCGTCACGCACCGGCCGACCCTCCGCTGACGAGCAATCCGGAACGCCTCACGCCCATTGGTGTTTCCCCAAACGTCCCGTCCCTCCGAGAGGCTTTGCCGCCTCTTCTCCCGGTCAGCATAAGCCATCCCCGTCGCCCGCGGAATGCATTTTTTTGCTGACAGAGAAATTTATTTCACCTATCGTCGTCTGGTCGGGAACAGCCGCGACGCCAAGCCTCGCTTGGATCGACGGGCCAAATCTGGCAGCAATGGTTGAGCAGAGTCTGGTTCACAGACCACGCAGGCCCGCACCCCAGGGGACGGGCCGCCATGGGTGGAAACGTTACCCCGGCCGGCGGCGTCAGCGCCGCCTCTCCGGGTCCTTGGGGAGGGAAGCCATGAGCACGCCAGCGGACGCCATCACTCCGCCCCCGGCCCGTTCGAGCCGACGCAGGCTTCTCATCGCCGGCGCCGTCCTCGTCGTCCTCGCCGCCATCGCCTTCGACACCAAGGTCGTCCGGATCGGCTCCCCCGAGGATGTCGCCAGTGACGTCTTCTCGCCGGAAGCCTTCGGCGCCGCGGAATTCCCCAAGATCCAGGCCAGCGTCCTCGGCCGCGCCGTCGACGCCACGACGCTCGCCCCGGAGGTCATGGCCGACAAGGCCGCCGCCGCCGCGAAATATGGCGTGAAGGCCGGCGTCGGCGCGACGATCCCGGTGAAATTCACCGGCGTCGTCGGCGACGGCAAGGTCGGCGTCTACACCGTCGCGGTCGACGGGATGCCGCCCGACGTCAAGATCCGGGTGCAGACCGGCCCGGCGATCAACGGCACCGACCTCCGCGACGCCACCGGCGAGATCCTCTTCGGCCAGTTCACCAACCAGATCGAGTACCAGAACGCCGGCGCCGCCATCAACAACGAGATGAAGAAGGAGGTGCTGGCCGGCATCGACCCCAAGGCGCTGACCGGCAAGACCATCGCGGTTACCGGTGCCTTCACCCTGGTCAACCCCAAGAACTGGCTGGTCACCCCGGTGGAGATGAAGGTGCAATGAGCGACACGCCGGCCGCCAGTCCCGATTCCAGCGTGATCCTCGCGGCGCGAAACGTCTCGAAGTCCTACGGCGCGATCCAGGCGATCAAGCATGCCGACTTCGACATCCGCCGCGGCGAGGTGACGACGCTCTTCGGCGAGAACGGCGCCGGCAAGTCGACGCTGATGAAGATCCTCTCCGGCGTGGTGGCGCCGACGTCGGGCGAGATCATCCTCGACGGCAAGCCGGTGCGCTTCGCGAACTCGACCGAGGCGCGCGACCGCGGCATCTCGATCATCCATCAGGAACTCAGCCTCGCGCCCAACCTCAGCGTCCGCGACAACATCTTCATGGGCCGCGAGATCCGCGGCGCCACCGGCGTCGACTTCGCCGAGGAAGCCCGCCAGACCCGCGCCCTGATGGAGGAGCTCGAGGAGGACATCGACCCGCTGACCCCGGTCGAAGACCTGCGCCTCGGCCAGCAGCAGATCGTCGAGATCGCCCGCGCCCTCTCGGTCAACTCGCGCATCCTGATCATGGACGAGCCGACCTCGGCGCTCAGCGCCACCGAGGTCGAGGTGCTCTTCAAGGTGATCCACGACCTGACCAGCCGCGGCGTCTCCATCGTCTACATCTCGCACCATCTGGAAGAGGCGCTGCAGATCACCAACCACGCGGTCGTCCTCCGCGACGGTGCCATGACCGCCTACGCGCCGCGCAAGGACATCGACCTCGAGTGGATCGTCCGGAACATGGTGGGCGACAACTTCGACCTCGGCTCGCCGCCGACCGGCTACGAGATGGGCGACGTCGCTCTCTCCATCGAGAACCTCAGCGTGCCCGCCCCGGGCGGGGCCGACTACTCGGTGGTCGACCGCTTCTCGCTCGACGTCCGCGCCGGCGAGATCGTCTGCATCTACGGCCTGATGGGCGCCGGCCGCACCGAGATGATGGAATGCGTCGCCGGCCGCCTGCAACCCTCTGGCGGTCGCGTCCTCCTGCGCGGCGCCCGACGTCTCCCGCCTCGGCATCGCCCAGCGCATCGACGCCGGCCTCGTCCTCGTCCCCGAGGACCGCCAGCGCGACGGCCTCGTCCAGACCATGTCGGTCGGCCAGAACCTCTCGCTCGCCAGCATCGCCGCGTTCACCCGCGGCCTCTTCACCTCGCGCAAGCGCGAAAGCGAGCTCGTCGACCGGGCGATCCGCGACGTCCACATCAAGACCGACGGCGGCGGCGCGATGATCGGCTCGCTCTCCGGCGGCAACCAGCAGAAGGTGGTGATCGGCAAGATGCTCGCCACCAACCCCTCGGTCGTCCTCCTCGACGAGCCGAGCCGCGGCATCGACATCGGCGCCAAGTCCGAGGTGTTCAAGCTCCTCGCCGAAGGCGCCCGCCGCGGCCTCGCGGTGGTCTACTCCACCTCCGAGGTCGGCGAATGCCTGAGCGTCGCCCACCGGATCGTCGTGATGAGCCGCGGCAAGATCTCCGCCGAGTTCGGCCCGGGCGCCACCAAGGAAGAGATCATGGCCGCCTCCGGCGAGGTCGACCTCGAGCGCCAGCTCGCCGACGCCTATGGGCTCGACCACTGCGAGATCGTCACCGACCTTCTATCAGGACGAGCTGCCGCTGCAGGCGCTGGGCGCGGCCGGCGCAAGGTTCCTCGCGAAGGAGTTCGGCCGCAACGAGGCGATGCTGATCGGCCTCGGCTATGGCCGCACCCTGGAGGCCAGCGTCCAACGACCTGCCCGCCACCAGAGGCAAGCACGTCCGGCTGGTATCGCTGATGGGCGGCCTCACCGAGCGCTCCGGCGCCAACCCGCACGACGTCACCACGCGCCTTGCCGAACGCACCGGCGCACCGGCCGTGCTCGTGCCTGCCCCGTTCATGGC